>NZ_JBSWVW010000015.1:0-224 GCF_056159765.1 Vibrio sp. ABH4_348 | reverse complement strand
TATGATTGTTATCAAAACGCTCTAGCAGAAAGAGTGAACGGCATCTTAAAGATGGAGTACTTACTGAGTAAGCCGAATGACTTGAATGAAGCAAAGAAAATGGTTGCCGAGTCGGTAAAACTCTATAATGAACAGAGACCACATACAGCTTTAAATTACAAAACGCCCGATGAAGTTCACCGAGCGTTTTAACCAAAAGTGTCAACCTATATCAGGACGGGACA
>NZ_JBSWVW010000014.1:0-236 GCF_056159765.1 Vibrio sp. ABH4_348 | reverse complement strand
TAAATTCTACTTGCTTATCTCATAAGCAAGTCACCATAAGACTTTAAACTAACTTAGAGTTTTATGTTGACTTTCAAAGTAGACAGCGTATTATACGCGTCCTGCTTAAGTGCTAAGGCACTGAAAGCCTTCTCTTTTATAGAGAAACGCTCTTTAACAATATAAACCTATCAATCTGTGTGGGCACTCGTTGATGATAATCCAATTAGATATTTCTCTTAGTAAAGAGCGGTATC
>NZ_JBSWVW010000013.1:0-269 GCF_056159765.1 Vibrio sp. ABH4_348 | reverse complement strand
TTATGCGGTATTAGCCATCGTTTCCAATGGTTATCCCCCACATCAGGGCAATTTCCCAGGCATTACTCACCCGTCCGCCGCTCGACGTCCAACAAATCATCCGAAGAGTCAATGTTGCCGTTTCCGCTCGACTTGCATGTGTTAGGCCTGCCGCCAGCGTTCAATCTGAGCCATGATCAAACTCTTCAATTTAAGTTTTGGTTGGCTCAATGAATACTGACATTACATATGTAATGTTGAATTGACTGTGCTGAATCCGAAGATTCAAT
>NZ_JBSWVW010000012.1:0-273 GCF_056159765.1 Vibrio sp. ABH4_348 | reverse complement strand
GATTTTGCCGGACTCAAATATGAACAACATCGATGATGTTATTCCCAAGAACACTTGAATGTGTGTTGGTACCTAAACCACTTATATTTCAAAGTAAGTTAGGATTTGAGAACTTTTAAATGAATAACAACGCATATCCTAAGATATGGGGATTGTTGTTATTCGTCAGCTTTCCAAATTGTTAAAGAGCGAGTTTCTGATGAAACCATTTTTAAAGACTCTCAAGAGAGAATGTTTAAAGATGGTGGAGCTAAGCAGGATCGAACTGCTGAC
>NZ_JBSWVW010000011.1:0-287 GCF_056159765.1 Vibrio sp. ABH4_348 | reverse complement strand
TGATTTTGCCGGACTCAAATATGAACAACATCATTGATGCTATACCCAAGAACACTTGAATGTGTGTTGGTACCTAAAACACTTATGTTTCAAAGTAAGTTAGGATTTGAGAACTTTTAATTGAATAACAACGCATATCTAAAGATATGGGGATTATTGTTATTCGTCAGCTTTCCAAATTGTTAAAGAGCAGATTTACTTTCTCTCTAAAGAAAGAAACCATTTTTAAAAACTCTCAAGAGAGAATGTTTAAAGATGGTGGAGCTAAGCAGGATCGAACTGCTGAC
>NZ_JBSWVW010000010.1:0-291 GCF_056159765.1 Vibrio sp. ABH4_348 | reverse complement strand
TTTTCGTAAGGAGGTGATCCAGCGCCAGGTTCCCCTAGCGCTACCTTGTTACGACTTCACCCCAGTCATGAACCACAAAGTGGTGAGCGTCCTCCCGAAGGTTAAACTACCCACTTCTTTTGCAGCCCACTCCCATGGTGTGACGGGCGGTGTGTACAAGGCCCGGGAACGTATTCACCGTAGCATTCTGATCTACGATTACTAGCGATTCCGACTTCATGGAGTCGAGTTGCAGACTCCAATCCGGACTACGACGCACTTTTTGGGATTCGCTCACTCTCGCAAGTTGGC
>NZ_JBSWVW010000009.1:0-312 GCF_056159765.1 Vibrio sp. ABH4_348 | reverse complement strand
TGCATCAAAGAAGGCATGGTTCCAACGAAACCGGAGCAGCTGTGGGTCGCTGATATTACTTACTTGGCAACGCAAACAGGAAATACCTATCTCAGTTTAATCACCGATGCCTACTCAAGGAAGATAGTTGGGTATCATCTCGATGACAATATGAAGACACAAACAGTGAAGCGCGCGTTCCTGAAGGCCTTGAAAAATCGACGCTACGAGGGTGAGCTTATTCATCACTCTGATAGAGGTATTCAATACTGCGCTGAGGAATATCAGTCATTACACAGAAAATATCATGTGAGGTGCTCTATGACAGATGGA
>NZ_JBSWVW010000008.1:0-558 GCF_056159765.1 Vibrio sp. ABH4_348 | reverse complement strand
ACTTTCTAACGATTCTCAGGGACTAAAACTAAACCACATACAGGTTAACGAAGTGGTTTGGATTGTTTGTCCAAAAATAGTTAGAGAGTGGTGGGCGATACCGGGCTCGAACCAGTGACCCCCTGCTTGTAAGGCAGGTGCTCTCCCAACTGAGCTAATCGCCCACAATGTTTTACTTCTAGTGAAGAAGTCAAGAATGGTGGAGCTAAGCAGGATCGAACTGCTGACCTCCTGCGTGCAAGGCAGGCGCTCTCCCAGCTGAGCTATAGCCCCATCTTGAGATTTTCTCTTGAATTATTGGTGGGTCGTGCAGGATTCGAACCTGCGACCAATTGGTTAAAAGCCAACTGCTCTACCAACTGAGCTAACGACCCATTTCTTTTGAAGTATGTCTTCAAGAGAAGATGGTATCCCGTAGGGGAGTCGAACCCCTGTTACCGCCGTGAAAGGGCGGTGTCCTAGGCCTCTAGACGAACGGGACACTAAGCAGTAAGTGTTGGGCACTTACCTGTAAACTCTTTACATCATAAACCATCAATCTGTGTGAACACTCATCGC
>NZ_JBSWVW010000006.1:0-1303 GCF_056159765.1 Vibrio sp. ABH4_348 | reverse complement strand
AGAGGTCCGGATTTACCTAAACCTCAAGCCTACGCACTTGAACCTGGACAACCGTCGCCAGGCCCACCTAGCCTTCTCCGTCCCCCCATCGCAATTGTAAGAAGTACGGGAATATTAACCCGTTTCCCATCGACTACGCCTTTCGGCCTCGCCTTAGGGGTCGACTTACCCTGCCCCGATTAACGTTGGACAGGAACCCTTGGTCTTCCGGCGAGGAGGTTTTTCACCCCCTTTATCGTTACTCATGTCAGCATTCGCACTTCTGATACCTCCAGCAGCCTTTACAGACCACCTTCAACGGCTTACAGAACGCTCCCCTACCCCGCAATCAAAGATTGCAGCCGCAGCTTCGGTTTATAGCTTAGCCCCGTTACATCTTCCGCGCAGGCCGACTCGACTAGTGAGCTATTACGCTTTCTTTAAATGATGGCTGCTTCTAAGCCAACATCCTAGCTGTCTAAGCCTTCCCACATCGTTTCCCACTTAGCTATAATTTGGGACCTTAGCTGGCGGTCTGGGTTGTTTCCCTCTCCACAACGGACGTTAGCACCCGCTGTGTGTCTCCCGGATAGTACTTACTGGTATTCGGAGTTTGCAAAGGGTTGGTAAGTCGGGATGACCCCCTAGCCTTAACAGTGCTCTACCCCCAGTAGTATTCGTCCGAGGCGCTACCTAAATAGCTTTCGGGGAGAACCAGCTATCTCCAGGTTTGATTGGCCTTTCACCCCTAGCCACAAGTCATCCGCTAATTTTTCAACATTAGTCGGTTCGGTCCTCCAGTTGATGTTACTCAACCTTCAACCTGCCCATGGCTAGATCACCTGGTTTCGGGTCTATATCCAGCAACTGAGCGCCCAGTTAAGACTCGATTTCTCTACGGCTCCCCTAGTCGGTTAACCTTGCTACTGAATATAAGTCGCTGACCCATTATACAAAAGGTACGCAGTCACCCCGAAGGGCTCCTACTGCTTGTACGTACACGGTTTCAGGTTCTATTTCACTCCCCTCACAGGGGTTCTTTTCGCCTTTCCCTCACGGTACTGGTTCACTATCGGTCAGTCAGGAGTATTTAGCCTTGGAGGATGGTCCCCCCATGTTCAGACAGGATATCACGTGTCCCGCCCTACTCGATTTCACTGATGATGAGATGTCGGTTACGGGGCTATCACCCTTTATTGCGGCACTTTCCAGAGCCTTCACCTGTCTCATTAAAAGCTTAAGGGCTAATCCAATTTCGCTCGCCGCTACTTTCGGAATCTCGGTTGATTTCTTTTCCTCGAGGTACTTAGATGTTTCAGTTCCC
>NZ_JBSWVW010000005.1:0-1426 GCF_056159765.1 Vibrio sp. ABH4_348 | reverse complement strand
GTGATGAAGTCATTGATGCCATGCTTCCAGGAAAAGCCTCTAAGCTTCAGATTGTAAGGAATCGTACCCCAAACCGACACAGGTGGTCGGGTAGAGAATACCAAGGCGCTTGAGAGAACTCGGGTGAAGGAACTAGGCAAAATGGTACCGTAACTTCGGGAGAAGGTACGCTCTTGATGGTGAAGTCCCTTGCGGATGGAGCTGACGAGAGTCGCAGATACCAGGTGGCTGCAACTGTTTATTAAAAACACAGCACTGTGCAAAATCGTAAGATGACGTATACGGTGTGACGCCTGCCCGGTGCCGGAAGGTTAATTGATGGGGTTAGCGCTTGCGCGAAGCTCTTGATCGAAGCCCCGGTAAACGGCGGCCGTAACTATAACGGTCCTAAGGTAGCGAAATTCCTTGTCGGGTAAGTTCCGACCTGCACGAATGGCGTAATGATGGCCACGCTGTCTCCACCCGAGACTCAGTGAAATTGAAATCGCTGTGAAGATGCAGTGTACCCGCGGCTAGACGGAAAGACCCCGTGAACCTTTACTACAGCTTGGCACTGAACATTGACCCTACATGTGTAGGATAGGTGGGAGGCTTTGAAACGTTGTCGCCAGATAGCGTGGAGCCGTCCTTGAAATACCACCCTTGTAGTGTTGATGTTCTAACTTAGGCCCCTTATCGGGGTTGAGGACAGTGCCTGGTGGGTAGTTTGACTGGGGCGGTCTCCTCCCAAAGAGTAACGGAGGAGCACGAAGGTGGGCTAATCACGGTTGGACATCGTGAGGTTAGTGCAATGGCATAAGCCCGCTTAACTGCGAGAGTGACGGCTCGAGCAGGTGCGAAAGCAGGTCATAGTGATCCGGTGGCTCTGAATGGAAGGGCCATCGCTCAACGGATAAAAGGTACTCCGGGGATAACAGGCTGATACCGCCCAAGAGTTCATATCGACGGCGGTGTTTGGCACCTCGATGTCGGCTCATCACATCCTGGGGCTGAAGTCGGTCCCAAGGGTATGGCTGTTCGCCATTTAAAGTGGTACGCGAGCTGGGTTTAGAACGTCGTGAGACAGTTCGGTCCCTATCTGCCGTGGGCGTTGGAGAATTGAAGGGGGCTGCTCCTAGTACGAGAGGACCGGAGTGGACGAACCTCTGGTGTTCGGGTTGTGATGCCAATCGCATTGCCCGGTAGCTAAGTTCGGAATCGATAACCGCTGAAAGCATCTAAGCGGGAAGCGAGCCCTGAGATGAGTTCTCCCTGGCGCTTTAAGCGTCCTAAAGGGTTGTCGTAGACTACGACGTTGATAGGCAGGGTGTGTAAGCGTTGTGAGGCGTTGAGCTAACCTGTACTAATTGCCCGTGAGGCTTAACCATACAACACCCAAAGGGTTTTGATGGACTCAAAGCAAGAACGTTGAATGTGTAAATACAGA
>NZ_JBSWVW010000004.1:0-8164 GCF_056159765.1 Vibrio sp. ABH4_348 | reverse complement strand
AAATCTAGGGGTGTAGCTCCAATTGGCAGAGCAGCGGATTCCAAATCCGCGTGTTGGGAGTTCGAATCTCTCCACCCCTGCCATATAAATAAGCCTCAGCAGAAACGCTGAGGCTTTTTTTGTATGTAGTAATGAATCAAAGCAGCGTATTCCTCTAATACCACAACACGCGCCTGTTGGGAGTTCGAATCTCTTGAGCGCCAGCCCGGTCCACCCCTGCTATATTAATAAGCCTCAGCAGAAATGCTGAGGCTTTTTTATGTTAGCGCCAAAAAAAGCAGTGGATTTCACTAATACTAAAACATGCGCGTTTTGGGAGTTTGAGCCTGTCCACCCTGCTGTATTTTTGGAGCCCTAGTTGGAAGACCTAGGCCTTTTTGTTTTTGGGTGTTGAAGTAAATTAATTAGCAGTAAAAGAGATTTCCGATTTGCCAGATACAGTACGTGTCGAGAGTTTGAATATCACCCGATTCGAATCTCCGGTATTCCGTTCCAATCTCCCGCTATCTCTAAAACCTCAACAGAAATACTGGGACTGATTCTCTTGTAAAACAATGGTGATGTTTGGAGTGCTAGCATAGTCGATTCCATTCAATTTTACATATCCACGATCTCTCACAAAAATCTCGCACCTCTTTCTGTTTTTAGTTTCTAAAAGTGACAGCTGTAACGTTTAAAAACTGACTGATTTTCAAACCCTTTTACTTCATAATGAAGTCACTATTATTTGGGTGGTCAGCTCATGAGTCAGCTATATATTTTACTTTCCGTGGCATTGGGTGGTGCATTTGGTGCTACGAGTCGTTATTTAATTTCTGAGTGGTCTACGCTCATGTGGGGAAGAGGGTTTCCTTACGGTACTCTGATTGTGAATGTTATAGGCTCATTGATAATGGGATTCTTGTTAGCGGCCATTGCCAAGGGGTGGGTTTCAACTGAACCTTGGCGCTACATTTTGGGTGTTGGGTTTCTTGGTGCGCTAACCACGTTTTCAACCTTTTCAATGGATACGGTTACGTTGCTTCATCAAGGAGAAGTGGCAAAGGCTATTACGTCCACCTGTCTTAACGTGCTACTAAGTATAATGGCAGCCTATTTTGGGTATGTCTTAATATCCAAGGTTTAAGTTATTGGTTTCATCAACTGGCTTGGTTATACTCGACAAACTTGTCGGAGTGCCAAATGGCTGAGACCGTTAATTCGGGATCCGTTGAACCTGATCGGGTTAATACCCGCGAAGGGAACAGGAGAAAACATCGCGTTTTACTGTAGCCAGTAGGGATACTGGTGACTCTTGTACTCACATCCGATAAGCATTTAATCCATAATCTCTTAGGAAAATGCTATGTCGACTCGTAAACAAGCTAGGCAAGAAGCCAAGCAATTTATTGATAACCTTTCTACTCAAGCGTACCCCAACTCCCAAAAAATCTATGTAATAGGTTCTCGGGAAGATGTTTGTGTGCCAATGCGTCAAATATCTCTTTCTGATTCCCTGATAGGCGGAACAAAAGAGAACCCTCAGTTCGAACCTAATGAGCCTATAAACGTCTATGACACGTCAGGTGTTTATACCGACCCAGATTACTCTATAGACCTACATGAGGGCCTACCTAAGCTCAGAGAGGCTTGGATAGAAGAGCGAGGCGATACAATTGTCTTAGATGGAGTTAGCTCTGTCTACGCTAAGCAACGCTTGGATGACGATACTTTGGATGACCTACGTTATCAAAACCTTCCTCGTATTCGCCAAGCTAGTGCAAATAAATGTGTGACCCAGATGCATTATGCCCGCCAAGGTATTATTACGCCTGAAATGGAGTTCATTGCCATTCGAGAAAACATGGGTCGTGAAAAATTTCGTAACGAGTTACTTAATCAGCAACATCCAGGGCAAAACTTTGGCGCTAATCTTCCAAAAGACATTACGGCTGAGTTCGTAAGAAAAGAAGTGGCGGAAGGTAGAGCTATCATCCCCAACAATATTAATCACCCAGAATCAGAACCAATGATCATCGGCCGCAACTTTCTAGTAAAAGTAAACGCCAATATTGGTAACTCTTCAGTTACGTCTTCTATTGAGGAAGAAGTGGAAAAGTTGGTTTGGGGGACCAAGTGGGGCGCTGATACTGTCATGGATCTTTCCACGGGAAGGAACATACACGAGACACGTGAGTGGATACTTCGCAATAGCCCGGTTCCGATTGGTACTGTGCCTATGTATCAAGCACTCGAAAAAGTGAACGGAATTGCCGAAGACCTGACTTGGGAGGTAATGCGTGACACCCTTATTGAACAGGCAGAACAAGGCGTCGATTATTTTACGATTCATGCAGGTTTGCTTCTGCGCTATGTGCCGATGACTGCCAAGCGAGTTACGGGCATTGTATCCCGTGGTGGCTCTATCATCGCTAAGTGGTGTTTAGCGCACCACAAAGAGAGTTTTCTTTATACGCACTTTAGAGAAATCTGTGAAATATGCGCACGATATGATGTTGCACTTTCATTGGGTGATGGCTTACGTCCGGGTTCTATTGCAGATGCAAACGATGAAGCACAATTCGCAGAGCTAAGGACTCTAGGAGAGCTAACAAAGGTTGCTTGGGAGTACGATGTACAAGTAATTATCGAAGGTCCGGGTCATGTTCCTATGCACATGATAAAAGAAAACATGGACGAGCAGCTTCACCATTGTCATGAAGCGCCTTTTTATACGTTAGGTCCATTGACTACAGACGTGGCTCCGGGTTATGACCACATCACTTCAGGCATTGGGGCAGCGATGATTGGTTGGTATGGATGTGCGATGTTGTGTTATGTCACTCCTAAAGAGCACCTTGGTTTGCCAAACAAGGATGACGTAAAAATAGGTTTGATCACATACAAACTCGCAGCGCATGCGGCAGACTTAGCAAAGGGACACCCTGGTGCGCAGGTGAGAGATAACGCTTTGTCTAAGGCGCGCTTTGAGTTTAGATGGGAAGACCAGTTTAATCTCGCATTGGACCCGGATACTGCGCGCGCGTTCCACGATGAAACTCTGCCTCAAGAGTCCGGAAAGGTGGCACACTTCTGCTCCATGTGCGGCCCTAAGTTCTGTTCGATGAAAATTTCTCAGGAAGTGCGCGAGTACGCTAAGGACAAAGAACAAGTGGCAGCTGACCAATCTATACAGGTCAAAATGTTAGACGATCCACTTGAAGGCATGCGTCAAAAATCAAAAGAATTTAAAGAAACAGGTTCTCAGCTTTATCATTCAGCAGTTTAATTAGGCAGTAGTATGAACACCCCTAGAACACTAGATCGAATTGATTCCCACATCCAAGATGTTTTGAAGCTTGCCGCACGAGTAGGTCTTGAAAATCAAGGGTACCAACTGAGTACAGTATCCGAAAATGAGTTTGCTTTATCGGTTCAAGATAAATCTTGGCGTATTTGTTTAGTGGATGAAGTATCGTGCCATCACGTCGACGAAAGTGTTCTGGGGGAATCGTCCAATACAATCCTAGTAAGCTTTGAATTTAAATCTGATTGGTTTAATTCGTTTGTTGGAACAGAATTGTTAGGTAGCTCCGCCGTGATCAATTTCGGCAGGGGGAATGAAGGTGATTTGGATCGTTGGTTTGAATCCCCAGGCTATCGAGAAGCAAGTCTCGACAATTGTAATCCAGGTGAAAGTCTTAGTTTGTTAGCGAACTTAATGGCTTGTTTGTGTCTCGACTTTCCGATAGAAGATTGTGTCGTACTTTCTAGGGCTCTTGAAAATGTTTCACGTGAAACATGGCCCCTAGATTGTGAGTCTTTTCCACTTCCTAAACTTGATTTGGGCAAAAATATGACTCTACCCGAAGTCGCATTCCCACGACACAACCTAAAGTGTGAAGGCCTGTATCCTGTTGTTGATAATGTCGATCTTATAGAAGAGCTCCTAGAAAATGATTTATCTGTTGTACAGTTGCGTATAAAAACGCCAGAACTACCCGACCTAGAAACTCAAATCAAAAGGGCTATCGAATTGGGTGAAACAGCTAATGCTCAGGTGTATATCAATGACCATTGGCAACTAGCGTTAAAGCATGGTGCTTACGGTGTCCATCTAGGACAAGAAGATATTGATGAAACAGATCTTAATTTGCTTGCCAAGAGTGGTATACGACTTGGCTTGTCGACCCATGGTTATTATGAATTACTAAGGATCACTCAACTTGACCCAAGCTACATCGCCTTGGGTCATATATTTCCAACGACCACCAAAGTCATGCCATCAAAACCACAAGGTTTAATCAGATTGGGTTTATACGATAGGTTAGTAAAATCAGTGGCGAACGCCCGAGGTAAATCAATACCTACAGTCGCTATTGGTGGAATTGACCTGGATAGGGTCCCTAAAGTAGTTTCACAAGGTGTCGATTACGTGGCTGTTGTTCGAGCGGTAACTTTAGCTGAAGATAAAAGCTTAGCAGTCGAAGAATTGAATAATGCAATTTCAGAATCAAAACAGAAGGTTCATTAAGTCATGATTAATGACGATGACTTCAACCGCTACATACGTCAGATACAAGTTGAGGGTATTGGCGAAGGCGGGCAAGCCAAGTTGTCCAATGCCTCCGTGCTCATTATTGGTTGTGGGGGGCTGGGTGTTCCTGCAGCAACCTATCTAGCGGCGGCTGGCGTAAACAAGATGGTACTGGTTGATGATGACTCGATTGAAGTGTCCAACCTACACCGACAAGTCGCATTTCGTAATGAAGATGTTGGTGCTGCCAAAGTTGAGTCATTGAAGCGTTCATTGCTAGGTAACAACCCTGGCTGTAGGGTGAGAACGGTTGGAAAGCGTATTGAAGGGGCGCAATTAGCGATTGAGATCTCTATGGCTGACATTGTCTTAGACTGCACAGACAATATTAAAAGCCGGCAACAGATTAATAAAGCTTGCTTTGAACACAAAAAACCGCTCGTTTTTGCTTCAGCAATCGGTTGGCAAGGACAATTTGCCATTTTTGATTATTCTGATGACTCTGCCTGCTACCGATGCATCTTTCCTTTTGATTCGTTACCCGATGGGAATCGATGTGTCGACAGCGGTATTGTAGGGCCGGTAGTTGGGATTATGGGTACTCAACAGGCGTTAGCAGCATTGCGGATACTCACTCAACAACTAGTTAGTAGTGAGATAGGCTGCTTAAAGTTATTCGATGGTACAACGATGAATTGGCGCACGTTAAAAGCCAAACGAAACATTAACTGCACGACTTGCGGTGAGGAACAATGAAATTAGAAGTAAATGGCGAGCAAATAGACCTTGAAGCGCCTGTAAATGTAGAGGAGCTCCTTAGCAGCTTAAGTATTAAAACTGATGGATGTGTAGTAGCGATCAACAACGATATTATTGCTCAAGACACTTGGCAAGAAGTCCAACCAAGCGATGGAGATTCCATTTCTGTCTTTCAAGCAATAGCGGGAGGTTAAGATGTTAGAGATTGCAGGAAAAACCTTTGAGTCACGTCTACTTACTGGAACCGGCAAATTTTCAAATAACGTTGCTATGATTGATTCGATTAAAGCGAGCGGCTCCAACATGGCTACAATGGCGTTAAAACGGGTTGAAGTAGGTAGCCAGCAAGACGATATTCTCTCTCCATTGATTGCTAATCAGATCGCTCTACTACCTAACACCTCTGGCGCCAAAAATGCGAAAGACGCGGTTTTCGCGGCGAAGCTCGCAAGGGAAGCGTTGCAAACAAATTGGGTTAAGTTGGAAATACACCCAGACCCTAAATACCTTATGCCAGATCCTGTTGAAACATTAGAGGCGGCCAAGCAATTGGTCGAAGAAGGATTTATCGTTTTGCCATACTGCCATGCTGACCCAGTATTGTGTAAACGACTTGAAGAGGTAGGGTGCCAAGCAGTAATGCCGCTTGGCGCTCCAATCGGTTCAAACAAAGGATTGGCCAGTCGTGACTTTTTGAACATCATCATCGATCAGGCAACTGTGCCGGTTATCGTAGATGCTGGAATTGGCGCACCTTCACACGCAGCCGAAGCCATGGAATTAGGTGCAGATGCCGTGCTTGTAAATACAGCCATTGCGGCTTCTGCAAACCCAGTTCAGATGGCTAAAGCTTTTAAGCTTGCTGTTGAGTCAGGACGAATGGCTTATGAATCTGGCTTAGCGGGTCAAGTGAACCATGCTGTTGCTTCTTCACCACTAACTAGCTTCTTGGACGATTTGTAATGAGTTTTGTTGATGTTTTTCGTTCGCTCGACTGGGATGATATACGCATGTCTATCTATTCGAAAATGGACCAAGACGTTAAAAGAGCACTATCCAAACCAAAGCGAGATTTAGAGGACTTTAAAGCACTCATCTCGCCGGCTGCGGAACCTTATCTTGAGCTTATGGCTCAACAAAGTTTCTCGCTTACCCGAAAGCGTTTTGGTAACACCATTAGCTTGTATATCCCTTTGTACCTTTCAAATTTGTGCGCGAATTCTTGCACTTATTGCGGATTTTCAATGGATAACCGAATAAAGCGCAAAACGCTTAACGGGGAAGAAATTCAGCAGGAAATTGACGCAATTAAGACAATGAAGTTCGACAGTGTTTTGCTCGTGACAGGTGAGCATGAAACCAAAGTCGGGATGCGTTATTTCAGAGAGCAGTTACCCGCAATTAAAAAGCGTTTCAATTACCTTGCGATGGAAGTTCAGCCGCTAGATCAAGATGAGTATGCTGAGCTAAAGACCTTAGGTCTCGATGCGGTTATGGTTTATCAAGAAACCTACCATCCTTCCACTTATGCTGAACATCACTTGCGTGGCAACAAGACTGATTTTTACTACAGACTTGATACGCCGGATAGACTAGCAAAAGCGGGCATAGACAAAATTGGTATTGGCGCCTTGATTGGTTTAGAAGAGTGGCGCACCGATTGTTTTTATGTTGCAGCTCATCTCGACTATTTAGAGAAAAACTATTGGAAGACGCGCTATTCGATTTCGTTTCCAAGAATTCGCCCTTGTGAAGGCTCATTACAACCTAAGTCTGTTATGAGTGACAAACAATTGGTTCAACTAATATGTGCCTACCGTTTACTCAATCCGGAAGTAGAGTTGTCCTTATCTACTCGAGAAAGTGAAAAGTTCAGAGACAATGTCCTACCTCTGGGCGTTACCAGTATGTCTGCAGCCTCTAAAACACAGCCTGGTGGTTATGCCAATGACGATGCCGAATTGGAACAATTTGCTATTAGTGACGAACGCTCGTCAACAGATATTGAAGATATGATTCGACAACGAGGCTTTGATCCGGTTTGGAAAGATTGGCATTCAGCCTATTCAGGTGTAATCAATTAGTGTTTCACGTGAAACAAAAAGGGCGCTATTCAGCGCCTTTTCTATTTATAGTGTACCGTCCTAAATAAGGTTGACACATTCCCAACATGAAATTGGAGAGTGTCATGAAATCAACAAGTAAACGAACCCAGCGAGATTATTCTCTTGCCTTTAAATTGGCGGTTGTTGACCAAGTAGAAAAAGGAGAAATGACCTATATACAAGCCCAAGAGCGATATGGAATCCAAGGTCGGTCCACGGTCTTGGTTTGGCTTCGTAAGCACGGTCGTCTAAATTGGTCTAAAGGAATAGAGAAACCAAACACAGTAGGTAATGATATGTCTGATTCTCCTTCTGCTCATACTCCTGAACAACGAATAAAAGAACTCGAACAACAACTTGAGGAAACTCAACTGAAAGCGGACTTCTTTGAAGCGGTCGTAAAAGTCATGGATAGAGATTTTGGAGTTCGAATCTCAAAGAAGCGCAAAGCCGAGTTATTAAGGAAAAAACGCTCAAAAGACTCACAGTGACGAAAGCTTGTCAGTTTATTGGCATTACTCGGCAGGCATTTTATAAACGTTGTACGTCAGAGCGTCAGCGAATTCGGAAAGAGCAGTCTGTCATTGGGTTCGTCAAAGAGCAACGGATTCAACATCCTCGCTTGGGAACTCGCAAGCTCAAACACTTACTCAGTCAACATAACATTGATGTAGGACGGGACCATTTGTTCTGTTTGCTAAAACAACACCGTCTATTGGTCCCCAATCGTAGGGCTTATCATCGAACAACCAACAGCCATCATCGGTTTCACTGCCATCCAAAC
>NZ_JBSWVW010000003.1:0-155819 GCF_056159765.1 Vibrio sp. ABH4_348 | reverse complement strand
TAGCCAAAGTAACTAACGAGTAATTGGCAGCGTAGCTTGCTTCAGCCAAGTGGAAAACTCGCCGTTAACTAGGTCTTTTAGATCTGACCACACTAACGCATGATAATCATTGACCCAGGTGAGTTCATCGTCCGTCAACAAAGACACATCGATGAGAGTCTTGTCGAGTGGACAACGTGTTAGACTTTCAAATCCTAATATCGGTAAATCGCCATTTGTCTCTTTCTCAACGACAACTTCCAAGTTTTCAATTCGAATTCCAAACTCACCTGCTCGATAGTAAGCAGGTTCATTTGATAGCACCATACCAGCGAGTAGAGGTACGTTAATTTGTCTTTTTGAGATACTTTGCGGGCCTTCATGAACACTCAAATAATGACCTACACCATGCCCAGTACCATGGTCAAAATCGTATCCGTGCTGCCACAGGTGCATGCGAGCAAAGGAATCAATCTGATAGCCACAAGTTCCAATCGGGAACTTAGCAGTGGCGATCGAAATGTGTCCTTTTAATACCAAGGTAAATTGTTGGCGCATCGCGTCTGTTGGTACACCAATTGCGACTGTGCGCGTTATGTCAGTGGTGCCGTCAAGGTATTGGCCGCCAGAATCAACTAAATATAGAGAGTTATTTGTAAGCTTAGCGGGAACATCGCTATTGGTATGAGAATAATGTGCCATTGCGGCATTTGGACCAGCTGCCGAAATGGTGCCAAAGCTTAAATTACGTAATTTAGGATCGCGTTTACGTAGTTCATGTAGCTTGTCTGCTAACGTAGCTTCATCATGGTAATTACCTTGTTTTACTTCGCATTCTATCCAATACAAAAACTCACTTATGGCTACACCATCCCGGATATGACAATCCTTCATGCCTGACAATTCGATTTCATTTTTTTGAGCTTTAGGTAGTGCGATAGGATCTTGAGCTTTTATTACATTGGCACCAACCGTTTGCAACGTGTGCGTATACCAAGCGTTTGTGGAGTTAGGATCAATCAGAACATTTTTACCTGCCAGACTTTTAAGCTCGGCTTCAATGCTGCCAGGCGCCAAAATGGATACTTGGTTACCAAGGTGCGTTTCGTAGTCACCTTGAATTCGCTCTGAATCAACAAACAGCTGTAAAGAGCCATCTTTGTAGAGTAGGCCGATACCTAAGAATACTGGCAGGTGAGAAACATCAGAGGCACGCAGGTTAGTAAGCCAGCACAAACTGTCGAGTGCTGATACCACTTGTACATCAGCACCGAGTTTTGTTAGTAACTCACCAATAGCGGCACGCTTGTCATGTGACGATTGGCCACTAGATTGAAGTGGAAATTGCGATATTTCAGAAGGGCAGTAATCTGGACGGTCCCGCCAGATTGTATCAATGGGATTTACACTAAGCGCTACAAGTTCAATCTTTTCTGAGATTGTATTCGCAAGAGATTCATACCATGTAGTACTGTGAACTGCACTTACTAAACCGAGCCTTTTTCCTTCAAGTTGGCTAAGTAACCACTCACTAACTGGTTCCTCGATTAAGTGGCGATACTCAAACATATTAGCAGGAGCCTGGCTTTGGACTTGCTCAGTGTATCGACCATCAACAAAAATGGCTGCGCTGTCACGAGTGATTACTACTAAGCCTGCTGACCCGGTAAAGCCTGAAATCCAGCGCAATCTTTCATTGTGAGAGGGTACGTATTCGCCGAGATATTCATCTTCACGGGGGATAACGATGGCATCTATACCGAGGTTATCGAAAGTAGCGCGTAAACTTGCGACGCGTTCGTCAATAGGGTTGTGCATTGTATGTCCCTTACTGTATGACTTAATCAGAAATTTTCGTCAAAGCTACTCGGTTTTTGCTCTGGATTCAATCTATCGACAGATTGTTTTCTAAACTTGTCAGTGCTACTAACTATACGACTGCGTAGCCACCTATTTGCAGGATCTTCTTCCTTAGATTTGTGCCAAAACAGCGTTGAAGCATAAGGTGGGCAATCAAAAGGCAATGGATGCAATTCGATCGAATAGTTCTCTGCCAGTAGAGACAGATAGTAATATGGGCCGGTAAATATAAAGTTGGTAGCAAGTAAAATGTCTACAGCACTAGTAAAGTCGGGTACCACCATCGCTATGTCGCGTTGGTATCCTTTCTGAGCGAGTAGGTGATCGAGAAGCCAACGGTCTTTATTGTTGCAACGCGCTTGAATATGCCTTGAAGATATGTACTTTTCGAAAGTGAGTTCTCCAGCCGCGAGAGGCAGTGTTTTGTTTACTGCGCAGCATTGAGTATCGAAGTACAACACGTGTTGACGAATATCTTCAGGACAGGGCATGGTGATTTTTGCGTCTTCGTATCGGATGTCTTTTCCTGTGATTCCTAAGTCAAGATTTCCAGCTCGAAGTTCTCGAAACGCATTTTCGGTCCAAAGGTGTGTATTAACACGTACGTCTGGTGCTTCGGAATACACTTGTGGCAACCACTTTGAAAAAACCAAAGGGTAAGCGCTCTCGACTGTCGCAATTCGAAATTCCCTATCGCTTAATGCTGGCTGGAATTGGTCACTAGTTAGAATCTTTTGCGCTTGATCTAACCAGGTCTGAATTAAAGGGCCCAGCTCTAGTGCTTTTGCCGTCGGAACTAAACCATAGGCTGAACGAGTAAAAAGCGGATCTCCTAACTGGTTTCTGAGTTTTGCCAAGTTCTTACTGATCGCAGACTGACTCAAGTTAAGCCGAGAGGCAGTTCTTGAAACGTTTTGCTCTTCAAGTAAGACTTTAAGACAAATCAGTAGACTGAGGTCTACCCGGAATAACTGTTCCACCTTCATCGATTAAGAATTTCCTTTATGGAATAACTTACATGATGATATATCACTTCTATTCATCTTACTCAAAGAATAGACTGCGCAAAAATCATTGCTAGTCCTGACCTATGAAAACGCCTTTTTACACTTTGATGTTATTAGTGATCTTTAGTCCGCTTGCCATAGATATCTATCTGCCGGCACTGAACATTATTTCAGCGGAGTTTCACGTGGAACAGGCTTGGGCAAAAGATACAATCACTTGGTTTATGATGTCGATGGGCATTGGGCAGCTGATCATGGGGCCGTTGGCAGACCGAACTGGCAGAAAAACGGTAGGTCTATTAGGAATAGTCCTATACTTGTTCGGGTCTTTGATTGGTGCAATGGCGACAAGTATAGAGCTGCTACTTGTCGCACGCGTGATTCAAGGCGTTGGTGCGAGCGCAACTTCTGTTTCAGCATTTGCCAGTGTAAGAGACCAATATGGTGCGAACAAAAGCGGTCACTACATAAGTTATCTAAATGGCGTGATCTGCTGTGTTCCTGCTTTAGCTCCAATATTAGGTGCCTACCTAACAGAATGGTTTGACTGGCGTTTTTGCTTCTGGTTTATGGCGGTGTATTCTGTTGTTGCAGGTTGCTGGTTATGGAAATTTCAATACGAAACTCGTCCGAAAAAAACAGCCAAAGTATCTATAAGCGTTGACCAGTATTTTGGTGTGCTCAAGGAACCAACTTTTCTGTATCACTCATTGCTGTGTTTGTTGGCGATGAGTGTAATTTTGGCCTATGTCACCGCGGCACCTGAGATTCTCATCAGCCAAATGGGACTGACAATGAGCGAATTTACGTTCTGGTTTAGCGTAAACGGCATAATAAATATTGCAGCTTGCTTTATTGGACCATGGTTAATGAATCGGATTGGTACATTAAAGACCCTTGCGATCGGGATACTCGCTATTTCTTGTTCAGGTTTTCTAATGTGGGCAATCAAAGCTGAACAAGCACCATTTGCCTTTATGTTACCGATTTTTGTTAGTTCGGTCGGTTTTGCACTGATACTCGGTGCTGCGTCTGGCAGAGCCTTGGCCCCGTTTGGTCAACAAGCTGGTACGGCCGCAGCCTTGTTGGGTTTGTTACAAATGACGGGAAGTGGCTTATTCATCGCGATAATTCAGCGATTTATTGCGGATCCGATTAGTTTACTTATTTTGCTTATGCTTTTGCCGTTACCTGCTCTACTGGTTTTGCATACACAAAGAGCAAAGGCTTGGCACTACGTGACGAATGATTCCACTATCCAAAACACCGAAGCATATTTACAGTCAGGAAAAAACGCGTATATTTGCGGCAAAAGTCACATTAACTAATTAGATTGAATGACACCTCTTCAGCAAAGTCGCATTAACGAATTACTTGATTCAGAACCAGACAAAGTTCAATACGGAAAAGTTATTACCCAACTGGGTAATCTTAGTGAAGAACGTGTTCGAAGCGCGGCGCGTAAGGTTCCGCTAGCGACGTTGAGAGACATCGTCTACCAATTCCAACTGGTCATAGACGAAAGAAAAGGGGAACGAGTCAATCAAATCGCGAGTCAGGTGCTCGAGTCCGGTATTGATATAGACCAACTGATTGCTCGTATTGCACCTACTGCTAAGGATTAACGTTTCGGTTGATGGGGTTCTGCAGCGAGATTAACGTCTCTGTAGATTGAACTTCATCAATTGCCTGCAGCTTATCAATTAACACGTACTGCAATTCTTCAATCGAACGACACATTAATTTTACAAAAATATTGTAAGCGCCTGTGGTGTAGTATGCCTCAACCACTTCTTCTAGCGCGTTGAGTTTTTCCAGCGCGGAGTGATAGTCACGAGCTGCATTCAAGTTAATGCCAATAAAACAACACACATCGTATCCAAGCTTTTTACTATCCACGATGACTTCTGTTCTCTGTATTACATCCGCGGCTTTCATTTTCTCGATACGGACGTGAATGGTCGCAGGGCTTACATTAAAGTCCTTAGCCATCTCAGCGTAAGGCCGTCTGGCATCATCCATTAGAGTTTTTAAAATGGCACGGTCTAAATCATCGAGTTTTACTTGAGAGGTATGCACAGACGGTTCCTTTACTAGTGACAAGTTGCGCGACGTTGAGTAGAAGGCGCAACCCAAATACTGGGTACTATACTAACCAATAACGACTCCAATTGGGCAACAAATCAATGCGTTATTGTTTGGGGCTAATTCTATTTTTATGTAGCTCAACACTTGTCGCTAACGATCAAATAGACGACGTGCTAGTCATTCATTCCTACCATCAGGGCTACTTCTGGACTGACGCGTTTGATATCGGTTTAACTCGCAGTTTAAACGCTAAGGGGTTAAAGCATAGAGATATTTATCTAGATGCCAAAAGGTTGCAAACCACCAGTTATCTCAACCAACTTCGACAGTTACTCAAAACCAAGTTAGAACAAGAGCGTTTTAAAGCCATCGTGGTCAGCGATAACATTGCGTTGGATATCGTCCGTTCATTATCAGACACGTTAACAGATACACCCGTCATTTTTGGTGGGGTAAACAATTACAGGCCATCTTCGAATCCAGCGGTCAGAGAAACTGGCGTCACCGAAGATGTCGACTTGATGGCGAGCTTACGCCTTATTGGCAGGCTACAACCTCAAAACGAAAACATTTGGATAGTCAGTGACCATTCCATAACTGGAGAAGCGGTTCGGGCTCAAGTTACGACGTTCTTAGAAGAGCATCCAGAGCTTAAAGATTCAATTCATCATTTAATGCCGGGAACCTTTCAGCAGTTAATCGATTTTTCAAAACAACTAAGCCCTAACGACAGCATTTTGTTCTACGTGTTCTACCGTGATGTCGATGGTCAAACGATGCAAGATGAGCAATGGCGAATGCTAAGTGAACAAGCGACGGCACCGATTTTTATGGTTCACGACTGGGATATGGAATACGGTGCGGTGGGCGGGTTGATTCAGTCTGGTCGAATACATGGCGTAATGGTTGCAGACTTATTGGTTCAAGTACTAGACAACCCAAACTTACCTATGCCTGAAGTGGTGCGAGCGACGCCACAACTGAAAATCAATTACCAAGCAGCAACCAAATGGAATTTGGGTGTTGATAACGTTGCCACCAGCGCGTTATTGAACCGGCCTACGACATGGTTAGAACGCTTTACTCAAGACTTAAAGATTGTAATCGGCTTTTTGTTTTCGACCGTGTTCACCATAACTCTGTTGCTGCTTTATCTGAGCGAAGTAAAAAAACGTGAATGGCAAGCAAGAGAAAACCAACAGCTGTTGGAACGAGTCTTTGACCAAAGCTATCACTACATCGGCATTCTCGATAGCCATGGAACCGTGATTACCGCCAACGCCAACCTCCAGGACTTACTCTATCATCCCAACTTAATGCCCGATGTCCCCATTTGGTTAAATCCTTATTGGGACAAAACCTTTAGTAGCGAAATTAAAGGGCAGTTTGAGAGCCACTTGCTTACCGATAACAATAACTACGAAGCTGAAATTTGGCATGAAGTGAAAGGTAGTGTGATTCTAGAAATTGATATCCAACCGCTTCCAGAGACGCCATTACACGGTAAGCAATATTTATTTGAAGCAAGAGACATCACGCGGCGTAAAGTCAGTGAGGACAAATTGTACGAGCGGGAGGCGACGCTCAGTCATTACTACGACCAGCAGCCAATTATGATGCTAACACTAGATGAGAATGGTCGAATACAACAACTCAATAAATTTGCCGAAGACTTGCTTGGTTACCAACAGGACTCGATTCTGGGTCATTCGTTAAGTGATTTTTATGTGGATTCTGAGACTATTTCCGTCAAGCAAGTCATGTTGTTACCTAAACCAGAAAACCAAAGTATTTGGCGACGCGAGGTGGGTTATTATCACGCCGATGGCCGTAAATTGTGGATTCGAGAGAACTTAAGACCGCTTGCCAATAACGGACAGGTGTTGCTGGTGGGTACGGACATCACCGAACTCAAGCAAATAACGCGGCAACTTGAATACAATGCTCACCACGACTTACTTACCGAAACGTACAACCGAAATTACTTTGAGCTGATACTAGAACAAGCGTTGGAAGAAACTGAAACAGGCCGGCGTACTCATGCCATGTTCTATTTGGACATGGATCAACTCAAAGTACTGAATGATACGGCAGGCCATCAAGCTGGCGATTTAGCCATTCAATTTTGCGCCAGTATGTTGGAAGAGCTTCTGCCTTACAATGCGCAGTTAGCGCGAATGGGGGGAGATGAATTTGCCATACTTTTAAAGGATTGCACTGAGCGCGACGCGGTCGTGCTTGCCTCACAGGTTTTAGACGCGTTGTCGTCTCAGCCTTTTGTTTGGGATGAAGTCCGTATCGTATTAACCTGCTCAATCGGTATCCGACTCATCGATCACACCGCCATATCTCCACAGATGGTGCATGCGCAAGCTGACAGTGCCTGTCACGCGGCAAAAGAAGAGGGAAGAAATCGATACAGTTTATACTGCGAATCGGATGAGCTATTGCAAACCAGACAAAGAGAGATGGAGTGTGTCAGCATTGTTCATCGCGCGTTAGATACTGATGGTCTTGAGCTTTTTGCTCAGCCTATTATTTCTATGGTCGAAAACTCTGGGGAAAATCAGCAACCGATTCACTTTGAAGTTTTAGTGCGAATCCGAGATTCAAAAGGTGCGTACGTATCACCTGGCGTGTTTGTCCCTGCTTCCGAAAGATACAATCTCGCTCAGTTCTTAGATCAAGCGATCGTAGAAAAGACTCTAAGCTATTTGGAGCAGCATTCCGATATTGTTTCCCGTTTAAGTACCTGTGCGATTAACTTATCGGGACATTCAATCGGAGACAAAACGTTTAGAAACTATCTTATTGAACGAGTAAAAACCTCACCAATCGCCAGCAACAAACTGTGTTGGGAAATCACAGAGACCGCTACTCTGAGTCATTTGTCCGTCGCCATTACGTTTTTTGAACAACTCAGGTCATTGGGCTGCCAAATTGCACTGGATGATTTTGGCTCGGGCATGTCGTCGTTTGGCTATTTGAAAAACCTGCCGGTCGATGTAATTAAAATTGACGGCATGTTTGTTAAGGAAATGCACAACAACGAGACCGACTTCGTGATCGTCAAATCGATTCACCAGCTGGCCAAGCAAATGGGTAAAAAAACGGTCGCTGAGTTTGTTGAAAATCAATCAATTCAAGACAAGCTGCAACAGCTCGGAGTGAATAGCGCTCAGGGTTATCACATTGCTGCCCCTGCACCAATAGATGAGGTCGTCAATCATTTTGAATGGTGAGCCTTCTTTCAGTTGCAGTTCACTAAGACTGCAGTAGACTTTCGGCCATTATCAAACGTAATTGAGAATAGCGTTGAGTATCCAACTAATCTGCGAATCAAATGCCAACAAGCAGAGCTTTGATGAACTGGTCGATTCACTGCAGCTCGTTCATGACGAACAAGCTTCGTTGGCGTTAGTGCAAACCGAAACGCGTATCGAGTTAAGAAAATTAGATGAACCAAAGCTGGGTGCGATATACGTTGACTTTGCTGCGGGAGCATCAGCTCATCGTCGAAAGTTTGGCGGAGGTAAAGGGCAAGCTATCGCTAAAGCTGTGGGACTTAACAAAGGGGTTACACCTCATGTACTCGATGGCACGGCTGGGTTAGGTCGCGACGCTTTTGTGTTGGCCTCTCTTGGGTGTCGCGTCACTATGGTTGAGCGGCATCCCGTAGTGGCTGCGCTTTTGACTGATGGGTTAGCTCGCGCCAAACAAGATCAAGAGATTGGTAGTTGGGTGTCTGAGAGAATGCACTTGACTCATCAAAACAGCCATCAAGCATTAATGACGGATGTGTTGGAGACCGCGCAAGATTCTCAGCCAGATGTGGTTTACCTTGACCCCATGTATCCCCACCCTGAAGGCAAAAAGAAAACCGCGTTAATCAAAAAAGAAATGCGAGTGTTTCAACATCTGGTAGGGCAAGATCTAGACGCGGACGCGTTACTTGAGCCAGCTTTGGCGTTGGCCAGTAAAAGAGTCGTGGTAAAACGCCCGGACTATGCATCATGTCTTGCGGACCAGCAGCCAACGATGGCAATTGAGACGAAAAAAAATCGATTTGATGTCTATGTTTTAGCATCAATGACTTAGTGATTAATCTATCTGTAAATGGAAAATAGCGGCAGATTTAGTGCTTGCCAACCGGATTAAGTTTCGATATACAGAATACGAATTATTATTATTTGTGTCGGCATTTGTCGTAATGGAAGTCCTGTGAAGCGTTTTTGTAAATTAAATCGTCGTGATATCACCGCTGAATTTAACACTATTCAGTCTTTGGTACAGGCGCCTCAATTTATCTGTCAGGGCTGCGCTCGATCGTCTTCCGACAAAAAGAATTTGTGCAAACCTAAAGCTTTTAACAATGCGGCGAACTTGCAGCAAGTTAGTGAGCTTTTTGACGAGAAGCAAATTCCTTCTGAACTTATATTGAAAGACTCAGCTGTAGAACCGCTGGTTGAAAATACGCCGAATGATGAGCAGTTTAACGCTGAAGCAAGTTTGGGTGTCGTAGAGGTGGTTGCGGAAGCCAGTGCGAAGCCGAGTTTGACAGACGAACTGTCATTGGAAAGCGATGGGATTAATTTCTCGTCAGTGCTCGACAAAAAAAGCTACAAACGCGCCAAGAAAGCACTCAAGGCTAAGCACAAGCAAATCAAACAACTGAAAAAACAGCTCAAGCGACAAGCCAAGTTGTCAAAAAAGCAGCAAAAGCTCGAAAAGAAATATCTGAAATTGATGGAGACCCACCAGTCTCAAACCGCCTCACACGAGCTGCATTAGAGAACAATCGGGTTGATTTATTCTTTCAATGGCACGACCAATAAATCAACCGGGGTGCAATTAATTAGCTGTTTAGTTGAAGACAGTAGCTTGCTCCAAAAGTCCTGGTGATGGCCACATACCACCAAATCAAAGTTAAACTCTCGAATGTTGTCGCACAGCTCGCTGCCTAAATCACCGCTACTAACCAAGGTATGCGAGATCGGATAGTCAGCGTTATCTGCCAAATCTTTCAGCTTGGCTTTTGAAGCTTCGATAGCGTGATGCTGGGTTTCGGCAAGGTTGATTTCGACAAGGCCGGTGTACAGTTCAGCGTAGTTGACGTCTATGTGAATGAAAGAGACACGTGCATCGAGTGCCTTGGCCAAAGAGGCGGCGCGTTCAATCAAAATAACACTGTCGTCAGACAAATCGACGGCGACCAAAATGTGTTGATAACTCATCAAGATATCTCCAATTAACTGTCTAATTTAAGCCTAGCACCAAGTTTCCTCAATTTGTTTATTCGTGATCTCAAATCCGATTAGTTCGTAAACAACGACAAAGACTTTGCACTGGATTTCAGGTGTGCTTCACAGACTAGGAACGCCCACTAGCGCTTGCCAACAAACGCAGTGGTGGAGTTTCTAGCTGGGTCTACAGTGTCTAACTCGACTGCGAGTTTTGTCAGATGTCTGGTTTAGTATTGAAAAATCACACAGCCATCGTGTTATAGTTAATCAGTGATACATCAATTAATTAGGAGTCCTAAATGCTGGCTCAAGCAATGATCGATCAGTTAAACGAGCAAATTAATCTGGAATTCTTTTCATCCAATCTATACTTACAAATGAGTGCTTGGTGTGAAGACAAAGGGTTTGAAGGCGCTGCAGAGTTTCTGCGCGGTCATGCCCAAGAAGAAATGGAGCACATGCAGCGTTTGTTTACATACGTGAGCGAGACTGGGGCAATGCCAATTCTTGGCGCGATTGAGGCGCCAAACCATGAGTTTAATAGCCTAGGTGACGTATTCCGCGAAACGTTTGAACACGAGCAAATGATTACGGCAAAAATTAACAAACTTGCCCATGTTGCTTTCACCACTCAAGACTACTCAACCTTTAACTTCCTGCAGTGGTACGTCGCTGAACAGCACGAAGAAGAGAAGTTGTTTAAAGGGATTTTAGACAAGTTGGAGCTGGTGGGTGAAGATGGTAAGGCACTGTTCTTTATCGACAAAGACCTAGCTCAAATGGCAAAAGAAGGTTCATCTTCTATCATGGATGCCCCAGCTGAGTAATATCGGCTACTAATCGGTCGGCTGATCGTTTATTTCTGGCATTTCTGTGAAGATGTAGGGAGGAATAGATGATCAATGCCGACGTTATTCAGTTTACCTTGTTGCTCATCACCATGGTCAATTTGGCTCGGTGTCTAAGCGCGCTACGCTCTCTCATTTATATCATGCGAGAAGCGCACCCTTTGCTCTATCAACAAGTTGATGGCAATGGTTTTTTTACTACCCACGGTAATGTCTCCAAGCAGGTACGCCTGTTCCACTATTTAAAAAGCAAAGAATACCATCACCATCACGACACCGTATTTACCGGTAAGTGCGATCGTGTCAGAGAGTTATTTATATTAACCACGTATCTTGTTGGTGTGACCATCCTTGCGGCCTTCCTGCTGTAAGGTACGGATCCGGATGAGTTAAATTTGTTTTGGTTTTTTCCCGGCTAAGTGGATAAAATAGCGACAATGTAAATAAGGGATGTGCGTCGGCACATCCTTTTTGTTTTTGGTCGCTACGGGATTGAAAGAAGTGAGTGTGATAGAAAAAGTTGATGCAATTGTTATTGGTGCTGGCGCTGCGGGTTTGATGTGCGCGGCTCAAATTGGAAAGCGTCAACGCCGCGTACTTGTATTGGATCACGCGAAAAAGCCCGGTAGAAAAATTCTTATCTCTGGTGGAGGACGCTGCAACTTCACCAACTATGATGTGACCTCGCAAAACTTCTTGTGCAATAACCCTCACTTTGTAAAGTCGGCGCTTTCTCAATACACCAACTGGGATTTTATTGGTCTCGTCAGTGAATACGGTGTGGAGTTTGAGGAAAGGGACCACGGCCAGCTATTTTGCGTCGATTCAGCCAAAGATATTGTGAATGTACTAGTCAAAGAATGTGAAAAAGCTAACGTTGAGCAACGTTTTCTGCAGGACGTGACCGATATTGAGAAAACAGATTCCGGTTTTCGACTCAAGAGTAATGGCCGGCCAATAGAATGTGAATCTCTAGTCATTGCAACTGGTGGGCTTTCTATGCCAAAGCTAGGAGCGACACCTTTCGGCTACAAGGTTGCAGAACAGTTTGGTTTGAAGGTTGAGCCAACTCGAGCTGGGCTGGTTCCATTCACCTTACATGACCACGATAAACAAACTTTTGCTGAACTTTCTGGCGTCGCTGTGCCGACAGAAATTACGGCCAAAGACAATACCAGCTTCCGAGAAGCGTTACTGTTTACTCATCGAGGGGTCTCAGGGCCTTCGGTGTTGCAGATTTCTTCCTATTGGCATCACGGTGAACCTGTGACTGTCGATTTACTTCCCAACTCAGAGGTTTCTGAGTTTTTAGCAACGCAGCGCGAAAAACACGCCAATCAAAGCCTGAAAAATACTTTGGCCAAACTACTTCCCAAACGTTTGGTTGAGGCGTTGTTTAACGCTGAGCTTATCGAAAAACCCATAAAGCAGTTGTCACATCAAGAGCTTGCACTGATCGAAGCCAGTCTTCATAAGTGGCAGTTGTCGCCAAATGGAACGGAGGGCTACCGAACCGCAGAAGTGACACTCGGTGGTGTCAATACCGATCACCTTTCTTCCAAAACTATGGAATGTAAAACGGTCGAAGGGTTGTATTTCATTGGTGAAGTCATGGATGTTACTGGGTGGTTAGGCGGCTACAACTTCCAATGGGCGTGGAGTTCAGGCTACGTTGCCGGTCAGCACGCTTAATCAAGAGAATGGCAGTTTGTGGTGAGGGCTATACTAGCGGGTTCTGAATAACTACTCGCCTCCACATACCGCAAACACCATGGTGATTTGCGATCTACGGAGAGGGTTATCCATCCAGGTTCCCCTTCAACAACAGATTGTTGGTCTATTACAACCAACTGCTCTGATAATTCAAACCAAAGTGCGAGTCCGGCTTTGTGGTTCGTGTGGTTATGCAAGATGGCTTTGGGGTAACCAAAGCGCCAGTCTTCACGCTCGAGCGTTGGCGATCTTTGGTTACTGATTGCTTGTTGCTGAATGGCACGTTCAATCGCAGATTGGCTATTTTTCAGCGCTTTTAGTTGCACAGCTTGATAGGCAGTTTTAATTGGGCCGCTTAGCACAAAGACGAATAGAATCAGTATCAACGAGACCACAAGGAAATCGATCTGTGATACACCAAGTGACGCTTGTTTTCTTTTCAAAATCATAAAAAAGCAGCTAAGTGAAACTCAATAAATCCTAGCATGCTGAGTTATTTGTCTGCTGAATGGTTTTTCTAAGCTTCTGATTATTCGACTTATATCTCGAATAATCCTAACCTCTTGTCGATTTACACATTTTGAATGACGTACGGTGTCTCAATCATAGAAATTCTGACCTATATTTTTATTAGTAAATTGGGTTAGGAGATGGGCATGAGCCACGAAGCGTTGATTTCTCGAATTAACGAACTACCTAGAATTGAAAGTGTTCTCCAAGAATTATTGGATATGGTCAATCGCGAGAACATCGATTTTGGTGAACTGTCGAAGAAAATGGCGATGGATCAGATACTCAGCGCACGAGTATTGAGAATGGCAAATTCGGCTCAGTTTGGTGGTGTGAAAGGTATCTCCAACATTAATGACGCCATTGTGCGAGTGGGAGCTGGAGCCGTTCGCTCATTGATATCCTCTTCAGTCTTGGCCAGTACATTTCCCAAACTAGAAACGTTAAACCTAAAAGACTATTGGGCGAATACCTTTGAAATTGCCACTATTGCCAGCACGATTGCTAAAAATATCCGTATGGACAGCAATGAAGTATTTACCACAGGTGTGTTGCATAACATTGGTGAACTGATGATTCACACCCTGGTGCCAGAGCAAGCACTTGATATTGCAAAACGCGTTGAGTCAGGGGAAGACATGGTCAAAGCGCAGATGGCGGTGCTTGGGACTGATGCGCAGCGCTTGGGAGCCGAGTTGGCGGAAACTTGGAAATTTCCAGCGGATATGGTGGATGCGATCGCCCATGCGAACTATCCCGGACGCGCCAATGAAGCCAAAAAGCTCGCTTGTGTTATTTATCTTGCCAGAGATGTTCACGCAAACTGGGACTCAATGTTTAATGAAGACGAGAAGCGCAATTATCTTGCGCGTCACCCAGCTGCCAAGGCACTCAAAACTCAGCAAGACCTCGCGATGAATATTGATGAAGTCCGAGGACAGGGCAGTGAACTGGCTTATCAATTGTTCTAATCGGAACTACATTTTCCTTTGTTTGAGGCGAGACAAACATTGGTCTGCGTATTGTTGAACAATTAAGCCAATAACAATCAAAATTAACCCCACCAAAGTTGATGGATGAATCGCTTCCCCAAGCACATTGGCGAGCAATACCAAGGAAATAAAGGGCGAGATAAAAATCAGGTTGCCAATCCTGGCAGTATTTTGAGTTAACTTCATCGCGCTCACCCACAGGGCAAACGTCAATCCCATTTCAAATAAGCCCACGTAGCTCACTGCCAACCAACCTGTCAGTGTTACATCACCTAACCCATGACCTTCATACCACATTAGTAACAACGCGAGTGGGGACGCGCAGGCAAATCCTAATAACATTGCGACAGTAGGGTCGGCTTTGTTCTTTGTGTTCAATATCCAGTAGCCAGCCCAAAGCACCGTTGAAAACAAAGCCAAAGCAAAACCGGTGGGGCTTTCTAATTTGAGAGACAACAGGTTTCCTTGAGTAGCAATGACCACTACCCCTAAGTAACACATGACGCACGCGAGCCAATCTTGTTTGCGAATGGTCTGCCTTAAAAAAACGGATGCCATTAAGGTTAGCGTTATCGCCCAGCTGTAATTGATAGATTGAGCTTGGGAAGCGGGAAGCAAATCATAGGCTTGAAACAAAACTAAGTAGTAGGCGAGTGGATTGATCAACCCAAGCATTAGGTAGTATCTCGGATTCGCCAAAAAGCTAGATAGGATCTGACCTTGTTTTTTTTGAACAGTGCAAACGAGGAAAAGCGATAGGGTGGAGACCAAACTGGCGATAGCAACCATTTGAATCGGGGTAAATTGTTGTAGCGTAATTTTGAAAGCGGTCGCCACTGTAGACCACAACAATACTGCACTTAAGCCAAATAGTAGCGCGCGCTTTTCGTTCATAGTTTTGATCAAAATAATCATAAGGTTGGCGCTCAGTCTAGAAGCTCAGATTTTTCTGCGCAAACTGGACATTTATCCAGTATCAAAATAGTATTTTTTATATCACCTGTTATTTGGATAGTGAAATGGTTGAAGCGTGGTTGTTAGAAAGTAAGTGGGTACTTGCAACTCTTGGTGTTTTTGCGGGTGCTGGTGGCATGTTTTTCTATCAAGCCTCGCGGTTTCGTCAAGCAAAAGCGTTGCTTGAAGCACAGTGGCAGGGAGAGCTTGCACTTGTCGAACAATCACTGACTGAGGCTCGCCAGCAACTTACGGTAGCTGAAAAAGAGCTCAATAGCCTTGATGATGAGCGAGATAAAAATGCCCACGAACTTAAGCAGAGCCACGGTCGCTTAATGGCTGCAATGGAGAAACTGCGCCACTTTGACGCCATTCAACAAGAGAAACACAAGCTGCAACAAGAAGCGCACCAGTGGCGAGAAAAGTACTCAGAATTAAATGCTGAGTTTCTTGCAGCGAAGGCAAGTCATCACGAAGCGATGCAGGCTCAGCAAGAAAAACTGTCGTTACTAGAGCAAACTGAGAATCGTCTTAAACAAGAGTTTGCTGTGTTGTCACAGCAAATTTTGGATACACAGGCTGAGAAAGTAGAGCAGCAAAATAAGGCTACATTAAGCCAATTGATTAACCCGCTGCAAACCCAGCTCGATGGGTTTAAAAAACAAGTTCACGACGTGTATAACCAAGAAGCCAAAGAACGGCATACCTTGGTCCACGAGTTGAAAAACTTGCAGCGCCTTAATGAAAACATGGCGAAAGAGGCGTTGAACCTAACCCAAGCACTGAAGGGTGATAACAAGCAGCAGGGCAATTGGGGGGAAGTGGTATTAGCTCGGGTCCTATCTGAATCAGGTTTGCGAGAAGGACACGAGTATCACACTCAAGTGAACTTGCAAAACCAAGCGGGTAAGCGTTATCAACCGGATGTTGTGGTTGAGCTACCCCAACAAAAGCAGGTGGTGGTTGATGCCAAAATGTCCCTCAATGCGTATGAGCGCTACTTTCATGCCGAGTCAGATTCCGACAGACAAGAAGCCTTGTCTGCCCACCTATTATCGATTCGCAATCACATCAAAGGATTGAGCCAAAAGGACTATCACCAGCTAAAAGGCATAACTAGCCTTGACTACGTCCTCATGTTTATCCCGGTTGAGCCGGCGTTCCAATTAGCGATAAAAAGTGATCCTCAGTTGGTCAAGCAGGCGATGGAGCACAATATTATTTTGGTCAGTCCAACAACTTTATTGGTGGCGCTTCGTACCATAGATAATCTGTGGCGCAATGATCGACAGAATCAAAACGCTCAGCGCATCGCTGAAAAGGCCAGTAAGTTGTATGACAAACTGCGCTTGTTTGTTGATGACATGCAAGGACTGGGACACGCTTTGGACAAAGCTAACCAGAGCTACCAAGGTGCGTTCAACAAATTGGCGACCGGGAAAGGCAACGCAATTCGTCAAGCTGAGGCCTTTCAACAGTTGGGTGTTGAGATAAAAAAGCCCATTGATAACGAGGTGCGCGAATTAGCGCTTCAAGGCATTGAAGCGCAAGATGAAATTCAAGCGATAGAAAAGAATTTGCAACAAAGACAACCTGATGTAGATAAAGTAAACTAGGGCTTCATTTGTTCGACATCATGTAACCACAATCAGCCGAGAGGCACACAGGAGAAAGCATGTCTGATTCATCCTTGCCCAATCAACAGCAACCGGTAGGCGACACGACTCACTTTGGCTATCACACTGTAGCAACAGAAGAAAAAGCGCAAAAGGTTGCGGAAGTTTTTCACTCTGTCGCGGCCAAGTACGATCTGATGAATGACATTATGTCCGGTGGTATTCACCGTTTGTGGAAGCGTTTTACCATAGATTGCAGTGGTGCAAGACCAGGTCAAAAAGTGTTGGATTTAGGTGGCGGTACTGGCGACCTTGCGGCCAAGTTCTCTCGCATTGTGGGTGAAAAAGGCCAAGTGGTATTGGCGGACATCAACGATTCCATGTTGAAAGTGGGCCGCGAAAAACTGCGTGACAAAGGTATCGTTGGCAATGTCGAATACGTGCAAGCCAACGCGGAAGAGCTGCCATTTCCGGATGACTTTTTCGATATCATCACCATCAGCTTCTGTTTGAGGAACGTGACCGACAAAGACAAGGCTATTCGCTCTATGTACCGCGTTCTCAAGCCCGGTGGCCGTTTGTTGATTCTTGAGTTTTCAAAACCTGTCTTTGAACCACTATCGAAAGTTTACGACAGCTATTCATTTCATATCTTGCCGAAAATGGGTGAGTTAGTGTTAAAGGACGCTGATAGCTATCGTTATTTGGCGGAGTCAATTCGTATGCACCCTGATCAAGATACATTGGAAGGCATGATGGTTGAGGCGGGTTTCGAACAAACCAAATATTACAACCTGACAGGTGGCATTGTCGCTTTGCACCGCGGATTTAAGTTTTAGGAGCTTAACATGCCACTCGATGCTTTGATTACGGGCGCGATAGAAACCACGTTAAATACCTTAGTCTTAGACGATCAGGATACCCAAAAGCGGTTATCACGTTTGCGTGGTCAAGTCATTCAGGTGCACCTTAAAGAACTCGACCGTACTCTTACGTTTGTCTTTAGCCAGCAAATTGATGTGTTGGCTAAATACGAAGGGCAACCAGATTGTTACCTATCATTAAACATTTCGACGTTGCCTGAATTGCGTGAACAGTCCAACATCACCCGCTTGATCAAACAAGACAAGTTAGAGCTAGAAGGCGATATTCAATTGGCTCAAAAGTTCTCTCAACTTTTGACTGATAGCAAACCAGATATTGAAGAGTGGTTGTCGCGCTTTGTTGGTGATGTGCCGGCTCACACTATGGTCCAACACACTAAATCCCTAAAAACTCACTTTAGCCAGCGTTTGAATAAACATCAACAACACCTAGCGCAAGTGGTGACCGAAGAATGGCGACTCGCCCCAGGGCCTCTTGAAGTGGCGTATTTTTGTGACCAAGTTGATGATGTAAAAAGCCAAGCTTCACGCATTGAAGCCAAACTTAACCAATTATTAGCCCAAGCATGACTTTTTCTGAATCCAAACGCCTCTACCGCATCATTAAAGTTCATCTGGAATATGGACTGGATGAACTGTTACCTGAGCATCATCTTTCCAAAGCACCACGCATTGCCCGTAAAACACTTTTCTGGATTCGCAGTAAACATAACGATAAACCAGTAGGTGAGCGCTTACGTCTCGCGCTACAAGAACTCGGACCCGTGTGGATTAAATTTGGTCAGATGATGTCGACGCGACGCGATCTGTTTCCACCACACATTGCTGACCAACTCGCCCTGTTGCAAGACAATGTGGCACCGTTTGATGGTGACCTGGCTAAGCAGCAGATGGAATTGGCACTCGGTGATACCTTAGAAACGTGGTTCAGTGATTTTGATACCAAACCATTGGCTTCAGCATCTATTGCACAAGTTCACACTGCCACGCTTAAGTCCTCTGGCAGGGAAGTGGTGTTGAAAGTTATCCGTCCCGACATTCGTCCTGTGATTCAAGCTGACCTTGGCTTAATGCACCGCATGGCGAAAATTGTGGCGAAAGCTCTACCAGAAGCAAGGCGTTTAAAACCCGTCGAAGTGGTTAAAGAATACGAAAAAACCTTAATTGATGAGCTGGACTTAAGGCGAGAAGCAGCAAATGCATTACAACTAAGACGCAATTTCGAGGGCAGCGAAGAACTGTATGTTCCCGAAGTTTTTACCGATCTTAGTAATGAAACTGTCATGGTTTCTGAGCGAATATATGGCATCCAAGTATCGGACATTGATAGCTTAAAAGCGAACGGCACCAATATGAAGTTGTTGGCTGAACGTGGTGTCAGTGTATTTTTTACGCAAGTGTTTCGCGATAGCTTCTTCCATGCAGATATGCATCCTGGAAATGTATTCGTTAATCCACAGCACCCGGACAATCCGCAGTGGATTGGTTTGGATTGCGGCATTGTTGGTACCCTTAACAGTGAAGATAAACGCTATCTAGCAGAAAACTTCTTGGCGTTCTTCAATCGTGATTACCGCCGAGTGGCGGAGTTGCATTTGGAGTCGGGTTGGGTGCCGCAAGATACCAATGTCAACGAATTTGAATTTGCGATACGCATGGTTTGCGAACCCATTTTTGCCAAACCTTTGTGTGAAATTTCATTTGGCCATGTGCTGTTGAACTTGTTCAACACCGCGCGTCGATTCAATATGGAAGTTCAGCCGCAATTGGTGTTGCTGCAAAAGACTTTGTTGTATGTCGAAGGGTTAGGCAGGCAACTTTACCCACAACTCGATTTATGGGAAACCGCCAAACCATTTTTAGAGCGATGGATGATGAATCAAGTTGGACCACAAGCCGTGGTGAGAGCCGTGCGCGAAAAAGCACCGCTATGGGCTGAAAAACTGCCTGAGTTACCCGAGTTGTTGTACAACAACCTCAAGCAAGGTAAACAGCTTAATCAGCGAATAGAGCAGTTTTATCAAGGCTATCGTGAAAGCAAGCGCCAGCAAGCCTATGGTCGATTTTGGTTTGGTGCCGGCGCGACGTTTATCGTCAGTGGTGCAGTCGTGTTGGAACACAGTATGCAACTTGCTGGTGGTAGTGCTGCATTGGGTTTGATATTTTGGTTACTGAGTTGGCGAAGTTATCGTCAATAACGATTGGTCTAGAGTGAGGAAACAACAATGGGTATAGGTTGGCAGCAGCTGTTAATCGTGGCGGTAATCGTATTATTGCTGTTTGGAACAAAGAAACTGCGTGGTGCTGGTGGTGATTTAGGTGCCGCTATTAAGGGTTTCAAAAAGGCCATTAAAGAGGACGAGTCTGAAAAAAAAGACGCGGACTTCGATAACAAACCAATTGAGCAGAAAAAAACACAAGAATCTGCGGACGTACAAAAAGATAAAGAGCAGGCGTAACGCGTGTTTGATATTGGATTTTGGGAGCTGGTGCTGATCGCCATTGTAGGATTAGTCGTGCTAGGGCCTGAGAGGTTGCCCACCGCCATTCGTGGCGTGATGAAGTTTGTTCGTACCGCCAAAACCATGGCGAATAACGTAAAAGCAGAGATCAGCCACGAGCTACAAATTCAAGAAATGCATGAGAACTTGAAGCGCGCGGAACAAGCCGAGATGAAAGATTTAGCCGACGATGTTAAGCAGTCGGTTGACCAGTTAAAAGAAGCGGCTGAGTTTGTCCAGCGGCCTTACGCAAAAGAGAGTGACGCTAACTCCTCCCTGTCTTCCGTAGAAAAGCGTGCTGATTCTGTCTCGGAACATGCCAACCAAGATAACACACGCTAGTTAACAGCAGTTTATTATGTCAGAAGCCGATTCACCTCAACCCCTGATTGCCCATCTTCTTGAGCTAAGAAATCGATTATTGAGAGCCATTGTCGCGGTTGTCGTGGTGTTCTTGGCGATGGTGTATTTTGCTGGCGATATTTACGAGTTTGTCTCTAAGCCACTGGTAGATAAGTTGCCAGATGGGGCAACCATGATAGCAACTGACGTTGCTTCGCCTTTCTTTACGCCGCTCAAGCTGACTTTAATGGTCGCGGTGTTTGTCGCTGTTCCCGTTATTCTCTATCAGATCTGGGCGTTTGTTGCGCCGGGTCTTTATAAACATGAAAAGCGACTAATTGCGCCCTTACTGGTTTCCAGTTCATTGCTGTTTTATTGTGGCGTCGCATTTGCGTATTTCGTGGTGTTCCCTTTGGTATTTGGCTTCTTCACTGCCATTTCTTTGGGCGGGGTGGAATTTGCTACCGATATTGCCAGCTATCTAGACTTTGTTCTGGCGTTGTTTTTAGCCTTTGGTGTGGCATTTGAAGTTCCAGTTGCTATCATTTTATTGTGTTGGACAGGTGCAACGACGCCTGCAAAACTGCGTAAGAAGCGCCCTTATATTATTGTGGCGGCGTTTGTTGTCGGTATGCTGCTCACCCCACCAGATATGATTTCACAAACGCTGCTGGCAATACCTATGTGTTTGTTGTTTGAGTTAGGGGTATTGATCGCGAGTTTCTATGTGAAGAAGCCCACATCGGATACGTCAGGTGAGACGACGCAATAACGCAAACGGTGAAACGAGAAGGTAGACTTAGAGTCTACCTTTTTTAATATGCTCGGCTGGAGACATTATTTTCTGCGGATACTAAAGGTTGAACAATGCCTTTGCATTGTGTGTGGTCACGGCTTCTATCTCAGTGATAGATTGATTACGCAGCTCCGCCACGCGTTGGGCAACGAGCCGAGTGTAGGCTGGTTCATTGCGCTTACCACGGTGCGGGACTGGCGCAAGGTAAGGACAATCGGTTTCCAATACCACCCAACTCATGTCTAAATCGGGTATGACTTTGTCCATACCGCCATTTTTAAAGGTAGACACCCCACCTAAGCCAAGGTGAAAGCCTTGATCATTAATGGCCTTTGCTTCTTCCAGTGAGCCGCCAAAGCAATGGAAAACACCAGATAGCGAGCCGTCTTGTTCCTTTTCAAGCAGAGCCAATGTTTGCTCAATCGAATCACGCGTGTGTATCACAACGGGCAAATTAAGATCTTTAGCCCAGTTGAGTTGCGTGACAAATGCTTTTTCTTGTTGAGATTGATAGGTTTTGTCCCAGTACAAATCGATACCAATTTCACCGACTGCGATAAAGGAATGTTTGTCAAACCAGGCATAAATCTCCGCTAACGTTTGCTCAACGTTGTCATCTACGTAACAGGGGTGCAGTCCCATCATAGAATGACAGGTACCGGGAAACTGCTTTTCTGTTGCCAACATAGGGCCGATAGAGTCTAGGTCGATATTGGGCAGAAGAATCTTCTCAATACCTTGTTGACGAGCGCGTTCGACAGTTTCTAAACGGTCTTGGTCAAATTCGCTGGCATAAATGTGTGCGTGAGTGTCAATCATGATGGCGGGTTCTAAACTTAGGAAGCAGTGATTTGCTCGCAGTGTAAGCAAATCATTGAGCCAGTGCCAACTTTTGACCAATTATATTTCTCAATTTCTAAGGACTTTTGTCGCATGGCAAAACGTCAGTGATAAGATGCGTGCAATAGTAGCCCTAATATTCAAAAGGAGTTAAAGGTGACTAACTCGATTCAAGGCCAGTTCCCGGCACGTCGTATGCGCAGAGTCAGAAAGCACGATTTTTCGAGACGTTTGGTGACGGAAAACCAGTTGACGGTAGATGATTTGATTTACCCCATGTTTATTCTTACTGGCGAGCAACAGCGTGAAACCGTTGCCTCTATGCCGGGCATTGAGCGTTTATCGGTTGATCTGATGCTTGAAGAGGCCAAATATCTTGCGCAACTCGGCGTTCCAGCAATCGCGCTGTTTCCGGTGACGCCTCAAGATGTGAAAAGTTTGGGTGCGGAAGAGGCATTTAACCCTCAAGGTTTGGTTCAAACTGCCGTACGTCAATTAAAAGAACAGGTTCCGGATCTCGGTGTTATTACAGATGTAGCGCTAGACCCGTTTACTACCCATGGTCAAGACGGAATCATTGATGAAGATGGCTATGTTCTGAATGATGTCACAACCGAAGTCTTGGTTAAGCAAGCGCTATCACACGCTGAAGCGGGTGCCGATATTGTTGCTCCATCAGATATGATGGATGGTCGGATTGGTGCGATACGCGAAGCATTGGAGCAAGCTGGGCATGTAAACACTCAGATCATGGCCTACTCAGCAAAATATGCGTCATGCTACTACGGGCCCTTCAGAGATGCGGTTGGATCAGCTTCTAATTTAAAGGGTGGCAATAAAAAGAACTATCAAATGAACCCTGCAAACTCCGATGAAGCGATTCACGAGGTGGCGTTAGATGTTAACGAAGGCGCAGACATGGTAATGGTGAAGCCGGGCATGCCTTACCTAGACATAGTCAGACGAGTTAAACACGAGTTGAAAGTGCCGACGTTTGCCTATCAAGTCTCTGGTGAATTTGCGATGCACAAGGCGGCCTTTGCCAATGGTTGGCTGCAAGAACGTGAAACGGTATTGGAATCTCTGGTTTGTTTCAAGCGAGCAGGGGCCGATGGGATTTTAACGTATTTTGCTAAAGACGTTGCTGAGTGGTTAGCAGAAGATAATGCACAGCGCGCGAAGTATTTGAGGTAGTGGTTTTAAGTGTTTGTTTTAAATAAGTAAAAATCAAATTAGTAGCGAAGGAATGTGTGAAACAAAAATTAAATGAGATTTTTTCTCATTAAGTGTTGACGCATCAAATGAGAATGATTATTATTAATCTCGTCTTAGGGAATGAGAGTAGTTCACAAGGACTGAGTGATACCAGTTACTCTTCTCATGAGCTTGCACGAATTCTTTTTGACACGACATTGCTCACATTGCTTCCAGTGTAATTTATAGCTTTATGGCAAAGTGAGTAGTTATATAACTACTTGACTTTGACCCCTTATGCTAGGCGACATCTTATGATGTCGCTTTTTTCTTTTTAGGCCTGACTAAAAGGTCACCGATAAGCTTTTCCACAACTGAGGATCACCAAATGATCGTGCTGCAAATGCAAGATCAGTAGGTAAATTCTTTTTTATTAGTAACTTAGTGGCTTTTTAACTGCTTTTTATTGAGATTGTTGCTTTGAGTGGGAAAAACTAATAACAGACTTATCCACAGAAATCAGCGTCTGCCTGATTCGATCTAATCTGCCAAGATCGCGAAGCTTTTGAGACATCATAGAATCCAGAGTCGAGTCATGGCATCCTAAGACCAAATTTCTACTCTCGGAACCCAGTCACATGGCGCAGATACCTGACAACCCACTTATCCTGATAGATGGATCTTCTTATTTATATCGAGCATTTCACGCCTATCCCGGCACGATGAGCAATGGAGAGATCCCGACCAATGCTATCTATGGCGTAGTCAACATGATCAGAAGTATGGTTCGTCAGTTTAAATCTGATCGATTTGCGGTGATCTTTGATGCCAAAGGTAAAACCTTTCGCGATGAAATGTATCCGGAATACAAAGCCAATCGCCCACCAATGCCTGATGACCTGCGGTGTCAAATTGAGCCATTGCACCAAATCATAAAAGCGATGGGGCTGCCGTTGATTTGTGTTGAAGGTGTTGAAGCCGATGATGTGATCGGTACCTTGGCTCATCAAGCATCCCAGCAAGGTATGCCTGTTTTGATCAGTACCGGTGATAAAGACATGGCGCAGTTGGTCAATGAGCAAGTCACACTGATCAATACCATGACCAACGTGGTAATGGATCCACAAGGTGTTGTGGATAAGTTTGGTATTCCACCAGAGCTGATCATCGACTACTTGGCCTTAATGGGTGACAAAGTGGACAACATCCCTGGTGTTCCTGGCGTTGGCGATAAAACGGCGACAGCGCTACTGCAAGGCATTGGCGGATTAGAAACGCTTTACGAGAAGTTAGATGATATTGCAGCGCTGGGTTTCCGTGGCTCGAAGACCATGGCCAAAAAGCTCACCGATAACAAAGATAATGCTTACTTATCTTACCAACTGGCCACGATTAAGCTGGATGTCGAACTCGATTGCACTCCTGAGTCATTGAGCAAGCAAGACCCTGATATTGATCAGCTAGTTCAGCTGTACAGTAAGATGGCGTTTAAATCTTGGTTGAATGAACTATTGGAAGGCGGCAGTCCACTGGTTCAATCAGAAGGTGAGGCATCATCCAGTTCGGTCGCTGGGACCTCTGTAAGTTCAGGTGTGGCAGAAAGCACTGCAGCTAAGATTGACCGCAGCCAATACCAAACTGTGTTAACGGAAGCGGATTTTGAAACGTGGTTAGCGAAGTTAAATAGAGCAGAGTTAATCGCATTTGATACAGAGACGGATAGCCTAAATTACATGGAGGCAAATCTAGTCGGAGTATCTTTTGCTACAGAGGCCGGCAGTGCCGCCTATGTGCCGGTTGCCCATGATTATCTCGATGCGCCAGAACAGCTCGATAGAGACTTTGTATTGAGCAAGTTAAAGCCACTTCTTGAAGATCAGAATATCGCTAAAGTCGGGCAGAATATGAAATATGATGCCAACGTATTGGCTCGTTATGATATTACGTTACGAGGAATCGCACACGATACTATGCTGGCTTCTTACGTGTTTAACAGCGTGGGCGGCAAACATGACATGGACAGCTTGGCGTTACGTTTCTTGCAACACAGCTGCATTTCTTTTGAGCAAATTGCGGGTAAGGGTAAAAAGCAATTAACCTTTAATCAAATCGAGCTGGAACAGGCTGCTCCTTACGCAGCAGAAGATGCAGATGTAACACTTCAGCTTCATCAGCAAATCTATCAGCAGATTGAAAAAGACGAATCACTTAAGCGTATTTACCATGACGTTGAAGTGCCTTTGATTCCGGTACTATCGCGTATGGAAAGAACCGGTGTGTTTATTGATGAGATGAAGCTGGCCGCTCAATCACAAGAGATCGCTAAACGCTTGGATGAGTTGGAAAAAGAAGTCTTCGAGATAGCGGGAGAAGAGTTCAATCTTAGCTCACCAAAGCAGCTACAAGTGGTGTTGTTTGAGAAAATGGGGCTTCCCGTTATCAAGAAAACTCCTTCAGGTACGCCATCCACTAATGAAGAAGTGTTACAGGAGCTGGCACTTGATTACCCATTGCCGAAGCGCATTTTGGAATACCGCGGCTTGGCGAAACTCAAATCAACCTACACTGACAAGCTGCCTAAGATGATCAATGGCCAGACGGGTCGTGTTCACACGTCTTATCACCAAGCAGGTACTGCGACGGGGCGTTTCTCATCTACCGATCCTAACCTGCAAAATATTCCAATTCGAAACGAAGAAGGGCGTCGTATACGTCAGGCGTTTGTTGCACCTCATGGTCATAAGATTCTGGCTGTGGACTACTCTCAGATCGAACTTCGAATCATGGCACATTTATCTGGGGATGAAACCTTACTTGAAGCCTTCCGCAGCGGTAAAGATATTCACGCGGCAACGGCTGCAGAGATTATCGGTGTTGATATCGAAGATGTGACCAGCGAGCAACGCCGTCGTGCCAAAGCGGTTAACTTTGGTTTGATATACGGAATGAGTGCGTTTGGCTTGGCTAAGCAGCTGGGTATTCCGCGTGGAGAAGCGCAAAAGTATATGGATACGTATTTTGAGCGTTACCCAGGTGTACTTCAATATATGGAAGATACCAGAGCCTTTGCTTCAGATAAGGGCTATGTGGAAACGATATTTGGACGCCGTTTGTACTTGCCTGAAATTACGTCGAGAAATGGCATGCGTCGTAAGGCTGCAGAACGAGCAGCGATCAACGCCCCTATGCAGGGCACAGCGGCAGATATCATCAAAAAAGCCATGTTGCTGGTGGATGCTTGGATTGAGCAACATGGACAAGGAAAAGTGCGTTTGCTAATGCAGGTACACGATGAACTGGTATTTGAAGTAGAAGAAAGCTGTCTTGCTGAAATTGAAACTAAAATACAGAATTTGATGGAATCAGCGGCAGAGCTTGATGTGCCTCTTGTCGCTGATTTTGGTCATGGTGATAACTGGGATCAGGCTCACTAGACAAAAATCAAAGTAAATTGCCAGCAAACCAAGAGCCAGCGCACAATTGCTGGCTTTTTTTTACATTAAAAAAAGTCTTCTACATGCGCTAAAAACTGTAGGTTAATAAAACTATCATGAAAAAAAACTACAAAATGGTTTCCATTTATGCGCATTTGTTGTACATTAATCGACGTAGGGTACAGAGGTAAGATGTTCTATCTTTCAGACCTTTTGTTTCACGTTATTGGATTAGGCTGATTCAGCCGCCCCAGTCAGTTTTTGACTGGGGCGTTTTTTATTGCGCCAAATAAAAATCCAACATTCCGCTATCTTTTCGCCAAATCCCGAGATGCCAACCCAGTTTAAGTCACATTTTTAGTTATTTTACTCCTAGAATTAAGCTGTTTTTATATAACGAAACTTGTTCGTTTGAGCTAAAGGCTAATAAATTCAGGGTATTGTAAATAGCGAGGCGGTGCGGTAGGTAATAAGCGGTAGATTTGCGCTACGTGAGAGTTTGAACCAACCTTAAGTGACAACAACAATAACTTTCTTAGATTCTCTCCCATAGCCCCGCCAGGAAGGTGGGGCATTTTGTATCTGGGAGTTTGTATGTTGCGTTGTTTCTAGTTAGCTGAGTATAGAAAAGATCACTGATCAGAGTCTGACTGGTTTTGCTGCTCGATTCCCTCTTCAAAATCTTCGTCTATTTCATTCTCTAGCTCTGCCAATATTGCTGGTGTGAACCATTCGTCTAAACGGCGGCGCAATACATCTACACCAATTCCTTTCAGCGACGAAAAGGTATCGACATACACTTCGCCGCAAAAAGCCATTGAAGCTTCACGAATTTTAAGTAGTTGCGCTTTGCGGGCCCCACTTTTTAGTTTGTCGGCTTTGGTTAATAAAACCTGTACAGGGATATTACTGTCAACCGCCCAGTAGATAAGTTGTTGGTCGAGGTCTTTCATTGGATGGCGAATATCCATCAACACTACCAATCCTTTTAGGCACTCACGCTTTTGCAAGTACTCGCCCAAAGCTTTCTGCCATTTCTTCTTGAGTTCTAGCGGAACTTGAGCAAAGCCATAGCCCGGTAAGTCGACGATATGGCAATCATCGGCTACTTTAAAAAGGTTAATAAGCTGCGTGCGTCCAGGGGTTTTACTTGTTTTGGCTAAACTACGTTGATTTGTTAACGCATTGAGCGAGCTGGACTTTCCTGCGTTGGAGCGTCCTGCAAAAGCGATTTCAATACCAGCGTCTTCAGGCAAGTGACGTATGTCCGGTGCACTGGTAATGAAATGCGTGTTTTGATAGTTGATTTTAACGCTCACTTGTTAACTCCATCTCGACTTTGTGTAGTCTGTTGCTTACTTTTGTATAAAAATGTGTAAAATAACCATGCTCGGCGTAAGGTCGCCTTTGCTTATAATTGTACCATGCTAAAAGCGATAAGAGTGGTACTGGAAGCTTGATAATTATAATGGAATGTCATGAAGAAATTAGTGCTAATAATCGGTCTATTAGCCAGCTGCTCTGCGTGGGCTCAAGTTCAAGGGAGCGCGGAAGCTGGTAAAGACAAATCTCTTGTGTGTGCAGCGTGTCATGGTGTGGATGGCAACGGTAATAGCTTAGTCCCTAACCAACCTAAGCTAGCAGGACAACATGCCAAGTATTTAGATAAGCAGTTACACGATTTTAAACTTGCGGTAACTAGTGAAGGTAAACAAGGCCGTGTCGATCCGATTATGGCGACGCAAGTGATGGCCCTGACTGATCAAGACATCGCCGATTTGGCGGCTTATTACGCCTCACTTCCTATTTCTGAAGAAGCGACTCCTGATAATGTCATTGAAAAAGGTAAGGTCCTATACACTGCTGGTGATTCAGAGCGTGGTTTGACGGCTTGTATTGCCTGTCACGGCCCGAGAGGTAACGGTACGGAGCTTTCTGGCTTTCCAAAAATTTCAGGCCAATATCCAGAATACATCAAAGGTCAGTTGTTAAAATTCCGCGACGGTTCTCGCGCTAACGACATGAACGAAATGATGCGTGATATTGCCAAAAAACTGACAGACGAAGATATTGAGATCTTGTCCAAGTACATGGCTGGCCTGCATTAAAGCTCTGGCAAGCCACTAATTGAATGAAGGCCCAAGCATTTGCTTGGGCCTTTTTGTTTCGCTAGAAAACGGATTGAGTTAAATCACTCCTCGCCAGTTGTACAATTACGCTCCACTCTTGGGCCAGTTTCTGGTATGTTGCGCATCTCCAAAAATAGGGGTGTGAAATGAGTAGATGTCCGCTTTGTGAAAGTGAGCGAAGCAGTGAGTATCATCGGGACAAACGTCGGTTGTACTGGCAATGTCACAGATGTGAGCTTGTTTATGTTGATCCAGCCCAGCGTTTAGACTCGACAGAAGAGAAAGCGCACTATGATCTTCATGAGAACGATCCAAGTGATCAAGGATATCGACGTTTTTTGTCTCGCTTAGCGAATCCACTACTTGAGCGAATTGGGCCGAATCAACATGGGTTAGATTTTGGCTGCGGACCGGGACCAACGCTTTCGGTTATGCTTGAGGAACAAGGTCATCGTGTTGACCTGTATGATATCTACTACCACCCTGAAGAAGATGTATTAACTAGGCAATATGATTTTGTAACGTCAACAGAAGTCATAGAGCATTTGTATCACCCAAACCAAGTTTGGAAGACTTGGATGAGTATGCTCAAGCCAGGAGCTTGGCTAGGGTTGATGACAAAAATGGTGATAGACAAAGAGGCATTTGCAACTTGGCATTACAAAAATGACCAAACACACGTTGTCTTTTTTAGTCGCCAGACATTTGAGTATCTAGCGCAGCAATACCAGCTCACGCTAGAATTTGTAGGTAATGATGTAATTTTATTGAGGAAGCCCAGCCATGAGTCGAGTTAAGAAGAAGCGTTCTGGCGGAAATATGGACGTCATTGTGGTTCGCAACCGCACACAAAAAGATGTCGAAGGGCGTCTACGTAAAAAGGACAAAAAGAAAAAAGGACTGAAGACAGGCAGTCGTCACTCCAGCGCTGAAGAAAAGCAGATCAAAGCAGCAAAAGAAAAGCGCGATCCAAGATTGGGAAGTAAAAAACCGATCTCTTTGGTTCCACCAACCGTAGATAAGCCAACAAAAGCGCAAAAGCGCCTGTCAGCTGAGCAAGAATTGGCGCAACTAGAAAATGATGCGCAATTGATGGTGTTGTTGGAACGCATCGAAAACGGCGAGAAACTAGGTCCAGGTTTACAATCTATGGTCGATGAAAAGCTCGATCGTATTGAAGCCTTGATGGACCAACTGGGTCTATTCGAGCAACAAGACGATAGCGACAAATCTCATGCCGATCAACAAACTACTGTTGCAGCGAAACCTAACAAGAACAAACCTACAACAGACGAAGATCTGCTGGGTAAATTCGAAGACTTAGATCTAAACGATTTTAAATAAGTAACGAGTGAGCAATTGGGATGTCAGTGACTCTACTAGCAACTTTGGGTGGGCTAATTATTGTGGCGTTAGCTGCTTACGCAGCGCACCTATTGCTGAAACTTAAAAAGCAAACGGAATTGCAAGAAACCCACAAACGTTTAGCGATTGAAAAGCGTAATGCCAATATCTTTGAGAATGTGCAAACGCTTTGTTTAGCGGGAATTCAAGGGCAATGTGATTTGTCAGAAATCAGCATTCGCGTTTATTGCATTATGGATTATGTCCAAGGTGAGCAGCGCGTCGATTTTGACAAAACTTACCCAGCAATTTCTGAGCTCTACCACGTGGTAAAAGATATGGCACGTGGTGACGACAGGCAGGAGCTTGAAAAGAAAGAACGTATGCGTCAGAACTTGGCTCGCCAAAAAGCGGAAGCAAAGTTAACCGATGCCATCGTCGAAGAGCTGAAAGCACTAAGACAAAATGTTGCGCCATTAAATAACCAAATCGATATTCAGTTGGTTTCTTAACTAGGTAGCTGTCTCGTAAAGCGCCGAGTCATTTAAGTGGCTCGGCGCTTTTGCTTGAAAACCACGCCAATTTAAACACCTATCTTTTGTAAGTGATCAAGCTAACAAATCACTAATTAATTTGAACCAAAATGCGCTCTTTTAAGACGCACGTCTTTGGCGTGTGGCAAAATATTGCGCTGCTAATGTCGTTTTATTCAGTATGGTTCGAAATATGTCAGAGTCTGTTATTGCCAATTCTGTTACCGCTCAATCACCAAGCTTTGGTGAGCAAATCGAGTGGGATCAAGCCATGCTGGATAAGTACAATTATTCTGGACCCAGATATACGTCATACCCAACTGCAGTTGAGTTCCATGAGATGTTTACGGTCTCTGACTACGACATGGCGTGTGCGCAATACCCCGAACGTCCGGTTTCGCTTTACATCCATATCCCGTTCTGCCACAAGCTTTGTTACTACTGTGGCTGTAACAAAGTGATCACGCGACACTCTCACAAGGCCGATCAGTACTTAGATGCACTTGAGTTAGAAATTCGCACTCGCGCGGCCTTGCTAAAAGAAAGAAAAATCAGCCAGCTTCATTTTGGAGGCGGCACACCGACTTTCCTATCTAAAGCACAAATAAGCCGAGTGATGGACATTTTGCGCGATGAGTTTAACTTCTTGTCCAGTGCTGAAATCAGTATTGAAGTGGACCCACGTGAAATCGAAATGGATATGTTGGACCACCTTTATACTGAGGGCTTCAACCGTCTGAGTATCGGTGTGCAAGACTTTGACAAAGAAGTGCAGCAGCTGGTCAATCGTGAACAAGATGAGCAGTTCATTATTGATATGGTGGCTCGAGCCAAAGAGCTGGGTTTTCGGTCGACTAATCTCGACTTGATTTATGGTTTGCCGAAACAAAATGCGGAAAAGTTTGCCAAGACAATTGCTCAAGTCTTAGAGATGGAGCCGGGACGGTTGTCTGTCTTTAACTATGCTCACATGCCGCAGTTGTTCGCTGCGCAGCGCAAAATCAAAGATGATGATTTACCTAAAGCCGATGAAAAAATGGCGATGCTGCAAAATACCATTTCTTCTCTAACCGAATCTGGCTACCAGTTTATTGGTATGGACCACTTTGCAAGACCCGACGACGAGTTGGCGATTGCCCAGCGAGAGGGTATTTTGCACCGCAACTTCCAAGGGTACACCACACAAGGGGACTGTGACTTGGTAGGGTTTGGCGTGTCAGCTATTTCCATGGTGGGTGATGTCTACTCGCAAAACCAGAAAGAGTTGAAACAATACTATCAACAAGTGGATGAGCTGCGTCATGCTATTTGGCGCGGTGTGGTTCTTGATAGTGATGACTTACTTCGTAGAGAAGTGATCAAACAGCTGATTTGCAATTTCAGTCTTGATACAACACAGATCGAACAGGAATTTTCGGTTGCATTTAATGATTACTTTGCAGAAGACTTAAAGCTACTTCAGACCTTTATTGATGACGAGCTAGTGAGCTACCAAAGCGGCATCATTACTGTATCCAAACGCGGTCGTCTGCTAATTCGAAACATCTGTATGTGCTTTGACAAGTACTTACGTGAACGTGCACGCCAGCAACAGTTTTCGCGCGTCATCTAAGTTTTTTATGAAAATGCTCGCGTTTAGCGAGCATTTTCCGCAACTGACCAAAAGGCTTTCACCAGTGGATTCGAAAGCTGAGAGCGCTTACAACACAATCCCAACTTAAAAGAGTCCACATCAAACGCCGTGTTCAGGCGTTGAATCTTATCCCGTACCGGACTGTTATCGATGACCACATCCGGTGCTATCCCTACACCACACCCTAATGCAACCATACTGGCAATAGCTTCGTGACCTGAAACTTGTGCATAGATGTTCGGGGTTTTGATTTTCATCGCTTTCAACCATGCATTGGCTCTGTCTCTGGCAGTTCCAGCTTCTGGAAGAATAAAGGGAATAGAACGCCAATCAATCGGCGAAGATTGCAGTTGATCGGCAAAGGTACTCACACCTGATGGCGCAATTACGGATAGCGGAATATTTCCGATAGTCGCAAATTCAATTCTAGCGGGCAGTTGGTCTGGTTCTGCAGAAATGGCGAGGTCAACATCATCACTTAGTACTTTATCGATGGCTTGAGCCGGATCGCCTGTTGAGAGCTTTAGCTCGATATGTGGGTGCTTGACCCTAAGCTCTGAAATCAAATCGGGTAGGTGACTGTAACTGGCAGTAACCGAGCAAAAAACGCGTATTTCGCCAATTAGCTGGTCATGTTTACCAGATATTTGTTCGGTGTAACCTTGCCAATCACTCAAGATATTCATCGCTACAGGCAGTAGGGTTTTACCTTCTGCGGTGAGTTCTACACTGCGATTGTCTCGAACAAACAGGGTTTGACCCGTTTCTTGTTCGAGCTTTTGAATCTGTCGACTGAGAGCCGATGGACTGACATGTAGTGCACTGGCTGTTTTGCTGAAATTCTGGCTGTCACACAGGTGAACGAATAACTGTAAACTTTTAATGTTCATAATAAAGATAAGAGTTCGATGTTGCGATTTTTGCAATTACTTATCTCGAATATATCACTTTAGGCAATTTAACGCCTAGTGTTAGTATGGATTCATTCAGCGATAACGCTGACCGGTACGGATGAATGAACAAGGAGCCCCACATGGCCAATTATTTCAACACTTTAAACTTGCGTGAGCAGCTAGACCAACTAGGCCGCTGTCGCTTTATGGATCGCGAAGAGTTTGCTACTGAAGCAGACTTTCTTAAAGGCAAGAAAGTTGTCATCGTTGGTTGTGGTGCTCAAGGTCTTAACCAAGGCCTAAACATGCGTGATTCAGGGTTGGACGTGTCATACGCATTGCGCCAAGCTGCGATTGATGAACAGCGTCAATCTTTTAAAAACGCAAAAGAAAATGGGTTTGAAGTTGGTAGCTACGAAACTCTAATTCCTCAAGCAGATCTAGTGGTTAACCTAACGCCAGACAAGCAACACACAAACGTGGTCGAAACGGTAATGCCGTTAATGAAAGAAGGCGCTGCACTAGGTTACTCCCATGGCTTCAACATTGTTGAAGAAGGCATGCAGATTCGTAAAGACCTAACGGTTGTTATGGTTGCACCTAAGTGTCCAGGTACCGAAGTTCGTGAAGAATACAAGCGTGGCTTTGGTGTTCCGACCCTAATCGCGGTCCACCCGGAGAACGACCCTAAGAGCGAAGGTTGGGATATCGCTAAAGCGTGGGCTGCGGCAACGGGTGGTCACCGTGCTGGCTGTCTAGAGTCTTCATTCGTAGCAGAAGTAAAATCTGACCTAATGGGTGAGCAAACTATTCTATGTGGTATGCTGCAAGCAGGTTCTATCGTGTGTTACGAGAAGATGGTTGCAGACGGCATTGACCCAGGTTACGCAGGCAAGCTCCTTCAGTACGGCTGGGAAACCATTACAGAAGCACTGAAGTTTGGTGGTATCACTCACATGATGGATCGCCTATCAAACCCAGCAAAAGTTCGTGCGTTTGAGTTGTCTGAAGAACTAAAAGAGCTGATGCGTCCTCTTTACAACAAGCACATGGATGACATCATTCAAGGTGAATTCTCTGGCACTATGATGGCTGACTGGGCAAACGACGACGCTAACCTACTAGGATGGCGTGAAGAAACTGGCCAAACGGCATTCGAAAACTACCCAGCAACCAATGTTGAAATCTCTGAGCAAGAGTACTTTGACAACGGTATCTTGATGGTAGCTATGGTTCGCGCTGGGGTTGAACTAGCGTTTGAAGCGATGACGGCGTCTGGCATCATCGATGAGTCAGCGTACTATGAGTCTCTACACGAGTTGCCGCTAATCGCTAACACTATTGCACGTAAGCGCCTATACGAAATGAACGTGGTTATCTCTGATACTGCTGAATACGGTAACTACTTATTTGCTAACGTGGCGACTCCACTACTACGTGAGAAGTTCATGCCTTCAGTTGCGACAGACGTAATTGGTAAAGGCTTGGGTGAAACATCTAATCAAGTTGATAACCAGCGTCTAATCGACGTAAACGATGCGATTCGCAATCACCCAGTTGAGTACATTGGTGAAGAGCTACGTGGTTACATGACAGACATGAAGCACATCGCAGTAGGCGGTTAATTTCAGTCAACTTGAAATTTCGCGCAGGGCAAAATTATAAATGGAGGTCACGTTAAAAAGGCGTGACCCGAAATGCCCACAAACTCCAAGACAGGTTGGAGTAAAATAAATACAAAACACAACATAACGAAAAAGGCTTGCCGATTGGCAAGCCTTTTATTTTTTCAGCTAACTTTGATACGGCTATCAGATGCACTTAATCGTTGTCTTTCCCAGATAACTTGCTCTCAAGCTCAGCAAGCTTTTGCTCCATCTCAGTCAGTTTTTGACGAGTGCGCAGCAGCACTTGAGTTTGTACATCAAATTCTTCACGGCTTACAACGTCTAATTTATTTAACTGGCCTTGAATAACCTGTCGAACTTTTTGCTCCACGTCTGAACCTAGCTCTTTTACTGGTGCAGGCATAGAGTCTTGAATTTGCTTAGCAATTTGTTCTAGTTTTTTTGGATCAAACATGGGCAACTCCTATTTGTAATGTGCCCATCTTACACTCTCAACCAAGCCTAGGGCAGTGTTAGCAACAAAATTTTCGCGACTGAACTCGTTAATCGTGTTCGGATTTATTGGTTTGGCTTTATGAGGGCGAGCGGATTATCATAGCGCGTTAGCAAATAATGAGGCGCAAAATGAAGCTCAACCCAAGACAAGATGAAGCAGTCAAATACGTGTCTGGACCTTGCCTAGTACTTGCAGGAGCAGGCTCTGGTAAGACGCGCGTGATTACCAATAAAATTGCTTATCTTGTTCAGCAGTGTGATTACAAAGCGAGAAATATCGCAGCGGTTACCTTTACCAATAAGGCCGCCCGCGAAATGAAAGAACGAGTAGGGCAGACACTTGGCAAAGCTGAGTCGAAAGGCTTAATGGTTTCTACTTTTCACACTTTGGGCCTCAATATCATTAAACGCGAGTTTAAGCACTTGGGCTTAAAAGCGGGCTTCTCATTATTTGACGATCAAGATCAGCTAGCATTACTGAAAGAACTCACCGAAAAACAGTTAGATGGTGATAAAGATTTACTGCGTAGCTTAATGAGCGCGATTTCCAACTGGAAAAACGACATGTTAACGCCCGAGCAAGTTAAGGGTTTAGTACAAGGAGAGCAGCAACAGCTGTTTGCCCATTGTTACGACATGTACCAAGTTCAGATGAAAGCCTACAATGCGCTGGATTTCGATGACCTGATTTGGCTGCCAGTGATGTTGCTGGCAAACAACGAAGACGTTCGTCAACGTTGGCGCAACCGCATTCGCTATTTGCTGGTGGATGAGTATCAAGACACCAACACCAGTCAATATGAGTTAGTTAAACTGTTAGTCGGCGAGCGTGGTAGGTTGACCGTAGTAGGAGATGACGATCAGTCTATCTACTCATGGCGTGGTGCCAAACCGCAAAATTTGGTTCTTCTGGGGCAAGACTACCCCAACCTGAAGCTAATCAAATTGGAGCAAAACTACCGCTCGACTAGCCGCATTTTGCGCGCAGCCAATATCTTGATTGCCAATAACCCTCACGTGTACGAAAAATCTTTGTTTTCCGAGCTGCCCGATGGCGAGCCGCTAAAAGTTCTCATGGCGAAAAACGAAGACCATGAAGCAGAGCGTGTGACGGGGGAAATACTTGCTCATAAGTTTTTAAACCGCACCGATTATCGCGATTACGCCATCTTGTATCGCGGTAATCACCAGTCTCGACTCATTGAAAAGGCGCTGACTCAAAACCGAATTCCCTACAAACTCTCTGGCGGCACCTCGTTTTTTGCTCGCGCCGAAATCAAAGACATCATGGCGTACTTGCGTGTTTTGGTGAACCCAGATGATGACAACGCGTTTTTGCGCATTGTGAACACACCGCGCCGTGAGATAGGTCCGGTTACCCTAGAAAAGCTGGGTTCGTATGCCAATATGCGTGGTAAGAGCTTGTTTGAGTGCAGCTTTGAGATTGGCTTAGAGCAGCATTTAACGGGACGAGGATTGGAGAACTTACGCCGATTTACCCAATGGCTGGTGGCCATTGCTGATCAGGCTGAGCGTGGCGACACTGTGACTGCTGTTCGCTCGCTAGTTCGCGATATCAATTACGAAGACTGGTTGTACGAAACCTCTGCCAGCCCTAAGGCGGCGGAAATGCGCATGAAAAACGTCTCCGACTTATACGCGTGGATTGTGGCGGACTTGGAAGGTGACAACTACGACCAAGAAGAAAAGACGCTGAAAGAAGTGGTACAACGTTTAACGCTGCGCGACATGATGGAGCGCGGTGAAGAAGACGAAGACAGTGATGCGGTACAGTTAATGACACTGCACGCGTCCAAAGGTTTGGAGTTTCCTTACGTTTACTTGATTGGGGCAGAAGAGGGCATCTTGCCGCACCAAACCAGTATTGATGAAGAAAACGTCGAAGAAGAACGTCGTTTGATGTATGTGGGCATTACCCGCGCGCAGCGAGAATTGTCATTTATCATGTGCCGCGAGCGTCGCCAATTTGGTGAGCTGATTAAGCCTACACAAAGCCGATTTTTAGAAGAGCTGCCGCAAGACGATCTGGAGTGGGAAGTGGCGAAAAAGCCGGTATCTCAAGAAGAACGCATGGCCAAAGGGCAAGCGCATATTGCCAACCTCAAGGCCATGTTCAAGAAGTAATATCAGTACACTAGCCTTTCTCTAGAGCAGAGAAAGGCGGAATGCTTAGTCGGTCTGGTTAGGCTGTTTTCTCACCATACGCAGCATGCCCAATCGTTCTGTCCATCCATGAATTGGGGTTTCAATACCATCAAATGCTATAGCATGATAGCTGTTGTTGGTTCTGAATCGAAAGCTATCGGTGGCGGTGAGCAGTTTGCTAAAGGCTTTACCTGTGAAGATTTTTTGGCCTTTTTCCATTATCTTTTCGGGTGAATCTTTATGAATAAGAATGGTTTTCACTGATTTTCCATCTTTCCATTCATACTTAACTTTATCCTGCCATTGGATTGTTATCTCAGCCCACTCCTTCATTAGATCTTTGTCTTTATGAGTTTGGTAAGAAAACTCTTCAAAGACAGCTGGTACGCAGTCCCAGTTATAAATGGTCAGCAACTCTTTAAGGTTTGGTGCACGCCATAAGGTATCTTCGGACTTTGCTTGTTCAAGATCCGCGGAATTAATCGTCGACAACCTTTTTTGTTCTTCTAGAACGACTTTGTTTAGGTGTTCTCTATCATTCCTTTTATACGGATTTCCTGGTTCCGATTCCCACGGTACCTCTGGCTCCCCATCACAGTCCTGCGTGATTGCGTTATAGGTTTGACCATAAAAACAATAATTCCACTGTAGGCTGGTCGCCGAATCATTAACCACTCGGAAGATGTTGCCTTGAGAGTCAGATAGCTCTTCATGGGTAAAACGATTCGGTGCCGATGAAGAAGCACCTGCTTTACACGAAAAGGATATTGGTTCCGCAACCACTGAGCTACTTAACATAGCGATAAAAAATAGCTTTTTCATTGTTTGTGTTTTCTATTTCTCTGAACTTGAAAAACCATCACTGACTAACCACACCATATTGGGTTGATTTTGAGGTCGATAACCGGCGGTGAGATTCATACTAGGTACAAACACCCGCGCCTTTAACTCACCAATACTCTCGTCTGATGTCCAAAACCCATGTTCTATCTCATCTGGCTTATGTCGGTTGGTCCACGGCAATGAAGTATTAGGGAAATAGTCGATGTCGATACCAACATGATCTTGCATGCCAAAATCGGCGATGCCGTAAAATTCAGACATTTTCGGTAAACGCCAGTTTGTTAGTCCACACAACTTGGCGTCATTGACCCACTTAGTTTGGTTTTCTACGTTGCACAGAAGTGGGTCTGATGTTGGAGCATTGATATCACCTCGGACACAAGTGCCACTCATGTCTTGAGAAACTTCAGGTGTCATGTAGTGATAAAAGTTGTTGTTATCAAATATGGTGAACTGAGATTTTCCTTCTGGTCGTTTCATCTCCCAAACCAGGCCGGTGTGACTATCCATGACACAATGAAAGGGTGCGTGACGATAATGTAGATCTTGTCGTTTTAGTGGTTGCCCTTTGTCATCAAGCTTGATGTAGCGAGCTCCGTGGAGGCCATCTTTTTTGGAGTTTTTAGGCTGACCACTGTGAGGATCACAGCTTAGGTCGGTATCTCGGCCGCGATTTCCATCATCATTTAGGTAGGCCGCCATGATCCGAGTATCAGCTACATGGATATGACTTGGGCTATAGAACCAAGGTTCAGATTTATGACCTTGCCCACCTTCTATGACGATTTCATATACTTGATCGAACTCTAGATCGGTTATGGTTCCCAGTGGCTTATCAGTATCGACCGTTTGGAATGTGTCTGTTCCACTGATTCGCCATTTGATTTGGTAATTGTCCCCCCTGTGAGACTCTAACCAGTTCAAGCTTACCCAGTGTCTACCCTCTTGTTTACCCTTGCCTGCAAGACCTACACCGACAATGTGTGTTTCCTCTAGAATGCCTGCAGCACTGCAGGTTGGCGATACAATGGATACAGGATAGACAGCTACCCAGCTACCAGGACTGCGTGTTTTGAAGTAGTAGCTGTCTACGTTAGAATCTGCCAGCAATTTTGTGGCTTCTAGGCTAACGTGGGAAATGTTGGAGTCTAATCGATAGTTCAATACCGCGCTGAATCCGGCACTGTACAACATGGCTTGTTGTATCTCTTCGATCGTTGGAAGTTGGCTGTTTTTAGCGACCATTCTGTATTGAGCAAAATAATCAATGCCGGCCAATTTCATTAAATCATCATAGAAGTCACGGCTTTCAATTAAGTCGAAGTCCAACCCAAATAGTTTGCCAATGTGTTGCATTCTCGTAATACCAGCTAATAGCTCAACCTGTTTATATGGATGGCCTTTTATCCGTTCACCAATTTGCTCAAAGGTAAGTGGAATGACGAATGCAGAAGAGCCGTAATCAGGGTTTAATGTGCTGCGGAACAAGAGAATACTGTGAGCCGTGCTGACATATCCAACGTTTAGCCGCTCGAGTTCAGTTATCTCAATGATGCCGTTTTTGTTACTCGTCGCTAAAGTCTCTTCTAATTTCGCTAACTCGCACAACGCGCCCAACACGGAGCGAAGCACTACTTTACTTTGTTTGTCCTTGATTTCGATATACAAGGTGTCTTGCATTTCATCAAAGGTGTAATCGCCCCACTTAAGGCCGCGCTTTCCGGGCTTACAACTTTCAAATGTACCTAGAGTGTCAGGGAGTTCCACGGTAACCAGAAAATCAGATTTGCCGTGCAGATTAAGATTTTTGACACGCTTGCCTGAAAAGTCTTCGATGAAAACGGGTTCGTGACGGCGTGGGTATTCGCCTGTGTCATAGTGGTCACCATCCGGTGGGTTAGGGCGGCTACCTAATTTAACCACTAACTCTGCCTGTTTCAGTTCGGCAGGGAATCGGCCACTAAGCTTGATGGAGTGGGTTGGCGACAATGCCAAATACGCCTCTTTGAGCCTATGTTTAAAGTTGCCATTCATAATATCTTTGACGCGATATTCGAGCATAAGCTGTTGCTGGCTCGTCGCTGAACTGCTCAAGACATCATAATAGGGCAGGGATAGATTCGCCTTCGCGAGTAACACTTGATAGTGCTCAAGGATACTTTTTTGAGGTGCGTTTTTGTACGCTTGCAATATGGCGCGAATCAGGTCGGGCACCCCTTCAATTTTGATCGTTTTGCCTTGCTCTGTGTACTCAAATTTTGCAGGCCAGCGCGTTAAGGTTTGTTTGGTTAGCAGCGTCAAGTGAGCGCTAGACTTATCGTCAATCATGGCCTGAAACATGGCTTGTATTTGCTGACGTGAAGCGCGAATTTTCACAGGTCCAGCTGCCGCTAACTGAGTTTCTTGCTCTTTTTCACTATCGAAAATAACCTCAGTAGGTAGGTTAGTTGGCATAGTTTCAATTTTTGCCAGGTCCAGCGACGCATTGAGTGCTTTTACCTCACTGGTAATTGCGCTGTATTGCTTCGTCGATAGTTTAAGCTTGTCTGGCAAGGGCTGCATGATGAGATCGACCAGTGCTAGTACTTCAACCGCAACTTGTTTATTCCATACTACTTGGCCGCGAATCGACGAGATTTGATTACCCGACAGTATGATTTGCTTGGCATCTAGTGGCTTTTGCCAAGACTTAGCGTGATACAAGGTATTTATTTGTCCGAGAGTAACCACAAGAATGCGTTGGTCGTCTGGAGTCTCCACATTGCCTTTTAGATGAGTCCATTGCTCTTGATTTAGTGATAATTGGTACGGTGTCCCCATTGTTTTGTAATCACGCCAACTAGCACCGGGATTGGCTGCTTCAACGTGAGCTTTTATGGCCTTAATTTGCTCGGCGGTCAGCTCAAGCACACTGTGCTTGTACTCGTCGGCTAGGTGATGCAAGGCTTTGTTGCGCTTCTGCTTTTCGGTTAGAACTTTGGTTTGTGATGTCGAACTATAGGTCGAAATATCACTCAAGCTATCAGACAAATCTGCGACCACTTCTTGTGTGACATAGGTCGTGACGATTTGGTTTGAAACACTGCCCGCATCGACTTTGATATTGGGGAGTTCATCTTCTGTAAACGAGCCATCATCGTTGAGATCTTGCTCGGTCATGGCCTTAATTGAGTCGTAATTTTGCTCTGAGACCACACCGAGTTGGTCGGAGATGACTTTTATTTCAACGGGTTTGGTTAGTGGCCACTGCTCAGTCTCGACCAAAATACTGTAGTCGCCAACGCCATTGGCGAGTTTTTGCTCCTCACACACTTTTTCCGAACAGACTCGAACCGTGTATGACTCATCTTCAGCGACCGCGCCGATCGTGCCTTCAATCCTATATTCCAATTTTCTCAGCACTGGACGTTCGCCATCAGGTTCAGTGGGAACCAATGGTGTCGTCGTGGGAGGTGTTCCACTAGATGAGCTGTTGGAACCTGAACTTTGATTGTTCTCGCTCGGTGGATCGGAACACGCAGCAACACTTAAAACCGCTCCAAGTGCGATGAGAATTTTCTTAAACAACATGAATAAACCTGCAGAAGCCAAAAGATTCACATATGTGAAATTAATGTTTCGAATAGTTACTAATCGAACATTGCTGAACAAGTGACCATATAAAGATCTGTTGAAGTGAGAAAAACTAGTTGTAAAGTTTATACTCAGATCGAATTGCAGAATATAATAGATCATTAATATTGATTTTGATAATGAAAATGATAATAATTGCTAACAATTAATTTGAGTTGGTGGTTATTTATTCATGAAATCTATTAAAAAGTCGCTTTGTCGTTACCTAAAAAATGAGTCGGGAGCGACTGCTATCGAATATGGCATTTTGGCAGCTGGGCTAGCGGCAGGCATTCTGGCGATATTCGGTTCTGATGGACTATTTATTTCGGCATTAAAAGAGAAATTTCAAGCCATTATCGATGGTATGAACATGGGCAATGGAGGCGAATAAGCTTCTGCTCTGTGGTCAATTGCTGACGGTTGCGCTGCTCGTTCATATTGCGATTCAAGACATCTATCTTAGAAAAGTACCGAACTGGACCTGTGCTGTGTTATTAGCGTGTGTCTTGGTCTTTACGCCATTTCATTGGGTGGGTGTATTGGTGGCATTGTTGGTCTTGGTAACCGGCTGGTGGTTTTTCTGCCAAGGCTGGTTAGGTGCGGGAGACAGTAAGCTGCTGGCCATTTTGATGTATGCGTGTCCGATGAACGAGTTGCAATACCTAATCACCGTCGTGTTGTTGGGTGGTGTTTTGAGTGCGGCTTGCTGGTTGTATAACCAACTGTCTTTCAAGGGCGTGTTGGCTAAGTCTCCCACATCCAGCATTCCATACGCCGTTGCGATTTGTACCGCTGCTCCGTTTTATATGTATTACCTCTGATCTCAAATCATGAAAAAAATTCTAATTTTAGTTGTGGGCTTTGCTGCCTTTGCAGTCATGGCTGTGCTGTTATTGCCTACTGAAAAAAGCCAATCAGACGCATCGAACGCCAATGTTGAAGCTGAGTTGCCTCCTGAGCCTGTAGTGGCAATGGCATTGGCGAGCAAAGCACCATTGCAAGCGGGTATGATTTTGCGCGTTGAAGACTTCTATTTTCTTACGGTACCCGAGCCAACCACCACCGAACTGAACCAGTACTTTTGGCAGGGGTTAACCGATGTAGACGAACTTGTTGGCAGTTTAATTACGCGCCCTCTGAATGTGGACTCACTGCTTAGCCAAGATGCGATTATTCGTCCTAACCAAAGCCATTATGTGTCCTCTATTTTGGCTCCCGGTAAACGAGCATTGACCCTAGAGCTGAATCAAGAGGCGGTCAGTTATGGACTACTTAAACCAGGTAATTATGTCGACGTGTTATTGGCGAGCAGTGTCGATATGCCTGCTGACCAAGGCTTAGCAACCAGTTACAGCTCTCAGCTTGTTTTGGAAGGTATCCGCCTATTGGCGATTGGCGATGTGGTCAACGAACTGGTGTCGTTAGATGGCAAGGATGATGACGACAATGAAATTGGTAATTTCGATCCGGTTCGTGTCACGTTGGAAGTCTCACCCGAACAAGCGCCCAAGTTGTTACTAGCAAAAAAACTGGGTGACCTGTCTTTGCTACTTCGCAGTCATATGGACGTGGAAATGGTGAATACTGCAGGCAAAACCAGCGTTTGGGGTGACCAAGTATCGGATAACCACAACCCTGAAAAGCACATCAAAAAACAGGTCCGCATCTTTGACGGCGGCTCTATTCGCAACAGCACCGACTCCACGCTGGAAAACTAATTCATGAAGTTCATTCGTTTTGTTTTTGCATGTTTGTTAGTGACGACGATGGCGGCTCAAGCCAACTCGTCTTCCAAGCAGACTCTTACCCTAGACGTAAACCAAAGTACGCTAGTGTCTTTTTCTAATGAGATTGGCGATATCTTTGTCGCGGATCCAAAAATCGCTATTGTGCATTCACCCTCTTCCACTCATTTAATGGTGGCGGGCAAAGCACTGGGCTCTACCGACGTATTGGTCCTGGATGAAAGTGGCAAGGCACTAGGCCATTACGTGGTTGAAGTACAACCTGATCTCAGCAAGTTAGAGCGCGCGGTGTTTCATGCCTACCCAGGTGTTGACGTTCATTTTCAGTACCATGGTGGTTCAATTGCCGCGATAGGGGTGGTGGACAGTCCGATTCAAGTTCACGAAATCCTGACCATGGCATCAGGCTTTGCTCGTTCTTTGTTAACCGAAGAGCAGCAATCTCAGATGGCTGCAGCAAAACCGCCGGTGACCAGAGGGGGTGATTCAGCCGTGCCCGGTGGTGGTATTGGTAAATACCCGTATGCCATCAATCAACTGACCACATCGGCGAGTAACCAAGTCAATATTTCTGTACGTATTGTTGAAATGGAACGCTCGACCAGTGAACAACTGGGTTTGCGTTGGAGCTCCATTGGCAACCTGCGTTGGGGTAAGTGGGATACGCTACAAACCGCCATGGGGCTGGCGCCGGGAAATCGCTTTCCCAAGGATACCTTGCCAAGCGGCAACTCGCAGCACGGTTTGAATGCGGTGATCGATGCCTTGGTTGAAAACAGTCTGGTCAACGTGTTGGCGGAGCCTAACCTTACTGCTAAGTCTGGTGAAGCTGCGACGTTTGTCTCTGGTGGTGAATTCCCATTTCCGATCGCGACTGGTGAGGGTGAAATATCTATCGAATTCAAAAAGTTTGGTATTTCACTGGAGTTGACGCCAACGGTGCTGAGTGACAACAACATTAGCTTAACCGTTTCTCCAGAAGTATCGACGTTAAGCCGTGAGTACAGTGTCTCGGTGCAAGGGGTTGAAGTTCCTGGAATTGAAACGCGCCGTGCGACGACAACCATAGAGCTGGCAGATGGTCAGAGCTTTGCACTGGCTGGTTTGGTTCGCACTTATCAGGACCACAAAATCGAGGCTCTGCCTATTTTGGGTGAGATTCCCTTACTGGCGCCTTTGTTTAGCACCAACAGCTTTAAAAATACTGAAAGTGAATTAGTCATTATTGCCACGGCGCATATTGTTGAGCCTGTGAATGACTTATCTCAACTGAGTACACCATTGGATCACTATCGACCGGCGACACGCTTAGAACGCTTGTTATTCCAAGATATGGGCAGCTCAGAAAATTCACACACACGTCTATTTGGTCACTACGGGTATCAGTACTAATGAAAGCTTTAACAAGTCGTCCATTACTATGGGCAAGCTGTGCGTTGTTGCCTTGGATCACTGGTTGTCAGTTAACCCCTTGGGTCAGCCAAGATCCGGTGAATGCCGTCTATCAATCCGATTGGCAAAGCGAGTTCGGCATTGAGCCACGCCAAAACTACCGCAGTGATGAGCAAACACTGATCTCAACACCAAATCAGTTGGAGCAAGACATCGACCAACAAGTCTTGGGCTTATTGCAAACCCAAGAACGCGGTGCACTGCGAATAGAAATCCAAGGCGAGCCACTGGCAGATGCTCTAGTGGCACACCTAAAACAAAAGTACGCACAAACCCTTTTAGAGACCGATGTGATTGTTGAATCAAACGGGCTATCTGGCTCAGGCGTACAAGTGTACTTGTCGACCAAATTGCAGATTGGAACTTGTCGTTATTCAAAAGTGAATTACCGCGTATCGAGCAAGATCTGCGAAACCTACCGAAATCGCTACGTCAGCTTAGTGAATCACGATCGCTGGGTGTCTCCGGCTGAGCTTGAGAGCGATACCGCTTTGGATTCAGGTGCGGTGCAGCGTTTGTATGACAACCAAATTAAGTTTGCTGAAAAGCAGCAAGTAACAGGGGAATAACGGATGTCTGATAACCTCATTTCCTTGGTCGGATTTGCCGCTGATGTTGAAACCCAACAGCGATTAGCACAGTTGGCAGATAGCCTTGCTCCCCAACATATCGAAGTAAAAAAAGGTGATTTGGACAAAGTCATCGAATGGTGCGGCAAAAATAGCGCGCCAGAAATTTTGATTGTTGATGCCGGGAACTGCGTCAACCTAGAAGGGCAATTGCGACGCTTGGCCAACTATTTGTCTCCTACGACCCAGTTGATTGTATTGGGTGAGCAAAGTGATGTTGCTCTGTATCGCAGCTTAATGTTCGCCGGTGTCGGCGATTACCACAGTAAACCGCTTGATGTGGATGCAATGCGCCTGAGCATCATGCATTTGCAAGGGCACTCAGTGAATGCACCCATCCGCAAAGGCAAAGTGGTCGCTGTTGTCGGCACAGGCGGTGGATTGGGAGTCAGTACCATTGCCAGCAATTTGGCATTTTGTTTTGCCGAAAAACAAAAGCAGCATGTGGCGCTTTTGGATCTCAATTTGTACCACAGTCAGCACCCAATTTTATTGGGGGCGGACTACGAGCCTCACCTTAAAAAGTTGATTGGCGATGCCAACCGAATTGATGCCACATTACTGGCGCACAGTAGCCAAGAAATCAGTCCGCGTTTGCATGCGTTTTATGATGAAAACCAGTTTTTGAACTCAGACCAAGAAGCACAATTATCTCAATGCATCACCGCGTTGGCCGAGCATTACGGTACCGTCACTTTGGATATCCCAAACCTGACTCAGAGCGCAAACCTTGAGTTGGTGCAGCAAGCGGATATCTGTCTCCTGGTGACCGACTACAGTTTAAGCAGTTTACGCATGATAAAAAAACTGCAGTCCCAGTTAGTTACAACCAGACAACGTCTGCTTGTGGTGGCGAATCAAAGCCGAGATAACAAAGGTCGCGCACCCAAAGCCGAGTTTGAAAAAGCACTAGAAAGTAGCATCAGCTTTGAACTGCCGTTTGATAGTAAAGGCCTTGCTAAATCTGAAGCTTTGGGCAAACCGCTGGTCTTACAAAGCAGCAAGCTAGGTAAAAAGCTAACTAAGCTGGCCACCTTTGTTGTCGGTTCGGTGGAGTAGTTGGGTTAAATGATGTTTAACACACAGATGAAGATGTCGGATAGCCGCTCCAACAAGCTGTTTTCTATGTCGGATGAAGCTAAAAGCGCATTCTATGAGTTGGTTGACCCTTCGGTCTCCGCCTCACTTTCACGCGATGAGTTATTGCCGAGAGTCAAAGAGGCATTGGCTGCCGTGTCGGCGAAAAAACTATTGCCGTACAACGCGCAAGAGCTGGCGGTTCTAGCTCAGCAGCAAGTGGATGAAATGGTCGGCATTGGTCCGATCCAACCACTACTCGAAGACCCCGAAGTATCGGATATTTTGGTGAATGGTCCAGACACCATCTATGTTGAGCGCAGAGGTAAGCTAGAAAAAACCAATATTCGTTTTCGCGATAAAAAGCACGTATTGAACGTGGCACAGCGTATCGTGAATGCGCTAGGTCGCCGCGTGGATGAGTCCAACCCTATGGTGGACGCCAGACTCGCCGACGGTAGCCGCGTTAACGTGATAGCTCCACCACTGGCATTGCACGGGACCTGTATCTCAATCCGAAAATTTCCGGAAAGTAAACTCATGCTGAGTAACTTAGTGCAAAACGCCAGTTTGTCTCAGCCTATGGCAGATTTCTTAGCCATTGCCACTTATTGCCGCAGCAACATCTTGGTTTCCGGCGGTACTGGATCGGGTAAAACCACCTTGTTAAATGCGTTAAGTCGACACATCAGTGACGATGAACGGATTTTGACTATCGAAGATGCCGCGGAGCTACGTTTAGCTCAGCCGCATTGGGTTCCTTTGGAAACCCGTAACGCCAGTACTGAAGGCAACGGCGAAGTCACAGTTCGTGATCTAGTAAAAAACGCCCTGCGGATGCGACCAGATCGTATTGTGTTGGGTGAAGTACGCGGCGCAGAAGCGTTCGACATGTTGCAAGCCATGAATACTGGTCACGATGGTTCCTTGTGTACACTGCATGCCAACAACCCAGAAGATGCCATAGTTCGTTTGACCAATATGTTGCAAATGGGTGGCGAGCGCCTTTCGGACACCATTATTCGCAGTCAAATTGTCAGTGCCATTGATTTGGTGGTGCAGTTAGAGCGAATGCGTGACGGCCAGCGCCGCATCACTGCGATCAGTGAAGTGGTGGGTGTTGATGGCGAGCACATAATATTGAGCCCTGTGTTTAAGTTTGAGCTTTCTTATGCGGATGCCACGCAGATTCAAGGCGACTATCGCGCGTTTTCGGTGTCGGAAGAGCTTCAGCACAAAGCCGCCCATTTTGGTCAGCAGCAGCAATTGGTTGCTGCAGTGGAGCAGGCGCTATGACAGTGCTATTGGTGAGTGTTGCGATTGGCGTGTTGATTATCGCCGCAGTTTGGCGCTACGAGCGTCAACGGGAAGCGTGGCAAAAACAGCTTAGTCGTTATGCGTATCAAACCCAAAAACAAGACGAAAAAGACGTGCAATTTTGGGAGCATTGGGCGTGGTTTCAAAACCTGCAAACCTTCGCTTCTCCCGCTCAAATTCGCAAGTGGGCAACGTTTTCAGCGGCAGCACTTGTCGTGGCACCGGGTGTACTCATTGCCAATAGCATGACGCCATTAGTCGCTATCTCCTTGTCCACCACCAGTATTGTTCTGCTCTTAGTGTTTGGCTATGCGCAATTACAGCAAAAGGCCATGGACGCCTTTCGCGATCAACTTCCCGACATCATAGACGGATTAATTCGCGCCCTGCGAGTGGGTGCGCCCATGGTGGATGTCTTGGATGAGATGGCGATGCAGCAATCTGGTGTCGCGTCCCGCGTTTTTAAGCGCATGCACGATGAGCTCAAAGTTGGGCAAACCCTGTCTGATGTTATGTCTCAAGCGTCGTCAAGAATGCCAATTGCTGAATTTCGATTTTTAACCATAGTGCTGAGTTTGCAGCAAGAGACCGGGGGACGATTGACTGGTGTATTAGAACGCTTGGGTCACACCCTTCGCGCTCGCGCAGAACTGGCCGCCAGTATTCAAACCATTACCTCAGAATCGCGAAACTCGGCCAAGGTGTTAGCCGCATTACCTGTGTTGGTGTGTTTAGTTCTATTTAGTACCGGTCGCGAACACTTTGATTTTTTGATGACCTCAAGCGGTGGTCAATTGGTCATGGCGTATGTCATTGCCAGTGTCTTGTTGGGATTGGTGATTATTCGCCGCATGACACAGCTTAGAGGGTAACCGTGATGAACCTATCCCCTGACTTAATTTTGTTGTTTGTCGCGCTGTTTTTGGTGGTGTTAGCAGTGCTGATGATGATACTTGGCGCCGAAGAGCAAAAACAAAGCTGGCATAGACAAAGCCAGCGTTATCGGCATATCTCAAGCGACACCGCGCGATCGATTGAGCAAAACGACCGCGACTTTTTTGCCACATTAGGTCTGGCGTATCCCGTGTCTGAAAAAGAGTCGGTTCGCTTAGCGCAATTGGTGGAACAAGCGGGGGTGCGTGCTAAACGCAGTGTGGAACGAGTGCGCGGCGCTAAGCTGTTGTTGGGTGTTGGTAGCATGTTGGCGCTGGCAGCTTGGCAATGGTTTAAAGGTGAAAGCTTCGACTTCGCTACCCTTGCGATGGTGTTGGTGGCTTATGTTCTCGGCTCGAATTTACCGGAATATTGGTTGAAGAAACGAGCGGGGCAAAAAAAGGCCGCGCAACAAGAAGTGGTGCCCGATGCCATCGACCTTATGGTGATCAGTATTGAAGCGGGACTCTCGCTGGAACGTTCTCTGCAAAAAGTAGGTGAGTACTTACACGACGTAGAGCCAACATTATCCGCTCAGTTTTTGCGTACTCATTCAGAAATACAAGTGATGGGTGACGCGGCTGAGTGCTTGAAAAAACTAGCGTGGCGCACGGGGTCGGAAGAGTTGGAGCGATTGGCCAACACCTTAGCGCTGGCGCAGCGTTACGGCTCACCACTTGCCGAAACGATGCGCAGTATAAGCAGCGATGCCAGACAAATGCGCAAAATGAACCTGCAAGAGCAAGCTGGTAAATTGCCCGGCCGCATCACTCTGATCCAGATGGCTTTTATCATGCTGCCCCTGATGGTGCTGATCATCGCACCAACCATGAACCTACTGTTAGATAGTTTACGATGACCAGAATGAGCCGTGTGGGTTTCTCCGCACAACAGTTAGCCACTTTAGTTCGCGTTGTATTGATGTCGTTAGCCGTGCTGGCGTTATCGGCTTGCACCACAAGCCATAAAGTCAAACAACACAGTCAAGACAACATCCGGACCTTGGCGCAAGCGTCGTTTGATTACGGGCAGTTTGATAAAGCATTAAAGCAGTATCAGCAGTTAGTGGATATTGATAGCAGCGATCACCATGCCCAGTTGATGTGGGCACGCAGCCAATACGCGCTCGGTAAAAAAGAAACGGCGATTCAGCGCTTAGCTGAATTGGAGCCGACCGATTCTGAGGTTGCGGTTGAGGTTGCCACGTACCTAGGACGTTTTTTGTTAAACGCCAACCGCAATGCACAAGCGGTGCAAGTGTATCAAGACGGGCTGCAAGCCGCTCAGTCACCCGAGCAACAGGCGCTGCTTTCAAATGGTTTAGGCGTCTCTCTGTTGGAAACGGATGTCGCAGCCGCGCAACATGCATTTTCTAATGCCATCTTGTGGCAGCCAGATAATCCGGACTATCGCAGTAACTTAGCCTTGAGCTGGCTATTGCAGGGTGACACGGCAAAAGCCAGACAAGCATTTACACCTTTGCTCAGTTATCAAAACTGGCCGGTCAAAGTTGAGCTTAACTTTGCCATGTTGTTGATCGCTGAAGGCAAGTTTGATCAAGCACGAGACATTTTGGCGCGCCATCTACCAGTCAGCGAAGTTGAACGTGATATGCGATTGCTCGCCACTCGCCTTCAGGTGTCCCATGACTAAACGTTGTCGAGGCTCGGTGTCCTTAGAAATGGCCTTACTACTGCCCGCATTTTTGGCCGTGGTATTGATGACATTTGATGTCGCGCGAATTCATTTGCAGTTTGGGCTACTGGATCATGGGCTCAGACAAACCTTACGTAGCTTGGCAACCGTGCAGCATGAAACGGAGCAATCTGAGTCAGCTGAGCGAATCAAAGCATTGATTAAAAAGCATGGTTACGGCTATTTGGATCAGGTGTCAGTCAAAATTGAACGTTTTGACTCATTGGAAACCATGGTTGGTGCGAACACAAAAGATGAGACGGGAACGGAAATTTTCCGTCCGTCTGATCCAGTGTTTCGGGTGACCGCCAGTTTGGATACCGAATTTAGTTTTATTCCTATGGAATTGGTCGAGCAGCGAACACAAACCTTGAGCAGCACGCTGATTTTGTCACGGGACCTACTACTAAAATGAAGCGCTACTCTTTTTTACATCAGCGTGGCGCCGTCAGTATCGAATTCGCAATTATTATTCCCGTAATGCTGATGATTTTGGTCGCCAGTAACGAACTGCTGCGCATTGTGCGCGTTGAACTGCGAGTTACTAACCTCACGCAAAACATCGTCGAGATGGTGGGTAAGCGCCGCATTCTGACTCGCGACAACAATATTGACCAGTTACCGTTTTTTGTCGACTACGCCGACCAAAGCCTGAGCAAGATTGTTGACGGTAAGGCAAGCATGGTGGTGTCGCTGCACGATGCGGAATCACAGCAAACCATAGAACTATTAAGACATGGCAATTGCCCGGGAACGTTTCGTTGGCCTCAGCTGGGGATTGCTAGTTTAGTCGGCGTACGCTTGTGTTTTCAGCCAAGTTCAGAGATTCGCTCAAATGCCATTTGGTCGTTGTGGCCATCGGAGCGATTCACCATGCAAATCATTCGGGAAACCAACGGATGACGACCAAACACAATCAAAACGGCGCTTTGTCGCTGGCGGCGTTATTGTTTCTTTCCGGCATTTTGGCGTTTGTTAGTTTTGCCGTAGTAGTCATCGTCAGTGCGTCAGCGCAAAGCAAACTGCTGGGAATAGGTGACGCTGCGCTGTATTCCGCGTCGGACAGTGACTTTGCCCAGCGGGACTCGTTTGAGGTAAGCAAAGGCAATACACCGCCTGACAGTACTAGGCTAGCGGATGTGAATGTCAATATCGTAAAGGGCAACAAAACGGCACATGCTCGCGTACAAGGCAAAGTGGATGCGGAAAGCTTGAGTATGAGCCAAGACTTGTTTGACGAAAAAGTCGTCTTAACTCGAGATGTCGAGACGGCGGTGTATAGCACGACTTTAGAAATCGTCGTGATGCTAGACGTCTCCGATTCCATGAGTGGTAAACCCATGGAACAGGCTAAAAAAGCGCTACAAGATTTCGCGGAAGTACTCTACGCCAACGCCCGCCGCAACAACAATCGGGTGATCAGTATTGTGCCATCGACAGGCATGATCAATATCGGTCACTATCCGCAGTTTTTTACCAAAGGGTCATTGCAGTTTCCTGTTGGATTGCGTCCGCTTGCTATTGAGCAAGGCTGGCGGAGTTTTCTTGACAAGCGCGTACCCGGACGCGGGCGTGATGCCTATTGTCCACAGTTGGCGGAACACACGGACGGCGTTGTGCGCGCCAGTGGCGTCACGCCAACTTGGATTCGCTTATTGGAGCGCTCTCCTAAAGCCAACGACATCGTGTTGAGTTATTCAGTAAAAGAACCAGATATCAGCGAGTATCGCGACGGCACCGAGTTAGCGCGTTTTTATCATTCCCAAAACCGTAAGCCCTATGATGAAAACAAAAAACAATACAAAGGTTTGTTTGATCACCCTGCGTGTGGAGTCAGTCGAATCCAACCCTTGATGACTCGTAAAAAAGATTTTCTCAATGCACTGGATACCTTGTATTCCGAGTTTGATACCAACAATGCGGAAGGTGTGCTGTGGGCATGGCGATTGTTGTCACCCGAATGGCGCGGGTTGTGGGATAGACAACAACCAGATTTACCAAGAGCGTACAGTGATGTCACCAATCGCAAAGTGATGTTGTTGTTTACCGATGGTGAAAACACCGGAGACAAGGCTTTAGTCGACAAAAAACAAATTGCTTTGTGTCGTGAGATGCGCCGCAAAGGGATTCAGGTTGTGGGTATTGATTTCAACCACAGATCGGGCGTGGTGCAAGCGTGTGCTTCGGACAATATGTATTTCAAAGCAACAAACCGAACAATTCGCACTGTTTTGCAGAACGTCGCACACACCTTAGACAAGATTGAACTAACACAATAATAAAAGTGAGAAAGTCGATGGCATATCGCAAAGAACAACTTGAGCGGCTACCCGCTCGTATTGAAGCATTTATTGAGCGTTTCTCAACCGCGCAATTGGGGACAGTCGATAGCAATGGTGCGCCTTTGGCAAGCTATGGGCCGTTTGTCCGTATCGAAAACGATTTTGTGATGTTACTCAGCACTGTGTCTAAACACGCTCGCAACTTACAAGCGGTACCTCAAGCGTCTCTGATGTTAGTGGAATCGGAAGAAAGCGCCAAAACTGTGTTTGCTCGCGAACGCTTGGTGATTGAAAGCCAAGTCGAGCACATCAACAAACACTCAGAAGCCGCCGAGCCTCTCAAAGCCGCCATGCTGAACAAATTTGGTGACATTATTGAGCAGCTGTGCGGGATGAAAGATTTCGATTTTTATCGTTTCACTCCGGTATCAGGCAACTACGTAAAAGGTTTTGGTCAGGCGTTTTCTCTCAATCACGAATTGAAGATGGCAGAACACCTAACAGAAGGCCACACCAAAGAAGCCGACGGTTCAAAAATTGTAGCGGAAGAACAAGCGGCCTAGTCACGCTTAAAAGGATATCAAGTATGCGTCGTATCATGTTGATGGGGTTGGGTTGGTTGTTTGTCGGGCTTGGCACCTTGGGGGCTTTATTGCCGTTGTTGCCGACCACTCCGTTTATTTTGGTTGCGGCGCTGTGTTTTACTCATTCCAGCCCCAGACTTAAGGCCTGGCTCAAAGGTCACAAGTTGTTTAAACCCATTTTTAACACGTTTGGTTCGGGGCAGCGTTTGAGTCGACGTCATCGATTCGGCATTTTTTTGCTTGGTAAGTCAATGATGCTATTTGGTATCTTTGCCGCGAAAGACAACCCTCATCTGCAGTTCTGGTTTGGCGTTGCCATTGTGCTGGAAGCGTTTGTATTGGCGTTTTGGAATCGCTTTCCAGTGTGGAAGAAGCGTTGGCAGAGAAGGCGCAGTGTGTCTATTCAAAGTTAGTCCCCATTAGTGGGAAACCATCTACTGAACCTGCTGACAATGTATCAGCAGGTCTTATAAAGAAAGTAAATCAGCCGCCTAATTGTCTTTTTGGAGCAACACGATGTGCGGTTTAAGTTATCGGCTCATACGCCTATCTGTTTTGGTTCAAGCCAAGTTTGGAGAACCAATATGGTAGGTCCTATTCCACAACCTTGTCGCAAATGGCTGGTTTATTCCGTCGCGACCGGGATTTTTGTCATACTCGCCATAGTGGCTCAATATGGCCTAGTGAGTGTAATGCTCGCACCGGATTTTCGTCAGCATTATCTTGCTTTGGTGATGGCGTTACTGGGCTGCTTTGCGCTGCGCGCGGTTTTAATTTGGTTACACCGCCGATGTTCTTCGGAAGTGGCGTCGACCATTAAATATGAATTGCGTTCCAGCCTGTTGGATAAACTGGCGTGCATTAATCCTCGCCAAGTTACCCCGGAGCTGAGAGGGCGTCTTACCTACCTATTAGGTGAGGGTATCGAGATCCTCGACTTGTATTGGGGCCTATTTGTGCCTCAGTTCTTTATCGGCTTGATTGGTCCACTGGCTGTGTGTGTGGTGATTGCTTGTATTGACCTCACCATCGGGCTGACTCTGCTGCTACTAATTCCGCTGATACCTGCCATTTTAATGTTGGTTTTCAAACGCTTTGCCAAAGTGAGCGAGCAATACAAATCCAACTTGGCATCGCTGACTGAGGTATTTACCCAAAGCCTTCATGGGTTGCCGATACTCAAATTGTATGGCTATTCCAAGCTTTGGGGGCAAGGAATCGAAGTGCAAGGCAAGAGCTTACGTCAAGCGACCATGTCTTTGCTTAAAACCAATCAATTGGTGATCTTGTTGGTCGACTTATTGTTTTCGTTGGGAACCGTCATTGCCGCCAGTGGACTGGCTTTGTGGCAGTTTCAGCATCAACACATCAGCGCGGCGCAAGCGTTGTTTATTGTTCTGGCGAGTATCGAGTTGATTCGACCATTGTCGCTGATGGGCGCGTTTTTCTTCGCAGGTGCTCTAGGTCGAGACGTCCAAAAAAATATCCAACATACGTTAGCTTTGGATGAAACGCCGCGTTATCCGAAACCTTGCGACGATACCGTGTTAACACTAAGCTATGTCAGCTTTGCTTATGCCAATCGCGCTTCCATTGTTGAGCAAGCCAACTTGTCAATAAATAAAGGTGAGCTGGTGGTGTTGACCGGTAAGAGCGGCAGCGGCAAATCCACCTTGTTTAAATTGATTCAAGGTCACCTCAGTGCAGAGCAGGGTGATATCTTTGCCGCGCCATTTCGAGTGCTGCAGCAAATGCCTTATTTGTTTCAACAAACACTGCAAGACAATACCACTCTGGGTGCTGATATTTCAGCAAAGACGCTGGAACAAATACTGGAAAACCTGCATCTCAATCAAGAATTGGCGAGCGAACACAAAGAAGCACTCAGCGAAGGAGGCCAGAGTGTATCCGGTGGACAGGGGGCGCGTTTGAGCCTGGCCCGCGCTTTGGTAAATCGGGCAGAGCTGTATTTGATCGACGAACCGACACGCCAGCTCGATACAGTAAATGAACAAAGGGTAATTCAACAACTTCAAAGCCTTAAAAGCGAAGCTGGCGTGTTAGTCATCAGCCATTCTGAGGCGCTGATACACAGTGCCGACCGCATTCTCACATTACGTGATGGTCAGTTGTTCGAAGTGGAGGCTGCCAGATGTTAAAGACACTATTTTGTTATGCGCGTCCTTTTTGGCCCTATCTCTCCGCATCCTTATTGTGCCGAGTCGTGAATCAGATTGGCGGTATCTTGCTGTTGTTGGTCGCGGCGTATCAATCACAACGGTTGTTTGCTGGCGAAACTATAGTCTGGTGGTCTGAACTGGTGATGCCGTTACTGCTCATTGGCGTGGTTAAAGCGGTATGTCGATATCTTGAGCAGTTATTGGGACACAATGCTGCATTTTCCATTCAAGAAGATCTTCGCAATCAAGTCTATTGGCAGTTAGAACAGAGAGCGCCGGATAATATGCGCGATTTGTCCAGTGGAGAGGTAACGGCAAGAGTGGTGGCTGACATCGAGCGTGTCGAAGTATTTTATGCGCACACCCTGGTTCCCGTTTTATCCGCTGTGATTGTTTCGGTGTGCGTCGTGTTCTTGATGGCCCAGATTCAAGGCGTTGCAATGGCAATTGCGTTAACAAGCTTGTTGGCGTTAGTGGGCGCCGTTCTACCTTTTTGGCATTTAACAAAGCTATATGTTCGAGGGGCACAGTTGCGTCATGACTTTGGGGTGTTTAATCAATCGTTGACCGATGCGGTTAATGGTTTAGAGGAGATCCAAAACTGGCGCTGTATGCATTGGTTTAAAACGTCGCTACTAGAAAAAAGTGCTAAGTTGCAAAACGCTCATCAAGCGTTGGCACAACAAAGCGGTGTGAAAGATGTACTGACAGATGGCGTGATCGCCATGGGCTTTGTCCTACTCGCAATATTGTGGGGGACTGATCAGCTATCCCAGCCAGATGATCTCGCGTTGGTTTTGGTGTTATTGGCGGCGGCGTTTGGTCCTGTATTGGCGCTCAACCGCACATTTGAAGACTTGCCGCAAACCTTGCCGGCGTGTCGTCGAGTGTTTGAATTGATTGAGCCCAGCCGTTCATTGCCTAGCTATCAATCCTTACACTCTTCTTTCGAGTGGGAGTTATCCAGTTCACTCAGGTTACAGGGCGCCCTAAAGCGTTATTCAGTCGAAGGTGATCCCGTGTTAGATATTGAATCACTCGAATTTAACCAAGGGCAGCATTGGCTGATCACAGGAATGAGTGGCAGCGGTAAAACCACACTGCTAAAAGTTTTGGCCGCTATAGAGCCTCTGGAATCTGGCGAGCTGCTCGTAAATGGTGATTCCATTGATAGTTCCAATCGGGATAGCTGGTGGTCTCAGCTGGCTTACATACCCCAAAAACCCGTGATATTGCCAACGTCGCTGCGCGACAACTTGTGTTTTGGCTACGCCATCTGCGATAAACAGTTGGTAGATGTGCTAAATATTGTAGAACTGACTGAGTTTTATGCTGAGTTGGAGCAGGGGTTAGACACTCCTTTGGGACTTAATGGTGCTCGAGTTAGTGGTGGCGAAGCGCAAAGAATAGCGTTAGCGCGAGCGCTGGTTCGTCAGCCCAACGTGTTTGTACTCGATGAGGCTTTTAGTGCCTTGGATACACAAACAGAGCGCACTTTGCGCGACAACCTCGCTCTTTATTTCGAAAATGCCTTGATTCTTGAGGTGTGCCACAAGTCGACAATCCATCGACCGCATCAGACACTGACGTTAAAAGCCGGACGAATAGTCAAAGAACTAGAGAGTGAAACGGTCGCTTGTTAAGCGATCATTCAATGAGAAACAAAAAACTCGGCCCAAAGCCGAGTTTTTTCACATTTTAAGGGTTTGATTTACAGATCTTTAATCATGTAATCGATGGCTGCGATGATTTCATCATCCGAGCAGTCCATACAAGTGCCGCGAGCAGGCATGGCGTTGAAGCCTTCGATCGCGTGCTTGTTGACTGTGTCACGACCAGCAGCAAGTCGTGCATCCCAATCCGCCTTTACGCCAGTTTTTGGCGCGCCGCTAACACCGATTGAGTGACAAGCTGAACAAAAGGTATTGTAGACGGCATCACCAGTACGCGGACCTGTCGCAACTTCTACTACAGGCTCTTCACCTGCTAAATAGACACTGCCAACCGGTTTAGTGCGCTCAGCGATAGCGTCGTATTCTTCTTGGCTAATATTGGCAGCAAAAGATGTTGCGGAAAAGGTTAAGGCTGCGACCAATAGGGTAACTAGTTTACGAGACATATCCATTAACTCACTTTACAAGACCAGAAGAGCAAGTTCGTGCTTGCCCGTTATTGTGTATTGAATAATGTTTAGCCAAAAAACACGGCTATATCAACAATATTTATAGGTGATTATATATGCTAAATTTGTTGCAAGAAACTACAAGTTGTTCGCTTCAAGCTTTATATCACAACTATTTAACGTTACTTATCGGCATTTGATGCCCAAAAAGGCAGCAAACGGGAAAAAAAGTACAAAAAAAACTAGACGACTAAATGTGATATACGTATTATTCCACTCCGCCGATAGGGCATGCGCCCGTAGCTCAGCTGGATAGAGCGTTGGCCTCCGGAGCCAAAGGTCGAAGGTTCAAATCCTTTCGGGCGTGCCATTTCCCGGAGGATGCATCGGTTATACTCAATGGTGGCTATAGCTCAGTTGGTAGAGCCCCGGATTGTGATTCCGGTTGTCGCGGGTTCAAGTCCCGTTAGCCACCCCATTTCCTTTGCGAAAAACGTGCTTATGTAGTGAACGTTTACGGGAAAATGGCGTATAAGCCCTGGAAAAACGGCAAAAAATCGTCGGTGAATAGCGCAGCCTGGTAGCGCATCTGGTTTGGGACCAGAGGGTCGGGGGTTCGAATCCCTCTTCACCGACCACTATTTAAGTGGTTTGGATTCAAATACGAATCGAAGTCACGGCGAAAGCCAAAAAAACAAAATTGATGGTGGCTATAGCTCAGTTGGTAGAGCCCCGGATTGTGATTCCGGTTGTCGCGGGTTCAAGTCCCGTTAGCCACCCCATGTCGGTGAATAGCGCAGCCTGGTAGCGCATCTGGTTTGGGACCAGAGGGTCGGGGGTTCGAATCCCTCTTCACCGACCACTATACTAAGCCCTAGTCTTGCGACTAGGGCTTTTTTGTATGTGTTAGAAAGTCGATTGAGAGCTGGTTCGTTTCTTTGGGGCGGATGCGGAAGGCCGCCCCGTACGAATCCCTCTTCACCGACCACTATACTAAGCCCTAGTCTTGCGACTAGGGCTTTTTTATTTGTTTTAGAAAAGTCGATATAGAGCTGGTTCGTTTCTTTGGGTCGGGTGCGGAAGGCCGCCCCGTACGAATCCCTCTTCACCGATCACTATACTAAGCCCTAGTCTTGCAACTAGGGCTTTTTTATATGTTTTAGAAAGTCGATTGAGAGCTGGTTTGCTTCTTGGGGTCGGGTGCGGAAGGCCAAACCGTACGAATTCCTTTTCACCAATCGCTTATTTAAAAGCCTGCATAAACGAGCAGACTTTTTAGTGTTGTGAAAGTCAGTTGAGAATGTGTCACTTCTCGAGGCCGCGTTCGGAAAGTCTCTCCACCTTCTGCCAATCTTGTCGGTTTTTCTCTTCACCAATCACGTTAGACCAATAATAAATAGCTGTATAAAACTTCCAACCGATTCTATTTAGCTAGTGTCTGCGCTTTACTCAGACCAAATACATTAGGCAAAGTCGAGAACTGTGACCAAAGTTGAAGCCTCGAAAACTGCTTGTATTACACTGTCTAAGCTCGTTTTTCACAATGTGCTGCACTCCTCATTATCGCTCATTCGTTTAGTTATTAATTCTGTAAGCCACATAAAACCTAGTTGTTTCGGCTTATCTTTTCTCCCATTAGATAAGAAATCTTGATGATTTAAAGAAATTATTTTTCAAATACAAAATAAATTCCACCGAATTTAAGTGCTAGATATGCTGATTATTATGGTTATTTATTCCAATTATGGTCCTTTGTCTGGTTCTAAGTTTGGGGTTATGGGGCTTAATCTAGCTTTAAGTGTTTTTAATTTGTTAAAATTGACATTTATTCACTATTGAATGTTTGGTTTCTGGCTTTATCTGCTTGATTTTTATGGCAACTAACTGTCATTAAACGTTTTTTGTGTGCTACTTAATAGATGATTTGTGTGTGTTATTCGCTATAAGTGCATATAAATTCTTATCAATTGCTTTAAATTTGCGCAAAAGCCAATTTTTATCCTCTGTTTGTTGCTTTTCTGTGAAATTTTTGCCAAATTGATGCCCTTATCTCATTACCGGAATGATTATTCGGTAAGAATGGAATCAATGTTCAGACAGGGCAGAAAGCTGCCAAAGCAGTAGAGGTCTGGTTAATGTCTCTTTTAGAAGTCAAAAACCTTCGTATCGAGTACCCATCGCGTCATGGAGTACACGCCGCAGTAAAATCTTTATCGTTCAATATTGAACGAGGCGAAATTGTGGGTGTGGTAGGGGAATCCGGCGCAGGCAAATCGACAGTAGGTAACGCTGTTATCGATCTACTTAGCCCTCCAGGGCGCATTGCAAGTGGCGATGTGTTCTTGGATGGAGAAAAAGTCTCGGGTTTAGACAGTGAACAGATGCGTGCTGTACGTGGCTCTAAGATTGGTTTTATTTTCCAAGACCCAATGACCTCGCTTAACCCACTCTTCACGATTGAACAGCAGCTGAAAGAAACGATTCACGCTAACATGAAGGTTAGCGATCAAGAAGCGTACGAACGCGCTCTATCGCTAATGAATCAAGTGGGCATCCCTCAACCGGAAAATCGTCTTAAGCAATACCCCCATCAATTCTCTGGTGGTATGCGCCAGCGTGTAGTAATCGCGATTGCGCTTGCGGGTGAACCTGACCTAATTATTGCCGACGAACCTACCACAGCACTTGATGTATCAATTCAGGACCAAATCCTGAGCTTGATCCGTGAGCTGTGTAAGCAAAAAAATGTCGGCTGTATGTTGGTTACCCACGATATGGGTGTGGTATCCAATGTTACTGATCGCGTCGCGGTTATGTACCGTGGAGACTTGGTTGAGTTCGGTCCAACAGCAAAAGTATTGGGCGACCCAGATCATTCATACACGCGCAGCTTGATTTCAGCCGTGCCGCGTTCAGACAAGAAGCTTGATCGCTTCCCACTAGTGAGCTACATCGAAGAAGCGACCGAAATGGAGCCTTTGGATGTTAAAAACCACTGGTTGGGACAAAGCCAAGACCACCGTGAATACACAGGTAACTTGCTTACCGTTGAAAATGTAAATCTACGATTTACCACTAAAGACTCATTCTTTGAAAGTCGCCGTGAATACGTGCAAGCATCAAACAATGTCAGTTTTGATGTTTACGAAGGTGAAACCTTTGGACTAGTAGGTGAGTCTGGCTCTGGTAAATCGACTATTGCTCGTGTCATTGCCGGTTTGTATACGCCTAACTCAGGCAAGGTGACGTTTGAAGGCATTGACCTAACGTCGTTGAAGTCTGAGCATGAGCGCCGCCCATTGCGTCGTCAAATGCAGATGGTGTTCCAAAACCCATACACGTCAATGAACCCGAGAATGAAAATTTTCGACATCATTGCCGAGCCTATTCGCTTCCACAAGTTGACGAAGAACGAGGCAGAAACTCGTCAAATTGTTAATGACCTACTAGAACACGTAGGACTGGGTCGTATGGCCGCAGTTAAATATCCACATGAGTTTTCTGGTGGTCAGCGTCAACGTATTTCTATCGCTCGTGCACTTGCTACGCGTCCGCGTTTATTAATTTGTGATGAGCCAACGTCAGCACTTGATGTTTCAGTGCAAGCACAGATTCTTAACTTGTTGAAAGATCTACAGGACGAGCTAAATCTAACGATGTTGTTTATCAGTCACGATCTACCTGTGATTAGACAGATGTGTGACCGCGTGGGTGTAATGCAAAAAGGTACCTTGCTGGAAGTTGCGCCTACGGAGCGGCTATACACTGACCCACAACATGAGTACACCAAACAACTGATTTCTTTGATGCCTGAGTTTACGGGCTTACGAGAAGAAGCTGAATCTGCATAAGCAGCTTTGGCACATTATAAACACAACACAAAAACACAAGGGATTTAGGATTCCCGCATAAGGAGTTATGCAATGAAAACCATAAAGACCAAAATTGCTACGGCTTTGATGGCTGCAGGCTTGGCTTTCGGCGCGTCTGCTGCTGATATCACAGTAGCTTACGATGCTGATCCAGTATCACTTGACCCACAAGAGCAGCTATCTGGCGGCACAATGCAAATGTCGCACATGGTATTTGATCCTCTAGTACGCTTTACACAAAAAATGGAATTTGAAGGTCGTTTGGCTGAGTCTTGGGAGCGTATTGACGACCAGACTATGCACTTCAGCCTACGTAAAGGTGTTAAGTTCCACTCTGGTAACGACTTTACGGCTGACGACGTAGTATGGACGTTCAAGCGTTTGAAATCTTCTCCAGATTTCAAAGGCATTTTTGGTCCTATCGCATCGGTAACTAAAGTTGATGACTTTAAAGTTGAAGTAAAAACTGACGGTATCTACCCACTAGTAGAAAACGTAATGACTTACCTGTTCCCAATGGACAGCAAGTTCTACTCAGGTACTACAGCTGACGGTAAAGACAAGTCTGAGCTAGTTAAGCACGGTAACTCGTTTGCATCGACTAACGTTTCTGGTACTGGTCCTTTCACTATCACTTCTCGTGAGCAGGGCGTTAAAGTTGAGTTCGAACGTTTTGATGGCTACTGGGATACTAATTCCCCAGGTAACGTTGAAAACCTAACTCTAGTGCCAATCAAAGAAGACGCAACTCGTGTTGCTGCGCTTCTTTCTGGTGACGTAGACATGATCGCGCCTGTTGCGCCAAATGACTACAATCGTATTGAAAAAGCGTCAAACGTCGACCTGTTCACTATGCCAGGTACACGTGTAATTACTTTCCAATTGAACCAAAACAGCAACCCTGCATTGAAAGATGTACGTGTACGTCAAGCTATCGTATACGCGATCAACAATGAAGGTATCACTAAGAAAGTAATGAAGGGTGCAGCAACTGCAGCAGCTCAACAAAGCCCAGTTGGTTTCGTAGGTCACAACCCTGACCTAAAACCACGTTACGACCTAGCGAAAGCTAAGCAATTGATGAAAGAAGCAGGTTACGAAAACGGCTTCAACCTATCTATGATGGCGCCTAACAACCGTTACGTGAACGATGACAAAATCGCTCAAGCAACGGCAGCAATGCTATCTAAGATTGGCATCAAAGTTGACCTAAAAACTATGCCAAAAGCACAGTACTGGCCAGAGTTTGATAAGTGTGCAGCTGACATGCTCATGATCGGTTGGCACCCAGATACTGAGGATTCAGGTAACTTTACTGAGTTCCTAGCGATGACTCGTAACGCTGAAACGGGTAAAGGTCAGTACAACTGTGGTTACTACTCAAACGCTGAAGTTGATAAGCTAATCGAAGAAACTAACCAGATGACTGACCTAGCAAAACGTAGTGCAGCTCTGAAGAAAGTTGAAGAGATTCTTTACAACGAAGCGGCGTTCGTACCTCTACACTGGCAAGATCCTTCATGGGCAGCTCAGAAGAACGTAGATATCGAACCAATCATCAACGGTATGAACTTCCCATACTTCGGTGACCTAGTCGTTAAATAATATGTGATGACTTCAAAGCCTGACTTTGACACTCAAAGTCAGGCTTGTCGTTGCAGGCTCATTTAACCACTGCACTCTTTATGAGTAATTGCTTTGTGAGTAATTACTTTATGAGCAAAGGGTGCTTAACTTTTTCTTTCAGTCGAGTTGAGCACCATTTTTATAAATTTACGATTATCGTGAATTAAAAAGAATTGCAGACTGAAAGCTTACACAATATCCGTGACACGATATTTATGGATAGTTAAGGGGCAAGGAATGTTTACGTTTCTCGTCAAGCGCCTGTTTCAGGCACTGATAGTGATGTTTGTGATCAGTTTGGTGGCGTTTGCCATCCAAGACAATCTTGGCGATCCGTTGCGCGAGCTAGTTGGTCAGTCGGTTTCTGAAGAAGAGCGTCAAGCGCTTCGTGATGAGCTCGGCCTCAACGATCCATTCATTACCAAATACACGCGTTTTGTTAGCAATGCTGTACAAGGCGATCTTGGCACATCCTACTTTTTTAAGCGCCCGGCGGTTGAGGTTATTCTCGATAAGCTAGTGGCGACGTTAGAACTCGTTTTTGGTGCCACACTAATTATTATCTTTTTCTCAGTCCCACTCGGAGTTTACTCGGCGATTAAACCAAATAGTATTTTGACGAAAATAGTCATGGCGGGTAGCTCGATTGGTATTTCGATTCCGGTGTTCTTAACCGCAATCATGCTGATGTACGTATTCTCGATTGAGCTGAATTGGCTGCCGTCTTATGGGCGAGGGGATACGGTCAATGTGCTCGGCTGGGAGTCTGGGTTCTTCACCCTTGATGGCTTATCACACCTAATTTTGCCGTGTGTAGCGTTATCTTCCATTATGTTGCCGCTGTTTATCCGCTTAGTACGTTCAGAAATGTTGGAAGTATTGAGTTCTGAGTACGTAAAGTTTGCCAAGGCAAAAGGTCTTGAACAGCGCAAGGTTTACTACCAGCACGCATTGAAAAATACCATGTTGCCAGTGTTAACCGTTGGTGGCGTACAAATCGGTACTATGGTGGCTTACACCATTTTGACTGAAACCGTATTCCAATGGCCAGGCACAGGCTTCTTGTTCCTTGAAGCGATTAACCGAGTCGACACACCGCTTATCACCGCGTACGTTATTTTTGTTGGACTTATCTTCGTTGTCACCAACACCATCGTTGACTTGCTGTATGGCATCATCAACCCAACGGTTAATCTAACAGGTAAAGGAGCATAATCATGAGCAATACCAGTAATGCCGCTCCTTCACTGTGGGCGCGTTTTAAAGAATCCGATTTCTTGTACTACTTCAAGAAAGACAAAGTGGCCATGTTCAGTTTTTCTGTATTCATGGTGTTCTTAATCGCTGCATTGGCTGCACCACTGATTGCACCGACTGATCCATACGACTTGTCTTCGATTGATATTTTGGACTCAGAATTACCACCTTCTTGGATGGAAGACGGTGACGAGCGATTCCTACTGGGTACCGATGAGCAAGGCCGTGATATCTTCTCGACCATTCTTTATGGTTCTCGATTGTCACTGACCATTGGTTTTATGGCAGTTGGCCTTCAGCTTATTTTGGGTATTATCATTGGCCTATCGGCAGGTTACTTCGGCGGTCGTATCGATAGCTTCTTGATGCGTTTTGCTGATGTTCAGTTGTCGTTCTCAACTATGATGGTTGCGATCATTGTATCGGCTATCTTTAAGGCCAGTTTTGGTGGTGAATTCTTTAGTCAATATGCGGTGGTGATGCTTGTCGTGATCATCGGTGTCGCAGAATGGCCGCAATACGCTCGTACTATCCGTGCATCGGTATTGGCTGAGAAGAAAAAAGAATACGTAGAAGCAGCAAAAGTCATGGGCTTTAAAGCGCCTCGTATTATGTTCCGCCACATTTTACCGAACTGTTTGTCGCCAATCTTGGTTATCTCAACCGTACAGGTCGCGAACGCGATCATGTCCGAGGCGGCGCTATCATTCCTAGGTTTGGGTTTGCCGGTAGACCAACCATCATTGGGTGCGTTGATCAGTATCGGCTTTAACTACATATTCTCGGGCTCGTGGTGGATTACTGCCTTCCCTGGTGTGGTTCTGGTTGCTCTAGTATTGGTGATTAACCTATTGGGCGACTTCTTACGTGACGTATTCAACCCGAAAATCTACAAAGGGTGATCTAAGCGCTGGCAATTGCTAACTTTTTCGCCTTAACTAAGAGCCGTACTATTACGGCTCTTTTTTTGGCTTAAATTTTGCTGAATTTTCATAAACTAGCGCTAAATAGACACCGTTTATTGTTAACTAGGCTAAACAGCGGCAAGTCATTTCCACGGTAATTTATTGGCGCTTTCTAAGATGTAGAGACAAGACGTAGGATGTTAGATATGAATGGAAACCACCTAACCCTATTGGCAGTTGCAATGGGCTTGGCGTTAGTGCCGACCACCGCAAGCGCGGAACATTTTTTGTGTGATGCCACCCAAGCGAGCACAAACGAACTACCAGTGCTCGCACAAAGCTGCCCAATTGGCGATGGCATGTGGGGTAATCGCGCGGCTAAAGGCTCCAACTCAGTCTTTTGGTTGCAATGCGGCATCTTAGACCAAGCTTTGTCTCTAGAAGGCGCTAAACCGCTGTATGCCAACATTTCCACCAATGTCTGGTTGAAGCCCTACAAAAACGGATATCGTTGCCTAATTGGGCCATACACGGATTTATCGGTAGCCAAAACCGAGCTCACCAGTATTAAGCGCATGTCGCGCTACAGTGATGCATTTATTCGAGAAGTTGAGCGACATAAAGCACCGCACAGTAATGCCACGTCTAAGTCAAAGACCAAGCCTCCGGCCGCTGCAAAAATGCCAGCACAACAGTCAGTAACAAAGCCGGTCAAAAAGATGATGGCGCAGCCAGATCCTGTGGCAAATGAACCTAACAGTGATCAGCCTAAAGTTAGACGAACGTTGAAAACCCCGCCAAAAGCAGGGCAGGTAGCCACACCCACTCAATCTGATTCACGAATTGAAATCCGCCGTACCGCTGCCATAGCTGGGTTAGATTTTACTGTTCCATTCTGGACTGACACAAAAGAGCAGTTTTACATGGAACACAAACTGCCATGGAACCGTGTGGATTTTGGCAAAGCCAAATCGGTATGTACTAAGCTGTCGATGCGTTTACCCAACAACGCCGATTGGCAAACCCTGCTTGATGCCAAGTTAATGAACCAAGACAACTGGCCTATGCATCTGCCTTATTGGGGGGAAGGAATGCAGGGTTTATTCACTTCAGGCAAGGTGGTCAAGCTCAATGGGGATTCACTGTTGAATGTAATGTGCGTGAAATAAAAATGGAGCGGATAAAACGCTCCATTTGGTATTTCTAGAATTCAGTTAGACCTACTGTGGATTTAACCCAAGTTTCTGCAGTACAAGTTTGAAGTTGTCGCGTCGGTCGCCTAAACCATCTACTGGACCACTAATTGGACAGGTTTTGTCTGGACAGCCACGGTTTACGATGCCAGAGATGTCATCGATAAACTTAGTTCCCACCAAACCGCCATCCACATACGCTTTTAGCTCGTTGTAGTAGTTCCAGTTGGCGTAATTGCCACCAGCGTCATCGTAGGCTTGCACAGACGTCACCCAATAGAAGAGGCCAGCTAGCCATTTGATTTCTTTGTGAACTTCGGTAGAACAGATGTATTGCGGGTTAGAGCATAAATCTAGGTTTGCATACAAAGGGTTGGCCGGTGGTGCTTCCACCAATACACCTTCAATCGTGGTACCTATGGTTTCAGGGTCGACATGGCTACGTCCGATAAAGTGGTTCAAAGTACCGAAATTTTGACGTCCTGTGGTTTGAATTACGCCACGGCCCCACCAGCCACAACCTTCAATGGATTTTTGGCTACTGCCATCCCATTGGAAGTTTCCAGCTTTCTGACCCACGTAGGTTTTACACTTCTCACGCTCCCACACTTGTTGATTTTCATCGATTGATGTCGGGCTAGTGTTGCAGTGCTCGCCATTGTGGTTCCAGCGACCAACTGCGCCTCCAACCAGCTTGCCTTCCTCTTGCATCACAGCATCAGGGGCGACAAACATAGGAGCAGGCGCGCCATACCAACCAGCATGGGTGTTGGCGGACATTTCAAACTTGCTGTTGCGCGGGCAAGAATACGGATGGTCAACCCCTGTGACTGGGTTAACACCATAATCAGCATAGTTTTGACCGAGCTGACCACATGATGCGCTGATTGGGTAATCCGTTGCTGCCCCATACTTGATTTGCGCCCAGTTGTTTTCATCACACGCGTTGTAGCGAATGGTTTCTTTCATACTCTGCGCAAGGAAAGCGGCTATCGCGACTTTGGCGTATTTCTTGTTGGTTTCCACATCGGCATTGGGATCAATCAACCAGAACTTGTTACCCGCCACACCGATGTTGTGCATGGAATTAAGCGCGGTGAGGAAGTCATTCCATTTATATAAGGTAGAAGGTTTCCATTTGGCTTGAGCGTACTCCCATAAGAAGGCCTCATTATTCATCGCGGTTTCAACACTGGCTAGGTCTGTGTTGAGCGCGGGAATCGATGTAAGCGGCGTTTCTACCAAGGTTTCTGGGATGTAATAGGTAGGAATAGTGTTTGCCTGATAGGCGGCGACCTTAGCTTTTAGCCAATCGGTATTGGCCGTGGCGGAAACAACCGGAGTGGACGTTTCACTTCCCCATAGAATTGAGAACACATTGCTGTGTGCGGCCCTACGCAACTGGCTAACGCCCCAATCGTACCCTTCTTGCTCAACCAAAGCTGAGACTGAAGACACACCATAGGTCGCGCTATCCAATGCAACTGAGGCTACGTCACTGCGCAAGTTAGCCGCTGAGCTGCCTAGTGTCTTATCGCCAAAGAAGTAAGATGCTGCTGTGCCACCTTGTGTTGCAACATCATAGTTACCGGTATGGGCTGTGGTGCCAAGGTGCGCACCAGGCAGTTTGTACAACATGGCAGGTGCATTGGTGGAGTCGGTGACCTGTTTGACATAGATAAGGTAGTTATCCCATGCGATTGGACCAAAGGCATGTTGAGTGCGTCCAGCCGTAGATAAGCCATTGTTGTCACTTTGTTTGAAGGCTAAGAAGTCAGGTTTTGCATCTGGATTGCTATAGGCACCGAGCTGGTTTAGGAAAGCAACGACAGACTGAGATGATGCATTCCATGTGGCGCGCAATCCGGCGTAGTCTTGATGTACCCAATTAGTTGTGCCTGGATTATCAACGCTTAATGACCAACCGTAGGTGGCGTCTTTTGCAAACTGCTCAATCACAAAGTTCTGTGACGCGACCCAACCCTTGATATTGTCTTCAAGTGCGCTCACCGCTGAATCTATCGCAACAAGATCGTAGGCACTGCTTAACGCTTGAGAAGTGCCTGATGCGGAGGTGACGGTTAAGTTGGCTGCATTCGCAATCGCCTCACGCAATGCGCGTTTTACTTGTATCGCGGTTAGTGCTGTGTCAGTTCCGTAAGTGGTATCAAATCCGGTCCGATTTTTCTGCCACGCTGCTAATAGGTCTTCGTTTAAAATAATGGAGCCCGGTGTTTGGTGATTGGCATCTTTGAAGGCCTGTACTTGTGCGGCAATGTGGATCAGATTTTGGTATTGAGCGACCAAATTGGTGTAGTTGAGAATGTCGGTATCACCCATACCTGATGCTGTGGATACAGAGGTGACGGGTACAACTGAGTTAGCAGAGCTAGTTTGTTCTACTGCTCGTGCTTGTTGCAATGTTGCTAAGGTTTCAGCGGCTGTGGCAACAGGGCTAAATAGAGAATCGACTTGCGCATTCGCGAGCTCCGTATTCAAAGCGGTTGAATTGTTTGTGTAAGTACCCAGTGCTAGCTTGGCAGGCCAACCAGCAACATTGAGGTTTACCGGATCTTTGCGAATTAGTAGCTCAGCCGTTGTCGGGTTTGGTCCGGGTGTGTCGTCACAGTTAAAAGCAAAAGTCCAAGAACCATCTGAACCAGGAATCGATTTAGTCCAGTAATTGGCGGTGTAAGCTTTGCCTTGGTAGTGCATTTGGTCACCCTTATTGGCGTGACTCGGTTTGCCTTCCCAATCGGTTTGTGGCCAGTTGGGGTATTCGTTTATGTTGGCACAAAGGTTTGCAAGCGCCGGCAGTGGGCTTGCGGCACCGGCAGCGATTGCCACTGCTAATACCAACTTGGTTTTTCTAAATGTTGTCATGGTATGTCACCTTGAATGTAGGGTGTTTGAGGTGATTGGCAAGACAGAACAACGAGCCAATACCTAAGTATGTTGGTCGCTGTTTTAGTGCTACTCAAATGAGTATTTGGATGGGTTAAATGCTTTTCGAGTGAAGGCTCAGCCGGAGTGTATCAGCAGTAGAAAAAAGTATTAGATTTCGACACATTGGTCATGTTTTGTGTACTTTGGATCAGTGTACGATTTTTGTTTTTTTTACCCAAACCAAAAGACCACCAATTTATCGGTGGTCTTTATCTGTCTTACTGGCAGTAAACTGAGTCAGTAATTAGCGCTAGCCATTAATTCTAGTCATTAACGCATAGTCACGAACTCTTCAGAGCCCGTTGGGTGAATCGCGACAACAGAATCAAAGTCTGCTTTGGTTGCGCCCATCTTCATGGCTACGCCAAAGCCTTGGATCATTTCATCGACGGTAAAGCCAATGCCGTGAAGACCGACGACGGTTTCTTCTTCACCGGCACACACTAGCTTCATCTTACAAGGTTGACGGTGCTGAGTGACCGCAGTGTACATTGCTGTAAAGGTTGAGGTGTAAACCTTGATGTTGTCTTCACCGTATTGCGCTTTGGCTTCTGGCTCGGTTAGGCCAATTGTGCCAATTGGTGGGTGGCTAAAGACGACGGTTGGTACTAGGTTGTAGTCCATCTTCGCGTTGGTTTTACCGTTAAACAGACGCTCAGATAGCTGACGACCGGCTTTAACTGCAACTGGAGTTAGCTCAATACCGCCTTCCATAATGTCGCCCACACAGTAGATACCCTCAACGTTAGTTTGCTGATATTCATCCACTTTAATGTAGCCGCCATCATTCGTTTCTACACCAGTAGCCGATAAGTTGATGGCATCAGTCGTTGGATGGCGACCAATTGCCCAAATCAAGGTGTCAACGTTTTGGGTGTTACCGTTTTCTAGGTGAAGTGTTAGGCTGCCATCGGCTTCTTTAACCACTTCTTTAGGCACTGAGTGGGTGTGAAGGGTTGGGCCTTCAGTGTTCATTACTTCAACTAAGGTATCGATAACCATAGGGTCAAAGCTACGCAGTGGCGACTCTTTGCGAACAAAGAGATGAGTTTCGCTGCCTAGCGCGTGTAACACACCAGCGATTTCTACGGCGATATAACCTGCACCAATAACGGCAACGCGCTCTGGCTTAGCGTCCAATTCAAAGAAGCCATTAGAATCAATACCGTGCTCTGCTCCGGGAATATTTGGAATAGTAGGGCGTCCGCCGACAGCGATTAAGATGTGGTCGGCGGTATAATGCTCGCCATTCACTTCAACTGTTTTGGCATCGACAAACTTGGCAAAGCCTTGGATGACTTCGATCTTGTTGTTGCCCAACACACGGTCGTACGCTTGATGAATACGGCCAATATAGGCTTGGCGGCTTTCAACGAGTTTGTTCCAATCAAAGCCTTTCACATCCACATCAAAACCGTAGTCTGGCGCATATAGGTTCATCGCTTCCGCGATCTGAGCACCGTGCCACATCACTTTCTTTGGTACACAGCCCACGTTTACACAGGTGCCACCTAGGTCTTTCGCTTCAATAAGCGCCACTTTTGCACCGTACATGGCTGCACGATTAGCCGAAGCGATACCGCCGCTGCCGCCGCCGATACAAATGTAATCAAAGTGATGAGTCGCCATTCCTTTCTCCAGATTTTTTCACGTTATTCGTGGTATTAGTTTGTTATTAAAGTTGTGGGGGTAAAAGGGTGCAAATGCAACCCTTAACCTAATACGGCTTTCTACTCAGGAACTAGCCATTCCAAAGTGTAATGACCGGTTGCCGGGGCAATTGCTTTCTTGAGTTTAGGTAACAATTCTTGCATCTGTTGTTCTAACTTCCAAGGCGGGTTGATAACGATCATGCCAGAGGCCGTCATGCCGTGTTCGTCGGTATCAGGACTTACACCTAACTCGATTTGCAGAATCTTACGAATTCCTAATTCTTTTAGACCATCACACAAGTCATCAATATCGCAGCGATTAACCACTGGGTACCAGATAGCGTAAATACCGGTTTGCCAGCGTTTGTAGCTTTGCGCTATGGCATTGACTACGTCTCGATATTCTTTGGCTAACTCGTAAGGAGGATCAATCAGCACCAAACCGCGTCTTTCTTGTGGCGGCAAGCTAGCCTTGAGTCTTTTGAAGCCATCTTCTTTATAAATCGAGACTTGACGGTCACGGTGAAACTCTTGTTCAAGCAATGGATGATCGCTTGGGTGAAGTTCAGTTAGTACCATGCGATCTTGCTGGCGAATTAAATGCCGAGCTACGCGCGGAGAGCCTGGGTAGTAGCGTAAGCCTTCACCTGAATTGATGGCAGAAATTGCGTCAAAATAAGGTTGTAGCAGTTCGTCGGCGTCTTGCTGCCATACTTTGGCTATGCCAAGTTTGAATTCTCCAGTTTTTTCCGACCATTCATGGGTCAAATCGTAGCGACCTACACCCGAGTGGGTATCGTGGTAAACAAAAGGTTTTTCCTTCTGTTTTAAAGATTGCAGGATCAGGCTTTGCACTATGTGTTTGATTACATCGGCATGGTTGCCCGCGTGAAAACTGTGGCGATAACTGAGCACAATGGTTTCTCTGAAATGTCGTAAAAACTGCTGGCAGTATACCGCAACTTTCGCGGTTAAACTGCTCAACCCGACTTTCTATCTTGAGTGGTTAAGCACAACAAAAACGTTACAAGGCGTGACCAAACAGCACAAAATGAGTGTTTTAGGATGCAACACAAGTGCGCTGTATTGAAATTCGTGGTCGCTGGCTATATTTATTCTTATACACAGCGTTTTGCCGAGCACTAGTGTGTTGATGGCAAAACGGATTCCGGTGACAAACAAGGAACGCCACACATGTCTAATCCACTGTTAAGTTTTACTGACTTACCGCCTTTTTCTCAAATTAAACCAGAGCATATTAAGCCTGCAGTTGAGCAAGCAATTACCGATTGTCGTGCAAAGATCGAAGAAGTATTGCAAGGCAATAGTCAGCCAACTTGGGAAAATTTAATCGCACCAATTGAACAAGTGGATGACCGATTAAGCCGAATTTGGTCACCGGTAGGCCACATGAATGCTGTCGTAAACGGCGAAGAGCTGCGCGAAGCCTACGAAAGCTGTCTACCGCTTTTGTCAGAATACGGTACTTGGGTTGGACAGCACAAAGGCTTGTTTGAAGCATACAAAGCGATCAAAGAAAGTGAGGCCTTTGCTTCTTTGACTCGCGCTCAGCAAAAAACCGTCACGGATTCTCTGCGTGACTTTGAATTGTCTGGCATTGGCTTACCTGCCGATGAGCAACACAGATACGGTGAGATCAGCAAGCGTATGTCTGAGCTGAGCTCAAAATTTTCCAATAATGTGTTAGATGCCACCATGGGTTGGTCGAAACACATTACTGACAAAGCAGAATTGGCAGGGCTGCCTGAATCGGCATTAGAAGCGGCGCAAGCGGCGGCTCAAGCTAAAGAAAAAGAAGGCTATTTGCTTACACTTGAAGTCCCTTCTTACATGCCAGTCATGACCTACTGTGATAACCAAGCGTTGCGCCGCGAGTTATACGAAGCGTTTAATACTCGTGCTTCAGATCGTGGTCCAAATGCGGGTCAGTGGGATAACAGCGAAATTATTAATGAGCAGCTGAAGCTTCGCCATGAGATTGCCAAGCTACTCGGCTTTAACTGCTATAGCGAAAAATCACTAGCGACCAAGATGGCGGAGACACCGGATCAGGTTCTGACTTTCCTCAATGATTTGGCAACTAAAGCGCGTCCGCAGGGCTTGAAGGAAGTTGAAGAATTGCGTGCCTTTGCCAAACAAGAGTTCGGTGTTGAGGCCCTCGAACTGTGGGACATTGCTTACTATGCAGAAAAACAAAAACAGCATTTGTTTGAAATCTCAGATGAAAGCTTGAGACCCTACTTCCCTGAGCAACGCGCACTTACAGGCTTGTTTGAAGTCTTAAAGCGCGTATTTGCCATGTCGGTTGAAGAGCGCTTTGATGTTGATACTTGGCATGAATCGGTTCGTTTCTTTGATATCTTTGATGGCGAAGGCACCTTACGCGGCAGCTTCTATCTCGATTTGTACGCTCGTGAGCACAAGCGCGGTGGTGCGTGGATGGACGAATGTCGTGTGCGTCGTATTAATCAATCTGGCGAGCTACAAACCCCAGTGGCGTACCTAGTATGTAACTTCAACCGCCCGGTTGGCGACAAACCTGCTTTGTTTACGCACGATGAAGTGACGACTTTGTTCCATGAATTTGGTCACGGTATTCACCATATGTTGACGCAAGTAGAGAATGGCGCGGTTTCAGGTATTAACGGCGTGCCATGGGATGCGGTCGAACTGCCTAGCCAATTCTTAGAAAACTGGTGTTGGCAAGAAGAAGCGCTGGCGTTTATCTCTGGTCACTATGAGACGAATGAGCCGCTGCCAAAAGCGATGTTAGAAAAAATGTTGGCGGCGAAGAACTTCCAATCGGCGATGTTCATTTTACGTCAGCTGGAATTTGGTTTGTTCGACTTCACGTTGCACACCAACTACGACCCAGAAGAAGGGCCAAAAGTGCTGGAAACGTCGAAAGAGATCAAATCGCGTGTCGGTGTATTGCCGGCAGCTGAATGGGCGCGTCAGTCTCATTCATTCAGTCATATTTTTGCAGGTGGCTACAGCGCAGGTTACTACAGCTACTTATGGGCCGAGGTTCTGTCTTCTGATGCGTTTGGACGCTTTGAAGAAGAAGGAATCTTCAATACCGAAACGGGCCAGAGCTTCCTAGAAAACATCTTGGAAATGGGGGGTAGTGAAGAACCCATGGAGCTATTTAAACGCTTCCGTGGTCGCGAGCCTCAAATCGATGCCTTGTTGCGACATAGCGGAATTGCGGCGTAACTCTACCTATTGAGCTCTATGCCTATTGAACTAAAAAACGTCCTCACAGCGAGGACGTTTTTTTATGTACGGGATGCTCCACTACAGCGTACAAGGTTAGCTAAATTTCTTGCGAGCAAAGTGGTCGATAGAGACGAAACCCGGTCCCCAAATCACGACATTCAGTAACATCAGCCCCCATAGCTGATGGTCGTAAAAACCTTTATCCCACAACACAGGGTAAGATACGACCGCGATGATATTGAAGACAAACAAGGCCAATGCCATCGGGCGAGTCAATAACCCTAGCGCCAAAAACACGGGCAGAATCAATTCGGCGCCGGTTCCCAGATAGGCAGCTAATTCCCATGGTAACAGCGGGACTTGGTATTCCAACTCAAACAAAAACAAGGTGCTATCCCAAGAAGCAATCTTGGTGAGTCCTGACTTAAAAAACACCCATGCCACCCATAGGCGGAAAAACAAAAGTAACCATGGAACGAGGGCGGTTTGAACACGTTGTATAAGGCTATCGTAGTTGGATAACAAAGCGGAATAACGAGATGACATGTGACACTCTCCTAGTTCTAATGTTCCGTTAACGAATGAGGTAGGGTAAATCCAATGACGATGTTGAGTGGAAACAGCCGCGGTAAGTATTCGAGCAAGTTTTCACCTATGTCACCAAGCTGGGTTTGATTTTGAATGGTTTGAAGCAACTGATGTGTTTTTTCATCTACCTGAGTACACCAAGGTACTGAGTACAAATCACACCCAAACAATCCCCATTCAGGGTCGTCTAGCTTCAATCCATCGATATTGTCAGCCTGAATCGCGTGAAACAACGAGACCACTGAAAAATCAAACTGATAAGTTAAGCAACTCGGGTCTAAGACCAGGTAAGCTTGGCTTTGCTGCTCCGGTGTCAGTGCTGCTAAATTTTCGAGTGGCAAACATGCTGGTGACGGTGAAGCTTCTCTGTTCTGGCGCGCAAGATCGAGCAACCACTCAAGCTTCGCCATATCAGGTAAATAGGGCACAGGTTCGGTGATGTTGGTGAAGCATTCTATGGTTTGGTCAAAATCGGCACCATACCGGTTGATGTTGCCTTCTTGCAGAGGTGATGCCAGGACATGGGCTTTGGCTAACGCTTCAAAGCAGTCGTGGCCAACCAGTTGGCGGACGGTTGAGTAAGTATTTTCAAGGTTTTCAACTAGAGAGAACACATAGTTATTGCGATAAATTTGTAGCCGTTGTTCATCACTGAACTGATTGCTGACAATATGGCAGTCTGTGACATCACCTTCGCGTTTTAATGCCTTGGAAAAAGCGTTTTGAATTGCCGCAAGATTACTGTTTGCAGTTTCCATCATTATACAACCGCTTCGTTTTGTGAAAGGTGGTCACTAAGCAATCGCTGAGCCTTGCTCATTTCAGACAACAAGACTTCGGGATCAGGAATGTCGAGATCCCATTCAATTAAGGTTGGAACAGGAGCAGCGATCGTCAACCAATAGCGGTACAAATCCCAGACTTCTTGAGAAACTGGCTTGCTATGGGTATCTATCCAAATTTCACCTTGCTCAAGATTTTTGATGGTGAAACCGGCCAAATGGATTTCAACTACTTTTTCTTTTGGTATTGAATTCAGATAGTGACGACTATCGAAACCATGATTAAAACCGGAGACATGGATATTGTTCAGATCGAGTAGTAATTGGCAGTCGGTTCTTTTCTGAACCGCATTTAAAAACTCCCACTCAGGAATGGTGGAGTGTTTGAATGACAGATAGCTGGATGGGTTCTCAATCGCGATAGGGCGCTTTAAGGCATCTTGAACCAAAAGTACATTGCGGCAAAACACATCCAAGGCTTCTTCAGTGTAGGGCAGTGGTAGCAAGTCGTTAAAGTGATGCCCACCGTTTTCACTCCAGCTTAGATGCTCTGAGACCAAAAATGGTGTTACGTCATCGATTAGGTTTTTAAGCCTAAGGATGTGTTGTTGATCGGGCTGTGCAACGCTGCCCAACGACAAACCTACTCCATGACAACTGATTGGGTAACGCGTTTTTAATTGGTTGAGCACGTTTCGCGCCACTGAATAGGGTTCGAAATAGTTTTCACTGTGTATTTCTAGCCAGCCCACTGCAGGTGTGTTTTCGATGAAAAAGTCATAGTGTGGATGACGTAAGCCGACGCCAGTTAGGTCATGAATTTGAGATTGGTTGGTGTTTGTCATGTAAGGCGGCTCTTAGCGGGAAAAATGAGGGCATCAATGGAGATGCCCTTAAAGATTAGTTGATTAAGATGACGAAGTGCTGCCACCAACAAGTTTGTCACACAAACCCTTTGGAACCACAACAAATGCATCGCTTTGGTTGTCTTCTTTGGCGGTACCTGCGCAAGAGCTACTGTTGGTCGCACAGTCATTTTTACCCGCTTTGGATACGCCATAGCATTTTTCTTTTTCTGCCGCTGCAACGGTACCAGCGGTAAGAAGTGTGCCACCCATAGCAAGTAGACCAGTAACAGCAGCAGTAACAGCAAGATTTGATTTTTTCATTGTGTATTCCTCAGTTTCTTTACTTTCCGTGATTTTTTGATGTTGTATTTGCAAGTGATGAGTTGGTGTTTTTTTCATCATCTCGCTCAATCAAAAAGATAGGCGGCGGCTCAGAAATATTTCAAAATATTTTTCAAGACGATGGAAAGAAAAGAGTATCTGTATGAAAAATAAGGACTTAAAAAGTACAAAAAAATTGCGCTAAATTACGTTATACTGCGTCATTATGTATAAATACCCAGTGCTTTTTTGACATGATTGATCCTTCTTTATTGCTTGATGGTCTCAACGAAAAACAACGCGAAGCCGTCGGTGCTCCGTTAGAAAATTTGTTGGTATTAGCGGGTGCCGGCAGTGGTAAAACACGAGTTTTGGTACATCGAATAGCTTGGTTGATGTCGGTTGAGCAAGCATCACCGTTTTCGATCATGTCAGTGACCTTCACCAATAAAGCGGCGGCTGAAATGCGTGGGCGCATTGAAGAGTTAATGATGGGTAGTGCTTCGGGTATGTGGAATGGTACGTTTCACGGGATCTGTCATCGTATTCTTCGCGCGCATTATCTGGATGCCAAGTTACCAGAAGACTTTCAGATTCTAGACAGCGATGATCAACAACGTTTGTTGAAACGTCTGATTAAAGCGCAAAATCTGGATGATAAACAGTGGCCTGCGCGCCAAGTGGCTTGGTGGATTAACGGCAAAAAAGACGAAGGGCTGCGCCCATCTCATATCGATACCTATCAAGATCCAATCACTAAAACATATTTGCAGCTTTATCAAACTTACCAAGAAGCCTGTGACCGCGCTGGGCTGGTGGATTTTGCCGAAATCTTGTTAAGAGCACTGGAGCTACTTCGAGACAACAAGTTTCTTCGTGAACACTATCAAGCCAGATTCAAACATATTCTGGTCGATGAGTTTCAAGACACCAATGCGATTCAATACGCGTGGTTGAGATTGATGGCAGGACAAGACAGCCATGTGATGATCGTGGGTGATGACGACCAATCAATTTACGGTTGGCGTGGTGCCCGAGTCGAAAACATTGAAAAGTTCACGGTGGAATTCCCTAGTGTTAAGACCATACGCCTTGAGCAGAACTACCGCTCTACCAAAACGATTTTGCAGGCTTCAAACACCTTGATTGCTAATAATACCGAGCGAATGGGTAAAGAGTTGTGGACTGAGGGATTAGAAGGCGAGCCAATCTCGGTCTATTCCGCCTATAACGAGCTCGATGAAGCACGCTTTACTGTAAATAAAATTAAAGAGTGGCAAGACAAAGGCGGTGCGCTGCAAGATGCGGCTATGTTGTACCGCAACAATGCCCAATCTCGTGTGTTAGAAGAAGCCCTGATTCAAGCTGGTTTACCATATCGAATCTATGGTGGTATGCGATTCTTCGAACGCCAAGAAATCAAAGACGCTTTGGGCTATTTACGCCTGATCTCAAACCGCAATGACGATGCGGCCTTTGAACGTGTGGTGAATACGCCAACTCGCGGCTTGGGTGATAAGACACTGGAAACGGTGCGATTTGCTGCTCGAGATCGTGGCTGTACCTTGTGGCAAGCTAGTGAGTTGTTATTGGAAGAAAAAGTGCTGACTGGCCGAGCAGCAGGTGCGTTGGGGCGTTTCATCGAATTGGTCAACGCGCTTGAAGATGATACGGCTGAACTGCCTTTACACCAACAAACTGACCATGTGATCAAATCGTCCGGTTTGTTTGTGATGTACCAGCAAGAGAAAGGCGAAAAATCCAAAGCTCGAATAGAAAACTTGGAAGAGTTGGTAACCGCAACGCGCCAGTTTGAAAAGCCGGAAGAGGCCGATGAAATGTCAATGTTAACGGCATTTCTAACCCACGCTGCATTGGAAGCTGGCGAAGGGCAGGCGGATGAATTTGAAGACGCGGTGCAGTTGATGACGCTGCACAGCGCAAAAGGTCTGGAGTTTCCTTTAGTCTTTATGGTGGGTGTCGAAGAGGGCATGTTCCCAAGCCAGATGTCGGTTGAAGAAGCCGGCCGTTTGGAAGAAGAGCGTCGCCTATGCTACGTCGGAATGACTCGTGCTATGCAGAAGTTGTATCTCACTTACGCTGAGATGCGCCGATTGTACGGTCAAGATAAGTACCACAAGCCGTCACGTTTTATTAAAGAATTGCCGGAGTCATGCCTAGATGAAGTGCGCATGAAGGCGCAAGTAAGTCGACCAGCAAGTGCAGGGAGGTTCAGCCAAAGCGTTGTTAAAGAAAGCTTTAATGAAACTGGCTTTTCACTAGGTGCTCGGGTGAAACACCCTAAATTTGGCGAAGGAACCATCATCAATTTTGAAGGTGCTGGTCCTCAAAGTCGTGTCCAGGTGGCGTTTAATGGTGAAGGGATAAAGTGGTTAGTCACGGCCTACGCTAAGTTAGAAGCCCTGTAACAAGTAAAATTAGGCTTTTCTATATAGGGCCAAGCGCGCAAAAGTGACAGTTATGGCTATACTCAGTGAAAGTGCAACTTTGTGAGTATGGCCGTTGAAACCTCTTACCTTAGATGTTCGTGGTTTTTCTCTGATAGAACTGATTACTGTCATCGTCATTATTGCCGCGTTGGCAGTTATCGCGGCCCCCCGATTTCTCAACCTTCAACAGCAAGCTAGAGTGGCAAGTCTACAAGGGGCTGCCAGTGCATTTTTGGCCGCCAATACCCAGGTATACACTAAAGCGCTCATACAAAGTCAGACCACGGTTGATTCCGACGTATTTAATATTGACACCGATAACGATGGAAATGCCGATGTGATCGGTTACTTCGGACACATTAAAAATGCAGCACCCGCTAGAGCGCTTGCAGGCTTAGACAGTTCTCTAACTATTACAAAATCGCCAGGTGTGGCTTTTAGCAACGCGTATTTTTTGGTGTCGCTGTTGGAAATAGCGCCAGCAGACAACAAAAAGTGCATGATTGAGATTTTTTATCCTTCGGCGTCCGCCGCAGATGGCAGCATCAGTACCAACCTGGTCTCTGATGACTGTTAGACAATATGTGATGGGACAAAAAAGAAAAACCCCGAGGGCTGAGCCCTTCGGGGTTGTAGTCTTACTTGCAGCAATCCAGCTACGAATGTGCTCCCTGCATCAAATCCTTGATAAGCTGGCTGAATCCATCAACCTAATCCTTTCATCGCCATCCTAGCGGTGTCCATGACCTGATCCTGGTCCACTAACTATCCTAGTTAGCTCACATCACTTGTTCCCTGAGCGGTGTCCCTTTCATCATCCTGATGATAAGTCCTGCCTCTTCCAGAGGTGTCCATTTCCCGTCCTTAGAAGTAACCATCCTAGTTACTTATTGCGTCCGTTCAATGTCCAGTTTTGCTATCCGTGCTGGTTGCTCATCCTGAGTAACCGAATCTTCTTCCTGAAGATGACCCAATCCGTGGTCTTTCCATTCCGTGTCGTCATCCTGTCGACTTGATTCATATTAAGCTTCTGACGAATTTGAGCAATTATCTAGAGCAAATAAAACACGGTAAATATTGCTCAAAAAATAACTAAATCAATTTATTCAAATACTTATGCTTTGTTTATGATTTATCTCTAGATGAAATAAAGATAAAAACGCAATGCATTGTGAGAGATCTCTTACACGCGTATTGGCTAATGGCCGGATGGATTAGAACAGGGCGAAGAGACTCCCAATTACTTGAAGCCAAATACCCACTCCTAAGGTAAGGAAAACCATTCCACATAAGCCATCTATGATAGGACTCCAAGATTGAATTTTCTTTTGTAGTCTTTCTGCGGCAAGTAACCAAGCGAGTCCGGCAAACCAAATTAAAGACAAAAAGAAAAAGATCGCGATAGCGCCTGCTTTGCCGCTCATAGACATAGTTGCGGGGATCAAGCTGGATACCAAGCTGACAAAAAACACCAAGGCTTTTGGGTTTATCAAATTGGTGATGAATCCACGCTGAAATGCATGGCGCCGACTATTGAGTATTAAGGCACTTACTTGATTGTATTGAGGGCTTTCGCATGAAGTAGCCGTTTCGCGTTTACTTTTCCAAGTTCGCCACACACTTTGTAAAGCGCCATAGCCCAAGTAACTCAAGTAACTGGCACCCGCTAACTGTAAGAGTGCAAATAAAGTCGGGGTTTGTTGAACTAGGTAGCTGACTCCGGTTAAGCTAAAAACTCCGTGAAGGGTAATACTGCACGCCAAACCAAGTGCGATGTAGAGACCTGTTTGCCTGCCGTGTTTAGTGGCGTTTTGTACAACCAACGCGAAATCAGGACCAGGGCTCATAAGCGCAATCAGGTGTACTGAAGCTAAGGTAAAAAGAACGGTGAGTTCGTTCATTGTATGGATACCGTGTTAATCAATCTTGTTGATTATTTTGCGCAATAGAACTTAACAGCGCTTGTAAACTTTTTGCACAAAGTGAAATAGGCCGGGTTAGGAAAGCTAATTAATCTTCGATGGTGACACGCCGAATTGAATTTTAAAGGCTTTGCAAAAGTGGGCCTGATCGTAAAACCCGACTTCTTGCGCTACTTCTGTGCTAGGTACGCCGGATTTAAGTAAGCGCATGCTTTGCTCTAACCTAAGTCGAGACAGCCAAGCATAAGGAGTAAAACCAGTCTTGGCTTTAAAATGGCGTTGAAATTTAGTCGGCGACAAACCAACGAGATCAGAGAGCTCACTCAGCTTCACCGCTTGGTCAAGGTTAGCCATCAGATAATCACGAAGCGTCTGCAGGGACTTCTCTCCCAATGGAACTGGTGTTTTAGTTTGGCTTGAGCCGTATCGTTGAAAGAGAAGCTCAAAACCTTCTAGAGGTAGTCCATCTTTGGCAAGCTGGCTTAAGTTGGAGGTGAGCAACAATTTATGCAGTGCGCAGAGTTTATTGAAGACTAACGGATCGTCAATGATGAGTTGGTTGAAACTGATCGTTTGGCTGCGGTTAAGCTCTGCCAATTGACTTAACCATTCTGGCTCAATTGAGAAAACCCGAACTTGGTATCCGGTATCTAGCTTAGATTCGCCGTCGTGAATTTCATCGGGCGGCATGACAATCATTTGCCCTTGCCCAGCCGTGTATTTCTCTCCACCAAATCGGAAAGTTTGCTGGCCCTTAGTGATTAACCCAAGATGAAAATCGAGATGATAGTGTTTCTGAAACGCAAATTTTTGATAATTTGCGTCAATCAAATTGATCGCTTGAGTGTCGGTTTTAAAGTATTCAACTCTGTCCATGTTCAAAACTTACACGATTATTAGCGCAGCGCCAAATTTACTTAATGAACCAAGCGTGCGCTTGTAAATTTTGATCAAAGCAGTTAGGGCGTGTTGACCTTTTGAGCTGACTTTTGCAGCAGTTTGTGGGTTCTTTATACAAGGCAGAGGCTTTGACGTGTAGTTATTCTACTCGATAAGCCGATAACGCCGTAGAAAGGAGCCACAAACGCTGCCCAAAGGGTTCAGCTAAAAGCGTTTTACTCTTTGTTGAGAGGTGTTTTGCTTAGAATGACTAGGCTACAAACCTCTCGCCGCGATCAAAACGCTTTTTTCTGGGGACGCCTAGTCCGAACAAAATTTAACCGCAAAAGGTAAACACGCCCTATTTAGTCAGTCTGTATTGGCGCAGTCATTGCCTTTTTAGTTTTGCGATTGTGACTTAAACCATCTGCAACAAACACAAGCAAAGCAGACCATATAAAGGCAAAGGTGATGGCCTTATCGGTAGTAAAGGCTTCTTGATAAATGGTCACCGCAAGAATGAACATGAGACTTGGACCTATATACTGGAAGAAGCCCAACGTTGAGAGTTGCAGTTTAGTGGCAGCGCCAGTAAAGCAAAGCAGTGGTAATGTAGTAACCACACCTGCGCTGAGCAATAACAGATTTAGTTGCCAGTGGTTGAGAGACAAGTCTGAGGTTGCCGTCTCTGCAATCAAGAATAAATAGACAAAAGCAACGGGCAGCAAGAGTAAGGTTTCAATAAACAATCCTGTTTGAGCATCCAGTTTGACCTTCTTTCGCAACAAGCCATAAAAGCCGAAACTTGCAGCAAGAATCAACGCGATTATGGGCACTGAGCCAAACACGAATAGCTGGACTAGCACACCACATCCGGCAAGTACTACCGCAAACCATTGTGCTTTTCTAAGCCGTTCTCCTAAAAATACCATCCCAAGCAGCACGTTAAACAACGGGTTGATGTAATACCCCAAACTGGCATCGAGCATATAGTCGTTGTTGACCGCCCAAATAAAGACGAGCCAGTTGGCGGCAATTAGTACTGAAGTCGCCAACATGTAAATCAAACTTCGCTTGTCTTTTAAGACCTTGATGACTTTTTTCCAGCCTCGACTAGCGAAAATCAGTAGCGCTAAGAAAACCACAGACCAAATCACGCGATGGGCGAGTATTTCCAACTCAGAAACGTGTTGGATCGCTTTGAAATAAATAGGCGCAATGCCCCACATGGTGTAAGCACTAATCGCTAACAACACACCTTTTTTGGCTTGGCTGTGATCGTCTTGAGTCATAAAGCTTTGATGGAGGTCGAGAAGTAATCGCTGCCAGTATACGCTTCACTGTGTATATCAGCTAACACTTTGCAACATTTGTCTGGGCTGGTGATTCACTTGCCTTGTCTGGAGACTGGCGAAGCAGAGAGGGTTAAGTATAGAATGTCGGCTTTCTGATCCCACTTGAGTATTGCATGACTGCCATCTTGACCGCTGAAACCGAAACCAGCCCAAGCACGCCACAAGCGGTGTTGGAGCAAGTATTTGGTTATCAAGAATTTCGCGATGGCCAACTTACCGCGATTGATGCGGTGTTGGACCAACAAGATAGCTTAGTCATCCTGCCTACAGGGGGAGGGAAATCTCTTTGTTATCAAGTGCCCGCACTGTTGATGCCCGGTATCACGTTAGTGATATCTCCTCTAATTTCTCTGATGAAAGATCAAGTCGACCAGTTGCGAGCCAACGGCGTTGCCGCGCAGTGCATCAATTCATCAATGGAAAGGGAAGACCTAGTTAAGGCTTATCAAGACATGCAGTCAGGTAAGTTGAAATTGGTTTATGTTTCTCCGGAACGTGTGCTTTCACGTGATTTTGTTCAGCGCTTACAGGATTGTCAGCTTTCCATGATTGCCGTAGATGAAGCGCACTGTATTTCTCAGTGGGGACACGATTTTCGTCCTGAGTATGCCTCGTTAGGTCAATTAAAATCTTGGTTTGACAATGTACCCGTCATGGCGTTGACGGCGACGGCGGATGAAGTCACCCGTCGCGATATTCGTCAACGATTACAACTGAATAGTCCCGTTGAGTTTTTGGGTAGTTTTGATCGACCCAACATTCGCTACACACTGGTCGAAAAACATAAACCCATTTCTCAAGTAATGCGGTTTTTAGAAGGGCAGCGCGGTCAGTGTGGAATCATTTATTGCGGCAGTCGCAAAAAAGTCGAGATGGTGACCGAAAAACTGTGTGCTAATCATCTTAGAGCAGCGAGTTATCACGCCGGTTTGGATGCGGATGAACGCGCTTACGTTCAAGATGCATTTCAACGAGACGACATTCAAATTGTGGTGGCCACGGTAGCCTTTGGCATGGGCATCAATAAACCTAATGTCAGATATGTGGTGCATTTTGACGTGCCAAGAAACATTGAATCCTACTATCAGGAAACAGGTCGGGCAGGCCGCGATGGTTTGCCTGCCGAAGCCATGATGTTGTATGACCCTGCTGATATCAGTTGGCTACGACGAATGTTGGATGAAAAGCCTGACGGTGAGCAGAAAAAAGTTGAATCGCATAAGCTCAATGCAATGAGCGCATTTGCCGAAGCGCAAACCTGCCGCCGCCAAGTGCTGCTCAACTATTTTGGTGAGTATCGCGACACGCCTTGTGGTAACTGCGATGTGTGTTTAGACCCACCGAAGCATTTCGACGGCACCGAGCAAGCGCAAAAGGCGATATCCTGCGTTTATCGCGTTAATCAAAACTTTGGAATGGGGTATGTAGTTGAGGTGCTGCGAGGCATGCAAACGGCTCGTATCCGAGAGCACGGTCATGACAAACTGAGCACTTGGGGTATCGGTAAAGACCATAATCATGACTACTGGGTCAGTATTATCCGTCAATTGATACACAAAGGCTTACTTACCCAGAACATTACTCGTAACTCCACGCTTCAACTAACCGAAGAAGCACGTCCTGTTTTGCGCGGTGATAAGTCTCTGCATTTGGCAGTACCTCGTTTAGATGCAGCGGCCCGCGCTCATAAATCCGATAAACTTGCCAACAAACACTATGATAAGCAGCTATTTGCCAAGTTACGCAAGTTGCGCAAGAGCATTGCTGATGACGATGATATACCGCCATATGTGGTGTTTAGTGACGCAACATTGATTGACATGGCCGAGCTACTTCCTACTTCGTATGGCGAAATGTTAGCGGTAAATGGAGTCGGTCAGCGAAAACTAGAAAAATACGCCGATCCATTTTTAGATTTAATCCAAGAACACATTACCTATCGAGGTTAATCAATGACAACTGCCGAAACAAAATATGGATTTGGATTGATTGAATCCGACCTAGAGCAAGGTCGTTTAATTCTGAAAACCCCCGAGTTTGACTATGACAGTTTTCCCGAAATGGGAGAGCTATTAGTGGCTTTGTTATCAGCCTCTATCAAAGAAAAGCAAGTTGATGCGGATTTGCACTCTTGGTTGATTGATTTTGAAGATACCCCGTTCTTTTTACGCGCCGAGCATTATTCTCAGTCTGTGTGGTTAGAAGCATTAGATAAGCAACAATATCAAGATGTTATTGAGTATCTGGCAAACTTATTTCACTCAGGTTTTTGAACGAACTAACCACTTATAATACGAATTTGCAGCGCAAGCGTTTGCCTATTAAATAAGCATTGCAGCAATAGAAACACTATGTATAATGCGCCTCCGGAGAACAGCGTCGCTGTTCATTTTACATTGTAGGTTAGAGCTTCGGCTCGATTTGGGTTCCCTCGCCCCCAAACCAAACTAAAAAGGTATCTCATGAAGAACTTTTCTCTTGAGCAACAGCGCAAAGCGTTGATTCTGCTCGTCTCATTTCACTTATTCATTATCGCATCAAGTAACTATTTGGTTCAGTTGCCATTTACCGTATTTGGTTTCCATACCACTTGGGGTGCGTTTACGTTTCCATTCATTTTCTTAGCGACTGATTTAACGGTGCGTATTTTTGGCGCGCATTTGGCTCGTCGTATTATTTTCTGGGTCATGCTACCGGCACTTGTCGTGTCATATGTGCTATCTGTCTTGTTCTTTGAAGGCAGCTATCAAGGTTTTGGTCAGTTAAGTGAGTTCAATTTATTCGTTGCGCGAATTGCAGCAGCAAGCTTTATGGCTTACATGCTGGGTCAAATATTGGATGTTCAGGTTTTCAACCGTCTGCGTTCGCTTAAAACTTGGTGGATTGCGCCAGCGTGTTCAACCGTTTTCGGTAACGCGCTAGATACAGCAGCATTTTTCAGCATCGCGTTTTATCAAAGCCCAGATGCCTTTATGGCAGCTCATTGGATGGAAATTGCTTGGGTCGATTTTGTATTCAAAATGATCATTAGCTTAGGTTTGTTTATTCCAATGTATGGGGTTTTGCTTAACTACTTAGTCAAGAAAATCACAGCTGTTGAGGAAAACTGGGTGTCGGCACAAGCTCGCTAGTTCCAAAGACAGCTAATAAAAAGCCCGATGAGTGATCATCGGGCTTTTTTTGATTGTGATTAGATTTGGCCTGCTTTCAGGATTAATTCATGAAGCAATTAACTCGCCACTAAGTTCAGAGGCCAACCTAAATCACTTTGACGATTGGCTTCAATCTCCAGTTCTGCACTGCTCAACGGGTTTTTCTCTAACCACGCTTGAGGAATACGAAGCTCTAAAGTGTCTTGCTTAGCAACAAGCTGCATCTGCTGTGGCAAAGTGTCTTTGTTTCGGCGATGACATAAAAGTACAGCCAATCGTAAAAGCCTTAAAATATTGCGCGCGCCACTTGCTGACAATGCATGTTGTTCAGGTAAGTGACTAATATGTTCACGGTAACGCTTAATCATTTCAGCAATCAACACCTTTTGAGCTCGTGTATAGCCCGGTAAGTCAGAGTGTTGAATTAAGTAGGCACCGTGTTCACCACCTTTTTTGAAATCTAAGCTCAGGCCAAGCTCGTGCAGTTTGCTGGCCGAACCTAGTAGGTGTTCCGCAATAGGCTCTTGGATCCAGTTCTGACCACCGCATTGTTGGTAGAGTCGGCTAGCTAGGTTGGCTACATTATTCGCATGCTGTTGGTCGATTTGAAAGCGTGACTGCATACTCGCAAGTGTACGATCGCAGACATTATTTACTCGCATACTTTCAACCATCTCGTACACTAAGCCTTCGCGTAACGCACCGCCTGCCAGTGTCATCGAGTCGATGTTCAGAGTTTCAAAAATACCAATAAGAATGGACAAGCCACTTGGGAAAACGAGGGCTCTTTCTAACGTTAAACCGTCAATTTCCAGTTCTTCCAAATGATCGGAAAGCATGGCTTGTTTTTGCAATCGCTTTAACTTGGCTAGAGTGATACGCTCATCCATTCCTTGCGCCAACATAATTTCTTGCAATGCTTGAACAGTACCACTCGCTCCAACACAAACATTCCAACCAACTTCTTGATACTCTGACACGATAGGTGCCAGCACTGATTTGGCGGCTTCAATGGCGCGATCAAAGTTTTCTTGGCTCAATTGCCTATCGGTGAAATAGTTTTCCAACCAAGTGACACAGCCCATTTTTAAGCTGTTTAGCGCTTTGGTTTCAAAACCTTCGCCAATGATGAGTTCTGTACTGGCGCCGCCAATGTCTACCACGAGCCGTTTGCCACAACCACCTGAGGTATGAGCAACACCTCGATAAATTGTTGCTGCTTCTTCTGTCCCCGAGATCACTTCAATATTGCAACCGAGGATGGTATTGGCCTTGGTGAGGAACTGTTCTATGTTGGTTGCCACTCTTAACGTAGCAGTGCCAACAATACGAACATTTTCTGCTGGAATATCTTGTAGACGCTCAGCAAATAGCGTCAAGCAATCCCAACCGCGTTGCATAGCTTCTTGGCTAAGTGCACCTTGGCTATCGAGGCCAGCGGCTAAGCGCACTTTGCGTTTGATTTTGGCTAAGGTCTGAATGCTGCCATCGACATGGCGTACCACCAACATATGGAAGCTGTTGGAACCCAAATCAATAGCGGCATAGAGTGGCGAGGTCGTACTGCTCATCGATATTTACGCTCCAGTCGAAGACTTATGTCTAGGTCTGCGATGAGGCGATTTTCTCTGACCGCCCGTGTTGGTGCGGCGTGTATTCTGCCTAGTGCGCAATCTCAATGGTGCAGGGAGATCGGTTAATAGGGCAGACACATCGTAATCCGACACTGGGATTGAGTGTTCAATGTATTCTTCGATAGCAGGAAGATTTACCGCGTAGTCTTCACAGGCAAAGCTAATTGAGTGACCACTTTCACCAGCACGTCCAGTACGACCAATGCGGTGTACGTAGTCTTCACAATCATCCGGTAAGTCGTAGTTGAATACGTGAGTCACCAGTGGAATGTGCAAACCTCGAGCTGCCACATCAGTCGCAACTAGAATGTCGACGTCACCTTTCGTGAATTGGTCGAGAATACGCTCGCGCTTCTTCTGCGGCACGTCACCCGTTAACAGCCCAACTCTGTGACCATCGGCGGCTAGATGACCCCAGATAGACTCACATTTGTATTTAGTATTGGCAAACACAATAGCGCGTTCTGGCCATTCTTCTTCAATTAAGGTTTGAAGGAGAGCCATTTTGTCTTCGTTGGACGGTCTAAACATCTCTTCTTTGATGCGTCGGCCGGTTTTTTGCTCTGGTTCCACTTCCACGCGCTCGGCATTGTGCATGTGCTCAAATGCCAACTCTTGTACTCGATACGACAGAGTAGCGGAAAACAGCATGTTCAAACGTTGGTCTGCAGCTGGCATCTGACGGAACAAAAAGCGAATGTCTTTGATAAAGCCTAAATCGAACATACGATCAGCTTCGTCGAGCACCACGGCTTGAATACTTTTCAGATTGAAGACACGCTGTTTGTAGAAATCAATGATTCGGCCACAGGTGCCAATCAAAATATCCACACCGCCTTGCAATTTGTTTAGCTGCTTGTCGTAGCTTTCGCCACCATAAGCCAATGCCGCTTTAAGGCCTGTTGACTCAATCAAAGGCGCAGCATCGTTATAAATTTGTATCGCCAGCTCACGGGTCGGTGCCATCACGATTGCTCGTGGTTGAGTTGCCTCCCGTCCCTCTGGTGCAGGAGTATTAAGCAGGTGATGGAAAGTTGCAGTAAGGAACGCAAGCGTCTTACCTGTACCCGTTTGGGCTTGGCCTGCAATGTCTTGGCCGGTGAGCAGTACCGGCAACGCCAATGCTTGAATTGGGGTGCAAAACTCAAACCCCTTGGTCTGTAAACCTTCAACCACTTTAGGGTGTAAGCCCAATTCGGCGAACTTTTGCTCTGTGATATGTGTCTTTTTCATTCACATAGAATATCAGCTTACGCTTGCAATACGGAAGTAAATACATTCCAATAGAGCATCTATTTACTGGTAAACTTGAAAACCAGTGCAAGATTTACACATTGGAGTGGAAGATGAGTGACAAGATTGTACAGCTTAGCGATGATAGTTTCGAAGCTGATGTAATCAAAGCAAACGGCCCGGTACTTGTAGACTTTTGGGCAGAATGGTGCGGTCCTTGTAAGATGATTGCCCCGATTCTGGACGAAGTGGCAAACGAGTTTGATGGTAAGTTGACTGTCGCGAAGCTGAACATTGACCATAATGCGGGTACACCACCAAAGTATGGTATTCGCGGTATCCCAACTCTGTTGTTGTTTAAAGATGGCCAAGTTGCAGCGACGAAAGTTGGCGCGCTGTCAAAAACACAACTTGTCGAGTTCTTAAACGACAATATTTAAGCAAAATCAATGAAAACCGTGCTTCTAATAAAAAGCGCGGTTTTTGTTTTGCAAGATAACAATGCCTAGACTAGGCTATCAATTAGTGCTAATTTATCGCACGTTTAATAAACAGATTTCTCCTCTTGGTCGATCCTCAGACCAATAACTTCTTAAACTAACCAACAGATCCTATTTTGACAAAACAAGTATCCACCACCATGAATCTAACAGAACTGAAGAACAGACCTGTGTCTGAGCTTGTTAAGTTGGGCGAAAGCTTGGGCCTTGAAAACCTAGCGCGCCTTAGAAAGCAAGACATCATCTTCGCTATCCTGAAAGCTCACGCAAAAAGCGGTGAAGACATCTTCGGTGACGGCGTATTGGAAATTCTTCAAGACGGCTTTGGCTTCCTGCGCAGTGCAGACAGTTCTTATTTGGCAGGTCCGGATGATATTTATGTATCTCCAAGCCAAATTCGACGCTTCAACTTGCGAACTGGTGATTCCATTGCGGGTAAAATTCGTCCTCCAAAAGACGGTGAGCGATACTTCGCGTTGCTGAAGGTCAATACAGTTAATGCTGACAGACCAGACAATGCGCGAAATAAGATCTTATTTGAGAACTTGACTCCATTGCACGCTAATGAGCGTATGGTTATGGAACGCGGTAATGGCTCTACAGAAGACATCACCGCGCGTGTGTTAGATTTGGCATCGCCAATCGGTAAAGGTCAACGTGGTTTGATAGTTGCCCCGCCAAAAGCGGGTAAAACCATGCTGTTGCAAAACATTGCCCAAAGCATCGCGTACAACCATCCAGAATGTGAGTTGATGGTACTTCTAATCGATGAGCGTCCAGAAGAAGTAACCGAAATGCAACGCCTCGTAAAAGGCGAAGTGATCGCATCTACCTTTGATGAGCCAGCATCTCGTCACGTACAGGTTGCTGAGATGGTGATCGAAAAAGCCAAACGCCTTGTTGAACATAAGAAAGACGTGGTGATTCTACTCGATTCGATTACTCGTCTAGCTCGTGCTTACAACACGGTAGTACCTTCGTCAGGTAAAGTCTTGACCGGTGGTGTCGACGCCAACGCATTACACCGTCCAAAGCGTTTCTTTGGTGCAGCACGTAATGTGGAAGAGGGTGGTAGCTTAACGATTCTTGCTACTGCGCTAGTCGATACCGGTTCTAAGATGGACGAGGTTATCTACGAAGAATTTAAAGGTACAGGTAACATGGAAATTCACCTGAACCGTAAGATTGCAGAAAAACGCGTTTTCCCTGCTATCGACTTCAATCGTTCAGGTACACGTCGTGAAGAACTGCTTACAAAGAATGAAGAACTACAGAAGATGTGGATTCTACGTAAGATTGTCCACCCTATGGGCGAGATCGATGCCATGGAATTCTTGATCGACAAGTTAGCAATGACCAAGACAAACGACGAGTTCTTTGATGCGATGCGTCGCCAATAGTTAGCAACTTAATCCGTTTAAAAAGCGCCATTTTTTAAAGTGGCGCTTTTTTTATATTTGCTGATAAAATACACAAGGTTTATAGCCCCGCTTATGACAAGGATCGCCTTATGCTATTCCGAAGGATTCGGAAATTTGCGTTGTTATTGTTTTACCTTTTATGCAGTACTCCGGTTTTTTCAAAAGAAATGCCACTTGCAGAGGTTGAACGTTGGTTATTGGATGAACAATTACAACCAAAGGTCGCAGAGTTACTTCAATACGCGGTCCAAGATGATATTGATACATTACGCTTTTCTTTGGAACGTCTGACCTTACCTCAACAAGAAGTTGCCTTATTTCGCTTGCTCTCCATTATGGAAAACCGCCAAGTGGCACTGACTGCTGAGATGGCGGTGCTTATGAAAACCTACTCCCAACGAGATCCGCTTTATCTCAAGCGCGAGCTAGGACCGGGCTACGAGCTAGTGTCACCTGCTTTTGATTACCCGGCCATTGCCCACCGACTGCTAAAGCAATGGCGTATCGACCAGTCGATTTTGGATGTCATGATATTGGCCGAGCAAAAAAAGCTATTTTTGCGTGAGTGGTTATCGGGTAATACTCATTTGGTTAAGGTGCGAGAGACGGTTTTGCATCAGCAGCTTCCGTATTTTTCAGAGCACGCACTAGATGCAATAATCCAACAAATCCTGGAACCTAAGATCACCGGCTGGCTTCCTTCTACCAAGCTTTTAGTCCGCTTGGCCCAGGTCGGCGAAAATCGAGAGCTGTATCGTTTGATTTGGCGAATAAAAGTTGACCATCATATTGAACAAGAATTTGAACGACTGATAGAAGAAAAAACGAAGTTTTCTGATGAGATACTGATCCTTGCCAGCAAAAATCCAGTACTTCATCAGCGTGCATTAAGAGCTTTAGTAACCAGGCAGCTCTCTTCGGAAGATGTACAACGCTTCCTCATTACTCAAATGAGTCATAAGGAAGAGGGGCTCTATATAGCGCGTCTTTTGGTTGAGCAAGGCCAAGTCCATTGGTTGGAGAGTTTGTTGACTCAAGAGTCGCACGCGCTGGTTAACAATATTCAAATGGCTTTGTCTCAACAGAACCAGTAATACCAAAACCAAACTTTGGGTCTTGTTGCGGTATACTCCTCCAAATCTAACCTCATTTATGTTGGCTTATGAGTTTTAAAAACCTACGTGATTTTATTGAACATCTCGAAGATAAAGGGTTACTGAAAAGAATCCAGCACCCAGTCGATCCAGCTTATGAAATGACTGAAATCAGTGACCGGACCTTAAGAGCCGGTGGCCCGGCATTATTGTTCGAGAATCCAATTGGCTATGACTATCCAGTACTGACTAATTTGTTCGGAACAACCGAGCGAGTTGCGATTGGTATGGGGCGTGAGCATGTTAAAGAGCTCCGTGAAGTGGGAAAACTTCTGGCTTACTTAAAAGAGCCTGAGCCGCCAAAAGGCTTTCGAGACGCGCTAGACAAAATTCCTGTGTTCAAGCAAGTGCTTAATATGCCAGCTAAGAAAGTTCGAAAGCCTGCTTGTCAGCAGATCATTTGGCAAGGTGAAGAGGTCGATCTAGATAAAATCCCCGTGATGAGTTGTTGGCCTGACGATGTGGCACCACTGCTGACTTGGGGTTTAACGGTGACTCGAGGTCCCAACAAAAAAAGGCAGAACCTTGGCATTTACCGTCAGCAAAAAATAAGCAAAAACAAAATCATCATGCGCTGGTTGGCACATCGTGGTGGTGCGTTAGATCTAAGAGATTGGATGGAAACACATCCGGGTAAACCATTTCCCGTTTCTGTTGCATTTGGTGCGGACCCGGCAACCATTTTAGGCGCAGTAACTCCGGTGCCAGATACCTTATCTGAATATGCTTTTGCAGGGCTTTTACGAGGCAAAAAAACAGAAGTTGCTAAGTCGATTAGTAATGACTTAGATATACCTGCTAGCGCGGAAATTGTTCTCGAAGGATACATTGACCCGAATGAATATGCGGATGAAGGCCCGTATGGAGACCATACCGGTTACTATAACGAGAAAGAAAGGCATCATGTTTTCACGGTGACTCATGTGACAATGAGAAACCAACCTATTTATCACAGTACGTATACTGGACGTCCACCGGATGAGCCAGCGGTATTAGGTGTCGCACTCAACGAAGTGTTCGTCCCCATCCTACAGAAACAGTTCCCAGAAATTGTTGATTTTTACTTGCCACCGGAAGGCTGTTCTTACCGAATGGCGGTTGTGACGATGAAAAAGCAATACCCCGGTCATGCAAAGCGCGTCATGATGGGTGTTTGGTCCTTCCTTCGACAATTTATGTATACCAAATATGTGATTGTATGTGACGAAGCGGTAAACGCACGAGATTGGACTGAAGTAACTCAAGCTATGGGTGAAAACATGTTGCCGTCTCGTGATGTTTTGCTAATTGAAAATACGCCGATCGATTCTCTGGATTTTGCCTCCCCAGTGACAGGGCTAGGTTCAAAGATGGGTATTGATACAACTTCTAAGTGGGACGCAGAAGTTCAACAGGTGAACATCACGCCAGAAACTCAAACGTTTGATGTTGATGGGCTGATTGATTCTTTGGTGAGTGAGGAAGCAACGATTTATCGTGCCTTGGTCGTTGATAAGGAAACGACTCAACGAACCCTTTTAGTTTCTATGCAAAAAACGCGAGAAGGTGAGTCGAGGGAATTGCTCTCACGTTTGTCCGAACAGCCGCAAATTCGACAGAATATTCAAACCATCATTTTGTGTGACCAAGAAGACGTTGATATTCAAGATTGGAATGATGTGATTTGGGCGGTAACCACTCGGATGGATCCAGCGCGAGATACGACATTTGTGACAACCCATCGAGAATCTGTTGATCTGATGATGTGGGATGCGACAAACAAACAAGGTAAAGAAATTACCCGAGAATGGGGCACTCCGATTATCAAATCTTCTGAATTGGTGAAAAGAGTTGATGCATTCTGGGATGAGTTGGGTATATTTCCAACAAAATAATAATAAACGCACCTTAGTTACCTAAATCTAGATTATCTAGACGGAACTAAGGCCTAGTTCCCACGTTATTAAAGTAGTAATAGTTAGTTAATTGCCCAATAGGCAACCATGAGGAAAACCATGACCATTCAATGTACCGTTCAAGCTATCGAACCACTAGCAAGTCATACCTATCGTATCTTGCTTCACCCAGAACAGCCGGTGGCGTTTAAAGCGGGGCAGTATCTAATGGTGGTGATGGGTGAAAAAGACAAACGACCTTTTTCGATCGCGAGCAGCCCGTGTCGCCATCAAGGTGAACTAGAGCTGCACATTGGTGCGTCAGAGCAAAATGCCTATGCGTTAGAAGTCGTAGAGGCGATGCAGGCGGCATTTGATTCAGGTTCGTCGATTGAAATCGACGCACCACACGGTGATGCATGGATTCGTGAAGACAGCGAGTCAAATATTCTTCTTATCGCTGGTGGTACTGGGTTTAGCTATGTTCGCTCAATACTAGATCATTGCATTGCACAGAATATTACTAGACCAGTCTACTTGTACTGGGGAGCAAAAGCTCACGAGCAGCTTTATGCTTACAGTGAATTGAAAGCAATTGCTGATCAGAACGACCACGTTCACTTTATTCCTGTACTAGAAAACATTACTGATGATTGGAAAGGAGAGCACGGTAATGTCTTGCAAGCTGTTGAGCGAAACTTTGAATCGTTAGAGAACTTCGATATCTATATTGCTGGTCGTTTTGAAATGGCTGGAGCTGCGCGAGATTTGTTTACTCAAAATAAAGAAGCTCGTCGAGATCACTTGTATGCGGATGCTTACGCCTTTATCTAAAAGTGCTATTGGAAGAGATAAAAGAGAGCAATTTGCTCTCTTTTTTGCTTTTTAGAATGTTTTTTGAGCATCTAGAGTGTTTTTTTGTGATTTTGATAAAAAACACTTGCGTGCAAATCTTTGCTCCCTATAATGCGCATCCACCGACACGGGAGAGCAACGAATCAAACGAGTCGGAAAGAGGTTCAAAAAGAGTTTTAAAAAGTGTTTGACACCGAAGATTAACTCGCTAGAATGCACCTCCGCTTCGAAGGGTAACCAGACAAGCAAGCAGGCTGAGAGGCCTCTCTTTTATAGAGAAACGCTCTTTAACAATATAAACCTATCAATCTGTGTGGGCACTCGTTGATGATAATCCAATTAGATATTTCTCTTAGTAAAGAGCGGTATCAATTCGGTTTCAATGAACGAAGTGACCATTGAATCTTCGGATTCAGCACAGTCAATTCAACATTACATATGTAATGTCAGTATTCATTGAGCCAACCAAAACTTAAATTGAAGAGTTTGATCATGGCTCAGATTGAACGCTGGCGGCAGGCCTAACACATGCAAGTCGAGCGGAAACGGCAACATTGACTCTTCGGATGATTTGTTGGACGTCGAGCGGCGGACGGGTGAGTAATGCCTGGGAAATTGCCCTGATGTGGGGGATAACCATTGGAAACGATGGCTAATACCGCATAACAGCTTCGGCTCAAAGAGGGGGACCTTCGGGCCTCTCGCGTCAGGATATGCCCAGGTGGGATTAGCTAGTTGGTGAGGTAAAGGCTCACCAAGGCGACGATCCCTAGCTGGTCTGAGAGGATGATCAGCCACACTGGAACTGAGACACGGTCCAGACTCCTACGGGAGGCAGCAGTGGGGAATATTGCACAATGGGCGCAAGCCTGATGCAGCCATGCCGCGTGTATGAAGAAGGCCTTCGGGTTGTAAAGTACTTTCAGTTGTGAGGAAGGTGGTGCCGTTAATAGCGGTATCATTTGACGTTAGCAACAGAAGAAGCACCGGCTAACTCCGTGCCAGCAGCCGCGGTAATACGGAGGGTGCGAGCGTTAATCGGAATTACTGGGCGTAAAGCGCATGCAGGTGGATGACTAAGTCAGATGTGAAAGCCCCGGGCTCAACCTGGGAACTGCATTTGAAACTGGTCGTCTAGAGTACTGTAGAGGGGGGTAGAATTTCAGGTGTAGCGGTGAAATGCGTAGAGATCTGAAGGAATACCGGTGGCGAAGGCGGCCCCCTGGACAGATACTGACACTCAGATGCGAAAGCGTGGGGAGCAAACAGGATTAGATACCCTGGTAGTCCACGCCGTAAACGATGTCTACTTGGAGGTTGTGGCCTTGAGCCGTGGCTTTCGGAGCTAACGCGTTAAGTAGACCGCCTGGGGAGTACGGTCGCAAGATTAAAACTCAAATGAATTGACGGGGGCCCGCACAAGCGGTGGAGCATGTGGTTTAATTCGATGCAACGCGAAGAACCTTACCTACTCTTGACATCCTCAGAAGAGACTGGAGACAGTCTTGTGCCTTCGGGAACTGAGAGACAGGTGCTGCATGGCTGTCGTCAGCTCGTGTTGTGAAATGTTGGGTTAAGTCCCGCAACGAGCGCAACCCTTATCCTTGTTTGCCAGCACTTCGGGTGGGAACTCCAGGGAGACTGCCGGTGATAAACCGGAGGAAGGTGGGGACGACGTCAAGTCATCATGGCCCTTACGAGTAGGGCTACACACGTGCTACAATGGCGCATACAGAGGGTGGCCAACTTGCGAGAGTGAGCGAATCCCAAAAAGTGCGTCGTAGTCCGGATTGGAGTCTGCAACTCGACTCCATGAAGTCGGAATCGCTAGTAATCGTAGATCAGAATGCTACGGTGAATACGTTCCCGGGCCTTGTACACACCGCCCGTCACACCATGGGAGTGGGCTGCAAAAGAAGTGGGTAGTTTAACCTTCGGGAGGACGCTCACCACTTTGTGGTTCATGACTGGGGTGAAGTCGTAACAAGGTAGCGCTAGGGGAACCTGGCGCTGGATCACCTCCTTACGAAAAGATTATTGCGATGAGTGTTCACACAGATTGATGGTTTATGATGTAAAGAGTTTACAAGTAAGTGCCCAACACTTACTGCTTAGTGTCCCGTTCGTCTAGAGGCCTAGGACACCGCCCTTTCACGGCGGTAACAGGGGTTCGACTCCCCTACGGGATACCATCTTTAAACATTCTCTTTTGAGAGTTTTTAAAAATGGTTTCTTTCTTTAGATAGAAAGTAACTCTGCTCTTTAACAATTTGGAAAGCTGACGAATAACAACAATCCCCATATCTTCGGATATGCGTTGTTATTCATTTAAAAGTTCTCAAATCCTAACTTACTTTGAAATATAAGTGATTTAGGTACCAACACACATTCAAGTGTTCTTGGAATTTGAGTCCGGCAAAATCAGTCTCTCACTCATGTAAATAACTGAGAGACAACTTTGGTTGTTTAACCTTACTTTTTGCGAAGTAAGACCCTTTGGGGTTGTATGGTTAAGTGACTAAGCGTACACGGTGGATGCCTTGGCAGTCAGAGGCGATGAAGGACGTAGTAACTTGCGATAAGCGTAGATTAGGCAGTAACAGCCACCTGAGTCTACGATTTCCGAATGGGGAAACCCAATACCATAAGGTATTACTGTTAACTGAATACATAGGTTAACAGAGCGAACCGGGGGAACTGAAACATCTAAGTACCTCGAGGAAAAGAAATCAACCGAGATTCCGAAAGTAGCGGCGAGCGAAATTGGATTAGCCCTTAAGCTTTTAATGAGACAGGTGAAGGCTCTGGAAAGTGCCGCAATAAAGGGTGATAGCCCCGTAACCGACATCTCATCATCAGTGAAATCGAGTAGGGCGGGACACGTGATATCCTGTCTGAACATGGGGGGACCATCCTCCAAGGCTAAATACTCCTGACTGACCGATAGTGAACCAGTACCGTGAGGGAAAGGCGAAAAGAACCCCTGTGAGGGGAGTGAAATAGAACCTGAAACCGTGTACGTACAAGCAGTAGGAGCCCTTCGGGGTGACTGCGTACCTTTTGTATAATGGGTCAGCGACTTATATTCAGTAGCAAGGTTAACCGACTAGGGGAGCCGTAGAGAAATCGAGTCTTAACTGGGCGCTCAGTTGCTGGATATAGACCCGAAACCAGGTGATCTAGCCATGGGCAGGTTGAAGGTTGAGTAACATCAACTGGAGGACCGAACCGACTAATGTTGAAAAATTAGCGGATGACTTGTGGCTAGGGGTGAAAGGCCAATCAAACCTGGAGATAGCTGGTTCTCCCCGAAAGCTATTTAGGTAGCGCCTCGGACGAATACTACTGGGGGTAGAGCACTGTTAAGGCTAGGGGGTCATCCCGACTTACCAACCCTTTGCAAACTCCGAATACCAGTAAGTACTATCCGGGAGACACACAGCGGGTGCTAACGTCCGTTGTGGAGAGGGAAACAACCCAGACCGCCAGCTAAGGTCCCAAATTATAGCTAAGTGGGAAACGATGTGGGAAGGCTTAGACAGCTAGGATGTTGGCTTAGAAGCAGCCATCATTTAAAGAAAGCGTAATAGCTCACTAGTCGAGTCGGCCTGCGCGGAAGATGTAACGGGGCTAAGCTATAAACCGAAGCTGCGGCTGCAATCTTTGATTGCGGGGTAGGGGAGCGTTCTGTAAGCCGTTGAAGGTGGTCTGTAAAGGCTGCTGGAGGTATCAGAAGTGCGAATGCTGACATGAGTAACGATAAAGGGGGTGAAAAACCTCCTCGCCGGAAGACCAAGGGTTCCTGTCCAACGTTAATCGGGGCAGGGTAAGTCGACCCCTAAGGCGAGGCCGAAAGGCGTAGTCGATGGGAAACGGGTTAATATTCCCGTACTTCTTACAATTGCGATGGGGGGACGGAGAAGGCTAGGTGGGCCTGGCGACGGTTGTCCAGGTTCAAGTGCGTAGGCTTGAGGTTTAGGTAAATCCGGACCTCTCTAAGGCTGAGACACGATGTCGAGTCACTACAGTGATGAAGTCATTGATGCCATGCTTCCAGGAAAAGCCTCTAAGCTTCAGATTGTAAGGAATCGTACCCCAAACCGACACAGGTGGTCGGGTAGAGAATACCAAGGCGCTTGAGAGAACTCGGGTGAAGGAACTAGGCAAAATGGTACCGTAACTTCGGGAGAAGGTACGCTCTTGATGGTGAAGTCCCTTGCGGATGGAGCTGACGAGAGTCGCAGATACCAGGTGGCTGCAACTGTTTATTAAAAACACAGCACTGTGCAAAATCGTAAGATGACGTATACGGTGTGACGCCTGCCCGGTGCCGGAAGGTTAATTGATGGGGTTAGCGCTTGCGCGAAGCTCTTGATCGAAGCCCCGGTAAACGGCGGCCGTAACTATAACGGTCCTAAGGTAGCGAAATTCCTTGTCGGGTAAGTTCCGACCTGCACGAATGGCGTAATGATGGCCACGCTGTCTCCACCCGAGACTCAGTGAAATTGAAATCGCTGTGAAGATGCAGTGTACCCGCGGCTAGACGGAAAGACCCCGTGAACCTTTACTACAGCTTGGCACTGAACATTGACCCTACATGTGTAGGATAGGTGGGAGGCTTTGAAACGTTGTCGCCAGATAGCGTGGAGCCGTCCTTGAAATACCACCCTTGTAGTGTTGATGTTCTAACTTAGGCCCCTTATCGGGGTTGAGGACAGTGCCTGGTGGGTAGTTTGACTGGGGCGGTCTCCTCCCAAAGAGTAACGGAGGAGCACGAAGGTGGGCTAATCACGGTTGGACATCGTGAGGTTAGTGCAATGGCATAAGCCCGCTTAACTGCGAGAGTGACGGCTCGAGCAGGTGCGAAAGCAGGTCATAGTGATCCGGTGGCTCTGAATGGAAGGGCCATCGCTCAACGGATAAAAGGTACTCCGGGGATAACAGGCTGATACCGCCCAAGAGTTCATATCGACGGCGGTGTTTGGCACCTCGATGTCGGCTCATCACATCCTGGGGCTGAAGTCGGTCCCAAGGGTATGGCTGTTCGCCATTTAAAGTGGTACGCGAGCTGGGTTTAGAACGTCGTGAGACAGTTCGGTCCCTATCTGCCGTGGGCGTTGGAGAATTGAAGGGGGCTGCTCCTAGTACGAGAGGACCGGAGTGGACGAACCTCTGGTGTTCGGGTTGTGATGCCAATCGCATTGCCCGGTAGCTAAGTTCGGAATCGATAACCGCTGAAAGCATCTAAGCGGGAAGCGAGCCCTGAGATGAGTTCTCCCTGGCGCTTTAAGCGTCCTAAAGGGTTGTCGTAGACTACGACGTTGATAGGCAGGGTGTGTAAGCGTTGTGAGGCGTTGAGCTAACCTGTACTAATTGCCCGTGAGGCTTAACCATACAACACCCAAAGGGTTTTGATGGACTCAAAGCAAGAACGTTGAATGTGTAAATACAGACTTTTAAACAGCTTTCCAGATTATTTATTTTCAGTTTTTAGAAAAAGCTGAAAGTAAAAAGAATTTGCTTGGCGACCATAGCGATGTGGACCCACCTGATTCCTTGCCGAACTCAGAAGTGAAACGCATTAGCGCCGATGGTAGTGTGGGGCTTCCCCATGTGAGAGTAGGACATCGCCAGGCTTTATTTTCGTTTTTAGATTTTAGAAAAATCTAAAGGCAAAAACTTAGACTCAAGAGTCTAACCAGTGCGGAGCGGTAGTTCAGTTGGTTAGAATACCGGCCTGTCACGCCGGGGGTCGCGGGTTCGAGTCCCGTCCGCTCCGCCACTTATTCCAGACCTCAGCAGAAATGCTGGGGTCTTTTTGTTTGTATTGAGCAAGTTTGCTCTACGAACAAATGAGTCCCGCTTGCCCGCAAGCCCCGCCACTTATTAAGAAACCCAGTCTTCGGACTGGGTTTTGTCGTTTCAGAGCAAACCAAATTACCTCTTTGTGAAAGCATTTCAATTGGTCTTAGACACGGTCTAGACCTTTCAACCACTGAGCATTTATAAGAACCTAATTTTACCCCCTGCCCCCTTTTGCTTTTGCATTACGACTGATTTCACCTAAACCCGGATGTTGGCCCATACGCTATTTATCAGCCCTTCTGTTTAAACGGCAATACGGGAACAAGGATTTGTAACAAGAGAACCTACTCTATTCATTTGTGAGTTGAATGTTGCTACCATCATGTTTGATTTAGGTGCCGACTAAACGTTGAGTTAAACGGGAAGTATGGTTAATGCCATCGCTGCCCCCGCATCGGTTATAAGAGTTACCTACTTTGCCACTGATACTTGTATCGGGAAGGCGTAGGTTGTATTGGTTATTGCCCTCTTCGAGCCCGAATACCGGCCTAGATCAAGATGATTACATTGTACGGAGGGTGCAAGGTGCATGACTTGGTTGGCACTTCAATGAGCCAGATTGTTTACTCGGATTCTCTACTCAAAGGGAATTGGCGTTAACGAAACAAACACACCATTTAGGTTGTCTAGCTTAGGCTAGCGAGTGACTGCATCTGTAAGTAAACTCTTGTAGAGATTTCCTTTAAAGGTCACGGATTAATGCAACCTGAAGATTCACAATACCACTATCCTTTTAGCGCAGTATGTGGACAAGACACGTTTAAGCTCGCGTTGATGCTGGCTGCCGTTAATCCATTAGTCGGAGGTGTTTTGGTTAGTGGGCCGAGAGGTTCAGCCAAATCAACATTAGCTCGTGGCTTGGCGGATATTCTTCCTCAAACGACACAATCCAATTCACAAGCGCCTTTTGTTACTCTGCCGTTAGCGGCGACAGATGAAATGTTGGTCGGAACGCTAGATCTTGCAAAGGTCCTGAATGAAAAAGAGGTTCGCTTTAGACCGGGCTTAATTGCAAAGGCGCATCAAGGTGTGTTGTATGTTGATGAAGTTAACTTACTTCCTGATAACCTAGTTGATCAATTACTCGACGTCGCAACAACGGGTGTCAATGTGGTTGAGCGAGACGGCATAAGTCATAGTCATCCAGCCAATTTTATTCTGCTTGGTACAATGAACCCTGATGAAGGTGAACTTAGGCCACAGCTCACCGATAGATTTGGTTTGTCTGTTCAGCTAGATAATCAGTATTCTTTAGAGCAAAGGGTCGAGATTGTTACTCTAAGAGAAGAGTTCGACAAAGATAGAGCTGTGTTTGTTGAGCGCTTTCACCAATCTCAGGTCCAGCTTGCTTCGTTATTAGAAAAAGCCAAGGCAAAATTACCCCATGTAAAGGCCAATAATTCGGTTCGCATCCTTATTGCGGAACGCGCTATGAGCGCCAATGTCGACGGATTGCGAGCGGATATCGTTTGGCTGCAAGCGGCCATAGCCCATGCGGCATTAGATGGACGTGAAGAGGTAAACGATCAGGACGTGTTGGCCGTTGAAGAATTGGTACTCAATCACCGACGCCAAGAGAGTGATACTCCGCCACCGCCTAATAAGCCATTTAGTCGTCCGCAGTCTGACAATCAAGATGAGTCATCTAAAAAAAGCTCAGGTGAATGGGGAGCAATGGATGCTCCTTCCAAGAGTCAGAATGCACTGAAGACGAAAGTGGATTTACCCTTTACCAAGATCACGGCACCGCAAACCTTTTCGACACCATCAGAAATATCTGCCAATAGTAAATGCTTGGGCGAGGCTAAAGGTTTGCGTCAAACTCACGGTGTCAGCCAAAAAGTGGATTGGTTTAAGTCCCTCATCGCGAACGCTGGCAATTGGCCGATAAACAAATTGAGTTTTAAAAACCGCAGAAAGGGCCAGCGCGTAATTAATTTAGTGTTAATGGATACCTCAGCATCGATTTTGCATCAGCAAGGCTTCGCTAAGGCTAAAGGCGTTGTTTTGGAACTGGCCAATAAAGCCTATCTAAAGCGAGAGTTATTCTCGATATTTGGGTTTGGAGACAAAGCCGCTAGACAACTCTTCAGTACTAAACGTGCACCCAAATCGATAGAGACGTTTTTAAATACGATTGAAGCCAGTGGTGGCACGCCACTCAATGATGCCATCGTCTCCTTACAAAAATTCCAAACGCAACAAGCGCGCAAATTTCCAGATCTTTACTTCCGTAATTTAATTATTACTGATGGACGTGTCAGCCAACCTATGATGTCCAATAAATTATTAGGGGACACTGTGGTTTTAGACGTTGAACAAGCCAGTGTAAAGCGAGGAAAAGCTCGTCAGATAGCACAAAGTCTTGGCGCAGAATACGTCGCGCTAGCGGTTTAAACTTACATTGCGAAAACCCAAGTTTTCGACAAACACTTCAGAAGGTACAAAATGCAACTTAACAAAATTCCGGCCACAGTTGTCACTGGTTTTCTCGGCAGTGGCAAAACCACTTTGTTGTCTAATGTGCTAAAACAAGCGCACGGCAAGCGAATTGCTGTCATCGTTAATGAATTTGGTGAATTGGATATTGATGCCGATCTACTTCGCAGCTGTCCGTTGGAATGTGAAGAGGAAGCCAGCCAAGTTGTGGATAGTGAAAACGGTATTTACGAGCTTGCCAATGGGTGTATTTGTTGCACGGTCGAAGAAGAGTTTCTGCCGGTTATGAAGCAGTTGGTTGAACGTCGCGATGACATCGACCATATCTTGATCGAGACGTCAGGGTTGGCTCTTCCTAAGCCGTTGGTTCAGGCCTTTAATTGGCCCGAAATCAAACAGTTCTGCACAGTTGATGCGGTAATTACGCTTATTGATGGTCCCGCTGTTGCTCAAGGCCGATACGCAGACGATGAAGATAAAGTACAAGCTCAGCGTCTTGCTGACGAAAGTTTAGACCACGACCCAAGTCTTAAAGAATTACTAGAAGACCAACTCAGTGCCGCTGACCTTGTGATTGTGAGCAAAAACGATCTGTTAGACGAAGCATCACGAGATACGGTGAAAAGTGTGGTTGAAGCGAAAGTACCATCAGAAGTCAAAACACTTTATGTCCACAATGGCGAAGCTGAACTAACCAAGATCATGGGTATTGAATCGGCGGCAGAAGACAACATCGATGCCGTCCACAATCATCATGATCACCATCATGCACACGGTCACGATCATGACCACGCACATGACCATTTTGATTCCTTCGTTGTGAAGTTAGCAGAGGTCGATGGCGATAAGCTACAAGCCATCCTTAAAGACCTACTCAACAAACACAATATCTTCCGTGCCAAAGGCTTTGCTGCTTTACCGGGTAAGCCAATGCGTCAAGTTATTCAGGCGGTTGGTAAGCGGTTAGATACACATTTTGATCGTTTGTGGCAAGCTGATGAAACTCGCGCAACGAATTTGGTATTTATTGGCAAAGGGATTAAGGAAAGTGACATAACCGCTGAGTTGAAACAAGCTGAGCTAGCACTTGAATCTTAAAGCAACTTGATTAAGAGAGCCTAATAACGTGCACTTGCTTGCTTCGAAGCCCGGCGGTTTTACCGATGATGAAGGTATTATCGATCTAGACCAGTCTCCAGGAGAGATAGTTGTGCTTTCTGCTGCCGACAGCGCCTTAGCCGCGCTGTCCAATGCAGCCGAACAACTTCCGGACTCATTTCCCTCAATTCGATTGGCCAATCTCATTCAGCTGATGAAGCCAGCTGCGTTGGATTTGTATATTGATAAGACCTTGGAAAACGCCAAGGTAGCGGTGGTGTCCTTATTAGGTGGTCAATCCTATTGGCAATATGGTTTTGAGCAATTAATTGAGTGGCAAGCAAGAGATCCCAGTCGAACCTTAATTATGGTTTCTGGATGTGACAGCCGAGATCAGCAACTATTTGACTCTTCTTCCACCACGATAGAACAAGCAGAACGTGTCTGGCGTTACTTAAGGCAAGGTGGAGCTCTGAACAATTTGCAGTTGTTCCGCTACCTTGCCAGTGAATTTCTTGGATTGGATTACCCATGGTTTGAGCCAGAAAAGCTGCCGAATTGCATGCTTTATATGCCGGGCTCAACCTTAAAGCACTCTCAAGCGACTTATCAAGATTGGCAGCATCGTTGGAAGAGCAATACCGGCAGGTCGAAGGAAGCCGACGCTGTATTGATCTTTTATCGCAGCCATATGCAAAGCGCCAATATGGTTATGTTCGATGGGCTGTTAGAGACCCTTGAACAACAGGGCTTAAATGTCCTACCCATCTCAATCGCTTCCCTGAAAGATTCAGAGTCGTTGGTTTTGGTAAACAGCTTTATTGAGCAAACCCAAGCCAAGCTCATTCTTAATGCGACAGGTTTTGCATCGAACACTGTTTCAAGTCCTGATTTATCTTCACAACCTACTGAGTTTCAGTCGCCGTTTAACAAAGATATACCGGTATTGCAGCTAGTCTTAGCCAGCACGACCGAAGAAGATTGGTTGCAATATTCACAAGGTTTGCGGCCAAGAGATGTAGCCATGCAAGTCGTGCTACCTGAAATGGATGGGCGAATTGTTACTCGTGCGGTGAGCTTTAAAACAGAAGGCTTTTGGAGTGAGCGTTGCCAAATCTCTGTGGTTCGCTACGCCGAACAAAAAGACCGCGCTCAGTTTGTTGCGGAACTCGCTAGCCGTTATGTGGCATTGGCAAGCAAACCCAACCCAGAAAAACGTTTGGGATTGGTTTTAGCAAACTACCCAACCAAAGATGGTCGTATTGGCAATGGCGTGGGTTTGGATACGCCCAATTCAACCGTGAACATTCTCAAAGCGATGCATCGTCAAGGCTATCCTATCGACAATATTCCCGAAGATGGCACTGAGTTGATTAACACCCTGCTGGAAACGGTGACCAACAACTCGAACAGTTTGCATTATTTACCTTGTTGGCAAAGTATCGATATCGAGCGCTATCGTCACTATTTTTCGCAGATCCCAGAAGATTGTCAGCAGGCAGTGTTAGAGCGCTGGGGAGAACCTGAACAAGATCCTAAGTGTCGCCAAGGACGAATTATGATCGCAGGGGTGCGTCTCGGGGAAACCTTTGTCGGGATTCAACCTGCTCGAGGCTATCACCTAGATCTACTCGCCAATTATCACGACCCGGATTTAATACCGCCTCACAGCTACTTGGCGTTCTACTTTTGGCTGCGTTTTGAATATCAAATTGATGCCATCATCCACGTTGGAAAACACGGCAATTTGGAGTGGTTGCCAGGCAAAGGCTCTGCGCTGTCAAATCAATGTTGGCCAGATATTGCATTGGGGCCGCTGCCGAACTTTTATCCTTTTATCGTTAATGACCCAGGTGAAGGTGCGCAGGCGAAGCGCCGAACTCAAGCCACCATCATAGACCACTTGATGCCACCCATGACTCGCGCTGAAATCTATGGAGAGTTGGCTGAAGTAGAATCCTTGGTTGATGAGTACTACCAAGCGCTAGGTATGGATACACGGCGGGAAGCTTGGCTAAGAGAGAAAATCTTAACTAAGTTGGAAACGTCCAACTTTATCCAAGAGCTTGGTGTAAGTAGTGACGGTTGCGATGATGAACTGCTTAATGACCTCGATGCTTATCTCTGTGATATCAAAGAAGCACAGATTCGCCATGGGTTACATATTTTAGGAGAGCTGCCCGAATCGCAAAAACTGGCGGATACCTTAGTGGCGTTATTGCGATTGCCCCGAGGGAATCAACCACAAGAGCGGGGAATACTGCATAATTTGGTAGCAGACTTAAGTATGCGCCATGGTGATAATGAGTTCGACCCTCTGCAGGTTGAGGTTGAAACTTGGCGAGGTGTTCGTCCTGAGCTTCTGTCCAACCTATGTGAACGTCCGTGGCGCAATACCGCGGATACGCGAGAGCGACTCGAGATTCTGGCGCTCAATTGGGTAGAGCGTTTTGTGTTATCTGACGAAGACTTTTCTCGATTCTCTAGTGAGTTCCCGCAAACATCCGCGCAGATTCACTATGCCAAATCGGTTTTACATCAAGCATTAAAGCAGTCGGTAAATCAGGAAATTGATTCGCTGATGAAAGGTCTGTCAGGACGATTCATTGAGCCGGGGCCGAGTGGCGCCCCAACGAGGGGACGTTTAGATACTCTACCAACCGGACGCAACTTTTTCTCCGTAGATAATCGTTCTATTCCTTCTCCTGCCGCATGGGCTATAGGCGAGCGTTCTGCACAAGCTTTGATTGAACGTCATCTGCAAGAACATGGAGACTTCCCTCGGCAGCTAGGTTTGTCCGTGTGGGGAACGGCAACGATGCGTACTGGCGGGGATGACATTGCCCAAGCTTTTGCGTTAATGGGAATTAAGCCGATTTGGGCTCCGGGTTCACACAGAGTGATTGATTTTGAGATCGTACCTTGCATGTTGCTGGGTCGCCCGAGAGTCGATGTTACCTTGCGTGTTTCTGGCTTTTTCCGCGATGCCTTCCCCAATGTGATGCACCTCTATGATGCCGCGATTCAGGCATTGTTTGAGTTTAATGAGCCGGGTGGAATGAACACTATTCAAGCCAATATTCGCCATCGCCAACAAGAGTTGGAACAAGAAGGTAAATCGGCAGAATCGGCGCAGCGCGAAGCAAGTTACCGCGTTTTTGGTAGTAAACCGGGGGCTTACGGCGCCGGTTTGCAAGGGTTGATAGATGAACGCTGTTGGGAAAATCGCGACGATTTAGCGGAAGCCTATTTAAACTGGGGTGGCTATGCCTACGGTCAGGACCAGCATTCCAAAGATGGGGTTAATGCTCGAGACGACTTTGCCAATCGTTTGTCGCAATTGGAAGGGGTGGTTCATAACCAAGATAACCGCGAGCATGACCTGCTCGATTCCGATGACTACTATCAGTTTCAGGGTGGTATGGCGAATGCGGTGACCTCGCTATCCGGTCAAGCGCCTAGCATTTATCACAATGATCTCTCGAATCCCGCTCAACCTCGAGTACGGACGCTAAAAGAAGAGTTAAATCGGGTAGTGCGTTCTCGTGTACTCAATCCCAAATGGATAAAAGCGATGCGCGAGCACGGTTACAAAGGTGCCTTTGAAATGGCGGCCAGTGTCGACTACCTCTTTGCCTATGATGCGACGACCAACTTGATTGATGACTATCAATATCGTGATGTGGCAGACGCTTTGCTATTTGATGTGGAAAATCGCGAGTTTTTACAACAACACAATCCAGCGGTTATCGAGGAAATGGCGGAGCGATTATTGGAAGCGACGCAGCGCGGTTTGTGGCAAGAACCTCAAGACTACGCTGATAAGTTGCAAGACTTATTGTTAGAGATCGATGCCTCGCAAGAGCAATTTGGTCAAGCTTAACTTCGGTCTAGCATGAAACTGAAAAACCAGCTCGTCGAGCTGGTTTTTATTTTGGAATAGCGCTCTCCGCGGTCTTTATTGGACCAGTGTTAGCGCCTTTCTAGAAACTTCTTGTGCGGCTTTGGTCATATTCTGTTGCTCTAGCGCATCAGCAAGTAGTTTGTAGTCGCGAATGTTTGCCCGAAGCGACAGCGCGTGTTCAAAATGCGTTTGCGCTTGTTGCCAGTTTCCCAGATGGATATCGATTTGACCCAATGCACTGTATGCCTCGGCATTATTCACATCGTTACCAATGGCTTTATGCAGATACTGTTGTACCGGATGGGGATCTTGGCGTGCCAATTTTGGTAATAAAGCAAACAGTGAAGTGGAAGGGTGCTTTTTCAATGAGTCTTTCACTAACCTAAAGGCGTCCACATCATGTCCCGACTCAATGAGCTTCTCTCCATACGCCTCGACAATCGCTGGATTGGTTTTTAGCTTACGGGGAAGCTGTTTCCACCCAGTTGATAACTCATCAGAACCCAACTGTGATAAAAATCCTTGATAAGCTTGAACTTCAAGAGAGCCAAACAATTCATTGTCAATTATCTTCAGCTTTTTCAGCTGAGGAAGAAGCTCGATTAGAGGCTGCCAGAGTTCAAGTGCTAAATACACTTCTTTAAGCAGTTTAATGACGATGCGATTGTTGGGGTACTCGCTTTTCAGATCCGACAGAATAGCAAAGGCGAGTTCATAATCTTTGGTTTGCACGTGCTGTTTGGCTTGGGTTAGTTGAACCGCGAGCTGCGCATCTTCTTGCTCACTTGCCAATTGCAAATACATATCCCGTTTGGCTCTATCGCCGTTGCCCAACGCAGCCTCTGACGCCACCAGATAAGACAGCAGAGGTAAGTCATGATTCTTCGCGGATTTTTTCACCAAGCGCTCTGCTTCGGTAAAATCACCTTCAAGCAGTTTAATCATTCCCTGGTTGGTTGCATGACGAGCTTTACGTAATCTGCGCAAGTTAAACCAGTTCCAGGTCGTGGACGTCGCGTTGAGTGTCTTTTTGATCAGATATTCCAAGCCAAACAAAGCGGCAAGTAACGCGATAGTAAAAATCACAAAGGTGGTGACGCTCATTTCTATGGTGGTATTAGCAACCGAGATGAGTACGTAACCTTGTTGCCCTGCGTATTGAGAGCCGGTGTACAAGCCAAGCCCCAATACAACAAAAAGGAAGACAGTGCGTATCATTGGCTATCCTCCACCTGTTTTTGGTTGTCGATTAATGAGGTAACTTCGCGGCGCAAGCGTTCATTAATGACATCGGCTAGAACGGGCTGAGAAGCAAACTTTTCAGGGTAAACGACCGCAATTTTTGCTTCAGATAGCGTATTGATTGCGTCAACAAACTGATTTGTTTCATTGGCATTAGTGTTAAAGAAGGCCGCAGACCATTCACCAGCTGTCTTCAATGAAGTTTGATAGATTGTTTGATTCTCATCGTAGACGCCTTTAATTGCTGTCTCTATCTTAGCTTTGATGTTTTCTCTTAGGTAAAAATGTTGCTCTGGAGAGAGTAATGGGATGACGTTGCCATCACGAGTGCGGAAAGTTATGAAGTTCTCGGAGAAGTCTTTTAGTGATGTCATCAAATTGGCTTGCCAATCATTGATGTCTTCAGAGACTTCACGTTCAACCACAACTTGGCTCTCAGGTAAGATGGCGTTAGCAAGCGGCAAGTCGTCAACTTGTCTCTGTAAGGCGATCAAGCGGATCACCAATCCCTCTCTGTCGATCAGCGGGATCCCTTTTAGTTGAGTGATATCTTGCGCGAGGGCTTTGCGTAGTGGTACCAAGCTTGGATCATTAAGTGCCGCGATTCGTTGGTCGGCACTCAATAACAGTTCGGTTGCGCTGACCGCATCGCGTTCTAAAAACAGTTTTCTTCCTGCTAGTTTCATCAAGTAATCAGATTCAGCCAGTAACCAATCATTAGGGCGTCGACCTTTTACTTCGGACAACGCTTGTTGCAGGCTCGCGAGTGATGCTTTTTGCTGCTCGAGCTCCGTTTTTGTTCCATTCACCAGCTGATTGACTTGCTGAGCAGTTTGGCGTTCTGATTCTTGTAACGCTAGCTCTAAAGCGTGTTGTGCGCTGACGAGCTTTTGTTCAGTGGTTGAGAGTTGGGTTTGCAGTGTTTGCTGCGCAGATTGTTGGTTGAACCAAATCGCACTGGTCATCAAGGCAGAAATTGCGATAGCAATGGTGCTTAAAGCCATAGCCCGCTTACTGCGTTTATTAAGTATGGCTATTGTGTCCGCTACAGTGGTATCGACTGAATTATCGCGGGAGTCATTTGCTTTATTGTCTGCGTTTTGGTCTGGTTTTGGCTCCGCTGGTGTGACGTTTTCTTGTTCAGTCTTCTGAGCGGCGATATCGTCTGACTGAGCATCCTGTTCGGGTTGAACGTTATTAAACTCTTCTTGCTTATTTTCGTCTTTTTTGGTCATTCGTTATCGTCCTACTTAACGGGTCTGCAAAGCAGATAAGATATGAGTATTGGTTGCGCCATCACTCACAATACATTGTTGAAAGCCTAACTGTATAGCTCGTTGCTGTATGCGTTGACTCGGTACAATCAACGTTTGGTCTAATAGCCAACTGAGATGGCGTTTTGCGCACATTTGGTAAAAGAGGTCGAGTTGTTCGCCGCTGGTAATGACTAGGGTGTTTATCTTATCTCTTTGCCATCGCTCAACTCGTTGATCTTGATCGAATTTTATACAGCGCCTCTGGTAAGCGTCATGATAAGTCACAAAAGCACCGCGCTTCGTTAACTCTTGATAAATAAGCTCTCTACCACTGCTGCCTCTGACAATTAAAACGTTCATGCCCGTAATTGATTGCAGTTGGTCTAGGCCGAGTAAAGACTCACTTACCGCATCGTCTGGGTAGTAAATACTAAAATTCGTTAATCTTTTAAACAGTTTAGCGGTACTTTCGCCAATCGCTAGATATTGAATGTTCTTTGGCCATTCAATATTGAGCTGGTGTGTAAACCAGACGGCTTGCTGGCTAACAAAAATCACCATTTGTGACTGATTGACTTGGTTTTGGAATGTATCTGGGCTTGGGTTAGGAAGAAATTCTATCAGCGGTTGGTGAACCGCTGATATTCCGTTTTGATTGAGTAATTGGCACAGGTCTTCTCCATAAGGAGAAGGACGCGTGACTAAAACCGTCATCAGTTATTCATGCTCGCTGTAGAGACGCGTTAATATGTCTTTTGCGCCGCGCTCTAATAGTTGATTGGCAAGACTGACGCCCAGTTGCTCGGCTTGATCGCGACTGCCGCGTATCTCACCAGAAATAATTTCACTGCCATCCGGTTCGCCAACCAAGGCCCGTAGCCAAATATTGTCGCCATCGATTTCTGAGTAGCTTGCAATAGGAACTTGGCAACCGCCTTCGAGGGTATTGTTCATAGCCCGTTCGCAAAAGACGCGATCGGCGGTTTCTTTGTGATGTAATGGTGCGAGCAGGTCAAGTAATCGAGTATCGTCGGTGCGGCACTCAATACCGACTGCACCTTGACCTACCGCAGGCAGCGATTCTTCTGCAGATAAATAGCTGCTGATGCGCGCTTCAAGTTCCAAGCGCTTTAGTCCTGCTGCCGCTAGGATAATCGCATCAAACTCTCCGTTATCCAGTTTACCCAGACGTGTTCCCACATTTCCGCGTAGGTCTTTAATGACGATATCTGGGCGGCGTGATTTTAACTGGCATTGACGACGTAAGCTACAGGTGCCCACTACCGCGCCTTGTGGTAAATCTTCTACCGAGTCGTAGCGATTAGAAACAAACGCATCTCTTGGGTCTTCACGTTCACAAATTGTGACTAACCCAAGGCCATCAGGGAATTCAACCGGTACGTCTTTCATGGAATGCACCGCTAAATCGGCACGACCTTCCAACATCGCGACCTCTAGCTCTTTAACAAAAAGACCTTTGCCGCCAACTTTTGCTAGAGGCGAGTCCAGAATAATGTCGCCTTTGGTGACCATGGTAACCAATTCGACTTCCAACCCTGGGTGGGCTTTCTCTAATTCTGATTTTACAAAGTTGGCTTGCCAAAGCGCCAATGGGCTTTTCCGAGTGGCAATGCGAATAGGTGAAGTAGACGTCATAAGGCTTCTCTAACTAGGGTAGGGATATCAATTGATTTTGTAATGACATTAATCCTACCATTGTGAATTCAAAAGGTTTACCTAGAGATTGTTTTGCACCTAAAAACAGACAAAACTTATAGGTCAAAGACGAAATAGTGTGATTTACCTCTCGTTTAGAAAATGGTCTATTATTAATTCATACGCAGTTAGTACCACACTATGAGCCAGCCATAAAAAGATAAAAATCGGCAAGGCGATTTGATACGGATCGTACAATTCTTTACCAAGAAGAATAAAAATGATAGATTGATCACGTTTTGTTGGTGCTAGCGACCATTTATAGGCGTCAGTCGCGGCAGAGATTCAAGGACCTTACCTTGCAGGCTTATACACACACTTTGATACAACGGTTAGACACACTCAATAATCAGCGCATGGAACGTGCGTTGTCGCTAATGGATGTACAAAGCCAGCGTGTATTTTCGCTAATCCCTGCCTTGATTCATTTCCATCACCCATCTCTTCCTGGTTACACCGATTTTGCCGTACCTTTTGGTATTCGCAGTTTTGAACCTTGTGAAAATGCGTATCAGCAACTCAAGTCATTAGCCGAAGCTCGCTGGGACAGCCCACAATCACCTCAAATTCTTGGTTTATACACCATGGGGAGCACTTCCTCGATAGGGCAAAGCTCGTCGAGTGATTTGGATATTTGGGTCTGTGTTGATAGCAGCATGAGTGATATTGCCAGAGATGCATTGACCGAAAAGTGCACCCGCATTACAGAGTGGGCGCTCACACAAGGTGTTGAAGCTAATTTCTTTTTGATGGATCAGCGCCGTTTTCGCACTCAGTGTTCAGACGAAATGACAGGCGAAAACTGTGGCTCCTCGCAGCACTTGTTGTTGCTGGACGAATTTTATCGTTCTGCGGTTCGTATCGCAGGGCAACGATTACTTTGGCATATCGTGCCGCCAGAGATGGAAGAGTGTTACGACGATTACGTAAAAGATTTGTGTAATCGTGGTGATATTGATTGCTGTGACTGGATAGACTTCGGCAAGTTAGATCGCATCCCTGCGGAAGAATACTTCGGCGCCAATTTATGGCAGCTATACAAGAGTATCGACTCGCCTTATAAATCCGTGCTTAAAGCCATCCTTCTTGAAGCCTATTCTTGGGAATATCCGAATACTCAGCTTTTGAGTTTAGATTCAAAGCGCCGCTTCTTTGCTCACGAACCAGATCTGTATGGGATGGATGCGTATTACCTGATGCTTGAGAAGGTAACTCGCTACTTAACCAGAGTAGGTGATACCACGCGTTTAGATCTAGTTCGTCGCTGTTTTTACTTGAAGACCCATGAGAAGCTTTCCAGAGAGGCGGGTTCAGGCTCTATTGAATGGCGTCGTGAAACTTTGACACAGTTAGTCGAACTCTGGCAGTGGGATAAGAATGTAGTTGCCGAGCTTGATGAGCGACGCAACTGGAAAGTCGAGCAAGTGAAAGTCATGCACCATTCATTGCTCGATGCCTTAATGCAAAGCTACCGAAACCTGATTCAATTTGCGCGTCGCAATGGCATCACGTCGGCAATCAGCCCGCAAGATATTTCTATTCTAGCCAGAAAGCTCTACGCCGCATTTGAAGTGCTTCCGGGCAAGGTCACCTTGCTTAACCCGCAGATTTCTCCTGACTTACATGAATCAAACTTAACTTTCATTGAAGTCACTGAAAATCGAGCTAACCGCAATGGCTGGTATCTGTACAAGCAGCCTCCTGTGGCCAGCGAAATCATGGGGCGACCTTACTTAGAGCACAATGAATACTTGAGTAAGCTGGTGGCATGGTCGTTTTTTAATGGTTTGATCACCGAGTCCACACATCTGCATTCTGTGGCTAAGAAAGCCGATATTGATATCGACAAGTTCTATCAAATGGTCAGTGATTTGCGTAATACCTTTTCGCTACGGAAACGTCGTCCGACCATGCAAGCGCTTGCCAGTCCTTGTGAAATCAGCCAGTTGGCCATGTTTATCAACTTTGAAAATGATCCGACTTCAGAGTTGAGTAACAAGGAACTGAAGGCCAATATGCAAGATGCCGATATCTTTAGTTTTGGTGGTAAAAACCAGTGTTTGGTTGGCAGCGTTGATTTGGTGTATCGCAACTCTTGGCATGAAGTGCGCACGTTACATTTCAGTGGTGAAATGGCGATGTTAGACGCGCTCAAAACCGTATTGGGTAAAATGCACCAAGATGCTTTGCCACCTGAATCCGTGGATGTTTTTTGTTACAGCAAAAATTTACGTGGTGTGATGCGTAATTTGGTGTATCAGCTACTTGCTGAGTGTATTGATTTGCGTCTTAAACCGGTTGACCAAGAAAAGCGTCGTCGCTTTAAAGCAATAAAAATTGCCGAGCAGATGCATGGCTTGTTTTTCGAACGACGTGGTGTATCGGTGCAAAAACTCGAAAATTCCGTAGACTTCTATCGCTGTATTTCGACCAACAAAGTGAAAGGCTCGCCTCTTCTTGTCTTAGACAAGGAATCGGACTATGAAATGCCTGAAGCAGTGGATGGCTTTGCAAGTGAAGGGTTAATTCAGTTTTTCTTCGAAGATACCGAGAAAGGATTCAATATTTTCGTATTGGATGAATCTAACAACGTCGAGGTGTATCACCAATACAGCGGCGATAAAGACCAGATGATTGCCAACGTAAATAGTTATTACACTTCTGTTCGCGAAGATTCAGCCATGGCTGGCGATTTCATTAACTTCAACCTTCCTCAGTACTATCAAATTGTCCACCCTGCGCAAGGTGAAGCTTTTGTCGTCCCTTATCGCAATGACGGTAGTAATCAGCAAAAAACGCAACGTGTCATCAGCGCATAAAGGCTCGACACGAGTTTAGATAAAAAAATAGCGCCCGGCCATGGCGCTATTTTTATCTAATATGGTTTTACACCCATTCAATCTCTTCACTGGCGTGTTTTTCACATTCTTGTTTCACCATTGTGATGAGCTCTATGCCGGTTTTTGAACAAATCCACTCTTGCTTATCTGAGTATTGAAAATGAAAACCTCCAGAACGAGAGGCTAGCCAAATTTCACGCATTGGTTCTTGTCGGTTAATAATGATTTGGCTGCGGTCTTCGAAATCAAGAGTCATTACATTACCAGAAACCTCGTAATCAATGTCTGCGCCCGAGTCATCAATCATTTCTTCAATTGTGGTCATTTGTGTATCGGCTAATTCATGAAATTCAGTCTCGTTCATCGCGCTCATCCTATTGCTTTTCTTGATTGTGGTGCGATTATAGGGGGCAATAGATGAATAATCACGAATTCGTAATGAAAAAGACTTTTTTGACGTTTTGTACTTTGGTTGTCCTTGCTCTTGCTGGGTGTGGACAAAGTGGTGCGTTATACATGCCGCAAGATGAACCGCAAAACGAGCAAACTGAACAGTAAAAGGACAAGACGTTGGATTTTTTTAATTATCAGGATGATGGCCAATTGTGGGCCGAAGATGTTTCACTTACTACCTTGGCTGAACAATACGGTACTCCGCTATACGTTTATTCGCGTAAAACGTTAGAGCGCCATTGGCATGCATTCGACAACTCGGTGGGCGATCACCCACATCTTGTTTGTTATGCGGTAAAAGCCAATTCCAACATTGGTGTGTTGAATGTGTTGGCCCGTTTGGGTTCTGGTTTTGATATTGTTTCAGTCGGTGAGCTAGAGCGTGTAATTGCTGCTGGTGGCGATCCGGCAAAAGTCGTATTTTCCGGTGTCGGTAAACAGGCAAGTGAGATCGCTCGTGCGCTCGAGTTAGGCATTAAGTGCTTTAACGTTGAATCTGATTCTGAGTTAGAGCGCATTAACCAAGTAGCTGGTGAAATGGGTAAGATAGCGCCTATTTCTTTGCGTATTAACCCAGACGTTGATGCCAATACTCACCCTTACATTTCAACCGGTCTACGTGATAACAAGTTCGGTATTGCTTTTGAAAAAGCGCCAGAAGTGTATGCATTTGCGAAAAGTCTACCTAACCTTCGCGTCGAAGGGATCGATTGTCACATTGGTTCTCAGCTGACTGATATCGAACCATTTATCGATGCCATCGACCGTTTGTTGGCACTGATTGATCAGCTCAAAGACGCTGGTATCGAGATTAAACACTTAGATGTTGGTGGTGGTTTGGGTGTGAGCTATCGCGATGAAATGCCGCCAGCGCCGTCTGATTATGCTAAAGCATTGTTGGCTCGTTTGGACAACCGCGATGACTTGGAGCTTATTTTTGAGCCTGGCCGTGCTATTTCTGCAAATGCAGGTGTGTTACTGACACGTGTTGAATTCTTGAAGCATACTGAGCATAAAAACTTTGCCATTATCGATGCTGCGATGAACGATTTGATTCGCCCAGCCCTGTACCAAGCATGGCAAGACATTGTGCCAGTTACACCTCGTGAGGGTGAAGGTACGGAGTATGATTTGGTAGGCCCAATCTGTGAAACGTCTGACTTCCTAGGTAAAGATCGCACATTGAACCTTGAGCAAGGCGATTTGCTAGCAGTTCGTTCATCAGGTGCTTACGCCTTTGTGATGGCGTCGAACTATAATACGCGCCCTCGTGTCGCTGAAATCATGGTTGATGGCGATAGGAGTCATGTGGTTCGCCAACGTGAAGAGCTCAGTAGTTTGTGGGCACTTGAAAGCGTATTGCCGGAGTAATTACACAAGTATGCACTTTCACTTTTCTAAAATGCACGGTTTGGGTAATGACTTCATGGTCGTCGATTGTATTACCCAAAACGTTTTTTTCTCGCCTGAGCTGATCCGACGTTTGTCGGATCGCCACACAGGCGTTGGCTTCGATCAATTGCTGATTGTTGAAGCACCGTACGACCCGGAAACCGATTTTCACTACCGCATTTTTAATGCAGATGGCAGTGAAGTGGAGCAGTGTGGCAATGGCGCACGTTGCTTTGCACGATTCGTTCGTATGAAAGGGCTAACTAACCGTTTCAGTATTCGTGTTAGCACTAAAAAAGGAAAAATGGTCCTCAATATCGAAGAGGATGACCAAGTGACAGTAAACATGGGTGTTCCTGAGTTTGCTCCACATAAGATTCCTTTTAAAGCTAAGCAAACCGAAAAAACCTACATTCTCCGAGCTGATGATCAAACGTTATTCTGTGGTGCAGTCAGTATGGGTAACCCGCATGTTGTCACCGTTGTTGATGATGTGGAAACGGCTGACGTTGATACATTGGGACCGCTTCTTGAATCCCATGAGCGTTTTCCTGAGCGCGTGAATGCAGGCTTTATGCAGGTCTTGACTCGAGAAGAAGTCAACCTTCGAGTCTACGAACGCGGTGCCGGAGAAACGCAAGCTTGTGGAAGTGGTGCGTGTGGTGCTGTCGCTGTGGGAATAGTTCAAGACTTACTTTCTGAGTCGGTTACAGTGAATCTGCCGGGTGGCGCTTTGAAAATTCGCTGGAAAGGCGAAGGGCAGCCACTTTACATGACCGGTCCGGCAACACACGTCTTCGATGGTCAAATAACGTGCTAGGTTGTTTTGTATGTCATTTGTAGAAGCAGATGAGCTAACCGCCGAAGTGGTTGCGGAATACCTGCGAGATCACCCAGATTTTTTTCAGCGCCGAACAGAACTGCTAGATGTAGTCAATATTCCGCATCAACAGGCTGGGGCGGTATCGCTGGTGGAAATTCAACTTAAACGCCAGCGAGAACGCATCGAAGCGCTTGAGGAAGAAATTACTACTTTAATGTCTCACGCGGCCAATAACGACCGAACCTTCCACGAATTTATGTCGTTACAGGAAGAGATCTTGGCCAGTGATGACTTGTTCTCTGCGATTACCAAAATAGAACGAAGAGCGACTGGTTTGGGCTTAAAGGCTTATGTGCGCTTGTCGAATGCCGACAGCCGCGATTATCAAATCGATAAAGGCTGTTATCAGAATTTTGCAGAAACCATGCTGCAAAATCGCTCTGCCTATTTAGGGCGTCTGCGCAAACAAGATCAGATAACCTATTTTGGAAGTGAAACTGGAACACCAGATTTAGGTTCGTTTGTTATTCTGCCCATTCGCCACAAACATGTAGTGGGACTTTTGGCCTTTTCGAGTAATGATGCAAGCCACTTTCAACCGAATATGGACACGCTTTTCTTACAGCACCTGACTCTGGTTTTCTCACACTTAGTCACGACCCTGCCTTGGCAAATCAGTAATGAGCAACGAAACCCCAGCCTTGCCTAGGGCATTCACTGAGCCTTTACAGCGTTTCTACGAATACTTGAGAAGCGAAAAAGGGCTCAGTGTTCACACACAACGCAATTACAAGCAGCAACTGGAAACCATGGCGCACCATTTAATCAAAATGGGAGTGAAGTCGTGGCAGCAAGTCGATGCCGCTTGGGTAAGACAAATTGCTGGTCAAGGTATGCGCGATGGCATGAAAGAAAGCAGTATTGCCACTCGGTTATCATCGCTAAGAAGCTTTTTCGATTTCCTGATTCTGCGTGGTGAAATGGATGCCAATCCGGCCAAAGGGGTCTCTGCACCGCGTAAAAAACGGCCTTTACCCAAAAATTTGGATGTCGACGAAGTCGGTCAGCTGCTAGAGGTCAATGAAGACGATCCTCTAGCTGTGCGTGACCGAGCTATGATGGAACTGCTGTATGGGGCAGGCTTGCGTTTAGCTGAATTAGTGAGCATTGATATCAACCATCTGAGTGGATTGCGTGGCGAAATTCGTGTGCTTGGTAAAGGCGATAAAGAGCGCAAAGTGCCTTACTCTGGTTTAGCCAAAGAATGGGTGGAGAAGTGGCTTAAAGTCAGGAAAGACTTGGCTAACCCCGATGAAACGGCACTGTTTGTTTCTAAGCTTGGTCTTCGGATTTCTCACCGCAGCGTGCAAAAACGCATGGCCGAGTGGGGGCAAAAACAGGCGGTCGCCAGTCATATTAGCCCGCACAAATTGAGACATTCTTTCGCCACACACGTACTAGAGTCCAGCCAGAATTTAAGAGCTGTCCAAGAGCTGTTGGGGCACGAAAATATCTCGACCACCCAGATCTATACCCATTTGGATTTTCAACATCTGGCAGACGTTTATGATCAAGCACACCCTCGAGCCAAAAAGCACCGAGATAAGCCATCGTCTAAAGATAAAGACCCGAAAGAATGAAGTTTTACCGAACGCTTAAACCTATATATGCCATGACATTTGACTTGGACGACACCCTTTACGACAACCGTCCGGTGATATTGAATGTTGAACGTCAGTTGTTGTCTTGGCTGCACTCTGAAGTGCCACAAGCACAGGCTACCGATCAAAGTTGGTGGTTGGCAGTGCGTCGACAAGTAGTAAATGACTTCCCAGCTTTGGCGCACGACGTTACCGAACTTAGGCAAAAGCAATTGGAAATGGGCTTAATATCTCTGGGGGTTAAATCTGGCGAAGCAGAGGTGATTGCAAAGCAAGGTGTGCAGCGTGTTTTACTCTGGCGCAGCGACTTTGAGGTACCAGCACTGAGCCATACAACCTTAGCGACACTGAAACAGCATATCCCTCTACTGGCGATGACTAACGGCAATGTCGATCCGGAAAGGGTAGGATTAGCCAAGTACTTTGACCTGATTCTTAAAGCGGGGCCTGATGGCCGCGCAAAACCTTATTCTGATTTATTTGATAAGGCCGCCTCGCACTTAGCAATAGAACGTCAGCATATTTTACACGTGGGAGACCACCTAAGAACGGATGTGGGCGGCGCGGTCAATCATGGTTTTCAAGCCTGTTGGTTCAATGATCAATCTGGTCATATAAGAGCTGCCCACAAAGCAAAGCTGTTACCGCATGTCGAAATTGAAAAAATCGAAGAGTTGCTCACTCTGTTCTAGCAATTTTCCTCTTAAGTAGTGCTATAAAACGCTAGTCGTTGTATTTGTGGCCGCTTTTATCTGCTTGGTACACCTTGTGAAAATGGTTGAGAAAGGTCAGTAATTGTTGCCCTTCCACTTGTTGTTTTTGCACTGCCAATACTTGAGCGGCGACTTCTAACGTACACAAATTTCCTTCTTGCTGGTTGCGACGCAGAGTAAAACTTGATGAAACGCTCTTTGAAAACGCGACTTTGGGCATCTCAGGTAGCCAGTCAGAGCGATTGAGCATTTTTTTCGCCTCCTGCCACGTTGCATCAACAATAACAAAGTGATGCGGTGTGTTTGTCTCACGCGATACCACGTTTTCTATCGACTCGGCTTGTGGGGCTGGGAACAAAAGCCATGGAGGGTACCGCTCGCAGCGCTCTAAAAACTCTTGGTTCGGTTCTTTTCGTTGCCAGGAAAATACTTGGCAGTTAGGCAGACTCTGAGCTAACCACTTACCAGTGTTGGTCTCTCGGTTGAGCTCATTGGGATGAGTGATTAGTGAAAAGTGAGTTTTAACGTGACTAAGGTCTGGGAGGTCTGAACACACACATTGGTGTGTCAGACCACATTTAAGGCAGCTCATTTACAACGCGAAACCTTGATGAGGCGATGTTTGGTCGGCAAAGAGTACCACGGATTGAGCGTTTGTCTCGGCGTCGCTAGCGTTGGCATTACTTTTTCGATAGCTGATGCCATCATAAGAAAAGCGAGTTGGGCTAGTGTGTAGCGAATGCCAACCAAAGCTGACCGTTTCATTGACGTAAATAGGCCCATCTACCTCAACGAGTCGACTGTTGAAACGCCACTTACCTTGATAGTTTTCAAAAACTAACAAAGTACATCCTGAGCCCTGACACCAATTGATTTTGGCCAGTAACTCTTGTTGACCATCTCCATTTAAATCGTAAGTGAGCCATTGATACTTGGTATTTTTGGGGCTGGTTCTGTGCATCGTAAAGTAGTCGAGCAAAGACTGTCGAACCCGATTATCTTCTTTCGAGCTCGCCGCTAATCTAATAGGTTTGAGTGTTCTGCTTGTTGGCTCTGAGGCAGTTTTAGGGGGTGGACTGCTTTGCTGAGTTCTAAACAACGTGATGCCGCCGTTAGCGATGGGGTAAACCACATTACCAACTCTTTCTTGAGGTGCATGCAAGGTGAACCCATCACCTTTAAATAGACGCTCGGTGACCAGTCTTTGTTGCTGATGATGGGTCATGACCACTTGAATCTGATTAGGGGAAATCTGTTGCCAATAACCGCGTTCAGTGATGTCTGCTTGGTTCCCTTGATAGCGATAGATAGTCTTGGCTGAATGGTCCTGATTCAAGGTCAAGGATATGGAGAAAGCTTGGTTGTCAGTCGACTTTGCAGCGTAGTGACCAGTCCAGTTGAGCGTCGCATCAATGTTAGATAGGGCTGCGCAGCCTTGTAGTTGTTCACCACTGAGCCCTGATTCTTTGGTTAAATCCAGATGAGCGCGCCAACCTAACACGGTGTCCGTTTGGCTTGGTTTACATATAGCTTGCTCCAATCGCAATGTGCCACCTTGCACGCGGTACTCTCGTACATTGTCTTGGATTGTTGTAGCTTTAATGGGTAACGACACTTCGGGCTGATCAGCCAGCTTGATGGAGAGCCCTGTTTGATTGAATTCAGCGAGCCACGCGTTTTCTTTACCAACAATCATTGTTCCTTGTTTTACTGAGCAAGACGAAGATTTGTCCAAGCGATTGAGTTGTGTGGCATTAAAGGTTGCCAGAAAGTCAGCACCACCACCTTGAGTTGGTGTGGTGGCGAGATAGCCGACGAGTTCGCCGTAAACTGGTTGATTAGAACTTTTAACGAGTGACAACAATTCGCTGCGAATTGAATCGGATAAGTTAACCCAAAGTTGTTGCTCGCTGTTGCAGGGGATCAATGCGAGTTGCTCACCAGACAATACCAGCTGCCCCGACATCATAAAAGTTTGCGGAGCGATGGCCTTGTTGGGCTCCAGTTTGACTTCTTTTGGAGGCGCGACCTTTTCAACGGTCGAGACTGGCGGTAGTTGCTGAGTAGATTCTGGACTACTGCAAGCCTGTACACTCAGTAAAGCTAGCCAGAATACTGGGTTTTTCCACATCATCATGATATATCTTCCTTACAACTGGAGAGCAAACAGCGGCGCTATTATGGCATATTGGCTTTTTAAAACTGAACCTGACGAATTCTCAATCGACACACTTAGGCAGAATAAAGTTTCGTGTTGGGAGGGAGTACGCAATTATCAGGCAAGAAATATGTTGAGAGATCGGATTAAGCAAGGTGATCAAGTGCTTATCTATCACTCGTCCTGCAAACAAGTGGGGGTAGCTGGCATTGCAACCGTAGTGAAAGAAGCGTACCCCGACCACTTTGCCTTTGATGCTAACAGCCATTATTTTGATCCGAAGTCAGATCCAGAGCAGCCTAAGTGGTTCATGGTTGATATCGAGTTTTGCCAAAAACTATCGCAAATTATTAGTTTGGCAGAAATGAAAGCTCGGCCAGAGCTTGAAAATATGCCCTTGGTCAGGCGAGGGAATCGTTTGTCGATAATGCCAGTTACTAAAGAAGAGTACGCGACGATTCTGGCTATGGAATAGTCGCGCAATAGCAGGGTAACTTGCGACTTACCTTTTGATGAAATGTTGCTGCAGATAATGCGCTACCGCATCGTCAGCATTACTACCAATCACTGGATTGTTCGGTAAGGCCGCCATGACTTTAGGGTGAGACGTACCCATGACCAAGCCTTGTCCCGCGACCGACAACATTTCTACATCATTCATACCATCACCAAAGGCGATACAGTTAACTAACTCGTGGCCCAGTGACTTAGCCACGGCGTTAAGGGCTTCGCCTTTGTTGACGCCTTTGGCCATTACTTCCAGACACCACGGCGTAGAAAACGACACATTGAGTTGATCCGCGAAGCGTTGATTTAATTTGGTTTCGACTTCGACGAGATAGTCGTGATCTTGTTCAGGATGTGTGAAAAAGACTTTTGCGATGCCGTCAGTTGGCGCGTTGCTGACGTCAAAGACTTTGTAGGTGAAACCTGAGTCATCGTGGAAGTTACGCAAATAATCGTCTTCACGATTGAGCAGCCAGTTATCGTGGCGGTACAGATGCGTGAACAAGTTGGGGTCATCACCGACAACGTCAATAATCGGTTGAACCAACTCACTGGGAACGTTGTTACTGTACAAGAGTTGATTGTTTTCGTCGTGAACTCGAGCACCGTTAGAGGTGATCATATACGCTGGAATGCCTACCGCTTGTCTGATTCCAGCCACGTCGATGTGATGTCGCCCCGTTGCAAAGACAAAATGAAAACCTTGTTCATGGAGGGACTTGAGAGTTTGTTTGGCGAATTCTGTGAGTTGATGATTGGGAGCTAACAAGGTGCCATCCAGATCAGAGGCAACGATAGTTACTGGTTTATCGGTTGTTGTCGCTGAACGCTTAGCTGTTTGAAACATACACATCCTATTGAAGTAACTAATTTAAAATTCGGCTAGAGATTTATGCTTAAGTTAGCCCGTTTTTAGGTCACTGTACGCATATTGTGAACACACAGTGTACCTATACTTCATCGTGATAAAGAGGGTAAAACTTATTCCTTGTTTTTCCGGTTTTCTACCGTTTCACACCAATCGGCCATAGTAGCTAAGCACTTGTCACGAATCATATCGCCTTCAAACAGAATCTCGTGATACGCCCCTTTAAGCCGCATTAGTTTGCTGTTATTCTCGTTGACAAGGTTGTGAAAGAAATGAGTCTGTGCTCTATTGCTGACGATCATATCCTGCTCGGCTTGCAGCAGTAAAACTGGCGTGGACAAAGATTCCATTTGATCAAAGCAATCTTGTGTAGCACTTAGAGCTTGATAGACCCAGCCGGCACTCGGACCACCGAGCTGCAGTTCAGGTTTGCTTTGATAAAGATTTCTAAACCAGCGATAACGGGTTTCACTACGAGTTAACGGATTGATCGAAAAAGGCTTTGCGTAGTAGGGACCATGACCTGGCGCATAGCTGGGTGAGGGTTGCAGGCTATTCAATAGCCAGGCTAGTGGTTTGGCAACCAGAGAGAGATACCAGGGCATTGCGATACCAAACATAGGGGCACTTAGAATTAAGCTGTCGAAGCGGTAATCTGAGTACGATTGTAAGTATCGCGTGGCAATAGTTCCGCCCATTGAGTGAGCCAAAATATGGCGGTCTTGATATTGTTCGATCTCAATCTGAGACAGGACAAGGTGCATGTCTTTTACGTAGTCGTCGAAACGATGGATGTGTCCTAAATGGGGATCGTCAGTTAGACGTTCAGACAGCCCTTGACCTCTGTGGTCAAACGAAACCACATCGTAGCCTAAGGCATACAAGTCGTAGATCAGTTCTTGGTATTTCAAATAGGATTCGATGCGTCCATTGACCAATACGATTAATTTAGTATGGCTCGAATGGGTAAGCTTCATCCAGTGAATTTGGTGACCAGCTCGAGTGGTCAGAATAGACTCTTGCCTGTGTTTCCAAGTTTGGGCAATGTGGCTTTTCATTGCAAAATCAAAATCTGCTTCCGATGAAAAAGCGTAATCGGCGACAGAATTTGTTGCTAATGACATGGCGGCTCTCGTTAGTTCACTGATACAACAATGATTATACGCAAACTCACTGAAGTTGCATGTTTCCGATTGGTTTCAATTGGATTTAACAAGCCCCTATCAAAATCGTGTTAAAAAGCTTTTATGAGCTCAAGGAGACTCAAAAGGAGGTAAGAAATGGAATGGCAAGTTTGGTTAGCTTATTTGGCGACAGCAATTGTGTTTAGTATCGCTCCTGGTTCTGGAACCGTTAACTCCATCAGCAATGGATTGAGTTATGGTGTTAGGCGTTCTCTTACTTCTGTTGCTGGATTACAAGTGGGGCTATCTATCCACATCGCCCTTGTTGGTATTGGGATAGGAGCACTTGTAGCCAGTTCGGCATGGCTATTTGAGCTGATCAAATGGCTTGGCGTGGCGTATCTTTTGTATCTTGGTATTAGCAAGTGGCGAGAAGCGCCCCCTAGCACAAATGCGATGGATGAAAATTACCGTACTGTATTACAGCTTTTTACTCGCTCTATCGTTGTCAATCTGACTAATCCTAAATCTATCGTTTTTTTGGTGGCTCTTTTTCCGCAATTCATTGATCCCAATGGAAATCAGGTGCTTCAACTTTGGGTATTAGCGATCACGACGGTTGTTGTCGATAGCCTAGTCATGATCGGTTATACATTGCTCGCATCACAAATGAGACAATTTTTGCGATCAGACAATATAATGAGGAAAATTAATAAGTTATTTGGTTCATTGTTCATCGGTTGTGGTGCATTATTAGCCTCAGCTAAGTCATCGAGTTAACAATTAGTCCTGAAGGTGGTAGCAGTTGCAAAAGACTTATGTGGCAAGACAACCAATTTTAAATACACGTCGTCAGACGATTGGTTATGAATTGTTGTTTCGCGATGGCGAAGAGAATGCTTATCCTGCTCATGTTGAACCCAACCGCGCCACTTACCGATTGATTGCTGAAAACTTTTTGGCAATTGGTACCAACCCGAGTAATAGCAGCTCGCGGTGTTTCATTAATTTCCCGTATAAGAGCTTAATCAACCGACTACCACTCAGCTTGCCAAGAGATGAAATCGTGGTTGAGATTCTGGAAACCTGCGAGCCTACCAATGAACTTTTTGATGCGGTTAAGAGCCTATCGAGGGAAGGGTATTTGATCGCGTTGGATGACTTTGTTTACTCCAATCAATGGGAACGATTTTTACCCTATGTCCATATCGTGAAGATCGATGTTTCACAGGTAGGACTCGCCGCTGCGTGCCGCTTTGTTCAACACCGTGTGAATTTGGGTAGTAAGAGAAAGTACTTGGCGGAAAGAGTGGAAACGGAGCAAGAGTTTATCGCGGCTCGCGAAGCGGGTTTTCACTTTTATCAAGGCTATTTCTTTGCCAAGCCCAAATTGGTTACCCAAAAGTACTTAAGTCCAGAGCACGTTTTAGCGATGGAGCTGTTCCAAAGTGTTTGCCAAGTCGAAGTGGATTATCAACGTGTCGAAAACATCATTGCAAGGGATGCGACTATCTCTTATCGATTGTTGAAATACGTCAATACCATGTCTAACCGCACCGAAGTGGAAATCACGTCATTTAAGCAGGCGTTAATCTATTTGGGGCACAGTAAACTGCGCATATTTGTTTCGCTGACCGTGGCGTCATTTGTGTCAGTCAACAAACCTAAAGAGTTGTATCACCTGTCGCTGCAAAGAGCGCAGTTCTGTCAACTAATGTCTGATGATCATCCTTTCTCCGATCATCAAGAGCCCGCTTTTCTGATTGGATTATTGTCATTGATGGATGCCATGATGGATGCCAGCTTGGACCAGTTGTTAACAGACCTTCCTTTGAGCCAGTCGGTTAAACAAGCTTTGGTGGCAAGGCAAGGGCCTTATGGTTTGTTGTTGTTGGTAAATGAATACTACGAACGCGCTGACTGGCAAGGTATTGAGCATGTATGCCAGCAACTTTCACTGCCAATCGAACGGGTAACGGAAAGACTTAGTCAAGCTCAAGATTGGACTCATGAACTGAGCAAAATTCAGTAATCTCTGACTCGAAACCTTTATTTTTAAATCGACCTCTTTGGTGAATTTTTTATGACAATTCACCAAGCAATCTTGTTGTCCTCAGCAAACTAAGATAGTTATATATGCATATCCATATATGAGTATGCTTATGTTACCCCACCAGTTTTTCCGTCTGTTAGCCGATGAAACCCGAGTAAGAATCATTTTAATGATTCATCGCGAAACGTGTTTATCCGTTGGTGAGCTCACTCAAGCACTAGAAGAAAGCCAACCGAAAATTTCTCGTCATCTAGCGGTGTTAAGGTCAAACGGTTTGTTAACCGATGTGAGGCAGGGGCAATGGGTGTTTTACCGAATTGCACAAACCCTGCCAGGGTGGAGTCGTAAAGTTATCGAAGACCTCGGGAAATCTGAGTGTTTAACCGATAGCTATCAACAAGATGTATTGCGGTTAGCTCAGATGAGCGACCGTCCAGTTTGCTGCCAATAGTAGAGGTATTTATGACAATTAAAGTAGGTATTAACGGGTTTGGTCGTATTGGCCGATTAGCACTTAGAGCCTCGTTTGACTGGCCAGAAATTGAGTTTGTTCAGATTAATGATGTCGCCGGGGATACGGCAACATTGGCACACTTGCTTGAATTTGATTCAGTTCAAGGCCGTTGGCACCACAGCGTGGAAGCGGAAGGCAAAGACATAGTGATAAACGGCCAACATATCACTACGACGCAAAACAAAGCCATTGCGGATACCGACTGGTCTCAATGTGACGTGGTGATTGAAGCGACAGGTGTGCACCGTAAAACGGAATTATTGAATCAGTATTTAGATCAGGGTGTTAAGCGCGTCGTGGTATCGGCTCCAGTTAAGGAACCTGGTGTTGCCAATATTGTGGTGGGTGTCAACGATGAGATTTTTGACCCTGAACAGCACCGAATCGTCACAGCAGCATCGTGTACGACAAACTGCTTAGCACCTGTTGTCAAAGTTATTCACGAAAAATTGGGAATAGAGCGTGCTTCATTCACGACTATTCATGATTTAACTAACACCCAAACTATTCTAGATGCCCCACATAAAGATCTTCGTCGCGCTCGCGCGTGTGGTATGAGTTTGATTCCAACTACCACTGGTTCGGCGACGGCCATTGTTGAAATCTTCCCTGAACTGAAAGATAAGATTAATGGTCATGCGGTTCGCGTTCCTCTAGCCAATGCATCTTTGACAGACGTGATCTTTGATGTCAAACGCGATACCACTGCGGGAGAGGTGAATCAACTACTGCAGTCTGCGGCTGAAGGCGAACTCAAAGGCATATTAGGTTTCGAAACCAAACCTCTTGTTTCAATTGACTATAAAGGTGACCAACGCTCAACGGTTGTTGACGCGCAATCCACTATGGTGGTCAACGATCGCATGGTGAAGATTTACGCGTGGTACGACAACGAAATGGGTTACGCAACACGCACCGCTGAACTTGTGAAAAATGTTGGAGAGGCATAGAGATGAGTCATCCTATTTATGAATTGCCATTAGATTCTGGCGCGTTAATTTTGATGCCTAGCCCTGGGGCTAAAGGCTGTTCGACCGCTGAAGCTCTTGAGCAACTGCGCGAGCAAGGGGTGACGGCTGTGGTCACCGCTCAAACTCAGCAAGAAATGGAAGATAAAGGTGTGGCAGGTATTCCGGCAGAGTGTGAAAAACTCAAGCTAGCATGGTTTCATCTTGCTATTGAAGATGATGAGGGGCCAACTGACACGTTTGAAGCATTATGGCCGGCTGCAAGCCAATCACTTCAAGCTGCATTGCAAAACGGACATAAGGTCGCGATTCATTGCATGGGTGGCTCGGGCCGAACTGGATTGATTGCAGGTTTGTTACTGGCTGACCTTGGCTGGAAAGCCGAAGACATTGTTCAGCAGGTTCAAGCACTTCGTCCCGGGGCATTTACTAAAGCGCCGCAAGTGTCTTTTTTGCAGCAATATATGAGTGTAGAGCTCGCTGCAATCTAAAGAGATAGAGAGTCTGTGATGTTTAGTCGTTTTAGCCCAGAGGTTCGCCAGTACGGCCTTGTTACTTTCAACTACTGGAATTTCACCGTCACAGACGGTGCGCTGCGCATGCTGGTGGTCTTGTACTTTTATGATCTTGGCTACAGCACTTTGGCCATTGCCTCACTGTTTTTGTTCTACGAGTTTTTTGGTGTTGTCACTAACTTAGTCGGAGGTTGGTTAGGCGCAAGATTGGGGCTAAACCGAACCATGAATGTCGGGTTAGCACTCCAGATCTTTGCTCTGCTTATGTTAGCGATGCCAAGTGCATGGCTAACCATACCTTGGGTGATGGCTGCTCAAGCTATTTCAGGGATAGCCAAAGACCTTAACAAAATGAGTGCAAAAAGTGCCATTAAGACCCTTGTGCCTTCTGGAGAAAATCAGGCGCTTTACAAATGGGTAGCGGCACTTACTGGGTCTAAAAATGCGCTGAAAGGATTTGGATTCTTTTTGGGTGGAGTGTTGCTGGCGTGGATTGGTTTTCAGCAGGCGATGATCGCCATGGCATCCGTATTGGTACTTGTTTTTATCTCCAGCCTTATTTGGCTCAAACAAGAGATGGGGAAAAGCAAAACCAAACCCAAATTCAACGAAATTTTCTCGAAGTCACGTTCGGTAAACATTTTGTCGTTGGCTCGTCTATTTTTGTTTGGCGCGCGAGATGTGTGGTTTGTGGTTGCTTTGCCCATTTATCTGGGCTCTGTATTCGGCTGGGGCCACAGTTATGTGGGTGGATTCTTAGCGCTTTGGATTATTGCTTATGGCCTTGTTCAAGGATTGGCTCCTAAGCTCACCAAACAAGGACAAGATTATGCTCCGGGTGGTCGCGAAGCTTTGAAATGGGCAGTCGTTCTATGTGGCGTCACTGCTTTAGTTGCATTATCCATTCACCATCAGTGGTACCCGGAATACTCAATTATTATTGGCTTATTGGTGTTTGGCGCCGTCTTTGCTATCAATTCATCTTTGCACTCATATTTGATTGTTAGTTATGCCAAGGGCGATGGTGTATCACTTGATGTTGGTTTTTACTACATGGCAAATGCTATGGGTCGTTTGATTGGTACCATATTGTCAGGCTGGCTGTTTCAGGCCTACGGTATGGCCGTGTGTCTCTGGGTTTCGGTGGCGTTTTTAGTATTAACGTCGTTGATATCAGTGGGGTTGCCAACACAACGCAAGATCGAATCATCTGCTGTGTAAGTCACTATACCCAAGTAACTTCAAGATGCAGAATTCAGAGCTACATATTCTGGTTCAGTTCAAGGAAGAGAACGCAGCGGAATGACGAGTCCTTTCCAAGTTCTATGACGAAGAAATGAGACAGAATATGAGCTCCCAAGGGCGAGTTTAACTAGGCTTCATACTGCGTTATTGATTCTTGATGTAGAGCGACTAGATCTGCAAATCAATGCCTTGTCTGAAGCCTAGTTAATTCTCGCTGAACCTCGCATCTTGAGGTCACTTGGGTATATTAATAACAAAGGGAGCCAATGGCTCCCTTTGTTTTATCAGCTGGCTTATCAGCGCTTGACTGCGAAGTGCAGAAACTTATCACCGCGATAGGTCATAGTGCCTTTGTCGCCCGGATTAAGTGCGTGGAAATAGTGCACACCTACCTGAAACTCGCGCTTTGGTCCTACTTTGCCTTTCTGAACGTAAATCCAATATTCTTGGTCTTCTTGTCCAGGCTGTGCATCTGGGACATCAATCGCTTGTTTGTCCAGCACGGTAACCTCAGCAGTCAGCTCAGGTGCATTTTCACCCTTGATGTGTTTGCGATAAAATTGAACATATAGCCAGCCCGCCAACACAGCAAATAGCGCTATGGCGGCAATTAAAGTCAATGGCATGGTAAATCTCCCCCAATCGTCGGCAAGATTGTATCGATAATGGATAGATTTGGTAGCGGGTCGAGCTCAGAACCGTAGTTTGGTCAAATTATCGAGGTCAATAGATAGCAAATCTTAAGCGCATGTAACAAAGCTGATGACAAAAATGACGATAGTTTGACGATTAGTTGGCACTATTTTGGCTTGGTAACGTCTAATATTAACAGGTACCCAAGGAGGGCATATGTCTGATATTGAACGCGTCATTCAACGAAGTCGACGAATTGAAAGGTTATTGAGAGAAAGCTATCACGCGGAAGGAAAAGGACTGCACCAATTGATCACCAGTAGTGAAGAAAGGCTTCCTCATGATGTAATTAGTAAGCTGAGATATATTGCGACTATCCGTAATAAGACGGTGCATGAAGACGACTTTCAACTGGATAATCTCAATCAGTTTATGTCGGTCTGCGATCAGTGTGAACGTGAGTTGACCCCGCGCAGTTCTCGTTTTGTGTGGCGAGCTGCAGTTTTTCTAATGATGCTGATGACTTTCGGTGCACTTGCTGTGTACTACACCTACTGGGACACTTTTGTCGATCAACTTAAGTAAATTCACATACTCAAACTAACAGGTCGCCCTTAACTCGATAAGAGCAATGGTAGGGTCATCAGGGCAAAAACGACTAAGATCATCACGACTCCTTTCACTTGTGATAACGACATAACTCCCCCTTTTTGTTTGTCTGTTAAGATAATAGTCCATAACTTTCATATTTTGTAGTTTTCATTTGAAATTTTCTTGCTTTTCGATGTCTTTTTTGTTTTTAACTTTCTTTAATTTTTAATTTAAACAATGAGTTATTTTGTTTAATTGCTTTAATTTTGTTTTGGAATTTATCTTATCTGGGTTTGTTTAGTTTTGGTTTCTACACATAATGATTGGGACAAATGCCATTGGTTTTCCTTTTCAAAGTCATAGTTATCGAAGGATTGACATTTTTTTATTGGTATTTATTGTCTGTTCAAGTTGTTTTTTATTTAGGTTCTCTAAAATTAAAATAATTAATTTATCCATATGATAGTAAGTGGTTTTTTTTAAATTTTTGTCAGGTTTAAATGTGGTTTTTTCTGTTTTTTCTTTTTTTGATACTCTTTGGCGAGGTTTTGGTTTAATTTTTTTGTTATCAGCTCAAAAACAATGTTTTTGTTATCCCGATGTTGAACGCTTGTTGCTGAGTTTTTCATCGCTCTCTAATTGCCCTACAGAGATCCAACTTTTCTGTCCCTGTTCTGGACAATGCTTACCTGCTGCCTAAACTGTTCGCTGGTCTTAATTGAGGCAATAGTAATGTGGAGCTGGTTATCGGTGGCTTTGTCGGGCTACATTAGTGTTTCAGCCGTAGAAAATAACAACAAAGTACTCGCTGTTGTGTTCAAAACATTTAGTTTGAGCATGTTGCTGATCATGCTACTCGAGCAACCGTTGTCGACTTCATCACCGGCTAGTTGGGTAGCACTCGGGCTATGCGTTTCTATTATTGCCGATGCTTTTTTTCTATTTCGTCGTTATCGCAGCGCCTGTTTTGGAGCTTTTCTCGCAGTTCAGGTTATCTATGGCTATGCGTTTTGGATGCGAATTGACGGTGAAATGATCTGGTGGCTTCCAGCTATGTTGTTTGGCGCTGGCACCGTACTTTTCTTTTTGTTATTGCCCAAGCTGGACCGTGTGGTCTTACCCGTTTTGTTAATGGGTGCAACGTTAATTCAGTTGATGTGGGCATCGGGTGAAGTATTGCTGCTTCATACTTCTAATCAGAGTCTATTGGGCTTTTTAGGCAGTATTACACTATGCTTCTCAGCGGTTCTACTCGCGATTCATGATTACAAACATCCAGTTTGGCTAGGGCGCTACCTGATTTCTGGTAGCTATTTGCTGGCTCACGCGTTGATAACCGCGTCGGTTGCGATTTAATTGCAACAAATCAAAGTTTTTCTGATGCCGTGCAGTAATCTGAGAACAGAACAAGTTCGAGGAGAATTGATATGTCAGAGCAAATCCACGCTCATCAGGTATTACAGCTGCTCAGTGAAACAGAGCTGACTGAGCATGAACTAAAATCTCAAGCGATTGCACATTTTGGCGAACATACGCTTTACCGCACTTGCAAGCGCAGTGGCTTTTCGATCGACGATTTATTGGTTTTCTTTGTTGAGAAGCAAAAAGTGCTGATTCACGATGGCAAGTTAACCCTCAACCGACGCAAGGTGTGCAGTCACTAGGTCTGCAGACTCTCATCTCAATCTAGTCTTCAATTAGTCGAGCATAGTCTTAACGGCGTTGCTATACTTGCGCCGTTATTGTTACAAGGCTTTACCAGTATGGAGATTTTGTCCGCTGCGACCATGTTATTCCTAATCATGGATCCGCTAGGAAACCTACCTATTGTGCTTTCTATATTGAAGCATATCGATCCAAAGCGTCGTCGTAAGATACTGATCCGCGAGCTATTGTTTGCGTTAGCGATCTTATTGTTGTTCCTGTTTGCGGGTCAGAGCATTTTAACCTTCTTACAGGTACAGCCAGAAACGCTAAGTATCTCAGGTGGCATCATCTTGTTTATCATCGCTATTAAGATGATTTTCCCCAGCGCGGGCAGCATTACAGGGCTTGCGGCTGGAGAAGAACCATTTATTGTTCCAATGGCTATCCCGATGATTGCGGGTCCTTCTGTGATTGCGGCGCTGTTGCTATTATCGAGCCAGCACCCAGATAAACTGACGGATCTGTCTATAGCCGTTGCTATTGCCTGGGGAGCCACGTTTTTTGTATTGATGTTCTACAACTTCTTCCACCGAGTTTTGGGGGAAAGAGGACTCAAAGCAACAGAGCGTTTGATGGGATTGCTGTTGGTTATGATTTCGACCCAAATGTTCTTGGATGGAGTCAAAAGTTACATTGGGTAACTGAGAACGATTGATGAACGGCCTCTAAACGTGCAGTTTAGAGGCCGTTTTTGTATGCCTATGAAGGTCTATTCGCCTTTATTTACTTATTCTGACTCAAGTACTTTTGTTTGAGCTCAAGCAACGCAAACACGCCGAAGGCAAAAATAGCGATTTTTTCCTGTCGACTTAACTGTACTTGATTGCCAAAGGCTTTCACGAACACTTGCAGTTGAATACCATGCATGACGAAAAGAAACGCTGTCATCAAATACAACGCAGTTGAGATTTGCCCTTGGAATGGACTAATGAGGTTAAATAGCAGCACTAACCACACAAACGCGACCGCTGCCTTCGCAACACCAAGTAAGAGCTTCATGATTATTCCTTTAGAAATAAGCGATAGCAGACCTGACCAGCAGTTTTTTCGCGATGCAGATTCCATGCGTCAGGCAAAGTGGGCAGCTCTAACTCTTTTTCACATTCGAGATAAATCGCCGCTTGATCACTGAGCCAATGGTTTGATTCCAACAAATTAAGGACTTCATCAAGCAGCCCTTTGCGAAAAGGCGGATCGATAAAAATTACGTCATAGGGTAAGGCTGGTTTTTCCTTTAATACAGCGAGTGCATCTGCTTCAACAATCTCGATACTATTGGTTTTCAGAGAAGCCGCATTTTGTCTCAGTTGCGCTGCGGCTTTTGGGTTGAGCTCAATCATAGTCACTAATTCAGCTTGTCGTGATGCCGCTTCAAAACCTAAACCACCTGCGCCCGCAAATAGGTCCAAACACCTTGCTTGGGGTACATATGCCGCGAGCCAGTTGAACAAGGTTTCTTTGACTCTATCACTGGTTGGCCTTAACCCCTCAGCATCATGAACGGGGAGTTTTCGTCCTCGCCACAATCCGCCAATAATACGAATTTGTCCGACAGAAGGTGATTTTTGTGAAGTCTTAGACTGACGTCTTCTAGGCATAGATTTTTTGACCGTTTATAAAGTGATACGATACTCTATCGCCCAAATTCAGGCGGTGAGGCAATGGCGAAGTTTAACGTCAAATGACGTGGTTTACATCCCGCCCATTAGAAAAGCAGCCTCATCGAGCCAAAACATACAAATAGCTCGTCAAAGAGCCATTATTTAGGATAGTAAATTCAATGACAGAAAAGAAAAAGCGCGGACTGTTGTCTTGGTTGGGGTTTGGTGAAGAAGAAAACCAATCTCCTGACAACAAGAGCGAACAAGCGCTAGCGTCTACCGAAGAGCAAGTTGAACCAGAACAACAATCGCAAGAAGACAGCGTCAGTGAAGTTACTGAAACGGAAAAAGAAATAGAAAACGATCCACCGCAAGCTTCTGAAGAGTCAGTGGTTAGCGCGCCGCGAGTAGAAGAGCAAACCAAGCCCAGTGAAGGCTTTTTCACTCGTTTAAAACGCAGTTTATCTCGAACTAAAGCGAATATTGGTTCAGGTTTCTTTGGTTTATTCCAAGGAAAGAAAATCGATGATGAATTGTTCGAAGAGTTAGAAGAGCAATTGTTGATTGCCGATGTCGGCATGGACACCACAGTTAAGATCATTGATAACTTGACTGAAAAAGCATCTCGCCAAGATCTGAAAGATGGCGAAGCGCTATATGGCTTACTCAAACAAGAAATGGCAGAGATCTTATCTACCGTTGAGCAACCTCTGCAAATTGACGAAAGTAAAACCCCTTACGTTATTTTGATGGTAGGTGTGAATGGCGTGGGTAAAACCACCACCATAGGTAAGTTAGCCAAACAATTCCAAGCTGAAGGTAAAAAAGTGATGTTGGCTGCGGGTGATACCTTCCGTGCCGCTGCTGTCGAACAGCTACAAGTTTGGGGTGAGCGCAATCAAGTGCCTGTGATCGCTCAACATACTGGCGCTGATAGTGCTTCGGTTATCTATGATGCAATCGAAGCGGCGAAAGCGCGCGGCGTTGATGTGGTGATTGCTGACACCGCCGGCCGTCTGCAGAACAAAGCGAACTTAATGGAAGAGCTTCGCAAAATTGTGCGTGTAATGAAGAAAATTGATGATTCAGCACCACATGAAATTATGCTTACTCTAGATGCCGGTACAGGGCAAAACGCGATCAGCCAAGCCAAGCTGTTTAGTGACGTTGCACCATTGACGGGTATTACACTAACCAAACTGGATGGAACGGCAAAAGGCGGTGTGATTTTTGCGCTTGCTGACCAATTCCAAATTCCTATCCGTTACATTGGGGTAGGAGAAGGCATCGATGATCTGCGTCCATTTGAAACGGAACAGTTTATTGAAGCGCTATTTAGTCGTGACGACTAGTTAATAGGGAGACGCTGAGTGATTCGATTCCAACAGGTAAGCAAGGCTTACCGAGGTGGTCGTCAGGCATTGCAAAAAGTGGATTTCCATTTGAGACGCGGAGAAATGGCGTTTCTGGGTGGGCATTCTGGAGCAGGGAAAAGTACCCTGCTCAAACTCATTTGTGCTATCGAACGACCATCTGACGGTAAAATTAGTTTTAATGGGCATGATATTACGCGCATCCCGAATCGTGATATCCCATTTTTAAGACGTAATATTGGAATCGTATTTCAAGATCATCGCCTGTTGATGGATCGCAGTGTTTTTGAAAATGTCGCGCTGCCTATGCGAATTGAATCAGTATCAGAAAATGATATTAAACGTCGTGTCTCAGCCGCGCTTGATAAAACCGGTTTATTAGATAAAGCCAAGTGTTTGCCATCGCAACTGTCTGGTGGTGAACAGCAACGAGTCGGTATTGCTCGAGCGGTGGTGAACCGTCCCACCTTAGTTTTAGCGGATGAACCGACAGGTAACCTAGACCCGGATTTGTCTGGTCGTGTGATTAAGTTGTTTGAAGAGTTTAACCGCGCAGGTGTAACGATATTGCTGGCAACGCACGATATTGGTTTGGTGAACTCTCGTCCTCAGTATCGTCATTTGGAACTGAACCAAGGTTATCTCAGCGAGGTGGAGCAGTATGGTCAAGCGGTCTAAGGCACAACCGAAAAAAAAGGCAGCGGCAAACAAGCAAAGCCGTAGCGCCAAACGTTTGGCCACCGATGGCTTTATCAAGGTGCATTTTAAGCAAGCCAAGCTGGCCTTGAGTGAACTTTGGCTGCGGCCTTTAGGTAACTTGATGACATTGTCGGTTATCGCGATGGCGCTCACCTTACCAACTTGCCTCTATTTATTAGGTAAAAACATTGCCATTGCATCAAGCGATGTGACTAGCCCAGCTCACATTAGTGGTTTTGTTCAAGAAGACACAACAGAAGCGCGAATCATCATCATAAAAGATTCACTTGAGTCTCTACCCGTCGTTTTGAGTGTGGATTACATCTCTTCACAACAAGGCTTGGCTGATTTAAGTGAGTATTCAGGTTTTGAAAATGCCATATCATTACTTGATAACGCATCATTGCCCGCCGTTCTAATCGTGACCCCTAGCGACGACAAAGCCGAATCGACCGAAATCATCGTCGAAAAGATGCGATCGTTTGATGTCATTACCGATGTTCGCTTAGATGAAGATTGGTTATCACGACTTGACGCCATTAAATCACTGGTAGCGGCGATTGTGATTGCGTTGAGTATTTTGATGTTGGGATCCGTCTTCTTAATTGTCGGTAGCACATTGCGATTTAACGTGTTGGCCAACAAAGAAGAAATACAAACCATGAAACTTATTGGGGCAACAGACGGTTTTATACTGAGACCGTATTTGTACACGGGTATGTGGTTCGGTTTGTTAGGTTCAATAACCGCTTGGTCGATGACTGCCGTTGTGACCGTTGTGCTCAATGATAGAGTGGAACTTTTGGCAGCACTTTATGACAGCCAGTTTCGACTAATTGGTCTAAACTGGGATGAGTCGCTGTTATTGGTTGTGGTCGGCACCTTTCTAGGATGTGTGGCAGCGAAAATCTCTGCACATCGTCATCTAAAAGAAATTGAACCAGTATAAATAGTAAAGGTCATAGTTAAAGAAAGTACACGATGGCGTATACTTTTTCTCTTGTATAGTCTTTTCGATTATGCATAATGATCGGTCTCAGCCTGAATCTTAAGCAATCTAGGCTGGTATTTTTATTCAGTGTCCATGTCAAACTTGATGAGGAATGGAATGACAAGTAACGCGTATCCAATGGCCGTTGTCACTCAAGATAGCTTAGATAGCTACATTCGTACGGTAAACAGCTATCCAATGCTGACCGCCGATGAAGAGCGGGAGCTGGCAGAGCGTCTACACTACAATGCAGAAATTGATGCAGCGAAAGGGCTGATTTTGTCACACCTGCGTTTTGTAGTTCATATCGCTCGTGGTTACTCAGGTTATGGATTGCCAATGGCTGATCTAGTTCAAGAAGGCAATATCGGACTAATGAAAGCGGTAAAACGCTTCAACCCAGAAGTTGGTGTTCGATTGGTGTCTTTTGCCGTTCACTGGATCAAAGCTGAAATTCACGAATATGTGTTGCGCAATTGGCGCATCGTAAAAATTGCGACAACTAAAGCGCAGCGCAAGCTGTTCTTTAACCTTCGCAAATCTAAAAAGCGCTTAGGTTGGTTCAACAACGGTGAAGTGGAAACAGTTGCACGTGAACTTGGTGTAGAGCCGTCAGAAGTCCGCGAGATGGAATCGCGTCTTGCCGCGCAAGATTCTGCCTTTGATATGCCAATGGACGATGACGACACAGGTACCGCTTACACAGCTCCTATGCTGTACCTAGAAGATAAGGCCTCAGATTTAGCTGAAACCGTTGAAGCGCAAAACTGGGAAGCTCACACCCATAATCGCCTAAGCCTGGCATTGTCTACGCTAGACGACCGCAGCCAACACATTGTTCGCTCTCGCTGGTTGGATGACAACAAGACAACGCTTCAAGATTTAGCAGAGGAATATGGGGTATCAGCCGAGCGTATTCGTCAGCTGGAAAAAAATGCGATGAAAAAGCTAAAAGTTGCGGTTGGTGAGTTCGGCTAATACCGCGATCATTCCTTTAAGCATTTTTGAGAAACCATGATCTAAAGATCATGGTTTTTTTATGCTTGTGATTCAATTACCTGTGCATAAGTCTGTGACAAAAAATGTAACAGGGCGAGCTGAACACTGCTAAATACTGGGATTCTGACCAGTATTCTAATTTGGATAAAAAGCTAACTACCCACAGAAAAAACAAGATCAATACTAGATATTGTGGATCTTTTTGCATCAAGACACTTTATCAACCTAATCCACAGCGTTATGCACAGGTGGTGCAAATTTGATCAGGCAAAGAAGGCCACAATGGCTGTCCGTACTTGTTTGCTTTTGGATAGGTTACAATCCAGACACTACAATAAACAGTCATTGGAAGCGAAAGGACCCTTTATGGAACAGTTTAAACATATCGATGTAAAAAGCGCTTTAGAGCTTATGCAAAGCCAAGATGCGCGTTTGGTCGATATTCGTGACCCTCAATCATTTGCAGTATCACATGCCAAAGAAGCGTTTCACCTAACTAACGATACGGCTGTCCAATTTATGCAAGATGTTGACTTTGATACGCCAGTGCTAGTGATGTGCTATCACGGCATTAGTAGCCAAGGTGCTGCCCAATACCTGGTGAATCAAGGCTATGAAACCGTCTACAGTGTAGATGGTGGCTTTGAAGTCTGGCAGAGACAAGAGTTACCAACAGAAGCTAGCTAATTGTTATGATTGCCTTTACCCAAGTCGATAACCCGAGAATGGTGCAAGCCTTTATTGATTACATGCGTACACAACATATCGACGTAAAGTTAACGCAAGAAGCGTCGGGGGGGTATGTATTATGGGTACAGGACGATGACCTTTTACCGCGCGTCAAACAAGAATTCAGCGAATTCATGACTGATCCTGACCAAGACAAGTATCACGCGGCGTCTTGGCAAGTAGAACCTAGCCATAGTCCCACTTTTCAGTACCCATCGGGCGACCTCAAGGCTCGCTTTCTTTCGCAACTTGGTCCTTTCACTGCATTAACCTTATTTACTTGTGTGTTAGTTTTTGTACTGCAAAGCATGGGTTATCAAAATCAAGTGTTTGAGCTATTGCACTTTCCAATGGGCGCTTGGCAATACCAGGAGATTTGGCGCTTTATTACTCATGCCATTATGCACTTCTCTGTCGCACATATTGCTTTCAACTTGATTTGGTGGTGGCAGCTAGGTGGCGATGTTGAGAACAAGCTCGGCACTTTCAAACTACTCAGTGTCGCGATTATCTCTGCTGTGATCTCTGGCGGTGCTCAATTTTGGTTCAATGATGCATCGTTTGGCGGACTATCAGGTGTGGTTTATGGTTTGGTTGGATACGTTTGGATAATGGGCGTCAAAAAGCCAGAAAAAGGTCTAGCGTTAGCTAACCCGGTGTTCGGTTTTATGTTGATTTGGTTGATAGTTGGATTTGTTCAACCATTTCTTCCTGTCGCGAATTCAGCCCATGTGGGCGGGCTGATCGCTGGTTTATTGCTGGGCGCGTTTGACGCTATACGTCGTTAAGACGATAAACACATTTTTGGTTAGACTATTGGGTAACTTTTATTGTTGGTACAAATACTTAGTGAAGAGTAAATCAGCAATAATAGTTCTCCCTGTCTCGGGCAAGAGAATTTGATTTAACTGCTCGACCAAAGACTTTCTCAAGTCCTCTCTTCCCGCCAAGGTTTTAATCGTATCTTCAGACTGTTTTCCCATTAGCTCAATCACTGCATCCCGAATGAGGGGCTGGTGTAGCTCGATGATCGGTAGGTCAGTCGCACTCGATACCATAATATCGATACGCACTTGAATATACCCTAGGTCTTTGCCTTTGGTGTAGAAGTTAGTCGTGAGGTCGGGTTCGAGAGTAAAGTAAGCAAGTTGAGGTTCTGCCTCTTTATCTTGAGCAAAAGCCATCGACGTTGATAACAATATCAATGCCATCCAAACCGACTTGACATAAGTTTTTAACATAGTTATTTCTTTTCTTTCTATGTACGACGATATTCGAATCGCTTCTGTCTTGTTACAATGTGCACAACAAAAGCATTAATTTGTGTTAAACGATTGAAAAATCAAGTTTAACCGAAAACGGTCGCAGTAGGGTAGTACTGATGTGAATCAGGAATCAGCGTCTAATTTTTGTTCGCACCAATTTTTCTTTGAACTGTGTGCAACTAAGCCATATTAAGACTGATTCGCCCTATCAACGTGCCCCTTAAGAATACTAGTATGAATCAAGTACATTTGCTGTATTTGTCTGCGCTTCGTGAAGTGCGCTGGCAAAGTCCTAATGATATCGAATTAGTGAACCCAACCATGAATAATTGGTTGCTTGAAACTGGTTCTTTGTCTCAGGTACTTAAAAACAATTGTGATGAACTCACAGTGGAACTTTTGCAAAATACGCCTATTACCCAAGAGCAAATGACCGATGAAGAGATCGCGTTGTTGGACCAGAATACAGGCTGGTCGCGGCAGGTGGTGTTAAAAGGTGATGGTGAAGATTGGGTGGTTGGGCACACCATTATCCCTGAGCAATCTCGACACCATCATACCTTGGATTTGGTCGAACAGGGTGAGGTGCCTATCGGGGTAACCGTATTTGGCGAGCACCAGGTCACCCGAGATGAATTGCAAATCGGGCAAATAGAAATGAATGGCCGAGTACTTATGGCTCGTCGCTCAAGGTTATGGATTAATCAAAAGCCAATTTTAGTTTCCGAGTTATTCTTACCTAATGCGCCGTGTTACCTCAATCAGTCAGAGGTATTGTGATGGACAAACTTATTGCCTATTCACAGCTGATGCGTTTAGAGCGACCGATTGGGACGCTGTTGCTTCTATGGCCGACCCTTTGGGCTCTAGTTGTTGCCGCTGAGGGGATTCCCGATTGGCAAGTTCTGCTGGTGTTTGTGTTGGGAGTATTTTTAATGCGCTCAGCAGGTTGTGTGATTAATGATTTTGCTGACAGACACGTTGATGGCCATGTCGAGCGCACGAAACTAAGACCGTTACCCGCAGGAAAAGTAACCAGCAAAGAAGCCATCACTTTATTTGTTGTTCTTGCGCTCAGTGCATTTGCATTGGTTTTAACGATGAACACGCTAACTATTCAACTGTCTTTTGCTGGTGTGGCGCTGGCTTTTATTTATCCATTTATGAAACGTTTTACCAACCTACCTCAATTGGTATTGGGACTTGCGTTTAGTTGGGCGATTCCGATGGCCTTTGCGGCGCAATCGGGGCAAGTTCCTTGGATTGCTTGGTGGCTCTTTGTCATTAACATTCTTTGGACCATTGCGTATGACACTCAATATGCCATGGTTGATAGAGACGATGACCTAAAGGTTGGCATCAAATCTACTGCAATATTATTTGGCAGGTTCGATAAACTGATTATTGGAGCATTGCAATTGGTAACCTTGACTTTGTTTATTGGGTTGGGGTATTGGTTGGCATTGTCGAGCTACTTCTTTTGGTCTGTACTTGGAATGGCGGCACTTTTCGCCTACCAACAGCACTTAATCAGACATCGAGAACGCAGCCTTTGTTTACAAGCATTTTTAAACAATAATTACGCGGGAATGATAGTGACTGTTGGATTACTTCTGTCATATCTCCTCAGCTAACCCTCAGTTGAATGAAAAACAGCGCCTATTTTAGGCGTTGTTTTTGTCTGGGTAGTAGTAACCTAAATAGTCTGGTCTGGGCTGCTTTCAAACTGAGTTTGATAAATACTTTCTTGAATGGTCATTTTCACTTCTGGCTGTAATAGCGCGTTGAGTTGTTGTGAAAATTTTTGGCTTTTGTCCATCACCACAACGCCATCTTCATCGAAGTAGCCAAGTGATTTTAATGAGTTGTAAAGGGTAGAAAAGACACCTTTGTCGAAGAACTCTGGTGCATTAATTCCATGAAGTTGCCCAAGGCGTTGTGCAATAGCTTGGCTGGCTGATTCGAGTTGGCCTTTGTCGATATTTTGTTCGTTGACCATTAACCCAAGGGTAATGGCATAACGCTGCAGTGTTTCCAGTATGGTTCGACCGAGCAACATCAATGTGTAGGTGTTACTCTGATTAATACTCACAGTTTGCGCCTTTTGGGTGAGAAGTTCTTGAGCAATCAACGCGTGGACATATTCTTCAACTTTGGCATCTAGTTCTTCGAGTGTTACGCCAATAAAAAGTTCTTGTTTAAGCAATGGGAACACGAGACGGACAAACTGCTGAATACTCTCCAAAGACGCGGTTTGCTTACGAATCATGAATTGCGCGATCAAAGACGGTATCGCTAGCAAGTGGATGATGTTATTTCGATAGTAGGTCATCAAAATAGACTGCCCGCGATCGAGTGAAATGATTTCACCCATAGAATCGGTTTCAACAACAAATTTATCTAGAGCAATAGCATGATCAATTAGCTCATTAATTGAGAGCTCAGGTACTGTGTAGGTGCCTGAATAGTTCACCGATTTCAATAGCGACAAGTAACAGTTCAGCTGCTTTTCTAAGCTGTCGCGGCTGAGGGCGCGTTGGCGAGATGCGAGCAATGCGGTGGCACATAGCGTCAGGGCATTGGCGGCAGCTGCGTCATTGATTTTTGTCATCATGTCATCAGCAAGCTGATTTACCACAGGGTTTAACCAGTTCGGACGCGTCATTCCCATACTATCAATGTCATTGGTCCAGTTGGGAACGCGGTCATTTAAATAGTGATTGAGTGTGATTGGCTCGCCAAAATTGACGTAGCCTTGGCCGAAGTTGCGCAGCTTGCGAATCGTTCGAAGAACTAGTCCCGCGTTTTCTTTCTCTTTTCGTTTGCCTTTTAATTCTTTCGCGTAGGTTGCCACTTCCATCACATGCTCATAGCCGATGTAAACCGGTACCAGTGTTACGGGGCGATCTAGCCCTCGTAACATCGCCTGGATGGTCATGGCTAACATACCGGTTTTGGCCGGCAGTAAGCGACCAGTGCGAGAGCGTCCACCTTCGCTAAAGTATTCAACTGAATACCCTTTGGTGAAAAGTTCGGCCAGATACTCTCTAAAAATGGTGGAATAAAGTCGATTACCTTTAAAACTGCGACGCAAAAAGAAGGCACCACCTTTGCGGAATATTGGTCCAGCTGGAAAAAAGTTTAAGTTAATACCAGCGGCGATATGAGGAGGCACCATGCCCTCGTGATAGAGAACGTACGACAGTAACAAATAATCCATATGGCTGCGGTGGCACGGCACATACACAATCTCATGTCCATCTTGAGCAAGCTGCCTTACTGACTGTGCGTTGTTTACATGAATGCCTTGGTAGATACGATTCCATAACCAACCTAAAACACGATCGCCTTTCTTTACTAGGGAGTAAGAAAAATCAGCTGCAATTTCATCCATGATGTCTAGTGCTTCTTTTTTCACAACATCAATGGAGACGTTTTTCGACTGAGCTTCTTCCTGCAACGTTTTTTTGAGTACAGGAGATTCAATCAATCGATTAAACAAAGCTTGGCGCTCTGGGAGGTTAGGACCTGACGCTGCCAATTTCTGTCTTGAGAAGTGGATACGAGATACTCGGGCTATCTTTTTGGCAATAGAAGAATCGGTGCCGTGTTTGTCAGCCATATGTCGCAAAGAAACAACGGGACTGACTCTAACGAGGCAATCTCGTCCTGCTAGCATAACGGCTTTGAATTTTTGCGGGCCGTTGAGTGTTTGTAAATACGCCGTATCTTTCCCTTCTTTGCCCGGCTTTCTGCCCCACATGACGGTAATAGGGACTATAAGGATATCGAGTTCGCGATCTTCTTCATGTAACGTGAGTAGCTTGGAAAATTGCTCAACCGATTCCTTGGGCGCGTTAACATCGCTACTGATTACCGTCTCTCGACTTGAGGTGAAGATAAATCGGTCGAATAATTCGCCGTTAATATTCACGTTAGTTAGGGGGTCGGGTAAACCTATACGTTTGGTTTGCTGCTGAAGTGCGATGAGATCAACGGTTGAGCGATAAGGTAGCGCATAAAAAATAGGCTTATTAGTATCAATTTTGTGATCCGTTATTGGGTTGGAAGGAATGGTTTTTCCTTTAACCAGTATGGATAGGGGGAGTGAAAGCAAAGATACTTGGTTAGTTTTGCCCGCGTTCATAAACAGATTGGCCTCACGCAATTCAATTTCAAACCGCACTGAGATCTATTGGGAACAGTGCGAGCCATAGAATACCAGAAACTGGTCATACCTTTTATTGAAATAATTAACACACCGCAAAGACTGTGATTTCTCAAGTCCTTGTTCACTTTAGCATTGATATGTTGCTTTTATTCTCATACTGGATATACTCACAGTTAACTGTATAAAAAGACAGGTGAATCTAATGAAGCCGTTGACGCCTCGCCAACAACAAGTGTTCGATCTAATTAAAAGTAAAATCGATGAAACCGGTATGCCACCAACTCGAGCGGAAATTGCGCGTGAGTTAGGGTTTAGATCGGCCAACGCGGCGGAAGAGCACCTGAAAGCTCTAGCTCGTAAGCAAGCAATTGAAATCATTCCGGGTGCATCTCGCGGTATTCGTATTTTGCTTGAAGATGCTGCAAACGATGAACAAAGTTTACCGTTAATTGGCCAGGTAGCTGCTGGTGAACCCATTTTGGCTCAAGAGCATGTTGAGTCTCACTACCAAGTCGACCCTACTATGTTCAAACCGAGTGCAGACTTTCTACTTAGAGTTAACGGCGAAAGTATGAAAGACATTGGTATTTTAGACGGTGACTTGTTGGCAGTGCACAAAACTCAAGATGTTCGGGATGGCCAAGTTGTGGTGGCGCGCGTCGATGATGACGTGACAGTTAAGCGCTTAGAAAGAAAAGGCTCGACCGTATTGTTGCACGCGGAAAATGAAGAATTTTCACCAATCCAAGTTGATCTAACTTGTCAGCACCTCACTATTGAAGGACTTGCAGTCGGTATTATTCGAAACACCGACTGGATGTAATAGCAACGACAGTTATTTGTTGATATTAATTCTCATTAATATTGAATCATAAATTGAGATTGATTATCATCTTCTTCTATTGTTGAGGAAGATGATCATGTCTCAAACCCGCCAACGCAATAAAACGCGTTATGACATTCCAGCTGATTTATTGCAGCCCTTATGGTTGAGAAGTCGTGAGAGTCTCAACGACGATCATCTTGTGTACGATCCCATTGCCGCAAGCGCGTGTTCTCGATGTCAACTTGCTCCCGAGTGCTTATCCGGCGATGTTCATCAAAAGCAGTTACTACATGTAACTATGACCAAACTCTGTGATGAACAAGTCAGCAAATTTCTTCAACGTTATCCCGATGGTTGGATTGTTAACTTGGGCGCAGGATTGGATACGCGATTCTATCGAGTTGATAATGGCCGCTGTCACTGGGTTGAACTTGATACCAATGAAAACCTGCTATGGCGAGAAAAGCTATTTCACAAAAGTGAGCGATACAAATTGTTGCAAGGTTCAGTTATCGATTTAACTTGGCTTGAGCAACTTGAAATTCCCGATGGGGCACCTGTGATGGTCGTTTGTGAGCAAGCTTTGCTATCTTGCACGGAAGCGCAGGTTGCATCAGTGATTCAGGGTTTGGGAAGACATTTTGTAAACGCAAGCACGTGTTTAGTCGTTGCGGGAGATCTAGCGTCCAGTTCATTTGGCCGAAAAATGGGTAATAGCAACTATGCGCACGGTTTTCGAGACCCAATCCAATCCGTCTTGCACTATTTACCCTGGGCTAGCTGGAGCAAGGTATTCTCTCCATTAGACCGCAATTGCGACCGTTGGAAATTGTGGCAGCGTTGGGTTCGAAAAATGGGTCGAGTTAAGTATCGTATTTCCCCTGTTTTAGTTCAGTTACGCTGGTAAGCATGCTTGTTTTCGATATTGGTCCTCAATGATATCAACAAGCAGCTTTATTTTTTCGCTCCAAATCGTTTCCTTTTCAATCAAAGCAACATTGAAACGTATACAGTTTTTAAACTGATGCCGTGTGCCAAATAACGTTCCTGGTAATAAACTTATTCCGTTTTGCAGAGCTGATTTGTAAATTGGATAGGTGTCGATCTCTCCGTTGATTTGAAGCCAGCACAAAAAACTGCCATTGGGTTTAAATAGTTGGTACTTTCCAGCCAGTGTCGGGTTCGCGTCGAGTGTTGTTTTCAAACTTTGGATAAAGTACTGCATATTCTTGCTATAGCGCCTACGCATTTTTTTCATATGCAGCTGGTATTTCCCCGTCTTTAAAAATTCGATCAAAGATTGCTGGATTAGGTTTGGACTGCCCATATTTTCCAGAAGTAGCTGACGCTCAATTTGGCTGTGAATTTTGCCAGCTGCTAGCCAACCGATACGCAGCCGCGAGTCCAATGATTTTGATAGTGACGAAACGTAGATGACTCGATCTGATGTATCGAGATTTTTTAAGCTGTCTAGCGGTGTCGAGTAAGACAGTTCTGAAAAAATATCATCCTCAATAATGGGTAGGTTTTGGGTAGTATCTAGTAGCTGAATTCTATTCGACAAAGGCATTTGAGAGCCGGATGGGTTATTGAAGTTTGGCGTTACGATTAGAGCTTTTAAATCCCATTTAGCCAATGCTTGTCTTACCAGCTCTATTTGAATACCGGTTATGGGATCACTAGGTATTTCTACGACTTTGAGCTCAAGGGACTCTGCCATTAATAAGACACCAAAGTAACAAGGCGACTCCACGGCAATAATATCACCGGGAGAAGTAATTGCCCGTAACGCCATAGTGATGGCAGGTTGAGCGCCCATAGTGACAATGATGTCATCAGCTCCAATATCTACCTTCCTTTGCTTGGCAATTAAACTTAATTGCTGTCTTAACTCTTTTGAGCCAGGCGGAAGCTGGTAATGGCTTGGAGAGTTGGCTTGAAGACGACTTTGTCTACCGATTTCAGCGTATAAAGACCGGATTTCTGGTGTATCAACGTAAGGATGTGCCGAACCTGCTGCCATTGGCATGTTGAGAGTGGGATGATGCAAGATGTCTTTGGTAATGCTGTCAGCATTAACAACCTGAGGCGAAGCAGCTAGGGGCACCTTCTGGGCTTCTAGGTCTAGGTTGTTGGCGATTACAAATCCAGAACGAGGTACCGATTCAACCATGCCTTGAGCTTCGAGTTCTTGATAGGCTCTGATCACCGAATTTTTGGCTACGTTTAACTGAATACTTAGCGCTCGAATCGAAGGTAGCGACTGCCCGGGACTCAACCGCAAGTCCTGAATGTGTTTTTTTATGTGTTCTTCAACAAATCGATAGCGAGTGGATTTCATCTGTAACCAAAAAACTAAGTAAATCTGTGTCTACTACAAGCAACTGTAACCTAATAGATTAAAACCTCAATGGGTAACTGGGAAATACGTATGTTTATAAAAGTCGCGCCTTTTTTGTTTGTCATTTTATGGGCGACAGGATTTGTAGGAGCAAAATTTGGACTGGCATACGCGGAACCCGCCACTTTGTTAGCCATTCGTATGATGTTTACAGTCTTGCTATTTTTAGGACTGCTTAGCGTGTTCAAGAGACAATTACCCAGAGGAAAGGCTTTTACTCATCATGCCGTATCTGGTCTGTTGATTCACGGTCTGTATTTGTGTGGAGTTTGGCAAGCAATAGAGTGGGGGATGCCAGCAGGTCTTTCGTCGCTGCTAGTCGGCACTCAGCCGATTTTGACTGCCTTTATAATGGTCAGTGTGGCGAACGAGAAATTCCGATTAAGTCAGTGGCTCGGTATATTTTTAGGCTGGGTTGGAATCAGCTTGGTGCTACTAGGTGATATTGAATGGCAGCCCGACGCGAATAAATTTGGTGCCATTGCCTTGTGTATTGTTGCTTTACTGGGTATTACCTTAGGTACTTTGTATCAGAAGCGCTACTGCGCAGGGCAAGAACTTCTGGGTGCCGCGACTGTTCAGTACATTGCTGCTGGGGTGTTTTACTCACTAGTTGCATTGGCTTTTGAGGAGCGAACGGTTAATTGGAACTGGCAACTTGCCGCTGTTATGGCATGGATGGTGTTGGTTTTATCTTGTGTCGCTATTTTATTGTTGCTTTACATGGTAGAGAAAGGCGCGGCATCAAAAGTCGCTAGTGTTTTCTATTTGGTACCACCCGTAGCTGCCGTGCAATCGTGGATTGCATTTGACGAGCGATTGGGGTGGGCTGGCATCATGGGGTTTGTTACCGCCGCGTTTGCTGTTTATTTGGTGGTTAAGGAGCCGAGACAAGGCAAGCTCTCTCAAAATTAGGTAGCCTCTGAAACACAATAAAAAGGGAGCCAGATGGCTCCCTTTGCGATGATAGTTTCAGGTTAGAACAATCGATTGAGTCCATTCAGTGCAGCAACACGATAGGCTTCAGCCATGGTTGGGTAGTTGAATGTGGTTTTGACAAAGTACTCAATAGTATTGGCTTCACCTTTCTGTTCCATAATGGCTTGCCCAATGTGGATGATTTCGGCGGCGCGCTCACCAAAACAATGGATACCGAGAATTTCTTTGGTTTCGCGATGAAACAGAATCTTCAAACTGCCCACATCTTTTCCCGCAATTTGTGCTCGAGCTAGGTGTTTGAATGATGAACGACCAACCTCATACGGTACTTTTGCAGCCGTTAGCTCCTGTTCAGTTTTGCCAACGGAACTGATTTCCGGAATGGTGTAGATACCAGTTGGGATATCAACGATGAGTTGGTTCGTCGCCTGACCTTTAGTAATGGCTTGCGCCACAAAGCGACCTTGGTCATAAGCGGCGCTTGCCAAGCTTGGATAGCCGATTACATCGCCAACCGCATATATGTGTTCAACATCGGTTTGGTAGTTACTGTTTACCTTCAACTGTCCACGCGAGTCAGCCTCTAGACCCGCTGACTCAAGGTTCAGTTTGTCTGTATTACCCGTACGGCCATTGGCATAGAGAATGCAATCTGCACGCATTTTCTTGCCCGATTCCAAATGAACAATTACGCCATCTTCCGTACCTTCGATTTTTTCGTAGGTTTCGTCATTGCGAATCACAACGCCGTTATTCCAGAAGTGGTAACTAAGTGCATCAGACACTTCATTGTCGAGAAATGCTAGCAGGCGATCACGAGTGTTGATCAAATCTGTTTTGACACCTAAACCACGGAAAATAGAAGCATACTCACAGCCAATAACACCCGCACCGTAGATGATGATGTGTTTTGGATCGTGTTTAAGGTTGAGGATTGAGTCACTGTCGTAAATACGGTCGTGTTCAAAGTCGACGTTAGTTGGGTGGTATGGGCGAGATCCAGTCGCAATGATAAATTTGTCAGCAGAATAGATATCCTGTGTGCCATCTGGACGAGTAATTTGAATCGTATTCGCGTCTTTAAACTCGGCAGTACCAAAGATTAGCTCACACGCATTGCGGTCGTAAAAACCTTGTCTTAATCGAGTTTGTTTGTCGATAACAGATTTTGCGTGGCCAAGAATATCAAAGAAAGTGGAATGTAAGCTTGAGTTGTTGTGGCAAAAAAGAGGGTTGCTGTTGAATTCTATGATGCGACTGACCGCATGTCTCAAGGCTTTAGAAGGTATGGTTCCCCAGTGGGTACATCCTCCACCAACACTGGTTTCTTTTTCAACAATGGCAACATTGAGCCCTGCTTTGGCCAACCCCATTGCAGCGCCTTCTCCTCCGGGGCCACTACCGATAACGATGACATCAAAGTGGTTACTCTTGGGCATACAGAAATTTCCTTTTGTTATTATGCTTTAACATTGCTTTATCGATATTTTAACCCAATATCGGACCAGTTCCATGATGGCAGCACTAGAGAGTCGATGAGATCACGCAGTTTATTCGGAAGAATCAATTCCATAATAGTTTGCGAACAATACTAAAAGATGGAAGTTTGTTGTCTTATCGACATCCTTGAAACCATGTATAGTTGGACTAAATTTAGCTGTTGAACCGAATAATCATGGGTGTAAGAGCACAACAAAAAGAAAAAACACGCCGTTCACTTATCGACGCAGCTTTTCGCCAGTTGAGTGCCGAGAGAAGCTTTTCTAATTTAAGTTTGCGTGAAGTTTCTAGAGAGGCTGGTATTGCGCCCACTTCTTTTTACCACCACTTTGACGATATGAATCAACTAGGTTTAACTATGGTTGATGAAGGTGGCTTGTTGCTTCGCCAACTAATGCGCCAGGCGAGACAACGAATCGTAAAAGAAGGCAGTGTTATTCGAACGTCAGTTGAAACCTTCATGGAGTTTATTGATAACAGCCCGAACGTGTTTCGTTTATTACTTCGAGAACGTTCAGGTGCATCTGCCGAATTTAGAACGGCGGTGGCTCGAGAGATTCAGCACTTCTCCGCGGAGTTGACGGAATATTTGGTCATAACAGGTGTGAATCGAGAAGATGCCCAGATTCAAGCAGAGGCATCGGTGACCTTAGTATTTACCTCTGGGGCAGAAGCTTTGGACTTAGACAAAGACGAAAGAGAGATGCTGTCAGAGCGGTTGATAAAGCAGCTTCGTATGTTATCGAAAGGCGCGCACTGGTATCATCAAAATAGAGCACCAAAAGAATTGTAAAAAATGCATCTGTTGTATGGGTGCAGTGTTTAATCAAAAATCAGGATTGAGCTATGAGCGAAGACAACACAACCACTGATGTGACCTCTGAACGCAAAACTCTCGTTTTGGCCTTGATAGCTGGCATGTCGGCAGATGCGCTGCTTTCTTGGATGACAATGGATGCAGTAAGTTTTTCTATTTTTCCTTTTATAGCCTTGGTGTTGTCAGTACAAGCGCTTTATCAGGAGTACTTGCGCAGCCCAGTCTCTGAGGATATTCCTTTAGTCGGACTCGCGTGTTTCTTCGTTGGGGCATTCGGGCATTCAGCGACTATAAAAGCGCAGTATCCAGACTCAGGTTCTAGCTTCTTCTCTATAATAATGTTGCTAATTCTTTTGCTGTGGATTGGCAAAAAGTTAGGGTACTTAGGACGGCCTGCGTCGACACAGACTTCTGAATAGTAAAAAACCGCCAATTGGCGGTTTTTTTGATTTATTTTCTTTCCAGTAACACACCAGCTTCAATGTGGTGGGTGTATGGGAACTGATCAAACAGCGCAAAACGAGTCACATTGTGTGTTTCGCCAAGTAGGTCTAAGTTCTCTTTTAAAGTCTCAGGGTTGCATGAGATATAAAGGATACGATCGTATTTTTGCACCATTTTACAGGTGTCGATATCCATTCCCGCACGTGGTGGGTCAACAAAAATGGTATTGCACTGGTAGGATTGAAGGTCAACGTTAGCTTGTTTTAAACGGCGGAACTCTCTTTTGCCTTCCATCGCCTCGGTAAACTCTTCAGCAGACATTCTGATAATGGTGACGTTATCGATTTTGTTCGCGGCTATATTGAATTGTGCAGATTCCACAGAAGGCTTTGCAAGTTCAGTTGCTAGAACACGATTGAAGTTTTGAGCTAGGGCCAGTGAGAAGTTGCCATTACCACAATAGAGTTCTAATAAATCACCTTGACTGTCGCGTGTGCAATCTACAGCCCACTCCAACATCTTCTCAGCGACTTTTCCATTAGGTTGAGTAAAGCTATTCTCGACCTGCTGATAAATCAATTCTTGTCCGTGAACGTTGAGTTTTTCAATCACATAATCTTGGTCTAGAACGATCTTCATTTTACGAGCTCGCCCTATTAAATTTATCTTATAACCTTGTTCGACAAATTCAGCCTTCAGCGCTTGAGCGGCTTGTTTCCAATCGTCATCCAGCGGACGGTGATAAAGTAAAGAAACCAAAATCTCGCCGCTTAATGTTGATAAGAAATCCACTTGAAAAAGTTTGCGACGCAGCACATCTACATTGCGAATGGATGCAACAAGCTTTTCCATCATGTCATTAATCAGGATGCTCGCCGCTGGAAACTGATCTACACGATACTTCTCTCGAGTTTCTTGATTAAACATGATGTAGTAAAGGTCATCACCTTCGTGCCAAACACGAAATTCCGCTCTCATTCTGTAGTGTGTTTCAGGAGAAGGGAATACCTCCAACTCTGGTACACCGTAAGGCTGAAAAGCTTCTTTCATACGAACGGTTTTTTCATCAAGCTGTTCTTGATAGCGAAGAGGGTTCAGGTCAAGCGAAGCCATGTATCACCTATTTGTGTGTAAGTCAGTTGGAGCGCAGATTCTATTCAATCTTAGACTGATGTCCAGCAATAGCGAAAGAACTCAAGTTGATGGGACTGTGTGAGTTCAAGGTTTATTGACGAGTGATTGACAATGAAATTACCGTCCTTGTTAGGATGTCGTTTCGGTGTACAACCTCTCAGAGATTGAGGGTGCATGATTGTAACTTACAAACAAACAGCTAGAATCGTCGACGAGAATAGTATTGAAGGAAATTGTTTTGGAAAAGCAGCCCTCAATTTTGGTATTTGATTCAGGCGTCGGCGGCCTTTCCGTTTACCAAGACATCCGTGCTTTGTTACCAAATGCTCGATTTGTCTATTTATTTGACAACGACGCGTACCCATATGGCGAGTTAGACGACGATACATTGATTGTTCGTACAACGGCGTTAATTGACCAAGTTTGCAAATCCCATCAGATTGATATCATAGTCGTTGCTTGTAACACGGCGAGTACAATAGCTTTGCCTGCTTTACGAGATAAACTCTCGATACCGGTAGTTGGCGTTGTGCCAGCGATAAAGCCCGCGGCTAAAATAGCCCGCAAAGGTATTGGAATCATAGCGACACAGGCTACTGTCAACCGCGAATACACTGAGGCTTTGGTCAAAGAGTTTGCTCCTTCTATTCCGGTATACAAGTTAGGTAGCACTGAATTAGTTCAAATTGCGGAATCAAAACTTCGTGGCCATGACGTTGACCGAGAGCAACTCGCCGAGATTCTTATGCCAATGGCCGCTCAGATAGATGTGTTGGTATTGGCTTGCACGCACTTCCCTCTAATTAGAGAAGAGATCAGCAAAGTGTTAGGTGACAGTATTGTGCTGGTGGATTCAGGAAAAGCTATAGCGAGAAGAGTAACAGCACTATTAGATGTAGGGAGTTTAAAACAGGAAGACGATGCTTTCGATGGCAATCTAGTCTTTTGTACTAAGAGTATTAATGGGCAGGGACTAAACGCATCACTCAGAAAGCTTGACTTGAGTGATGCGAATGTTATTACTGTTCCGGTTTCCTAGCTTCGTTTGCTTCTCTTACTTTAAGTGTACGTGACATAAAATCAGTATCGTTTAAAGCAGAAATCGTTTTATTTGCGTCAGCTTGTGCCATCACGACAAACCCAAACCCACGTCTTTTGCCCGTTCTCTTGTCTTTCATTAGACGAACCGCAACGACTTCGCCGTGCTGACCGAAATGATCGCGTACATCATTTTCATGTGCACGGTAAGGTAGATTACCCACATATAAAGTCGTTGTTGGTTTTTCAGCAGAAGCTTTGCTTTGGCGAGAAGATGTGTTTTTTGGTTTGGTAATATAAGTGAGTAGGAAGTAGCAGCCAATGACACCAGACAAAAATGCTACTGAAGGTTCAATTCGAAATTGAGTTAACGCAAAGGCGCCAACTAACCCAAATAATACGGTTACAAGCGGTGCTCTATTAATAGCCATAAAATATTCAATCGCTCAATTGGAATTAATTCAAAGTCTTATCATTATAAGTAGACAGATAGTACGTTTATGGTTGATGTTTTTCCAACCAATTGATGTGACTGGACTCAAATGTTGACGAGTAAGTCCAATAACACTGATCGTTTTAATTGTAACCAATCAGAAATAAAATTGAAAAAAACACTTGCGCGTGAATCTTTGCTCCCTATAATGCGCATCCACCGACACGGGAGAGCAACGAATCAAACGAGTCGGAAAGAGGTTCAAAAAAGAGTTTCAAAAAGTGTTTGACACTGAAGATTAACTCGCTAGAATGCACCTCCGCTTCGAAGGGTAACCGGACAAGCAAACAGGCTGAGAAGCCTCTCTTTTATAGAGGAACGCTCTTTAACAATATAAACCTATCAATCTGTGTGGGCAC
>NZ_JBSWVW010000002.1:0-1255520 GCF_056159765.1 Vibrio sp. ABH4_348 | reverse complement strand
TTATTGATTCTTGATGTAGAGCGACTAGATCTGCAAATCAATGCCTTGTCTGAAGCCTAGTTAATTCTCGCTGAACCTCGCATCTTGAGGTCACTTGGGTATAAGAATTAAAAACTAAGACGGGAAAACCCGTCTTAGTTTTTGTTCTAGCCAAATTACTTAACTTATCGCCTGGCTTGACTCCAATTTATATAGAGTTCTGTATTCTGATGAGTTTTCGAGTAAATGTGCGTGACTGCCTTGCGACACCAGACTTCCATCTTTCATGAGGACTATGTTGTCGGCATCGATAATCGAATGCAGTCTGTGCGCAACGGAAACCACGGTTTTGTTCTGGGAAAATTGCGCCAGTTCCTTAAGAATTTCACCTTGTATATGGTGATCGAGGGATGCTGTTATTTCATCGAGCAACAAGATCGGCGCATCGTGTAAAAAGGCGCGGGCGATACTCAGTCGTTGGCGTTCTCCACCTGAAAGTGTCTGTCCGTTCTCACCTAGGATACTTTCCAAACCGTTGTCTAAACGCTCAACGACATCATTGAGCTGGGCTCGGTTGATCGCATCCCACAATTCTTGGTCACTGGCGTCAGGCTTTGCCAGTCTCAAGTTTTCAGCAATAGTGCCGGCAAGGATTTCAACATTTTGCGTAATGTAAGATAACGACTGATACCAGTTTACGGTCCCGGTTTGATTTAGGTTCGAACCGCCGATCTTGATTTCTCCATTAGTTGGGTTGTAGAAACTTGCGATCAGGTTTAGGAGAGATGATTTTCCAGAGCCACTTTTACCTACAATAGCTGTTTTGCTTCCGGCGGCCATTTGAATGGTGACGTTGTTTAAAATGCTTGTACCGTCTTGCTGGAAGCTAACGTTCGCAATGTCGATGTCAAATTTACTTGGTTTAACGCCTTCGGTAGGCTGAATTGGAACCGACGACAGCGCATATATTCGTCCTGAAGCCATCACTAGGTACCTTAAGACTGCAGCAAAAATGGCAATATTACTTAATGGTCTTAAGCATCCGATAGTAAACAAAATCGAGAGCGCTAAAGTGGTAGCGTTAGCATCAGCGTTGTTGAGTGAAAGAACAACTGCGACTATGGCAACAGCCGGTATAGCGAGCTCTAGGATCCATGTCGCTAGCATGATACTGGTGCCAGCTGCCCATTCGATCCCTAGTCCTTGAGCTCGTAGCTCTTCAATTTTTGAGACTGTCGGTTTTGAAAGCTGGTGCGCTGCGCCAAATGAACGCAGCATAGGTAAGCAGCGAACATACTCTAAAACGGAGTTAGACACTTCACCTCGTTGTGTTTCTAGATTTTTACCCAAGCGAGTGAAGGTTTTTTCCGCGATGACTAGCACAACGATTGCCAGCAAAAGAACAGTTAACAATGTCATTCCTGCAGCGGGTACTAAAAAGAGCAAAGCTGCCAACAACCCAATAGGAACTACCCAAGCCGAGATAAATTCACTCGCAATATGGCTGAACACATCTTCAAACTGTTTGATGTCAGAGGTAACGACTTTAAGCCTTGAGCCAAGTGCGCTGCCAAGGAGTAACCCCAATGGTTGTTTGCGAACATCAGATAACAGCTGACTGCGCAGTTTTTGTGAGATTTCGTAGGCGCCTGAAAAGCTCTGTCGGGTCGTTTGACCAAAGATCCACTGTAGTAGAAAAACACATGCAGAGACTACCAGTGCAATCGTGAGATCAAAGTTTTCAGGGGTGATTAGATAGTAGCCGACCAACCCCCATAAAGTGAGGTTCAGTGCTTCTGAGCCCAATTTTCCGAGCAAGCCAATCCAATAGTCTTTGGTATTTGCACGGCTGTATTTTATCAGTAAAGAAATGCTGGTCATGCGACTGCTCCTTGCGCTTCAAGAGAAATGACTTCGCCGTTATCTACAAACCAACGTTGGCTGCACCCAAGGACCTGGTTGGGGCGGTGAGTGATGATCAATTGAATTTGCTGAGGGTAGAATTTTTTCAGTCCTTCCAACACGCACTGTTCATTTTCATTATCTAAATGAGCAGTTGCTTCGTCCATAATGAGAATTGCCGGTCGGCTCAGCGCCGCTCGAACAATAGCAAGCCTTTGCATTTCACCACCGCTAAATGCGCGTTGACATTCACCCATAGGGGTATGAATACCATCAGTTAGTTCATCAATAAGAGCACTTAGTCCAACGATGTTTAGTAGCTCTTTCAAGTCATTATCAAGCTCAAAGTGATTATCCGAGTCTTGTACCCCCACAAGGATGTTTTCGCGAATCGTGCCAGTAAAAAACTCCGTATGCTGATCGACTATGTGAATAAGCTTGACGCGAGTTTTTTCGTCTAAGTCAGTTAGTAAAGTGTCGTTAAGATACCATGCCCCGTCTTCAGGAGTAATGTGGCCGACCAAAGACGTCATCAAAGATGATTTACCGCCCCCAGATGGGCCACTAATGGCAATACGTTCACCTTCATTTACGGTTAAGTTAATGTCTGAAAGAATGGTTCGCTCACCTCTTTTGATCATTATGTTTCGACAAGTCAGCTGTTCTAGAGATTGGTAAAAAGACTGAAATGAACGTGTGGATTGGTTATCGCCCAAAACTTCGATCAGGCGAGGAATGACACTGGCGGTTTGTTGAACCTGCCCAAAAATTTGAGTGAGATTGAGCCAAGGTTTGAGTAGAAAAGCAGATGCCGCTAACGCAATGATCATCTCACCAATAGGTAGTTGATTTTGAGAATACAAATACAAAGACATGGGCACGACAAGCAAAAATGAGGCTTGGGCAATAGTGACAAAGGTTATCCAGCCACCAATGAGTTGCTTAGAAATATCATTAACCATGGTGCTGTGACGCTTCATAGATTGATGTAAGGTGTTGTAATGTTCCGCATCAATAGCAAATAGCTTCATCAAGCCTATACTGCGCATGAACTCCAGTTGAGCGCCATGCATTTTCGCGACGATCGAGTTGTATTTTTCCATGCGTGTGCCGAAGCCTCGCATTAATAGATATTGCATAAACGCCGCGATGGGCAAAGGCAGCAATGCAAGTAACCCGATTCTCCAATCAATTGAAAATAAAAGAACGCTTAGAAAGATTGGCATCAAAAGGCCATTGATTATGTCAGTGCCGTGATGAGCAATTAAAGGCTCTAGCTTGTGTGTATCTTCTGTCACTCTTTTTTCGAGGTCTGCTCGATGAAAACCTCTCAATTTTTCAATCGAAATCAATCCTAATGCTTTAACTATTTGGATTCGTACGCTCTGAATAATGTGATACGCCGCGACATGGGCTTGCCAGACAGCGGCGGTATAAGCCAGGTATCGCAAGGTAATAAATAGCGCGACCAAACCGATTTCAACCATGGGTGATTGATTTAAGACCAGTTGATCAATAATTGACACAAGCAGCAACCACGGAAGTACTTCAAGAACTGTTGCAGATAGCGCAAGTGCAACAGAGAGCCAAACTCTTGGCTTTTCGGTAGACAAAACTGCTAGCAAAAAGGATTTAACCGTCATTTCGTTGTGCAGTTGGGATGGTTGATTAGATTCTTGCTCGAAATAGGGTGGATTCTGATTTTCAGTCTCGCTAGGCGTCGGAGACGTTTTGTTAACCGCCAAAATAGTTTCCCAATAAATGAGTTAAAACACTATTCTCAGTGGTTCGCTAAAAATAAACTCTCATATCAGGGAACAATTTTGGTTTATTCAGGAATCAGCCCAGACCAATTGGCTCAACTTAGCAATAAGGCCTATCGGTCTGAAAATCACAGGGGCGTTTTTTGTGGTTTTCGCGAAATTCACGAGGAGGGACTTGGTTAAATTCCTTAAAGACTTTTCCAAAATGGCTCGAGCTTGTAAAGCCCAGAGCTATCGCTATTTGCGTGATACTTTTATTAGAATACATGAGCTCTGCTTTGGCCTGTTCCACTCGAAAACGTCTAATCCAAGCCGCAACACCCACGCCAAGCTCTTCTTTAAATGCTCGTTTTAGATAGCAATCGTTAGTCCCAAGTGCAAATGCGAGCGATTTGATAGACCAATTGAAATCGGGTTTCGCTTCAATGAGCTTACAAGCTTTGGTAGACAGTTTTGTCTCAGACTTTTCAAGCATCATAAGTGCTAGCAGCTCACGCATTTTCCCCTGTAACCATAGTTGGCGGGGTATACCGACAAAATTGCACTTCCAAACTTGTTGGGACACATGCATTAGCTCACCGGTCAATTCGGCTGTCCATCCACAAACGTATTGTTTGAAAGGCTTAAGAAATGGATCAACATCATCCGAAACTAGTGTATCTGTGTATGCGTGATTGATAGGGAATTGCATACGAATCGCTTGAATACGCCCATGGCGCGGGAGCTCTATAACTTCCTCTTTTTTGGGCTCTAACATTAATGTCGCGATGTATTTGTTTTCAAATACTTTTGCTGGAAATTCAGGGTAACTTAGGTTGTAAGCGTCATTATGAGCCATAATTCCGATGTAGCAGCCAGGGTCACAAAAATCACGCATTCTGGTTTTCTCAATTGCGGTGACATTAATGATGTCGGCATAGCTATCTTTGTCCAAATAAACACGTTCAGCAAAGCCGCTAACATTATCATCGTAGAAGAGCGTAGGGAGTAAGTTCATGTTATCGCAGTGATAGTTTATTGGTGTCAACGAGAATTATTATCAACAAAAATCAGCGTAAAGCAACTTTACGAATATCTGCAGCCTAGCGAAATCGCTGAACAATCCTACACTAGATATAAATATCTTAATCAATTGAGTTGTTTCGACAAAACCTAGGGGGTGCTGTGAATAGAGTTACTTTTTGGCTATTGTTGATTTTGACTACCAGTGTTCACGCAGAACCTTTCAAGATTTACATTGATGCGGATAGAACAGGGCACTACGAATCAGCGCGCGCAATCGAAATGGGGGTGAACGTCGCCCTAGCTTCCGCCGGCTACCAACTTGGAAACGCGAAAATTGAAGTTGTACCGCTCGACCACAAAGGCAATGTGGTACGCAGCTTTCGCAACATGAAGCAGTTTTTGGCCGACCCCAACGCGCTGGTTTATTTTGGTGGTTTACACTCGCCTCCCTTAATCAAACATCGCGATTATCTAAACGAGAATAAAATTCCAACCTTGGTACCATGGGCGGCTGGTGGTCCTATCACGCGTGCAAACAGTGAGAGCAATTTTGTTTTTCGACTATCAGTCGATGACACAAAGGTAGGTTTCAAATTAGTTGAGTTTGCCATCGAACAAGGATGTGTTTCTCCGCATTTATTGCTGGAAAACACGGGCTGGGGTAAATCGAACTTTGCCAATATGACCGATGCCGTTCAACGCTTCCTCAACAAAAAAGCAAAGTTTACGTGGTTTGGTTGGGGTACTGATGCAGTAGATGCTCGCCTACTATTCGAAGAAGTGAAGTCAGCGGGTTCCGACTGCGTATTGTTTGTGGGCAACTCCAGAGAAGGTGCAACCTTTGTTAAAGCATTTGCGAGTGACTCAAGCGCACCTCCAGTTTACAGCCATTGGGGTATTACAGGCGGTAACTTTGTTGACAAGGTGACGTGGCAGGAACGAGAAGCTGCGCAACTCTATTTTATCCAGTCTTGTTTTAACTTCCTTGTCGATCCGCTGACAGAGTATCAACTCGATGTGTTTGAACGTGCTCAAACACTCTATCCTGAAGAATTTTCAACTAGAGCTATCAAGGCTCCGCCTGGTTTTGTTCACGCTTATGATTTAACCAAAATTCTGATTAAAGCAACTGACAACACGGTTTGGGATGATGATATTAAAAAGGCTAGGTTACAGGTAAGAGAGAAACTGGAGAATCTAGAAGGCCCATTAGACGGTTTGGTTAAACGCTACGAACAGCCTTTTAGTGAATACAAGGTAACTATACCCGATGCCCATGAGGCGCTTAATTCTGATGACTTGTGTATGGCTCAATATGATCGCAATGGTGCGGTTAATATAATCGCTAGGTAATATTGGTTGATGAATTTGTTTTCTGACGCAACAAAACGAAATGGTATGCAGCTGTTTACCATGTTTATCGTGATTGGTGCGTTGGTATTTATGGTGACCAGTTACTTTTTTGTTCGCAGCCATGCTAAGAACAGTGCCGAAATCATCATTGAAGAAAACCGCAACGCTAAGTTTGCTGCCACAGAACAATTTGTTCGAGAATTTGTAAATTCCCACAACCTTGTGATTAAAAAAATAGTCGAACATCCGAGTATGATTTCTGCTGTGCTGGAGGGCATTGATAATCCTCGTGTCTTTCAAGACCAAATGTCCCGGTTAAAACGCTTTGAAGAAGATGCTCGAATCAATGTATATGACATTCTCGGGGAAATTGTGTATCGAGAACTGTCCCTTCCAGAGAATGTTGCAAACTATATTCGGATAGGAGTAGAAACAGAGGCGCTGCTTGAAGAAGAATCCTATTCCTTTTTTGAGTTCGAGAATACTAATTACCTCGCGATATCTTCCCCTGTCTCATATGCTGAAAGTCCCGAAGGTTTGGCGCTTTATATTATAGATTTGGGTGAAGCCGAATTTTTGCAAAGACTTGAAGCAGGAGGAAACCATTGGTTCGGTCTGGCACAGGAACGGTTTGACTGGTCACTGCAAGCACCCTCAAACTGGGCCGTCGATTCAGAAATATTGCCAGAGTTTGCTGTTCAACTCTTGCACGCTTCTGAGCCTGGTATGCTGGAACAAATTGAGCGTGATTTTGCGTGGAAATTGTTTGTTGGTTTGGTCGTCGCAACCAGCCTTACCATTGCTTGTTTATACGTTCTTGGACATAAGCTTCTCGTGACACCCTATCAACAGCTTTATCAATCAGAGCGGATGTTGGAATCTCAAACGGCAAAGCTGAAACAAAGAGAAGCCGAAGCTGCGAGGCTAGCCACTGTCGCCAAGCATATCCGAGACGCGGTAGTAATAATGGATCTCGACGGCAAAATTACTTGGACCAACGTGGCATTTAATCATCTGACCGGTTACAGCTCTGTTGAAGCCATTGGTAGGACTATGCCTGAGTTGGTCCAAGGTGAAGAATCCGATCCCGTAACGACAAGACAGATTTTATCTGCCATAGACAACAATCAATCAGCAAGGTTTGAACTAGTAAATTATCGAAAAGACGGCAAGCGCTATTGGGTTGAGGTGAATCTAACACCCTTATTCGATCAAGACGGCAAACTGTCTGGTCATATGACGGTAGAGCGCGACATTACCGAGCGAGTGGAGTTACGTGAATCAGTCGCGAAGAAAGCAGTCGAGGCAGAAACTGCCAATGTCGCCAAGTCTCAGTTTTTGGCGTCGATGAGCCATGAACTTCGCACGCCAATGAATGGCATCCTCGGTGTAACGGAATTGCTTCGCACTTCTTCTCTGTCTGAAGAGCAAAGTGAACTCACCGACACCCTATTAAGTTCGGGTAAACATATGTTGGCCGTTCTTAATGACATTTTGGACTTCTCAAAAATAGAGGCGGGGAAGCTAGAAATCAGTCCTGCAAACTTCAGATTAGGTTCGCTTGCGCATCGTTTGGCTAAAGTTTACAGCACGATTTGTAAAGAAAAGGGGCTGGGATTTAACATCTTCCGCGAGGATGTGAAGAATGTCGTTTGCTACGCTGATGAAACGCGCTTGATGCAGATTTTGCAAAACTTGCTCAATAATGCCTGGAAATTTACCTCAGAAGGCGAAATATCGGTATCCATGAAACTATTTGAAGGCGAGCATGAACAGTTGCTAGAGATAGAAGTCACCGACACTGGCATTGGTATTGAACCAGAAAAGCAGCAGTTAATATTTGAACCTTTCTCGCAGGCAGAGCGTGACACAACACGGAGGTTTGGTGGCACTGGATTAGGGCTTTCAATCACCTTTGAGTTGGTAAAAGCAATGAAGGGACAAATCCGAGTGGAAAGCGAGCTCGGAAAAGGGTCTACATTTTTCATATCACTGCCGGTCACCATAGTCGACGAACCCGTTGAAACTGACTCCCAAAAAGGAGAGCTGTTTGATGGAAGCGGACTTCATGTTTTGATTGTTGAAGACAATCAAGTGAATATTTTTGTACTTTCAAAGTTTTTGGAGCGAAGAGGATTTAGCTGCGATGTCGCCAATAATGGTCAAATAGCAGTAGAAAAAGTACAGCAAGACCGTTACGACTTGGTACTCATGGACAACCACATGCCAATCATGGATGGTTCAACGGCTATTACTCAAATCAAGGCACTGAAACTCGAACACGAACCAGTGATTATTGGCTGCACCGCAGACGCCTTCCAAGAGACGAGACGAGAAATGATCGCCATTGGTTGTGCTGATGTAGTAACCAAGCCGATAGAAGAATCAAACATCGACCAAGTACTAAGGACTAACCTTACAGAGGTTTCATAAGCTACGTCGTTTTTCAGACTTTGTAGCCATCTTCTTTTGACAAACTTCCAATTTTTCTGGTTGGAAGGCTTAATGATTACTAATCCTCGGTTAAGTAAAACAAACCGCAAAACGCTAAGAAACAATCTGACTCCAGCTGAGCGTAAGCTTTGGTACTTTTTAAGAAATAAACAACTTGGTATTAAGTTCAGAAGACAATTTGGCGTAGGCAAATACATTGTCGATTTTTACGCCCCAAGTATAAAACTGGTGATTGAAGTGGACGGCGATACTCACTACACGGAAGAAACGGTGGAAGCTGACAAACGACGAACGCAATATCTTAATGATCAAGGCCTTACAGTTTTGAGATTTACTAACGAAGCCGTGTTTAACAACATTGAGTTCGTAATTGGGAAAATTCAAACATCAGTTGATACTTTGACTACCCCCTCCAACTCCCCCTAGAAGGGGGAGAGCAACAAGAATCAATGTTTAATCCCAACTTCGCCACAAGGGAGCAACAAGGTTTTATGATTAGCTCCTCCCCTTTTAAGGGGAGGCCGGGAGGGGTAAATCCACGGAAATTGACATCAATACTAAACCGCTAAGCTTTCGTAAACTGCTAAGTCCTATACCCGCCTGATCAAATTGCGCGCCTTGGACCTTGGGCAAATTCAAACATCAGTCGATACTTTGACTACCCCCTCCGACTCCACAAAAGGTGGAGCAGCAAGGGTTCATGATTAGCTCCTCCCCTTTTAAGGGGAGGCTGGGAGGGGTAAATCCAAGGAATCTACTTCTATAAAAATTCGCTAAGCTTTCGCAAACTGGTAAGTTCTATAGCCCCCAATCAAATTACGAGCTTTGTACCCGTTATTGACCAATTGACGGTAAGCGACATTGCCGCGCAAGCCAACTTGACAGTAAATGACAATTTCTTTGTTTTTTGGTAGCTCATGCATTCGTTGTCTTAATTGATCAACGGGAATATTGATGGCACCCGGCAAATAGCCAACGTTCTTCAATTCATTCGGATTTCTGACATCTAGCAGGATTTGCTCGTCAGTTAGATTATCAATCTCGTCGAAATGAATAGGAGTCGCGTCACCTTTCATTATGTTGGTGGCAACAAACGCGGCTTGATTTATCACATCCTTGGCACTGCCATACGGTGGGGCGTAAGTCAGTTCAAGATGCTGCAATTGTTCAACTGTCATTCCAGCGCGTTGCGCAACGGCCATCACATCGATTCGCTTATCAATACCATCTTTACCAGCTGCTTGAGCACCTAAGATTTTTCCGCTTTCAGGATCAAATAACATCTTGAATGAGACAGTTTCGGCACCTGGGTAATAACTTGCATGGCTAGCGGTATGCACGTAGACCTTTTCATAAGGGATATTGTCGCGTTTCAATTGCTTTTCATTTTTACCAGTTGAGGCGACCGCCAAATCAAATATCTTACAAATGGCCGTTCCCTGAGTGCCTTGATAGGTTTCTGAGCGGCCAAGCATGTTGTCTGCGGCCATTCTTCCTTGACGATTAGCAGGCCCTGCTAGTGGAACGAAGGACGGTTCACCAGTAACAAAATCCAGATCTTCTACCGCGTCGCCCACTGCATAGATACTTGAGTCACTGGTTTGCATGGATTCTTTGGTCCAAATCCCACCATATTCGCCAATCCGAAGGTCGGCCTGTTTTGCCAGTTTGTTTTCAGGGCGCACGCCGATGGCCATAATTAGAATATCTGTGTTTAGCGTTTCCCCATTATTGAGTGATAGGCTTAGCTGCCCTTTAATGTGCTGGTGCTCTTCGCTTTCACCAGTTTCCATACTCGCAACATGATCATTTGCGATGTATTCGACCGACTCAAGTGCCACCCCAAGTTTTAAGTCAATCCCTTTCTCTCTGATTTCTGAATGGGCAAAGCCAGCCATTTCGCGATCGACTGGCGTCATTACTTGGTCTGCCATTTCTAGCAATGTGGTTTTGATGCCGAGTTGATGAAAGGCTTCCATCATTTCTAAGCCAATAAAACCACCACCGACTACGGTCGCATGCTCAGGCTTATTCATCTGAATCGTTTGAATAATGCGGTCCATGTCTGGGATGTTACGCAAAGAGTGCGTAAGAGGGTTTTGAATACCGGGAATTGGCGGAACTACCGGGGCCGCGCCAGGACTGAGTAACAAAAAGTCGTAAGATTCTTGATACTCGGTGTTATCTAACAAATTTTTGATTGTTACCGTTTTACTGTCACGGTCGATCGACGTGACTTCATTCATTACTCGAACATCGACATTAAATCTCGCGAGGAAGCTTTCCGGTGTTTGCAGAAGAAGTTTGCTTCTGTCTTTGATATCACCACCAATGTGATACGGAAGGCCACAGTTGGCAAACGACACAAAGTTTCCACGTTCAAACATAATGATTTCAGCGTCTTCACTCAAACGGCGCGCTCGCGCCGCAGCCGATGCACCACCGGCCACACCGCCGACAATCAGGATTTTAGTCATTTAGTACTCCGAATACTTTAATTTTGAATTGGTTTGAAAGGGGGAAGGCGACCAGTTAGATTTTTCAGACCACCCCCTCCAACTCCCCCTAAAAGGGGGAGAGCACAACCAGTTGTGATTTGTCTCTTGCTCCTCTCCTTACAGGGAAGCAGATCAACCAGCGGTACTCAGTCTTTTTACTCCTCCCCTTTAAGGGGAGGCTGGGATGGGTAATTCCAACTGAACGAAAATTACCCCAAACTGAGCGTTACTTAAAACCCACTTTCTTTAAAACACTGGTAGCTGGGCAAAACCCCGTGAATGCACTTTGTAGCAAGTTTACGCCGACAAATACCGTTAACCAAAGAAAGTTAGGGTGAACGAAATTCGTTAGTGCTAACGAAATTAACACCATAGAGCCTGCCAGAATTCTCACGCCTTGTTCGACCTTCATCATATCCTCCAAACAAACACTGTGTTGCGTTGACTTTTATACATTAGCAATAACTAAAACAAAAATAAATAAAAAATTAAAAGCTAAATTAGTGTTGACTAAAATAAAGGTTGGCGTTAGATTTTAAAACACGAACTAGGGAGATCAGATATGGCGCTTCAATTAATTGGCAAGGTCGGTATCGATATTCATGAAATGCATGGTCAAGCAGAACAGGTAGCGGCTTTACTCAAAGTGATGGCCCACCCAGAGCGCTTGATGGTGTTATGTCAATTGATTGAGGGGTAAGTCGCGGTCTCTGACCTACAAAATGAATCTAGCCTTAGCCAATCAGCACTCTCTCAACACCTCTCTGTTCTTAAAAAAAGCGGAGTGGTGGAGGCGAGAAAGTGTTCGCTGCAGGTTTTTTATCGTTTATCGGACTCGCGTGTTTTGCATTTGATCACCCTAATTCAATCATTGTTTTGTAAATCGAATAACCAAGGTAGTTGAAGTTGAACATTCCTTTAGAAGCATTGGTCGGTGGCATGTTACTGGGTGTTTCCGCCAGTATGTTACTGGTTTTTAATGGCAAAATTGCCGGTATTAGTGGGGTTTTGGCGGGGCTGCTTAAGCCAGAAAAAAGTGACAGCGCATGGCGGTGGCTATTTGTAATCGGCATGGTGTCTGGTGGGGGTATTGGCGTGTACTTACTGGGTTTTGATGCGCCGACTCTAGCAGAAACGAATGTTTGGTTGGTGGCGGGTGCGGGACTTCTGGTTGGACTGGGTACTCGACTCGCTAATGGTTGCACTAGTGGTCATGGAATATGTGGAATTGGTCGGTTTTCAGTTCGGTCCTTGATTGCAACTGGCGTTTTTATGTTAGTAGCCATTCTCACCGTCTTTTTCAAACTTCACTGGGTCTAATTTTATGAACAAGTTGTTATTTCGTTTGGTTGCACTTATGGCGGGTGTGCTGTTTGGTTTGGGTATGGTGGTATCGGATATGGTTAACCCAGCTAAAGTGACCGCCTTTTTAGATATTACCGGACAATGGGATCCAAGTTTAATGTTTGTGATGGGAGGCGCACTCATGGTGTTTTTGCCTTTCTATCATTTAGTTATCAAAAGACAAGCTCAGCCCGTGCTAAGAGCCGAATTTAGTTTCAGCAAAAACAACGTTGTTGATAGCCGCTTGATCTCAGGATCCGTTATGTTTGGTTTGGGTTGGGGCTTAATAGGCATTTGTCCCGGACCCATTGTCGCAAGCTTATCATTTGCTGACCGAGGACTCTGGGTATTTTTCGCTGCCATGATGGTTGGATTGGCAATGGGTAACTTAATCATTCGATTTACCAACCAAAAGGTCTGGCAACAGCAAACTAATTAGCGGGATCACAGACGGCTAACTCGATATAGCCGTCCGTCTTTCTTTAAAAAGGAGTGAGGTATGCGTTTTAATAAATCTGAGTTCACCCGATTAGGTGGTGGTGTTATTGAACTGATTCAAAATGTGCATGTCACTTCTTTCGCCTTTTCCAGCCATAGCCAAAGCAAAAGCTCCAGACGAAAACGTCGTTCTAACAATGGACTGCTATCGGCAGTAGCACTGGCTTCATCGTTGCTATTTAACACCACAGCAATAGCGTCAGAATTGTATGTGGTGGAATCTGTTAATTTTCCTAAGCAAATCACCTTTGATGGTGTGGTTAAAGCGGTTAATCAAGGAACGGTAGCCGCGCAAACGTCAGGTACTGTGATAGGCGTTAGCGTGGATGTGAATGACAGAGTTAGTGCAGGCGACGTACTACTCCAGATTAGCTCTGTTCAGCAATCGGCTTCACTATCAGAAGCGCAAGCGGCTCTAACTAGTGCACAAGCCGCCAACAGAGAAGCACAAGCACAGGTTAGACGCTTTAGAGAATTGTTTCCCAAGGGCGCAGTATCACAAGACCAAATGGACGCGGCTGAGGCACGAGCGAAATCAACCCTTGCTGGAGTTCGGTCAGCTAACGCGGCGGTCGAAAAGGCCAAAGAGGCTCTAGGATATACCAGCATTACTGCTCCTTATGCGGGAATAGTAACCGCGCGCCATGTCGAACTTGGCGAAACAGTATCCCCCGGTATGCCTTTGCTAAGTGGCTTTGCTGACGATTTGATGCGAGTCGAAGTAGCTATTCCCCAATCATTAAAGCAACAAGTGAAGAACCTCGAACAGTTTTCGATTTTTACCAGCGATAACGAAGCAGAAGTGCTCAAACCAGAAGCCATGAATTTGTTTGAGTTTGCATCTAATCAATCTCACAGTTATCAGCTAAGACTTGAGTTACCAGCTTCTGCAGCGCCCCTTGCTAGTGATCAGTTGGTAAGCGAACAGTCGATAAGTAATCAATTGATAAATGGTCAGTGGGTTAAGGTCCGATTTGATTATGGTACAGCATCAACACTGTTAATACCTAAAACAGCAGTGTTTAAAGCGGGCAATGTTAAAGCAGTTTATCGACAAGTATCAGATAACAAGCGCTTTACCCCGGTCAAACTGGGCGCGTCTCGCGGCGATTGGGTTGAAGTAGTCTCTGGGTTGAAGCCAGGAGATGTAATCCATACAACGCCATTTTCTTCCAACCAATAGCACTTCATAACTGTTACTTGCTAAACAGTTGCTTACGAGATTAATAGGAGGAAATGACGATGAGTTCTCCAAACGATACCCTCAAGCCTGAACGATTAGGCGTTTCTGGCTCTATTGCGGCTATGTTCCAAAATTCGGCAATGACACCGCTCCTTGCACTGGTTGGGCTATTGATGGGCATTTTTGCCGTCATCGTGACTCCAAAAGAGGAAGAGCCACAAATCGATGTAACTTTTGCTGACGTGTTTATCCCTTTTCCAGGTGCGACGCCATCAGAGGTTGAAGCATTGGTCACCTATCCAGCAGAACAAGTTATTTCTGAGATACAGGGCATTGATAAAACCTATTCATTTTCGCAAGCCGATGGAGTGCTAATTGTCGCCATTTTTGAGGTTGGCGTATCGCGAAACGACGCAGTTGTACGTTTATACAACAAGGTATATTCCAATAAAGATTGGTTGCCACAAAATAGCGGCGTTGGCGACCCAATAATCAAGCCTAAGGGGATAGAAGATGTCCCCATAGTGACGTTGACCCTGCATGACAAACGACCTCTCGGTGAAGACGATTCAAATTACAACTCGCACCAACTCTTGTCTGACGTGGCACACGGCTTGGAAACTGAGCTTAAACGTATTTCGGGTACCAGAGATGTCTATACCGTGGGCGATCAGCAAACGGTTGTTGATATCCGCCTAGATATCGCTGCAATGAATACATTTGGTATTAGCGTGCAGCAGCTCAACCAAGTGTTTCAGGCAGCTAACGTACAGTCGCCTCAGCTAACCTTTACCCAAGACAACCAAACTCTGCCGATGAGGGTCGGGCAGTGGTTAAGCGATGTGTCTGAAATCAGAAATTTGGTAATAGGTGTAAGTGATGGCAATCCTATTTACCTTGATGATGTGGCAGAGGTGGAGCTAAACCTTAGCGAAGTGTCACAAAGTGTATGGTTCGGAGATAAACAAACACTTAAGCCGGCAGTGACTATCGCGATTGCCAAAAAGGCGGGTGAAAACGCGGTTAATGTAGCGAAAGAGATAGAACAAAGAGTCAACGAGCTCCATAACGTATTGATACCGGATACGGTACAAGTGGAAGTGACCCGAGACTATGGCAAAACCGCGGAAAACAAAAGTAACACCTTGATAGGTAAGTTGGCGTTCGCCACTACCGCCGTGGTTTTGTTAGTGTTACTGACAATGGGTTGGCGAGAAGCTTTTGTCGTTGGCACGGCGATTGTAGTTACGCTGACCATGACTTTGTTTGCATCTTGGGCTTGGGGCTTTACGTTAAATCGCGTGTCTCTTTTTGCATTGATCTTTTCAATCGGTATTTTGGTGGATGACGCGATTGTCGTGGTCGAAAATATTCACCGACACATGGCGCTGGATCAGGCTGCGGGCAAACAATCCTCCATGTTAGAAATTATTCCAAAAGCGGTGGATGAAGTTGGTGGCCCCACGATTTTGGCGACCTTTACGGTCATTGCAGCCTTACTTCCGATGGCATTTGTATCCGGCTTGATGGGGCCGTATATGAGTCCAATTCCAATCAATGCGTCAATGGGGATGATGATCTCATTAGCAGTCGCCTTTGTTCTCTCGCCGTGGTTGTCTGCCAAAGTTCTTAAACAACACTACGTGGCTACATCTGGCGCTAATTCTCAGCCAACGTCAGATGATTCTAGTTGGTTCCACAAAATCCTTTCTCCCTTTGTGTTGTCAAAACATCAAACTCGAAATCAAATCCTACTTGGCATTGCCGTTATCGCGATGATCGTTGGATCGATTCTTTTGCCTGTAGGCAAAGCCGTCATCCTAAAAATGCTGCCGTTTGACAACAAATCGGAATTTCAGGTGATTTTAGATATGCCGGAAGGTGCGACCTTAGAAACAACTCAACGTTTGTTATTTGAAATAGCGGACGAAATTAAAACAACGCCAGAAGTGAGAGACTATCAAATTTACGCAGGCTCTGCGGCGCCAATAAACTTTAACGGCTTAGTACGTCACTATTTTATGCGCAGCCAAGCCCATCAAGGCGATATCCAGGTCAATCTTGTAGATAAATCTGAAAGAGAGCGAGATAGCCACACCATTGCCAGCAGCATTCGACAATCACTTAACCAAATTGCCAAACCTTATGGCGGAAAAGTAAAAGTGGTGGAGGTGCCGCCCGGCCCTCCGGTATGGTCACCGATTCTTGCCGAAGTTTATGGGCCAACAGAGGAGATCCGTGCTGACGCTGCGAGAAAAGTACGAGATTTGTTCAAACAAACAACTGACATCGTGGATGTTGATATCTATTTACCAGAGAGCCACCAACAATGGCGAATCAAGATAGACAGAAATAAAGCAGCGCAACTGGGGGTACCGTATTCGTCAACTGTGGATACGATTTCAACTCTAGTGGGAGGCAAACCCATTTCTTACTTGCGAAATGACGTTGCCAAATACCCTGTGCCAATAAGAATAGAAGCGCAGGAAGCTGCTAAATCTAATTTAGATAATTTGTTATCGCTTGAAGTCGCCAGCGAGTTTGGAACTGTCCATCGCTTAAGTGAGTTTGCTTCGGTACACATAACCAAAGCTGATGACTATATCCTTCATAAAAACTCAGTACCTATGATTATGGTAGTAGGTGACATGTCTGGTGAAACCGATAGCCCCCTATACGGCATGGCAGAAATCGGTTTTGCAATCGAGGAGCAGTTAGGATTTGAACAGTACTACATCAACCAACCGGATGGGCTAACTGATGTCGCGGTCTTGTGGGATGGGGAGTGGACTATTACTTACGAAACATTCCGCGATATGGGCATTGCGTACGGAGTAGGAATGATCTTGATCTACTTACTCGTGGTTGCTCAATTTAAATCTTATCTCGTGCCGTTGATTATCATGGCGCCAATCCCACTAACCATCATCGGAGTCATGCCAGGCCACGCGATCCTTGGTGCACAATTCACGGCTACTTCTATGATAGGGATGATAGCTTTGGCGGGAATCATCGTTCGTAACTCTATTTTGCTGGTGGATTTCATCAATCAACAAGTCGAAGAAGGTATGGAGTTCTCCCAAGCGGTAATCCAATCTGCTGCAGTTCGCGCCAAACCTATCATGCTAACCGCAGTCGCCGCCATGATAGGCGCTGTGTTTATTTTGGATGATCCTATCTTCAACGGGCTTGCTATCAGCCTAATCTTCGGGATATTGGTTTCGACGATGCTGACGCTGGTGGTGATACCTGTGGTGTACTTTACTGTCTATAAATCAAAGTACGGGTAGTGTTCGAATATTTTCTTTAAATTGTTCGAGACTGGTACCGCGTCGACAAAGTCCGAGTCTCATTAGTGAGAAACATGTCTTTCGATGACTATCACTATTGGCTGTATGTGATATGTGTCGCATTATCTAGTTGTGCTAACTTGCTGTTAAACCAGTTGCAATTAAAATTGTTTCGCTTATTTTGGGGCGCACAAGAAGTGCGTCCCTTTTTCTATTTTGAAGCGTTAACAAAAATATTAAAGCGCAGTTGGTTGGTTAGGGATTTGAGATGGCTAAGAAAGTTCTCACGGTTTTTGGTACTAGACCAGAAGCCATTAAAATGGCGCCACTAGTAAAAGTGCTTGCGAGTGACGACAGGTTTGATGCCAAGTGTTGCGTAACCGCGCAACATCGCGAAATGCTCGATCAAGTACTAGAACTGTTTGAAATTACGCCAGACTTTGATTTGAATTTAATGAAAGCTGGTCAAACATTAAATGACGTAACAGCTCGAATCCTACTTGAACTTAAACCGGTACTACAAGAATTCAAACCTGATGTGGTTTTGGTACATGGTGATACGGCAACTACGTTTGCTGCGTCTCTCGCGTCTTACTACGAGCAAATAGCAGTAGGGCATGTTGAAGCGGGACTCCGTACAGGTAATATCTATTCTCCTTGGCCAGAAGAAGCAAATAGAAAGCTCACCGGTGCCCTAACTACCTATCATTTTGCGCCTACAGAATCTTCCAAACAAAACCTTCTTAAAGAAAGTTATAAAGTTGAGAATATCAACATCACTGGTAATACAGTAATTGATGCGTTGTTAGAAGTGGTTGAAAAAGTACGTAACGACATCGATTTAAACAGTACCCTAAAAGCCGTATTCCCATTTGTTGACGAAGATAAAAAGCTACTTTTGGTAACTGGGCACAGAAGAGAAAACTTCGGTGGTGGCTTTGAAAACATCTGTAAAGCTCTTTCACAATTGGCAAATCAACATCCAGATTTACAAATTGTTTACCCAGTACATCTAAATCCGAATGTTCAAGAGCCAGTAAACCGCTTGTTGAAAAATTACAGCAACATCTACCTCATTGAACCTCAACAATATCTGCCATTCGTCTATCTAATGGATAAAGCACATTTAATTTTGACCGATTCTGGTGGTATTCAAGAGGAAGCCCCTTCACTTGGTAAACCTGTACTTGTAATGCGAGATACTACAGAACGGCCCGAAGCAGTAGCGGCAGGCACAGTCGTACTTGTTGGCACGGATAGTGAAAAAATAGTCAACTCTGTTAATGAGTTACTATTCGACAACGACAAATACCTAGCGATGAGCCAAGCACATAACCCATATGGTGATGGCAAAGCATGCCAACGCATTCTTGACGTATTGGCTGCGTCTTAGCAAATTCTGTTCTAAATAAATTTGGGAAAAATCATGAGTTTTGAAAAAGTATCTGTAATTGGACTTGGTTATATTGGTTTGCCAACAGCCGCAGTTGTAGCTTCACGCGGCATTCAAGTCATTGGTGTTGATGTAAATAAAGAAGCCGTAGATACCATTAATCAGGGCAAAATTCACATAGTTGAACCTGACTTAGACATTGTTGTGAAAGGGGTAGTCGCGACAGGTAACCTTAAGGCGGCACTAGAGCCAGAAGCTGCAGACGCGTTTATGGTAGCTGTACCCACTCCCTTTATTCACAGTGATAGTGGCGAACATAAACCTAATCTTTCCTACATCGAAGCGGCGGCAAAAGCCATAGCACCGGTGTTAGAAAAAGGTAATTTAGTTGTTTTGGAGTCTACTTCTCCAGTCGGTGCGACAGAAAAAATGGCAGGATGGCTTTCTGAAGCAAGACCTGATTTAACCTTTCCTCAACAAGTTGGCGATAGCGCAGATATTAAAGTCGCACATTGTCCAGAGCGTGTATTGCCTGGCTATGTATTGCAGGAGTTAGTTTCCAACGACCGCGTAATTGGCGGTATGTCTGCTGCCTGTAGTCAAAGAGCCAAAGAATTGTATGAAACATTTGTTCGTGGAGAGTGTATCGTAACGAACGCACGTACCGCTGAAATGGCTAAGTTAACTGAGAACTCTTTCCGTGATGTAAACATAGCATTTGCAAACGAACTAAGTGTTATTTGCGACAAGATGAAAATCAATGTTTGGGAATTGGTAAAACTCGCTAATCGTCACCCTCGTGTAAACATATTAAATCCTGGTCCTGGAGTGGGTGGTCATTGCATCGCCGTTGACCCGTGGTTTATTGTGGATAGTGCTCCAGATGAAGCGCAGATTATCAAACAAGCTCGCTTAACAAATGATGCAAAACCATATTATGTAATTGACCAAATTACTAAAGCGGCTGATGAGTTTAAACGACCTGTAATTGCATGTTTAGGCCTTGCTTTTAAAGCAGATATCGATGATTTACGTGAGAGCCCTGCACTGCAAATTGTTGAAGAACTAGCAAAACGAGATGTAGGAAAAGTAGTTGCTGTAGAGCCTAACATCGAATCACTGCCTAATAAGCTAACTGATACTGTTGTTGAACTCGCATCATTAGAAAATGCTTTAGAGCAAGCAAATATTGTTGTTGTTTTAGTTGACCATAAACAATTTAAAAATGCAGATAAAACAGAATTTGCCAAGAAAGTTGTAATTGATAGCCGCGGCATCATTTAGAGAATTGAGTAAATATGTTTTTTGGTAGGCTAAAAATTGATAATTTTGGTGATTACTTAACTACTGGAGCTGGAGTTGCATTTGCGCAGCTTCTATCATTTTTTAGTCTTCCATTTATAGCAAAGCTTTCAGGGCCTGAGGCATTTGGACAATATAGCTTTGCTATATCCATTTATACAATTTTGGTTGTAATCGCATCCCTTCGCTTAGAGTATTCTATTTATTCAATAAGCAAATTAACTCTGAGGCTTTTAAAAACTTTTCTTCTTAAGATAGTTTTTTTTACATCCATTTTATTAGCATTTATAGCAGCACTAATAATAGAGAATGATGATTTTGCTATTCAAATAATTACGGGACTTTACGTGATTATTTCTATAGTTTTATTTGAGTTTTATATTCAAAATAATATTTTAGAGGGAGACTTTAAAAGAAATGCTGTGATGCGAATAATGCGCGCTATTATCTTGCCGAGTGTTTTTTTTGCTTCATACCTTTTAGGTTATTACGGTCATATCGCAATAATTTTATCTTACGCTTGTGCTCATGTTTTCCCAACATTACTATTAAACAGCAAAACTAAGCAAAGTGGATTTCTAAATAACGTCGGATTTTTAAGAGCATGCATACTTCTTTACAGAAGAACAAAATCGATCATATTGTATATGATTCCAGCGCATCTATTAAATAGATATAGTACTGCTATCTTTGTCATTGTCGTTGGTTTTCTATCAGTGTCAAAAAGAGAATTGGCTTATTATGCATTAGCGGCAAAATTTATGATTGCACCTGCATCCATTATTATCAGTGCTACTGCTGATGTTATAAAAAGGGAAGTGAAAGTTGCTCCTGAGAAAGCATTGAAGAACTTTTTTAAAATAAGCTTTCTTTCAGGAATTTTTGCAATGGGAGCTTCATTTACAGTCGTATTTTTTGGAGAATTCTTATTTGTTAATATTATGGGAGAGGACTGGCGAGACGCTGCCCAGTACGCGATAGCGTTAATCCCTTACTTTTTAATATTAATAACTTTGGGCCCAATAACTCATGTGTATGTAGTACTTGGAAAACAGAAGTATGACTTTTATTGGCAAGTATTCAATATGTTCTTTGTAAGTTTATCTCTTTTTATTGGCTTACAAGATTCTTTATTGAGCGGTGTTTGGTATTTTTCTATTGCTTATGCAATTTCAATCGCAATTTCATCTTTTGTATGTATATCTCTTGTTAAAAAAGCTGATATTAAGCCGAGTTTAATAAAGGGAGAAAAAACGTGAATTATTTTACAGCCCGCTTAAAAAGTGAATTGGGCATTGTTCTACCAATTATATTACTAGTAAATATTATCTTTACTGGTTTAATTGCTAGCTATTTAGGAATTAAGCAAATGTATTGGGGAGCTTCACTATTATTATTACTGCTATTTTTTAGCAAGAAGAAAACTAATAAGTTAGTATTTAATTCTCAAGTGTTACTTCTCTTATTTATATTATATATAGCTTTTAATTGGTTGTTTATTTCTCAAAATGTTGAACTTAAAACAATTGCAGTTAAAGATTATTTAATTCCAACTGTTGTAGCATTTTTTGCTACACAAATATATTTATCAGCATCTAACTATTATTATCTTTATTTGTGTTTAAGGGTGTTAGTTTTTGTACAGTTACCATTTGTCTTTGTCCAGTTTTTCATTACAGCAAGGAATAGCATACATCGTGAGTTTGATTGGGATATGATTTCTGGAACTTTTGGATTTAACGCAGAAGGTGGAGGAGGCAATAGTTCGGGGTTGCTTTTATTTCTTTGTTACTTTTCTTGTTTAGCTTTTAAAAAGATGAAATTGATTGGATCTACAAAATTGGATTATTTAGCTATTACTACTAGTGCAATTTGTGTATTTATGATGGAGACCAAAATTTTCATTGCATTACTACCTTTGATCTTGTTCTGCACTTCATCAAGAAAAGAGCTTATTAATCCCAAAACAATAATCAAATATAGCATGATTCTTATTGTAGTTTTTACAGGGCTTTTGTTTAACTATAATAGTAATTTTTCAACAGGAGATCGCGAAGGACGAACTTTAAGCGAGTATATTGTTGATATTAATGCAAGCTATTTTGAAAACGATGTAATTAATTATGAAACGGGTGAAGTTAGTAGGCAATTAGGTAACAGGATATGGCAAGCTCACAATATTGAGCGTGGTGGAGTAACATTTAACACTTTATTTGGCTACGGCTTAACATCATCAAAAGTATCACCTGAAAGAGATATACCGACTATCAATATTCCAACAAATGTTAATTTCGCAAGTACACAAGCTACAATTTACTTGTGGGATATTGGCGTTATAGGTGTTGTAATTTTGTTTGCGTTTTTAATGTTTAAAGGTTTTGAAATCTTTAATGGAAAAACAGACTCACCTTATGAAGCAATGTTTAGAAGTGGAGCTTTGTTCTTAATTCCTAGTTTTTTGTTATTTAGTATTTACAGCGCTACTTCACATGTAAACCCAATCACATATACCATCTTCTTGCTTTTATTAATGACTAACTTTAGAGATTTTAGAAGAGGTCTTTCGTGAAAAAGAATTTAATGATTGTGTGTTCATCTCAATTCGGTTACCTAATCGATACTTATTACTACGCAAAGCACTTGAAAAGTGAATTTAATATTAAATATATTTGTATCGACTCTAATTTGCCGCCAATAGAAGAATCAGGAGTTGAAGTAATACCCATAAAGTTGGAAAAAAAGGGCATACTTAAGTGGATAGAATTTCTTAATAAAGTAAGACCTTATTTGAGCAAGAATGATATTGTGTTTGTTAAGTATTTTCGATTTTGTTCCTTACTACGAAGTTCCATTGGTAAAAATAAATTTATTTTAGATATTAGAACTGGCTCAATAGATCCAAGCTTCCTTAGTCGTTTTATTTATAATACAACTTTGAAGCTTGAATCTTATTTTGCTTCGCATGTTAATATTATCTCGGATTCTTTGGCCTCATTGCTAGGCATAAAGAAATATAGTGTAGTTCCCTTAGGTTCTCCGACTTTTAATAGCAAGGTTAAACATTTTAATGGATTAAGATTACTTTATGTTGGAACGCTATCAAATAGAAAAATCGACGACACTATTACCGGACTTTCTGAATATGTTAATAGGTCGAAAAATCATGGAGTATTAAGTTATGACATTATTGGTGACGGACCCAATTGTGAAGTTGATAAACTTAAAGCTCTCGTAAAAGAACTAGGTTTAGGAGATGTTATTCATGTTCATGGAAGAATACAACACGATCAACTTGAGCCATTCTTCGAAAAATGTAATTTAGGGGTGTCATATATTCCTAAAACGGATTATTTTCACGTTCAACCTGTGACAAAAACACTTGAATATATAGCTAACGGTATGCCAGTTATTGGTACATCAACAATGGAACAATCTAAAGTGCTAAATAGCGATAATGGAATTTTATGTGAAGATACCCCCGATTCTTTCTGCCAAGCGCTTTTTGAATTTCAAAAAAATAAGCATACGTTTAACTCAGACAAAGTTCGTATTAGTACAACGACGGATACATGGTTGTCAGTAACAGAAAAATTAAAGAAAACCCTTTCTTCAATAGGAAATAGTTAAAGAGATTCAGATGCCTAATGCAATTTTGTTTTATAGAATCGGAAGATGGTTTTATATCCGAAAAGTACCCATAGTACCAAAATTATTTCAATTATTAATCTTCTTGCTATATAACTCGAAAATCCCACCATCAGCAGATATAGGTAAAGGGAGTTTTTGTGTTGTAAAGGGCGTTGGTGTAGTGATTATAGATAAGGCTAAGATTGGAAAACGTTGCAGAATCGGTATAGGGAGCAAGATTGTTGGTAAAGGACCATTTAAAAAAGTTCCCAGTATTGGTGATGATGTTTTCATTGGCCCAGGTGCGGTGCTAGCAGGACCTGTTATCATCGGTAATAGAGCAGTTATCGGCGCTAATTCAGTTGTAACAAAAAGTGTACCAACAGGTGCCATTGTTGCTGGTATTCCTGCAAAAATTATTGGCCATGTAGATTCACTTAAGTATGACATTCTTAATAATGAAAGTTATGACGATAGCATAGCTCCTTATCTAAAATAAATAATTGGTTAGATCAGTGTTTACTACCAAAATATACACAAAGTCACCTATATGGGTACAGAATCTTCTGCTTAGCTTTAGAGCTTTAATTAGAAAAAATTTGAGAGAAAACAAGAAATCAAAGAACCTCATGCAAGTATTACTTGAGAATGAAGTTAGCAGGGAAAAATTAGATCGTTTTGCGAAAGAACGCCTTTCAGATGTACTGAAGCACTCTACTGCAAACGTACCAAAATATAAGAACCAATCAAAAAAAATTGATACCTTTCCGTATATATCAAAAGAAGATATTAGGAACGCTCCGAATGATTTTGTAGATACGAACTACAAGGGTCCGATTATTTATGGTTCTACTAGTGGCACTACAGGCTCGCCTTTAACTATCCCTCAAAATATGGAATCTGTTATTCGAGAGCAAGCTTTTATTAGTAGAAGCTTACATTGGGCTGGTTTTAAGAAAGGTGATAAAAGAGCTTGGATCCGAGGGGACCTGATTGTTCCACTTTCGCAGAAAAAAGCACCTTTTTGGCGTTATTCATATTTTGAAGATATGATTTTATTGTCATCTTTTCATATGACAGCTGAGAGTTTACCTAAATATATTGAAGCTATGGTCGATTATGGCGTGGATGTTATACAAGCATATCCGTCTTCGATAGTGACCATTGCAAAATATTTAAAAGAAAATGGTCTGTTTTACCCTGGTAAGATTAAATCAATCTTAACTTCTTCTGAATCGCTTTCGCAAGATGATAAAGCACTATTGGAGGAACGTTTTAAATGCAAAGTATTTGACTGGTACGGACTCTTTGAACGTGTTGCAGCGATAGCCAGCTGTGAAGCAGGAAAGTATCATATTCTCACTGATTACTCTTATGTGGAATTTTTACCTGCAGGTGAAACCAATGATGGTCGTAGACGTGCTGAAATAGTAGGGACCAATTTCAACAATTCAACTTACCCTTTAATTCGATACAAAACTGGCGATCATGTAGTTTTATCAAATAACGTCAAGTGCGACTGCGGTCGAACCTATCCTGTTATAGATTCAATTGAAGGCCGGGATGTACAACATGTATTTAACCAGTCAGGTGAAAAAATCTATGCCTTAGATCAATGTGTTAAAGGTGCAAAAGGGATTATTGGTAGTCAATTTGTACAGTTCCAGGCGGGTGAAATTACGTTAAATGTAATTGCTGATAAAGCTTTTAATAAAGAACAGCAAGCTATAGTGACTGAAAATATTAAAGCTCGTTTAGGACAGGAAATTGATGTCAAATTTGAGTTTGTATCTGAATTGAAAAAGACAAAAAGTGGTAAAGCAATTCAAGCTATTTGTCATGTTGAGGAAGGGAATGGAACGTAAATTTATAAATATTACTCTTGGTACAGATATTGGTGAGAAGGGTGGCGTCGCTACAGTTTTAAATGGTTACAAAAACAGTGGATTTTTTGAAAACAATAATGTTCGTTTAATAGCTTCACACAAACGAGTTGGAAGGTTTTCTCTCTTATTATTTTATTTTAGTTGTTTAATAAAGTTGTTATGGCTACACATTGTATCTAATGTCGGCGTTGTACATATTCATATGGCTTCAAGGGGGAGTTACAAACGAAAATCTCTTATAGTCAGATTATGCAAAAAATTAGGCTCTAAGGTGCTTTTGCACCTGCATGGTGCGGAGTTTAGAGACTTTTATCATAATGAATGTAATGATTCAAAAAAACAGCATATTGCACAAACCTTTAAATTAGCCGATTGCCTGATTGTACTTTCTACTCAGTGGAAAGAGTGGGTTGATAATACGTTTAATAACAGCGTGAATGTTAAGGTGGTTTACAATGCTGTGCCGAAATTAAGCCTGCCTCCAAAAAAACAGAACAGATCAAAAAACATTGCTTTTTTAGGCAGAATAGGTGAACGAAAAGGTGTTTACGACTTAATAAAGAGCTTCCCAGCAGTATTTGAAAAACACCCATCAGCCAAGCTTGTACTTGCAGGTGATGGTGAGATAACTGAAGCTAAGAAACTCGTAGAAAAGCTAAATTTAAGTTCATATATAGAGTTCTTAGGTTGGATCTCTGGAGAGCAAAAACTACAAGTGCTTCAAGAGGCTTCGGTATATTGCTTGCCAAGTTACAATGAAGGTTTCCCTATGGGTGTGTTAGAAGCAATGTCAGCCAAAATCCCAGTTGTTTCAACTTTTGCTGGTGGCATCCCTGATGCAATAACTAGTGGTGTTGATGGTTTGTTAGTTGAAGCTGGGGATATACAAGGTCTTTCTAATGCATTAATTACCTTACTTACGGATGAGAAACTTGCTTCTCACTTAGCTGAAAGTGCTTTAATAAAATTTGAAAAGAATTTCAGCTTTAAAGCTATCAATCCCCAATTAGAAAATATCTATTCAGAGTTGCTAGAATCTAAATGAATATAGAATCAATTAAAAACAAACTTCATAAGAGTTCATCCGAATCTAGCTATGCTGGTTATGATCCGTTTGATGGCTTAAATAGCAAGCTTTTCGATGCGTTACCTTTCTTAAAAAAAGGGGGGGGTGGTTTAGCTTGGATACAATTATTTAAACGTTCACCAATTAACTTGAGGCCATTATTAGGAGTCCCTAAAAAACGAAATCCAAAAGGAATAGGGCTTTTTATCCTCGGCATGGTTGAAGAATACAAATCTTCTGGTAACCAAAACTATATCCACGAAGCTATGAAGCTCGCTGATTGGTTGGTTGAACAGCAATGTAGTAAGCAGGATTGGCGACATGCTTGTTGGGGTTACCATTTCGACTGGAAGGCACGTGCTTTTTATGTACCGAAAGGGAAGCCAAACGTAATAACTACTATATATGTCTCTCAAGCACTGTTTGCTTTATCGAATGAGATTAAAGAAATATATCAATCCAAAGCTGATGAATATAAGAAACTAGCTTTTGATTCAGCTAATTTTATTGTTAAAACGCTTTACTCTGAGCATTCTGGCCGTAAATTCTTTGCTTACATTCCAGGTGAAAAAGCGTTTGTTCATAACGCAAGCCTATGGGCTGCAGCATGGGTTGCAGTAGTTGCTGCAGAAACCCGAAATGAAGAGTACAAAGCACTTGTATTGGCTGTGGCACGTCAATCAGTAAATGAACAGGGTGAAGATGGTTCTTGGGTGTATGGTGCACGCCACCACCATCAGTTTATTGATGGCTTTCATACAGGGTATAACCTAGAAGCGTTAGATTTAATTCGTAAGTCCTTTAATACCAATGAGTTTGATGCTTCAATAGAAAAAGGTTTTAAATATTACAAAGAGAATTTTTTTGAAGCGGACGGCACTGCAAAATATTATCATGATAACCCTTACCCGTTAGACCCGCATTCGGTTTCTCAGGCAATTATAACGCTTGTGAAACTCGGTGATGGCGATAAAGATTTAGCATTAGCAAAAAAAGTAGCTCTTTGGTCTATCGACAATCTTTATATGCCTGAAAAAGCGCAATTTGTTTATCAGAAAACAAAAAGTGGAACTAACAAAATTAACTATATGCGTTGGACTCAAGCGTGGATGTATTACGCTTTTGCTATCTTAATAAACAATACAGATTCGAGTAATGAAACGAATTAACTTTTTAGGCACACCTATGGATTCGGCAACAATGGTCGAATCTGTCGAAATGATCAAGAATCGAGTAAAAGCAAACGAATTTACGCAGCATGTTGTTGTTAACGTTGCAAAAATAGTCAATATGCGTAAAGATGCACTTCTTGCCGAAAGTGTGAAAAGCTGTGACATCATAAACATAGATGGTATGGGGGTAGCTTGGGGCGCGCGTTTTCTTGGTCATGTTGTTCCAGAGCGAGTTGCAGGCGTGGACTTGTTTCACAACTTAAACGCTATGGCAGAAAAAGAACAATTATCTGTCTTTTACCTTGGTGCTCAAAAAGAAGTGGTTGAAGTGACCGCTCTCCGAATGCAAAAAGCGCATCCAAACTTGCATATTGCGGGCATCCATCATGGTTACTTTTGGGATGATGAAGAAATAGTAGTAAATCAGATAAAGGAATCCGGCGCTAAATTGCTGTTTGTTGCTATTACTTCACCAAAAAAAGAAAACTTCATAAATAAATGGCAAGACAAGTTAGGAGTGAAGTTTGTAATGGGTGTCGGTGGCACGTTTGATGTGGTAGCGGGCAAGGTCTCTCGAGCTCCCGTCTGGATGCAAAATGCGGGCTTGGAATGGTTGTATCGTGTTATTCAAGAACCTCGCCGCATGTGGAAAAGATACTTAGTTACCAACAGCCAGTTCGCTTGGTTATTAATTAAGGCTAGGTTCTTTGGAACCGAAGTGAAAACCGAAATCGATTGACTATAAGGAGGGTAGAAATGGCATTGCAAAAAGTAGTCTGGGACAGTGCGACGACTGATCTTGTACTTAAAAATCCGGACTCCGGAGAGACCTTTAGAAATACGATTTTGGAGATGTTGGCTGTTTCTCCCTCAGATGTCCGTTATCAATACGAAAATGGTAATTTAATTTTTGTCGGGCCATCTGGGTTCAGACTGACGATTGAAGATGTCCCCTTCAAAGGTAATCCGTTTCACGTCCAGTATTTCGAACAAACTGGTGAATGGTTTGGCAATAATGATGCACAGGTATTTAACGGTGTCGCTGGAGCCAGCGATTATTTCGCTGGAAATGGTAGTGATGATGTTTACCGTTGGGGCAAAGACTCTGGTGTGGATACCATCAATAATTGGGAATCGACGAAGACCAGCCAAGACATAGTTGAGGTGGTAGGTCTTAGCCCGCAAGATATCACGGTCATTGGCGAAGGGCGCGATTTGGTGTTGCGAACTGAAAATGGTGACAGCCTACGTATTTTGAACCATCTGGCAGACAGTTACTCAGCGGTAAACGAAATCCATTTTGAAGACGGCACTGTTTGGGACCAAGCTCAAATTCGTGAGTTGGTCACCGTGTATCTGGATGGTACTGCAGGAGATGACGTTGTCCGTGGTTCAGAAACGGACGACGTGTTAGATGGTAAAGGTGGTGATGATACGCTGATTGGTTTTGACGGCGACGACACCTATGTCTGGGGTGAAGGCTCTGGTAGTGATGTTATTCAGAACTGGGAATCAGGCCACGAAGGCGTCGATGTGGTTAAAGTAGGTTTCCAGTCTGATGATGTGCAGTTCATCGTCGAGGGTCGTGATTTGGTGTTGTTGTCTAACAGCGGTGATTCGTTACGAATTCTCAACCACATGGCAGACAGCCATTCTGCGGTCGACCGCATTGAATTTTCGGATGGCGCTGTTTTTGACCGAGCTGCGATTGTGACAGAAGCTAGCACCACCTATAGCTGGGGTGCAGGTAGTGGCGATATTGTGTTAGAGAACTACCAGGGGCAAGGTTTCAGCGAGCAGACCCTTAAAATCACAGGTTTGAAACCGAGTGAAATCAGCTACAGTCATATTAACGGTGCGTTAGTTTTCACATCGGTATACGGTGATACCTTGACCATTAAAGATGTACCGTTTAAAGGCAACCCGTTTGATGTCCAGTATTTCGAACAAACTGGTGAATGGTTTGGCAATAATGACGCACAGGTATTTAACGGTGTCGCTGGAGCCAGCGATTATTTCGCTGGAAATGGTAGTGATGATGTTTACCGTTGGGGCAAAGACTCTGGTGTGGATACCATCAATAATTGGGAATCGACGAAGACCAGCCAAGACATAGTTGAGGTGGTAGGTCTTAGCCCGCAAGATATCACGGTCATTGGCGAAGGGCGCGATTTGGTGTTGCGAACTGAAAATGGTGACAGCCTACGTATTTTGAACCATCTGGCAGACAGTTACTCAGCGGTAAACGAAATCCATTTTGAAGACGGCACTGTTTGGGACCAAGCTCAAATTCGTGAGTTGGTCACCGTGTATCTGGATGGTACTGCAGGAGATGACGTTGTCCGTGGTTCAGAAACGGACGACGTGTTAGATGGTAAAGGTGGTGATGATACGCTGATTGGTTTTGACGGTGACGACACCTATGTTTGGGGTGAAGGCTCTGGCAGTGATGTTATTCAGAACTGGGAATCAAGCCACGAAGGCGTAGATGTTGTTTTTATAAAAGGCTTTTCTGTAACTGACGTATTGGTCACTGGCGAAGGGCGCGATTTAGTGTTGCGAACTGAAAATGGTGACAGCCTACGTATTTTGAACCATCTGGCAGACAGTTACTCAGCGGTAAACGAAATCCATTTTGAAGACGGCACTGTTTGGGACCAAGCTCAAATTCGTGAGTTGGTCACCGTGTATCTGGATGGTACTGCAGGAGATGACGTTGTCCGTGGTTCAGAAACGGACGACGTGTTAGATGGTAAAGGTGGTGATGATACGCTGATTGGTTTTGACGGCGACGACACCTATGTCTGGGGTGAAGGCTCTGGTAGTGATGTTATTCAGAACTGGGAATCAGGCCACGAAGGCGTCGATGTGGTTAAAGTAGGTTTCCAGTCTGATGATGTGCAGTTCATCGTCGAGGGTCGTGATTTGGTGTTGTTGTCTAACAGCGGTGATTCGTTACGAATTCTCAACCACATGGCAGACAGCCATTCTGCGGTCGACCGCATTGAATTTTCGGATGGCGCTGTTTTTGACCGAGCTGCGATTGTGACAGAAGCTAGCACCACCTATAGCTGGGGTGCAGGTAGTGGCGATATTGTGTTAGAGAACTACCAGGGGCAAGGTTTCAGCGAGCAGACCCTTAAAATCACAGGTTTGAAACCGAGTGAAATCAGCTACAGTCATATTAACGGTGCGTTAGTTTTCACATCGGTATACGGTGATACCTTGACCATTAAAGATGTACCGTTTAAAGGCAACCCGTTTGATGTCCAGTATTTCGAACAAACTGGTGAATGGTTTGGCAATAATGACGCACAGGTATTTAACGGTGTCGCTGGAGCCAGCGATTATTTCGCTGGAAATGGTAGTGATGATGTTTACCGTTGGGGCAAAGACTCTGGTGTGGATACCATCAATAATTGGGAATCGACGAAGACCAGCCAAGACATAGTTGAGGTGGTAGGTCTTAGCCCGCAAGATATCACGGTCATTGGCGAAGGGCGCGATTTGGTGTTGCGAACTGAAAATGGTGACAGCCTACGTATTTTGAACCATCTGGCAGACAGTTACTCAGCGGTAAACGAAATCCATTTTGAAGACGGCACTGTTTGGGACCAAGCTCAAATTCGTGAGTTGGTCACCGTGTATCTGGATGGTACTGCAGGAGATGACGTTGTCCGTGGTTCAGAAACGGACGACGTGTTAGATGGTAAAGGTGGTGATGATACGCTGATTGGTTTTGACGGCGACGACACCTATGTCTGGGGTGAAGGCTCTGGTAGTGATGTTATTCAGAACTGGGAATCAGGCCACGAAGGCGTCGATGTGGTTAAAGTAGGTTTCCAGTCTGATGATGTGCAGTTCATTGTCGAGGGTCGTGATTTAGTGTTGTTGTCTAACAGCGGTGATTCGTTACGAATTCTCAATCACATGGCAGACAGCCATTCTGCGGTCGACCGCATTGAATTTTCGGATGGCGCTGTTTTTGACCGAGCTGCGATTGTGACAGAAGCTAGCACCACCTATAGCTGGGGTGCAGGTAGTGGCGATATTGTGTTAGAGAACTACCAGGGGCAAGGTTTCAGCGAGCAGACCCTTAAAATCACAGGTTTGAAACCGAGTGAAATCAGCTACAGTCATATTAACGGTGCGTTAGTTTTCACATCGGTATACGGTGATACCTTGACCATTAAAGATGTACCGTTTAAAGGCAACCCGTTTGATGTCCAGTATTTCGAACAAACTGGTGAATGGTTTGGCAATAATGACGCACAGGTATTTAACGGTGTCGCTGGAGCCAGCGATTATTTCGCTGGAAATGGTAGTGATGATGTTTACCGTTGGGGCAAAGACTCTGGTGTGGATACCATCAATAATTGGGAATCGACGAAGACCAGCCAAGACATAGTTGAGGTGGTAGGTCTTAGCCCGCAAGATATCACGGTCATTGGCGAAGGGCGCGATTTGGTGTTGCGAACTGAAAATGGTGACAGCCTACGTATTTTGAACCATCTGGCAGACAGTTACTCAGCGGTAAACGAAATCCATTTTGAAGACGGCACTGTTTGGGACCAAGCTCAAATTCGTGAGTTGGTCACCGTGTATCTGGATGGTACTGCAGGAGATGACGTTGTCCGTGGTTCAGAAACGGACGACGTGTTAGATGGTAAAGGTGGTGATGATACGCTGATTGGTTTTGACGGCGACGACACCTATGTCTGGGGTGAAGGCTCTGGTAGTGATGTTATTCAGAACTGGGAATCAGGCCACGAAGGCGTCGATGTGGTTAAAGTAGGTTTCCAGTCTGATGATGTGCAGTTCATCGTCGAGGGTCGTGATTTGGTGTTGTTGTCTAACAGCGGTGATTCGTTACGAATTCTCAACCACATGGCAGACAGCCATTCTGCGGTCGACCGCATTGAATTTTCGGATGGCGCTGTTTTTGACCGAGCTGCGATTGTGACAGAAGCTAGCACCACCTATAGCTGGGGTGCAGGTAGTGGCGATATTGTGTTAGAGAACTACCAGGGGCAAGGTTTCAGCGAGCAGACCCTTAAAATCACAGGTTTGAAACCGAGTGAAATCAGCTACAGTCATATTAACGGTGCGTTAGTTTTCACATCGGTATACGGTGATACCTTGACCATTAAAGATGTACCGTTTAAAGGCAACCCGTTTGATGTCCAGTATTTCGAACAAACTGGTGAATGGTTTGGCAATAATGACGCACAGGTATTTAACGGTGTCGCTGGAGCCAGCGATTATTTCGCTGGAAATGGTAGTGATGATGTTTACCGTTGGGGCAAAGACTCTGGTGTGGATACCATCAATAATTGGGAATCGACGAAGACCAGCCAAGACATAGTTGAGGTGGTAGGTCTTAGCCCGCAAGATATCACGGTCATTGGCGAAGGGCGCGATTTGGTGTTGCGAACTGAAAATGGTGACAGCCTACGTATTTTGAACCATCTGGCAGACAGTTACTCAGCGGTAAACGAAATCCATTTTGAAGACGGCACTGTTTGGGACCAAGCTCAAATTCGTGAGTTGGTCACCGTGTATCTGGATGGTACTGCAGGAGATGACGTTGTCCGTGGTTCAGAAACGGACGACGTGTTAGATGGTAAAGGTGGTGATGATACGCTGATTGGTTTTGACGGCGACGACACCTATGTCTGGGGTGAAGGCTCTGGTAGTGATGTTATTCAGAACTGGGAATCAGGCCACGAAGGCGTCGATGTGGTTAAAGTAGGTTTCCAGTCTGATGATGTGCAGTTCATTGTCGAGGGTCGTGATTTAGTGTTGTTGTCTAACAGCGGTGATTCGTTACGAATTCTCAATCACATGGCAGACAGTCATTCTGCGGTCGATCGCATTGAATTTGCGGATGGTGCTGTCTATGAAGAAGTATCGACATCTCAATTTACAACTAAAGTAAGTCTAGGTGATGTATTAAAGCCTAACGCTCTCGATGATTCGTGGAGTTACACAGAAGAAGCTACAGAAAGACCTAGTGTTAACTCCGACAGTCAGCAACTTGAGCTAGTTCTTAATACGGATCTCTCATTAGGTGATGTTTTATCGATAAGAAATACTATATTAGAGGAAATGTTTGACTCATCTACGGATGCCAATAGTTCTGGTAACTCGTTAGTTGGAGGTGATGCAACGGAATATCCTGTAGTTGGCGATCGCTTATCTGGTTTGATTGAAGATATCCAACTTCAGTTAGCAAATAGTCTAGAATGGTAATGTGCTAAGCTCTGGGCAAGTAAGTTTCTTACTTGCCCGTTTTTACTCTACTTTAACTAGATTTAATAATTCATTGGTTGACTATGAGTGCTACCGAATGGCAAGAAAGGTCATCACAGCACTACTGCGTTTGGTATCAACGTTTGCTTTGAGTTCCAAAATACTGACAGAGCGCGCTAATTAGCAAACAGTTAATAAAGTAAATCGTCGTGGCGGGAGCTTGTAACGGAAAGTCGACACTAATGTGAATTAGCATCCCAACAATGGTCATAGCACTTGCCAGCCCCAATCCTTTCATAAACTTATCGCGACGAGTTCTAAGTGCCTGTATACCCCGCCAGAAACACGTTAACACCATTATGCCCAACATGGATGTTGCAGGAATTCCGGACTCTAGTAAAAATTGAATATAGTCATTATGGGCATGGTCGTAAAATGACTTAACTGATTCGTTGTTGTAATTTTGGTAGGTGGAGTAGAACGTGCCAGCTCCATAACCAGAAAATGGCTTCTGCTCAATGGCTATAATAGAAAGTTCCACTACTTCATCGCGGGTCTCTGCCTCCATTGTGGTACTAACCAAGCGCTCTTTCACTTTTTCAAGCCCAAACCAAGTACTCACGACCAATGTATCAATCACAAACAAGCTTGCGATTAGCACATATAAACTTTTAGGCTTGTTTTTATAAAACAACAAAAGCGCAATACAGCCAAGTGTGAGTGCTGCGAAAAAGGCGGTATTGCCCATTCTTGAACGAGTAAGAACTAGCGCTATCATCATAATAACCAAACCAATTCGCACAAAAGCCTTGTCATTTAGAAAGCCGGAGAAAAAGTGCCAAATGTGCTGGCAAAAATTGGTTGCGTTAGAATGTTTAAGTTGACTAACTAATACACCAAAGCCTAAACACAAATTAAGCATTAAAAAGTTGGCCAAATGGTTATGGTACACAAAACTTCCTGAAGCGCGGTTGTTCAGTGGTAAGTCCATGACCAATGAATTTTTCAGTTCGAGCAGTTGTACCGTAGACGCATAAAAAGCTTGGCACACTCCACTGGCAATCATCGTGTAAACCAACCACTTTAGCTTGGTTTTTGAATCTACTAGCACTGAAATTAATAAAATGATTTGTAGATAATGAAGGGACTTTACAGCTGAAACAAAAACTAGGCTAGTGTCCTGAGAGAGTGCTAGTTCTGGTATAGATTGAATAAATGACCACAGGGTAAAAACTAGAATAGGGATGGATACGAGCTTTGTTCTGCGCAAGCCAAATTTCCATTGAGTGCTGTTGAACAAAAACACGGATAAAATCAACAGAACCGATATGTAGACTTCGTTAAACGACCAAACCCAAGGGCGGTTGCTACCTAAAGGGATGGGCATTAGAAAAATGAACGCTAAAAAAGCAAGATACAGTAGTTTATTAGGGAACATAAATAAAAACGACTTGATAAAATAAGCCCCCTAATCAGGGGGCCAAAAGGAAGGTCTTAGTTACCTGAAGCGGTACCACCGCCGCCCCCACCTCCTGTTCCGATACCAGTATTAGAACCTGGTGTGGATACTGGTGCTGCAGGCGCCGCTGGCTGAGTAGACTCCGACTGAGCAGGGGTTGCTGGTGTGGCTGGAGCACCGTCTGCTGGACCTGCTGCTGTAGGTTCAGCTATCGTAGCTGGGTCGGCACCACCTTCAATGGCTGCAATAACCAAATCAGTTGAAGATATTTTTTCAGTCTTTGCCACAGCATCGACAATCGATTGTGCAGCTTCCTGAGGAGCTGCGCCTACAGCAGATTGTACGACAAGTGCTACTTGATCAGCCGGCACCACCTCAACAGCTGCAGTAGCTATTTGTGTCGCAAGTTCCTGTGGAGCTGCATCAATAGCTGCTGCAACGATATCAGCGGCGATATCTTTAGGTGCTGCTATGAGTGAATGGGTAGAAATATCTTTTGCTAAGTCTGCAGGCGCCGCTTGAACAGCTGCCTTTACTATACTTGCTACTTTTTCGCTTGGTAACGCCTTCACAACTGCTGATGTAATCGCTGCAGCTGATTCAGGAGCTGCGTTTACCGCTGCTTGAACAATCGATTCAGCCTGAGTGTTTGGAGAGTTGGTGACAACTGCAGTCGCAATAGCTGCTGCATTCGCTTTACTAGAGTTTTCTATTAACGTTGCAGCAATATCAGCTGCCAACTCAGGTTGTGCTTGAACTGCTAAAGAAGCAAGTTCAGTCACTTGTGCAGGGCAACTTTGTGCAAGACTTGCAATTGATGTTGTAACAGAACGACTGTCGGAAAGGGAAGAAAGACTTTTTGCCTCACTTGAAAGGTCAGCACAATCAGATTGTGCTAGTGCCGATTGGCTTGCCAACAATGTTGGAACTAGGATGGCGAGTTGTTTATACATGTCATCAAATCCAAGTTATTACAGAATAGAAATAGCCAATCAAATCAAAGGCTCGTAAAATTTTTAACCAAACTACTATATCATGAAATTTAGATAGCTAGTTGATCTTTTTGTGAAATTTGATGCTTATTACGCGCAGTCCCAGTTTTGAGAAATTTGTCTGTAGAATTAGAAGGCTACCATAAGGGCATTTATGAACCTTTTAGATTATCTCTCTTGAATTTCGCGCTAAACAGTAAATACAAATAATGGCAAAGACAGCACCGGAAAATGACCCAGAAACTGACATTAGCCAATCTGAAATCGTGAAATGTCGTTCTGGAATCTGTATTTGTATTAGTTCATCAAATAGGCAAGTGATTGAAACAATGAGAAAGGACAACGCTGCACCAATTGTGTTTGAAACATAACTTTGACTAGCTAAAGTCAGACAAAACGTTAAAGCGAGGGCAAGTTCGAAATGTAACCATTTATCTCCTCCCGCAAAAATTTCAATTGCCTTGGTTAATTCTGGTAAGTAATCGACGGACTTAGCCACAGAAAGCAATACGCAAAGCAAACCCAGTAATAGAAAAACAGTAAAACTTACGGTTGTTATTCTCGAGTTGATACTCGACGTAGACGATAGAAACATAGGTTTAACAAACTACCTTACTTCTTTATTGATTGGTTTGGTGCACAATTGCAAATACTCTAATTGTTGTTTGATTAGTGACCAAGGTTAGGGCCAAAATTAACAGCGTTCGATTTTATCTTCTGGCCTCGTGGGGTTGTTGTTCACTCTGGCACAAATTAATTTTAGGTTAAAACTCCTGCTAAGAGTTTGTTTGAGTCCGTGCTTTGTTTTGGGGTGGGTTAAACCTTTATAAGTATGTTCCAGTACTTTGTACCGCCAAGTCGGGGATAGTTCGCTCCAACGGCTGTTGCCAATAAATGCTAATACTTCGTGAACCCTAGGTGTTGACGGTCCTAGATGGTAGGCCCGTTCCATTCTAGCCAGCAATTTAGTTGAGTCGAAGTCGGCTGAGTTTTCAAATGTGATTAATTCATGTGATATCAGGGCCAGTTCACCCCAGGAGTCTGCCCAATTTGATCGTAGGTTTATGGATTTGGTATAGGCAGCCTCGGCCAATTTTAGTGAAGAAATTCTAGAGGTCTGATCTTGGGTACTATGAAGGTTATATGCTTGCCATTGGTAGAGTTTTCCTTTCAAGTCGTGGAAATGCGGATGAGAAGGGTGGTTACTAATAGCGCTCTCAATTGAAGTTATGGCTTCACTAAAGCCTTTCTCACTATACATTTCCGGATTTTCAGTCCATAACGCAATGTACTTTTCAGTATTGTATGCATGTAGCGCTGCAATGCCGAATTTGCTTCCAAAGTAGGCTACTAAAGCACAGCTCAAAATAACAAGGGGCTTTATCAGCCCCTTAATAACGATGTTTGACACGGATTTATAGACCATTTGAGTGATTGAACATCATATATTTACAATACCTAGAAAAATCTATCCAGTTAGCTATTGGCTTCAGCGGTACCGTAATAAGACTGGTATTGATAATAACCACCGTATTTTACCGCTTTTTTGATGTTCAGTTTATTCAGCACTACACCATCAAGTCGTGCACCTTTCTGAGCCAGCTTACTCACTACGTTTTTGACTGTTCCAGTACGTGTATTTGAAGAGTTGACGACCACAACGCACGAATCAACCAACTGAGCGATTACAAATGCATCACTTACCGCCAAGCAAGGTGGCGTATCGACTACAATACGTTCGTATTGGCTTGTTAACAACGCTAATAAGTCTCTGAAACCTTGTGAAGATAGCAGTTCTAGCGGGTTACTAGGAGAAAGCCCAGCAGGTAAAATATTAAGACCAGTTTCCTCATCGTGGATAATACAATCATCTAAGCTATGAGAGCCAGTGATCACATTAGAGACTCCGGGCATAGAGCCAGATAGAGCGAATCTGGAGGCTACAGCAGGTTTTCTTAGGTCGCAGTCTATTAGAAGTGTTTTTTCCATCTGTGACAAAGACATAGCAAGGTTGATACTCGAAGTCGTTTTACCTTCTTCTGGCACTGACGACGTTACCATTACAGTTTTATGACCTTTGTTCGAATTTGCCAACAAATAACCAGTTCGTATAGTTCGAACAGATTCAGTCAACTGCCTGTGTTTTTGATCGAAATAACTACGAGCGTTCAGCTTTTTACGACCTTTAATGACAGGTACAGCACCAAGTAAATTGAGGCCTAGCTCTTTTTCTACTTGTTTTTCATTGTGGAAGGTATCGTTCAGCGATTCAGTAACAAATGCCAATACGCACGCAAAACCGAAGGAAGCGACAAAAGCCAAGATTACCATTAACTTTCGGTTGGGCTTACTAGGAAATAACGGTGGCATTGCACTATCGGTAAAACGGGCAATGGTAGAGTCAAAATCACTTGACGCGGTAGTTTCTTTTTGTCGATTTAAGAACAAATCGTAAAGTTGTCGGTTTGTTTGAACGTCCCGCTTTAATTCGTCATATTTGGCATTTTTAACTGTTAACGATTGAAATTCAGACTTACGAGACTCCAACTCTTGGCTTAACGTTCTCTCGGCCTTACGTGCTGCAGTTAACTCACTACTAATACCGTTTAGTAATTGCTTGAGCTCCTGCTCCAGAGTTGTTTGAACTGAATTAAGTTCAGCTACAGCTGCTCTGAGCTTTGGGTGCTTTGGTCCATAGCGTTTAGACAGTTCAGAGACACGGCGCTCGGCTTGAGTCTCAGCTAGTTTCACGTCACGAATGGTAGGGTGGTTTGATATTTCTGGTACCGCAGAAAGCGCAGTAATAGAAGCCTCTTTTGTGGTTGCTACTGAATACAAGGTTTCCGCAGCTACACGGCGGTCACGTGCACGGTTGACTTGTGATGTTAACTCAGCCAACTCTTGGGATGCGAGGCTTTCAACACCTTGTACGTCGACCAAACCTTCTTGTTGCAAAAAGGATTGTAACTTTTGTTCTGATGCCTTTAACGCCTTATGCAAGTCACCAACACGAGTGTTAAGCCAACCAGATGCTTTATTTGCAGCTTCCAGTTTTGCTTCAAGGTGACTTTCAATAAAGACGTTTCCAACTTCGTTGGCTATAAGTGCGGCTAGATCAGGATCTTTGCTAGTATATGAAATATGAACTAATTGCGTTTTACGAACCGGGCTTATAGAAAGATTAGCTTGAAATTGAGCGAGTACTAACCTGTTGACTCGATAGGTAAATGCTTCGACTGATTCTTGCTGTTCAGGTCTTTTAAATGCTTTCAGTGCAGGTACAAGTTCAAATATGTCGAGCTTGACGCCAAATCGAGGTTTTTTTTCTATGGTAGGGTCAAATTCAGGGTGTTTGGTTAAAGCTAGGCGCTCAATAACTTGCTCAGCAATACGTTCAGATTTGAGTATTTCAATTTGAGTTAGGTAATATTCTTTAGCTTCAGTATCTAAACCATAGACCTCTTCAATAGAAACGGCTTTTGCTTGTTTTGACTCAATTAAAAGTGTCGCGCGAGCAGTGTATTCTGCAGGGATAGTTAGTACTACCAATACTGTTAACGCAGTAACCAAAACTGAAAACAGCATTATTCTCCATTTAAACTTCATCAGTACGTTAAAATATTGGCGTAAATCGATAATTTCATCGTTTTGTTCGTGCATTAAACTCGGTTGAGATGATCCAGTTTGCGAAAAAGCTGCTTTTTCTAAATTAGAATTGGAGTGTTCGTGATTATTATTCATAGTACTTACCTAGAAAAAGCTTTGTTCTACAGTGATGATATCACCGGGCTGAACGCGATGAAGAAGAGTAACTTTTTTAGGAGCCACATCCGGGCGGTCACTGTTGGCAACGTAAATATTGGTTTTTGAGGCGCGTTCAGTAAAGCCACCAGCTAACGCAATAACCTTATTAATAGTTAAGCCCGGTTGGTAGGGGTATCCACCGGATTTTTTAACTTCACCATTAATAAAAAATGGTCGGTATTCGGTAACACTGACAAATACGTTGGGGTTAACCAAATACCCATCTAATAGCCCATCGTGTATAGCTTGTTTAACATCAGCAATTGATTGACCTTTAAGACGAATCTTACCAAGAAATGGATAGTCTATATCACCACTGTCACTAACCCGGGTTTCTAATGTGAGTTCTGGTTCGTCATAAACTTGGATTTTAACTTGGTCACCCACACCCAAACGATAAACACTCTCGCTAGCGAGAGTGTAAAATGAGGTAAACAATAAAAAGATTGAGATGAAGTACTTCATTGTATTTAAATCACACCTTCAATAGACAAGTAGTAGACGTTTTGGTCATAGTCACTGTTCGCTTGAGTTGAATCTTTTTGTTCTATCGATGCACCTAGCTTGAAGCTCAACCAACGACGGAAATCGTAGCTTATGGAGACACCGGCGTTAGCTGTGTCATCCTCACGACTTGAACCTGAGTAATCTTCCGTTGTAAGCGAATAGTTAATATCAGTCGAAACTTTTTCTGACCAACCGTGATTCCAACTAGCGCTGTGCGTGTAGGCATCGATGTAGTCGGTGTCGCCATCAGGATCGGTGGCACTGCGGTTGGTGCTAAGTTGGATAGTGGAGTAGGTCCTAGGCAAAAAGGTTAAACCCACGTCCCAAGAAGCGGAATCGAAGTCTTTGCGGCTTGACGCATCGAAGTCTTTGTTTTGGTAGCCGACTTTAGCTTGTCCTTGCAACTTACCAGTTGTATCCCATTCGAGACCAACAAAGGCAAAAGACTGTAAACTGTCTCTCGATGCAGCGCCTGATGCGATTTTTGCATAACTACGATCGTTAGCCTGCAACTGTAGGAATAACGAAGTTTTTGGAAATGCCTTGTAGTAGAACGCGATATCGCCTCTCAGTTCATCCCACTCTTGGTATTGAGTGGTTTCTTTGAGGTTACTATAACCTTTGTTTCCCCAACCAATATTCGTCGCGATTCTACCAATAGAGTCTATATTTCCGAACTGATAGCCAAGGTTTACGTCGTTAGTCGCGAACTTTGCGAGTTCATTAGTACTATCTCCGTCAATAACGTCGTTGTCACCGCGAGGGTCGTGAGTCAGTGCCAAGTTGTAATCAAAGGTCAACTGGCTTTTTTGGCCTAGTTGGAAAAGTGTTGCGAGGTCTAAAAATTGATCAGTATAGTTATCATCTTTAGAATCAAAAAAATCACCGCGCTGTAATCGGTATGATAACGAATGAGATTGATTTGCTGGCGTAATCGAAAAAATGACGCCAGGTTCAACGACAGTAAACCATGAATCAACTTCTTTTAAAGCAGAAGACTTAACTCGCTTGGTAACATTGTCGTTGTATCCTGTTGTTAAGTTTACAAAGGGAGCAACGGACATCCCAGATTCAGTGACAAATGGTTCAGCTTGAGGGGCTGCAATAGCAGTTGACAAAGCGGCAGGGAAACTGACTAGCGCTAGTGAAACTTGCTTTGCGATTTTAGATTTATTTGTAAATGAAAACATAACTAACGTCCTGCTCTTAATAGGCGTTTTTGCCGACAAAGCCTTTGAAAATGGTTAAGAAAACAATTTTGATGTCTAGCCACAACGACCAGTTGTGAATGTATTCAAGGTCAAATTGAACACGTTTTTCCATCTTGTCTAGTGTATCCGTTTCACCACGCCAGCCGTTAATTTGAGCCCAGCCAGTGATACCTGGTTTTACTTTATGCCTCAACATATACCGACTAACAATAGTTCTGTATTCTTCGTTATGGGCTACTGCATGAGGACGAGGTCCAACTATGGACATTCGACCTTGTAATACATTTATAAATTGTGGTAGTTCATCAAGAGATGTACGGCGTAAGAAACCACCAAACTTAGTAATGCGAGGGTCGCCTTTTGTCGCTTGCTTAACGTTTGTTCCGTTATCCATCACGCGCATACTGCGGAATTTCCACACCTTAATTTGTTTTCCGTCCAAGCCGTAACGCAGCTGCTTGAAAATAATGGGCCCTGGGGAGGTAGTTTTAATACCTATGGCAATTGCTAGCAATACAGGACTAATCAATGTAAGGATAATGCTGCTAAGAACTAAATCTTCTAGGCGTTTTAGCCAAGTAGATAAACCATTAAATGGTGTGTCGAAAATACTGAATGCGTTAACATCGCCAATCGTATACCAACGAGAATGCATTAGATTGAAGGTAAAGAAATCGGGTACCACGTAGGTGTTAACAGTCGAGTCTGAAAAGGCTTCTAGAATTTCACTGATACGTTGTTGGGCTTGCATTGGCATTGCAATGTAAACATTTTGCACACTACCAATCTTGGCAAGGCGTAGTGCTTTATCAACCGAACCTAAAATTGGAGCGTCGATGTTGTTAATGTCACCTAAACGGTCTGCGCTTCTATCATCATAAAACCCCTTTACTGTAATACCGAGCTCAGGATGCGACTTAAGATTGTTATATAGGGATACACCTTGAGGCGACATACCAATAATAACGGCGTTTTTGGTGTTTATTCCTCGTTTATGTAGGTAATAAACTAAAGCAAAAGCAAATGAGCGCCAGATGAATAGAAGACCAAACGTACCAACGAACCAATACCCAATAACCAAACGGGAAAAATCGGGACCAGTTTTGGTGAAGTAACTACAGATAGCAAGTAAGCCCAAAGTAGCCGACCAACAAAAAGTAGTATGTAGAACAAGTGAGCGTAGTTTAGCCGTACGCCAGCCACTGTAAATGTCCAGACTCTCAGCAATGAATGAGTACATCAATACTGCAAGTAAACCCACCGCGATGTACGGCATAGTAACGACGTGATTTTGGATTTTTATTGAGAGGTATAGCGCAACTAATATCAACGCACAGTCCATGCTACGATAGATGAACCGACGATAATAGTTGGGAGTACGAATGCGTCCTCGTTCACCCATTTCCCTAACTCCTGACGTAAAAATAAAAAAACGCACTAATTGATCACTAATGTGTTCTATCTCTGTGCGTGTGTGTGTTATGCGCTATTTTGTATAGCTTTTTTTGTTGGGCAAATTTACGGTTCAGATAGTGCAAGATCAATTACTTTGAAAATGTTTGCATAAAAGTGCGATCTACTCCAAATAAATATGTAAGAGTTGTAACATGGTGGTTCAAAAGTGAACAAAAGTCTCGTGTGAATATTACTCACTTGTCGACTGACCATTTTGTCAACTTTTGACTTGTTTGAATTTGTGCACCCCACAGTAATAAATGAGACAGTTTTCCATGAAAAACTCAGTTTGAGACCTAAACCAGATTAAACCGAACCGGATTTGTTCGCTTTTGGTTTGATTGATTGAGATCAAGAATTTCAATTCTGTCCTTTTGTCTAATACTGCACAACATATTGTGTTATCTGGTCAAAAAATACCCCTATATAGTGGCATTTCAGCTTATGGACCGCTATGTGAAAGGAGTGGAGAATTCTAAAATGAAGACAGTTGTCATCAAAAGGGACGGTTCAAAAGCCCCATTTTGTCGTGATCGAATTCAAGCTGCGGTTGAATCGGCATCTTCAAATTTACGTGTAGAGAAGGAACTTGCTATCTATGCGTTAAACGTCGCACTAGCGGTCGAATTGAAGTTGGAAGGCAAAATAGAAGTTCACATCCATGAAATTCAAGAGCTTGTGGAAAACGAGCTGATGCAAGGTCCGTTTAAGGAATTGGCTCGTTCATACATTGAGTATCGCCACGATAGAGATATTGCCCGTGAAAAGCAAAGCGCTTTAACTCGGGAAATCGAAGGTTTAATTGAAGAGAGTAACGTTGACCTTTTAAATGAGAATGCCAATAAAGACGGTAAAGTGATTCCTACACAACGGGATTTACTGGCGGGTATCGTTGCTAAACACTACGCCAAAACTCGAATCTTGCCACGTGAGGTGGTTCAAGCACACGAAAGCGGCGATTTGCATTATCACGATTTGGACTACGCACCATTCTTCCCCATGTTTAACTGCATGCTAATTGACTTGCAAGGTATGCTTACGCAGGGTTTTAAAATGGGTAATGCAGAGATAGATACACCCAGATCTATCTCAACTGCAACAGCTGTGACAGCGCAAATTATCGCTCAGGTGGCAAGTCATATCTATGGCGGAACCACTATAAACCGAATAGACGAGATCTTAGCTCCATACGTTAAAGCAAGTTATCAAAAACACCGTGAAGTTGCGTTGGAATGGGATATTGGTGATCCAGAATCTTTTGCTAATTCACGCACTGAGAAAGAGTGTTTCGATGCTTTCCAGTCATTGGAATATGAAGTTAATACACTTCATACGGCCAACGGCCAAACACCATTTGTGACTTTTGGTTTTGGTTTGGGTACAAGTTGGGAATCAAAGCTTATCCAGCGTTCCATTCTTAAAAATCGTATTGCCGGTTTGGGAAAAAATAGAAAAACGGCGGTCTTCCCTAAGCTTGTGTTTGCTATTAAAGATGGACTTAATCACAAACCTACTGATGCAAATTACGATGTAAAGCAATTGGCCCTTGAATGTGCGTCTAAACGTATGTATCCGGATATTCTCAACTACGACAAAGTGGTTGAGGTGACGGGGTCATTTAAAACGCCAATGGGGTGTCGTAGTTTTTTGAACACTTATGAAGAAAATGGCGAGCTTGTCCATGAAGGGCGCAATAACTTGGGCGTAGTCAGCCTAAATTTGCCTAGAATAGCGATTCAATCCGAAGGTGATGAACAAAAATTCTATCAGCTACTGGATGAAAAACTCATCGTTGCAAGAACGGCTCTCGAAACACGAATTCAAAGACTTGAGAATGTCAAAGCTCGTGTTGCTCCAATCCTATATATGGAAGGGGCCTGCGGCACTCGATTAGGGCCAAACGATTCGATTTCTGAGTTATTCAAAAATGGTCGTGCCTCAATTTCTCTTGGCTATATAGGCCTTCACGAAACTATCAACGCCTTGTTTGGTACAGAGAATCACGTTTATGACAAACAAGCTCTTCGAGACAAGAGCCTTCAAGTAATTAAGTACTTAAAAGATAGAGTTAACCAGTGGACAGAAGAAACAGGTTATGGTTTTAGCCTGTATGGGACACCGAGTGAAAACTTATGTCATCGCTTCTGTCGAATTGATGCGAAAGAATTTGGCGTAATATCAGGGGTAACGGACAAAGGTTATTACACCAACAGTTTCCATTTAGATGTTGAGAAGAAGGTCAACCCGTATGACAAGATCGACTTCGAGATGCCATACCCAGAAATATCCAGTGGTGGCTTTATCTGTTATGGCGAGTTCCCTAATATGCAAAATAACGTAGAAGCATTGGAAAATGTTTGGGATTACAGTTACTCACGTGTTCCGTACTACGGGACCAATACACCGATCGACGAATGCTATGATTGCAACTACACGGGTGAGTTCGAATGCACTAGCAAAGGTTTTACCTGCCCAAGTTGCGGAAATCATGATTCTAGTCGAGTGTCAGTAACACGCCGAGTTTGTGGCTATTTAGGTAGCCCGGATGCTAGGCCATTTAACTTCGGTAAACAGGAAGAAGTTAAACGTCGCGTTAAGCACCTTTAGGTTAGCTAAATGCACTTTAGTCAATACTACCCGGTCGATGTGGTTAATGGACCGGGTACCCGTTGTACGTTGTTTGTGTCGGGTTGTGAGCACCAATGTCGCGGTTGTTACAATCAAAAGACTTGGTGTCTTACCAACGGTCAAGAGTACACAATAGACCTTGAAAACCGTATTATCGAAGACCTTAAAGACACGCGCATTCGAAGGCGTGGTTTGTCTTTAACCGGTGGCGACCCGCTTCATCCGAATAACCTTTCTCAAGTACTTAATTTAATCAGGCGTGTCAAACAGGAATGTCCAGATAAAGATATCTGGATGTGGACGGGCTATTGTTATGGGGAGCTATCTAGGGAACAGCGAAGTGTTGTTTCGTTAATTGATGTCGTTATTGATGGTAAGTTTGAACAAAATTTATATAACCCGTCACTTAAATGGCGTGGTAGTTCAAACCAAAAAATAGTCTCGGTGAAAGACGGCCGTATATTGTCACTAGACCAAATATAGAACGACCCCGTTCTCAGACTCCTTTTTAATGTAGAACTAGTTATATTTAAAAAACTCTCCCATTATTTGGGAGAGCTGGAAGGGGTATCAAATACTAGCAACTAAACAGACGGGCTCGGCTCAGCTACTAGATTATTAATCCACTTTTTCGACTGAATCCTAACTGCAACAAGCGCGCTTTTAACGGATTCTTCCACTAAGATAATACCCATCAAAACATAGTGAAGAGGCCAACCTAAGTGTGTGGCTGCGTAATAAGCAAAAGGAATACCTAAGCACCATTGGCTGAATGTGTTAATAATTATGCAGTAGTTAACGTCACCGCCACTCTTCAATATGCCGCCAATACCGACCATGGTAAACACACGAATAATGGTGGCGACTACAATTACAGTACAAGTAGCAAACAAGGTATCGGTGTCGTTAATTGGAGTCAGTAATAACACCTCGTACACTAGAGGTGATGCGACCCAAAATAGGACGGCGACAACCGCTGCAAAACTACAACCGAAGATCACATACCACCATGCGGTTTGTTCAACACGCTTTATGTTGTTTGCACCGATTTCATTGCCCAAAATCACTGACGCACCAACCGCAAAACCCAAGAAAGCAGACATCATGACACCTTCGATAGGGGCTAAGAACGACAATATAGCCAACTCAGTTACACCCATCTTTCCGACAATACTGTTCAATACGATTAAGCCGGCTGCCCACATCCCATCTTGGAAAATGAGCGGTATAGAGATTTTGCCAAATCGTTTCAAACGGTTTAACTGAAATGCCTCAGACCAGTCACTGCGGTTAGGCAGAATTTCAGCATGTCGCTCTTTGACTAAGTAAAGAAGCAAACCTGTCTGAAATGCGCGAGAAATTGTGGTACCGATGGCTGCACCTAAGACACCCAGTTCAGGGAAGCCAAATAAGCCAAAAATCAAAAGTGCATTTAATGCAACGTTAACCAAAATGGCGATCAATCCAATTCTGGTCGGCATCTTGGCATCACCAATGGCGCGAAGAGCGCTTTCCATAGGAACAACGATCGCGGTTGCATACAAGCTTACCCCAGTCACGATCAAATAGTCCCTTGCCAAAACCAAATAGCTTGGCTCATCGGAGATTAATCCAACCACCCATTCAGTATTAAAACTATACAAAGCGATAAACGGTGTAGTGACGATCATTGCAAGTACTAGGCTTTGCGCCAGGGTGATTCGGATACCTTCTGAATTCTTAGCACCAAAGTATTGCGAAGCTAACACGCCAAGTGCACCACTGATACCAAAAATGACCAACAAATTAAAAAATACGATACGGTTACCGACACCGACAGCAGCAGTTGCGGCTTCCCCTAATTGAGAAACCATCATCACATCCACCATACCCAGTACAGAGAACATCAAAGCTTGAAGCGAGACTGGTAAACCGATGTCAATCAGCTTCCGCCAGAACTGCTTGTCTACATGGGTTATAGAAATTTGCATTTTTGATTACCTCAGTAAGTGCAGTTTGCACTTAGTACTACACAAACATTAGTGTAATCGTTACTCTATTTCGGTGTTATCTCATGGTCTCGGAAACTTATACTAAACTATCAACTTTTAGATAAGCCGCTGGGGATATACCATTCAAAAAGCATAGGATTGATTTGATGGAAACGTTTCACATCTCCGAAAAGACCCGACATGAGTTCATTGATCAAAGTAACGTCATGCACTTTGAGGAGCTCGGTATTGTTCAATGTGGCGTAGCAACCTGTATTGAAAAATTCTTAGTACATCGAAAAAACCAACAGAAGCATATGCTGCTCTACAGTGTGAGTGGGTTAGGGTGGATTAAAACCGGTAATGGACGCGTCCAACTTGAGCCGGGCTCTATGGTAACTGTACCTGCCGGTATCGAAAATACCATTGGTATGGGTTTGGATGGTGAAGGAGACGAAGAATGGCGCATAGCCTGGGTTTTCCTAGATCCTAAGCTTGATTGGCAGCGTCTAGTGTCCGACAAAATGGAATATCAACTGACTTCGATATGCGAAGTGATGTTTACCTGTATTCAAACGCTACTTAGAAGCATTATTCTCCCTATCGATTACGGTTATGCCATAGCTGACCTGAGCGTAAAACAAATCAAATATATGCTAGATATTCCCAAGGTGCAGCAGCAATCCAAACATAGCGTCAGACTCAACCGAGTCTTTGATCAAGTGCAGCGGCAACTGCATTCAAATTGGGATGTCTCCAAGCTGGCAAGCTTATATCCATGTTCAGAGGCTCACTTTCATCGCCTTTGCCAAAAACAGTTTGGCCATTCACCAATTGCACACTTAACTCGAATGAGAATGGAGTATGCGGCTCGTTTACTACGTTCAACAGAATGGCCAATTCAACACATTGGTGAAACTGTCGGTTACGCCGTTCCTGCTAACTTTAGCGCACGATTTAAAGCATGGTGTGGTCTGTCACCAAGAGAGTTTCGCCAATCTAAAACAGTGATAGCACCACTGTGATTTGTTGACAATTTCGCCATTTTATTCGGTTTCTTGTTTGAGAATGAGAATCTTGTTTCGTTTCTGTTGACAAAAATGATACCTTTAGCTTTTCGTTAATGAATTTCAAAAGGTTGTGAACTTCATGTTTTCCCAATTACCCACTCCATTGTTGGACCCAATTCTTTCATTGTCAGTTGCTTATCGTGAAGATCCGCGTGATAGCAAAGTAGACTTGGGTATTGGCGTTTATAAAAACAGCCAAGGTCAAACGCCTGTCATGGAAGCGATCCAAAAGGCGCAAGAGCGTGTAACGGCAACGCAAACGACAAAATCTTATGTTGGTCTGGCTGGCTGCGAAGAATTTAACCAAAGCATGGTTGATCTTTTGTTAGCTGGGACCAGCGCAACCTCTCGTGTCACTGCTATTCAAACGCCGGGCGCGAGTGGTGCACTGCGAATGTTGGGAGACTTGATCAAAGTTGCGCAACCGGATACCACGGTATGGTTGTCAAACCCGAGTTACGTAAACCACAAACCAGTGATGGAAGCTGCCGGTCTTAAAGTGAAGTTCTACACTTACTTCTCGCCGGAGACAAAACAAGTTGATCAAGCGCGGATGATAAAAGAGCTTTCACACGCTGGTCCTAATGACGTGGTATTACTGCACGGCTGTTGTCATAACCCAACTGGCGCAGACATTGATTTTGCTGCGTGGCAACAAATCACAGAATTAGCGAAAAAAAATGGTTTCACGCCATTTGTTGATGTTGCTTATCAAGGTTTTGGTGACGGTTTGGAAGAAGATGCCAAAGGCCTGCGCTTTATGGCGGAAAACGTTGAAGAGATGATGATTACTACATCTTGTTCAAAGAACTTCGGCTTGTACCGCGAACGTACAGGTGCTGCGATTGTTATTGGTAAAAACCACCAAGAAGCTGTCAACGCTAAAGGCAAGCTTTTGACTCTAGCTCGCGCAACTTACACTATGCCACCTGATCACGGAGCCGCTTTGGTTAAAACTGTATTGCAAGATACGGAACTAACACAATTATGGAAGTCAGAGTTGACCACTATGCAGCAGCGTTTGGTGTCACTTCGCCGGTCGTTGTGTAATGAGCTGAGAAATGTCCACAATACTTCACATTTCGACTTTATCGAGAGTCACAAGGGTATGTTCACTGTGTTAGGCTTTAGTGCGGACCAAATGACGCAATTGCGTGAAAAATACGGCATCTACGGCGTCGGCGATGGTCGTATCAACATCGCAGGTTTGACTGAAAAAGATATTCCATACGTTGCCAATGCGATAATCGATGTCGCTTAATCGTTAACTAAACGTAATCATCTTAAAACGGTCGACCATAACAGTCGGCCGTTTTTTATGGCGACTAGTAAAGAAGTTAAAAATAAAAGGTTAACCGCGTGCTCGGCGACAAAAAAGTTTTAGGTTGAAGATAAGGCAGACTGAATGACAGATAAAAGATTAAAGGGACTTAGTGTTTTATTACTGAGTGGTTTACTAGCAGCTTGTGCATCGCAAGATAAACCAAAAACCGCTCCGATTGAAACTAACCAAACGGCCGCCAACTTGGATACTAACAATGCTCGTTTGGAATCGGCAGAGAAAGCCCCAGTAGAAGATCATGAACCTCAAATCACCCCCGTGTCTGAGCAAGCAACCGCTGAAACAACGACTATTGACGATCTTCCATTAAAGCAAGAGCCCAACAACATTGAATTCAAAGATAAAGAATCTATTTACTTACCAAACTTTGATTTGAATGTGTTTGCCACGGCCAACTTAGAAAGTGATGATTCCTTGCTCTATGTGGTTTCGTTAGAAGAGTTTGAACGAAATAGTCAAAGTTGGGTTAAATTCGCGGTTGATGATAATGGCAAGTTAAGCCGATTTGTGGCACTGCCGATCATATCACGCGATTCGGAAAAACAAGCACCAGTGGTCACTATGTGGGCACACATGGGAGACAAGCGCGAGCGCGTTAGATTTGTCTTGTCCACCGAAAACAATCAATTCCCTCTAGTTCTTGGTCAGAGTTTTTACAAATCTCTCTATCTCTAAAGAAATTTCATGCCACATATAAAGAGCGCTTCTATTGAAGCGCTTTTGCATACTTCCGAATAAAGCACTATTTGTCTTTGTTTTGGATTACTCCAAATGCTTGTGTGCCCCAAAGCGGAACGGTAGAAAGGCTGTGTTTAAAGCTACCAGTGGTCTCCTTGGTGGAGTAGGAGACATACATGAGTGTTTGGTTTTCGACATCAAAAATCCGTCTGACTTTCATAGATTTAAAGAAGATACTCTTGGATTTTTTGAATATAACTTCCCCGCTTGGTGACAAATCGATTTTCTGCAACATTTCGGGTGTGATTTCTCCCGTTTGTCGACAGGCGATGGAACTGTCGCTTGGGTCAGAAAGTGAGAGATCCGCTTCTATAGAAGCTACATGGCAGGTAACACCGGTAACCAATGGATCTTGCATATGATTGAGTTTAATGTCTTTCATGGTAAATACACCAAGGCTGACATCGCCCACTTCACTGCTATCGCATCCAGCGAGTGCTAATACTGCTAGTGACGCTGTAACTAAATTTTTTATCTTCATGATAAATGCCTAACTTATATTTTTGAAATACTGAGAACAGATTACAAAATAAACGCCGACAGGAATAGGGCTAGAACTATCTAATTCCAGAGATTAAAGCTTGTGATAGCAAGGTCGCAAGCGTATGCTGACGCCAACTTAAAGGAATAGGCCTCGATTTTGAATATTCAAGATGTGAAAAGAAATTGGTTATACCAGCATGTAGAGGTCGAGTATCCGACTCCGGAGAGTCTTAAAGGGAGAGAAATCTATCTAAACCAAGGTGATAAAGTGTCTTTGGCTTCCATCATCCCAACAGACAACAAGTTGGCCATAGATTTTTTCCCAGCGAGCTTTCACAAGTTAACGGTTGCTTTTGCTCTGCATCAAAGCAAGGAACTTGATGCCAAAAAAGCAGATCTTGTTGTCGAATACCTCTCGCAAATTATTCGTTCCGAACCTTGTGAATTATACTTGGGCTACACCAATTCTGAGCTTGTTGCTACTGCGATTGTCACTACTCAAGAAAACCAAGTATTAGTTTCTAACCTTGTTACTGTACTAAACCATCAAAAGACCGCTCAAGAGTTGTTAGCTTCACTCAACTTAGGTGATGGAAAAGAATGCTATCTGGAAGTTAAAGAAGCGTGACCGCTATATAAGATTGGCAATTCGTTCGTTACCTAGCGCACAATTTTTCTCTTTGATACATCGGCTAAAAGTAGAATCGCTACACTAATATTTCTATGACTCTAATGAGATAAGCAATGATGGTGGCAAAGCCGAAGTGCGTAATATTTGATTGTGAGGGTACGCTCGTAGACAGTGAGCCACTGTATTGCCGGGCGCTCGTTCGTGTATTCAATTTGTTTGGAGCTTCACTCTCATATCAAGATGTTGTAAACGCCTTTAACGGCGGAAAGCTTGCAGATGTCTTGACGGATATCGCCGCCTTAACACCTAAAGAGATCGACATCGAAATTGTCGAACCAATCTATCGGCGCGAATTAGACAAGTTATTTGTAGAAAACCTTACTGCAATGCCCGGGGCAATTGAGCTACTAGATTGGCTTGATGATAACAGGATAGATTATTGTGTGGCATCTAATGCACCATATGAAAAAATAGCTCGAGCGTTGCAATTAGCTGGATTAGATAAATACTTTTCCACTAACATCTACAGTGCTTTTGATACTAACAGCTGGAAACCTGAACCAGATTTGGTGAGATATAGCGCGATGAATATGGGTTATGCTTTGTCTGAATGTATCTATATCGATGACACTGTTAAAGGGGTTTTAGCGGGATTAAGAGCCAATGTTGCTAGCTACCAACTAATTCGTCCAGAAATAAACAACAAACCTCTAAACAATAATGAAGTCCTCGATGCAAAAGTGGTCGAGAGTTTAGGCCAACTTCATGAGATACTGGCCAATTAGTGGTTCAGGTTATTTAAATATTTCGGGGAGTCTAGGGGCGAAATTTTGACTGGTGGCATGGGAGTCGAGTTTTCTACGGCAGTCACATCTGAAAAGAATGCGCCGCAGTCGGCACACAGCATACTGTTGCTATCACTTAGCAAATATTCGTCGCTCCCACACAAGGGGCAACACAAGATATCTTCGATCTTGTTGATTTTCATTCTGTTATCTCCAGGTGTTAGGCAAGCAAATCGTTTAATTTTTGAGACGTCTTCGCGTCGTTGTTTATATCATAGTTGAACACTTGGAATAAAAAACCCAACTTTTGGGCACTTAAGTTGAATTTCCGAGATGGATATCACTTTTTGAGGTAATTAAGTAATGACTCAACAATTTTGTACGGTGCTCTCGACAACAAATGATCAGCAATGCTCAAAAAGTATCATTAATGATCTTCTCACCAAAAAGCTGGCAGCGTGTGTGCAAGTGTTGCCAATACAGAGCCATTACATTTGGCAGGGCAATGTCTGTGTTGATGATGAACAATTGTTGATCATCAAAACGCAATCCCATTTGTTTGAACAGGTGCAAAACTCGATCTTACAGCTACATAATTACGAGGTACCACAGATTGTGCAGTTACCAATTGAAGCAGGTTATGAAGCGTATCTCGAATGGATCGAAACTCAAACACAGCTAAAAAAGCTGGAACCAGAGAACAACTAACTTTGGTTCAATTTATTACTGAAAAATTCGACAAACCGTTAATCATGGCTTTGAATTGAACTAAAGAACCAAATTGAAACGGATGTATGAATAACAATACTGCAGTTGCTGCTCAGTTTCAGAGTGAAATGGAGAACCCTTTGCTCTGGCCAATATTAGAAGTCCTCAGAAATAAGCCTTCCGGTTGGAAAGTTCACACTCTGGCAGCTCACTTAAATGACTTGGGATTGATACCTATTTTAGACGGCAACTCCGAGCGCGATTTGTTTAAACGTAATTTCCTGATAATGAACGCCTTATATCAACTACAGGAAACACTGTATCCGGAAAACTGGGTGCAAGTGCAGGCGATGGATATATTACTTTTGTCGGCAAGTCATGTCCCCGGTCATTTTGTCGATTTGGATGATCCGTTACGTGAGTACTATTTACAGTGGCATAACTATGAAGCCGAAGAGGGCGAGGTCAAGCGCTTGCTAAATGAGTTCTGGACTCGATACCGCGAGTTTGTTGGCGGTAGTAATGAAGCTAGTAACGATATGGACCGTGCGCGTGCTTTAAAGCTGTTCGAATTACCTTTGGACGCGTCACAGGCTGAGATCAGGAAAACTTGGCGGAAACTGGCACTAAAATGGCACCCTGACCGCGAGAGTGGCAACAGTGATCGTTTTCGAGTGCTGTGTGAAGCTTGGCATGTGTTAAGACATTAGACACTCTTACATTACGCTCAAATCATAAAGACCGACATAAAGTCGGTCTTTTGGGTTTAGGGCATCAAAAGCGGTATTACTGGATAAACTTGGCTTTTCTCAATCGGTTTACCGCTGACATCACGTCTTGTATGCGTGGTTTGTTTAAATCGCCGTAGTAGGGCATTTGTTCGTGCCAATTACTAGCAAGTAATTTTTGTGTTTCAGTTAATACGTCTACACTTTTAGCTGGAGTTTGAGCGAGTAACAGTAGCACCCACCCGATGGCGTGCAGTTCGCTGCCGTTTTCCAACTGTTCAATCGCTTGAAGATCTATTTGCTCTTTGCCAAATCTCAGTTGTTTTCCAGCTTTCGCCGACACGCGAAACTTTCCGTCATTCAAGACCGTAAGCAATGAGGAACAAAGCAGCTTTCGACATTGTGGTTGTTTGAATTCCGATTCTGATTCGTTGATGCGTTGAGTTGGAATTTGCTCAACGATCTCTTTCGCTTTTGCAGTGACATCTATGGGCAAGTAGTCATGCATTTGAATAACGGTATCTGCAACATCGAGGTAATCACCTGAACCCCCCATGACTAAAGTCGTCGAGATACTAAGCTGATCAAAAAGAGGACGGATGCGGTCAATCAGTGGTGTGATTGGCTCTTGCCCTTTGTTTACCAGAGCCTGCATTCGGGTATCGCGGATCATAAAGTTGGTCGCAGAAGTGTCTTCATCAATTAGCAAATGGCGAGTTTGAGATTCTATGGCTTCTTGTAACCAAGCGGCTTGAGATGTCGAACCGGATGCATCTTGAGTTGTGAAAACGTCTGTCGATTTGCCTTGTGGTAAGTGATTTAAAAAGTTCGAAATATTGAGATTATGAACACATCTGCCTTCTTCGGCGCGAATCTTGACCGAATCACATCTAGATACTACCCATTCGCGCCCATCACCGTGAATATGATTGTACACACCTTTTTCTAGGGCTTTGAGCAGTGTTGATTTGCCATGAAAACCGCCGCCAACAATCAAAGTTACACCGTTTGGTATGCCCATCCCGGTAATTTTACCTGCGTTAGGGCATTCAATGGAGACAACCAAAGACTCAGGAGAGACAAAAGGCGTGGCATCTTTCAGAGGCAGCGGACTGTTACCCGACGCCCTTGGTAAAATGGCGTTGTTAGCAACAAAAGCGCTTATGTTGAGTGAATCTAATTGCGCTCGAATAAAACACTGATCTTGATAAAGTTCACAATGTGATTTGAGGTCTTGAATATCAATCTCACGTTCTAATGTCGCGCGTCGAATAAACTTTGGTAGATGGAACGTGAGAATATTAATCGCTTTTTTACCTAAGATTTCTCGTCCGCTAGCGGGTAACTTAACTCGAAATCGAATTTCAATTCCCAGCTCTGTGAAGAGCACCGCAGTCGAGTCCAAAACAATTTGCCCGCTTGTTGCTATTGAGACGCTCGGTTCGTCTTTGGCAAAGCGTTCAAATTGACGAGCGATAAAATCACGTGCTGCAATTTGATAGTCTTCTTCTTGATCCTTCAACCAATCTAAACCCGTTACCGACCATGGTCTTATCGCGCGAAAGCGCGAGTCTGATGCGTACGGATCACTTTGAATAAAATCGGCGTGTAATATGAAATCAGAAAAATCGTACTGACCACGTATCTGGCTGTACGCTCGATAATTTTGTTTTTCGAGTTTTTTTAGTTTAGCGATCAACGCATCCATTGGAGGTGTCTTATCGTTATGGTTATCTTGGTGCGGAGTATATCAGTGATCGTCGAGCAAGCTAAGATACAATGTGTCTTCAGATAAACTAAAAAGAGCGCAATATGCGCTCTTTGGAATGGAAAGTAGATAAGATATGAATCAATTCGGTTTAACCAAAACGACTGGCGTATTTGATAAACGGTGCCATATCGACAGATTGAGCATAATTCACTTCTTCGTGGGCAAAACCGTTAAGTGCTAAAAACTCTTGTTTAATGCCTTGATAATCCGACAATCGCTCGAAATTATCCGGCGTTAATTCGTTGAGTAACAACTCGACTTGCTGTTGCGTTTCTTGGTCTAATTCAAATTCATCAATTCGAATCAGGCGTTCGCTATCAGTGACCGTTGAACCATCTTGGTACATCTTCTGATTAAACAACCTAACCATTTGTTCGATACAGCCTTCATGCGTACCTTGCTGTTTCATAACTTTGTACAGCGCTGCTAGATAAGGACCCAGCGTTGGGATAAACACACTTGCTTTGGTTACCAAAGCCTTACAAACAGACGCATGGGCCGCTCCACCATAGTGAGCGAGCTTAAGGTTCAGCGAATGGCTGGTTTGGTGTAAGTCGATTTTTGCGTGTCCCAAGGTACCGTCCAAATATATTGGATGAGTAAGCTCAGGACCCACATAAGAAAACGCTACAGTTTGGCAACCTTCCGCTACTGAATCGGCATTAATCAAAGCATCGATCCACGCTTCCCAATCTTCACCGCCCATCACTTTTTTGGTCGCTAAGATTTCTCCAGCAGTGGCTGGTGGTAATTCAGAGTAAATTAATTCATCACTTTCAAATGAAAAGCTGTAGCCCTCAATGCAAGAGGACATAGGGGCGATTGACGAATACCATGTTTTTTCATCGCGTTCATCAACACGTTTACCACTCGCGACACTGTAGATAACTAAGTCGACTTCCCCTTCAAAATAGGTTTCGACTGCTTCTATTACTTCGTCTTTGACGCTTTGGCTAAACGCGTCGCCGTGAATATTCACGGCAATTTTTCCTTCGCGTTCCGCGTATTTCTTGAAGTAATAATCGTTATACCAACCAGCACTACCCGAATGTGTCTTACTTGGGGCTCGTTCCATACTGACTGATATGGTGTCAGCCTGACCGTTACCAAAAGCAAGCGCGATACGGCTCGCGAGACCAAAACCCGACGAACCACCAATAACCAAAATCCGTTTTGGTGTTGCACAGTTTGATTTTGATTGTTTTACATACTCAATTTGCTTGCGTACCGATTGTTCACAACCAAGTGGATGCGCAGATTTGGCAACCACTCCTTGAATAATTGGCTCAATATTCATCACTTAACCTTGAATTTTGGCATTTGAGCCAAATCTAAAAGATTATGTGAAGCGGTTCTTTGCGCTGAAACAAATTAAATGTGCTTATTGAGAGCCTTGGCAACAAAATTAGCGATCCAAGGTTGCGCTTCAGGTTTGGGATGTAAGCCGTCTGACATCATCCAACCGCCGTGGCGAATCACCCCTTCCAAAAAGAAGGGAATTAACGGAATCTTGTACTGCTCGGAAATGGCGGGATAGATTTCGGAAAATGCCTCAGTATAGCGCTTGCCATAGTTTGGTAAGACATGAATTTGCATGACAAGCGGCTGAGCGTCGGCACTTGTTATCATTTGTATCAATTTAGAAAGGTTGCCTTTGATCATATTAGGGGGGAAACCTCGTAAACCATCATTGGCGCCAAGCTCGATTAACACGTAGTCTGGATTGTGTTCGGCTAACAGGTTAGGTAAACGTTCTAGGCCATTACCGGTGGTATCACCTGAGATACTTCCGTTAACGACTTGAACGTCATGGCCAAGCGATTCCAGCTCTGACGGGAGTAGTGAAGGCCAGGCTTGTTCAATTGGCATCTGGTAACCTGCGCTTAAGCTGTCACCGAGTATTAGTAGCGTTTTAGCAAACACAGATTGGCTAGCCATTAACAAAAACAACAAGGTAAAAAATCGAATCATGAATAGTTCTTCCGTAATCAAAGCCCAAGACGTGACAAAAGTTGTCAGTTCTCAGCAAGAGCAGCTTACTATCCTAGATAAGGTTTCACTCGATGTAAAACAAGGTGAGTCAGTTGCAATTGTGGGCCCGTCAGGCGCCGGTAAATCGACTCTGATGACGTTACTTGCCGGTTTAGACACCACTACCAGCGGTACCATCGAAGTACTGGGACAAGATTACGGCGCGATGGACGATGAGCAAAGAGCTGCGTTGCGAAGTGAAAAACTAGGCTTTGTCTTTCAAAGTTTTTTGCTAATCCCAACTTTAAGTGCGCTCGAAAACGTCACGCTTCCTTGCTTGCTAAAAGGTGAGAAAGAAGATCATGAACGCGCTACGGAACTATTGAAATCGGTAGGGTTAGAAAATCGAATTCATCATTCTCCGAATCAACTTTCTGGGGGCGAGCAGCAGCGTGTCGCTATTGCGAGAGCATTTATGATTAAACCACAGGTTCTGTTTGCGGATGAACCGACTGGGAACCTAGATCAACATACGGCGGAGAAAATTGTCGAACTGTTGTTTGACTTGAATAAGCAGCACGGTACTACCTTGGTTATGGTAACTCATGATACTAGCTTGGCGAAGCGCTGTGAACGCACTGTAGTAATTAAAGCAGGGCAGTTGGAGGAAACGACATGAGCCAAGATGTGTCAGTCCAATCTAGATTGGTGCGGTGGAGTTGGGGAGAAATACGCCATGGACAATTGTGGCCGGTATCTGTTGCCCTCACTTTAATTATTGCCTGTATCTTTGCGTTATCAGCCCTTGCTCAAAGAATGGAGCAGGTCATCGTCAAACAGGGTAAAGACGCGTTAACCGCAGATACGGTGTACACCAGTTCCAACCCTCTACCTGACACCTTGCTTTCGGCGACGGAAGGCTTACAACGCTCTATACGAACTCGCTTTGCGACAATGGCCTTTAGTGACCAAGGTATGCAGCTGATTACGGTAAAAGCCGTTGATAGCCAATACCCTCTAAAGGGAACCATGCTGCTGGAATCTAACGGCGAGCTAAAAACAAAAGTTAACCCTGGTGAGCTTTGGTTAGATCCTAGAATTGCATCTTCACTCGATGTAAAAGTAGGTGACAACGTCACTATTGGCGATGCGGAACTGGAGGTTTCAGGCCTAGTTAAAGAAGAACCAGGGCTAAGCTTTAACCCCTTCCAACAAATGCCAACCGCATTTATTCACCAAGCTGACATTGACAAAACGGGGGCGGTGCAACTCGGTAGTCGGGTTCGATTCAACTTATACTTGGTTGGTGACGAAGCAAAAATTGCGGAAGCAAAAGAGTCCGTAGAGATTACACCGAGTGACAGATGGCGCGATAAAGACAGTGGTAGTCGAACCAACGATGTGTTCGAGCGTACTGAGCAGTATCTATCATTGACTGTTGCCATTGTTATCATTATGGCCGCGACGACGCTGGTTTTAACCTGCCAGCACTATGTTCAGTCACGGGTTAAAACCATTGCCATGCTGAAAAGCTTAGGGGCTAAACGAAGCTGGATTGCAAGGTGGCTAAGCACTCAGGTATTGATCTTATTGTTGCTGTCGTCCGTGCTTGGTTCTGTTGCAGGCATTATACTTGAGTACCTTTTGCGGATTCCACTGGTCGACTTATTACCTTCTCCATTGCCGTCATACGGTGTTTGGCCATTTGTTACCTCTATCATCACCGCGGTATTAATTGCTGTACCTGCTCTTGGCATGCCACTACTCAAATTAATGGACACCAGTGCTGCGAGCGTGATGCAAGAGCAGGCAAAAACAAGTCAATTGTCGCGCTGGTGGTTGTTGCTGGTGCCTGTTGTACCTATGTTATGGGTATATAAGTCCAATACTCTAGTCTGGTTGGTATTGGCAGGCATTGTCGCTTTGTTCGCGGTGCTGGCCCTGCTATCTATTGCTATAACCAAAGGCTTAAAGCGAATTCCTTTGAGCACAGCGTTCCAATTGGCACTGAGTCGAATAAACCGTTCAAATACCACAACTGGCATTCAGTTTGGTGCGTTGGCACTTTCACTAATGCTGCTTGCTACCATTTGGTTGGTTAGAACCGACTTACTATCAGACTGGCAGCGCACACTACCCGCTGATGCCCATAATGCGTTCGCGCTCAATATTGCTGGCTACGAAAAACAAAACTACTTGGAGCAGCTGGATCAACAACAGATCGATCGTTCGCCTGCTTATCCCATTATTCGAGGCCGACTAACCGAAATCAACGATCAAGATGCACAAACCTATGTGGGCGCGAATGAAGAGCCTGAGGCGCTTTCACGTGAATTGAATTTTACCTGGGGCGATGGAATTCCAGAACACAACGAGCTATTGGAAGGTCAATGGACTGGTACTGGGGGTGTATCGATCGAGGTCGATGTGGCCGAAAGTCTAGGCGTAAAAGTTGGCGATAAGCTCGGGTTTGTTATCAATAGCCAAAAGGTAGAAGCAAGGGTTAATTCGATACGATTTGTTGAGTGGCGAGATATGAAGCCCAATTTCTACTTCATATTTACACCAGATTTGTTGCAAGAACTGCCATCAACCTGGTTAGTCAGCTTTAGGCTTGAAGATCAAAATGATGACATGGTTCAACAACTATCGAGAAACCATCCCACGGTTAGCCTTATGGACATTCGAGGCATGGGCCAGAAGATACAAGGCCTACTAGAGCAACTGGTGTGGGCAATTACCATACTGGCTGGTATGGGAGTCATCGCAGGCGTGCTTCTTATTTACACGCTTTTGAGGTTGAGTATGAGTCAGCGTCAGCAGGAAGTGCAGTTGTATCGTACTTTAGGAGCGAGTAAAAAACGTATTAATGCCACGATTTGGGCTGAGTATGGCCTAATGGCGGCGGTAGCCGGCATAGTCGCGACAATGGGCGCAGAACTTGTGGTCGCATCCCTAATGAACTACGGGTTTGATACTGCACCTACGTTGCACTTAGGAATGTGGTTTGCCTTGCCAGCAGTAACATTTGGCACCTTGTTTGTCGTGTCATACAACATGGTTAGAAAGATGTTAATGCCTGTAAACAAACAACTTAGCTGATAGAAACAGCTGACTTGTTATTGTTTATCCACAGAAGCAGTGGATAAAAATTGGATAACTTTGGCCGCAAACTTTGCGGCCTTTTTTCTAGCCCTGATTTGTCAAAGAGTCTGCTTAATTGGTTATGCACAATAAGGAGAAAACATGATTCTTGTTAGGGGGCGTCAAGCTTTTTTTTAGATTTTTTTTACAATGAAAAATGTTGTATTTTTCAAAAATCCACAGAAAAATGTGATTCATATTGGTGTCCAAAAGCGTAGAATGAGCACAGTTCTTTTAGGAAGTAAAACCAAGTAAATGAAATCACTATTAGACAGTCGTGTTTGTATTGTTGGCGGTGGCGTAGCTGGCGTGACAGCTGCCTTACACCTAGCAGAAAAAGGTGTGCAAGTTTCACTGTTTGATAAAAATGCCTCCTTAGTTGATGGGCCACCAATCTGCCATTTACATGCGGGTGGAAATCTCTACCGAGAAATCGACCTAGAGCAATGTGTTGAATTATTACAACAGTCTATTGAAACGGTCCGCTTGTATCCGCATACACTGAATCCTCGTCCCACAGTGATTGCGATTCCTCGTCAGCTAGACTTTAGCCCCGACGACATTATCTCCCGGGCAAATTGTATTCGACAAAGCTATCAAAAACTGGTGGACGAAGATCCACTCAATCAAGTACTGGGTGATCCCGCTGACTACTATCGCTGTTATAGTAAACCAGAACTAGAAAACTTAGCCCGACAAACGGCTCCTCAAAACCCGAAAACGATGGATGAATGGGTTATTGCGTTTGCCAAAAATACCAACTTGGATTCAATTAAATTTCCAGTATTGGTAGTCAATGAATATGGTTGGAGTGTGTTTAGGCTTGCCGCTACCGCCGAATTATCACTTAGACAGCTCCCCAGTTGTGAATTGAAGACTTCGACCAAAGTCGTCAGTATTGAAAGTGTTGAATTCGGTTACAATGTCACGTTTTCCTCATCAGAACAGCTTTATCAAACTGAACATTTTGATTTCCTGATTAACGCTTGTGGATTTAAGACTGGTGAACTTGACAATCAGATTCACGAGTCGAGACAGCGAATTGTCGAGTTCAAAGCGGCATATGTGTCTAAATGGGATACCAACGAGCTATGGCCTGAAGTGGTGTTTATTGGTGAGCGCGGTACTCCACAAGGAATGGCGCAATTTACACCTTACCCCAATGGTATTGTTCAACTGCATGGCATGACCAAGGACATTACTTTGTTTGAGGCTGGCTTGGTATCTAGTGAGTTGGGTAATGCTCAACCGAAACTTCCCGGCGAATACCAATCCTACCTGTCTAGTCGATTCGACCCTAAAATTGCAACGCAACGAGGTCGTCGCGCCATTGAATATATGGCGAACTATATAGAGAGCTTTCGCAGTGCCGATGCATTTGATTTACCTTTGTTTGGCGCCCAGCAAATTCCTGGCGATGATCCAACTTTGCGATCATCTACAGTATCATTTGTGGGGAATCGCTATGCGCGAATGGAAATTGTTAAAGGCTCTTCAGCGTTAAAAGCAGCCAAAGAAATCTACGCCAAATGGGGCTGTGAGCATGAGGGAAGTTCAATTGAAGAGCAACACCAGACGACTGTGAGTTTCTCCGAGCGGGAAGTCGAAGCATACGCGGCGCAACTTTGTGAGCAACGTGGCTATCCAAAAGAGCTCGCGTTGGTTTACGGATAGATAAGCTCACCCTAAAGTCAAAGTTGAGAATTGGGTCTAGAATTCAAAGGTAGTAATGAAACCAAGTGCCTAACTTGGTTATGATGCACGGCATTTTTGAAAACAAATTTTCTCGGAGCTCAGAATGAATATTCTCGTGACAGGTGGAATGGGCTATATAGGCAGCCATACCTGTATTCAACTGATTCAATCGGGTCTTAAACCCGTAATTTACGACAACTTGGACAACAGCAGCGAAGAAGTACTGAACCGTATTGAAACCGTGACTGGTACACGCCTTCCATTTGTGCATGCTGACATTAGAGACAAGGCGTCCCTAACCTCTGCACTAGAGCAGTATCAAATTGATGCAGTGATCCATTTTGCTGGCCTGAAAGCGGTCGGTGAATCAGTAGAAAAGCCACTTGAGTACTACGATAACAACGTAACCGGTACGTTAACACTGGTTGCAGCTATGCGAGAAACCGGCGTTAAAACTCTGATTTTTAGTTCATCTGCCACCGTGTACGGCGATCCGGCAAGTGTGCCAATTACAGAAGACTTTCCGACGAGTGCAACTAACCCATATGGCCGCAGCAAGTTAATCGTTGAAGAATGCCTGACTGATTTCCAGAAAGCTAATTCAGATTGGAGCGTAACTTTATTGCGCTACTTTAATCCAGTAGGGGCACATCAATCTGGTTTGTTAGGTGAAGATCCGCAGGGGATTCCTAACAACTTGATGCCATTTGTTTCTCAGGTGGCCGTTGGGCGTCGCGACAAATTGTCGGTGTTTGGGGATGATTATCCGACTCCAGACGGAACCGGTGTTCGTGACTATATCCATGTCTTAGATTTGGCTGACGGCCATATTGCAGCTTTGAAAAATGTCGGCGAAAAGGCAGGGTTACATGTTTACAACTTAGGTACTGGAAATGGCTACAGTGTATTAGACATGGTCAAAGCGTTTGAAGAAGCGTCAGGTGCCAACGTTCCATATCAAGTTGTTGCTCGTCGTCCAGGTGATATCGCGGAATGTTGGGCTAATCCTAAAAAAGCCAAGGAAGAACTAAATTGGCAGGCAGAACGCACCTTGCTCGATATGACGGTCGACACTTGGCGCTGGCAATCGCAAAACCCTAATGGTTTTGAAGGTAATTGATTAGCCTTACAATTAGGCTGTTGATGATTCAAGTAAATATATATTTTCAGGGATGCCTAACAGGTATCCCTGAAACATATCGATGGCATACTGCTGTGCAAGTTTGAGCTGCGTCTCAGTCTCCACACCTTCAATCACAGTGCTAGCACCAATTTCTCTCGCTAAAGCAATGGCTTCGAGCACCTTACTATCGTCACCTTGTTCAAGCTTGATCAGTAATGAACGGTCTATCTTAATGATACTTGGTTGAATCGCTCTAACACGCTCGGCGTTTGAAGCGTTAACTCCGAAATCGTCTATGGCAATGTTAAAACCCACTTCGGCAAGTGATTCCATAGCGAATTTTAGCCTTTGTTCGCTATTTGAGTCAGCTTCAACAATTTCCATGACCAACTGCTCTGGCTTCATTTTTAACGCTTTTACCCGTCGAGCAATCAGGCTTTGCGTTGCATCGCCGAGCGTTAAATATTCTCCTGAGTCGGGTAACACGTTCAAAAACAGTTTAAGGTGCTTATATTGCGACAAAGCAAAATTGCGTATATGTATTGCGCGGCTTAAACGTTCAACATTGATTTTGTCTTTATACGCCAGACTAGTGTCGGCAAAAAACAGATCAGGGCGGACTGCATGCCCAAGGCGGTGACGAATTCTAACCAGTGCTTCATATCCAACGACTTCCAACTGGTTTGAAAAGATAGGTTGAAACACACTAGACAGCGACCAATCGCCATAGCGAGCTTGGTAACCCTGATGTTGATGATATGAGATATGCTGATTGAACTGTTTTAGAGTGGTTATAAGCACCAGTTTTCAATCCCTTGCCGTTACGTATTGCTCTTAATAATGAAGAGAGACACGTAGTAGCTGACTAGAATGGTCAGCTGTTCCGTTGTTGAATCATTATTACGTTTTTTTGAAAAAATACGCAATAAGACAACAGGCAAAACTTTGCCTGCTGTCTCATTTCTATTGCAAGCCAGGTTTCATCTTTCATCAAAAAAGTCTTTGTTGCGGATATACTTAGACATTAGATGGTACGTAAATGGTCTTAGTAGCCACGAGATAATCGATCGTATGAATCGCTGGATGGTTGGCGTGTTTTCATAGATTTTTCCGTCGTAAAGCCAAAGCATTTTACCAACATGCCAGTAAACAAGGGGGATTGGTGGCATAAAGGTAACAATATCGAGGTCACAACAAATTCGATAAGTTCTGTGTTTGAGCGCGTAGTGCTTTTTGGTTTGCCAACTACCAAAAGCGGGCTGGCCGAAGGTGACAACGCGTTTTACGCTTTTTGGGTGTTTTTTTTCTAACCAATCGGCAAAAATACAAGCCATCGCACCGCCCGCTGAGTGCCCGGTGAAGGTAATACGTTTACCTTGCTCGATCAGCATTTCAAGTATCAGGCTAAGCCGTTCTGAAACATTAACACCCAATCGGTCAGTATTGTGATTGGGAGTACTCTCTTGATTGAGTAAAGTCAGATAACCTGAATGGACTCGATGGGGTAAAGGCAAGTGGCGACAAAATCTCACGCGCAAATCCAAGTTTAACAACCAATCGAACCAATGGTGCGATCCTTTAATCACAACAACCACTTCATCGGAATGATTCGACCAAAGCACTCTTATCATTGGTTGCCCGCGTCGATTACAAATCACTCGCTGGCCGTTTGGCGCAAATCCATACCGAGTTTGTTTTAGAACTTTTTGGTACGCTAGATTACAAAGAATGGCATAACGTTCGTATTGGTAGCGTTTAAGTTTCTTCAAATTAGCTAAACGAGTTTTTGTTTCATTCTAGTTTTTGAAGATGACTTATTGATGACAATAGGTAGGCTAGCTAAGCTGAATCACGGAATAGAGCTGTAGGTACTTTCGCACTAATGCTTGGTCTTTGGAGCGTCTCAGTGGATGGGTAAATTTGACAAAGTAAGGTCGCAAGTCAAAATACTTTTCAATATCTAAATTCAGTTGTGAATCACTTTCGTACAAGCTAATACCTTGCAGCTTAAACTCATCGATGTCGTCGGGAAGTTGTCCGGTCCACCAGTGTAGTAATTCACGACTCTGTTTACTTCTGGTAATCCAATGATCGGTCAAGAGTAAAACGAGATCATTGGGTTGGGTAGCAAACCCGTATTCTTGTTGCCAAAGTGCCAACGAGCGAAACAACTTATTGCGGTTGTTATGACTGGCATTGGCCATGTTACCTGTCAAGATCCAAACCGTTCCTGCTTGGCTACTTACCCGGTAATGTCTGGCTTGTTCTTTACTGTTTTCTATTTCCAGCGAAGCCAGTTCACATGGATGACCAAACTCATTTAAAGTGCGGCTTAGTCGTCTTGAAAATGCCAAACCGAGGTGATGTTGACTGATTCCCTGATTATGAATTGTAGGGTAGTGTTGCTCGCTAAAGCGCAAACAATCCGCTTGAAACTCATTAACGCTTTGGATCAGTGTATCTAGTAACAAGTTAGCCTCTGGACTTTTATCATCAAATGGGTTTCTTGAATCTAATTTGGTAATCGCATTCAACTGATGCAGGCTAACACATTTTTACATATTGAATATCCAGTCTTATCAAGTCTTTGATCTCTTTCAAATACGAATTTTGTATGCAGACAGAAGAGAGTTTAGTTGAGTCAGTTGCAAATTCTGACCAATGAGCTTGTTTAGGTATCAGTACCTTGTAGGATTTACTTATCAACGTAATTTTGGTGAACATTTATGAAGTTTGATCACTCAGAAAAAGAGCAGTACGCTCAAATCATACAACGCTATTTTGAAGATGAGCTAGAAACGGAACTGGGCCAATTTGACGCCATCTTTTTGTTCGATTTTATCTGCGACAAATTTGGGTCTACGTTTTATAACAAAGGTATTGAAGATGCTACCGTTTTGTTGAACCAGCGAGTCGAAGCCATGACGGACGATTTGTACGCGCTTAAAAAAGACGTGTCTGAGTAAAGCTAACAGTTACTCTGATTCATTACTTCAGTTTTTTCGATGAAGTTATTCAAGCCTTTGTGATGTAACTAATACTGCCCATCACCAATACTGTCTTCAGCAACGATTATTTAGGAAATAGCATGAACTCTAATATCCGAGTCTATCACCCTTTAACAAGATTAATACACTGGCTTTCAGCAGTGGTTGTTTTTTCTTTGTTTGGTGTTGGTTTGTGGATGGTTGACCTTAGCTATTACAGTGAATGGTACAAAACGGCACCTGACTGGCATCGTTCTGTGGGCATTCTTTTGGCACTTGTTACGTTATTTCGCTTATTTTGGAAAATGCTCTCTCAAGCACCCAAAATGGAAGGGAAAGCTTGGGAAAAACGAGTCGCCAAGTCTGCACATGGCCTGATGTATGTTTTATTGGCCGTGCTATTTGTGTCTGGCTACTTGATTTCGACTGAAGATGGTAGAGGAATACAAGTATTTACATGGTTTACCGTCCCATCAACGGGGAAATGGTTCGAAGGACAGGCCGATTTGGCTGGAGAAATTCACTTCTACGTTGCTTGGACACTGGTCATATTGGCTGGGATACACGCTATGGCGGCGCTTAAACATCACTTGATCGACAAAGATAAAACACTGATAAAAATGATAGGAGAACGTAATTGAAAAAAGCACTAATCACGTTGGGAAGTATTGGTTTAGTTGCGATGTCTGGTTTTGCCAATGCCGCTGACTATGTCATCGACACTAAAGGCGCACACGCTTCCATCAACTTTAAAGTCAGCCACCTGGGCTATAGCTTCATCAAGGGCCGCTTCAATTCATTCGAAGGTTCTTTTTCTTATGACCCGGAAAACGTGTCAGATGCGAGCGTAAAAGTAACCGTGGACACTACAAGCCTAGATTCTAACCACGCTGAACGTGATAAGCATATCCGTAGTTCAGACTTTATCGATGCAGGCAAGTATCCAACCGCTGTGTTTACTAGTAAATCAGTGACTCAAGATAACGATGGTGATCTAACGATTGTTGGCGATCTTAATCTTCATGGTGTGACAAAAGAGATTGCGATTGATGCTGATTTCATTGGTGCAGGCCAAGACCCGTGGGGTGGAACTCGTGCAGGATTTGTTGGTACGACAAGACTAGAGCTGAAAGACTTTGGTATTACAGTGATGGGGCCAGCGAGCTACGTTGATATGGAGCTTCATGTCGAAGGCATTAAGATGTAAGCGACCACAGTAGATCTTATTCGATGCCCGCCGCACATGTTACAGTGCAGCGGGCATTTTGTTTTGGTGCTTTTGTTTAAGTACTTACTTAAGCAGATTGTTTATCAGTCTGTTGCTCTTGGTCGTTGGATGGTACCAATTGCTGATAAAACGCGGACACTAATGTGTATCGGTTGACGATGGCAACCAATCGCTCACCTTCAACAATTGGTAATGTTCTTGGTCTTTTAACCTGCATTGCTTTTAGTCGTTCTTCAACGCTGAATCCAGAATAAGCGGTCGCGATGCCCATCGAAGTTGCTGGGTACAACTGCTCTTTGTCGATAGTAAAGTAACTCAGTACTTCAGATACACTCATCTCACCAGATATGGTCACTACTTCTTTAGTCATCAAATCTTGTACGAGTGGCGCGTCTTCAACAATCATTTCTTCAATGTCGTAGTCTTTTAACCAAGCATGAGTACAGAAGTCATGGATTGAGAAAAATCCAAGTAATCTATTTTGCAAATCCACAACGGGCGCACCTTCAATATTGGAAGCAATTAACTTCTGACAGGCTTGATGGATAGTCTGTGTCGGTGACAAAGTGACAGGGTGAAAGTTCGCGAATTGGTTTACTTTTAGCTCTGGGTTCATGTTGTTCTCCTGCCTGTGATTGAGTTGAGTGGTTAGTTGGCTAATGTTGTTAAATGACGATTGTTTTGAAATGAGGTCGATGCTGGTCGAATCGATTAGGTCTGGGCGGTGCAATCGCCAGTTAACCCAGCCCACCAAAACCGCACCACCGACGATATTCCCTAATGTCACTGGGACCAGATTGGCAAAAATGATGTGGTTGAAACTAAGCGCTGATAACGCTTCACTTGAGATGGCTATTTGCTGAAGGAACTCTGCGTTGGCGGTACTTTTGACTAGCAGTGCCAACGGTAATACAAACAAATTTGCGATGCTGTGCTCAAAGCCCGAAGAAACAAAAAGCGCGACGGGTAACACCATAAGCAATGCTTTGGTTGCTGGGTTTTCACTACTAAACGTCAGCCAGACCGCAAGACACACCATTAGGTTGCACAATAGTCCCAGGCTAAAAGCTTGCCACCAATCGTGATGCAATTTGTGAAGTGCTAAGTTGAGCAGCGTTTCACCCCAAAGTCCGTGGTTAACCCATTGGATTTTGGCACTGAATACCAACGCAACCAGTATTGCGGCTCCGACGAAGTTGCCAAAGTACACCTGTGACCAATATTTCAACATGGCGCTGAATTTGGTGCGTTTACTGGCATAGGTAATGGATGTTAATACTGAACTGGTAAAAAGTTCCCCTCCCATGATGACAACAAGAATTAAACCCAGACTAAATGCAACACCACCGACAAAGCGAGTTAAGCCCCAATGGCCACCCCCAGTGGTGACTGTGATGTAAAACACAAACGCTAAGCCGATAAAGAGCCCAGCGCAGCCAGCACTCATCAACAAAGAAAACCCAGATTTGGTCATTTTCCCGTCTGTATAGGCTAGGGCTTTAGAAGCCATTTCTTTGGGTGATAGACCTACGGGATTTGGCGATGTCAGGTCAGATTTGGTCTTCATTTCGCCTCCCATATACACTGTTAATCAAGCTAACCTCCTGTGATATAACGATTAACTGGCTTAACAATAGGTCGACAAAACTGCGAAGTGAATTTGATAATTTTTATAAAATCTATCAGATTGTTTGATACCAAACTGGATGAGTAATATAGTCGTGAAGAACCTTTTGGGAGTTAGAAAAACGATGCGATATTCTCTAAAACAACTGTCAGTTTTTGTGGCAATAGCAGACACTGGCAGTGTCAGTCTTGCAGCAGAAAAACTAGCGTTAACCCAATCGGCGACCAGTATGTCCCTGGCACAACTGGAAAAATTATTGGGACGCCCTTTATTTGAGCGGCAAGGTAAACAAATGGCGCTTACCCACTGGGGAATGTGGCTCAGACCCAAAGCTAAGCAGTTGCTCAGTGATGCGCAGCAAATAGAACTGGGTTTTTATGACCAACATTTACTAAGTGGTGAGCTTAAAATTGGAGCCAGTCAAACACCTGCTGAACATCTTATTCCTGACCTAATCAGTATTATTGATAGTAACTTTCCTGAGATAAGAATGCCGCTCAAAGTGAAAAGTACGGCGACCATAATTGAAGGGGTTTTAAATTATCGTTTTGACCTTGGGATAATAGAGGGACGCTGCGATGACAACCGCCTCGCACAAGAGGTTTGGCATCGAGATCATCTAACCGTTGTGGCGTCTGCGCACCATCCGTACGCCAAGTTAGATCAGGTTAGTCTTTCACAGTTGGCGCAAGCAAAATGGGTATTGAGAGAACACGGTTCAGGTACACGCAATGTTTTTGATAGCTCCATTCACAATTTAATTGAGAACTTAGACGTTTGGCGCGAATACGAACACGTGCCAGTTCTGCGCAGCCTAGTCGCCAATGGCCAATATCTGACGTGTCTACCATATTTGGATGTGGAGAAATACATCAAGTTAGGAACCTTGGCTGTACTAAATGTCCCTGAATTAGAGATGGAGCGAACGCTTTCTTTTGTTTGGAGAGCCGACATGACGGCCAATCCATTAGCGGAATGTGTGCGACGTGAAGGGCTGAGAATGATGAAAGGCAAGCCGGTACTTTAGACTTTCCACTAAGTGTTGCCATGAGCCATAGTTAAAACACGTTGTAATACTTGTCTAAGCAGTTTGGGAATACACACCGCACCTTGTTGTTCGCATTGCTTGGCAATAGCGATTGCCAGATCTGGTTTAGCAAACTTTTTAAGCACTTTAGTGACGACTTTTTTCGGTGGGATCGCGTGGTCGGGTGAAATTTTGATCAACTGCTTAAAGAAGTCTTCGAAACCGTGGTTGTATAGGTAATGCTCGATGTCGTGGTCGGGTAAAACCGTAAGTCGATGAGAGCTCAAATCTTTTCCCAAAAGGTTTTCTACCGACATCGCGTATTTTTTGCCTGCCGCGTCGCCGTCGGTGACAACATGCCAATCTATCCCAAACGCTTTTGCGGTTTTAATCAAGGATTTCAACCCAGATTGCGCGAACTCCATAATTTGAATGCCTTCTGCCGCCAAGTTGTAGCCAGACAGTGCAGCTAGCTCGTTAAATAGCCAAACTTCCGTTTCACCTTCTACCAATAGCCAACATCTAGCATACAAGGCACTAGAGCGATGAAAACGAACGTGAAAACCAACTCGGCGTAAATCGTCTTTGGTTAGGTCTTTGGCAGAAATTGAACGTGTTTCAGTTCTATCTGATCTTCTTATTAAGCGACATATACTAGACAGCGGTACCTGAGATAGTAACTCGGAACTATTGGTGGTTAACAACTTTTGCATTGGTAGCAGCTGTAACAGGTTCCATGCTCGGGCGAGGTGGGTTGGGTGAAGGCGTCCCTCTGGATCTTCAATGATCAACAGAGGCCGAGCACAACGGCGAAGGGGTTTAGGACCTTTCGCTTGTAGATACCCATTTAGCAAACCAAGGAAGAGCAGACGAGTCTGTTTATCATGGGTAGATTCAATGACCGAAGGTACGCTAATCTCATGGTTGCTTCGCTGATAAAAAATGCCATCGCGGGTTTTGGTCGCTTTTTTCTTATCTAGGGGCTTAAACGAAAAATAGTGCTCCATCAGCGAGTTCATCGCGTTCAGGCTGCTCCTCATTTCGCCTTTGTTGACATGCCCAGGGAGCTCCAGTAGCCGGCGACATGTATTCGCAATTCTCTTTTCCGCGCGCTGATCAGGATCTCGCTGATCTCCTGATAAGTGGTTGAAACGGCGAGAATCTTTGAGGCGAATGACGGGATGCAGCGAAATTAATTCTTGTGTGTATTTGTTCGCACTGTGAAGTTTGATTTCGTTACCTTGACTATCTAGGAAAGAATATTGGGTAGACACCGAATAATCGTCGCGAGTGCCAGTCATACAATAGATAATGCGTTTGCTGTTGTCTTCTCCATTTACCCAAAGCGGTTTGATCTTGCGATATCGTCCAGCATTAATCACTTTGTCATCTTGCGTGATAAACGAAATCAATATTTGTAGGGTCTGTGTCTGTGGTGTTGAAAGTGCGTAGTCAACGTGAAAGTCAGTCATTGAAAATTGGTAGAGCAAGCCGTCTGTTGGCAAAGCGACAGACAAGGCATCAAGTAACGAAGATTTACCCCAAGTATTCTCACCTATTAGAGTCGTCAGAGAATCCACCGCGAGTGACAAACGTTTGATGCCGCGAAACCCAGATATTTCCACGCGTTCAATCTTCATTAGCCTTCTCCCATCTCCACCTACAACGCGGACACTTTAAGCATAACCCATTTTGTAGGTAAACAACGGGATTAATCAAAGGGTTATAAATTTGATGTGGTAAATTTCGAAACTAAGAATGCAATTGAAAGCTGTTTGCATCGCGGTGAGTAAGTTACAATTGCGTTGTCCGTTTCATAAAACTGCAAACTAAATCACGTTAGCATCGAAAGGAAGGAATCAGAAAAAGGCGTTTATGAAGATCACTATTGCTCATATCAATGACACTCATTCACACTTTGACCCAACATCCACTGAGTTAACCGTCAAAGTCGACAACCAAGTTTTCCATCCCTATGTTAATGCTGGTGGTTTTGGTCGAATAGCCACGCGTGCCGCCCAACTGAAGCAAGACGCTTTGAAAAATGATCAACATTTTCTATTTCTTCACGCTGGTGATTGTTTTCAAGGCACTTTGTATTTCTCCCTGTTTAAGGGGTTAGCCAACTCAGACTTACTTAATGCTCTCAATTTAGATGCAATGACGCTCGGTAATCATGAGCTTGATATGGGCAATCAACCGGTCGCTGATTTTGCGCAGCGCATCAACTTCCCTTTGTTAGCGGGAAACTGGGATTTGAGTCAAGAATGCCAGAGTAAAAGTACTCGGTTGAGTGAAAACTCGAGTGTTTATTCTTTCGATACTGAAAAACAGATTGCGCGATGGATTGTAAAAGGTGATGAAACACAACAGGTGGCGATTTTTGGTCTGTCCATTGACAAAATGTCTGACATCGCCAGTCCTGATTCGGACACACCATTTGTTAATGCCATTGAAACAGCCAAAAATACGGTGCAGGCGATTCAGCAGTCCGGAATAAACAATATCATCTTATTGAGCCATTTGGGTTACGACGGGGACTTCGAGCTTGCAAAACAAGTTGATGGCATTGCATTAATCATCGGCGGCCATAGTCACAGACTTCAAGGTGATTTTGAAGCGATAGGGTTGGGCAAAGACGATGAGTATGGGATTCGAGTCAATGGAACCCATATCGTCCAGGCTGGTTGTCACTCGATGGCTATCGGTCGTTGTGAAGTGGAGTTTAACCAGTCTGGTGAGATAATCAGCTTTAGTGGTACTAATGAAATCTTGATCGGCAAACGCGTGTTTCATAATGCATCACTGGAACAAGAGTTTAACGCTGAAAAGATAGCACAAGTGCGCCGTGCTATAACTGCCCAGCCTAATGTAGTGGTTTGCAAGCGCTCAAGAGAAATCTACGAGCTTCTTGATAGTAAATACCGTCCTAGAGTAAAAAAACTGCAGACACAGCCCCTTTATCAGTTGCAAAGAAATCTGAGGCACGTGCGTGTACCAGATGAACTAGGGGGCAGTGAAGTAGCACCTTTGGTCGCAGAGTCGTTTCGCTACGCGATGTGTAAACTTGGCCATGATGTGGATTTTGGCTTGCACAATGCAGGCGGTGTGCGTGTTTCGTTGAAGGCAGGTCAACTCACCATGGGTGATATTGTTGGCCGACTTTTACCTTTCGCTATTCCGGTAGTAGTCTACAAAATTAAGGGGCAGGATCTTGCCGCTGCTTTAGAGGGGGCAATCAATAACGCTCTGAATAATGGCGTGGAGGGGACCGGGCAAGGGTCTTATCCGTATTTAAGTCGCGTTCAATTTGATTATATTCATGACAACCCCACCGGCTCGCGCATATCAAATCTAATGATAAAAGACCGTGCCAATGGTTGGAGCCATGTAGTCGCAGACCAGATATACTGTGGTGTTTCATCAGTATATACAGCAAAAGGGAAAGAGGGATATGACGCTTTACTCAACTATGTTGAAGAGCCGATTGTGTCCAATCAATCTATGGCAGATTGCTTCATTGAGTGGCTCAGAGATCAAGACCAAGGACAACAGAACGCCTGTTTGGACTCCTCATTTGTAACTGGCACGTTGATTGCAAAATAACCAATTGAACTGTCACACAAAGGTGTGTGTGACTACATAAACTTCTTGAGGGGGTTCTATGTGGAGTAAAGATTGGTTAGATGTGCTAGTCGTCGTATCTTGGGTCGGGTTTTGGTCTGCGCTTGTATACTTAGTGCCCCTTGGCGGAGTATGACTCTGGTAGCTTTTCCATGTCAAAGTGCCTCATTCGGGGCACTTTTTGTATCCCAAATAGTGTTTGTATCTCTAAAAATCAAGTTCGTAACTTTTTCTATTAGCTTAGATTAGCCAATTTTGTTCAAGGCCACATTTTTAGTTTTAACAAAGTAAAAACATATCAGCTTTTGGGTATTGACTTACTCATAATATTTCACAAAACCCATGCCTTAGTGCATAGATATTCACGTGTTATAACTAGTTAAAACTTGTGATGTTACCAAACTGTAGCATTAGAAAAACTAATCTGAATAATCCAAAAAAGTCATTTCTTGTTCGAGTCATTTGAATAATAAAATTCTTCTTGTAGCAACGAGTTAATGGTTATTAGAGGTGGTTATAATGGCACAAGCAGTACATTTAGACACTATGTCTACTCACTCTATGGATGAAAGAACCTATTCAGTTAGCTTCAAAGGATTGATGATGCACTTGATTGATATCTTGTTTGTTGAACAACCAACGAGCAATGCATATTATTCGGGTGAACTGTCGACACATCTTCAAAAAGATATCGGCATCAGAAACTAACTAAAAAGCCAGCACTAGCTGGCTTTTTTGATCCGAAGAAAAATACGCTTTAAATTAATTAAAACTTTGGTCTTTGGCTTTAAATTACCTCTGGCCGCTTACAATCTGGAGCCGCTGAATTGTAATTTGGCATTTGGCGTATTTTCTCTCTTAACCCGTCTATTCGTGTCGCATTTGAGGGATGAGTCGACAATATTTCTGGTGGCTGTTTTCCTTTCGATGCCGCGCCCATATTCTGCCACAATGAGACACTGGCTTTTGGTGTGAAACCTGCTTTAGCCATTAGTTCAAGGCCAAGTATATCTGCTTCAGACTCCTGCTCTCGACCGTATGGAAGCAAAACTCCAACTTGTACACCGATGCCTAATGCCGCCATGGTTAAATCACGATACTGCGCATATTCACTAGAACCCAAAGCAACCGCAGTGATTTGCATACCTGCATTTGCAATTTGGGCCTGAGACATACGCTCGTTACCGTGATCGGCGAGTACGTGAGCTATTTCATGACCAATAACGGTTGCCAGCTGATCTTGGTCTTTAGCAATTTTCAGAAGGCCGGTATAAACACCAATTTTTCCGCCAGGAAGTGCAAAAGCATTGATTTGGTCACTTTCAAATACCACGACTTCCCATTCTTTAAAACCAGTTTGGGGCGGAACGTATTGTGTGATTTGGTCTGTTACGCACTGAACATATTGATTTACTGAAGTATTTTGACTAATCGTTTCTTTCTTTTTCATTTCTTCGAAAGATCGAGCACCAAGCTGACTCATTTCTTGTTTTGAAAACATGACAAGTTGACTTCTACCCGTCGGGGATGATGTGCATGCTGCCAAACTTGAAACAATCAGTGACGCGGCAAAAAAGTTTCGTAACTTTGCCATAAAAACTCCATCTATATCAGTCCCGTAAAAGCAGGTAGAGTATATACTTGTTCGTTAAAAATTGCATTGAAGGAAGTAAACCAAATGACAATATGGAAGCGTGAATTTTCATTAGCAGAGCTTAATCAAACCTCCAAAAATACTTTGATGCAGCATCTTCAAATTGAGTATGTAGACTTTGATGACAATTCACTGACAGCGCAAATGCCAGTCGCTGAATTTACCCACCAGCCGTTGGGGATGTTACATGGTGGAGCCTCAGTGGCGCTTGCTGAATCAGTTGGCTCGCTGGCTGCCAATATGGCGGTGCCTGAAGGAGAGTTTTGTGTCGGTTTGGATATCAACGCTAATCACATTAAAGCAAAGCGTAACGGTCACGTTCTTGCTAAGGCGTCTCCAATTCATATTGGTAAAAGCACACAAGTATGGCAAATCGACATCAAAGACGAAAAAGATGTTTTGCTGTGCGTTAGCCGACTGACAGTTGCGGTGAGAGCCTAGGTATTGTTTGATGAAAACTTCAATTAGTAATGGTTATGTTATCTGTAATGCCAGAGAAGTCGTGATCAAAATTGATGGTGAAAATCCGATCACGCTAAATGCACAAGCAGACGAGTTAAAAATACTCACTCTCGGTGATAAAACACTGATCATTGCCGACCTTGGTGCAGTGAAATGGAGCTTTGAGTTAGAGCCAGATCTCGCACAAGGACTTGCTGAGTATTTGGGCATCCAGATTGAGTTTCTCTAATGACAGGTATATATCCAAGTAACTTCAAGATGCAGAGTTCAGAGCTACATATTCTGGTTCAGTTCAAGCCTCTCTGCCTAAAGAACTGGAACGCAGCGATGACAAGTCCTTTCCAAGTTCTTTGACGAAGAAATGAGACAGAATATGAGCTCCCAAGGGCGAGTTTAACTAAGCTTCATACTGCGTTATTGATTCTTGATTTAGAGCGACTAGATCTGCAAATCAATGCCTTGTTTGAAGCCTAGTTAATTCTCGCTGAACCTCGCATCTTGAGGTCACTTGGGTATATGTAAATAAATCCGATGAACTCTATTTAAATCAACTATAAAAAAGAGGAAAATACAGAACACACTTCCACTAAATATTTCCGTATTTTATGAGCAGCCCACGTCTAAGAAAGCAATTTGAAAGTTTGTTTCTGCACTTTTCCGGCCAAAATTGTTCGACTCGATTAGATGATATTACCGAAATACTGTTCTGTACGCGTCGTAATGCTCGTATTGTACTGAACAAAATGGTGGAAGAAGGCTGGATCGAGTGGGAGCCTGCACCGGGTAGGGGCAAACATTCAACGCTCCGATTTAAACAGAGTAAAGAGAGCGTTTCCGAGTCGTTGGTCAGACAACATCTCGACAGTGGGCGTGTTGAACAGGCGCTTGAGGTTTTGGGCAATGACGTCAGCAAACTTGCTCGAATCGTCGAGTCTTACTTAGGTGTGCAAACAACTGATGGCTTGCAAACGATCCGCTTGCCTTATTACAGAGCGCTGCCAAAACTCAATCCGAGAAAACCCATCCGGCGCTCAGAACTACATATTGTTAGCCAAGTGTTTAGTGGGTTGACCAAACTAGACGAAAACGAAAGCCTTCAACCGGATCTGGCTCATCAATGGGAGCAAATAGAACCCACAATTTGGAAATTTTACCTTAGAAACAAAATCCGATTACACAATGGCGACACACTTACTAGCCAACACATCGCACAATCTATTAGATGTTTGATAGAAAAACCCCTGTTTTCCCATATTCGAAATGTTGATGTGACAGAGACCAATGTACTCACGTTGGAACTTGAATACCCGGATTACCGTTTAGCCCATCTTCTTGCAGGACCTGAAGCCAAAATTGTACCGGAACATTTAGTGGATTCAGACAACTTTGATAGCTATCCCATCGGGACCGGACCGTATCGAGTTGTACAAAATGATGAACAAAGGTTGGTGTTGGAAGCATTCGATAACTACTTCGGATATCGAGCACTTCTAGATAGAGTTGAAATATGGATCATCAGTAACTCTCACTCATCGATTATTTTTCCGAGTCTCCATAAGCCAACTATCCCAAATCATTCTTTACTAGATGACCAAGTTGAACTAGATCCCGGGTGTACCTATTTGCTAATTAACAAAAAGTCGGGTTTAGCCAAAGATGAACAATGGGCCAGTTATTTTTGCTCAAGGCTCAATTCCCTCGATTTATTTAAACTACTGCCGAAAGAAAAGGTCATCGAACTAGGGGTGTTACCCGCCCAAGGGATTAAGCCTGGATGGTATCACCAAGTTAGTCAGTCTGATGCGAAAGTGCCAACGACAACACATGAAGTTACGATCGCCTATCATTCTGATCATCCAGTTTTTCCCGCCATGGTTGACAGTATTGAGGCCGTATTGGCTCAGGATGGCATTGGTCTAAAACGGTTACCGTATGAGGAAAACTTACCTGAGGACATTTCGGTAGACCTTTGGCTAAAAGCGATGGGTATTAGTAATCACAAAGATGAAGCGTTAGCAACCTGGCTTATTGATAACAGTGGAATTCGATCTTGTAGCCACGATGATGACTACAAAACATGGGAAAATTGGGTGAAACAATGGCGCATGAGTGAAACGAGTTCATTCCCAGCGAAGCAACTAGCGCAATCACTGGTCGAAAGCAAGCAGTTGATTCCTATGTTTCACTGCTGGCTTGGCGTTAGTAAAGACCAATGCCTAACGCTTCAAAACGCAAAATGTAATGCTCTTGGCTGGTTTGACTTTAGCCGGGTTTGGATAAAACACACTTCAGAGTCTTAAGGTCAGGGGAGCTCGACGAACAACGTAACTTCTTAGAAGAGTAGTTCGGCTTTTTTTGTGACAGAAAAAATAGTATTTCTCCTGTTATAGGTCGAAAATTGATCTAAACCGCTAGTGAGTGCAATAAAGTTAAACAAAAAGTGTCAAAGTATGTCTATGGTGTTACAATTTCGATTGTACACTCGGTACAGCCCGCAAACTAATAAGGGATAGGGATGGAACTTGCACTTATCATCACTTTCATCGTTACTTCTGCTGTAATGGTTACGAAAGAGATTAAGAAAAATAAATAACTAGTTATTCGCACTTTTATCAATACCTTTTGAATAAAACTAGTACAAAACAACCAGCTTCGGCTGGTTGTTTTGTTTAAAGGGCATAAATAGATAAAGTCAATTCACATTCGCTTTATGCCAATTTATAGTGAACCTTAAATCAACCGCCTTAAATTTGAGAGGAAGCGGTATTGTGATTAATCCCATTACCTTAGAAGCATTGAGTATCTTGGACGCGATCGATCGACGTGGTAGCTTCGCCGCCGCCGCGAACGAGTTGGATAGGGCGCCTTCTTCTCTGAGTTATCAAATCCAAAAGCTTGAGCAAGACCTTGATCTAATCATATTCGACCGCTCTGGGCATCGAGCGACCTTTACACAAGCGGGACGTTTAATTCTTGAACAGGGGCGTATCATTATTGCTGCTACCAACAAGTTAGTAACCGAAGCCAGTTCGATAGCTAATGGATGGGAGTTAGATATCACTATTGCATTTGATGGTATTGTGCCAATTGATCCATTTTTTACCTTGGTCAATAAATTAGGTGAGATAAGTTCAACTCGAGTCAAGCTACAAGAAGAAATTCTGGCAGGCGCGTGGGAGTCACTCGTCAGTGAAAGGGCGGACTTGCTAGTATGCCCTCATATGCAAACTATACCTGCTGATTTCAAGACTGAGCATATTGGCAGTATGTCTCTGGTTTGGGTCGCGTCGACCAATCACTATGTTCATAATCGACAGGGAGAATTCGACGAGCAAGCCAGAAGCAAATACAGGATTATCGCAATTGCGGATACTGCGCGAGATCAACCAACCAAATCAGTCAATGTGTTGCAAAAACAAACGCGGCTGACGGTGACCAGTTTTGAAGCAAAGGTCAAAGCAATCAAATCAGGGTTGGGTATCGCTACGCTTCCCAAACACGTAGCAACACCCCTGATTGAGCAAGGATTGTTAAAACAAATACATGGCAGTGAGGTATCTCAAGTCCCTATTGTTATGGCTTGGCGACGCAACAAAATGGGCGAGGCTAAAAACTGGTGTATACGCTATCTGAAGAAGAACTGGCCTAAGCTTGAATAATAGCTTTTAGAGCTTCATCTTCATGTCTGCCGTGCCATCTTCAAAATCTACCGCGACTTGGAACCCTAGATGTTTTGCCAGTCCCAACATGCCTTGATTGGTTGGCATTGTCATTCCTGATATTTGCAGTGTGCCTTTTTGGCGACAGTATTCGAGGATTTTGTTCATCAAATGTTTGCCAAGGCCGCGACCTTTCATGTCTGATCGGATTAAGATGGCAAATTCAGCGTCGGTATTATCAGGGTTTATCAACGCTCTAGAGACTCCGATTATTTGCCTTTCCTTTCCTGCATCAGAAACCGCAATAAACGCCATCTCTCGGTCATAATCAATTTGTGTAAGATTCGCCATTGCTTCGTGGTTGAGCTCTCCCACATCGGTAAAGAAGCGTTTGTAGAGGTCTTCTTTTGAAACTTGCTGCACGAATAGGGCGTGATTCGGTTCATCCTCAGGTAAAATCGGTCTGAGCAATATTTGTTCACCGTCCTTCAATGTACAGAATTCTTCCAAATCAACTGGATATGGTCGAATTGCCAACCGCGGATGTTTGTTTTCTTGATATGGTCTTAGGGTAAGGTCGGCATCCAATATTGTAAATTGATTGCCATTGACCAACAAAGGATGAATATCCAATTCATACAGTTCAGGGCAATCGACAACCATTTGGGATACGCGCACCAAAAATTCCGCTAGCCCCAGTATATCCATCGGTTGTGGCAATTTCTGTGGTCTGATGTGACCGTTCTTGATGGCTGTGACTACGAGGTAACGCGCTAGGGCGGTGTTGAGTGGTGGCAGAGCGGCTGAGGCATCAATTGATACATCCCATTCCGATCCCCCTTGGCCAATTAAAATAACCGGCCCGAAGGTTTCATCGGTGATAACCTTAACTCGCATCTCCTCTCCGCCGGCAAGTTTTGCCATAGCTTGAATACCTAGACCCTGTATTCGCGCAGCTGGGTAGGAAACTTTGGTACGATCTAAAATGGCGTGTGATGCGCTAGAAACCTCTTCAGCATTGCGCAAGTTAAGCATAATTCCTTGTACATCGGATTTATGTGGAATATCAGGTGAGCGCAACTTAACGGCGACAGGATAACCGATTTGTTCTGCGATCAGCACTGCTTCTGATGGATCTGACGCCAGCCAAGTTTGCAGAACATTGAAATCGAAATACTTGAGAAAACCGCCGATTTGTTGGGTATCCATGCTAACACTTTCATTACCCTGTAACCTTTCTTTGATCCACTTCTTGGCGGATTCGACATCTTGAGTGTGCACCGGTTCTGAAGTCGTTGGGGTTTCCATCAACTGTTTCTGGTTACGGCGATATTCCACTAAATGCATGAAAGCGACGACTGAACTTTCTGGTGTGCGATAGGTTGGAATACCCGCTGAGGTGAAAATGTTACGGGCAGAACGGGCCGTCATTTCACCTGACCAATTGGTTAATATATTAAAGCGTTTACGTCTTGGATGCTTGTTGACTGTATCAACCACGGCTTTTGCCGTTCTATCTGAATGAGCGATGGCAGATGGGCTGTGCATAACGAGAATGGCATCAGCACAATCGCTGTCCATAATGGCGTTTATAGTATTAATATAACGTCTTTCACTGGCATCACCGACCATATCAATCGGATTTTGGTGACTCCAACTATCGGGCAATACTTGATTGAGCTGCTCGATGAGAGCGTCATCCAGCGTCGCCAATTTCCCACCGCGACTGATTAGCGTATCGACAGCCATAATTGCAGGCCCGCCGCCATTAGTTATTATGGCAAGACGTTCGCCTCGCAGTGGAACTGAATGAGTGAGTGTTTCAACCGCAGCAAATAGTTCGTGAGAGTTATGCACACGCAGCATACCGGTTCGCCGAATAGCAGAGTCATAAATGATGTCTAACGTATTGCTTCCTCCGGTATGGGCGTGGGCAGCCAATTGACCAGCATGGGTTCTTCCAGCCTTCAATACCAAGATACGGCGACTACGAGAAGCAGCTCTGGCTGCCGACATAAAACGTCTGGCGTCAGAGATAGTATCAACGTAAAGCAGTATGGCATCGGTGTGTCTGTCGGTACTAAAGCAATCGAGTAGCTCATCGAAATCAATGTCGATTGCATTTCCTAAAGATACAAATGCCGAAAACCCGATATTTTTGTCGTTAGCCCAATCAAGAACCGTTGTGCACACCGCTGCGGATTGAGAGATGAAAGCAATTTTGCCACGGTGAGCACTGCTTGGTGAAAAGGAAGCATTGAGGTTAACCCAAGGTAGGATGATGCCCAAACTATTCGGCCCAATTACGCGCATTCCGGCAGCGCTGGCGATCTCTAAGCAGGCCTGTTGAATACTAATATCAGAGTTTTGACTCGTGACATGCATGTCAGCAGAGAGGATAACCACTAATTTGGCGCCGATTTTTGCAAGCTGCTCAAAAATCTCAATATTTCTAGATGCATGTGTACATAACACAACCAAATCGGGAACGATTGGCAAATCCGTTACGCTTGGATAGGCAAGTACACCGCAAACTGATTTGTATTTTGGGTGGACAGGCATAATCGCACCATCAAAACCTTCCTGTAGCAAATTTTGCATGACGATATTGCCGGCCCTCATTGGTTTAGTTGAGGCGCCAATAACGGCAACAGATTGAGGTTTGAACAAATTACTTAGGCTATTCATATAGGATGTGCTTTTCGAACTTGATTGCTAAATCTTATGTAAAATGAGCAATGCTTAATGTGATATTGAATCAAGGCTAATCGATGGTAGGGCGTAATAACCGCAATATTGTGCCACGTATCACAGAGTGCTGAACTATAATAGGCGAGTATGCTTGATTATAAGCCTCTGTAACGGCATGATTTATCCAAATTCAAACCTATAATTACTTGATGACATTACCATGAAAAAGCTTGCAATCGCCGCGTTACCTTTGTTACTGACTGCCTGTATTTCTTCCGAATACACCACTGATGTTACTAGCGAAAGCTATCGCGAGGACTTTTTGATGCAGCAACCTGTTGTTTCTGAAACAGGCACCGCACCAGAAGTGATGGAAGATAACGTTCAAGTCAACGTTATGCAAAAGCCAATGGAAGAAAAGCCTGTAGTGAAAATGGCTCCACAGAACAAAAAGTCAGTTGCAATTACTCCTCCAACAGCAAAACAAAAAGCAAGTTATGCAAGATATGGCTACACGATTCAGGTTGTTGCGGTAGGGTCACAAGCTAAAGTAGACCGGTTTGCTAAGCAATTGCCAAGTGATGGTCAACCTATTTGGGAAAATTACAAAGTGGTCAATGGCACGAAGTGGTTCTCAGTGCTGTATGGTGACTTTGCCACACGAGCGGATGCCAAAAAAGCGATCTCTAAGCTTCCAGCAGAGCTTTTGGAATTAAAACCTTTTGTAAAAAGTATCGACAAAATCAAAAACTCTGAATATCCAACATTGAACAAGCTTAACTAGTTTGTGACAGGTGTTGATTTGAGCCCACTTAATGTGGGCTTTTTAATTGGTAACTAAAGCGATTTGACTAAATGTTCGCCGTCTCACGTACAGTTTGGTTTGATTTTACAATGTGCTGTATCGATTTGAATCACAATCCATTAGTATTCCAATTAAGCAAATTAAATTGAGGTATAGGATGTCTGTAATCAACATTCTACTATTGTGCGGTGGTGGCTCAAGTGAGCACGAAGTATCGATTGTTTCTGCCAGTTATCTTTTTGAGAAATTCTCTTCGCAGCCAAATTTCAATGTTATACAGGTTGAGATAAAAGGTGATGGTTGGTTTACCCAAGAAGACGAACTGGTCCACCTCGATCTCAATTCTAAATCCCTAGTCAGTGGTTCTAGAGAACAAATCATCGATTTTGTTGTACCTTGTATTCACGGTTTTCCTGGAGAAACAGGAGACATTCAGTCGTTGCTGGATTTGGCCGGTGTTCCTTATCTTGGTTGCGGCGCTGAGGCAAGTGTAAATAGTTTCAACAAAATCACCTCCAAGCTTTGGTACAACGCACTTGATATTCCGAATACTCCATTTGTATACCTCACGGAAAACACATCAGAGTCTCTTAACAAAGGCAAGCAAGCTCTTAAGCAGTGGTCTAGCGTGTTTGTAAAAGCAGCTAAACAAGGTTCTTCAGTTGGTTGTTATAAAGCTAACTCTGATTCCGAGCTTGAACAAGCCATTGCAGATGCTTTTTCCTTTTCTGATCAAGTACTGATCGAGAAAGCAGTAAAACCCAGAGAGCTTGAAGTGGCAGCGTATGAATACCAAGGCCGACTTATGCTTACTGCGCCGGGAGAGGTGAAAGCGCCAAAAGAGGGCTTTTACACCTACGAGGAAAAATATGGTAAGGGCAGCCATTCAACAACAGACGTCGTGGCCAATGACCTAACAGATTCACAGCTAGAGCAGATAGCAAACATAAGTAAAAAAGTATTCAACCACATGAATCTTAGACACTTATCTAGAATAGATTTCTTCCTGACTGAATCGGGTGAAATTTATCTCAATGAAGTGAATACCTTCCCTGGGATGACACCTATCTCCATGTTCCCTAAAATGGTCGAGAACCATGGTGTTCTATTTGAAGATTTCCTTACAGATTGCGTTATGAGTAGCTTGCAAAAGTAGCATGTGACAAGGTCACAAAACTAGTCTTCTAATTTCTTCAACGACTTATAGATAATTTGGTGCGACTTAGCTTTACTGGTTGCACCTAAATACACATACGGCATGACTGGGCTATCCCAGCGACCAAATTCTTTGATCTCATCTATCGTTTTCCCTTGTGCCTTGAGTTCATGCACTGCGCCTACTCTTGGAGATTGGCCAGAGAGTTTCTTTTCACCACCAAGAATTGACTCGAAAGATTTAATGACACGGTAAATTGAAGAATCATTGAGCGGCTTCGAACCAATACTGCCTAGGCGGTCGACCGAACGAAAAACAATGGCTTGTGAATCATTACCGATAAAAGATAACCATTTTTTTAACACCTTAGAGGCTTGTTGACTGAGTTTGTAGGTCGCATCTTTGATATTTACCACGACATAAGAGTCATGAATTTTAATTTGGTTTTGAGTAAGGTTACGCAATTCTGAACGTTTTAAGGCACACTCAAACATAGTAACAAGGATGGCCAGATCTCTTATCGCTTTAGTGCTGGATTCGCCGGACACACGTTCAAGAATGGTTTTCATATCGCGTTTACTTAACGCATTGGTAGGAGAAGACGTTGCTTTTCCAGATATCCTAAGCTCCGCAAGATAACTTTGTACCTGATGGCTTTCACTAGGTGATTTTAATGACAGTACTTGATGAAACCTAGATATGGTCAACGAATAGCGACGTAAAGAAGCATACTTTTTGTCTTTTTGCTGTCGTTCCAAATATTGTCGAACGGCAGTAGAGGAGGCTGGTAGCACAGCAATATTTTTTGAAAGGCAGAAGTCTACAAATAAATTCCAATCTTTGGTCATTGCAAGTAACGAGCTTTGCGAATACATCCCTCCAAACAGGGTATCGACTGTTTCTGTGTCAACTTGTTGAGACAACACGACTTTCCATTGAGCAATAACTGAACGATCAGTATATATTTCTAAGTCCTTCTTCATATCTACGCACTATAACTAAAATATCCTGACATAATAACTTTGCATACCATTGATATCAAACTAATATTAACTCACCAACAATAAACAATCTAACTACTATGGCAGTTGCAAAATATCGCGGCTTTGACATGCAAACCGCAGACAAAACAACCGACGTTTGGCAGGTTAAAATCAAAGAGCATCTGTTGCAAGGAAGCATGGCAGCAGTTAAAAAGAGCATTGACTGGTTTTGCGACACCAGAAAGATAATAGACCCGAGAGAATTTTCTTCAATTGCCTCACAACGCCCAAAAACTGCACCGGGTACTTCAGAAGACTTCCACGGTTTCTCACTGAAAAATGATACCGGGGAAGCGAATGATTGGTATTGCATGTTTAATGGCAAACTAATTAAGGGTGGTAAGCTTGCCATTCAAAAGCACATCGAGGCATACTTGATTGCAAGAAAAAACGCTATGCAAAAGAAGTAACCAATGACACTTGTATATTCGACTGAAACGGGCCGAATTAAGCCTGAACAAGAAAAACAACAGCGACCAAAAGGCGATGGCATCGTCAGAATACAAAAGCAAACCAAAGGCCGTAAAGGGAAAGGCGTGAGTATAGTTACCGGGCTAGACCTTGATGACGCACCTTTAAAACTACTCGCCGCAGAACTCAAAAAGAAATGCGGTTGTGGAGGCTCAGTTAAGGATGGCACGATTGAGATACAAGGTGATGATCGTGACAAAATTAAAACGATCCTCGAGTCAAAAGGATACACGGTAAAACTGGCCGGCGGTTGATTCCTATGTTTTATTAAAAAAGCTCTCAATTGAGAGCTTTTTTTACGCCTAATAAACGGGAAGTATCGTGATAGCTGACTGATTATTAGGTATTTTATGGTAAATCCGTTATGTTTAATGACATTACGAATGTGAGACTCAGTGGGATTATGTGGAAGGACTTCGACTATGGACAACAGATCATCTTTCTCATTATTATTTAACATAAGATAGACAATACGCACTGTGAATGTAGGCGCAATTTAGTAATGTCCGGTTTGAGCAATTTTAAAATGTCCACTTATGCTTAATAAACACGCTGAGCTTTGAGGACTTCAACCGATGCTAATTCCCATGAGTGACCGAGACATTAATCGTTTTAAAGTACTGCAAGATGTTCGTGAGTGCCGCCTTCGTCAAATAGATGCAGCCGACATACTCAACATAAGCCCTCGACAAGTTCGGCGTTTATTGAGCCAGTTAAGCCTGTACGGGGCTTCTTCTTTAGCCCATGGTTCACGTGGCCGACCGAGCAACCGACGTTATCCTGATGCTTTTCGTGCTGAAGTTCTGAACATCATACGCTCTCAATACGCTGATTTTTCACCCACATTTGCTTGTGAGAAGCTGACAGAACAACACAACTTAGTCCTGTCTGTCGAGACACTACGTCAGTGGATGATCGCCGATGGTCTCTGGGTACCACATTCACAACGCCAGCCTCGTGTTTACCAACCTCGTTACCGTCGTGACTGTTTAGGTGAACTGATTCAGATTGATGGCTCACACCACGATTGGTTTGAAGGACGCAGCCCTAAGTGCTGTCTCTTGGTCTACATCGATGATGCGACGGGACGGTTGATGAACTTACGCTTCAGTGATACCGAATCTGCCTTTGACTACATGGTGGCCACACGGGAATACCTAGATCAACATGGTAAGCCTGTGGCTTTTTACAGCGATAAACACTCGATATTTCGTGTCAACCAAGAGCATCTCAAAAAAGTGGGATTAACCCAATTTGGTCGTATTCTTGATGAACTTGGGATTGAACTGATTTGTGCGAACAGCTCACAAGCCAAGGGACGTGTTGAGCGAGCGAATAAAACACTACAAGACCGATTAATCAAGGAGATGCGTCTACAAGGTATCAATACCATTGAAGAAGCGAACGCATGGCTACCCTACTTTATTGAGGATTTTAACCGTCGGTTTGCAAGACCTGCTAACTACCCTAAAGATCTTCATCGTCCGGTTCGAGAAAGCCAAGATGAGCTGGATGACATTTTTGCTTGGCAGACTACGCGTAAACTCTCGAAGTCGTTGACGTTCCAATATGACAAAGTGCTTTATCTGATTGAAGACACAGAGAAAAACAGCCGCCTCGTCAATGAAGTGGTCAAAATACTCGACTATCCAGATGGTCGAATTGCCGTCCAGTATGGCGAGAGAAAGTTAAGTTTCAGAACCTTCGACAAGCTGGCTAAAGTGGACCAAACTCAAGTCGTCGATAACAAAAGACTGGGTAAAGTCCTTCAATTTGCCCAAGAGAAGCAGGAAGAATTTGACAAGGCTCAGCTTAGAGAAAGAAGTCAAAAGTGCCCTAAACGAACGGCTCAGAAGCGTGCTATGGCTCAGTTAAGAGCATTAAACCCAGTATTTGCCGATCCAGAAAGCTTTAAGGCTACTCACAGTAAAAATGGATAGAAAAATTTATTCAGATAAGCGACATTCGGAGCTGACCATCATATTAATGGTCTCGCGCTCAGCTTTTTTATCACCTAATTCATAATCTCTAACTACTGCTGACCAATACTCAACACAAGCATCGTAGTCTGAACGTTGTTCACATGCAGTTGTAAAGAAACAGAGTAAAAAAGAAGCTAAAAATCGTTTCATTCTGAAGAGAACATATCATCTCTAAACGCTTTATAACTTTCGTACGCTTGTTGCTTTCGTATCCAAGCTTGAGTTAACTCATCTTTAGAAGCACTCCCAAGCCTAAACTCTTCTACAAGCTTATCGTAAGCTTCATTCGCTTGGGTTTCCTCACTTTTCAGTAACATGAACTCATGCCAAGACTCCTTGTTAATGCTCCCCATCATTACCTCCAAACACCATTATGACACTAGGCACATACAAGTGTAGTTCAGTAAACAACCGGACATTTCTACTTTGCTGAGAACAGGACATTTTAAAATGGGATTGACAGTGAATAATGGCTGTCTCAGGTTTCAGTTACAGATCATTTGATAGACAAACATACAACTGACGCGAGCACATCCCGACACGAGAAACTGAACATTTGAACGGTACCCAGTTCTTTATGAACCATGATGGCGTTGGAATATCCAAAGTTTTCATCACAATAGCCAGTAAATTTGCCCGATTCGGAAAATGTCACTTTTACTATGTCGCTTCCTGCAACTTTAACTTGTTGATTGGCGACATTTATCGACCCTTGTTGCCGAATTACATTTCCTACGTTTTCGGCGACTACGATTGAAGATTCACCAAACAGCACTGGTTGATTTGCGTCGATGTTGTAACGTTTAACCAGATCGGCTCTGTCGTACTCGTGCGTTGAGATTAAGGCAAAATGTGTTGAGTATTTTTTTGGGCGATTCTCGTCCTTCTGACACAGTTTATCGCCAGAATTGGTTGTTTTGGATAGCTGAGCCGACAAACTATCCGCTGTGAGTTGTTGCTTGGTCGTCCAAATTCGATAAGGTTCATGTGTGCCAGAGTTTTGAGCGGTGTCTTCAGCGACTTGGTCACAGGCGACCAACGTCGCGAGACACAATGTTGAAATGAACAGACGACAAACCGCTAAGCCATTTCCAGATCGCCTTATTAACAAATTTCGCACTTTTATCGTCCACAAAAATGTACCTTTATGAATTTAGATGCTTATTGTGGGAAATTAAAGTTTTGACATCATCGAACGAACTTTAGCGCAGTAGCTGTACACGAAAAGTCGCTAATTTGCTGAGAGTGTTGCACGCAATTTCCAACGATCACTAAATTGATACCGAGTTGGTCACATGCCCTTTTATCCCATTCGCCGTCTCCAAAATAAGTGACAGGATACTCAGAATTAGGATCAACACGACGCTTTGCTTCAGTCATAATTTCAATACGCTGATGATGATCGTTTGAAGATGCGATAACTAGCCGACTAGTATCGAAGCATGCAGACTCAAGCTTGAGTTTGGCGGTTTCTTCCCATCCGCCAGTCGCGACCGAAACTAAAACTCCACTACACTGGTGTAGATGTGATACAAACTGTTTTGACCCACAAATTTCTACTGCGGGTTGTCGTTTTAAATGTTTATCGATAAGAGAAATAAATATCGGTTTAACAAGACTTTCTAACTCTTCTAACTGGTATTGGACGGATTGTCTTTCAATAAAGGTCTTCAATATGCCTCTATCGGTAATATCCGGATAAGTCTCCCAATTATTGATTAATTTTATTCCGGTGACTTGTTCCACCGCTTCCAAAAAGCATTGTTCGTCAAATCCGAAGGAATCAACGAGCGTACCATCAATGTCTAACATGATGTGTTTCATTCAGCTTTCCAGGTTCCCTCGAGGTACGCTCATCTATTTAAAACACTTCGCTGATGGACTTTATACTTTTGATTGCACTATCGACTTGAATCAGGTTCTCGTAGATAACGATTTGACGGTTTAAATAGCTGACTCGTTTATTGATCGACTGCTTTTGTTCATCAGACAACGTATCGCTGGCTAATTTTTCGAGAAGCTGGTCTTTTTCATATCGCGCATTGTGAAGAGACAATTCAGCCTCGTAGCGACTCACGTCTGCTTTAGCTTGTTTGAGTTCCTCCTTTGAACGTTCCAAACTAGTTTGAAAATTGAGTTTATCTTCTTCGCTAAGATCTGACTTATCCAATGAAGCAAGGTAATGTTCAACATTACCCTGATAAGTCACAACTCTAGACTTGGCTTTAGCTAAGTTGTAGTTAGGCGTATAGCCAGACAAAAAGCTCGTGGATAAATCCGCTGGACACACATTGTTGTATTCATTCTCAGCTTTACCTTGAACAACACCATTCTCATAGGTACAGAAAGACTTTAGCCCCTGATCGCGACCTGAGTTGTACTGCTCGATATCCAGAGAAACATCATATTTGGCGCACTCTTTACTATATGCCGCAGCGCTGTGTTTTTTACCATTTTGGCCATCAGTTAGGCCAAGCTGATACCAATCTCCTAGTAAACACTCTTCCTCACTTATCGCGGCACATCCAGATAAACCAGAAACCAGTAAAGATAAATTCGCCAAAGTGAACATGCGCTTAATGTTGTTTTTTTGCATAGAAATCAACCAATAAATGAAGTAAAACTCAAATTGAATAATGCAATACTAACCAAAGCGCATAGGCTTATCTAGAGTGTTTTCACTTGGCTTTTTGTAATGACGGAATTTTTAAGCCTTCGTGAGAAGACTCCAGAAGCACTTGAAATCGGCGTTCACGCGTCTCTGGTTTTTTGGCACTCATCACCCACCAAATCGATTCGCGTTTGTAGCTCGGTGCTAAATCAGCAAAAAATTGCCACGCAGTTGAATTACTCTTTAGTCTCAACTCAAAAGATTCACTTAGTAAAAGCTTCCTATCCTCAACGCTGTAACCCTTTTTGTCGCTTCGGGCTAGAAATAACTCAAGGCCCTCTTGCGTCATTAGACCAAGCTCAATGAGTCTTTCGGATTTTTTGACGTTGATTTCACTCCAGACGCTATTTGGGCTTCGAGGCGTAAAACGAATTTTGTAACGATGCTCGTCAACAGACTTTCGGATGCCGTCTATCCACCCATAACACAGCGCTACGTCCACGGATTCTGACCAACTCAACGCACTAGCTTTGAACGACTTTTTGTAATAGCCAACCCAAATTTCTTTGTGTCCCTGCATGTTATGCTCAAACCAATTTCGAAAATCACTTTGGTTTTCGAAAAACACGGCTTCCTGCTTTTCTTGTTTCATTTTTGCGCCCAGTATCGGTCATAAAAAAGCAGGCCATCGGCCTGCTGACTTGTACATTTCAATCTGTTTTATTTAACCAATCAAGAATCAAAGAATTAGTTTCATGCGGCATCTCCTGCTGAATCCAGTGACCGCAATCCAACCCCACCTCTTTTACGTTAGGGACAAATTGACTCAAGTTAGGTGGACGAGGGATTACGTCTTTATCTCCGTAGATCATCAGTGTGGGATGCGGGATAAAAGGCTCTATCTCAGCGGTTAAATGCCAATTCCGATTCATATTCCGGTACCAATTGATCGAACTAGTAAACCCATTTTGCTCAAACTGACGAACAAACACAGAAAGTTCACCTAAATCCATTACAGGGTCACCTTTTATGACTTCAGATAAGGCCAGATTTATCATCATGTTACCTGGTTCAGGAACGGCACTAGGTAAGTTCTTACGGTATAGATTCGTCAGAAATCTCTGGGTGTTCTGATTTAGTATGTGGTCAGCCACACCCGGTTGTTTGTTGAAGTGAACAAAATAAAAATCCGCGCCGAATACCTGCTCCATGAAATCTATCCAAGGAACAGGGCCACGCTCTTGATACGGCAGACTTAAGTTGATGATTCGTTCAACGCGTTCAGGGTGCAATAGTGCCAAATGCCAAACCACATTCGCGCCCCAATCATGGCCAACAAAAATTGCTTTCTCGTAGCCATAGTGATCAAGAAGCCCTGTTAAATCAGAGGTGAGGTGAATGATATCGTATTCAGTAACCCTCTCAGGTTTGGATGAATTTCCGTATCCTCGTTGATTAGGCACAATCACATGATAGCCCGCTTTAACTAAAGCTGGAATTTGGTGACGCCATGAAAAAGCGTGTTCTGGCCAACCATGGCAAAGCACTATGGGTTTTGCATTATCTTGCCCACAGTGAAACACCTCCAATTCAATATCATTAGTTTTAACTTGCTCAGGCTTTGGAAAGTCAAAAGTATTCAAATCCATGTCCTCTATGGTTACTTGGTGTAAATGAGTGTCGAGAACTGAATTAAAACCTTATATAGTGTCAAATTATGTCACCATAAAAACGTGTCACCTGATTTTATGAATCCCACACAGCGACAAGAAGCAATTATTAGGTATTTACGCCGTAACGGAACCACAACCGTTGCTCAGCTTGAAAATGAAGTCAACGCCTCGAGAAGGACGGTCTTACGAGATATTACAGCGCTAAGAGAGCTGGGATATCTCATAGATTCTGAACCTGGTAGAGGAGGCGGTTTGAGGTTAGATCCCCGGTCAATACAAACCAACGTAAGGTTGTTGATGAGTGATGTATTTTCGTTACTGGTTAGCGTGGCTTGCATGCGATTAATTGGAGACATTCCATTTTTAAACAACGCAGATAAAGCACTCGCGAAATTGGAGGCATCACTCCCTAAAGACAAGATTGCAAACTTAAGGCAACTGTTATCTCGACTTTATGTTGGGAAACTAGACCCTAGAGTGGATATTTCAGATCTTGCAGAGGTTCCACACGAGTTAACCGATGTATTTGAGCGAGCGTTTATAGAACAAAACACAATGAGTTTCGAATACAAAGACGCCAAGGGACAACTTTCTCAACGAGTCGTTGAGCCGCAAGCTTTACTAATACTGCCACCAGTGTGGTATTTGGTGGCGTGGGATATTAACAAACTTGCTTTTAGACACTTTAGAATGGATCGAATTAGTGAGCCCAAGCAGCATTACAGTGCAACTTTTCTGTGGAAGACGGTTAAGTTTGAGCATGAAGTAATATCAGCCCATCAGGTTACAATGTAACCCTCCGTATTGAAACGTCAAATAAGAGACACTCCTCGTTTAGCGTCTTTCAGTTGGTAGACGTGCCCTACTTCCATGATTGACATGGCATGAAGAAATTTTGCCAACGTCTCATCATCATTTAGGTTGACCGGCTTGTTGGCTCTAATTGAGCAACTCTTGCAAACAAAATTGATGTAGTGACTAGTATCATTTTCGTGTGCTGGTGCAAATCTGCTAATTATTTCTTTTGGCGTCTTTAGTCCATGCTTTCGATAATACGCATGTCTTAACAAAACTGCACCAGCACGAAAGCCGTATTCCGGCGCTCGAAAAGTCTCAAAGCGAGTATCTATGGACGGACTTACCTTGCCGATCCAGTCATTCGACGCGTTAATTTCGATATTCAATGGATTATTAGCTTTTACGCCTCTGATATCACTTTTGGCTCGCGAAGCTGAATGACGTGTTTTCCTGTCTCTATTACGTGACTTGGCCATTCTTTTGTTAAATAGAGACCAAAGTTGTTTTTTGACTCTTTTTAGTAGTAATGCTTTTAGCTCTTTTTTAATCCAACGTTGCAGCAATTTGTAGACTCATGTAGGTAGTTTGGCTGACAAATTATCAAATGAGCGTGTAAGTCACTAAACAATTATCGTAACAATCTAAAACACAATTTGTGACAGCATCACGTCATGAGAAGTTATCAAAATTATTGTCAAAAACACCTCAAACTCCCCGCTCAGTAAACCAACTAAACCTGAGAGCATTTACCACATTCATTATTCTATCTTGTAAGTAAGCAACGACTTACAAAATAACAACCGAACATTTAACCAGTGTATCTAATTGTTTTATATGCACTTAAATATTATGGCTTTGTTGAATTTCATTTGATAGGTGCCGCCTATCATTAAATATTAAGCGCCAGAGTAAATCACTAACCCAGATAACTTTTAGTTATAGTGCGCTTATATGTAAACAAAGCTCTAGGCTTTGTCGTTTTCTTCTCTATAACGTTTTCGTATTTCTTCAGACACGACTTTGATGGCTTGTGCTGTACTCATGCCCTGCTGCATGAGTTCTTGTATTTTTTCTACCGCTTGTTGTTGCTGTTCATGAGAAAGTGGTGGGAGTGAATCATCAAACATAAAAAAGGCCCTCTTTATCGAGGGCCTGAGTCTAACCTTTTCAGCCGTTAGGTATCAATAACTGGTAACAAAATTCACGTAGGCACCCATTGAGTCTTCATTGGTGTAACTCGCTCCCAAATCTAGTTGGAACAAGTTCAGTGGAGAAATCGAGATACCTGCTGTCAAAGTGTCATCAACGTCGTTATACGCAAGGTTGTCATTCCACCCTACTCGAAGTCTTAGCTGTCTTAAAATATCAAGTTCTGCGCCGACTCTGATCATTTGCGTGTTGTCTTTAAAGTTAGTGTAACGTTCGTCTTCGTTCAGGTCGTAATCAACGCTCAGCGTAAAGTAGTCAGCGACAATACCCGCGCCGACTGTATATTGCGGTCTGATTTGGTATTCATAGCCCAAGGAATACGAACGCGTTTCACCGCTATCAATTTGAGAGGTAATATTAAACGACTGAGTCACCGTTTTTATGTCGCGAGATACAAAGTTGTTCGCCGAGATCCCAACTCTAACTGGGCCATAGAACCACAAGAAGCCGGCATCCAAATTAAACATGGTTTCGCCAGTTCCGTTTTCCTTTACGTCCTTAATGTCGTAGTTGTCTAAATTCGCTGAATACACGTAGGTGTAGACGCGTTGCAGCTTTGGCGAGACACCAAACGCAAGATGCTGCCCCAAAAACGTTTGGTATTTTGCAATCGACAACCCAACTTCTGTAACACCAACCGCGACTGCGTTTACAGAACTCAGTTCAGCATTGACTGCAGTGTTAACGTTCGCATTTGCTCCAGTAGTATAGCCGTCGTAAATGTCCATCGCAGCAAACGATTCTGAGTAAGCTTTACCAAATAAGTTAGCTGCAATAAATTGGTTTGGGATGGCAAATGCCGCCACACCGCCAAACTTAAGGGAGGCAATATCACCCTTAAGATTATCCAATGTCGTTTGCAGCTGTGGGGCATTTGAATAGTTTCCACCAACTGCCTCTTTAATTAAGTCTCGTGACTTTTTTAAATCGTCAACTAACTTATGTTCATCGCTGTAGGATAAACCTAAACCCGGTGCAATCATGCCCAAGTCATCGTTGCGGCGATAGATTGCCGTAATTGCTGGATTGTAAAAAGGTGCGGTTAAAAAGTTAGCCGCAACCACACCCGTACCACCCATCGCATCGCCACGCGCTTCCATCGTGTAGTTAGTTGCGTGGGCGCTACCAGTAACCAAACCGATGAGCAGGGGAAGAGTTTTAATCGCTTTATTCATAACACATATAGCCAGTTTGTGCGTTTTACGCCGTTAGCGCTTAAGGCTACTTCAATTCAATAGTATGAGTCTTTGAAGTAACTAATTGTTTTTCAATCGCGATAGGTCCGTGCCAACGCGTATTGCTTAGGCTAATTGTAAGCACATAACGTGCCGGGGAAATAGTTTTTGATACGATAGCTGAAGGGAATTTGCCTCTATGTGACTCAGACCAAACCGTTTTGGGTTGGCTACCGGAAAAATCGGTCAAAGTTAAGTCCATATTAGCTTGAGGACAAGCTCGGTTGGGTAACTTAGCCTGTGTAACCTGCCAAGTGTTGTTTGCTTGCCACTGTAAAACCTGCTGATGGTCGTCTACCCCAAGTACTACCCAATGATTCCAGGTTTGCTTGTCTTGAGTTTTTAATTTGAGCTGGTACAAGCCCGGAGCAACTTGTCCTCTGAGCGTCAAAGTGTTCGACTGAGATGTCAACGAGTTTTCTAATTCTATTAACTCCAGATCATTGCTTAACTCAGGAGAAAATAATCTCGCCTCTTGTAGCGCTATGTCAGTATCAACAAGGAGGGATGTGACAAATTTCTGGCTATTGGGGTTGCGAATTTCTGTCTCCTGAAACGTCACAGATTGCAACCAGGTAGGGAGTGTTGTGTTGGCAATGGTTTTGCCACAATCCTGTTCAAGTGATTGCTTATAAAGATTTAAAAGATGAGTTCTATGATTAGGATTCTCGTCAATTTGCCATTGTTCTACCCATGCCTGAAACATGGGTGAAAGCTCACCAGCCAACAAATGACTGTGCACTTGGTTCACACTGTTATTGTCGGTGAACCAAGTATTTTTGTCCGCCAATGTGGGAGTGGACACAAAGAAAAGAAGCGTTAAGCCAGATAATTTTTTCATCAAGCCTTCATTTTGTAGCCTACGCCACGCAACGTTTCAATTTCAATACCAGGTAATTTCTGACGTAACTGAAGGATATGTGTATCCACCGTGCGGGTTGTTGGGAAATGATTGTAGCCCCATACATGGTCAAGAAGTTCATCTCGAGTGAACACACGTCCTATATGACCTGCTAAGAACGCCAATAGATCAAACTCAGTTCGTGTTAACGTGATTTGGTCGCCACGATGTAGAACTTCACGTGTTTTTTTATCGATCGTTGTTTGATCAGTTTGGATCTGATTGTCTTCAACTTGATCGGCGTCTGGTGCTCTTAATTGTGCACGGATTCTTGCAAACAGTTCCGCCTCAGCAAATGGTTTGGTTAAGTAGTCACTGGCACCTTTATCCAGCCCAGTGACTTTATCCTTCACTGATACCAAAGCGGTTAGCAATATTACCGGGATATCCTTAAGATTTTTCCAGTAGTCTAATCGTTCGACTGAATCGCCGTCGGGCAGCTGCCTATCGAGCACAACCAAGTCAGACTTAGACCAAAGCTTATCCGCCTGCTCTATTGTCTCTGCGTGTAAGCATTCAAACCCAGCCTGTTCAATGCTTACTACAAGTCCATCCGCTAAATTTTTATCATCTTCAACTAGAAGCAGTGTCTGTTTCACAGGGTATCTCCAATATGAAAGTCGTCGGTGGGCCTTGGAGTAACATTCTACCGCCCATCCTTTTAATCATTGATTCTACAATTGTGAGTCCTAAACCTAAGCCACGTTCACTCACAAAAGGTTGTTTTAATCGTTTCCAATCTTTTTGGGTCAATTGACCTTGGTCTTCGACCTCAATTCGCAACACATCGTCCGTCATTTTTACGCGAAGGAAAATAAGACCTTTTCCGTATTTTTTTGCGTTCCTAACTAAGTTGTCGATACAAGTTCCTAACCAATAGACATTTAATTTCGCCGAGAAGTCTGATTTTATGTCTAGAGTTACATCATTTAGGTATTCTTCCTCGACTTTATACTCGAGCCACTCTTGTACAGAAGGCACCCATTCTGTTGCTAAAGGACCATTATCTGATTGCAAATAATCCTTACTCGCCTCTGCTAATTGCCTCAATCGACGAGAATCTGAACACAATCGACCAAATTCATCGTAGACCTCTTCCGGGAGCGCCTCAAACTTTCGTCTGAACCCTTCGACAGTTAGCGCTAAACTTGCGATTGGCGTCCTCAATTCATGTGTCAGTATTTGCAAGATTAACATTCTGCTTTTGAGCTCTTTGCGTTTAGTTTGCCACCGTTGTACAGTCCAGCCCAAAATAAGCAACACATTGAATAGTGCTAACGCACCTAGCGAATAATGCAGCCAAGGCGACTGCGGAGCCTGCTGCCAACAAACATTGCCCCTTACATACAAACAAGTCGACGTTTTGTCGAGCAACGAAACTTGCAATGAGGTTTCCTCAACCAGCGGCTGCCACTGCTCATTGTTAAAACCAATGTAGCTATCGCCTTCCCGAACCCACAGGTAATCTTCACTTAAGAACATCACATCTGAGCTTGCCAACGCTTGTAAGCCTGTTTCGCTTAGTCGCTTAAGCTGTCGGGTTAATTCAGACTCGCTTGAATTGGGCCGCTCAGTAATGTGCATATAGGGCTCTAAGGCTTTCTTCCACTTGGGAAACAAATTTGCATAGCGATAAGCGTAGGTACCACCTCCGGGGTGGATAAATCCGCTGCGTTTGAACCAACGTTCGTCAAGGGGTTTGTTATTACAAATCGAGCGTGTAAAGACCAAAGGTTCTGTCAATAGAGGGCTTAATGGTAAAGGGCCCTTACATTGCTCTGCTAGGCGGTAAAGCTTTTGTATGTCCGCAAGTGGATACTTTGCTGTTTGTGGCAATAGGCTTTCTGGTTTTAAGAGTTCAGCCGGATATTCTCGAGCCACTTGCCGAATATCAATTACTTGATCACTAGCCTTTTTTAAAAGTTGCTTGGAAAACAACTCAATTTCTTCAGACAAACTCTGGGCTTCAGTCATAGTGCTGAATGAAGATCCCATTAAAAAAATCAAAAATAGTCGTCTGTAAAACAATGTCATACCACCAGTGTTACGTGTTAGATAAGAATATGGGATTTCAAGCGTGAGGTACACTGAGGGATCGTCAGTTTGAAGTCAAAAAAAACCGGCCTTAGGCCGGTTTTGTCAGAGTTATGTCAAACTATTAGATAGCTTTTGAAATAGCATCCACACTGTCTTTGGCATCACCAAACAACATCTGCGTGTTTTCTTTGAAGAATAATGGATTTTGAACTCCAGCATAGCCGGTGTTCATTGAACGCTTAAACACAATAACGTTTTGTGCGTTCCAGACTTCTAACACAGGCATGCCCGCGATTGGACTATTCGGATCTTCCATCGCTGCCGGATTCACCGTATCGTTCGCGCCGATTACCAGCACAGTATCGGTTTCACTAAGATCATCATTAATCTCATCCATCTCCAATACGATGTCGTATGGCACTTTTGCTTCCGCAAGCAACACGTTCATATGGCCCGGTAGGCGTCCTGCGACAGGGTGGATACCAAAACGCACTTCCACTCCTTTTGCACGAAGCTTCTCTGTAATTTCGTGTACAGGGTACTGAGCTTGAGCAACGGCCATACCGTATCCCGGAGTAATAACGACAGAGCGAGAGTTTTTAAGCAGCTCAGCCACTTCTTCTGCGGTGGTTTCTCTGTGTTCACCGTATTCAGTATCTGATGACACGACCACATCTTGCCCAAAGCCACCAGCGATAACGCTGATAAACGAGCGGTTCATCGCCTTACACATAATGTAAGATAGGATCGCACCTGACGAACCCACCAACGCACCAGTAACAATCAGAAGGTCATTGGCTAACATAAAGCCTGCTGCGGCTGCCGCCCAACCTGAATAAGAGTTAAGCATCGAAACAACAACTGGCATGTCAGCACCACCAATAGACGCAACAAGGTGATAACCAAATACAAAGGCAATCAATGTCATTACAATTAGCGCGAACATACTGCCATCGTTGTTGACGAACATCACCATCAGCAACACTGAAATGACGATCGCAGCTAAGTTTAATTTGTGCTTATGTGGCAAGCTCAAAGGCGAAGACGAAATCACACCGCGAAGCTTACCAAATGCCACTATAGAACCGGTAAAAGTTACCGCCCCAATGAACACACCCAAGAACACCTCAACCAAATGAATAACATGCTCCGCATGTGTGGCTGCGATTGGTGCATCTAAGTAGCTGTTGTAACCCACGAGTACGGCTGCCATACCTACGAAGCTATGCAATATCGCAACTAGCTCAGGCATTTCCGTCATTTCAACTTTTTTGGCGTAGTGGATACCGATACCGCCACCGATGACCATTGCCAATAAGATCCAACTAATACCGTTGGCATCTGGGCTGAAAATGGTTGCGATAAGCGCAATTGCCATACCGACTATGCCGTAGTAGTTACCGGCTCTCGCTGACTCTTGTTTCGACAAACCAGCCAGACTCAATATGAAAAACAAGGCAGCAATAATATAAGCCGCTTGTACTAATCCTGCAGACATCTGTATTACTCCTTAATCAATCTTTACGGAACATTTCAAGCATGCGCTTGGTAACGGTAAAGCCACCAAAAATGTTAATGCTTGCAATGAGAACGGCAATAAAGGCGAGGAAAGTAACTACACCATTTCCTTGACCGACTTGAAGTAAAGCGCCGACGATAATAATTCCTGAAATCGCGTTAGTAACCGACATTAGTGGTGTATGCAACGCATGAGTCACGTTCCAAACCACGTAATATCCAACGACGCAGGCCAATACAAATACCGTAAAGTGAGCAAGAAATGCGGCAGGGGCAACAGAAGCAATCCAACCAAATGCGGCAATGCCTGCCCCCAGTCCCAACCATTTTTTTAATGGGCTGGTCGGTTTTTCTTCAATTTCAGCAGGCTGAACCTTAGGTTCAGGTTTCTCAGTTGGCTGAGCTGAAACTTGAATTGGTGGCGCTGGCCAAGTCAGTTCACCTTCTTTAACAACGGTGACACCGCGCAGCACAACATCTTCAAAATCAATATTGATATTGCCGTCTTTTTCTTTGCACAACAGCTTGAGTAGATTGACTAGGTTGGTGGCGTAAAGCTGAGAGGATTGGGTTGGTAATCGACCAACCATGTCGGTATAGCCTACCACTTTCACACCGTTTGCAGTCGTAATTACCTTACCTGCTTCTGTATATTCACAGTTACCGCCATTGGCTGCAGCCAAATCCACAATAACTCTGCCCGCTTTCATACTGTCGACCATTTCTTTGGTGACCAGTTTTGGCGCTGGTTTACCTGGGATAAGGGCTGTAGTAACAATGATATCAACATCTTTCGCCTGTTCGGCATATAGCTCAGCTGCTTTTCGATTGAAATCATCTGACATTTCTTTGGCGTAACCATCTGAAGAAACCTCAGCCTCATCAAACTCAACCGTTAAGAATTGAGCACCCATTGACTCGACTTGCTCTTTCACTTCAGGACGGACATCAAATGCTCGAACGACCGCACCTAAACTGCCAGCCGCGCCAATAGCCGCCAATCCAGCAACACCCGCACCTGCTACTAACACTTTTGCTGGTGGTACTTTACCCGCTGCAGTAATTTGCCCTGTAAAGAAGCGTCCAAATTCATGGGCAGCCTCAACTACCGCTCGGTATCCCGCAATATTCGCCATAGAAGAAAGAGCATCAAGAGATTGAGCGCGAGATATACGTGGAACCGAGTCCATCGCCAAAACATTGATGTTTTTAGTTACCAACTTTTCCATCAATTCTTCATTTTGCGCAGGCCAGATGAAACTAATTAACGTCGCTCCATCCTTGAGCTTGTCGATCTCTTCAAATGACGGAGCATTAACCTTAAGCACGATATCGGCAGCCCAAACCTCTTCGGTCGACACAATCGACGCCTCAGCATTGGTAAATGCAAGGTCATCAAAACTCGCCAACGAACCAGCTTGAGTTTCTACCAGGATATCAAAGCCCAACTTCTTCAACTGTTCCACGGACTTGGGTGAAGCAGCGACTCGCGTTTCTCCTGCGAGCGTTTCTTTTGGCACACCAATTTGCATAGCAATTCCTTGACTATTGGCAATGAGATTTATTCTTTTTAACTAACGCCTATTTAACCTTCAAGCGTTTTGTAAAAAAAGCACAAAAAATCATAAAAATTTACTAGATTGCAGGATATTCGACCAGTTGTAAGAAATTTAATTACAGCCCGATAACACAGATACACACTGCTTATATCAATCTACTCTTAATCAAACAAATGTAATAACCGCTCAATCTAATTACTGAGCATAGCGGCGTTTTTTCGTAAGATTATGACGAAAATCAATTTATGAGGTGTTTCAATGACTCGCTGCTGATAATTCAGCCAATGAAATAGGAAGGTAAGTAACAATAAAAACACGTGCCAGATGACACGCGCTTCAAATTTGTAGATTTGTATCGATGTGAAAGTGATAAGTAGGCTATTTAAAAATTGAATCGCCCATTTGATCAATGAACATAGTGGATTTTTTGATCATTAGCTCTGTGGCATCAGCCTCCGATGCCAAAACATCTGAGCGAATAAATCGATGCGTTTTCACTTCGCCTTCAAACTCTTTGCAGATTCGACCTGCGATTCGAAATTGGCCGGACTCTGCTATTGGATCTGGATAGATTAGAAACCCCTTGTAATCGGTAGGTTCTATCTCAACAGGTTTTGATTCTTTTTTACTACCAAAAAGAGCTGAAAAAATTCCCAATGCTCTTGCTCCCTAATTTTGCTGTTAACTATTTTTGCTTGTTGATAATGGGCTTTTCATACCATTCAAGTTGCAAGTCTTCATTGAGTGTTTGTCTCCCGAAAATGACCGGGAACTCATCTTCCCTAGCTTTACGACGATCTTCTATGATCATGCTTTTTGCATTTTCAATCGCAATCACCGTATTTTCTTTGAGTTTCACTAGGCGTTTTTCCGGCAAGGCCGACAAAAAATCAATGTCAAACCGGATATAAACGGGGCGCAATTGGCCCAAGGCTAGGCAAGCTAAATCGGCCAACTGCTCGTGTGTAAAGTTGTCGACATATTCATCCTGGCCTAATACCTGACCCACTAATGTTTCCATATAGTTATGGACATCAACGCTGATCTGCATTTTTGCAGCTCCTTTTTACAACGTTTACCTTATTGGTGTGCACTGTTTATAATCAATCAAGTCAGCGCACACGCTTTATACCCATGTTAAGTATAGTGTTCATCTATACCCAACCGCAGTTTTGTCTCTTTTTTATTTATATAACATTTCCCCTATGGATCAAAAAACGTAGGTAATTCATGGCAAGCTTTGTGACATTGATAATTGCTGACAATAATCTTGTACGTTTTGCGACCGTTTTGAAGATTCAATTGTTGCAATTGAGTGATGATGCTCTTAAAGATATTGATATAAGTATCGTGTCATTTTGAAATGCAGCAGATACACGATATGCTTGCTACGTTTTTCGATTTAACACGTTTTTGCATGACTCAATCTTTTGTTAATCAGAGTTGGTTTCGCCTACTTTTCCCATTCTTGTTAATGGGATTGGCGTGGTTTGGCATAGAAAACATTACTTTGATTATTAAAAACAACTATGGCATTGCGGCTAACCTGCCTTATGTTCTTCTTGTCTCAGTAATAGCTATTGGCCATACGTTTAAACAAAGCCGCCTTTCGATGCTCTCTGTGGTTTTAATGGTGAGCTATTTTATTATCCAAACAAGGCTGCAATCTCCATTAACGACCGGAACGACACTATTAGAAGTCATGACATTAGCGTTTGCGCTGCCTGCGTTATGTGTCATCACCTATGGATTTAAAGACAGTTCTTTACTTAGCCGTGGTTTTATCGCTTACCTGGTGACACTGTCACTTTCAGTGCTCTGGGGACATCTATTCCCAGAACATTTTGACGACTTGAGTTATCAAGAACTTAATGAAGGCACTTTCTATGCTGTCGACAGTATATCGCGGCTACCCTTGGTATTGGTGCTTTATCTATTGTGCTTAATTGGCACGACCGCTCTACTAGTGCTAAGAACAAACCGTGTCATTGATGTGGCGATATATTCGAGCATAACCACCACAGCAGTGACGTTTATCTTATTCCACGTACCCTACATTTCTATTGTGATGTATTCACTCGCCTCGATTCTACTGCTAGTACATGCAACCGCGGCGAGTTATGAACTGGCGTTTAATGACAGACTAACGGGTATTCCGGGACGCTTAGCTTTAGAAAGTTCAATGAGGCATCTTGGCCGAAAATACACCATCGCCATGCTTGATATCGACCACTTTAAGTCGTTTAACGATACTTATGGACATGACACCGGAGACGACGTGCTTAAACTGGTCGCAAGTAAGTTGACAGAAGTGAAAGGCAGAGCCCGTGTATACCGTTACGGCGGAGAGGAATTTACTGTTTTGTTTAAAGGTAAAGATGCCAAACAAGCTAAGCCATTTTTGGAGGAGCTTAGAGCATCGATTGAATCTTACGACATGGTAGTAAGAAATCCTAAATCTCGCCCCAAAAACGATAAAGTTGGTAAACGTAAACGAGGAACTTCAGATGGTTCTGAAGTGGTAAATGTCACTATCAGTATTGGTGTCAGTGATAGCTCAATCGAGAAAAAGACAGAACGCGTCCTCAAGGAAGCAGACAAGGCGCTCTATAAGGCCAAAAAATCTGGAAGAAATTGCGTCGCACTTGCCTAGAGTATTAAGCAGAACGGCCTCCAATAGATCTTAAACTGAGAGTTCTGATTTTAGCTTAGCGACGACAAACTGATCTCTTCCTTGGTCTTTCGCCTGATAAAGTGCTTTGTCCGCAGCATCATAGAAAGAGGCAATAGAGTCTGAGCCTTTCGGCACACAAGATAACACCCCCTGTGACACGGTCACTAATTTCGCATTGTTGTTTACAGAACCAGATGTATCCTGAGAAAGCTGACGAATTGAATTACCGACGCGAGTGGCTTGCTTGATTGCTTCTTGCTCATCACAATTTGCTATCAGGATAACAAATTCCTCACCCCCGTATCTGGCAACGTACTCCTCCTGCCGAGTGAACATGCGTTTCAAACAGTGAGCGATGTCAATCAAACAATGATCCCCTTCCAGGTGACCGAAGGTATCATTGAAGCGCTTAAAATGATCAACGTCCAGTAAGATAAGAGTAAACGGCAAATTGTGACGACCATGAAAAGCGATAAAATCATCGAGTTTGCCATCAATAAAACGGCGATTGAACACCGAGGTTAAGCCATCCAAATTCGCTTTTTCTGATAACTGGCTGTTGAGTTCGCCAAGTTCCCGCGTGGTATTCTTCAACTCTTTTCGCATCAGAGCGATACGTTGCATCGCTTTTAATTTTGCCAACAATACAAGCTGCTCAACTGGCTTCACCAAATAATCATCACCACCTGATTCGATTGCTTTAGCCACCATTTCTGGCTCATCATGACCGCTAAGAAAAACAATAGGAATCCAATCCAAGTTTGAAAGCCGAATCTGCTGCGCAACTTCAAATCCGTTGACGTCGGGCATATTGATATCGAGTAACACCAGCTCTGGTTCGAACTCATAGATAGTAGACATGATGTTCTTACCCGAAGACAGTGCCGTCACCGTATGTCCTTGTTGTTCAAGCCGTATAGTGAGCTGCATTCTTTCGAAGCGCGCGTCATCTACTAACAGAATCTTCATAACTGGTTTGGTCCCTTAACAAACTTGTCGCTGAGTAGTGCACATACCAATATGCACCTAAATGATTATAGTTTTTATTTGTTCACATGGTAGTGACTACCCAAGACTATCAAACCCCCGAGCACTTTGTTGACATTGGCGGGAAACAAACTAGGATGACGGTCGAATAATATTTAGGGAGTCGACCCATGTCACAAGAAACCGAAAACCAAGAGCAAGTAGTTGACCTTGAAACTCTTTCTACAGAGTTACAACAAGTTATTAAATTTGATGATGTCCCTAAAGAGATGTTTGCTATGGTTGCTTCCATTCATGAAGTTTCCGAAGAAGCGGTAAGAGAATCGTGGGATGCGTTACCAGCTAGCGCTCAAAACATTCTTGATAACTTTGAGCAGTTCCATGCTTTAGTATCGGTAAGCCAGGCTTTTGCTGGTGTTTCCGTAATGGAAGAGTTCGAAACCAAAGGCAAACCTGATCACATTTCAGAGGAAGAGTATCAAGACTACCGCGCGAAAACACTCGACAAAGTGCTTTATGACTGCGTTAAAGATATGAGTAAGCAGCTCAAAAAAGCTCGTCGAGAACCGCTTCTGAAAAAAGATTTTACCGACGTTTTTAGCAAGTAAAATTCAAATGGCCGTTGCTCAATCAACATAGCAACGGCCTATTTGTTACCGCGTAACTATATTTTGAGGAATTCCAAGTCTAGGTTAGACTCAACCGCTTCTGCAATCATGTCGATTGCTCTTTCTTTGGTGTCGTTATGGTTTTTAGCCTTTAAGTTGGCTAAACCTGCCCATTCAAAAATCAATTTAGTTGCTTCAACTGTATCAAAAATCCCGTGCAAGTATGTACCAAAGACTTGGTTATCTTGGTCTAGTGCTCCATCGAACTTGTTTGAATCCAGCTTTATTGGAGAAACGCCCTGCACTTTTGATTGACCAACATGAATTTCATATCCAGAAACGTCGCAGGATTTACCATTGAGGTTTAATGTCCCACGAGAGTGGGTTAGAGATTTTTCACCTGTCAATACGGTTTCAATATTCAGTAGCCCTAAACCCTGGCTCGACCCTAACTGGCTTTCAACACCATTGGGATCATGAATAACGGTACCCAACATTTGATAGCCACCGCAAATTCCCATTACCTTACCGCCAAAGCGCAAATGACGGTAGATGTCCTTATCCCAACCCTGTTCTTTTAACAGAGCCAAATCTTGCCGTGTAGACTTACTACCGGGCAAGATGATCAAATCGGCTCCTTGTAACCGCTCGCCCTTTTTGACAAATTTGAGCTCGATGGCAGGATTGACTCTTAGTGCATCGAAGTCGGTATGATTGCTAATTCTTTTAAACACCGGTACTGCGACAACAAATGGGCGCTCAAGCGTGCTATCGGTTGAAACCGCTTGCATTGTCGCTACTGCGTCTTCTGCTTCTAAATGAAATTCATGTAGATACGGCAAAACACCCAGGACAGGTTTGCCTGTTTTTTCTTCCAACCACTTAAGACCTGGTTCAAGAATTTTAATATCACCGCGAAAACGGTTGATTACAAACCCCGCTACCCGGTTTTGTTCAGATTCTGATAACAGAGCTAACGTACCATACAAGTGAGCAAACACGCCGCCTCGATCTATATCCGCAACAATCACTACAGGGACATCAGCGGCTTCCGCGAAACCCATATTCGCAATGTCGTTTTCTCTGAGATTGATTTCAGCAGGGCTACCCGCCCCTTCAACAACGACAAAGTCAAAATCATCACACAATTTTTGAAAAGACTCTAACACGTAAGGCATCGCCTTCTTTTTATAATTGTGATAACTCCAGGCTTCCATATTGCCGACAGAATGGCCCTGAACAATGACCTGCGAACCGACATCTGAATTAGGTTTGAGTAAAATTGGGTTCATGTGAACATTGGTTTCGACGCCACACGCTTGAGCTTGGGCGGCTTGAGCTCGGCCGATTTCACCGCCATCAGCCGTAACCGCACTATTTAGCGCCATGTTCTGTGGTTTGAAGGGGGCAACGCGTATGCCTTTCCTTTTTAACACTCGACATATGCCGGCAGCCAATGCGCTTTTGCCTGCATCCGATGTCGTTCCTTGAATCATTATTGCGCGATTAACTGATTTCATTGATTTGTATTTAGATTCTTCTCGTTGAATTACATTAACTTGTATAGTTAGTGTACATGATGCTCAATTAACCTTCGGTTCGATTACAATAACCAATGGTTAGTTGGAATACATATTGCAGCGCATGTTAGCATTAATAAAAAGAATTCCGGAGTGGAAACCGTGAACATGAATAGAATCGTTGTCTTAGGCGCTTTGCTACTGCCTACCGGCGCGTTAGCAAATAATTTTAGTTATAACTACATAGAGGCGCGAACCGCGATTAACCCTGAAATGTCAGGTACTGAGTTTGTCACCCAGTTTACCGGAAACTCTCATCTGGTGTTTCGTGGGGACAGTCAATTCGACAAAGACTACGACGTGGCAACCGGTGTGGGGTTCAATGGTCCTATAGGTCAGTTCGCCGATATCTATGGGCAGCTTCTAGTGCACAATACCAAGTACACCGAAAAAGACGGTGCTGAGCGTGAAACGGAAATTGAATTTAATCTAGGGTTACGAGCTTGGATTATGGATCAAATCGAGCTCACTGGAAGAGTTGGACGCTTTGATGATGCGTCGATTTTTCATGCCGGAATTCGTTTTCACAGCACAGAGCAACTCTCACTCTCAGCAGAAACGCGTAACAATGGTATTTATGGTCCGCAGATCCACATGTCGGTTCGTTTTCAGTTCTAATTTTGTACCACAATCGTCCTATCACGACTGAAAATAGCCATTTGTCGTTTTTTTGACGCCGCTCTTGAATCTCTGTTAAATAATTGTCAAATCAGCAATAAATTCAGATACACACTATGCAACCTCGCATAGTTGTGTATTATTTGTCCCGTAAAAATACAACAAGCTGAAAATCAACTTTTAACGCTATTTCGAGATAAGATGTTGGCCGAAAAAATCCGCTTACCAATCCAATTCGTCATCGTCTTCCTATCCCTAGCTGTGTTACCTGCTCTGTATTTTATTGATCAATACCAGAGCCTAGAAAAGCAAGCTCGAGAATATGCAGTACAAAACCACGACGCCAACCTAGAATTCAGCCTACGTGAACTACACAGTTTTGCGGGAAGAATGACGCGCTCAGTCAGAGATTTGTCCAACAACAGTGCCCTGCACAACGCGATTGAGTCACCTACGCTTGCCAATTTAACGACCTTGTCTGACTTTTGGACCTTGGTAGCACGCAGCCAAGGTTACTTCTCACAACTACGTCTACTCGATGTCACGGGGATGGAGATTGTTCGAATTCAATCAGACATCACCGGAACAAGTCAGACACCAAAAAGAGAGTTAGAGTCGTTCGCTGAACATGAATTTTTTCAATTCGCAACATCGTTAACATCGCCATCATTGGCCAGTTACGGTATTGATTTAGAGATGGACAACGGAGTTCTGGTTCGTCCTTTGAAACCTACGATCCGGATGATCAAACCCATTTACAATCGTGGTACGCGGGTGGCTTACTTTGTTGCCAATATAAACCTGTTTAACGTCTACCCACAGCTCGCTTACAACCATCAGTGGGAGCTGTTACCCGAAGTCGTCAATGAATCTGGTTACTTTGTATTGTCAAAAGTATCTGATCGGGTCCTAGGTAATATCGCTCAAGAGAATGAGCAAGAAACATTGGCCAATCAGAGCCCTGAGCTATGGCAACACATCCAAAATAATACAGTAGGTGTGTTCAATCACGATGGAGATTGGACCGTATTCAAGCAACTGGTCTTAGATAACTTACCGCAACCTATCACTTTGCATTTAATGCTAAAAGTACCTAGAGAAGAAATAAGCCACGCATTAGAAGCTGAACGACAAATGGTCCTCACTCAAGGTACAACCATATTGGTATTTCTTCTGTTTTTGGCGTATGGATTTGTCATGTGGAATCACAGGCACGAAAAAAACAGTATCGAAAGCGAAATTGCAAGGGCAGCTATTGACGGAATCTCTGCCGTTATCATCACAGACAAGAACAACCGCATTGTTCAGGTCAATAACGAGTTTACCCGTCTAAGTGGCTACAGTGCCGACGAAGTAATTGGTCGTCGCCCGTCTTTTTACGACGCAAAATCCCATCCGCAGTCCTTCTACCTAAGCATATGGAGAACTCTGCACAGAGAAGGTTTATGGCAAGGTGAGGTAGTAAACCATCGCAAAGACGGTGTAAGACTGACTCAAATTCTGCGCATTCAATCGATCAAAGATCGCAATGGGATCGCTCAGTATTACGTTGCCTCATTTGTCGATATAACCGAGCGCAAGGAGCTAGAGAATCGACTTCGCGATTTAAGTGAAAAAGACGCACTCAGCAACACTTGGAACCGAAGAAAGTTTGATGGCGAGCTCAAAGCACTATGCGGACGAATTAAACGCTATGGAAACTTTGAAAATGCGTGCTTGGCTATCTTAGACATCGATCACTTTAAACGCATTAATGATAACCATGGCCACGATGTAGGTGACACCGTGATTCGCGCGGTTGCGGATACACTTTCAGAGTTTGTTCGGGAAACCGATTTTGTTTCTCGAATCGGCGGTGAGGAGTTTGCCATTTTGATGCCTCATACCGAGGTTAATCAGGCTCACGTTATGCTTGAGCGGTTAAGAGAATCGGTTCAAAACAATAGCCCATACCAAGTTACCATCAGCACTGGGTTGACAGATGTTTGTGGGAATAGTGTTGAGACCTACAAACGGGCTGACGTCGCCCTATATGAAAGTAAATCGACCGGAAGAAACAAAACGTCTGTCAACACGAGTCAAGTTGCGCAACGTCTTGCCTAGGGGTTGCTTTCTCAGGTCTGTCTGACAAAACTTACTTCATTGCATTCCAAATCCAAATTCTTGTACTAGTCTTAAATTGCTGTTCAAACAAATATTTATCTATGTCTTGTTCACAAATGAACAACGACTAGCAAAAGGCTTATAGGAACAAGGAATGCAAGATACACTCACCGTTGTGTTGGCTGGTGGTATGGGATCTAGATTGAGCCCGCTAACTGATGACCGCGCCAAACCCGCCGTTCCATTTGGCGGTAAATATCGAATTATCGATTTTACGTTAACCAACTGCCTGTATTCAGGACTCCGTCAAATCTTAGTGCTAACCCAATACAAATCCCATTCTTTGCAAAAACACCTACGAGACGGTTGGTCTATTTTTAACCCTGAACTTGGTGAATTCATAAGTGTTGTCCCCCCTCAACAAAGAAAAGGCGGAAAGTGGTACGAAGGCACTGCAGATGCCATCTATCACAACTTGTGGTTGCTAACACGAAGCTCGGCCGACTATGTGGTCGTGTTGTCAGGCGATCACATTTACAAAATGGATTACGCTGAAATGCTCAGAGAGCATAAACAACACGAAGCCGAACTTACCATTGCGTGTATGGATGTGCCCAGAGAAGAAGCGCATGCTTTTGGTGTAATGGCAACGAACGAAAATGACCAAATCACTGCGTTTGAAGAAAAACCCATTGATCCCCCTACTATGCCAAATAAACCAGATAGAAGTTTGGCCTCTATGGGGATCTACATATTCAATATGTCGTTGTTAAGAGACATTCTTGAGGAAGATGCCAATAACCCGGAGTCTAGTCATGATTTTGGTAAAGACATCATACCCAAACTTATTCCGCGCGGACGAGCTTTTGCCTATCAATTTTGTTGTGAAAGAGGACGGGTCATTAAAGATTGCTACTGGCGAGACGTTGGCACCATTGATTCCTTCTACAACGCCAACATGGACTTATTGCAACCTGTACCTCAGTTTAACCTGTATCAAAAGAACTGGACGATAAGAACCTATGAGGCTCAATACCCACCAGCGCGAACCGTTCCAGCCGCTTCGGGTAACGAAGGTATTTTCATCAATTCAATTATTGCTAACGGTGTGATCAACTCAGGAGGCTCGGTACAAAATTCGATTGTCTCTTCAAATTGTCGAATCTATGACAGCGCCACTATTGCTGACAGCATCCTATTTGACGATGTGGAAGTCGGTGAACACTGTGAGTTGGTTCATTGCATCATCGATAAACACGTAAAGATTCCACCCTACACACAAATTGGAATCAATCGAGAAGAGGACGAGCGACGGTTCAAAATCTCCGAAAACGGTGTCATTGTTGTACCTGAGAGTTATCAGTTTTAGTTACACCCAAGTAACCTCAAGATGCGAGGTGCAGCGAGAGTTAACTAGTCTTCGGACATGGCGTTGATTTGCAGATCTAGTCGCTGTGCCGTTTCTGAGTTTTGCAAGAGCAAAGCTCGGAAATTTTTACGAACATGATCAGTAACACTTAACTCATTCTTTTTTAATACAGAGTCGGTAAATTTCCGTACTATTTCCCATGTGTTATCTAATTGATTATTGCCGTGACAAAATCAACAAATCCTCTCAGAAACCCAGAATCTAAGACAAGTAGTCAATTCGACAGCTTAGCGGATGCATGGCGTGATCCAAATGGTCCTTTTAAACATGTACTAGCTTTCAACCAGTGCCGGTTTAAAGCTATTGAACGCGCACTTGCTAAGCATCAACTACCCTCTCGTCCGATACTATTAGATTTGGGTTGTGGCGCGGGCGTGTTAACTGAAAAATTTGCCAAAATAAACATAGAATGTTTAGGAATAGACACCAGTTCAAAGAGCATTGAAATCGCAAAAACACATGCGAAACAACAAGAGTTGAACAACCTTAAATACGTGTACTCGGCAATAGAAGACTTTAACTGCGATCGGCAATTCGACATCATTTTAAACACGGAAGTCATTGAACATGTCGACGATCCAGAAAAGTTGATTGCCAAAACATCAACGCTTTTAAAACCCGGTGGAGTTTTGGTAATGGCCACGTTAAATCGCACCCCCAAATCCTTCTTGTTTGGCATTATTGGTGCGGAATATATATTGGGACTGCTCCCCAGGGGTACTCATCAATGGTCTAAGTTTGTCAAACCCAAAGAAATGATTAACTGGGCGAAAAATGAAGGGCTAGTTCACTGTGAAACTATCGGTATGAGTTACAACCCGTTTAACGGCAGTTGGAAAGCGAGCACGGATACCGGTATCAATTACGTTAGCCTGTTTATCAAAGATAACTAAAAGCGGAAGCCCCGCAAAAAACTTGCGGGGCTTCACAAAGGAGAGTGACTAATTCTCCTATAGGGGTAACGTATTGTGACTCAGTTTGCATAAAAGAAAAACAGTAATTTGTTTGCAAAGTGTTTCCCCTTTTCATCACACCATGCAGTAACCCAAATTCAGCTATCGCTATAAGCATGACTATAAGTAACGCTTAGTTCTGTATTCCATTTGCGGATTTAGGTGTTACGTTGAACAAACGTTTATATTCTCGACTGAACTGAGATGTGCTGGTGTAACCCACTAATTCAGCGGCTTCGCTAACCCTTCGTTTTTGCCCAATGATTAACTCTTTAGCTCTGTGCAGTCGAACATGCTTAATGTATTGAATTGGTGTACTCGAGGTTGTCTCTTTAAACACTTTATGGAACAGCGACACACTCATACCTGCTTGCTTCGCTAGATGGTCGACTCTTAGCTCCTGAGCGAACTCGGAATGCACCACTTTTAGTGCCTGAGCAATTTTGGCGTAGTTTGAATTCTGCTGAGTTAATTCGAAAAGGACATTTCCCTGATCAGATGTCAGCGTGCGATAAATGATTTCATTAACGATTGACGGACCAAGTAATTTGGCTTCCACAGGGTCACATAGACTTTCGACCAACCGGCTAAATGCATTTTCTGATGATTCAGTATACTTAACAGCACCAATGCTAGACATAGGCTGCTGAGTGAGCTCGGTTAGTTTGATTTGGTCAAAATGCGATATTTGCTCTGCGATACTCGATGTCTTTATATCTATCGCGACACCTAATGCTGGCTTGCCATCTTCCACTATGGCTTCACATTCTAATGGAAGCGGAACACCGAGAACCAAAAACTGATTCTCGTCGTATCTGTACTGGTTACCCCCGTAATATATATTTTTGGCACCTTGCGCTAAGGCAATGATCCCGGAATTATAGTGAAACGGGGAGCGCTCACACCCTTGGCAGCTATGATAAATATAAACACCGGGTACGTATGTTTTGACCACCCCATTGTGGTCATGTAGACCAAACTGGTTTACAAAATTTTCCAAGCTTTGTTTTAGGCTCATTGTGTAGGATTAGGCAAATAATTTGGAGGATATGGACTTATTACTACCACAAACAAGAGTATCATGCATAGACAAGTGAGACAGTTATCACTGATATAGAGACTCCTACACATTAAGAGAGGCACTGAATGAACTTTACCTACAGCAATCCGACAAGGCTTTTTTTTGGACAAGGCCAGATAAAATCTCTTGAAAATTCGGTTCCAGCAGAAGCACGCGTTCTAATGATATACGGTGGTGGATCAATCAAAAACAATGGCGTCTACGAACAAGTAAAAAACGCGTTATCCTCTCACTCTTGGCAGGAGTTTTCAGGAGTTGAGCCAAATCCAACGAAAGAAACACTCGATAAAGCCGTAGAGCTGTGCAAACGCGAGAAGATTGATTTTATTGTTGCTGTCGGTGGTGGCTCGGTAATTGATGGCTCTAAATACGTCGCGGCAGCGGCAATGTATGAAGGTGATGGTTGGGACATCTTAACTCGCAAGCACATTGTCGATGGAGCGATTCCAATCGGTGCTGTGCTTACATTGCCAGCGACTGGCTCCGAGTCAAATCAAGGTGCGGTGATCACCAAGGCAGAAACCCAAGACAAGTTGGCGTTTCTATCTCCTTATGTACTGCCTAAGTTTGCGGTCTTAGATCCAGATGTCGTTTCCTCACTTCCAGAACGTCAAGTAGCCAATGGTATTGTAGATGCTTGGGTACATGTCTGCGAGCAGTACATAACAAAACCACATGGATTTGACGTGCAAGATGGTTATGCTGAGGCGCTACTAGTTGCTCTTAAAAATTTGGCTGACACCTTTGAACAAAGAGATGATGATACATGGCGTGCAAACCTTATGTGGTCTGCAAACCAGGCCTTGAATGGGCTGATAGGTGTTGGCGTTCCACAAGATTGGGCTACCCATATGATTGGACACGAATTCACTGCGCTGTGGGGTGTCGATCATGCAAGATCATTAGCTATCGTGCAGCCTTGGTTATTAAGAAATCAGATAGAACACAAGCGCTCGAAGTTGGAACAACTAGGAGTTCGAGTGTTTGGTTTAGCTGAAACTCCTTACTTAGCAGAAAGAGCTATCGATGAACTTGAAAAGCTTTATCAATCTGTTGGAGTGGAGACAACATTTTCAGACTACACAGGAGAAAAGTCTGACGCAATTTCGGCAGTTATTGACCAACTGCAAGCACATGGCATCACAATATTGGGCGAGAACCAAGCTATTGATCATGCAGCAATTCGAGAAATTTTGAGCCAAGCTATACGCTAACGGTCCATGTTTTTGAAATGAATAAAAACCTAAGCTAGGTGCCAAAACTGTGCCTAGCTTACATCACGCTCGGTCGTTGACCAATAACCGATAGATTAAATCATCGTAAAGTTTACCATTGATTTCATAAGCTTCCGGGTCTCTTTGATAAAGCTCAAAACCTGATTTTTCTAGGACTTTACAAGATGCAATATTGCCATCGGTAACGATAGCCTCTATCTCTTCAACGGGAAACTCATTAGCAATATACTTTACCAACGCGACAAGAGACTCTGTTCCATAACCAAGACCGTGAAACTCAGGTAATAATAGGTAGCCAATTTCCACTTTACTCTGGTCTTCGTCATTTATTCTCAGGCCAGTAACCCCGACTTCACTACCAGTCTCTAACTCAGTAATTGTTAGACATAACCAATGCTCACTTCCCCAAGTCCATTTAGGTAAACGGCTTTCAAATCGTTCTCTTATTTCTTCTTCGGTTGGTTCGTTAAAGGCATATTGAATGACCTTTTCTTCTTGATTTAGTCGACGGAAAAGAGACCAATGTGACTCTTCAATTTGTGCCATTGCCAATCTTGAGGTTTGAATACCATGCATTGCTATTTGCTACGTCAATCTATAGATAGGAGATACGCCATCATGCCTCAACCTTTGGTAACCTTCAAATTAAGCAACAAAAATGTGGAAACCAACCTATGTGAGACCTTCTAGTACGGAGAAATTGATTGTCAAGCTCCCGTATATTGGTCTAATTAACGCATAAAGGATGACACAAGGACCGCATGGCGTTACCTTTGTGAGATAAGTAAGATGTTGAAACTGAGGTCAAAATGCAAAAAACAACTCGCACTATGCCAGCTCACAAGCATGTCGCATTGGTTGCTCACGATAACTACAAGCCTGAACTTCTGCGTTGGGTACAAGAGAATAAAGACAAGCTGCAAAAACACTTTTTATACGCAACGGGAACCACCGGTAGCATGCTAAGCAAGGAAACCGGGTTGGCGATAAAGTCGATGATAAGCGGCCCTATGGGCGGCGACCAGCAACTTGGTGCTTTAATATCAGAAGGGAAAATTGATGTGTTGATCTTCTTCTGGGATCCACTCAATGCCGTGCCACACGACCCTGATGTAAAAGCATTGCTGCGTATTGCTAGTGTTTGGAACATCCCTGTGGCCACAAACCGTGCGACCGCAAAATTCCTATTTTCTTCAGAACTTATTGAAAAAGAAGTCGACATTGAAATCCCAGATTACGAAGCGTATCTAAAAGACCGGACTTAATCTGTCACAAAAGCGCAGATATCCTTGCCTATACAATGTCTGCGCTTGTTGACTCTTTTCCGACCAGTCGTTTCGAATTCTTAGGCTTGTATCTGCCAACCAACTCTTTGTATTGAGCTATTTCACTAGCGAATTCAGAGCCGTTTCCAGAATAGGTAATCCATACCTGTTGTTTTGCTCTTGTCAGCGCAACATAGAATAGTCTTCGTTCTTCAGCATATTCAAAACTGTCTTTGTCAGCCAACATAACATCGCAAAGACTTTGATTCTTTTTCCGTGATGGGAATTGGCCATCATCAACCGACAGTATGATGACAAAATCGGCTTGTTTGCCCTTACTTGAGTGACAAGTCATAAAGTCGATATCGAGATTACTGTATCGCTTAACCCAAGAAGCATAGTCATCAGGCTTGTGATAATGGTTTCTACCCAATAATAAAACTGTCGCGGAATCATCGACCTCTTTCTGTAATGACTCACTTATGTCTAGCAGCACCAACTCGACCTGCTGCGTTTTTGCCAACCAGACCGATTTACCGCGTTTAGATATTTGGTTGCTATGGCTTTCTATCGACTTTTCAATTTGATTGGGGTTCTGCATAACAAATTGACTCGACAACATAGCGATATCATCGTTGAAACGATATGTTGTGGTGAGAGAATGCACACTGGTGTGTGGAAAGCGCTCGACAAAATCTGTTGTTAACGAAACATCTGAACCAGCAAACTGATAGATAGACTGCCAGTCGTCACCCACGGCAAACAACTTCGCCTTGGATTTATTGTCAGAGTCTGTACACAATCCATTTAACAGCGACAACCGGTTCGGCGAGATATCTTGATACTCATCAACCAGAATATGCGTCCAAGGCGAATTAAACCGATTGCGTTTTTGCGTGAGTTTTTTCACAGCCATTTCGATCATAAGATTGAAGTCTAAGGTTCGAGACGCTTCAAGCACAGAAATCCAAGCTTTGTAGCATGGCCATACCAAGGACAGTTCACTGTTTAGACGGCTGTAATCGTCATGCTCAACGATTTGTTCTTGAATTGATTTTTTGTTTAGTCCAGCGCTAGATAGCACATCAATCTGTCTCAAAATCCATTCGATCAACTTAGGGTTTTCAGATTGATGAATGAGTTCATCATCACCGGCAAGATATGCTATTGGCCATTTAATCAGGTGCTTTTGCCAGCGACGGTAATTGGTGCCTATTTGCCAATGGTCTTTCAGCCATTCTGAACACCAATGTTTGCGTTTGTTCTCATCGACTGCCAGCTCGCTAACCGAATAGCCTGATTCTTCATTTTGATTGATAATACGCAACGCCAATTGGTGAAAAGTCATCACCTGCACTCGCTCAGCCTCCAACCCCAAGCGCGATTGCAAACGTTCTTTCATTTCTTCGCAAGCTTCACGCCCAAATGCAAGCAACAATATTTGGTCAGGTTGCGCTAAATGACTTTGGATTAAGTAAGCCACTCGAGCTACGAGAACACTGGTTTTTCCGGTGCCAGCTCCCGCTAGAACTAAGTTGTTATCATCATTAAGAAGCGCTGCAGTTTGCTGCGACTCATTGAGCGGTTGAGGTTCAAGCTGTTCAAACAAAACTCGCCAATTTTCTTTTTCTATGCTCAGCCATTTTTCATTACGCTGTAACAATTTATTTTCGGTATCGACATACCAGTCGCCAACTTTGCCGATTAAATTAGGTAATAGTTGCTTAGCTTCATCGAAGGTGACTTCAGCGGACGTTAACGTTTGCGTTACGTTATCACGCCAGTTGATGATATCTGAATGACACAAATAGCTAGGTAATGTCTCCAGCTGAGTTAGTTCATCTAAAAGACTAGGTATGGCATCAATCAGCTTCGAGGAGACTTGGCCATACCATGTCTCGTAGTACTCGACGTATCGCCTCGCGAAGTCATTGGCATTGGATTTGGAGAAGCCAAATGCTATCCACCTAGTTTCTGATTCAAAGTGGTAAGTGGTGAGCGTGATACTACTCCATAGAAAGCCATGATCAATCTCCACTTTCCCAGCAAGATGGGTATACGGGATATGTTCTTCTATTGAATTAGAGCAGACAACAACGCCTTCAGGATACAAGGTAAGACTGTTAAATTCGTTTTGTACAAAAAAACGGGCCATAGAACTCGCTTTAAACTGCATATGGACTGGTTCTCTAATTGGGTTTTAGCGGTACAAAACCATTTATTATCTAAGATCAGATCGTTACTATAAAAGGAAGTTTATCTTGCCTAAACCCCAATTTCGGAAAAGTTAGCCATACGTGCAAATATTCAAACAATTACGCTTGCTCTGGTCAGTTAACGCGGTCAACTACGGTGCGCTAATTTGCGTCATTTTTACTGGTATTGTAGTTTTCACCAGTTTTTATCAATTAGATTCGTGGATTGTTCCGTTAATCTTGGGGGTAATTGCTGCCGCGTTGTCAGAAAGCGACGATAATTTTTCAGGGCGATTACGTCGAATTGTAGTTACTCTGTGTTGCTTCTCGTTTGCGTCAATTTCAGTCGAACTGCTTTTCCCCTACCCCTGGTTGTTTGCGCTTGGCCTCGCCATCTCTACCTTTGGCTTTGTTCTACTAGGAGCAATTGGTGCTCGTTATGCCAGCATCGCTTTTGGTTCAATCTTGATTGCCATCTATACCATGCTCGACGCTGAAAACAGCACTGCCATTTGGTTTCAGCCAACTCTTTTGATTGCGGGCGCTTCTTGGTACTACTTTATGTCATTGTGCTGGTCGCTACTTTGGCCAATGCGTCCGGTTCAGCAAAGCTTATTTAATGTGTTTGATCTGTTGTCTCGGTATCTAACCGCAAAAAGTGAGCTGTTCCATCCTCGAAACTCGCTTGACCCTCAACCGTATAGACTGGAACAAGCCAAGCTCAACGCCCAAATTGTTAATGAATTAAACCACTGCAAAGGTTTGTTGATTAACCGCTCAAGACGCGGTGTGGCCGATACTACGAAAGATCGATTTCTTAGCGTCTACTTTATTGCTCAAGATATTCACGAGCGTATTAGCTCGACCCACTATCGTTACCAAGAAATGTCTGATCATCTACAGCATTCGGATATCCTATTTCGCTTTAAACACTTACTCCAACGACAAGCCCAAGCTTGTCAAGCGATAGCACACTCTTTGAGGCTTGGAAAATCATTCGACAGTGATTCAAACAACAGCGAAGCAATACATGATGTCAATCATTCGCTAGAACATATAAAACAAGACCAATCCCTCTCGTCAGCGCTAGTGACGCAACTAAGCTTTTTGCTTGGTAACCTGACTTCCGTATCACAACAACTCACCAATGTTTTAAACCCAGATGTTAATAAACAAGAAGATAAAGAGCTTGCCGATTACGAGGCGCACAATCTGAAGTCAATGTGGTACAAAATTCAGGCAAACTTAACTCTACAATCGCCGTTAATGCGGCACGCAATTCGGCTATCTATGGCTTTGTTGTTAGGCTATGGCGCAGTGCAGTTATTGCAATTGCAAGAAGGTTTTTGGGTACTGTTAACCACACTGTTTGTTTGCCAGCCTAATTTCAGTGCGACACGTCAGAAGCTAGTCGGAAGAATTATTGGTACCTTTGTCGGGCTCATCGCTGGCTACGGCTTGCTGTTTGTTTTTCCATCTACTTTGTCGCAACTCTTTTTTATTGTGGTGTTTGGTGTAGCATTTTTCGTTGCCAGAATGGTGCACTACGGATATGCGACGGCATTTATCACTCTATTGGTCCTATTTTGTTTCAGCCAACTAGGACAAGGTATCGATATTATTGTACCGAGACTCATTGATACCCTAATTGGCTGTTCGATTGCAGGCCTTTGTATTTGGTTTATTTTTCCAGATTGGCAAAGCAATAAACTGTCAAAAGTCATGTCAGAAGCCATTTCAGCCAACCAGACTTACCTTGCTCAAGTGATTGGCCAATATCGCATCGGTAAAAAAGACACTCTTAGTTATCGCGTTTCTAGACGAACTGCTCATAATCAGGATGCACTGGTTACTACAGCAATCAATAATATGCTGATTGAACCTGGACGCTACCGCAGTTGCGTCGACGAAAGCTACCGCTTTCTTGCACTTAGCCATTCGATCTTAAGTTACACTTCAGCACTTGGCGCTCACAGAACCCAATTGGACGATGTGCATACACATCAACTTATTTCGCAAGCTCATAGTTTCATTCACCTCGAATTGAGTGAATTAGCAACTGCATTGGTTGATAAACGTGAAACGAAAAATCTTCACGAGCAAGAACGCGGAGAAATTGAAAAAAGATTGAAAGTTTGGCGCGAGGACAGCCCCGAATCAGTAGCTCTCGTACTACAGCAGCTGTATCTAATTTTTAGGCTTTTGCCTGAAATGCATAGTTTAGTATCAAAAATCTCCACCCGAACACGTCTCAGTACTGAGAACAGCACTAATCAAAATCGTTAACATTTGATTAAACCTTGACACATATCGCCCAACCGAATTCAATGGGTTGCATATTTATTGAGCACCCGGACGCTCTAAAATCAATTGCTAAGGATTTGTGTTGTGAATACCGTTGTGACAATGGGAGAACGTTCAAAAGTTGAGCAAGTAATAGACTTGATTAGGGATTTAGATCCCAAGCAAGTCCAGCTTGTTCGTTCGGAAATCGATAAAGTATCACAACGAGAAGCTATTTCTCTTGATTCTGACGAATATCAGTTCCTTCAAGCGCTGTTTACTTCTTGAACTTTGGTGAAAATCAACTAAAGTTTTAATGAGGAGGTACATTTATGTCAGTATCACTCGTCAACAACGGTTCCTCAATCTTGCAGCAGTCATCAAAACTGTATGAGAAAGCTGCGTCTGAAGTTCAACAACAATCCTCAAATCAACCACTTTCAAACCAAAATGATGGACTGGTTAAAACTGAGCAAGTCGAACAAACCAAGTCTAAAACACCTGACTACACTCAGCCTATGGTCACCCTAAGTCAAGCCGCACAATACAACAAAGTTGGAACAACAGTCATGCAGAAGGAGCAAGACATGTTAGGCACTTTATTGGACATTCAAGTCTAATTGAGGGTTTTTTCGCGATTCGCTTTGAAAAACACTAGGGCTTGATTGAGAACTTTTTCTTTAATCGGCTTAACGATGATGTAGTTCGCCCCTACCGAGATAAACTGCTCATGCACTTCTTTCGAACCGTCCGCCGTACAAGCATAGATTGGAATTTCTTTATCGAATTGTTCGCGAATTATCCGAGTCGTATCAATTCCTCCCAAATGAGGGAGCTGATTGTCCATCAACACCAAATCAGCGTGACGATTTTCTTTGAAAAACTCAATAGCCTTCAAACCGTCTTCTACCCAGTGCACAACCATGCCATACTTTTGACAAAAAGCTTTGGCTATAAACGCGTTGGTCGCGTTATCTTCCACCAGCAAGACATGCAGCTCTTCGTCAAACAATTCCTCAGGGTTGATAAAATCAGGCTCTGGTGACTCAGTCGTTTGATTTTGTTTTACCTCAATAGGCAGTGTTAAAGAAAACTGTGTTCCGCTTCCAGGATGGCTGGTGACCGTCATATCCCCGTGCATTAGTTCAACCAAAGAATCCACAATGGCTAAACCTAGACCGCTGCCCCCAAATTCTCGGGTCGTGTTGTCCTCGGCTTGTACAAAGGGTTCAAAAATGTGTGATAGTCTGGAATGTTCGATACCTATACCAGTGTCTTTCACTACCAATTCAAGTAAGTACTCGGAATTTTTTTCATGCAGTTTAATTGTCACTTCAACCTTGCCGCTTGAAGTAAACTTCACCGCATTACCAACAAGATTGAAAAGAATCTGATTTAGCCTCACTTGATCGCCATGCACCACACACAAGTCAGTGACATTGGTCACCATTTCAAATTCAACGTCTTTTTTAATGCACAGCGGCTCGAAAATGCTGCTGACGACGGTGACAATCTCGCGCAATTTGAAATCTTGACTTTGAATGAGGAACTTACCTTGCTCGATCTTTGAATAGTCTAGGATATCATTAAGTACTGCCAGTAAATGTTCGCCACTGCTGCAGAGAACCTCTAAATGTTTTTTGCCTTGCTGACTGGACACATGTTCGCCCAATAACTGAGAAACACCTAAGATCCCATTTAAGGGTGTGCGCAATTCGTGACTCATTTTGGCCAAGAAATCCGCTCGTAACTGTGCATTCTGCTCTGCCTCTTGACGAGCTAACTCACTTTGGCGCTCTGCATTTACATAGCTAGTGACGTCTTGTCCTTGAGCTATGATAGTTGTGGTTCGCCCTTCGATCGTTACGGCGGAAATATTCCAACGGTAGACGTGCTCACCAATTTCTACATTCACGCTTGAAACTGAGTCACTTTGGGCACATTGCCTGACGCTTTCTGCTAAGTGTTGAACTAACAGGCTTTCTACTTCCTGCAGTTCATCAGTCGACTTAAACGCACTTAACGCCGCAGGGTTCATTTGCAACAAGTGACCATTTTTGTCCCAAAGCGTAATTGGAGACAAACTATAGTTAAACAAATCAGAAAACTGTTTCTCTTGTTCGTTGACCCGCATAATTGCTCGTTCAAACGACTCCCCGATCTGGTGAAATTCCTGAATATTAGAACCACCAAAATAGGCATGATTGCGGCTGGAAGATGCTTGATTAGTAAAATCAGTGAGCTTGTGAAGCTCGGACGATACCTTCTTGTTTAACCAATAACGATTAACCAATGCGATCACAAAGATCATAGCAAGTGCAGCCATCACCCATAAATAGTGGCTGCGAACCATCGTGCTCAATCGATTGTTATTTTGAACAGCGTAAAGAGCCACGTAAGTATCTACACCGTTGATACGCAGGTCAGTTTTTGCGACCACTTTATCTTCAGGATCGAGATCATAGGTAAGATGTTCCAGCCATTCAGTGTGTTGATTTGCATCCATTTTTTCGCTGCCAGAAATCACTTGTGACCCAACGGCCATGTAGACTTGATCTACATTGCTGTTACGCTGCAGTGCCTGAACTAGAGCTTGATTATCATTGAGGATCACACCCACATGTAAATGACCAATCAATTCGCCAGTTTGTTGTATGACAATCGGAGTTTTTCTTAGCAGCGAATAACGAATACCAAATACAGAGCTCGTCTGCGTGAGTGTCCATTTTCTAGATGAAGTGCTCGCTAAGTTGGTGCGATGAAGTTCAGGTAGCAGCAACCCATAGAAGTGGTGGTTACCATCATCCCAAACTATCTCATTACGTATGGTGGCAAAGCGAATATCGGGGGATAGGCTTGGATCAATTTGATCATAACTTAAAAAGAACAAATCTAGTGCATCAAAATTCCCGCCTGACATAATCGACGACAGCTGCTCGTTGCGGCTTGTCGCATCCTGACCGATTTCGATACTTTTTAAATGGAATGAGAAAACTTGCTGCAACAAAGCCGACGTTTGCTGTTTAGAGCGCGCCACTTCTTGTTCCACCACCTGTTTGTTTACTTGATAATCTTGAAGTAAAACAATCAGCGTCAGAACACATATCGTAATGTAAACTGATCTGGCTATCAGGGACGCTAGGCGTCTCTTCTTTCGGTTAAGTTTCACATTTACCTTTTATAGGTCAGAATAGCGAAATGCTCGCTTTTTGAGAGCATCAATTCGATTCTTCGAGTCTTCTTTTACCACAACTTCCATGGCGCCCGAGTAAACGATTGGAACTTCTTTACCTTCAAGATCCCAACGTATCGCATCGGCCATCGCAACTCCCGTATCATCGTTCATACGCATCACGGTGACATCCAGCGCGCCTTGTTCTATTGCATCAAGCTCCGCGCTACCTCCACCCCAACCGTTGATGATAATGTCTTCGCGATTAAACTCTTTAAGTGCATCAACTCCACCAAACGCGACATCCGTTGAACAAGCGTAAATCATAGAGACATCAGGATCTTTTTGCAGAATACTCTTTGCTGATTCGTAAGCCAGTTGTCGATCGGCTTTAGTGTAAAAAGCGGAAGTCAAAGAGAATTGATTAGTCTTAGCTAGACTGTCAATAAGTGTATTGCCTCTGGCATCACTTACGTATCCTTGAGAATGGTATAGCACGCCATAACGAATCGCATCATTGTTGTTACCATTGCTTAGCATGGTCTTCTGGTAAAAGTCGCTGAGCATAAGTGCGCCAACCTGATGGTCAAATCCGGTGTACATAAATGGCTGCTTACCATGCCAATCTCTGACAGGTGTCGTAATATTTTGCAGTATCACTTTGGTATCAGTCGACGTGATCACATGCTCGATAAACTTATGATGCCTTGTGGTATTCAAGGTAAAGATCAAATAATCGGTATCTCTGTGAATTGCTTCTAATAAAGAAACGCTTTGTTGGCGAATGTCTATCGTTGGGCGCGTGTGGACTTCATTGATGACATATTCAATTCCCATTTCATCGAGACGTTTCTCAAAGGCTTTTATAACTCTGACCCAATAGTCAGACAGTTGCTGCCCAGGTGTAACCACAGAAATTGAGACGGGTTTAGATTGTTCAACGGATAAGGTGATTGCGTCAGCCTGAACTGATTGATCCAGTGCTTTTGTTAGCGCCTTCTGCTCAGGAAACGCGTCCAAAAAGTGGTCGTACTGCCAATAGCCGTTAAGAACATCAATTTTGTCATCTGCAATAGCAGTTTGAGAACAAAGACTACCAAATATCAAGCTTAAGCTGATGAACCATTTAGTCATGAGCAACGTCCCTTCCCTAATCTTTAAAACGTAAACGCAAGGTTTGCTGAAGCGCCAAATTGATTGTCTCCCGCATAGCTACCTGAAAAATCTAAGCTAAACACGCCAAAGGGGCTAATACCAAAACCGGCGGTAATGGAGTTGTCTAACGTGTCTTGCATTTCGACTTCATACCCTAATCTAAGTTGAGCCCAATCATATGCATTTCCTTCTACACCAAAGCGAAGAAATTGGGTGTCGTCTTTGTTATCCGTAAATCTTGCTTGCTTAGTCAAATCCCAATCGACAGTACCAGTAACATATTGAGTTGCGTATGCGCCTGATATGGTTAGTTGCGTATCAAGTTTGTATTGATTGGCACCATCAAAGGTTTTCAACTCTTTAGAAAACACATCACGCACAACCACGCCTGCTCGAGCCGGGCCGCTCAACCACACCGCGCCGATATCAAGGTTGACAGCATTGTCTTTTGCTTCGCTCTTCTCGTAGTCGTCCAACTCAGCCGTTTTAACATTGATATCGTGTTTGTAGGTCTTAAAGCTTTGAATCTTAGGAGTAATACCCAATGATATTTGCTGACCTTGTAAATCAAAAATTTTTGACGCCGACAATCCCGTTTCGGTGTAACCGAACGCCAAAAAAGAAACTGAAGAATTTTGATAACGGGTCTGAACCGCAGCTGCACCTGAACCGCCATCCGCCGCTATGTTCGCTTGAGCGATAATATCGGCATAACCACGACTCATAAAATTAAGAGAGATTGTTTCTATTGGCAATGCAATCGCTATACCCGCACCTCCGGTTGCGCGGACAGGTCTATCATTTGCAAGCAGGTTTAAGTAGTTATTCATCGTAGCAGCTTGACCCGCGTCAGAACTACCGCCCGCTTCAAAGGCGTCAATGGTATCTTGCAAGTCGTCGAGTGTGCTTAAGGTTTCATCAACATCACTCACCACAACGCCTACGGCAGGAATCAAGAGACCAAAGCGATCATCGGTGGTGTGAATCGCCCCAAGCGCCGGGTTATAGAACGGAGCCAATAGGTAGTCTGCAGAAGTGACACCCGTATTCCCCATGCCGTTACCACGAGCATCAGCAACAACAGCCCCCGCGAATGAATGAAAAGACCAAAAGCATGTAATTAAAACCAGTAAAAAACGCAAATGAGTATTCATCTTCATATCAACCTTATTGCCTAGCCACATAGAAAGGTTAATACAAGATCACTGGTTTTACTGAAATTGTTCAATCTAATCATTCGAAAAGCGATAATGCCAACTGAGTTTGCTGTAAAACCATGTCTTCTTTCTTAAATTTGCTAAATGATTTGATCTTCAGCTCAACCTTACTTGCAAGGGACTTACTCGGCCCAACATTTTGGCTCCACTCAAGTGTGATTGGGCCTTTGCCTCGGAGCGCTTTGGCCCCCGTCCCATCGTTGTGCTGCTTAACTCGCCTGTCCAGATCTACGGTGATTCCGCAATATAAGTGGCCTTTGCAGGAGCGAACGAGATAAACAAACCAATCACTCGCGTGTTTTTCGACTGTCATTATCTCGCTTTCAATTGTTCGACTTCAGCAATAAGTGCCGCAACTTGCGCTTCTAGCTCCGTGACGCGTTGATTTAAATCCGATTGTGGCTCGACTTGAGGAGAAACAGATACAGTCAGATCTTCAACTTGAACATCAGAAAAGAGATGTTGATAACGACTTTCTCGCTTGCCTGGTTCGCGCGCTAGTTGGACGACCAACGCACCATCTTCACGACTAGCCATTTGAGATAGGACGGCTTCCACCTCCCTAACATCAGAGAAGCTGGCAAGGCGGTTAGTTCGCGTTCTAAGTTCACCAGGAGTTTGCGGCCCACGAAGCAACAGACAACAGACAATGGCTTTTTCTTGCTCGGTGAGTTTTAAGTCGCCAAACTCAGTGTTGCAAAAGCGGTGTTGGAATTTGCTTGCGCGGCTGTTAAATCCGCTTTCATCGCTAACTAATCGTCTTGAAATCAAGTCGTCAAGCGTATTCCTAACTTCAGATTCTTCCAGTGCCATCACTGGCTCGCGGTTACTTTTTTGGTTACATGCAGCCGTTAAGCTATTCAATGTTAGAGGATAATAGTCTGGCGTGGTCACTTCCTTTTCGATGAGTGCACCGATTACACGAGCTTCCAATTGAGACAATTTAATTGACATTAGTGCTTCCTCTTTAAACTACAACAACTTTACTGATCTTAAATAGATGTGGATGCGAAGTGAACTACTTAGCTAGTCAGGACAAAAACGGGTTGAATCTCAATGTTCCAACAGAAAGGGAACTCTCACGAAGTTTCCATCAGCATCAATCATCATAATTTTTGAACGACTTAGCTCGACTTCCGTCGCTTCTAATCGAATTCGCTCGTCTTGGTAACCCACCTTAACACGCTCAGAACGATGCTCTTCGGCCGCCTGATTGTTTTTAACAATGATCTGTGACTCTTTCATATGCGTTCAAAGTTAGATACGGGTTCCAGATAGTACCCCTTTACTCAATGGGACTCAATTCAACTACTTGTTGTTTGATGAGAATTCCGTCAAGACAATGTAATGATTGATCTTAATACTGTTATAGGTCGATTCGTTATGGTTTAATCAAAGTCAATTGGTTCTCAATATGGAAAATTCGAAAATGAGTGGTGTATTTGAAATTGTTGCTCAGGCACGTCGCAAGAACAAGCTTAAGCGTGAGTTGGTAGATAACGAGAAGAAAGTCCGCGATAACAATAAACGCGTTGAGCTACTTAGTAACCTACTAGACTACATCAAACCTGAAATGACTCACGATGAAATCGTAGCGATTGTTAAAAACATGAAAGCTGACTACGAAGACCGCGTCGATGATCACATCATTAAAAGTGCTGAGATCTCTAAACAACGCAGAGAAATCAGTAGAAAGATTCGCGAGTTAACAGAGCAAGATAAAAAAACTCAAGGTAAGAAATAGGCTCAATGTTTCTGATCGCAAGCCCGCCAAATTTGGCGGGCTTTTTCGTTTTTATATTTCCAAATCCATAGATTTTTTGGATAAACGTTTGCGTAATCGCTAACCTTCTACCTTTTTAAAATATAGACTTTCATCACGTTTTTGCCGTGTTATATTGTCGCTAGTTTAATTAAGCCACTCGAGGCATGGAGCTCCCTCGTGACTCTCAAGATGAGAAGTGTGGTGCAAGTAGTATCAAGCGAGGTTAGTAATGGAAATGAGTATGGTTGAATTTTTCGGGTATGCGGCATCAATTATGGTAGCGATCTCTTTAACAATGAAAGACATTGTTAGATTGAGAGTTCTAAACTTTATTGGTTGCGCACTGTTTACCGCATATGGTCAGATGATCGATGCATGGCCAGTAGTTTTAACAAACGGCTTTATCGCCTGTGTTAACGTCTATTTCCTCGCCAAAATGTATCAAGAAAAGAAACAACGAAGCCCACAAACGGCATAGTTGCTCTTGATAAGGTATCAATTGAGCGTCAAGCTTGGTTGATACCGACAAGCGACGGCTTAGCTTATTCATTTTGCAATACCTTAAAGCTACTCATCGTTAGCAGTTAGTACTTTCTGCATTCTTACCAGATCCCAATGTGTATCCCCGACCAGATACTTCTCTGGTTGAACATCATAAATTTCAAATCCCAAGGAAAAATAACAATTTTTCGCCGATTTGTTGTGAGCAAAAACTGCCAATGAAACAACATGAGCGTTAAATTCATGCTTAGCTTTTGTTATCAGCAGTTCAAGCATGTTTTTCGAAAGACCTAACCCACGATATTCAGGAGAGACAAAAACGCGACAGACCCGATACTCTCTCACATTAACTTCAAACAATTCACACGTGCCAACAACACTATTATCAACACAAAACACATACGGCTTAGATTGGGGTTTAGAGTAGTGGCTATTAAGTTGACTGGAAGTGAGTGGGAAATCAAAACTTGGCCCACCCCATAATAAGTTCAGCTCTGCCGAATCTATCCATTTAAAAAGCAACGAGTAATTGAGTTCGTTCAAAGGCTTTAAACTGGCCTCACCTCGTAAACGTGCATTGTCAATCTGCAAAATCATTCCCCTAAATCAAAGCTTGAATAGCACCTAGCTAAGCCGCTGAGTGTATCAAACTGCGCTGTCGTCACAACTTGTATTTGCCCAAAACTGAGCAGTCTTAATAGCTCGACGCCAACCTGATAGTCGGGATTTTTGTTTGTCTGGAGATTGTTCGGGGTAAAAGGTAGTAGATATAGTGTTAAGTCCTTGCAGTTCGCTGGCCGATTCCCAGTGACCTATACCAATTCCAGCTAAATAAGCGGCTCCTAATGCAGTCACTTCGATATTCCGAGGTCTATCTATAGCCTTTCCAAGCACATCGGCTTGAAACTGCATTAGAAAATGATTTTTGCTAGCGCCACCATCTACCTTAAGTGTTTTCATTGGTATCCCAGCATCTTCTTCCATTGTGGCAAGAACATCATTGACCTGATAGGCAATACTCTCCAACGTCGCTCTAACAATGTGCTGCTTGTTAGATCCTCTCGTCATGCCAACAAGCGTGCCGCGTGCTTCTTGGTCCCAGTAAGGAGCACCCAATCCGGTAAACGCTGGAACAAGATATACACCATCGCTGCTACTAACCTTTTGAGCCTCATACTCTGAGTCCCTGACGTGCTTAATCAGTTGCAATTCATCTCTCAACCATTGCACCGATGCACCACCCATAAAGACGGAGCCCTCAAGCCCGTAACTTGGTTTACCGTTTCTGTCACAGCAGAGCGTGGTCAACAAGCCACGATTCGAAGTTACTTTTGTTTTTCCTGAATTCATCAACATAAAACAACCCGTACCATAGGTTGTTTTGGCTTGCCCTTTATCTACGCATAATTGACCAAACAATGCAGCTTGTTGATCGCCGGCGACCCCAGTAATAGGTATCTGCACACCGTCTATAGTTGCGAATCCAAAATCACCCGCAGATGGCTGAGTATCAGGAAGAGTTGTCGGAGGAATATCGAAAACGCTAAGCAGGTCAGGATCCCACCTCAAGTCATCGATGTTAAACAAGCTGGTTCTAGAGGCGTTGGTGTAATCGGTAACATGCTTTTCCCCTTGAGTAAGATTCCAAATCAACCAAGTGTCAATGGTTCCAAAGGCTAATTTTCCATCTTTGGCAAGCTCGCGAGCATTTTCAACATTGTCTAATATCCAAGCTAACTTCGAGGCCGAAAAATAAGGATCAAGTAACAGACCTGTTTTATCGGAAATGAGGCGCTCTATATTCTCTTGTTGTTTGAGCACTTGGCAGTATTCTGAAGTTCGCCGACACTGCCAAACTATGGCGTTATATATAGGCTGGCCCGTTTCCCGATTCCAGACCACTGTGGTCTCTCTTTGGTTGGTTATTCCAATTGCTGAAATATCTGATAGAGCAAGATTTGCAGATTCAATTGCAACTTTGATTGTCTTTAGCTGGCTTTGATAAATCTCGATTGGGTCATGCTCTACCCAACCGGGTTTTGGATAAAGTTGTTTTAACTCGATTTGTGCTTCGCCAACTCTTTGGCCTTTAGAATTGAACACATGTGAACGGCAACTGGTTGTACCCTGATCAATCGCCAAGAAGAAACTGTCTGACTCCATCATATTTGTACCAACTTTGCTGAAAATAGGGTTTATACCCAAGTGACGTCAAGATAAAGAAAGTGAGCTCCCAGATGCACTAGGGGCGAGTTTAACGGACTCTCCTACTGTGTTATTGATTCTAGATTTAGAGCGACCACAGCTTCAATTCGATGCCTTGCCTCAAAGCCAGTTAGCTCTCGCTGAAACTCGTACTTTGAAGTTACTTGGGTATATTTTCTACCAGACCAAATGTAATAGATATGTTGGATTTCTCACAAATCGAGTCAGACCTGACTCAATTTGCGAGAAATTTGAGATTAGTTGGCGAAGGACTCGCTTTTGTTCGTAACAGAGAGGCTAAACTTGTTGGCTGACTTCCATAGACAAATCTTGTCTTCTAGAACTACACCTGTTGGTGTATTCCATTGTCTAGATTCACCCAGTTCTGCTCCTAAATGCTGATAAAATTCGATAGCTCGCTGATTGTCTGTAGAAATGCGAGAATAGACACCGCGATCAGAGAAAAACTGCTCAACCCATTTCGCTAACGCACTCAGCAATGCTCTACCGACACCTTGGCCAAGATAATTTTCATCAATATGGAGCGCTTCAATATTTGTACCCAGTTCAAAATCGTGATTACCGAACCCAGCAATAAAACCACAGGGTGCGCCATTTTGATAGGCGATGAGAACTTGTTGATTGATCGGCGGATTAGTAAGTCGCGTTTGCCAGATTGCTAGTTTATCTTCTAAAACATCCTGTTCGAGATATTGCTTATCTAGTATTTGGCTATAGTGATTTTGCCAACTCTCAGCATGAAGTTTGGCAACCACCTCATAATCACTATTTTCTGCTACTTTTATTTCCATATGTAGTCCCTTAAATCTTCCATCAATATCAATTGCAACATTATCTCCAACAATTTGCAAATACTTGAATTTTTCACCTGATAGGCAAAATGTTTCCTTTAGTCATAAGCCTCTAATTCTATTCCTATTTACCTATTCAAGCCTTACTATCTAATTAACTTGTCTTACTTATCCAAATTCAATGAACACTAGAAACCCAAGCTTTAGATATCCTTTATTCGCTCTTTGCATAGCAACTGGATTTCTTCCCTCAACGCAAGCTCATAGAATCACACACACCGCATCGATAGATTGCATTTTATTTGGCTATCAAGAACAAAAATGGCTGGTTGAACATGCTGATACGGATCGAGAAAGAGGGGTTGGTTTGATGAACAGGAGTTCAATGTGTCAAAACTGTGGGATGTGGTTTAGCTTTGAAAAACCTCAGAAACTTAGCTTTTGGATGAAGAATACGCTTATCCCATTGGATATCGCTTTTATCGACAGTAATGGTGTTATTGAGTCTATAAAATCCATGAAACCACAAGACCTGACCAGTGTTCGGTCAAATGGCCCATCTCAATACGCATTAGAGATGAACCAAGGTTGGTTTAAAACCAACGGTATCGACGCGGGTGACAAATTAGGTTTTTCAGTTGGAGAATGTCAAAAGCTCAATAAGTAGGCCGGTCTCAACAGTTAAACACTAGAGAACGCGCGATAGGTCGAGAGGGTTCTTAAAATGATAAAACGAACTTGGAGCGTGCAGCGGGAATCGAACCCGCATCATCAGCTTGGAAGGCTGAGGTAATAGCCATTATACGATGCACGCACATCGCGGAAGCGAGGTCTACTATGCCATAAGACATTTAAAAGAAAAGTCTTTTTTGCCCATCTGAGTCTGAACGCATACAAATCAATCAAAGCGCTGATCATTTGCCCATCGATGTTTAGTTATAAACATTTCTATCAAGCGTTATCGCTTTAAATTCAGTTATCAATTTGAAACAGTTTTCTTCAGAAATTTCAGTCGCAATAAGAGTGTGATCAAATCTCTGTATTATTTATCAGCAATCGAATTTTCACCTCTTGCGCCGATCAAATTTACTGTTTTAGAATCCGAACTGTTGTATTAGTTTCTGTTAAATGACTCATACCAATTGGTTAGTTTTTAACACGTTTTAGACTGAATTGTAGTAAGAAATGCCAAAGAACAAAAAGCACTCTATGAGTTTATGGTTGGCGGTTGTGTACGCTTTTATTATCTTTGCTCCCGCCCTTTGGATCGGTTACGCGCTGGGCTATTAACTTGAATGCAAATTAGACTAGGATCTTTACTGCTAAAGGTCCTTCTTTAACATCACCATGTCTATGCACTGAATACCATTTTCCAGTATCACGTCAGTGTAGTCTTTGAAAAAATCCTTCTTTATCGAATCCATACGAAATCCACATTTTTGATACAAAGCCAACTGGCCCAAACTTGAATTGCCTGTTCCAACAACCATGTTTTTTGCACCAGCAAGTTTTGCCTCTCGCTCTGCGTAGTGAATCATTTGCTTAGCGTGACCTTTACCCTGCTCTGAGTCTGCAACGGCAATATTGCAAAGCTCACATTGATCACCATCTAACGTAATCACAGCAATAGCAATCACTTGTCCATTTTGAATACCTAGGTAAATTTGCCCTTTATTTAAATATTGCTTAACGTTGCCCCAATCAGGATCTGCGTTTAACAGCAAGTCTTTTGATTCTTGCGAAAGAGACTTACTATCGAGTTCGTGAATTATTTTCATAGATTCTCTCAAACTAATTCGGTTCGGGTAAACTACTACAAATCGTATATATTTCAAAAGCTAAAAGTCATTGGATTCACTATATGGACATAGCAATGCTCGCTTCACTCACCAATGTAAAAGTATCTGCGATTCGCTACTATGACGAAATTGGACTAATACAGTCAAATGGTCGTCACGGCTTAAGGCGTCAATTTTCTGAATCAGCTGTACAACAAGTCCAATTCATTAAAGCCTGTCGTCTTGCGGGTTTCTCATTAGAAGAGATTAAACCCATGATGACACTCAATGGAGCAAACGTTGATAAAAGTCTGCTGACCGCAAAAGCGGAACAACTCCAAGCAACCATCTCACAGTTGACCGCTATTAGAGATGGTCTAATCCATGCCTCGAATTGTGATCAGGAAGACCAGTGGCAGTGCCCCAAATTCAAACAGTTATTACGAGTGGCCAATAGAACTTGTTCAGAATAACAGCAGAATAGTAAATACAACCTATTTCACATTTTGCTGAGTCATTGCACTTTTGGTCAGTTTTCAATAACTAAGCCCACCTACTCTTTACTTCTTTAAGTAAGGAGTCGTTATGAATCGAAATCACAGTATAGATGCCATTCGCGGCATGCTTTTAGTCTTAATGACGCTGAATCACTTTATGTGGAATATGCAGGCACAAAGTATATTGCAGCTTTTTACCCTGCAACCATTAGGTCAAGTGAGCGCGGCAGAAGGGTTTATTTTTATTTCTGGTTTAATGGTAGGGCTTGTTTACGCCAGAAAGTCGTTTGATATAGCCAAGAGTAAAATTCTGACCAGAACGTTTCAAATCTATCGGTATCACTTTTTGGCACTTGCGCTCGGCTTTGGTATTGCTTGGGTAGTTGTACAGCTAAATCCTGACTGGATAGGTTTACTCCATTTTATTTTTCCTTTTTTGTATAACTCACCAGTTGAAGCTGTAGCTTGGTCAATACCACTCATTCACAAAGCCCCCTACTATGACATTTTACCCATGTATGTCGCCTTTATGTTGGCAGCGCCATGGGTCATTAAACAATTAAATGCCGGTCGTATAGCGGTCGTCATCGCATTAAGTGTGGCGTTGTGGTTACTCTCTGATTATATCGTTCTAAAAGATCTTTTAACCAAAGCAGGTGCGACAGATTCGATTAACACGGGCTTCTTTAGTTGGTTAGCGTGGCAGTTACCGTTTTTTGCTGGGGTCGCGCTGGGTTTCTACAAAGACAAAATACAGTGGTTTGCTAATAAACTCGTCACTGCTGTTGTTGCGTTGATCGCTGTCGTATTGTTCCTTGCACACCATAACTTTTTTGTAGAATACGGAATTCATCAGGGAGTCTTATTCAATTACGCCGACAAAGCCTATATTGGTTGGTTAAGGCTGCTGAATCTAGCCGTTCTGGTCTACCTGTTTGGTTTTATTGTTTCGGTTAGACCAAGTTGGTTATCAATTCGACCATTGGCACTATTAGGTCGCCATTCGCTGCAAGTGTTTACCTGTCATTACGTTGTAATCATGGCCCTACCGCCACTTGTTGCTATGCTGCCGAGTATCAATGGCCTATTTGAAGTAGCCGTTTTGGCGTCGTGTTTTGTTTTGTTTGTACCAGCACTTTGGCGTGAACGTCAAAAAGTGAAAGCCTTTAAATTTTCTCAAATGTCAAAGCGCAGCGTCGCCTACACAATGTCATTGCCCGTTCTTGCTGCACTAACGATTTATTTAAGCCAAGAAGAGCCATTGCCAGAAATAGCCAGCGATTCGTCTTACGACTTAACTGTTGAAATAGCGCAATACAAACAAAGCGGTGGAACAGTGCTCGCTCAGTTATTTACTGAATCCGACCAGCAAGGACAATTTGGTATGGTTAAGGTTAGTGATCTCGAGAATAATCAGGCATCCGGCATAGTTTTTGAGAATCTACCAGGTGGTTACTACGCGCTGCGTGTATTCCAAGATTTGGATGGTAACCAAGAGCTCAACCTCGATGGGTTTATGCCTCTAGAACCCTTAGGGTTTTCAAACGATCCAGTACTTCAAGGGCCACCTGAGTTCAAAGATATTCGGTTTGCGGTTGACCAAGCCAAAACCGTTAAAGTGACTTTAGTTCACTACAACTAAGTTTCAATAACGCTATGGTCAGTGCCGTGTATTCGGTACTGCCCTTTATTTTTTATCTTTTTCGCGCCGGAATAAGAACCGTAAAGCGCCATTGATTGTCCTCGAATAGTTGCCGGTTGGTAATCCACTCACAGCCCGGTACAAAATAGTGATCTGAATACGGAGCATAAACCAGATGCATGTACTCCCATGCTTCGCCAATTTCGCGCAGAGTACCTAAGAAAACCACTTCAAGAAATTCACTTTGATGAGTGGATTTATTGTTCAGCTGCTCTGTAGAAACGAATCTAAATACAGCATCGTGTTCCGGTCGGTAGTACTCAACGTCACCTTGACCTAATACAAGTACCGGATAGTCATCGGTTTGTGAGAATTTTTCATCGTTACCCAACCATGACAATCGCTCAACGCGACCTAATATACTATCAGGTATGATTTGTTCACTTTCTACATGGTCGGGCAGTTCCTGTGTACATAACGTCTTGCCAATCGACTTTATTGCTTTTGGACGTTTGCACTCATCAACTTCGCATAAATGAAGAAAACCACGTTGAGTATCGCTTTTAGCATCGTATTCCCATATTACTGGGTAAGATGCTTGATGAAGTTGATTTTCAGGAAGAAACACGTTGTATAAGTAACAGTAGAAGCCTGGAACATGATCTCCAGAAGGCAACGAAAACTCGTATACCCAGTTATCACTAAGAGAAATTTGTGTCATTGACTGATTTACTAACTCACCTTCATCAGCATCAATTCCGGCAGCCAATAAAAAGTGAGCATTACTTCCAGAGAAATGGCTTAACATCTCGACCGTATAATAGCGACTGGGTTTTAAGTGCTCCTTGTGCAGAACCTCTTTCAGCTCTCGCCATAGTTGATCAAATTTTGCGTGAAACGTTTGGCCGTCCACGTTCGGTGATGGAAGCGCTGTAAAGCGCGTATGAAGCCGTTTGACCGGGAACTTGGCAAGCTTTGGAGGGTTTGTGTTTATCCACTCAACAAAATTCAAATAAGATTCATCGATATTGTAAGCCCAAGACTTGTAGAATGTCGCCCTCTCCGGGGCTTGTCTAAGGTGCTTAGGCGTAATTCCGAAATACTTTTTGAATGCTCTAATGTAGGACTCTTGGCTTTCAAAGCCTGAATCGAGTGCAATATCTATGATTCTTTTATTCGTTTCAGCTATCTGAGAAACCGACGCCGCCAATCTAACCTGTTTTTGGTAGTTCGCAACGGTTAAACCGGTAAACGTTCGAAATGCGTGTTGAAGATGGGAGCGGCTCACACCGAGTATCGAAGCGAGTTCATTAACTGGAAGATAGGTATTGTTTTTCTGTTTTAACAGTTCCACAACTCTTAAAACTAACGATTTTTGTACTGACATCTTGATAAAAACCCTGGCTCAAAACGAGCAAAATAAACAAGGCTATTCAAGCATATCGATTAAGTTTGATTAACTGGAAGGTAACAAAAAAGTGCGCAATCTCTTGCTGGTTGTATAACTTTATGCAGTATTTGAGACCGCTACCCGAGCGCAGTCAATTTGCTCAACAATCGCTCTGTCCTTACCTTTGCGTTTTGCTTGGTACATGAGCTTATCTGCGTCGGTAAAGTACACTTTATCGTAATTGTTTTGGTAACACGCTCCACCAACGCTCACCGTAATTCGCCCGACACCGGCTCGCGACATATCAATCGCTCGAATATTGGTACAAATTTGATTAGCTAATAGAGCGACAGATTCAAAGTTGGTATTTTTGACCAGAAGCGCAAACTCTTCTCCACCAATGCGAGCACCAATAATGTCATTGGTTTGAAGATCTTTTAACTCTTGTGCGACGGCGGCTATGACTCGGTCACCTGTGTCGTGTCCGTTGGTATCATTGATGTATTTGAAGTTGTCTATGTCCAAGACAATCACACCAACATTGATCCCTAAAAGATCTTTTGATTCAAATTCTTTAACCAATCGTCTGCGATTAATAAGCCCTGTGAGTGGATCGGTTTCACTCAGTACCTTTAGCTCCAAATTCGCTTTTTCTAACTCTCGGGTCTTACTTTTCACCGCGACTTTCAATATCACGATGTAACCAACAAGCAAAATGGTGGCGATGGACACTAACGTCGGCACTAAATAACTGGGGTAGACGGTCTTGATGTGCATCCACCTCGAAAAAATCTGCTCAACATCGTCTTTGGGAATTCTGGAATAACCCCTATCAACAGAATTGAGAATGGTTTGGTTACCCTCGCTGACACCTATCCTTAGTTGCCCAGAATATAAAAATTCCACACTAACAAAAGCGCGATCTTGATTGGATTTGAAAGAGTAATAATTGGCAACTTGCTCGTCAGCGACAAATGCGAAGATTTCACGGTCGAACGCAGCCTTTAGCATCGCTTCATTGTTCGCAAAGGTTGCCAATGTCAGATCCGGATAGTGGCGTTCCATGTACTCTTGTTCATAGGACGCATTGACGACCCCTACTTTTAAGTTTGGTATCTTGGCAACTTCTTGTACCGAAGATTTAAAATGCTCACGCGCAACGTAAAAGTGCGTATCGAGAGCAAGTATAGTTTGCCCATAATCTAGAAATGTCTCCCTGTGTTCTGACCACAATAGTCCACCGTGAACATCAGCGAGCCCTAAAGTGACGGACTCTAGGGATTGATCCCAATCTGTTAATAGAAACGACACTTCCACTTGGTTGTGTATCCCATACGCCTTCCAAAGGTCGATAAGAATACCAGCTGGTTTTCCATCTTCATCGACAAAAGAATAGGGTCGCCAAGCATGAGAATTCGCAATCACAATGGGCTTTTTGGACTGGTCTTGGTAACCATGGGAGTTTGGAGAAAACACCAATAAGAACAGCATTAGTGCAGCAAGCAAGGGGAACATCAACAGCTGAAATACTGTAGTGTTGACTTTAATATCAACGTTGTAAGAAGTGAGCTTCGTTACCAGTGTTTCAATACTCATTGATGCTTAACTACCTTTATGCGTGGACTGTAACGTCCATCTTTCTACTCATTTTAAGTTTTGAGCTCTGACTATTAGGGTCGGTTCTAAGTGCCCAACATGTTCTCACAACCGAGACGGTACTCGAATACTAACGTCATTCCCCTACTTTTGTTATAGGTCACCATACTCATATAGGTGGCGGTTATGATGCTTTTGAGACTTACCTTAACTTTTTGGGAAGACGGTTTCATTTGTTGCAGAGAGCAACCGCTAATACCGCACTTTACCAACCTCACAGCAACAATTTATAACAACTTTAGCTTTTCGTTAAAAAAGAGATTCCAATCACATTTATATTGGCTATAATCCGCGCCGTTGTAGCGTTTTTTGAAAGAGTTAAAAAATAGTTGAGCTCTTAAATGACGTTGAAGTGCATGTCTTAGTAGTTGAGAGAAATAATGAGCAAACTTGATAGAGCCGCAAAAATTCTGGTGGCTGGTTTCTGCATCAATTTGTGTTTAGGTATCCTTTACGCCTGGAGCGTTTTTAACAAAGCGTTAGTAACTGATTTTGGCTGGGATGCAGCGGATGCGTCTGCTCCTTATGCTCTAGCAACCATCACCTTTTCTGTTTGCCTTTTGGTTGCGGGCATCCTTCAAGATAAATTGGGTCCACGGTTAATTCTAATTATGGGCACAACACTAACTGGTTTGGGTATGATTGCTTCCGGTTACGCTGAATCTGTATTAATGCTTAATATTACGTTCGGCGTCATCACAGGTGCAGGTATTGGTTTCGGTTATGCCTGCTTAGCCCCATCGGCTATGAAATGGTTCCACCCGACTAAAAAGGGAATCGTAAATGGTTTGATCGCCGCTGGATTTGGTTTGGCAGCAGTGTTTTTAGCACCACTTACCTCTTGGCTTATTGATTCGATTGGTATTCAACAAAGCTTTATCGTTCTTGGTTCGGGCGTGCTACTCATTGCTGTACCATTAGCTTGCACTATTGTGAATCCACCAGCAGGTTACCAACCAAAAGCACCGAAGTCGCTAGCAAAAGATGCGACGTCCGCTGCTGTCAAACCACGTGATATCAAGTGGATGGCGATGCTAACGACGCCTCAATTTTATTCTCTATGGCTTATGTTTGCCTTCAGCGCTTCGGTAGGTCTGATGATCATTGGCAACATCACCAACATCGCAAGTGTTCAGGCAAACCTACCAAATGCCGTTTATCTTGCTTCTGTCTTAGCAATCTTTAACTCAGGTGGTCGAGTACTCGCTGGCATTTTGTCAGATAAGATTGGTGGATTGAAAACCCTTCTGTTTGCTTTCCTGCTTCAGGCTTTTAACATGGCATTTTTTGCATCATTTGATTCAGATGCGACTCTAATTGTCGGCACCGCTATCGCGGCACTTGGCTATGGTACTTTGCTCGCCGTTTTCCCGTCGATTACCGCTGAATACTATGGCCTAAAAAACTACGGTACCAACTATGGTGTACTTTACACATCATGGGGTGTAGGTGGCGCTATTGGTGCAGCAATCGTGGGAATGTCTATGTCGCAAGGTGGTGATTATAGTCTCGCTTACATGATTTCAGCCGGAATGATGGCTGTGTGTATCCTACTTTCTATCGTCACTAAGCCGATTTCTGAAGCAAAAGCAGCTCAGCTTGCCCCAGAAACGGTAACTGCGTAGAAAAAGCGACTTACCAACATTTTCGAGCCCGGTTTTTACCGGGCTTTTTACATTTGTTACTCTAAATAGTACGTCCTATCGCCTAACCGACTTACTGTGACTATATCAACACCTTCGCCATCAATTACTCTTGCCGATGATTACTATTTAGATAACTTCAGACGTTTGCTTGACCATGCCGTTGACCACTATTTCGATTTGCTAACTGTTGAAGAAAAAGCTTGGATAACTCGTTTTAAAACACAATCAAAAGCAAGCCAGTGTTTGTTAGTTCGGTTATTGTCCCGTAAAGGCGATTGGTTTCGTACCGATAAGCTTAATTACCCTGAAATTGGCAATATCGAATCCTCACTCAACGAACTTCAACAAGATGGATTTGTCGAAATTTCCCCTACGGTGCGGTTAAGCAGCCTACCTTGCTCACTACTTAATAAATCTGAATTATTGATACTAGCCAGAATCAATAACATCGAAGTACCTAACAAACAAATTAAAAAGGAGCCACTTTATACATTGGCGTCTGAATGTCTAGTTGAGCAAGGAACGTTCGAATTCTCCCTAGTTCAGCTCGTAGAACCTGATGTGATTGCCATTCTTCTAATTTTGTTTTTTGGTAACACTCGTCAAGACTTAACTCAATTTGTGCTCAGTGATTTAGGATTAAACAAATTTGAAGATTACCCACTTTCTAAAGAATTGAGGTATTTCCAATCTCGTGAAGATATAAATCAACTGCTCAGGATAACAGCCATAAAAGATGCTCTCACCAATTTGGAGCATAAACAAGTTGAAGGTCTAAGCGCACTTGCCGAAGCAGTTCAAGAGCGTAGCGAGCACAGATATGTCGAGCGACTGAGACAACACGTTATCAATGATATTGCACGAGATTTGGAAAGAGTTGGCGCTTTAGATATCGCCCTACAATTGTATAAAACCACCCAAGTGATCCCTAGTCGCGAGCGACAAGTGCGTATCCACCTAACTAAGGATCAAGCGGAGGACGCGTCAAGCATCTTAGAAACCATGTTGTCTACTCCGCTCAATATTGAAGAACACGAAGTAGCTGAACGACTTTCTTCAAAAGTAACCCGTGCCCTTGGCCACACTGTCAAACGTGTCGCTAAACCCAGTTTCAACGAAACAGCAATGTCTCTAGATTTGTCTCAGCAGCGTGTTGAACAAGCCGTCGTTAATCATTTTAACCACAATGGCTACCAAGCATTTCATTGCGAGAATACTTGGTTGGGCGGTTTATTTGGTTTGTGTTATTGGGACGCGATATACGCTCCGGTAGAAGGGGCATTCATTAATGCTTATCAACATCGGCCGCTAGATTTATACCATGAAGATTTCTTGGAAAAACGTCGCGCCTATTTTGAACAAGCTAACCATCAGCTTCAAGTAGGTGGGTTTGAGGTTTTAAAGCAGCACTACACCGAGAAATTGGGTGTGATTAATCCATTTGTACATTGGGATGTTTTCACGCTAGAGGTGCTTGAGCTGACCGAACAACACCTCTCTATCGAGGAGTTGTATCCGCTCTTTTCCATTCTCCTGTCTGACATCAAGCGGTTCAGAAATGGCATGCCCGATCTTATTGCCTTTGGACACGGTCATTGGCGTTGGATTGAAGTAAAAGGCCCTGGCGACAAATTGCAACACAATCAGGTCCGTTGGATCAATGCGGCGCAGAAATCCGGAAAAACCATTGAAGTGCTTTACGTCAACCCACCGGAATAGCTCTTCTGATTAATTACTGCTGTATCAAAGCGTGCTGAAAGTTTGCTTTAGTAAAGTGCCCAAATACCCATTCAGGGTCGAGATAATCTAATGTAGATGGATGGCGATCTGTGTAACCAGCCGACCAGTTCCCGCGTCCGATTGAAGCATAGTCTGTCTGATGTCCCAACCGGATGGTAAAGTGCAAATGTGGAATGATTCCAATCCCATAGGACTCATTCACATCTGCGACATAGCCTATGAGTTCTCCTTGCTTTACATGTGTTTTGTCAGTCATCCATCTTGTTAATGACAAGTGGCCATACAAAGAATGTAAATTAGTATCTTGATGGTTCACGATAATAAGACCGCCGTATCCGCCGAGCTCACCATTGAAAGAGATTTGTCCGTCGGCAATGGCGTATACTTCTGCACCCGGATGGGCGAAATAGTCCGCTGCTGCGTGAAATTTGTTTGGGAAACGGGAAACCTTACCAAATTCTGCAAAACCTTGAATAATCGAGCGCTGCGCTAAAGGCCAAACGAATCTTTGATTGCCTTGCTCCAGCGACTCTTGCACTTCGGACTGCAATTGCAATTGGTAGGCGTGCGCCTGATCTGCGTTTTTGCGATTGGCTTGGGCGGCTAAAACCAAAATAATGACTGACACAGTCAATACCAATCCAATCTTTACTCTCTTCGCCATCACTTCAGCCCTAATCCAAGTCACACTAATATCTGTTATGGACTCTCAATTATACTGATTCAAAAAATTGCTATTGAGGCCAGTGACAATATTCTGATTTCATTAACAATAATTAATGCTCGACTTAGAATCATAACCTATCCTTTTGTAATTATTGGTTAAATTCAATAGTCCGCACGATATTGTTTCCCGCGAAAGCTTGACTACACTAAAACCAAGCTCGTTGTTTTAGGAGGTGTAGTATGGGAATCCAAGACAGTATTGAAGCGATAGAACAACAAATTTTTGTGGCGTGCTCAGAGGGCGATTACGACACAGTCACCATGTTAGAGCATCAGTTACAAAGCTTGAAACGCCAATACAAAGACGAACATTGGCAAGATGCGTCGTTAAAAAATGGTGACATGTTCAGTGACGACTGGTACTAATAACTAGCATTAGCGAGATTTATAAGCGTCTTTGTCTATGTTGTGCTTTTTCATTCTCAAATAGAGCTTTTTACGCGGAACTTGTAGGTAACTTGCCGCTTCTGTGACTTTACCACTGTGCAAAAACAACGCATCTTCAATGAGTTGACGCTCGTAGGAATCAATCAAGGTATCTAGCGGGGTATTTTGATTGTCCTGCGTGATCACTCGATCACGTCCGGTCAATTTAACAATGCCAATTGCGTACAACTCGGCCACATTTCTTAGCTCTCGCACATTCCCAGGCCAAGTGTAATTTCGTAGTACCTGTAAATAGCCCGAATCGACTTTAGGCACCACCTTGCTGAGTTTTTTACAGCTTAGTTTTAGATAATAGTGAAACAGTGCCGCTATATCGTCTGGGCGATCGCGAAGGCTCGGGACCTTTACCGTTCCTTGGCTGAGAACATAGTACAACTCTGGTAACAAAACGTGTTCTGACAAATAGAATTGTGGGTCGGTTTCCAACACGGTGACAACCCTGACGCAATGTAAGTTCAATCTGGATTGACGTATCAAACCATCAGCCAACAGGCGCTGCTTTTCTTCTGACAGTACTTCAAGCCCATCGACTACCCAAAAGCTGGGGCGCTGCTGTTTAAGTGCATCAAGCAGCCCGTCAATGTCGCCGGATTGAGCGATATCTAAAAACACCAGTTCTCGTGAGTCTTTGCTGCTTTGATGAATAAGACTCGCAATATCATGCCGAGTCGTACCGCTCTCACCCCACAAGGTGATGTGGCAATCCACCAGCCCCAATTTAGCGATGTCTTGCTTGAGAGTTTTACTTTGCGCCGATTGCCCGACTAAAGCTTTATCGATGGTGCTAAAGACCTGCTTTAGATTCTCGACTTGTTGCTCGCGAACTTGGCTATAGCGCTTAATTAACTCAAGTAAACGCGAAGGCTCAACCGGTTTTTCTAAAAATTCACACGCGCCGAGCTTCATGGCATCGACCGCCATCGGAATATCGCCATGACCGGTTACCACAATGACAGGGATTCCATCATCGATGGCTTTAATTTCCTGTAATACCTCTAAGCCGTGTTTTTGTGGCATATACATATCCAAAACCACAACGCCCTGCCAAGACTTATCCAACAAATCACTGACCAAATTAGGGTCGGCGATGGTTCGGCCTCTTAGGTTTGAAATAGTCATTAGGTGCTGATAAGCATCCAGTACATCTTGGTCATCATCGACCAATATTACGTTGTAACTTTTAGTCTTCATTTGGCACATTGTTCATTAGGTTAGGTATTACTAAGACGATCATCGCACCGCCTTGAACATGAGACGCCAAGAAAATCTCGCCGCCGTATCGTTGAATTAGCGATTTACAGATATTGAGTCCAAGTCCAAGACCCACCTCTTTGGTTGAAGTAAATGGCGTAAAGATTTTGTCGACAATTTTATCGTCCCAGCCTGCTCCACTATCGGAAATCAGCAACAGAGTGTCATTCTTCGAGCCAGACCGATTTAGTGTCTGAAGTGTTTCAACTTCAATCCAAGCATCTGAGCTTGGCGTTTGACTCAATGCATCTAATGCGTTGACCAAAACGTTAATCACTATTTGTTCAAGTGCGATCTCATCCGACAACACGGTGCAATCCGATAGCTTTTCAGCCTTAATTTCCACTTGTTGGCGATTTGCTCTTGGACCAAGGATATTAAGCGCTTGTTCGTATACTTTTGAAAGCGACACCGGTTTCACGTCATCATGATTATCGGTTCGCCGCGCAAACTGCTTTAAACTGTTTACAATCTTGGCCATGCGATGCACTAAGCTTTCCACCTTGCTCACGCTGAGCTTGGCCGCCTCGATGTTGGCTTCATTTAGAGCAATATCGGCGCTGTAAAGATAGGTATTCATTGCATTTAACGGCTGATTTAATTCATGAGCCAAACTGGTCATGGCTTGCCCTACGACTGCCATTTTCGCTGTTTGTACCAACTCGTTTTGAGTTTGCAATAAGTGATGTTCTGCCCTTTCTCGCTCATGTATTTCGAGTTGTAGTTGGTGGTTTCTTTGCTGTAAGTCTTGGGTTTTCGCTTCAACTACTTTTTCTAATTCTTGGGCAGTCAAGGTTTGGTCTGTCACATCCGTCACTGTCAACATCACCTTGTTTCGATTACCTTGCTGGAAGCGTCGAAAATCTAGCGCCAAATACTGAACATCTGTGTTTTCAAAATGTTCAATGGTCAAGGTACAACACCCCTTGCTAAACAAAGCGCTCCCTTCACTAAACATTGAAGACAAGGGCGCTTGTTGGTGCGGTTCAAAAAAATGCCAAAGCGGCGTGCCTTGTGGCTCAGTTTTGATCTTAAGCCAGTCTTTAGCCCGTTCATTTGCTGATTCAACCACACCTTGGTTATTGCATATCAATAAACTGGCGGTTGCGTTATTAAGTAAACTGAGCGCGTTTATCCGCTGCATGTGTTTAACTTGACGCCCATACTCCACTAACTTCTTACTGAGTAGCCCTATCTCATCGTCGCCATCAACACGAGTTATTGGTTGCGCAACATCGTTAGTTACGGCGTCGATGCTTGCGCTCAGCCTATTTAGTCTGGCCACAATTCGAATACGGACAAAGTAGTAGGTGACAAACAAGCTAAACAAGACTGAAACAACAAATCCGGCCAGTAACAACTGGTTGCCGAACGAAATGATTTTCTGGGTATCTTTTTTGACTTCGACAAATTGACGGTCAGCCCAAGAAACCATGTTACTCAATTCTTGGTTGATCACACGCAACTGGTGCGACACATCCTGCTCCCGCTTTTCCATCTCTACTTGTGCGTCCAACTGAGTTAAAAGGTGTGTTTCAAACTCGCCCCCTGCTCTCAGTGCCTCCGATAATTCTTCCAACATTTGGTTGAAGGCAATCGCCGATGGCTCTTGTTTGAGTAACTCAGCGACATTAGCGAGTTCAGCAAGACGAAACTCAATCACCTTTAGTGCATTTTCAACCACAGACCTTTGCCGATAAGTCAGTACTTCTTGCACTAATTGATACAATTCAAGTTCGCGATCAATGACTCGTTGAATGGTCTGCAGCCGTTTTAACACTGTATCTCTGGGGGTTTGTATGCTGTTAAGTTGCCATTGGTATTCATCGCGAAGTGGGGTGAGCTCTGTGTGTATATCTTGGTGTAACCAATCTATCTGCTCATTGGAGGCTTCAATTTTTCGCTCCAACTGAATAAAGTGCGCCACCGCATCTCTAAGCCCATTCACATCCTGTTTTAGTTGTTGATATTGGGAGCGCAGCGTCTGACTTGATTGATGCACCACATTGATGCTGTCCTGCGTATCCAACATCATTAATACTTGATCGATTTGTTCTTGAATCGCATCGTTCGCTTGGTCCAACTCAACCAGATTTTCTGCGTTGCGAATGCTGTGAATACGCTGCAGGATCTCATTGCCTCGTCCTTCTAACACATAGCTGGCGTTATACGTTGGTACATTGTCAACCAAAACACGGTTTACTTGTTGATCGAGTTGGCCCCAAGTAAACCACGCGATGACACTGACCAATAACAATAAAAAACTGCTGGCTGAAAATGCCCATACTAAACGCGAGCCGATGCTGTTTTGCATCCGAAACCTCATCGTTCTTCACCTCGCATTAATATGTGTAATTCACGATTCACATGGCTCAAGTTGGCGCTGAGTGTCTGACTCAGTTCATGGCTAAACTCAGCCAAAATCAGCGGTTTATTCTCGGATGTCATTTGTTCGTCTAATCTAGCCATGCGCCGCTGCCAGTTTGCCAGTTCATGTTCAGTCACTGGCACCTTAAATAACTGCTGTTTTAACTGGTCAAGTTTGTTGATAACTAACGCATCATTTCGATAGTGCTGTTTTAATGTATTGAGTCTGAGCCACGCGTCTTGCAGCTCCGGTAAACGACGGGTCACCATAAGATCGTATATATCATTAACCAAATATTCGCGCGCCATGAGCTGCGACAGATCTAAATTGGGCGTGTTATCGCTATACAGGGCATCATCGGTAATTGAGTGCTTAGCAAGTAAAGAGTCAGCAAGTTGATTTTGTACTAATGGCCGTCGTAATAAGCTCATTAGCTTTTGTGCCAAGTCTGCGCGGCCATAACGCGTTACGGCAATATAGGTTGGCATCAATGTTAGGTTGGCATCATGGACAAATTGCAGATGCGGAAAGTCTCTTTGCAACAACAATGCATAACTGTCTATTGTCGGTCCTATGCCATAACGCCCTTTCGCCACATAATCGCTCACAGTAAAGCTACGAGACGCAATAGAACCCAAATTGGCACCCAAATTACTGATAATCTGCCAACCTTTTTGCCAACCGTATGTCTTTAATACACTTTCAACCATCAACTGGGTGGTACCAGAACGCGCTGGAGTGCTCATGGTAATGTGCCCAAAATAGGCAAACTGAGTCAGGCTCTCAAAGCCGTTTGGCGTTTCGAGTTGATGGCGTGCTAGGTAATCACGATTCCAAATCAGACCCGCTCCGGAATACCCAAACGGCAGAGCTTGATTTGGCTTGATAAGCACGTAGGGGGCTAGCCATTCAGGAGTGGGATAACGTTGGTCGATCTGTTGTAACTTTCTTTGCTCGGCCAAATGCTGCAAGAGATAAGGCGAGGATGTGAGTACCAGATCCACTTCATCTAAATAGCGTTTATCTAACATTTGTCGAATCGAACGAGTACGACGATGCAAAATTCGCAACTCGATGTTTGGGTGCGCCTCCTTAAAAGACTCCGCGATAGTTTGCGTCGGCTCTCTGGAAAACGTCGTGAGTATCACCAACTCCTCTTTTTCAATACTTTGATCACGCAATGGTTCAGTGCCTTTGTCAGCCTCCACAACTTGACCAAGGCTAAGCCCGCTTACCAAAACCAGTAGGACCAACAGTACACGTAGAAAAGAGATTCGGTTAGCAGTCACAAAAACCTCACATATTGTGCGTTATATCAAAAGTCTATCAGATAGCGAAAAAACCGCTTAAGCCTAGTGTGAGTCAAACTTGACGCAAACCGCGCAGCTCAGGTGTGAATTTTATCAATGTCGGCATTCAATACGAGTTGGAAATGACACACTTTTCACACCGTTGGTTTTGAAATTGAGTCAGTTTTGTCTCAAATCGACTGCTTTGCCGCGCCGCACTCCAAAAGTCATAGTCCTTTCCGCAACGCACGCAGCCAATGTCAACTCTGTTGTCCTTTGCTGAATGTATGCCCTTTTAAATGACAGTTTTGGAGAGCAATCATGCTTAACTTTTTCAAAACGCGTCCCGATCTGCCGTTATCGGATGGATCCAAAGACGCGATGCAAGCCCGCTTTAAACGCTATCAGTGGCAAGTATTTTTAGGATTGGTATTTGGATACGCGGTATTTTACGTGGTCCGAATGAGCCTTGGCGTCGTTAAGAAGCCAATGCTAGATGCTGGTATTGTAAGCCTAGAAGAACTTGGCCTGATGGGCTCAGCCTTCTTCCTCACTTACGCGATTGGTAAGTTTTCAAACGGTTTCCTTTCGGACTATGCGAACATTGGTCGCTTTATGTCGATCTCGCTCATCCTATCGGGTTGTACTGCCATCGTAATGGGCATGAACACGGCCGCGCTGTTTTTTGTACTGCTGTGGGGCTTAAACGGCTGGTTCCAATCGGTCGGCTCAGCACCGTCTTGCGTGTCTTTGTTCCAATGGTTCTCACCAAAGCAGCGCGGCAGCCGTTACTCGGTATGGGGCGGTTCACGTAACATCGGTGAAGGTATCACTTGGATCTTAACGGCAACCTTAGTTAGCTACCTAGGCTGGCGTGCTGGTTTTATCGGCGCGGGTATTGCCGCTATCGCTGCTGGCCTTTGCATGCTGTTAGCACTAAAAGATCGTCCTCAAACCTACGGTTTGCCTGACGCTGCAAGCGCGTTTGACGAAGAGCCTGAAATTAAGAAGAAAAACGATCCAAAAGAAACTCGTCGTGCACAGTTGTTTATTCTAAAGCAGCCCGCAGTATGGTTAATTGCAGCGGCGTGTGCGGCGATGTACATCTCTCGCTACGCAATGTCTTCTTGGGCGGTGCTTTACCTACAGGAGACCAAAGGTTATTCGCTGATTGACGCTGGCTTTGCCATGTCTACCTACCCAATTGCAGGTCTGGCTGGTGCTATTTTATCCGGCATCATTTCAGACAAAATCTTCGGCTCAAACCGTCACATTCCAACCTTGCTATATGGCATCGCCAATATTGCGGGTATGTGCTTGATGTTCTTCGGCCCTGACAATCGCGTCATTGATGCAGTAGCCCTTGGTCTAATCGGTTTTGCCATTGGTGGTTTGGTTGTGTTCCTGGCGGGTCTTACCGCGTGTGACCTAATGCCTAAAAACGCGGTTGGCGCGGTAAAAGGCTTTATCGGTTTGTTCTCTTACATTGCTGCATCCGCGCAAGAAGTAATCTCTTCAAAATTGATTGAAGTGACTCAGGTAAACGGTGTCGACGTGTACAACTTCGCATCGGCTCAGTACTTCTGGCTTGGTGCGAGTGTCGTCTCACTGGTTCTTGCCCTAACCGTTTGGAACGCTAAGAAAGTGGTCGATATTGACCCTGAAGCAGACACCAATCTCAAAACGCAAAACGCGTAATACCTAATCTGAGCAGGACCCTGTCCTGCTCATCCCATTTTTCGTTTATTTTTATAGGTAAGAGTATGTCAGGTACAAAAATCGTCGCCACCATTGGTCCGGCTAGTCAAGACAAGGCAACGCTGCGTAAACTGATTCAATCTGGCGTTAATGTCGTTCGGCTCAACTTCTCCCACGGTGAAGCCCATGAACACATCGAACGTGCAAACTTAGTCCGCGCCATTGCTGCTGACCTCGACACGCATGTTGCAATTCTGGTGGATTTGCAGGGACCAAAGATTCGCATTTCAACCTTCCAACAAGGTTCTGTGGACCTTAAACAAGGCCAAGCCTTCGTATTAGATACCAAACTGGGTCCTAAACTGGGTGATGTGCACTCAGTAAGCCTCGACTTCCCACAACTCATCGAAGACGTTAAAGCAGGTCATACCCTGTTATTGGATGATGGTCGTATTCAATTGCTCGTTGATCAGGTCGATCACGAGCTAGGCCAAGTTCAAACCACAGCTCTTAATAGCGGAAAATTATCTGATAGAAAAGGAATCAACCTACTAGGTGGCGGTCTATCGGCGCCTGCATTGACAGAGAAAGACAAAGCAGACATCAAAACTGCTGCCGCGCTAGACGCTGAATATTTGGCCGTATCATTTCCGCGTAACGGCGCTGATATGGACTATGCGCGAGAATTAGCCCGAGATGCAGGTTGTAACGCAAAACTGATTGCCAAAGTGGAACGTGCGGAAGTCGTCGAATCGGACGAGTCAATGGACGATATGATTCGCGCTTCTGACGTCATCATGGTTGCGCGTGGCGATTTGGGCGTTGAAATCGGTGATGCTCGTTTACCACTGGTACAAAAACGCCTTATTGCTCGTGCAAAAGCACTGTGTACACCTGTTATTACCGCAACACAAATGTTGGAATCGATGATTTCCAATCCACTACCAACGCGTGCCGAAGTACTCGATGTCGCAAACTCAATACTAGACGGCACAGATGCGATTATGCTGTCGGCGGAAACCGCCGCTGGGTCTTACCCCGTCGAGTCGGTTCAAGCGATGAAACGAGTTGCCAACGGTGTGGTGTCAGAAAGGCAGAAAGTCTGCTGCTCCGTTGATAAAGCCAGTTTCCAAATTAGCTCACTCGAGGAGCGACTGACACTCAGCACTGTGCGCGCCCTAGCTGAACTCACAGAGCACCAGCAAGACTTAGCTATCGCGGTACCAGTTACCACAGGGCGCACAGCAACTCTGGTTTCAAGAGTATCCGGTGGTATCAATATTTACGCATTGGGAACCGATAAAAAGCTCTTGGCGCAATTGGCACTGTTACACAATGTCACTCCTGTATTGCTTGATACTAGCGGGCTGAATTCGGCAGAGGTTTGTGAACGACTAAAACAGCGTAAAGATCTTGGCGCTGTGCAAAAAATCCATGTCACCAATCGCAATGGGCACGGACAAACACTGTGCGCCCGAACATCAATCTCCAAGGGCACACGAGTTGCTAAATCTGTCGAAACATCAGGCTCTCCGATAGTCGCTTAAAAGCCAACAACAACCAAATCACCTCCCCCAACCCTACGCTCCACTAGGGTATCCTTCGGGATTTTGGCCTGTCTTAGGACAGGTCTTTTTTTGTCTGTTATTAGGGCGTGTTGAAATTTATTGCGTACAAATACTGTCCTATCAGTATCAGGTTGCAAAATTGGAGTTATGAAATGAGACTCGGCCTACTTTTAATGTTTACTAGCTTGCTGATTTCCCCATTGGCGATGGCGCAAAAAGACAGCCATCAAGTAGCGACTTTAGCAGGTGGTTGTTTTTGGTGCACAGAAGCTGACCTTGAAAAGCTAGACGGTGTAATCGACGTGGTTTCTGGCTATTCTGGTGGTACTTTGGAAAATCCCACCTATGAACAAGTCGCATCAGGTAAAACCAATCATGTTGAAGCGATTCAAGTCTTGTTTGACCCTGAAATCGTCAGCTACCAAGGCGTTCTTGACCAACTGTTTCGCCATATCGACCCAACCGATGACAAAGGGTCCTTTGTTGATCGTGGCCCACACTACCGACCTGTTATTTACTACCACGATGCACAGCAAAAGCAGATCGCAGAACAGTTCCTAGCGGACGTTGAAAAACTCGGTGTATATCAAAAGCCGCTCAAAACCGAGCTGACCGCCTTTAGTTCATTTTGGCTCGCCGAAGACTATCATCAGGACTACTACAAACGTAACAAAATCCGTTATAACTTCTACCGTTACAACTCTGGCCGTGACCAGTACTTAGATAAGATTTTTGGTGAGGACCGAGTCGAAAATCCGATCACGTTAACCAGCATGATTGCCGAGATGAAAGGCAAGCCAGAATTGCAAAGCTATCAAAAACCCAGTGATAGTAAGATAAAATCTATGCTAACTGAGCTGCAATATTACGTTACCCAAGAAGACGGTACAGAACGCGCTTTTAGTAATGAGTATTGGGATAACAAACAAGAAGGCATTTATGTGGATATCGTAACTGGAGAGCCGTTGTTTTCATCGACCGATAAATACCGCTCGGGTACTGGCTGGCCAAGTTTTACCAAACCAATAGATGAGCGTTACATTGTCACCAAAACCGACTACAAGCTTCTCTACCCAAGAACCGAAGTCCGCAGTCGATTTGCCGATTCTCACTTAGGCCATGTGTTTGACGATGGTCCGGCTCCGACTGGCTTGCGTTACTGCATGAACTCTGCCGCAATGCGATTTGTACCGGTGGAAGATTTAGAAAAGGAAGGATACGAATCCTATCTGTATCTGTTTAACTAACCCAAACCCTTCGGCATAAACTCTCTGATCAAAAAAGGCTGCTCAGGCAGCCTTTTGTTTCTTCTCAGAAATAGTTATCGCAATCCATGAAGAAATTCGTGTCGAGTAGCTGGGTTAGACTTAAAAATACCACCCAGCGCCGTTGTCGTAGTTTCACTGGTTGCATCCATCACGCCACGTGATTTAACGCAATAATGCGTGGCGTCTATGGTGACCGCTACGTCATCCGATTCCAGCAGGGCTTGTAATGCAACCAAAATTTGCTGGGTCATGCGTTCTTGTACTTGAGGACGCTGGGCAAAAAAGCGAACGATGCGATTAATCTTCGAAAGACCGATAATTTTACCGCGAGGAATGTAAGCAACAGCAGCTTTACCGTCAATGGTTACTAAATGATGTTCACAAGTGCTGGTCACAGTGATGTCTTTCACTCGAACCATTTCACTCACGTTCATCTTATTTTCAATCACAGTGATCTTAGGGAAGTTTTGATAATCCAATCCAGAGAAAATTTCGTCCACGTACATTTTGGCGATACGTCGAGGCGTTTCTTCCAAACTGTCATCAGTCAGATCGAGTTCCAAGAGAGTCAAAATCTCTTGCATGTGCTTTTCAATCTTTTGTTTTTTCTCTTCTCGAGAAAATTCATTGGGTGACATCGGTGTTTCGAGTCCGCGCTTTTCAAGGGCTTGTTTTACCACCAATGCCGCTTCACTCAAACCTGACATATCCATCCTCAATTACGACAACTAAAAATCGGGTCAAGGATACTCGTATTTGTAACCAATTACATCCCCAAATTGAGTGCGGTGTCTTGGTGATTCAAACGTTTGATGTTAAAACAATCCAATCGATTGCTGAGTTTCTGCTGTCCAGAATCGAGCAGAGTTTTTAGTTTAATAGATGGAATTGCTATTTTAATGAACAAGGCGTCCGTATTTCTTAGTTGTTTGTTTGTGTGCTTTTGTGTGCTTGTAGTTCTTATCAAGCTCAAACCCGTACACAGTGAGCCTATACCAGCCAAGGTGATTGAAGAAACACTCACTCAATCGCTCGATGGTCATCGACGCTACTTTAGTATTGAAATAGCAGAGCTATCCGAGCGCGTTTTAATCAGTGCTCCTATCGCTTTTCGCTGCCATATCGATCAACCAATTCAAGTGACTCGTCACCAAACATGGTTCAGCCGCGAAACCCGCTATCAATTTAAATCGTGCGCGATAATTGAACCCGCGAGTGACGCAAATAAGAGTGAATAGTACTTTCTTGTCACAATATTGAAGACCTTCAAACCATAACAATAAAGGCCCTACATGACTCCAATTGTCTCCGTCCATTGGCTAAATGAAAATCTAAACAATCCAGACTTAAAAATTTTAGATAGCAGTATCGCGTTTCAGATACCGTCCGCCAGTAAACCTGACTTGAACAATAAGATACCTGGCGCTCTTCGTTTTGATTACGACTCCGTTTTCTGTGACCCCTTCTGTTCATTACCACACACCATGCCACCCGAACACCGATTCAACTATTACGCAAGTCAATTGGGCTTGGACAAAAATAAGTCGATTGTGGTTTACGATAATACTGGAACCGTTGCATCACCGCGCGCATGGTGGATGTTGGTTTCCATGGGATACGACAATGTTTATGTATTAGATGGCGGTTTGTCGGAATGGAAAAACGCAGGCTATCAACTGGTGACTGAATATTCACAGGCTTCTGATATTGTGGCCCAAACCAATCGTTACTCGGCGTTATCTTTTGTGGATACGGATTACGTATTCAATGCGATTGAAAATGACGAGTCGCTTACGCTGGACGCGCGCTCTACTGACCGTTTTCATGCTCGAGTCAAGGAGCCTCGAGAAGGTATCCGCTCTGGCCATATTCCTAATTCGGTATGTCTTCCTTATGCGGACTTACTTAATGGCAACAGTTTAAAAGGCAGAGGCGAGCTCGAAACAATATTTCACAACATAGTGCCGGATAAACAAACCGAACTTATTTTTACCTGTGGTTCAGGGGTCACCGCGTGTATATTGCTGCTGGGCGCATGGATTGCGGGCTATCGAAATCTTCGCGTGTATGATGGCTCTTGGACAGAATGGGGACAGACTCATCATTTGCCGATTGCGACGGGAAATTAAACCCATATAAAATTCGTAAATAAAATGAGCTCGGCGAATTACCGAGCTCTTTGAAACCAGTTATTAACGCTATTTTTTTAACTCGTTGGCAATGACTTCCACTAACTCACCACTTGGATCGCCGGAAAGCTCCCAAGTAAATACTCCACCCAAATTGGCATTTTTAGCCCACTCAGCTTTGGCTCTAATAGAGCGTGCGTCTTCAAATGAAATAAAGACTTTCTCTTTCTCATTCCAAAGGTATGGAGCTTGTGCTTCTTCATCGTAGTTGTATGCGTAGCCCTGCTCGTTTCCATAGTTCTTGATAATATCCCAGAACATGAAATAGCCGTTTTCACCGGTACCAAATGGTGCTCCACCATCAGAAACCAATTCTCCGTTGGGTAAACCACCATCGTAATTTTGCGTCCCTTGCCAACCACGTCCGTAAAACGCTGCGCCTAAAACGATTTTTTCACTTGGCATTCCGAGCTCAATCATTTGATTGATAAACACATCCGAGCCCATGCCCCACCAGCTGCGTTCAGTAGCATGCAGATTGGTAGTGTGTCCGGTTTGCTGTCCCCAGCCCCCCAAATAGTCATAGGTCATGGCAAACATGTTGGTCAGGTAAGGCTCAGCCGCTTTCCAGTCAATTTGTGCGGCTTTTGCACCCACACCGACTGCCGTAGACAACTCGTATTCCCGCCCAGTCTGTTTTTGAAGTGCATCCAAATCAGCGCGAAGTGTTTTCACCAAGGCAGTGAACGCTTCACGCTCAGCTTGTTTTTGCTCATCTGACATTTTGGTGGCAGGATTCCACGGAGAAGTAGTTAAGCCGCCCCCCCCCGGGTATTCCCAATCCAAATCAATACCACCAAAAAAGTCGTATTTTGCAATTAGCTCAACGGCGGTTTTTGAAAAATGCTCAATCCCTTGCTGAGTTTGCACCATAGAGTGAAACGGTTCCGACATCGTCCACCCGCCAAACGACGGTAAGATCACCAAATCAGGATGCTGCTTTTTAAGTTGAGCGAGCTGTGCGAAGTGCCCTTGGTAGTCGACGTTAACGTCTACTGAACCAAAATCTACTTCGAGCGCTGCGGCGCTATCAACGATTACCGCTGTATATGGCTCTTTTCCTTCACACGCCGTGGCAATTTGCGCTTGAATTGCTTCACTGGCACCAGTATGCGGACCACACATAGATAAGAAAGCATAAATAACATGGGTCAGGTTGTCCGCGGGAATGTCGGCGACAGTATAAGGATTGTCTTGGTTGCGATATTGCCAGTCAGCAAAATAGCCGGCGACGACTTTATCGGTTGTAGAATTTGCAAACGCATTGGGAGCGACAGCCGTTGTCGCGGCCAACGCTAGTGTCACGATGGTTTTGTTCATTGCTATCTCCTTTTTGTCCAATGTACGCTAAAGGAGATAGAATCCGATAAAAGATATGCAATTGTGAGAGCAAGATAGCAAGGTAACTCGTTAACTCGCATCGGTTACAAACTGGGAAGGAGCAAGATCTCGCTCCTCCTCAAAAACTGTGAACTAACGCCGCATTTGTTCGTCCAAGTTCAACACTGTCAAAGCATTGCTTACACTGGTCGCAATCACATCTACCGCGCCAGTTCGCAGTGCCCCAAGGAGTGCTAGTGGTTTACTGTTTTCTGCCGCTATAGCAACCACATTTGAAATCGAGCGAAACTCTTCAATTCCCAAGCCAATTACTCGATCATTCATAACCGTGTCAGTTACGTTGCCATGTACATCGAAAAAGTCGTAACCAGCAAAATCACCGACCACGCCTTGCTGCAACCGAGACTGGACTACTTCATCCGCCGAAAACCAACCTAGATCGACCATATAGCTGTTTTCACTCATATCTCCGATACCAATTAGCGCCAGATCGGCTTTGCGCGCTAAGTCGAGTGTTTGTTTAACTGTGGCATTTTCCATAAAAGCCAGTTTTTGCTCTCGGTTTTCTGCGTACGCAGGCGCGTATAAAGTCTCTGAACTGCCTCCGTATTTTTTAGCCAGCTGTCGACAGATATGGTCGGCGTTATACATACCGCCACGAGGGTGAATGCCACCGATCCCACATACAAACTTACAGTCTCGTTCAGTGATCACCCCAATATGATGCGCCACAGAGGAAACATTGCGTCCCTGACCTACGGTTATCACGTTGCCGTTTTTTAAAGTTGCATTGAGATAATTAGAGACTAGGCCCGCAACTTGATGACGTTGCAGTTCTTCCGTGGGTTGGTCCAGTGCCACCAGCGCCCGTTTTACGCCAAAACGTTCAATCAGTCTTTGCTCGATTTTGGCACTAAACACCGGGTGGTATTTAACGGTTATCTCAACAATCCCTTCATCGCGAGCTTGTTTGAGCAATCGTCCCACTTTGGCACGTGAGATAGAAAATTTCTTGGAGATTTCTTCCTGTGTCGCCCCATCTTGGTAATAAGACACAGAGATCTCGGTTAACAGATCGGTACTATCAATTGCTGCGTCAGTTTTTCTCATTCACTACATCGCCTTTGCCAATTCATCGACAGTTTAAACAATACAAATGTTCACAACAATGACATTTTCTCACGCACAGTTAAGCTAGATTTACGCCTATTGGGCACTAAGCAAATTCGGAGCAAACGGTTGTTTCGAACAAAAATCATCAGTTCACTTAATTAAAGCGAAAAAAGAACGCTTTCACTCTGCTCTTCCGTTGACTTTTATTTTTGATGCGATAAATATGGACAAATCAATTATTCACTGATGTAGCATTTGTTCAACACGGTGTTGCATCGGACAATTCTCATGGTTAATTTGGGCATCCAGCCCAGCCAATGCAACAGGATGATTAGAATGAGCAACAAGTTAGAGCAACTTAGAAAACTGACTACTGTCGTCGCCGATACTGGCGAAATCGAAGCGATTAAAAAGTACCAACCTGAAGATGCAACAACCAACCCTTCTTTGATTCTAAAGGCAGCTCAAATAGCTGAGTATGCGCCACTGATTGACCAAGCTGTTGAATACGCAAAAGCGCAAAGCAACGACAAAGCACAGCAAATCCAAGACGCTGGCGACATGCTAGCCGTTAACATCGGTAAAGAAATTCTTAAGTCTATCCCGGGTCGTATTTCTACTGAAGTTGATGCACGTTTGTCATACGACACTGAAGCAAGTGTGGCTAAAGCGCGCAAGCTTATCAAAATGTACAACGACGCTGGCATCAGCAATGATCGTATCTTGATCAAACTGGCTTCTACTTGGGAAGGTATTCGTGCCGCTGAAATCCTAGAAAAAGAAGGCATCAACTGTAACCTAACGCTATTGTTCTCTTTCGCTCAAGCGCGCGCTTGTGCCGAAGCTGGCGTATTCCTGATTTCACCATTTGTTGGTCGCATCATGGATTGGTACAAAGCAAAAGAAGGCCGTGATTTCGAAGCAAGCGAAGATCCAGGCGTGTTATCGGTTTCTAAGATCTATAGCTACTACAAAGACTACGGCTACAAAACTGTTGTTATGGGAGCTAGTTTCCGCAACATCGGCGAGATCCTTGAATTGGCTGGTTGTGACCGATTAACTATCGCTCCAGCATTGCTAGCTGAGCTAGAAGCTGCAGAAGGTGAAGTAGTTGAAAAACTTGTGGATTCAAAAGGCTCAAATGAGCGTCCTGCTGCAATGACTCACGCTGAGTTCCTGTGGGATCACAACCAAGATGCAATGGCAGTAGAAAAACTTGCTGAAGGCATCCGCAACTTTGCCGTTGACCAAGGCAAACTTGAGACAATGTTGGACGCTAAGCTGTAAAACTAGCCTAATTCATGAGCAATGTATCGTAAATGCATTGCTCATCAGCTTTTTCCCTTCATTTTGTATGAATTCTGTTTAAACTTGATGGATTCCTTTCATCAGTGAACTTTTATTGAGAAGCAATATTATGGATCGTAAACATCTCGCGAATGCTATCCGTGCGTTAAGCATGGACGGTGTACAACAAGCAAACTCTGGCCACCCGGGCGCACCTATGGGTATGGCAGACATTGCTGAAGTATTATGGCGCAGCCACTTAAACCACAACCCGAGTAACCCAGATTGGGCAGACCGCGACCGTTTTGTACTGTCAAATGGCCACGGTTCAATGCTGATTTACTCACTACTACACCTAGCAGGTTACGATCTTCCAATCGAAGAATTGAAGAACTTCCGTCAACTTCACTCAAAAACGCCTGGCCACCCTGAGTACGGCTATGCACCAGGTATTGAGACGACGACAGGTCCACTTGGTCAAGGTATTACTAACGCAGTTGGTATGGCTATCGCCGAGAAGTCACTAGCGGCTCAGTTCAACAAAGAAGGCCACGACATTGTTGACCACTTCACCTACGTATTCATGGGTGACGGCTGTCTGATGGAAGGCATCTCTCACGAAGCCTGTTCGCTAGCAGGTACACTTGGCCTAGGCAAGCTGATCGCGTTCTGGGACGACAACGGCATCTCAATCGATGGTGAAGTTGAAGGTTGGTTCTCTGACGACACGCCTAAGCGTTTTGAATCTTACGGTTGGCACGTTATCCCTGCAGTAGATGGCCACAATGCAGAAGCGATCAATGCCGCAATCGAAGCTGCTAAAGCGGATCCTCGCCCAACTCTTATTTGTACTAAAACCATCATCGGCTTTGGTTCTCCTAACAAGTCTGGTTCACACGACTGTCACGGTGCACCACTAGGCCACGATGAAATCGCTGCTGCACGTGAGTTCCTAGGTTGGGAACACGGTCCATTTGAAATCCCTGCTGACGTTTACGCAGAATGGGATGCCAAAGAAGCAGGTAAAGCGAAAGAAGCAGCTTGGGATGAGAAGTTTGCTGCTTACGCAGCAGCTTACCCAGCAGAAGCGGCTGAGTTCAAACGTCGTGTAAACGGTGAGCTTCCTGTAAACTGGGAAGAGACAGCCAGCCAAATCATCGCTGATCTTCAAGCAAACCCAGCTAACATCGCGTCACGTAAGGCGTCTCAAAATGCACTAGAAGCTTTTGGTAAAGTACTGCCTGAATTTATGGGCGGTTCTGCTGACCTTGCACCTTCTAACCTAACAATGTGGTCTGGTTCTAAGTCGCTAACGGCTGAAGACGCAAGCGGCAACTACATTCACTACGGTGTACGTGAATTTGGTATGACAGCTATCATAAACGGTATTGCGCTGCACGGCGGTTTTGTACCTTACGGTGCAACCTTCCTTATGTTTATGGAATACGCTCGCAACGCAATGCGAATGGCAGCATTGATGAAAGTCCAAAACATTCAAGTTTACACTCACGATTCTATCGGTCTGGGTGAAGATGGTCCAACTCACCAACCTGTTGAGCAAATGGCGTCACTTCGCCTAACTCCAAACATGAGCACATGGCGTCCATGTGACCAAGTTGAGTCAGCGGTTGCTTGGAAACTGGCTATCGAGCGTAAAGATGCACCTACGTCACTTATTTTCTCTCGCCAAAACTTGGCGCAGCAAGAACGCGATGCAGTGCAAGTTGCTAACATCGCAAAAGGTGGTTACGTTCTTAAAGATTCAGCGGGCACACCTGATTTGATTCTGATTGCCACTGGTTCTGAGGTAGAGCTAGCGGTTAACGCAGCTGCTGAAATTGAGAAAACGGGCAAGCAAGTTCGCGTAGTTTCTATGCCTTCAACAGACGTCTTTGACAAGCAGGATGCGGCCTACCGTGAATCAGTATTGCCATCTGACGTAACTGCACGTATTGCGGTTGAAGCAGGTATCGCTGACTTCTGGTACAAGTACGTAGGTTTTGACGGTCGTATCATTGGTATGACGACCTTCGGCGAATCTGCTCCAGCTGGCGAACTATTCAAGATGTTTGGCTTCACGGCTGAAAACATTGTTGAAACCGCGGGCGAGCTTCTCGCTTAAGCGTTTAAAGCATTTTTAAATCAAAAATCCCCGCAGATGCGGGGATTTTTTTATTCGCAATAAATGTGTTTAAACATTAATTTTTGGAGACGATAAATAATACTTCAACACGTCGGTTACACGCCTTACCGGACTGGGTATTGTTATTACAAGCTGGCACATACTCGCCATAACCGCGTGTATAGATGTTGTCTTTTTGAACTCGATTGTTCATCAAAGTCTGTTTAACCGCGTTGGCTCTTTTAAGTGACAAAGAATCATTGAGACTGCTTGAACCAACACTGTCAGCGTGCCCGTCAATTACAATATCAATGTTTGGCTCAGACGCCAGAAACTGCCCCATCACATTTAGCCAATATTGACTGTCCGGAGAGACATTAGAAGACCCGGTTTTGAATCGAATAGTATCAGTAAGCTTAACCATGACATGGTTACCCGGCAAAACTTCGTGCTCAATACCATTGCTGAGCAAAAACTTTTGCAACGATGAGTATACTTGGGTGCGCATTTGTCCATAAGGTCCTTGCACACCAGCAGACATGTCGGTGTGTTCGATTCCCCATTCTGGGTAAAGAAGGTCACCTTCTGATTTTGGCGCCGTATCTAACATCCTTGGTTTAGCACCCATCATGGTTTCAGTACCCAACGAACCACATCCAGTCAACACAACAGCAATCCAAATCAGCCATGCCTTTCTCATCGTTTAACTTGCCCTTTTCTTTCCATTAATCTGTTATCGGCTGAAAATTCATTTCTTTAATAACAAATAGCGCTGTACGTATGAGCCAGTTAACAATATTCTCTACTCATAACGACCATACAACCAAGGATGCATTCTCTATGCTTAGGTTTATTTTAGTACTGTTTGGCTCAATATTTTTGGCGGCTTGTGGTGAAGGTGCCACTACCAAGCCAAAAGCTGGTGAACACTATATTCTGCTTGAAGAGCCTCTCGAGCTAAGCAAACCAATAACTAAGGTGTTCTCGCTAACCTGTCCCCACTGTTATTCGATGGAAGCCCACATTCAAGACATTGAAAGCGCAACTGGGCATTCGGTTGACAAGTTACACATTGCTTTCAACCAAAGTGCGGAATTGGCGTCCATCATCTATTACTCTGCACTTCTCCAAAATGGTCAGGCACTAGACAAAACAACGACAAATAAACTGTTTGAACTGTTACATTCGCAACAAACGACGTCAGAACAAAAACAGCAACAGCTCAATCAACTGTTTGCCAATCAAGGTTGGAACAACCCGTATCAGCTTACCGAGCAACAGCAAAAAGACGTGTTAGATCAGGTACGCTCTGCGCATCAACAAAGCGTAAAATCGAAGATCAACTCAGTTCCAACGTTCATCGTCAATGGTAAGTACCGAATTGATATGTCAGCTCACAAAGACATGGCTGACGCTATTGCTACTATGAATTTTCTCCTTAATACAAAGCCTTAAATTGGATACAAACAATGTCAAAAATCATTTTCCCCGTTGTTATTTTACTGGTTGCTCTTTTCCTAGTTTATCTAGCTTGGTCGAATGGTAAAGCTGCCGATGAAAACATACAGAAAGGCCAACTGTTCCTTGAAGAAAATGCGACTAAAGAGGGTGTGATCACCACTGAATCCGGTTTGCAGTATCAAGTTCTAGTGCAAGGGAACGGAACCGAAAATCCAAATGCAACGTCTAAAGTCAAAGTGCATTACCACGGTACCCTAATCGATGGCAGTGTGTTTGATAGCTCAGTAGAGCGCGGCGAACCCATCAGCTTTGGATTAAATCAGGTTATTGCTGGTTGGACTGAAGGTGTACAAACCATGGTCGAAGGACAAAAGATTCGTTTGTTTGTTCCTAGCCATCTAGGGTATGGAAATCGCGGCGTCGGTTCAATTCCGGCTGGCTCTACACTCATTTTCGATGTTGAGTTACTAGCTATCGAGAAGTAAGGCCCCAAAAATCTCTCTGTAACTGTGTGTTCATCCTCTCAGTTATCAGGGAGATTTTTCATTTTTTTCTGTATTTCAATCAAATAGGCTACGACGACCAAAATTTTAAAAACATCTCTATCTGCGTATTGATACATATAATTTTAGCGTCTACTATTCTTACTATAACAATAATAATTTTATCATTTACTCAGGTAATCTCATGAATATTAGAAATAAAATATATTCATTGGGTGTCGTTGCTATTGTAAGTTTGGGTGCGCTATTATTTGCCAATACCCAATTTGCCCGCACCAGTGAAGATTTAAACCAAGCTACTCTACTTGTTGCTCAACTCGAAGTTCGTCTACTAAATCTACGGAGAAATGAGAAAGACTTTTTGCTCCGTATGGACAATAAATACCTCACGCGCTTTCAAGGCAATATGGAGTTGTTCCTTGAACTGGAGTCCAACCTTAGTACTCTATTAAAACGCAATGACTTGAATATCCCTAATACGGTTCGACAGGATATCGTCGCCTATCAAAATGGATTTGTTGAGTTAGTGCAAGCTTTTGAAAAGTACGGACTAAACAATGAATCTGCTTTATGGGGCGAATACGCGAAGCAAGTCATTGAGGCCAAAAGTAAGCTCTCCAGTGATCAGTTAGTCCAACTGTTTTTGTTCGACAAAGCGGTACTATCTGGGATCTACGATGAAAAGTTACTGGCTGGAATACAAAATCAACCGCTTAAAAAAGCAGCCATCGCGCTAACGGAACAACACAAAATCATTGGCTTGGTGTACAACGAGGGTCTGCTGGGTAAAGCACGCGGCTTGTCGCACAAAGTAGAAACCCAATTTAAAGATTTTGCCAAAAACTTAGGCCCAGAAGTACAACAAATACAAGCACTGCAATCCCGATTCCAACAAATCGCGTCCTTTGCCGCTGTGATAGTGATTCTTGGATTGATTTTTTACATTTCTCGTAATTTTAATCGCCAAGTAAATAGCCTGACCACTAGCATCAAACAAATCACAGAAAACAGAGATTTCAACATACGTGCTGAACTCAAGGGACAGGACGAATTCTCCTTACTGGCTGACTACTTCAATCAGCTGCTTGATAACCTTGCAACTTTGATGTCAGGCACGAGAGATAAGTCGATACAGCTCAATCAAAGCACAGAAACCATGCACGCCGAATTAGAAGCGGTTATTGGTAAATTTAACCGACAGGTCAACTATACCAGTGACATGGAAGGTTCTGTTAGTGAGATGGCATCGACCATTGCTGAAATTTCGGATAATACGTCCAATGCGGTCGAAGGTGTTAAGCAAGCATCTAACAATGCACAAACCGGCAGAAATTTGGTCGATGTGACTGTGGAAAATATTGGTCAACTAAGCGAAGCGTTAGATGAAAGTCAAACCTCAATCAATTCACTTAGCGAAAATGTCGACCAAATTGGTCAGGCGGTAACCATCATTCAAGATATTGCGGAACAAACTAATTTGCTAGCACTTAATGCAGCTATTGAAGCGGCTCGCGCTGGCGAACAAGGACGAGGGTTCGCAGTGGTAGCCGACGAGGTTCGCGCTCTTGCCAGTCGTACCCATCAATCGACAGAAGACATCACGAATGTGGTCACAGCTATTCAATCACAGATGCAAACGGTAGTAAGTCGGATCCAAAGCTCTAATGAGCAAGGCAAACAAACACTTGAAACCTCTCAATCTTTGGATTCAAGCCTGCAGCAAATAATCACCGATATGCAAGACATCGAAAGTCGGTCGCAACGTATCGCTGGAGCCATCGACTCACAAAATGGTTTAGTGCAACGAGTACGTGACTCTCTTGATGAACTTAATGGTTTGTCTTCTGAGAATCTATCTTCAGCGCAGCAAGTTTTGGTCGAAGTAGACAGTGTCTCTGAACAGGCTAAAAATATGGAGCAAACTGTCGCGGACTATCAGGCGCGATAATTAGTTTTCTTTATGATATTGATAGGAGCCGTAATGGCTCCTTTTGTTTTTCTACTTTTTACAATAACTCAATCAGATTATCCTTACTAAATCGTTGTCATATTTGATAAAGCTCTCATCTATCAACGCAACGAATTGTTAACATTATCGACTTTCTAATGACAATAATAACGAGGTTTGACATGCTCGTCGGTCTAGATATAGGCGGTACTAAGATTGAAGGTGTCCTACTGAACCCTAAAACTCTCGAAGTAGAAACTGTCTTTCGTCACCCTACTAACAAAAATTCCTATTCAGATTTTCTAAATGCGGTCGTAACCGTTATTGAAAAACTTAAAGAAACACATGACTTTTCGGCCATTGGTATTGGTTGCTGTGGCTCTATCGACCCAACAACAAAGCGAATGCAAGGCGCAAATGTGCAAGTGTTAAATGGCGAGGATTTCCTCGGTGATTTAAACAAGCATTACGATGTCCCGATAAAGTTAGCTAATGATGCCGATTGCTTGGCACTATCTGAATTCAAGTCAGGCGCAGCAAAAGACGCCGAAAACTCTTGCCTTGCTGTTATTATTGGCACCGGATGTGGTTCGGGTGTGATCGTCAATGGGGGCTTAGTCACCGGACTTAACAGTATTGGAGGGGAAATCGGACACAACCCATTACCTCACTATACCCCCGAGAAAGACGGCAACACATTTGACTGCTACTGCGGTAGCCAAAATTGTTGTGAAGGGTTTGTTTCTGGTACTGGATTTGGTCGTACATTTTCAGACAAGTACCACAAGGCAGACGCTAAACAGATTTTTGAATTGATTGAACAAGGCGACCAAAACGCCATCAACCACTTAGATCTTTACAGTGACCAATTGGCTAGATTGTTGGGTTCCGTCATCAACGTTATCGACCCAGAAGTAATCGTATTGGGCGGTGGTCTATCTAACCAAGAAAAGATCTATCCATTGGTACAAGAAAAATTAATTCGATACACCTTTACACAATCACTGCAAACCAAGGTTGTTAAATCAGTTCATGGCGACTCTAGTGGTGTTCGCGGTGCAGCCATGCTAAACCTATAAACATTTCTCTGTATCCAGATATGGTCGTAAGTAATTGTCTTATTACTTACGACTTCCCAGTGAATTAACATATTTCATTTTGTTACAAATTAAGTTGATGCACATCAACTTAATATTAATGCATTTGATATTTATTCTCATTGTTATTTGTGTCATGTAATTTTTCTGTGATAATCCGTTCGTTTTTATTACGGATGGAATCTTATGTTTAAGAAATCAATCGCGCTACTGGCCACTCTTGGTCTCGCTTTCAGCGCTAACGCTAAAATCACTGTTAAAGACGAACTGGGCGAGCTAGTCCTAGATTCGGTTCCTCAAAAAGTTGTCGCGCTTGAATTTTCTTTTGTCGACGCACTAGCAAACTTAGACATCAAACCGATTGGCGTTGCTGATGATGGCGACAAAACTCGTGTTATTGAACCAATCCGTGCACGTATCGGTGACGATTGGACCTCACTTGGCAAGCGCTCACAACCAAGTCTTGAGGTAATCGCGTCTTTAAAACCTGATTTGATCATTGCTGACCGCGAGCGCCATGAAGCAATTTACGAAGACTTAAAGCGCATCGCACCGACGTTGATTTTAAAAAGCCGTGGCGAAACCTACGAGGACAACTTGAAAGCTGTCGTTAAAGTCGCAGCAGCATTTGACCGCGAAGCAGAAATGCAAGAATTGGTAAAAGCACACAGCGCTCGTATGGATGACTATGCAAAGAAAATCAGTTCGGACGCATCAGTATTGTTTGCAGTATCAAGCTCACGTGGTGTAACAATGCACACACCTAAAGCGTATGCAGGTGGCGTAATCAATCGTTTGGGTCTTAACTCTCCTGTTCCAGAAGAAACTGAGAAAGCTTACGTTCGCGTTACTTTGGAACGTCTATTGAAAGCAAACCCAGACTACTTCCTTGTTGGTGAATACGGTGACGAAACCGCTATCGACGAGTTCAAGAAAAACGGTCTTTGGAAAGTTATGACCGCTGTCAAAAACGACAAGTACGTAGAGACTGACCCAAGACTTTGGTCACTAAACCGCGGTATGATCGCCGCTGAGATCATGGCTGAACAAGTGATTGACTTGGTCCAGTAATGTCTCAACTCGTCTTGTCTGCGCCAGTTTCCAACTGGCGCTTTTCTATTTTCGTCCCTCTTATCTTAAGCCTGCTCTTTTTAGGGTTTGGATGGTCTCTGTTTGTTGGATCTGATTTTGATATGGGCTGGATTGACGTGTGGCACTGGTTATCAGGCGCTACAGGTAATGAAATCCATCAACATATAATCAAAGAAGTTCGCTTACCTAGAGTCCTCTGCGCAATTGGTGTGGGAGCCAGTTTGGCAGTAGCCGGTCTCTTGATGCAGGCATTAACTCGAAATCCAATTGCATCTCCCTCTGTTTTTGGGGTGAGTGCTGGTGCTTCATTCGCCTTCGCGTTTGCCTCTACCGGCCTAATATCTTGGTTCTCAGCACTACCAATATTAGTGGTTACCTTTATTGGAGCATCGGTTGCGGGACTTGCCGTTTTCTTCCTCGCAGGTTTACACCAGCATCAAGTCAATCCCGTGCGTGTGGTGTTAGCAGGTGTCGCGCTCAACTTTTTGTTTCTCTCTTTGACTCGCGCGGCCGTTATTCTTGCCGATGAAAGTGCCTATGGTGTCATGCATTGGATTACTGGAACCATTGCCAATGTCGATTGGACTCATGTTCAAGTTTTGTATTGGAGTTTATTGGTCGGTCTAGTCGCGGCTCTTTATTTAAGTTTCCAATTGAATCTGCTCGCACTAGGTGAATCCATGATGAAAAACTTAGGCGGTAAACTCGCACTGGTTCGAATCGGAACCAGTTTGACATTGATTTTGTTGATTGCTGCATCGGTTTCCGTGGCCGGTCCAATAGCCTTTATCGGTTTAGTTATCCCTCACGTGTCCCGTTTTTTAGTTGGTCACGACTTACGAATTTTGGTGCCGATATGTGCAATTTTAGGTGCGAATTTGTTGGTTTACGCAGATGCAATCACTCAGCTACTGGCTCGAGGTTCAGAGAGCCCGGTTGGTATCTTAACCAACTTTATCGGCGCGAGTTTTTTCCTACTTCTCGCAAAAAATCAGGTGAAAAAGCAATATGCCTAATGCCATTAAAGTTTCACTTTCTCTTTTCATCGTTTGGCTGTTGTTCGCTCTTTGGCATGTCGGAGCAGGTGCTGTGAATATCTCTCCAACCGAAGTTATCCATACATTAGTGGGCAGCCAGTCAGAAAATGAATTCATCATCATGGGTTACCGCTTGCCACGAATGTTTGTCGCAACACTGGTCGGGGCATGCTTGGCACTATCCGGTTTGCTGGTACAAGGTATCGTTCGAAATCCACTGGCATCGCCAGACATTCTAGGAGTGACGACGGGAGCAAGCCTTGCAGTGGTTGCCGTCAATGCCATGTTCCCTGATGTCTCAGCTCGGTTATTCCCCTTTATCGCGATGGCCGGTGGTGGCATCGCGACATTAATCTTGTTTTCAATTGCGAAGAACGTACTCAATCACGCAGCCGCACTAGCGCTTATTGGCGTTGCTTTAGCTGCCCTGTTCAGTGCTGGCGTCGATTTTCTGTTATTGGCGTTTCCGATGGAGATCAACGTCTCCATGATCTGGCTTACTGGCTCGGTATGGGGACGAAACTGGACTCACATTCCTTACTTGGTAGGATTTTTGTTGGCCCTGCTACCCGTCGCAATTGCACTCGCTTACAAACTCGATTTGTTTGCGTTAGGCGATGACACGGCACAAGGCTTAGGCATTAATATCAACAAAACACGTCTTCTCACATTGTGTGTTGCAATCACGTTGGCATGTGTCGCGGTATCGGTCTGTGGCAACATCGGATTTATTGGCTTAATCGCGCCACACGCTGCCCGCTTCCTATTGGGTAACAACCACATTGCCTTAATACCGGTGTGCATGTTGATTGGAGGCAGTTTATTGCTAAGTGCCGATTTGTTCGCTCGTGTGCTGATGCCTCCGACAGAATTACCCGCAGGTGTGATGACGGCCATGATTGGTGGCCCCTACTTCATATTCCTATTAAGCCGCTACAAACATTGGTAATGAAAATGAACGCAATTAATATTCAAGACCTTTCGGTTAGTTATGGCGATAAGCTTGTTTTAGACACGGTAAGCTGTGCTTTCAAACACAACCACTTTACCGCGTTAATTGGCGCCAATGGCTGCGGAAAGTCCACGCTTCTAAAAACCATCAATGCCAATATTCGCGCACAATCGGGAAAAATCACCTTGGCAGATGGGCAGGACACCTACCAAATCGATACCAAGCTATTGGCGAAACGGATTTCCATGTTGCCACAGACGCCTATTACCCCAGAAGGCGTAACAGTAGAACAGTTAGTGGGTTATGGTCGAGCGCCCTACCTTAACTTTCTCGGTCAATTGGGCGAAAAAGACAAAGAACACGTCAGAAACGCAATGGCCCTTGCGGATATCTCGGATCTCGCAAAACGTCCCGTTTCCGCCCTTTCCGGTGGTCAAAGACAACGTGTTTGGATTGCCATGGTGTTAGCACAAGATACCGACATCATCCTATTGGATGAGCCGACAACGTATCTCGATATGTCTCACCAATATGAACTGTTGGATATCGCCCGAGATTTGGTTGATTTGCACGGTAAAACCGTTGTTGTGGTGTTACACGATTTGAATCAAGCCTGTCGCTACGCTGATCAACTGGTTGTAGTACACAATCAAAACATCTACACCCATGGCACACCACAGCAGGTGTTCACCGAAACCATGCTCTCTGAGGTCTTCAGTTTGAATGCAAGAGTTATCCAAGACCCTGAAAGCCAGACTCCTATGGCGATTCCAAGAGCCACGCGACCGATAAGTTCGGCGCTCTGTGCATAGCTATAACCTAGCCCAAGAAAACGAGTAGTCTTTACTACTCGGTTTTTTTAATCCCGAATAACTTCTGGCCAACTAAACGGTTAGTTTTTTCACGGAGGTAATAAGATGATAAACTCCCGCCATTGATATAACTCTGACTCTGTCAGGGAAGACCTATAGGCGTTACATGGTAAACAACAACATTCAATGGTTTCCGGGCCATATGCACAAGGCTCGCAAAGAAATTGAAGAAGCCATACCCAAAGTCGATGTCATTATCGAAGTCCTTGATGCTCGCATTCCGTTTAGTAGCGAAAACCCAATGATTGCAGAAATCAAAGGGGAAAAACCTGTCGTCAAAGTTCTTAACAAACGCGATCTTGCCGATCCCGAGATGACCCAACTTTGGATTGATCATTTAGAGCAAGAACGCAATGTAAAAGCGATTGCCATCACCACAGAAAATAAAAACGAAGTTGAGCTAATCTTGGAGTTGGTGAGAAAGTTGGCACCACACCGCGAAGAAATTGGCAAAAATATTCGCACTATGATCATGGGTATCCCTAATGTGGGTAAATCTACTATTATCAATTGCTTAGCCGGTAGAACTATAGCTCAAACGGGTAACCAACCTGCTGTGACCCGTCGCCAACAAAGGATCAACCTGCAAAACGGCGTGGTACTTTCTGACACGCCTGGGGTGCTATGGCCAAAAGTTGAAAACCCTCATAGTGGTTTCCGTCTCGCGGCTACCGGCGCAATTAAAGATACCGCTATGGAGTATGATGAAGTCGCATTCTACACCGTGGAATATCTGGCCGACAGTTATCCTGAGCTGTTAAAACAGCGCTACAACATCGACGATCTTCCAGAATCAGATTTAGAGTTGATGGAAGAGATAGGCCGACGTCGCGGAGCCCTGCAATCAGGTGGCCGTGTTAATTTGCACAAAGCATCTGAAATCCTATTACACGAACTACGCGGCGGCACCATAGGCAAAATCACCCTTGAAAAACCGGAAATGATTACGGAAGAGTTGGTGCAAGTTGAGTTGGAAGCTGCCCAACGAGCAGAGCAAAAAGCCAAGAAAAAGGAAGAACGACGTAAACGCTATTTGCGTAATAAACGTTAGATTCTTTAATACTTGTTCAACGACACGGTCATGGCTACTGAGCTATCCTAGCCAGATGTCCTTGACCGTGAATTCTTAATGCCAATTCTTTCTAGACTGTTTTTCATCTTGTCGATTCCACAACTTGCTTGGGCAGGTTGTGAACAGCATCTCAGCGATTCATTCGACCAGTACAATGCCCAAGTCAAATCAAACCAAGTCAATAATATTCCAACTGAGTATTACGTTTTATCCTATTCTTGGTCACCTGACTTCTGCGAACGTTTTGAGTCCTCATTGGTACCACAACGCAACGCTCTGCAGTGTGAAGAACCTTCTCGATTTGGCTACATATTGCATGGCTTGTGGCCACAGGGTCAGCTGAATGGCCAAGGCGGTTATCCAAGAGCTTGTGAAGGTGACCAACCCAAAATTTCTTCCAATATTCTCGACAACTACTTATGCATGACACCCAGTCGCTCTTTGCTCCAGCACGAGTTTGAGTATCATGGAACCTGCATGCACGATGAGAAACTAGAAACGCCAGAACGTTACTTTCAACTTGCCTTTGCGCTACACAAGTCGATGAGATTGCCCACAGACAAGCTTCAGTATTCAGAAAGTAATGTTCAATGGTGGCTAGACCACAACCCGCATCTTGTTGCTGGCTCAGTTAAATATTGGCATAAAGGAAATGAATGGCAGTTTTGCTTGGACACCGATTTCAATAGCATGGCTTGTCCGAGTCATCAATCAGAGCCCACTGTTTTTGCTAGTACTCCAATCAGCGACTGCCCGATTAAAGGCAATATCTCCAAACGTTCAGGGAAACGCTGGTTTTTTACACCAGAACACCGCAATTACCAATCCGTTGTGATTGATAAATCAAAAGGTGATAAGTGTTTTGAAAATATCAAGCGAGCCCTTGCCGCTGGCTGGAAAAGGGCTCCTCAATAGGTTTATCTATGCAGGCTAGAGCTGCGCTTTAACCAGGTTTCTCTCAATGTCATCCCAACTTAATGGGTTTTCGGAAATCACTTCAAGCCTAGATTCAAAGCCTTGTAGCGACATTTCATTAACACTAAGAATCCCAGAGTTTGAATTGAATGCAAAGCAGCCTTTATCCGTATTAACTACCGCTTTTAGGCGCTCAGCTTGGATGCCATTGAACAGTGTAAAAAGCTCATCAAAGTTGAAGTCTATTTCGGGCGCAAATATCCAACCACAGCTTACAAATCCCTGTCCCTTATTTTCTTTGCGAAGCATGGTTTGATCTGGTGGAAGTTTCATCTGAGGCTGTTCAAGATGATGATGGTGGTGATGTCCGGACTCAGCGGGTGCTTCAGAGACAATTCTCGGCATATCCAGTAGCTCTGAGGGTATGTCACCTTGAGCGACAAGTTTTGAGAATGCTTTGCTTGGCGACTGGTCGGTAACCCAATCGTTAAACGCGTCAATGTCGCTCGAGTGACACAAATCTACTTTGTTACCAATCACGATATCCGCAACGGCCAGCTGGTCATTAAAGTTCTGATTTGAGGTGTAACGTTCGTTACTCAAATTACGAGGATCAACCAAAGCAATGGTTGCTTTCAGACTGATGTATTTGCCAAGCTCTCCAGACGTTAACGTTGCAATCACTTCTCGTGGGTGGCCTAACCCGGTTGGCTCAATTAATAATCTGTCTGGCTGTTGTCTTAGTAAGGTGTTAATTCCGACGCTCATGGGCAGGCCTGCGGTACAGCACATACATCCGCCCGGTACCTCTTTAATTAGTGCACCGTTTTCACTCATTAACGCGCCGTCTACTCCAATTTCGCCAAATTCATTGACCAGCACGGCCCATTTTTCATTTTGTGGTTTGTTGGCTAGTAAATTCAAGATAGAGGTTGTTTTACCAACGCCCAGAAAGCCTGTGATGATATTGGTAGGAGTTGTCATGCTTGTTACCGATGAAATATTTGATTCCATTTATAAACTAATACACGTAACTAGCAAACGTAAAATTTCGGAATCAATGTGATTCGGTTGAAAAAGTATTCTTTCAATCACTTATTCGTCTGAAAACAAGGCATAAATTTATTAGATAACTGCTGATTTTGCGCTATTTACACTAGATAAGTTAAAGGCGCACTAAAAGTGCGCCTTATACCTCGGTCTCAATACGTGAGTTTGCGGGTCAGCGAGCTAGTAATATCTCAACTGATGGGTTCCGAAGTGTTCCTATCGACTTGATAAGTCTATCCAAATTGTCAGCAATCGAGTGATTCCTCCATGTGAGTCCGTACTACCCGTTTGCTCTTTAATAATGGTTCAAATTTATACAATTTCAAGTTTAATAGAGGTTGTGACACGAAAATCGATGGTACTTTTTTGCCTTTTCGTGCCTTGATCACGTAATTACTTAACCAAATAAAAAATCAGGAAGTTCATTGATGGACAACAGGTCTTTTCAATTTGCACTAATTGACTTTGCGACATACGCTTAACTCATTGATTTAAAGCTGATATAGTCTGCCACCTTGATTTTAGGTAACCGAATACAACGATGAGACAACTGTTTGCACGCGTGCCACCAGCATTGGCATCACTCTCTCTAGGCTTGATTGGTCTGGGATATGCTTGGGGATTATATTTGCCAAACATTGCTAAGTTCATCGTTCCCTCTCTTGCAGGCATGGGGGCTATGTTGCTTTTACCTGTTCTGCTCAAATACGCATTAAACGCAGACGTGTTTATTCGAGATCTAAAAAACCCATTGACTGGCAGCTTGATGGCACCAATGAGCATGGCACTATTGGTTCTGTGCGACTATTTGGCCGTAATCAGTCCTGAGATAGCCAAACCGGTCTGGATGGCTTCTTTCTCCCTGCATTTTTCAATGATGGTTATCTTTTTTAGTTTTCAAGTTAGACGCTTCAAAATGACCGATATCGTACCGAGCTGGTTTTTGTATCCAGTTGGTATCATTAGCAGTGCGCTTGCTGGGCACAAACTCGGTTACGTTTGGTTATCTGAGTGGCTAATGGATATCTGTATCGCTCTGTATTTTATATTGCTGCCAATCGTGTTGTACCGACTGGTGTTTTATTCGATGGTTCCGCGCCGGGCTCGACCAACTTTAGCGATTATGGCCGCGCCAATTAATCTAACCTTGGCAACTTACCTGGTGAATACTCAATCCCCTGATCCGATTTTGACAGGAGCGTTAGCCGGAGCTGCGGTTACCATGACTTTGCTGATCTATTTGTGCTACATCCGCTTGCTACAACAACCTTTCCAGCCCCCAATTGCGGCTATCACATTTCCATCCGTAATAAGTGCGATCGCCATGCATCACTTAACAAATCTATTTGGTGCCGAATACCCGCAGTGGTATTGGCTACACCAATTCGGTTGGTTTGAGCTATCCCTTGCAACAGGGCTCGTCGGCTGGGTTTGCTGGGGCTACCTAAAAGCGCATTTGCAAGGGACGTTACTGATCCCACCCGCTATTCAAAAGTAAGTAGTTTTAGAAGTTACCTAATTCCGTTTGTTGCCAGTTTTATTTCACTACCGAGCTTGCTTGCCACTATGTCGATACGATTCGACATCTGTTCTTTTAGCTCGCTTACGTGGGAAATCAATCCGATTGTGCGGCCTGAAGATTGCAAATCAATCAGGGTTTGCATCGCCAAATCTAACGACTCTGGATCTAGTGACCCAAAACCCTCGTCAATAAACAATGTGTCTAACCGGATCCCGCCGCTGTAGGACTGCACCACATCAGAAAGACCAAGAGCGAGCGATAACGCTGCCATGAAAGATTCACCCCCAGAGAGCGTTGCCACATCTCTTTGTTTACCGGTGTAGCCATCTTCAACAATAAGGTCTAACCCTCGACCGGCTGCACCTTTAAAGCCCTCTGTTTTCCGCAATAAGATGTAGCGTCCTTTACTCATTAAACTCAAACGCTGTGAGGCCTGAATCAACACGTCATCGAGCAACACCCCAAGTACAAAGCGATGTAAACTAACTCGACTGCCTGTTTTACCACTCGCCACATCGTATAAAGTGCCGAATATCTTGTACTCGTTTTCTAGCTCGACATTCTTTTGGTGTAGCGCTGAGATGTCAGTACATACCTTGTTAATTCGCTCATAAACAGAACGTGTTCTGTCTAACTCAGCGCGCGCTTTTTGATAACCAATTTCGACCTCTGCAAGTTGCTCGTTGAGTGCCGCCATGTCTGGTTCGGTTTGCCCATGCAAGCTCTCATTCAAGTTATGTACTGTCTGCTCGAGTTTGATTTGGGTTTGCTGGTAGGTTTGTATCTCGCCCTGCCATTGCTTTAACTCTTGTTCGTCCACTTTTGCGGAAAGAAATGCTTCTTCATTGGTAAACTGACTCTTTTCCAACGCCTGCTGCCAAGATTGATGGTTATTGTTAAGTGCCAGCGCCAGTTGTTCGCTGTGCTCACTGAGCGTTTTCACCTGCCCTTCTATCTCTGAGTATTGATTAGAGCAGATTTGAAATTGCTTCTGCGCCAGATCGTAAGCCGCATTGATGCCGTCAATACGTTGCTTTAGTTGTCCCAAAGCGTGCTCGACCGAACCGACCTCTTGGTAGGTTTCACCTATTTCTTTAGCTAAACCAGCAGACTGCTGACGTAACCCATTTAACTCTGCTTGCGTGGCAGACATGGTCTCTTTGAGCTCAGCAATCTTACGCTCGCCATTTTCACTGCGCTGGATAAGCTCTTTAACGACTTGCTCCATGCTCACTAAGTCCTGGGACTCGATTTCTTTAAGTTTGCTCTCATAAGATTTCAATTCTGCTTCTAGCGCCACGTGGTCTGCTTGAACCAGTGTTCCCAGTTCTGCAACAGTCTCGGCAACTCGCGTTTCAGTAGCAGCGATCAGCGACTTCTGTTGCTCGAGAGTGTTCTTTGCCTGCTGTTGAGTGTGTAACGCTTGTCGCTCTGCTGTGCGGGCCTGCTCAACCTGCTCTTTGGTAATTTCTTTACCGTCAAAACGCGCTGGATCTGGATGATCCTCGCTGCCACATACTGGGCACGGTAAGTTTTCTTGAAGCTTTTGTGCTAACACCGCTGCTTGTGCGCTGTGCCATGCCAGTTCCAGCTTATCAGCCTGTTTCGTGGCATCAGATAGGGCTTGATTCGCTTTAACCAACTGAGTCTCTAATGGCGTGAGCTGTTTTTGTTGGCTAGCAAGTTCGCTTTTGAGTTGGGCAAACTTCTGCAGATCCGACATCGTACGCTGTAAACGTACTATCGTCGCTTCAACGGCGGGCTTCTCATGCTGTTGCTGCCGTGCCAGCTCAAATTTGGCTTTGCCCTGCTCTGCTTGCTGTTCGAGGCTCTGTTTATGAGTGAGATATTGTGTAAGCTTCAACTGTTGCTCGGCGGTGAGCGTTTCAACTGATTTGCACTGCGCATCAACCTGCTGTTTCTCCAACAGCTTGGTTTTAATCGTTTGCAATGCATAAAGCTCATCGTTTAGCTTGGGTGTCGTTGCGACCTGCTCTGCTGCGAGTTTTTGCTGGGCCACAGAACTCTCTAATTCTTTCTTGATGTCAGCCAGCTTCTCTTTTGCTTCAGCGAGTTGTTTGACTGCCTGCTCAGACTGAGTAATACCTTGCTGCCATTGGCTATGAACTAACGACAATGCATTGGCGGCTAACGCGTTATCAACCTGATGTTGCTTTGTTTTAAAATGTTCCGCCGAAGTTAGGTGTTCAGCCAATGACTTAGAAGCGGCGTTTAAATCCACAAAATGCTGTTGGAGAACTTGGGCTTGTTGCAAAGCCTGTTTTTGCGTTTGAAGCTGCGCAGCAACTTCTTGCTCCACTGTTGTGGCCTGTGCTAGCGCCGTTTTTAATATGTCTTGTTGTTCATAAAGATCAGATTCAGTATCAACTTCCGCTACCTGTAGCGCACCACGAATTTGATTATCAAAATCGTTCTTCGCTTTGCTTATTGAACTGGCCTTGTCTTTCAATGAATACTCGATCCGTTTGTAGATATCGGTTTGGAAAAGCTGGCCAAAGATCTCTTCACGTTCTTTTGAACTAGCCAGAAGTAGCTCTCGAAATTTACCTTGAGGCAGTACCATGACCTGACGGAACTGAGTTTCGTTCAAACCCAAGAGGTCAGTGACTTCCGTTTTCACTTGTGCCGTTTTACTGGTGATTAATACTTCTGGCTCGCCAAGTTGATACAAAGACGCGGTGTGCTTTCGTGTCGTCGTCCCTTCTCCGCGAGCTTTTGGCGCTTCTTGTTCAGGAGAGCGTGTCACGCGGTAGGTATTACCCTGCAACGCAAAGTCTAATGTCACTTCAGTGGGAACAGTAAGCGGCGCAAGATCACTCCGCATTTGTATGCCTTGACGCTCATTTCCCGTCGTTTCGCCATACAAGGCAAAGCAAATTGCATCGAGAATTGAGGTTTTTCCCGATCCGGTAGGTCCATTGATGAGAAACAGCGGATTTGATCCCAATTGAGTGAAGTCTATTTCTTGCTTTTGAGCAAATGGACCAAAAGCTTGTAGTAGGAGTTTAATTGGTTTCATAGAGCGGTTACTGCTTTGTCAGTTGCTTGAGGATGTCAGAGAGTGCGCTTTCTTGTTCATCACTCAGTGATGAATCTTGTGCTTCTAAATAAAAATCACGAAACATGTCCATTTCACTTCGCGCTAACCTAGCTTTGGCCATTTGCTGTTCAACCCCCACCAGCATCCCGGGTTTCTCAAGATGCAAGACGTTTGGATACACCGCACGTAGTTTGTCCATTGGATTAAGAATCGCGTGTTTATCGAGTAAACGAACCATTAGATAATCATCAAACTTTGGATCAGTTTTGCCAGTAGCTAGCAGATCTTCCATCTCGCCCTCTACAATACGCATCTCATGAGGGGCTGTTAGGTCAATGTGGGTAGACTGCTTGAAACCCGCCTCGTCAAACTCGACCAACGTCATACCTTTATTTTGATGCTGTTCAGAGAAACTGTATTTCATTAAAGAGCCGGAATACCGAATATACTCTTCACCCTTTTTTTGTGGCTGATGAAGATGCCCAAGGGCAACGTAATCAAATGAAGTGAAGTGCTCATGGCTGACGCGATCCGAACCGCCAATAGACAAAGGACGCTCTGAGTCTGATTCAATGGCGCCATCAACAAAGCAGTGGCTAATCAACACGTTTTTATGCGATGGCTTAAATTGCTGACAGATTTGCTGGGTAAGTAGTCGATGAGCCTCGTCGTGTGTCGACACTGGCTGCTTGAAGTAATGACGAACTTGCTCTGGATCGCTATAAGGCATGCCGTAGAAGGCAACTGGCCCATTGTCAGACTCAACAACAACCGGCGTAAGCATTTGCTCAAAGTCGGACAGAATGTGTAACCCTGCACTTTTCATTCGTCCTGAACCAAAACCGAGTCGCTGAGCGCCATCGTGGTTACCCGGAATTAGGATGACAGGCAAGTTTAAGTCACCACACACTTGATTGACGAATTGGTTCATTACCTCTATCGCAGCAGTCGGTGGAACCGAACGATCGTAGATATCCCCAGCGACGACTAATGCATCCACCGGATTTTGCTTGATGTAATCGATGATTTGGTTGAGAACAACCACCTGATCATCAAGTAACGAAACGTTGTGGAACTGTCGGCCTAGGTGCCAATCCGAGGTGTGCAGAAACTTCATGAACGCCCTTGATCATTCTTATGATTTGGCCTCTATGGTACTGTCTTCTTTACAGTTATGCTTCCGCTTTTTGTCCATTAGATTGGAAAAAGCTGGAATTGATAAAAGGCTGCGGTTTGATAGCTAAACTATTTTACGTAACACGGCTTCGACAACACTCGATAGCCGTTTCCAATAGTTCTATTGCGCTTTTATCGCAATCAGGTAACACCGCGTCACTTTGCGCAATTGGCGTCACTCTGTCACCCCATCGAATATGACTGGCTCCCCATGTGAGACCGGCACCAAATGCGGCAAGCAGCAAATTGTCACCGGGCTTAATTCGACCCTGTTCCATTGCTTCACATAATGCGATTGGTACTGTTGCCGCAGACGTATTGCCATAGTGTTGAATATTGATAAACACTTGCTCGGAATTGAGCTTGGCGAGGTCAGCTAGGGTTTGAATGATTCGGATATTGGCTTGATGCGGAATCAACAAGTCAATCTGCTCCATCGGCAGTTGACTCTGTTTTAGTACACTTTCTAGCGCTGAACCCATGCCTTTGACCGCGCGTTTAAAAATCTCGCGTCCTTCAAAGTTAAATTGCCAATACCCGTTTGCAGGATCAAACCTATCCATACAAGTACCAAATTTTGGTACAGCTAAAATCTCACGACCTTGTGAATCACAGCCCAATTTCGCGGATTGCAAACCAACGGTTTGCTCAGTCTTACTAAGAGTGACGGCCCCGGCACCATCTCCAAATAACACAGCGGTATCACGCAATGTCCAATCTATATAGAAGGACAATTTCTCCGCACCAATTACTATTGCGTGTTGGTATTGACCCGCCTGAATTAGACGTGTCGCAGTTTCAAGTGCGTAAACAAACCCAGTGCAAGCAGCATTTAGATCGAACGCCGTCCCACCGACAACACCAAGATTTTGACTAACTTTTGAGGCAATATTGGGAATTAAAGAATCCGGAGAGCATGTTGCGACAATGATTAAGTCGATGTCTTCTGGCTGTAACCCCGCGGTCGCCATTGCATGTTTGGCGGCAACAGTTGCTAAGTCAGATGTATTAACATGGCTAATTCTACGTTCACAAATACCTGTCCGGGAGCGAATCCACTCATCAGAGGTATCTAAGAAAGTACTTAAATCCGCGTTGCTCAATTTCGCTGGTGGTAAACATTTTCCCCAACCCGTGATATCCGCGAAGTACTTTGTCATAGCTCACCCATTGATTTTATTGCACACGACCTTATTTATTAGTTTATACCTAAGTGATTGCAGAGCGCATATTCGAAAGTTTGATAATCCGCTTTGGGTCACTAGGATCTACCAATAAAAACAAAAGCGCTTCGTTGCGCGAAAATTACAAGTGAGTCATATGTCAACTTTCAATACTCGATGCCCACACTGCTCAAGTGTCAACCGCGTACCACTCGAACGAATCGACGAAACGCCAACCTGCGGGAAGTGCAAACAGCCACTTCTTGACGGAAAACCCATTGAAGGTACGACACAAAATTTGTCGGCACTGCTGAATAGCAAAACACCCGTTGTTATCGATTTTTGGGCTCCTTGGTGTAACCCTTGTGTCGGGTTTGCTCCGGTATTTGAAGACGTCGCTGAAGAAATGTCCGGCGAGGTACGTTTCGTAAAAATCAATACAGAACAAGAACAGATGCTTGCCGGTCAATACCAAATCAGGAGTATTCCGACAGTAATGGTATTTAAAGGCGGTAAACGTGTTGACGTAATCAATGGCGCATTGCCAAAAGGACAATTTACTCAATGGCTGAATGCAGCAGTCGCCAAATAGTAATAACTTGGCCCTAAGTGCAACAATGCCTCCCTAATTGGGAGGCATTATCGGTACTATTTCAAGTTACACTTCTAGGGAACTAGAGTGCATTAATTTCTTGTTTAAGGTCGAACTTCTGGTCGGTAACGATTTTTTCCAAAACAATCACACGCTGTTCTAGTTTGTCGATTTTGTTTTGCATATCTTGTTTTTCAGACTTCCACTTGCCTTCGCCATTGGTAACTTCCATAGCTTTCATTTCTTTTTTGTGATTAAGAACTGCTTTAACGATGCTAAAGCCAAATACAGCCGAAAAAATGACAACAATAGTTAAAAAATCAAACATAACACCAACCCTATAATGATAAAACTATTGTGCTAGGGTATTAAAATTTGTGCTATTTCGGTACTTAAAAGTCTGTGTGCAATAAGAAAGATGTGAGTTGGGTTTTACTTAGTGATGCTGGATTTTAGAACAGGAGAAAAGAAGAGAAAATGGAGGCGCGTCCCGGAGTCGAACCGAGGTCCACGGATTTGCAATCCGCTGCATAGCCACTCTGCCAACGCGCCTCTGAAAACACAGCTTTGCCGTGAGAACGAGGCGTACTTTAAATCATTCACTCTTAGAGTCAACCACTTATTTTCACACGACATTCTAAGTGGACAGTTTTACTTCGTTTTGCCTGTCAAATAGTCAATATTGGTCACTGCCTCTTGTTTCCCAAGCTTTGGCTCAGTAATCTGAGTTTGGCCATTGGGATTTTCGGCCTCAATAATCAAAAAAACTAGAAGTACTAATTCAAACATCACACATCAAACAACTAGGTATCACAATGACAACGAATGTTGCTTTTATTGGACTTGGCGTAATGGGTTATCCGATGGCTGGCTATCTCAGCAAAGCCGGTCACAATACACACGTCTACAACCGTACGTTTGCTAAAGCTCAAAAATGGTCAGTGCAGTACGCCGGCACGGCATTTGACACACCTAAATCTGCCGCAGCCGGACAAGACGTTGTATTCTTGTGTGTGGGTAATGACGACGATGTCAGACAAGTCACCTTAGGTGCCGACGGAGTTTTGCAATCAATGCAACCCGGTAGCGTACTTGTCGACCACACAACAACGTCAGCAAATTTAGCAGAAGAGTTAGCGGCAGCTTGTGCAAAGCGTGGTATCTCATTTCTTGATGCACCAGTGTCTGGCGGGCAAGCGGGCGCAGAAAACGGCGTACTAACCGTAATGTGTGGTGGTGACCAAAAGACTTTTGACACTGTTCAACCCATTATGGCTTGTTATTCCAAGCAGGCTGATTTAATTGGCACACACGGCCAAGGGCAACGATGCAAGATGGTCAATCAGATATGTATCGCAGGTGTCTTGTCAGGGTTAAGCGAAGCATTATTGCTGGCTGAAAAAGCTGGTTTGGATATCGAACAGGTGGTGAATGTTATCAAACACGGTGCGGCAGGGTCTTGGCAGATGGAAAACCGCGCTGTAACTATGTCTCAAGACAAGTTCGATTTTGGCTTTGCGATTGATTGGATGCGAAAAGATCTGGGATTTTGCCTAGACGAAGCCAATAAACTCGGTGTTAAGCTACCTCTGACTGAAAAAGTCGATAGCCAGTATCAACAACTTCAAAACAAAGGTTTGGGTCGTATGGATACGTCGGTGCTTATTAAATCGCTGAAGGAAGACTAAGGCTAGTAATAGCTATCGAAAGTAAAAAATCGAGGGGGTATACATTGCTGAAAAGTGATGGTGCCCCGGGCCGGACTTGAACCGGCACAGCGCGAACGCCGAGGGATTTTAAATCCCTTGTGTCTACCAATTCCACCACCAGGGCAACGCAATTAAGCGATGGTGACACCATCTGTCCTTGAGGACGAGCGGTAATTTACAACAAATCTGTGCTTAGTCAAACGTTTATTTTCACAATTGTTTCGTTTGGCTAAGTAACCAACGTTCTGATTAATAATCCAAGTTCTATAGTTTGGAATTTACACACCTGTTTTAAGGCTCATTAACTAAAAAGCCCAACCCGACGATGTCAGGCTGAGCTAACAGTGTTGCAAACCTGTAGGGTTATCTTTGCTTATCTTTGATTATCTTTGCTTATCTTTGATTATCTTTGATTATCTTTGATTATCTTTGCATGGCGCGGTAATTGATACCTTGACGATCTAGACGGTCGATCTGATGCACCACACGTCCCAAGAAATTGTTCCAATCTTTGTGCTCAGCTAGAGTCCAAGCCGTTTCCGCCACCGCCATAAGACGTGGGAACAACAAGAACTCGACTTGATCTTTGTTCTCAACGTATTCACACCACAATTGCGCTTGAATACCTTTTATCTTGGGCTTAGCGTGTTCTTGTAAATCACCGTTCACTGGCTCGTAGTCATAACATGTCTGTAGCGTGACATTACCACCCCAAAGCACACCGTATTCATGAATATCGCGATTCCAAGCAAGATCTAAGTAAGTGTATTTTGCTGGTGTCATCACCACATTGTAACCTTTGTTGGCCGCTTCGACGCCGGCCTCGACTCCACGCCACGAGAAGATAGTCACATCTTTTTCAAGCGTATCTCCTTGAATGGCCTCTTCCCAACCCAGCATATCTCTGCCTTTCGAGCGAAGATAGTCTTGAAGCTGACGCATAAAGTACCCTTGGAGCTCTCGCACATCAGCAAGTTGTAATTCCTTCGCTAAAGCTAAAGCAGCAGGCGATGACTCCCAGACCCCTTCAGGCACTTCATCGGCACCCATGTGGATTGCCTTGGAAGGGAAAATCTCACACACTTCATCAAGAATGGTTTTTAGCACTGCCATTGAACTCGGTAATGCAGGGTTGAGCACGTTATCGCGGTACTGTTGAATCGAGATAAATTCCGACTCGTCGGCATCTTCAACCAATAGTTCGGGTAGCGATTTGATCAAAGCTCTGGCGTGTCCAGGAACATCGATTTCAGGTACAACGACAATACCTCGCTGCTCCGCATAGGCAACAACATCGCGCATTTCGGCTTTAGTGTAATATCCACCGTAACGTCGAGGCCCGGTACCAAATTGCGGGCAGAGTACTTCATCGTCTCCACGCCACGCACCAATTTCTGTCAATTGAGGATACGCATCGATTTCTACGCGCCACCCCTCATCGTCGGTCAAATGCCAATGGAACCGGTTGAGCTTCAACCACGCCATTTGGTCAAGGATAGTTTTTACGGTATCGATACTGTGGAAATGACGACAGCAATCTAACATCTGACCTCGATACCCGAACCTCGGCGCATCTTCAACGTCCATGCAAACTAACTGATTACCCTGTTGTTGAATCAATTGGGCAAGCGAAACCAGTGCGTACAAGAAGCCGTTTTTGCTTCCGGCCTGAATCACAATGTTCTGGCTGTTGATCTGCAATGAGTAGGCTTCATCTTCTTGTTCAGTTAATGCAAACTCCAACTGATTTTCAGAATCTTGTACAAGCTCAGTGGTTCCTACTAGCTGTTCATTAAACCAAGCAACTGAGCCACTAATATCTAAACCTTCTGGTACTGAAAATCCGAGAGAATTCGGCAATGAGAAGAAACCGTCTTTCACAACTTGCTTTTGAGGCTTTGGTACAACCCCAAGCTCAGCTTGTGGCAACGTTTGTTCTAGTAGGTCTAGAGGCGAGAATTGCTGCAAATTGTGCTCTGTCAGCTCAAGGGGCAAGTAGCCTGTGCTACCTGTTAGATAAATGGCAATCGGCATCTCAGCCATGTTTTGAATACGACCTGTTGGACTTTTTATGCGAAACGCCCATTTTTCGCCAGGTGCTAGTTCTTGGCCTTCTAGTAATGAAAATACGCAATGCGAGCCTTGTTGGCTAACAAGAATGGCATTCTCCACTGAGTCTCGCATTACTTCACGAGAGAAGTCGAAATTGAGCTCAAAATCTTTCAACGTCTGCTCAGACTGATTGACCAATATAAACTCAACCCTTGTATCACCGGGCACATTAGCGATGAAGTTAACATTAAACTGGATGGATTTTTCACTCATATTCATCATATTCCTATAAGTTACAACACAAACTGGTTTCACTCAGTTATTCGTGTCGACATCAGATTTGATACAGGCAGTCTACGAGTAACAACAAAGAAAAGTAGCCAGAAATCTTGCTAAAACTTATGCAAAACTCTCATTTGCTAACTAAGTATGATAGAGCGCACATTTGGCGAGTCAGATTAAAAGTGAACCTAAGATAAGCATGCTTGCAGCACTATGAGGAGCGAACAGCTATTTATTTGAGCTCCGGTTTGGATTTGGGAAAAGGGATAACCGGATTGTTGTCGTTGCAGACATGAACACAATTTCGCCCGTCTTGTTTAGCGCGATAGAGCATATTGTCCGCTTCTTCTATGACTATTTTTAGGCTTGATGAAGGATAGTACACCGACACCCCAAAGCTAGCGGTAATGTCTTTTAAGCCTGCAAATTCAGAATTGTAAATCATCAAACGAAGCTTATTGGCAAGAATGGCTGCATTTTTCACATCGGTTTCAGGACAAACAATTAAAAACTCCTCACCACCCCAGCGACCAACCAAGTCAGTTTTACGAAGGTGGAATTTCAAAAAGTCGGCAAACGCAACAAGCACTTGATCGCCAACCAGATGACCGTGTCTATCGTTAATGTGTTTAAAATAATCGATATCGATAATAATTACCGAAAATACGCCACCGTAACGCGTTGTTCGGTTGCTCTCTTCAAGCAGCTTCTCATCGAGCTTCATTCGATTGGCGATGCCGGTGAGAGCATCAGTTTGTGCCATTCGCTCTACGGCTTTTTTATCGGTGATATCATGGCCTATACAGGTAAATCCCCCTTCATCTAGTTGTTCTAGGTCAGCAGGATGAATCCATGTTCTAAGCCAAATTGAATTGCCTTGTTTGTCTTGAATTTCAATCTCACCACGCCAATTACTCTCAGTATCAATTTGGTGCCACATACCCTTAACCAGTTCTTCTGATACATCAGGATGAAAAATGGAGGTAAGGTGTCGGTGACTTAGATCTTGAGTTTGAAACCCCGTTAGAGTGGTGAAAGCCTTACTGATATCTACGATGTACCCGCGAAAATCAAAATGTATGGAGGGAATGGTTTCATTAATAAGTGATAGGTAGTGTTCGTTACTATTTGCTAGCCGAACCAATTGTTTCTCTGATCGAGCAGCTCGCAACGCCATAAACACACCTAACGGAATAGCCACAAGTGACAGAATGCCCGCGACGAACAATGTGTTAATCAAATCTTTACTTAGCCCAGAACTCGCCTCACTAGACGGCCTTACCAGCAAATACAGATATTGATCTGAGTATTCACTCTGAAAAATTGGAAACGCGTTTCGACTATCCCCCTCTAACAAACTCGCCAAACTTTTCATATAGATATCTTCAACACGAAATGCTGAACTATTGTATTTCGACCATCTTAGTCCTGCCTCACTGGAATAGATGAAGTAACCAGACGCATCGACCAAATCGACATGATGTCCTGTAAGGCGCGTGACGGAATCCAGTAAACCAGTGACGTCCAAGTTGACGACAACGATACCCGAGAACTGCATCCCTTGGTATAACGGTGAGCTCATACGCAATGTTGGCAGATAAGGAATCTGTATCTGACCATTTTCAACATTCAAAACAATATCCGAAAACCAAAATACATTTTCTGGCAATAAACGTGTCGTTTGGAAATAGTAGCGAGCACTTTTGTCTTGTAACTTTTGGTTTGGCTCAGCAAATCCTTGATGCTTGGCTATCTTAACCATTTCCATGCCCTGTTTATCTAACAACCGAATCTGATAAATAGACGAATGCGAGTTGGCAAGGTCGGTTAGAGTTTGTTGAATCTGCTCTAGTTGTTCTGGGTTGTTTCGGTCATTAAGAAATGCTTTCAGCGTGGTACTTTTTTTGAGGCTTTTGAGTGTATTTAAACCCGGCATCATATATACGTCATATGCAGAGCGAGCTTTGTTTAAATGGCTCTTAACATATTCCTGGGTTAGCTGTTGCTCATTGGTTTTGGCTGCTTGAAAAAATAGAATGGTCGAGACCAAAGCGATACTCAACCCAAAAAGCATAAAAGATAAGACGTATTTCATTTGAATACGAATTGAAGTGTTTTTCACATTATCTATCTGCTCGCAACCATACTTAAAGCGTAGCCTTCACGGTCACAGATGCAAGGTCATAGACTCGGTTAAACTAATGATGTGCTGGCAATTTTTTGCCCAGTGATAACGCTATCAGGATTTGTCTTTGGTTCGATTGAATAATCGTCCCATCAAGTTCGGATGGTAGGACCAAGTAAAATCAAACATGCTCATAGCTTTAGGGTTACCATATTTGGATAAACTGACCGCATGAAAGCGATTGTGTTTGAGTTTGAGTTGCTCGACAGAGGACAAGATCTCATCTGACTGTTTCGGTACGATGAAATCTGAAATAACGACGAGATCTGCGTTGCGATACACATCTCCGTTCATTAGTTCCAAAGACTTCAATAACACAGGCTCTAGATCGGTCCCACCATGAAATGTATAACTGAGAAAATCGCTGGCTTCTTTTAGACCATCTTGTTTGGTCAATTCATAAGTGATGTACTCCGTTGAGTACAAAATGACGTAACAATCTCTTTCTTCGGCTAACGCAATTTGCATTAATGCATAAGCCATTGCTTTTGCGGCTTGCTCTGGGAATCCGGCCATAGAACCTGACGCATCAATACAAACAATAAACGGCCCTTTCTCAATTTTTTGCTCATTGTCTTTCGGTTTTGCAGCCGTGACCTTTTTAACCGTTCGAGCTTTGCCCTTGGTTCTGTAATTCAATAATCGTTTGTCAGCCAAATGCTTGTAGAACACAACTTCAAGCTCCGGGTAGGCCAAAAACATGGTCTCGTTAGGTAACATGCGATTAATATCATCGCTTTCGTGAATACCGACGATATCGTCTGTCGCCTCATCACTTTGCTCTTCAACCAAAACCACATTGTCTTGGGTATCTATTCTCAGTGAAGGATCGTCCACTTGAGAAGCCATCCTGCCAAGTTTTTCAGCTACTTCAGTAATATCAGTGTGCTTTTTCAAAAATTCTGCATGAGCTTGCAGCGTTGAGATATCATTTTTCGACAATTTGGCTGCTGCCATATCCCACAAGCGCCCAATCTTAGACACATCGCCTGTGCTGGTCACATCATCAATAGTACGCATGGTCTCCATACGCTGATACAAATCTGCCAGTACTTTTTCTTTTCGACTTTCCAGTTCAGTAAGTTGCGCTTCTTGAATGGCATCGGCTAAGGAGTTGTACCACTGGTCGCAAAAGTAATGTGGGAACATAGGGTTAGTTAACCCTTTGTTTTTGTCTAGCATTCGACGGGCTTGCAAATAGAAAGCAGAGTGCCACTCTAACTGTTTGACGACACCATCAATTTTTTGAAAGAACTCATCTTCCGTCCAGTAGATCACTTCTTGGTACAGTTGTAACTCTTGTTGAAAGCGTTCCGTTTCACAGACATCCGTTAATTTTGTCTTCACCTTGCCACGCCACTTATTTAAGTGGTTTTTCACAGAGCGTTTCATCGCCTTGTTTTCGATACCAGGGATGACTTGAGTTCTCGACATAACTTCGTTCACGGCCGCATCGATGACGCCCGAGTCGGCTAATGCCATTGCTAAACTAAGTCCGTCAACACCTAACATAACACCAACCTATTGGTAGTAATTTGGTAGCTGGCTAAAGCGTTGGATCACGCGTTCACACTCAGCTTTCACGGAGTCAAGCTGCGATTGCAGCGCCTGAATACCATTTTCTAATACACGGGGAATATCTTGATCTAAGAAGTTATGAGGTAATGCACTGTGGAATGACGCCTTAGCATCTCTTAGAGACACTTCAGATTGTGATACCAATTCCAGCGCACCTTGCGCTTCCACCAACCATTGGTCAAATTCGGTTTGGTCCCAAATGTTTTTGTCAACCGCCGCCGCTAATACGCTACGGTTTGCGATGTCTTTGACAACTAACTGCTCGCTAGCATCAATATCAAAGTGAATTTTGCATAAGGTGGTATTTTGGTTAACGTAACCATAAACATCACCACCACCTTGTTGAATAACTTTAGCCAGCTCATTTTCAGGGACATAGATCCAGCGCGTGTCACCTTTTTCGATCTCAGAAACCGACATATTGCTTTGCAACAAAACCAACTTAACTAAATTAGGAGTTGGCCCAACTTTGTATTTATTGGTTGTGCTTAAATCAAACGCATAACCAGATTTTTTAAGGAGACCACTCGCGCTCTCATGAACGAGTGTTATCGCAAACTTGTTCTCTATTTTTTCTTGCACATCGTTGAGTCGCTCTTGGCTTTCAGCTAACTTCTCGGCAACCAGCTTTTGGTCAAAGGCATAGTTCAAGGCAAAGTCTTTAATAACCTGACTGACCACCTCTCTAGACGCTGGGCTATTCCACAAGCAGTCTTGGAGAAGCAGCAGGTCAAGCGGATTAATTGAATCTCGTCCGTTAAAAAACGCGCTGGCTTTAAGCAACCTCAGAGACTTTTTCCAACGGCGGTCAGAAACATAACACTCATCTTCAGACAACTCTCCGTGTTGACTCGCGCTAAGTTCTAGCATGGTTTTTAACTGGTACAGTTTTTCGAAAAGCTCGTCCGTCAACGGAACAGAGTTCAGTTCTTTAAGCCAGGTGAAATATTCGTCATCACTAATTGCTAGTTCTTGTGGCACCTGTGCCTCAAGCTCAGTACCAACACTTAACATTGACTTGAAGTTCTGCTTGTTTTGAATTCGATTGACAAATAATCGAACCAGCATGCGATCATAAAGCGCTTCTAGCCCACTATCTTCATCAGGAAGTTCATTAGAAGCAGACACGAGGAGACGCATTGGCACCTGTTGCTGTTCACTGCCGTTTTTGAATGTTTTTTCATTCACCACAGTCAAAAGCGTATTTAAAATTGCTGGTCCTGCTTTCCAAATTTCATCTAAAAAAACCACTTGAGACGTTGGCAAGTAGCCTTCAGTAAGTCGAACATACTTGCCGTTGTCCTTGAGTTCTTGGATACTCAATGGACCAAACACTTCTTCAGGTGTGGAGAAACGCGTCATCAAATATTCGAAATATGAAGATTGTTCAAACGCTTGAATCAAGCGCTTTGCAATTAAACTTTTTGCGATCCCTGGTGGCCCGAGTAAAAAGACACTTTCTCCTGATAACGCCGCCAACAAACACAGTTTTATTGGAATTTCTCGCTCATATACACCTTCAGACAAAGCGTTGGCTAGCTTGTTGATTCGCTCTGACAACAGGGCTTTTTGAGAATGGGACTGTGGATTGGCTGATATCATAGACGCGATTTCTGGTGTTGTTATACATTGACAATCTAATTGTTATTATCATGTTACTATGTATTTCAAAATGCTACAAAGGCGCATTTATAGCAAAGGTGAGCTACCTACATTGCATCGAAAACTTTGTTTGCACTAATGAGAGTTAGCTCACAATCGCTAAGCGAAGTATTGATGCCTTTGAGTTATGCCTTTTTTTGCGTATCAATTGTCGCTAAGGTTGTGGCCCGTCAAACGGTCGTTGTAATGTGATGCCACACCGTTGTTTTGTGGTCTGTTGGCCAGGTATTAATAACTAGAAAAAATGTCTGTAACGTCTAAAAAAACCATCCACCGCTGGAAAAGACACATTGAGTTAACTGAATCTGAAGTGATCTTACCAACCGGAAAATCTATTAATCATACGTCTGTTACTCATCCAGGAGCGGCGGTTATCCTTCCCATTGATGCTCTTGGCAACATATTGATGATCAACCAATATCGCCCTTCCCTAAATCAATGGCTACTTGAACTTCCCGCTGGCACCATCGAAGGCGACGAACCTTCACTGTCTTGTGCTAAAAGGGAACTAGAAGAAGAAACGGGCTACAGTGCGAAGTCTTGGAAAGAATTGGGAAGCGTCGTCCCGTTGCCAGGCTTTTGTTCTGGAATTCAGCATTTGTATTTGGCAACTGATCTTGAACACACTAACCGCTTTGTTTGTGATGAAGACGAAGTCATTGACGTGCAATTGATTCCCACAGCCAAAGTCGAACAAATGATCACCGACGGCACGATTTGGGACGCAAAAACATTAGCCTGCTTGTTTAAAGCCAAGTTACTTGGATCGCTTTAACAATTGTTCACTACAACATTTAAGCAGTAACTTTTCCTACATCTAAATAATTGCCACACCTGGGAGAAAAACATGGACTTTCGTTCTGATACTGTGACAAAACCAAATCATGAGATGCTCCAAGTAATGTTAGCTGCCGAAGTAGGTGATGATGTTTACTCAGACGATCCAACTGTAAATCAGCTTGAAACTTGGGCGGCTGAAAGACATGGCTTTGAAGCAGCGATTTTTGTTTCATCGGGTACCCAAGCAAATCTCATTGCGCTAATGGCACATTGTGAACGCGGTGATGAGTATCTATGTGGCCAGCAAGCCCATAACTACAAGTACGAGGCTGGTGGCGCTGCGGTATTGGGATCGATTCATCCGCAACCAATCGAAAACGAACCGGACGGCACCATCTGTCTCAGCAAGCTAAAGGCCGCGATCAAACCCAACGATTTTCATTTTGCGCGAACAAAACTGGTAAGTCTTGAAAATACCATTAACGGAAAAATACTCCCACTTGAGTACTTGGCAAGAGCGCGTCAGTTTTGCAGTGAACACGAACTGCAATTACATCTTGATGGTGCAAGAGTCTACAACGCAGCGGTCGCGCTCAAAATTAATATTGTCGAGATAGCAAAATATTTTGATAGCATGACAATTTGCCTTTCCAAAGGTCTCGGTGCGCCAATAGGCTCACTACTCCTTGGAAATGCCGAACTAATCAGCAAGGCCAGAAGGCTTAGGAAAATGTTAGGAGGTGCGATGAGACAGGTAGGTTTCATCGCTGCCGCTGGTAGATATGCCTTGGAACAGGGTCCTAAACAACTTGCCAGTGACCATCAAAACGCGAAACTTCTAGCACATAAACTAAGTCAATTAGACGGCTTTCAAGTTAATCCGCACCATGTGGCTACCAACATCGTATTTGCGAAGATCGACATCGACTATCCATTAGACTCATTGGTGTCTTATCTGACTGATCAAGGTTTCAAGCTTTCTGCAGCGAGGCCAATGCGGTTTGTCACTCATAACGGCATTAACGAGCAAGATATTCATAAACTGATTGACGCTATTGACCGTTTCAACCAATCCAATCGATAAGCCCATAGCCGAGCAACTTAAGATCTCTTTAAAACAAATGATGAACAGCAATTATACAAGGTTAATGCTGCTCATCATTTTATTCACTGTAAGAATATGAAAGCGCCTTCATTCGCTTAAAATTACTATCGGACAATAAGTGTTCGACGCATATCACTTGGTTATTCACGCCCTTTCACATTTTGTTCGAACATCAGCCGCCGCAACCGATTGCGTTCTCAAAAGTGTCATATCAATGCAAGATCGAGGTCATTTCAAATCTATAATCTGAACCTCTGAAAAAAGCCAACTTCTAACACAGTAATTATAGGGACTGAAAATGAAAAAAAGCCCATTGGCATTAGCCTTGTTATCGGCCGTGGTTGCTTCGGGATGTGCTAAGGACAATTCGAATAACGCCCCATTTGACCTAACTATCCTACATATCAACGACCATCACTCGCATCTAGAGCCTTCTCGTCAGAAGCTAAAACTTGGTGGTGAGACAACTTACGCTCAAGTAGGTGGTTTCCCTGCGGTAGTATCTGCGCTGAATGCTCGCGCTGAAGCTAACACTAACGTGCTTAAGCTACATGCTGGTGACGCGATCTCTGGTACGTTGTACTACGCGCTATTTAAAGGCGAAGCCGATGCAGCGATGATGAATCACGCATGTTTCGACGCGTTCGCGTTGGGTAACCATGAATTTGATGACGGTGACGCAGGTCTTGCTCGCTTCCTAGACTGGATGAACGAAGGCAACTGTTCAACAGAAGTACTAGCAGCAAACGTTATCCCTGAGCAAGGTGTATCGCCTCTAGCTCAGGACTCAGCGAATGATTACTTCAAGCCATACACGGTAAAACAGTACGGTGACCAAAAAATTGGTATTGTTGGTATCGACATCGCTAACAAAACAATGAATTCATCAAACCCTGATAAAACCACTCAGTTCCTTGATGAAGTTGAAACTGCTCAGAAATACATTGACGAGCTAGTGTCTCAGGACATTTCTAAAATCGTTCTTTTGACTCACTACCAGTACAACAACGACCTTCAGTTAGCTGAAAAACTGACAGACGTAGACGTGATCATCGGTGGTGATTCACATACTCTGCTTGGTGATTTTGAAGCCGTTGGCCTTAAGAGTGATGGCGCGTACCCAACGCTAGTGACCAACAAAGATGGCGACCGAGTGTGTGTAGCGCAAGCTTGGCAATACTCACAAATCCTAGGCGAGCTTTCAGTTTCATTTGATTCAGAAGGCAAAGTAGCAGCATGTGGCGGTACGCCTCACCTACTACTTGGAGACACTTTTACGCGTAAAGACGACAGCGGTAAGCGTCAACCTATCTCTGGTGCTGCACTAGACGCAGTTATTGCTGACATCGAAGCGCAACCAAACTTAATCCAAGTTAAGCCAGACGCAGCGACGCAAGAAACTTTGTCTTTCTACTCTAAGAAACTTGACGAGTTGAAAGTTCAAGAGATTGCACAATCTTCAGAGCTTCTGTGTTACGAGCGCGTTCCTGGTCAGCAAAAGCACAGTGGTGCAGACGGCTGTGATAATCACACTGACAAGCACGGTTCTCAAGTTGGTGACCTAGTTGCACAAGCTTTCTTAGCGCAAACTAAACGTGCTGACGTTGCCATTCAGAATGGTGGTGGTGCTCGTGCCAACATCACTCAAGGTGTATTCACCGCAGCTGACGCGACTAAGGTACTACCATTTAGCAACACCATGGTTAACCTAACTATGACAGGTGCAGAGCTTAAAACAGTTCTGAACCAAGCTGTAGATACCGCTTACGCTGAATACGTTGACGGAAGTGACAAAGGTTCTGATGGTGCTTACCCATACGCAGCGGGTATTCGCTACGACGTAGACTTCAACCGCCCTGCTGGTCAACGCGTTCACAACTTTGAAGTGAAAGCAAAAGGTGATGGTTCTTGGTCTTCACTTGCAGATGACCGTGTCCTAGTTGTAGTAACAAACGACTACATCGCACGTGGTAAAGACGGTTACATTACGTTTGGTGAAGTATCAGCTGACAAATCTCGCTACGAGAACACATTGAAGCTATACACTGAAACCTTCATTGATTACGTTCGTGAATTGACGGCAAATGGTCAAAAGATTGAGCCTGTCGCTGCTGAAGACCGCAGTACTCAAACTTTCACACCAAAAAAGTAAACGACGTTTAAACGTTCACTATTTAAATGGGCCAAGCTTAACGCTTGGCCCATTTTTTGTTTTCCTTCTTCGGCACATTCCAACTGATGGTCTTAAGTCCGGTATAACACCTTAACCACATGCCAACCAAATTTGGTTTTTACAATGTGAGGCACGAGTGTTTCGCCGCTAAAACAAACTTTGTCGAACTGAGGTACCATTTGACCTTTTTTGAACTCGCCAAGGTCGCCTCCTTTTTTACCTGATGGGCATGATGAGTATTTCTTAGCGAGAGTTTGAAACTTCGCGCCTCGCTTAAGCTGCTTGACGATGTCTTCTGCTTGCTCTTTATGCTTGACCAATATGTGCAATGCTGCTGCGGTACGAGCCATATTCTTCCCCAACGACTTCAATTTGTCGCGATTATAATAAATCTATGACTAACGTCATTAGTCTTTTTCAAATTAGCACTAAACTAAAGTAGAGCTTATAAACTGTAACCAGTCGTTTAGGAAAACCCTAAATCAACAACTTATCTATTAGAAATGTCGATACTGGGTTTGGAGTTTCTGAGGGATAAGATTAAAATTTGTGTTGTAACAATAGTGATCACTAAGGTAACCCATGGCTAAAACTGTCAGTAAAGCAAATCAATCACAAGGCATGTTGATGTTCACGCTGAACACTCAGAAGCAATTATTCGCGATTGGTACACTGAAAGTTCGTGAAATCATTACCTATCTGCCAACCACACAAATCCCGTATTCGCATCATCATGTTATTGGCACGGTTACGGTTCGTGATCTGACCGTACCGGTAATAGATATGGCTGCCGCCATTGGCTTCCGCCCTATCCAAAAAGAAGAATACGAGTCTTGCTATCTGATCGTGACCGATTGCTTGCGCACTGTTGTGGCCTTCATGGTTCGAAGTATCGAAAAGATCATTGAATGTGACTGGCGAACCATAGAATCAGCCCCAGAGTCAGCGGGAAACAACATCTTTGTCACTGGTATTACCCGGCATGAAGACAAAATTGTGCAGATGCTAGATGTGGAATTGTTGCTTTCGAAAATATACCCACAATATGAATCCACCAAAATTCCTATGCTCACAGATATCGAGCGAGAAAGATTGAAAGCGCTCAACATCATGCTTGTGGACGATTCCTCAATCGCCAGAAAACAGCTTTCCGATGCCTTAGATAGTATTAATATTCCTTACTACTTGTGTAACAACGGGCATGACGCCTTGGTCAAAATGCGAGAGCTTTCTTCTTTGGGACGTGGTATTGATTTGCTGGTAAGTGATATTGAAATGCCGGGACTTGATGGTTATGAGTTGGCCTTTGAAACTCAAAATAGCCCGGATCTAGACAAAGCCTATGTGATTTTACATACCTCGCTCTCTAGTGAAATGTGTCTAGACCGAGCGCACCAAGTAGGTGCTAAGGAAGCCCTTGAAAAGTTTAATGCAGCCGAATTGATCGAAGCTATGCTTCGAGGTGCAAAGATACTGGAAGAGCCAACGCCAGCTTAGGCGTGAACCAACCAATTTGAATTGCATAGTTTTACGGTTAACTATGCAAAAACAAGAATAATCAGTGGTTTCGAGCAACAGTTTGTCTGAAGATTAAAAAGTGACATCAAATAACAGATATACGACCGCTTATACACTAGGCTTAAATGAGAATCGGGTAACACAGAATAATATGGCCGACGACGAGTTCAGAAAATCCACCGCTAACTTACGCAAAGCGGTTCCATTAATGATGAAGAGTCAAGTGGCAGCTACGCCAACTAACTATGCGCTCTGGTATACCTATGTCGACAACGCCATCCCGAAATTGACACAAGAGATGGACGACCTCATCAAGCTCAATGGGATCTGCCCACCAACACAAACTCAAAAGCTCTACGACAACTATGTTGCCACAAAAGCGGAAACCGACGCCCGTGAGCTCAGAGAAAGCATCGAACTACTGGTAAATGAAGTCGCCAGTTCAATGACAGATACCTTGTCCGACACCTCTCAATTTTCGGACATGATAGACAAAAGCTTTTCCAAATTAGAACAAGTTGAAGACGAAGGACTATCGATTGAAGAAGTTATGTCAGTGGTGCGTAATCTGGTCAATGAGTCTCGTGAAATCCGTCACTCAACCCAGTTTTTAAACAACCAACTGTCCAACGCTTCGGATGAAATATCCAGACTGAAAGCACAACTCGCTGAAGCGCAACATGACGCTTTATTCGATGGGCTCACTGGATTGTATAATCGAGGTGCATTCAATCAAGACCTAGCTGTACTGTCTCAAGGCGAGCAGGTACTTAGCCTAATTATCTTGGATATTGACCATTTTAAGTCCTACAACGACGATTATGGTCATCTATTTGGCGATGCCGTCATCAAGGCCATTGGCAAGCGTCTTCAAAGCGCCGCTCGTGATGGCATTTCTGCATATCGATTTGGTGGAGAAGAATTTTCTTTGATTGTTCCCAACAAATCGTTGCGTTTAGCAAGGCAAATGGCGGAGTCTTTGCGACGGGCGATTGAAAGAATCACAGTGAAAGACAGACGCACCTCCAAACACGTGGGCCAAATTACCGCGTCATTTGGTGTTGCAGAGCTAAAACACGGTGAGTCGCCTGAAGACCTAATTCAACGAGCAGACTCCCTACTTTACGAAGCTAAACAACTAGGACGTAATCGAGTCATGCCGCTCTGATTCAGAAATACTGTCATACCTTAAAAAAAACGAGCCATATGCTCGTTTTTTATTAAGTTAAGGCATTTAACTAACGGAGTGACTTAAACCCATTACCCGCTGTTAACCATCTGTGGTAATCGCAGTAATCAATTCCCGTTGCACCTTATCCGCTTGTTCAACGGAAATCTGACATGTTCCGGCTGCTTTATGGCCGCCACCACCATATTTCAGCATTAACTCGCCGACATTGGTTTTGGAACTGCGGTCAAAGATGGATTTGCCGGTTGCAAATACGATATTTTGCTTCTGGAAGCCCCACATCTTATGGATCGAGATATTACACTGAGGATATAGCGCATAAATAATAAAGCGATTACCCGCGTAAATAGTCTCCTCTTCGGTAAGATCTAGGAGCACTAAGTTGTCATGAACCGTACCACAGCGCATAAGCTGCTCTTTAAACATGGTTTCATGCTGGCGGTATAATTCGATGCGCTCTTTTACATCAGGTAGAGCCAGAATCTCATCGATAGAATGATTCTTACAGTAATCAATCAGATCCATCATAAGTTGATAATTTGAGATTCTAAACTCTCTGAAACGTCCCAATCCTGTGCGAGCGTCCATCAGAAAGTTCAACAAATTCCACCCCGTGGAGTCGAGCACTTCATCTCGATTGAACTGTGCGGCATCTCCCTTGTCAACTGCTTCCATCATATCTAACCAAGACTCAGGAAAAGAAGCTAACCCACCGTAGTGTTCCCAAACCACTCGAGCAGCAGAAGGCGCATTTGGATCAATCACGTGGTTGGGGCGCTGTCCCTCATTTCGAATGGTTTCCGACAAGTGATGGTCAAACACCATGTGTGCGCGCTCTACGTACGGCAAATTCGTGACGATGTCTCGTTCTGTTATCTCAATTTTTCCATCCTGCATGTCTTTTGGATGGACAAATTTAATGTCGTCAATGAGATTAAGCTGCTTAAGTAAAACAGCACAGACTAGTCCATCAAAATCACTGCGGGTTACTAGTCGATGTTGTTGCTGAGTCATCCGAATTTCCTTACTGGATTCTTGCATTGAAGTACTGATTTCAGTGTAGTCAGATTGCGTTCTTTCTCAACACTCTAACCAGTTTTTGTCGCAAAGCTGTGAGCTTCATAAGGTGCTGATTTGTTTAATCTCTGAGATTGAGAGTTAGGTCAATTACACTATTGATACGTTTACTTTCCAAACAAGCGTTTCAGCAATGTTTTTGTTCAATTTGGCTATGCGAAAGTGCTTACTCAATCGATTTAACTAGCCGACCAATCACTCAATAAAATCAAACTAAGCCAGTGCAATTACTACTAAGATCAGGATCTAAGCGTCGGTTTAGTTCAACCAAGGTTTCACTGAACTGCGAGTAGTAACATCTCAATTGTTCTGTGTTTTTTGCCACTAAGCATTTTTCAATTAGGTTATCTAAATCACTAAACTGCGTCACAATTTGACCGTATTCGTTACTATTCAGCTGAGAGAGAATAAGAGTTGCCTGTTTGACTGTCTCTTTGGCTCCTTCAAACAAGGTAAGGTCTGTGTTGGAAAAACAAGTCGCGTTATTTAACTGATCTGGATCTACTGACTTTGCTTGTAGTTTGCTCTCCAACAACACCCTAAATAGGGTCAACTGGTCGCACTTTAAAAAAAGCTCATCCGTTAGTGTTTCAGGGACAAAGGTAATCGCAACATGATCATCCACTGAGCGAGACAACTGAATCTGCAAACCCAACTCACGGCATTTTTCTTCAAAAATAGCTAGCAACCCTTGTTGAGGAAGTCGCTTTTGTATTTCAAAAATGCGTTCCAAATGATAATCAGTTGATAACAAAACTAATTTGAGTGACTTGGTTTTTAATTGTTGCGCTATGTCAGCCAAGATAGGTGCAGAAAAAACAAAGTTCTCGATTGTGGTCAATGATTTTGATTCGTTGTGGATTCCTAATGAATACATACGAGAGACAACGTCAGGTTCAGAGCATGTACGCTTCGCCTCCCTGTTTGTAAATTCTTTAGTAAATAGGGACGCCATTAGGTCGGACTCTGTTGTACCGGGAAACAGATCGTCACTGGCACCACCCGAAAAGATAACGTCTGTGTTTGTGTGACGATGCTCTTCAAGCCAAGTCAACAATCCCTTAACACGCCGCACCGCCTCTTTTGTTAACATTCCATTAACTAACCGTTTCCCGAGTACAAGAATTACTGTCTTATCTGTATTTTTCACACCGAATATTTCCTATTGGAAACGTGAATTCACTATAATCACGTGATCCACCGCTTATTTTTAAAACTTTGTTAACATTCAAACAACCCATCTATTAGATACTTGAAATCTAGTAATAATCACTACTTTTAGCGCGTTTTGCCTTGTGCATGTTGCAGTTTGACGTCAATCCCCGTGGTTTAACTGTGTATTAACTCAAAATGCATTATGTTAATCTCGCGCAAAACCGCGCTAGTCGGTTGAACAATAATACACTCCGCTCACTAAGAGGAGTGACTATGATTACACTGTATAGCGGTCGAACCGCTCCGTTGTAGGTAATGATATGCTGTCCATATTCGACATTTACAAAATTGGCGTTGGTCCCTCAAGTTCTCACACCAATGGGCCAATGATTGCTGGATACAACTTTGGTAACCTAATTGAAAATAATATTCACCTGGTGGAACGTGTTCAGGTGGACTTGTATGGTTCTCTGTCGTTAACAGGTAAAGGTCACCATACCGATAGAGCGGTGATCCTAGGTCTGCTCGGTAACCGCCCAGACACCATTAAAATATCTAGCGCCAATGAAGCAATGCGAAAAGCCATTGATGAAGGTGTTCTCAAACTGGTTGCGAAAAAAGACATCCCATTTAATTACTCAGAAGATCTACTGTTCCACAAGAGTAATTTACCACTTCACGAGAACGGTATGACAATCACCGCTTTCGATCAACACGGTGTACAAATCGGATTTGAGACCTATTACTCAATTGGTGGTGGCTTTATTGCTACTGCTGACGAGCTCACCAATGGTATTCAAGAGCAAGACGTTAAGGTCCCCTTCCCCTTCACTAACGCCGATGAAATGTTGCAAATGGCAGAAGACAACGGCTTCAGCTTGGGTGGCATGGTCTTACAAAATGAGCTGTGTTTTAAACAGTCACAAGAAATTGATGATAAAGCTGAGCAAATATGGCGCGTCATGTTGCGTTGCATGGAACGTGGCTTCGAAACAGAAGGCATTTTGGAAGGCGGGTTGAATGTTACTCGACGTGCTCCGAACCTCCTAAAAAAGCTTGAGGCAAACAAAGCGGTTGAATCTGATCCAATGGAGATTATGGACTGGATCAACTTATTCGCATTCGCAGTCAGTGAAGAAAACGCCGCCGGTGGGCAAGTCGTCACCTCACCTACCAATGGTGCTGCAGGTGTTATCCCTGCCGTTTTAATGTATTACCACAAGTTTGTGAAAGAGCTAGACACCAAACAACTTAAGGATTTCCTGGCGGTTTCCGGTGCAATTGGCATCTTGTACAAAACCAATGCGTCTATTTCTGGAGCAGAAGTCGGTTGTCAGGGCGAAGTCGGTGTATCTTCTTCCATGGCGGCGGCAGGTCTTACAGCGCTTCGCGGTGGAAGCAACGAGCAAATTTGTATTGCAGCTGAAATTGCCATGGAACATTCATTGGGAATGACCTGTGATCCTATCGGTGGTCTGGTTCAAGTTCCTTGTATAGAGCGAAATGCAATGGGTGCGATGAAGGCAATTAACGCCTCGCGAATGGCGCTTAAGCGTACCAGTAAGTGTTTAATCTCCTTGGACAAAGTCATAGATACTATGTACCGAACCGGTAAAGACATGAACAAAAAGTACCGTGAAACGTCGCTTGGTGGACTGGCTATGATTCATCTCGCGCCACCTTGTGAATAGCCTTAAATACAGTGAATTGAACAACTGACCTAAAGCGCCACTTGTGGCGCTTTTTTCAGAGCTACACAATACTCGTTTTCTTGAGACCGAATCTATATAACACTGGTCTATACGACTATATATAAGCCGCTCAATATCAAGCCTACCCCCATTGTCCGAGGCCAAGACCATTTCTCACCTAAGAACTGAATTCCAAGTAGCAACCCGAACACGATACTGATTTGCCTTAGCGCGACGATAAAACTGACGTTATCAGTCATCGACATAGCAATAAGAACCAAAGTGTAAGTGCAAGCCATGATGGCGCCAGCAGGACCAGATTGCTTAACGTGAGCAAATGACTTTTTAATATCTTTTGGTTTTGTTAGCAGCAGCCAAATGAGTAGCAATGAAACAATAAACCAAAACTGAACACCCAAGAAAAACATTGCAGTAATCAATAAGTGAGAACCTTGTCCTGTACTGCTTATTAGTATGGTTAGCGCTTCTTTGTCTAATACAGAATATGCTGCAGTCCCGAGTGCCGCTATGCTCGCCGCAACAATCGCCACGCTTTTATAGTCACTAAGACGGAACGCTCTAATGCTGCGCATCGGAACCAACAAACAGCCGAGTGTCACTAATGTAAATCCGACCCACTCAATAGAGGTAATTGTGTATCCCAATAAAAAGGTAACAAAACCCACAATGAGGACGGGCAACGCTCGAGCAAAAGGATAGATAACACCGATATCCCCGTGCTGGTAGGCCTTTGAAAGAGCCATAAGATAAATCAGTTGTGCAAAAGCACTCACAAGGATAAGTAACCAGAATTGAGATGGAAGACTGAAGATATTGAATTGATTGCCGTAATACAGCACCCAAGGTGTTGCAACCAACGCCGCGGCACTACAACTCGACAGGAAAAAAACAGGTCCAGACAATTGAGATTTTTTACCCAGTACATTCCAACTTGCGTGCAAAACAGCAGACACAAGCACTAAAACGATAGCCAAACTCGTCAAAAGTTCACCTCTATCGAAACCACATCTTGCCGCCAGTATTCTGTGTTGACGACAACGGGTTCCCCAGCACTGTTCGCCCAAATCGTTTCGATGATCAAACAAGGACTTCCCGGTGTTGCGTTTAAATATTTGGCTATGTCACCGGTTAGTGAGCTAGGTTTAGATACAAACTTTTTTAAACTCAGAGATTGGTCTCGATTTAGCACGTTCAGTAAGCTTTGGTTTCCAATTTCACTTAGGTCATTCTTTGTCCACTTTGAGTTGATACAATGTGTTGACCAGACAACGCGACGCCCTTTGTATTGGTGGATTCGCTGTAATTCGACAGTTTCCCCAAATGGTGGGAGATGGAGTAATACTGCAGTTTGTGCTTTAGCTATCTGCTTTTTTACGCTAACCGTATTGCTAACAATCGGGTTTTCTAAACCAATATCTTCATTTGGCCTTTCACAGATATCTTTAAGTTCATTAGGGTTGTAGCCTATTCGTTCGCCAGAGATAAACCAACCTCGACGATCCTCTCGATAAATTAGTCCATCCGACTCCAAAGCTGACAACGCTTCTCTCAATGTGACTCTTGTTGTTGAGAACGACTCAGCCAGTTGTCTTTCGGAAGGAAGTTTTTGTCCTGTAACAAGCTGACCATCGGTAATCTGGGTACGAATGATGTTGACTATGTCGAGATACTGCACACTAACCTCGCCGAAAAATGGAGTTTCGCTCGAACCAATAAATGGACGTGAATTGCGGAAACGCACTCATCACAAGGGATAAGTCATCAATTTCCATGCAAACAAGACGTTATCACGTTGATCAACCAAATCCAATCTGAGTATTATTCGGATTGCATTTGTTTTAGGTAGAGTTTCTATGAATAAATCTGAACGTTTACTTCAATTAGTCACCTTGTTAAGAAGTAAAAGATACGCAGTGACCGCTCAAACTCTGGCAGAAACGTTAAATGTAAGTGAACGCACTATCTACCGAGATATTCAATCTCTTGTCAAATCGGGGCTACCTATTGAAGGTGAGGCCGGCGTGGGTTATTTGATGCAATCGAATTCTCATCTTCCGCCGCTAATGTTCGACGAAAATGAATTAGTCGCCCTAGAGCTTGGCATGAGAATGGTTGAAACTTGGGGTGATACCGAACTCTCACACGCATCAAAAACGGCTGCGACTAAAATTCGCTCGATACTTACCGACAAGCTAAAACAACGAATCGAAAACTTTTCATTACTTGTCCCAAGTTACTGCACACAAAGTACCACAGCAGATCGAAGCCAAATACTTCGTCATGCAACAGACAAGCACCGCAAGATACGCATCAATTATCAAGATGAATCTTCAAAAAAAACAACGCGTTTACTTCAACCTTTGGGCCAAATGTATTGGGGACAAGCTTGGACCTTACTGGCATGGTGCGAACTTAGAAACGACTATCGAAGCTTTCGCATTGACAGGATTGAAACTGTCGAAGTACTTGATACACACTTTGAGACGTCAAAAACCAAGTCTTTAGAACACTATATTGCTAATTTGGCTCGATTTGGCTAGCTCCGCTCGGCCCAATCTGTGACATACTTTTTGAATAACTTTCCACGCTTTGACAACAATCTACCCGATGGCCAAACCAAATAAATTGGCCTGGCCGGACCTTGCCACTCTGGGAGAACTTGGGTTAGACGACCCGCGCTCAGGTCAGCTTGAATATGCGAGTCAGGTAACAAACTAATACCGTTTGAATCTCTCGTTAAAGAGGCAACTATTTCTAGGTCATTGGCAGTTGCACTAAATTTAGGCCGAAGGCTGACAGATTGCTCGTTGTTTTTATGTAAGTCCCATTTACTCAGTTGTTTGGCTCCTATTAAACGAGCTTCTTTCAATTGAGATGGATGGGAAACAGCAGGTATTTTTTCTAAATAGTCGGGAGAAGCAACCAACAATGTTTGCACAGTGCCAATCCGAATTTGTGTTAAAGATGACGTAACTTGGGGACCAACCCTGACCGCCAAATCAGCTTTCTTTTCGGCGATATCAACTAAATCGTTGCTCAGTTCTAAATCAATTTCAATCTGAGGAAAATCAGTAGCGAAAGCGGGCCACAGATCTCTAAGCCACGTGTTCGCGAGGTTGGTAGGCGCTAAAATTTTGAGCTTGCCAGAGGTCGTTCCTTGCTCCCTACTCAGCATCAACTGCGTTTCATGCATTTCTGCAATAAGCGTCTCGTAGGCTTCGAAGTGTCGCTCCCCCTCATGAGTTAAGGAAAATTTATGAGCATTTCGGTTAACCAACTTGAATCCGAGCTTTTGTTCTAAACGCTGTAAACGTCTAGTAACCGTAGCAGGAGGAATGCCAAGTGCCTTCGCTGCACTAGACAAGCCTTGACTATGAACAATCTGAACAAAAACGGATAAATCATCAAACATAGTAGATTGCAATTACGGAATCATTATTTATTAAAATCAGTCTATATTGCAAAAAGGTAAATAGCTAATCTCATGTCTATCGATACAAGAGATAGAGGTACTAAAAATGAAACGTCGATTTGTCTTCGCTGTAATTATGGCAACATTACTCTCAATTTTTATGACAGCATGGGTCACATTTATAAATATTGGACTTGATACAAACTATTTACCAAGTTGGCTTAAAGCCTTTGCCCTAGCATGGCCGGCGGCGGTATTAATTTCTTTCTCTATTGGGCCCAAAGTGAATCAGATGACTGACAAATTAATGGCAATTGGTGCTAAATAAACAGCAATAGCGCAAGCTGCTGACTATTGCTGTGTGGATTATAGTTTTTCTAGTAGATTTATCGTAGCTAGTTAAGTAACAGGGTTTCTAGCTGCGACAATTTCGAAATGGTATAGGTAGGCTTAAAGTCCAGCGGATTGCTCTTCGCGCTTTCATTTAACCAACAGGTATCGAAGCCGAAACGGTGTGCGCCTAGTATGTCGGAATCTGGGTTATCACCGACCATCAAAACTTTTGATTTGTCAGGCCTACCTGCCTTGACCCAAGCTGTATTAAATATCGCCGAATCAGGTTTTGCTACTCCCTCTTCTTCAGAAATTACCAAGAAGTCAAAGATTGCTTCTAAACCCGTTTTCTCAAGCCTTACATGCTGGAGGTCAACAAAGCCATTAGTGATGATCGCGAGCTTTGCGTCCTTGCTCAATTTCTTCATTAGATTTTTAGCTCCCGGTAACGGCGTGCAAATCTCGGCCATCGATTCTAAGAACAGACGGTTCAGCTCCAATTCTGATTTTCCAGTTGATAATGACAAGCTAGCAAAGCGCGCAGTTTTGATTTTGTCGGCGTCTATCTGTCCATCTTGATAGGCCTTCCAAAGCGGTAAATTGATTTCTTGGTAGGTATCAAAATCTTGTTTGGAAAATTCTATCCCGAATCTTCCCATCATGTTTCGTAAGCCAGCAAACGAATCAAACCGAAATAACGTTTCGTCTGCATCAAAAAAAATCCACTGATACTGCATAGATGCTCTCTCCTTTTTTCTTATTCTAATTGCTAGACTTTTACTAAATCAATGGACACAATGTTCAACATATTGTTTCCAAAATCTAACTCAAAGACCGTCATGAAAGAGTTTCATTCAATCCCGGCATTTGTCTCTGTTGCTGAAACTGACAGCTTCTCGCTTGCAGCACAACAGCTTGGAGTCACAAAGTCAGCTGTCAGTAAACGTGTACGATCATTGGAAGAAGAACTTGGTGTTAAGTTACTGCAACGAACAACTCGTACCGTACAACTCACTGAAGCAGGAGAGCGGTACTTTCTGTACGCAAAACAAGCGACAGAGCTTGCTCAACAAGCTAGTGATGCAGCAAGTGAACTACAAGGTGAAGCGACCGGATTATTGAAAATCTCTGCACCAATGTCTTTTGGTGTGGTTCATCTAGCTCCGATATTATCCGAGTTTATGCAAGCCAATCCGAACATAGAAGTACAAATGGCTTTAGAAGACAGGCTAGTTGACCTTGTGCAAGAGAAGTTTGATTTGGCAATTCGAATTGGTGAACTCAAAGACTCCACTCTCATCGCCAAAAAGCTCGCTCCTTGTTATTCGGTTCTTTGTGCTTCACCAAACTACCTTCAAAAGAATGGCGAGCCAACTAGCATCGATGACTTGGAACATCGTAATTGCCTAAAATACAGCTATTTCCAAGGCGGAACAGAGTGGAAGTTTTACCGAGAAAATTCCGAGTACCGTATGACGCCAACTGGCACTCTGACCGTTAACAATAGCGAGGCAATACGACGCGCTGTGATTTCAGGGTTAGGTATTGCACAGCTACCAACCTTTATCATTGGCAAAGATCTGGCGAATGGGACCTTGCAACGCCTATTACCAGAGTTTTCCCTTCCTACTCACGGTGTTTATGCCATTTACCCAGATAGAAAACACTTACCGCTTAAGGTTCGGTTATTTGTAGATTTTCTCACTCAAAAAATAGGCTCCGACAAGCCATATTGGGATTTCGATTTATCGATTACTTAATGTTGGATTTACAATGTAAAGTACATTCTCTTTCGATTTATACGTGTTTTAAAATGCGATTCGCTTCTCGCTGAGCTTGTTCAATTCTCTGTTGCGGCGTACATTGCGACTTTTCGTGTATTAGTTGATAAATACTAGGATAGTGGTTTGTTGTAACAGCTTCTTCTCCGAGAATGCCAATCACGTTAAAGTATCCAAAAATCTCGCTTTGTGTACTAAATCCTTTTTGCCGTGCATGCTTAACATGGTTTTTTAACCATTTTTTCGAATCGATCAGATCTTGTTCAGGAAAGTTATCTTTAAGATGTTGGGATAGCTTATCCAATGTATTTTGAAAATAAATTCCACCCAATTGCTCCCACTGAAAATCTGTAATAACTAATCGATCTGATAAATTGCAAGAGTGGGATTCAGACAATGGTTTTTCTCGAAACTTCCAACCATTACGAGTGGGCAACCAAACGCTAGAGACCATTTGCCAGAAGTGCGGAGAATCCGATTGATAGAAAACCCATGCCGTTTCTGAATGCGCCATTTTTATAAATACTTCTGTCTTGAAAGGTGTAACGGCAGTGATTAAGGCTCTAAATTTTTCAGCTAGTGTACTGATATCGAGTCGAGATGAAACAAAATATCCGATATTCTTTAAGTCGAGCTCAAAAAAGAACTCTATTATTTTGTGATTGACCAGAACCAAACATGGAGAGACTTCTCTCAGAGCATCATAAGGCGGATGTAAATAGATAGGTTCTAGTTGCAGACTGGTGTCAATTGAATACAGCTTGATAAAAAAGTCATTCACTCGCCCTGCGTCGATCATCAAATAAAGTGATTCTCCTTCCTTTGGCTTTAAATGATGACCGCTCTCTTTGAACTTCCGATATAAGTTCGACTTCATGATTGCTGCTCTTCACAGACCTGACATACAGGGTCATCTTGCTGTAAAGCAATTATTTGACGATTAATAATGTCTGCATTTTTCAGTAGCGGCTCAAGCGCTTGTTCAGTCGCATCTATAGTTAGGGCCTCTAATTCTGAAGGCGACTCCACCATATCAACAAGAAGTGGAGGCTCGGCGATTTGCCCCCCATAACCACTACCGCTTCCGGCGCTGCCTCCAGAGTTGAGATTAATAGCAGGCCCAACAACATGAGTGCCCGAAGGATCCAGTTTTACTAGCGAGCCACCGGCCGTTAATGTGATTTCTGTGCCTGCCTCAATTACCAATTTATGACCCGCTTTGATATGGACCTCGTTAGCGGCATCAATAATGGCTTTTGAACCCACTTTTTGATGTAAACCTTTGTCGCTGTCTAGAGAATTGTCGGCTGTTACTTTGCTTCTTTGCTCACCATCCACAGTAAGATGTTGGTTGTTTTGGATGTGACTGAACTCGTCGTTATCAACCGTTAGGTGCTGATCGTGTTTAATGTGGCTAATGCGGTCGTTTTTAACTTCTGTGTGCCAATCTTTTTGCGCGTGCAGGTAGATTTGCTCTTCACCAGATTGGTCTTCAAAGGTGAGTTCGTTAAACCCTTCACCTTGATGACTTTCACTGCGCCACGTGGTCTTGGTCTTGTGCTCTGGCAGGGCATAAGGCGGTGTATTGTTGGCATGGAAGGTGCGACCTGTGATGATGGGCTGGTCTGGGTCACCGTTTAGAAAGCTGACAATGACTTCGTGGCCAATTCGTGGAATGGCCATCATGCCGTATTGCGCCCCGGCCCAACCTTGTGACACTCGCACCCAACACGAGCTGTGCTCGTCAGCATTGGAGTAGCGGTCCCAGAAGAAGTGGACTTTGACTCGCCCATGTTCATCGCAGTAGATTTCTTCCCCTTCGGGACCTACAACGACTGCCATCATCGGGCCATCGACTTGCGGCTTGGCTTGGGGATTGGCCTGCCAAGTGCGAGTGGAAGGGATGACGGTGAATTGGTTAGCGTAGGTGGTGGCACCATGGTTGCCATGCTCTTCCAAAGCTTGCGGCTGGCTGCCTTGGTGATTAACTTGCACCAGCAGCCATTCTTGGTTGGACGTCGGGTCTAAATGGTCTTGCAAGGTAAACGCGTAACCTGCTTGCAGCGCAGGTTGATTACTTTTGCCAGTCGCGGTGTGAGTGTCACGCGTTAAATAGTTAAGCCGTATTTGGTTGTACGCTTGGCCATTGCCATCGTCTTTAAATCGTCCCGGATAATCAAAGTGCTCGTAGTCACTGCGCTGATGCTCGATATGAGAGGAGGTTTCGTTTTGACTCAGCGGCGCAGTTGGCTTTTTGAAGCTGTAGTCTTTAAGTTCACTGTGGCTTGGGGCAATTTTTTTGTGCTGAGTGAAGGTCGACACATAAGGCACATGGATAGTGCCCCCTGACATGGCATTGTACGGAATGGGTGTGTCGATTCTGGGCAAGCTGTGAGTTTGGTCGGTTATGACTAAGGTATGTTTACCGTTGTCATGAACAAAGCTGTAAATCAGCCCTTCTTCAGCGGCCAGACGGTGGAAGAAGTCTAAGTCGCTTTCTCGATACTGAACACAGAATTCTCGTTTGGCGCACTCACGTTGGACCGCAAAGCCGTAGTCGGTGATGCCCATCTCTTGAAGTAAGACAGACAAAATTTCTGGCACCGTTTGGGTTTGGAAGATGCGGCTGTTTTGGCGAAGGCCAAGACGTTCAAGTGACGGGACTAAGGTGAGTTGATAAAAAGTATGGTGATGACCCGTGTCGCCCTGCTCAAAGGCTTTAACAATACCATGCACTCGCTGAACCACTTCACCATCGAGAAACACGGTAAGCTCCGCGCCTTTATCCACGATGTCATCGGCCAATAAATCCGACTGACGACTGGCCAGGTCAATTTCATAGCGATAACCAAAACAGGGTTGTCCAGATTGGCGACCTTGAGTAATGAGATGATTGGATAATGACTCGACGCCATCGTAGCCCCTCACCACTAAGGTCTCGTCTTCCCTGCCCTCTAACGTCAGGTTGTACTGCAGCTGTGCCATGTGCTCTCCCACCCCACTTATTCCATCCTAAGCGGGTAATCCCTACAATCTATCAAGCAGCGGTTTTTTTAAACAAAGATGCTCTCAACCACCAAAACCTTAAGGCTCTATCGCAGTCTTTGAGTCCAATTAAAGGAGTTCGACTGAATAGAGCACTTAAGGTTTTGGCTCTGGCTGATGGCACGCCACCAGCCAGATAATCAAGCAAATTACGCTTCGATAGGCTTACGCCAGTCGTCGGCACCTGAAGTACCTGCGTTGACGTGGTCCCACGTCACTTTACGGTAGGTCAGAGCAACGGTGAGGTTTTGAGTAAAGTCAGAGAAAGATGGGTCTTGGCAGTGTGGCATTTCACACACAATGTCGACGATTGAGGCGTTTTCTAGCTTAGTGGTGAAGAAGTTTTCTTGCTTGCCTTCAATTGACGTGCGGTACCATTTCAGCTCCACGTTTTTCAGTTTTTCACCCGAAGTCAGTGCGTTGTATAGCAAAGGTACGGCTTTGTTTAGGTTCACGGTGAACTTAAACGGCTTATGCACACGCTGACCTGCAGGTTGGCCCGATTGTGGGTCAGTTGGAACGGTTACAACGTGGTCAAACTGCTGAACCAGCATTTCATCTTCGTGACCTTCTACGTACGCATCACCGATAGAGTCCGCTGTGCACGCGCCTGCTGTAATTAAGCCTTGAGTTTCTCCTTCGATGGAGATGTAACATGGAGTTGGCATCTTAAATGTCCTTGTCTGTGAGCACCCGGCGCGATTCGACCGAGTATCGAGTTCAATATAAGTGAATTGCAATTCGGCAAGGACTAGAGCAAGGGAGATGCCAGAAAAAATAGTTAATAAATTTAGACAGATAGAAAAAACCGAGCAAAGAATTGCTCGGTTGTCTGCAAGGGTTTGGTGGCAGAAGTGAAAACCTTCGTCGTTTTTGCCACTACCTCAATTCAAATATTTCGTAGTTGTTGAAGGGTAGAAAATCGTGGCTGGCCACATGAGTAGAGCCTGCTTGCAGCATTTCTTCATGAATTTGAGGAACGTGAATACCATGAGGAATGACAAAAGACGGCGTCCCTTCTTTGGTATCTAATATGGCAATTCTAGAACCCGGTTTTAAGTTTCCTTTTAGACGCTCAAAATAAGACGTTCTGTTTTCAATGTGATGGTAGGCGTTCATCAAAAACACCAAATCGACAAACCGGTCACCTAGATTTGGCGTATCTAACCCAGCAAGTATCGTCTCAACTTGAGGCAGATTCGCTAAGGCTGCATGCTGCTTAACTTTCGAAAGGGCCGCTCCGTCTATATCCACAGCTAAGACTTTACCTTCAATACCCACACTTTCGGCTAGAAGAAGACTAAAATAGCCGTCTCCGCTGCCCAGGTCGACCACGGTATTACCAGGTTGTATATCCAGTAGCTCTATAACTCTATCAGTATGATTCCAAGCTTTGCGATCAAATAAATTGGTGTAATCTATCTTAGTAATCATTTCACAACCCGCTAATACAAAACCTGCTAACACAACGGCAATGGAGTTAATGATGGTCCTACCAAGCCTTTGATTTGCCATTGATGGTTTGGTTGGATGGTTTGAATTACTTATCGACATAGTCACTTCTCCTGATGTAAGTGACTGAGATGATGCGATGGCTGGTCGAGAACTAAATTAACAGAGGCTAAAAATTACAACTTTTACAAATTTACTGATAGAACACTTCGCCAGTTTGAACGTCTAAATAAATCTTATTGGCCTGTTTCAAACCACCGCAATAAATGAAATATACGTCTCGCTGCTTATAACGAACGGACTTTACCCACCCACCAAGTTCATCAAAATCCTCTGGAGTGCAAGTTCGATCATGTAAAAGCTGATCTGTCGTATTGATGAAGGCTTCGAAATGAGTTTTAAAGTCATCAGATTTTTCAACATAGCGCGAAATGGTTTCAACTTTTTCTTCTTCCGTAATGATAGGAGGAACTTCCAAGAGTTCGTTCATTGGAACCCATTCCGCTACTTCAACATCACTCTCGTCATAGACGTAGTAAAGCGATATCCGTCCCCAACCATCTTTGGTCTCATATACGTGTAATCGATCACCACGAAAGACGAAACTCTCAATAAAAGCCTCTGTATTGGGGGCTTCGCGAACACCTAAGCGTTCTGGGTTAACGTAGTATTCGGTTCTAGGCGGTTCAGGCTCTGGTTCTGGCTGTTTAAGCTCCATGATTGGCGCAACGGCTTGATCTTTTTTTTCCATTTCCGCTAATGCGGCGTCGAGAGCATCTTGCTCAGGCTTCATCACAAAGATGTAATAACCACCGCCAGCACACGCAATACCGATCAACAACATCACCACCATTAGTAGTTTTTTCAAGATTTCTCTCCTTTAGGCAGTGACAGTAACAATATTGTGGATTCAAAACGCACAACCGACAGTTGCTATACTCAAAATCAACACATACTAAAACCTAGCACCGATATGACACCAGAGCTGGCGAGCAAGGCCAACATTAGTCAGAAAGTGATTTTCATCGCCAGACTAATACTGTCGGCATGCTTACTGATTTCTTTATCCTTTCCGGTTAAAAGTGCTAGCTGTGTAATAAAAGATTGGAACCAACTACTAGCAAACCAGCACAAGATTGAGTCTCAGTATAATCAAATCGTTTCCGACTATAACCACTTTCTAAAAACCCACCAGAATGCGATATTTCTTCAACGACAATATGACCACAAAACTATTGTATCTTTCTGGTCTCCGCAAAAGAAATTTCTGCATCAGCAAATGAACCAACAAATAGCGCATAGCAAGGCTATTGTGAGTCAAAATCAAATTGATATTGCATCGCTTGATAAACTGAAAGCCGAAGCGACAGACTTGAATACAAGGTGGCGATTAATGATGTCGCATTGTGCCGAGTCGGGATTCGACACGAATACAGAAGCAGCGCATTATTATGTTGAAGTTAACCGAACGCTGAAAAAAGATATGGCATCGTTGCAGGTCAAACTCGAAACGGTAATGCAGGTCTATCTCACCGAATATGCAACGTTAGTTCACTCCAGCCCAATTAAGCAACAAACCAATGAGTTACAATAGGTCACACTTTGCGGCGCAAACGAAATCATTTTCATGTAAGCCTTTAATGGAGTGGCTCCACCAAACGACTGTGACTTTCCCCCACTCTAAAGTGATAGATGGATGGTGGAACTCTGTTTCCGCCAGTTCTGAAACTTTGTTGGCAAACGCCCAAGCAAGCTTGTAGTTTTTGAACTTATAGCTTTTTATCAACTGCGGAATGCCATTAACCAGTTCTATAAGCCAGCCATCCAATTCTTGTTGCAGTTTGAGGTATTGTCCTTCATCTAACGCCACAGCGTCTAGACTGCAAGAAACACATTTTTTCTCAGCTAACATTGAATTTCCTCCTGATTATTTTTCGTTTTTTGTTCAAACTTAGCCGGCAATAAACCGAGTTTCATGGCTTGATGGACGTGCTTCATTAGGTCCAACTTACTCAGTGCAAACAATTCAGAGATATCTTCAAGTACAAAATAAATCGGTTGCATGATATCTATACGATACGGTGTTCTTAGCACAGTTTGTAGGTCAAGCGATTGCCTTTCCGGAACGTCACTGTCCAAGGCATACAAGGATTCACCGGGTGATGACAAAATGCCGCCTCCATACACTTTTAGCGCACCGCTTTCTTTAACGAGTCCAAACTCTACCGTAAACCAATAGAGCCTAGCCAAATACACACGTTCTTTGCTGTTGGCTTGCAGCCCCAATTTGCCATAGGCTTCAGTAAATTCAGCAAAATCGGAATTAGTCAGCATCGCGCAATGACCATAAACTTCGTGAAAAAAGTCAGGTTCTTGAAGATAATCAAATTCATCACGATTGCGTAAAAAAGTTGCTACTGGAAACTGTTTGTTCGCCAAAAGTTTGAAGAAATGATCAAAATCGATAAGTGCTGGAACCGGCTGAACACACCATCCGGTTGTACTCAAAAGAACTTGGTTAATTTCGTCAATTTGTGGGGCGCGATTGGTAGGCAATTTTAGAAGATCTAAACCATCTAAATAGGCTTTACATGCCTTTTGTTTGACCAGTTTTTGCTGTCTTGCAACCAAGTCACTCCATATCTGATCTTCATTTTCATCCCATGCGATTTTTCCTCGCTCATCGAGAGGTTTTGACTGATAGTTCGACATGTCGCGCCTCCTATTTAACAATTACGCTACATTTAAAGGCTACCCAGTCATCTCGCTTGTGCCAAACAATTATCGGATATTCACTCGCCCACCGATGTAACATTTTCTTTACAATTAAGTTAATTTATCACGTTGAAAGATAGTTGGATTTCGCAATTCTCGTTGAATTTGACAAATATCCAATTGAATCCAAGACTTAAAGTAGACGACAACTGGCAAAGAGAATGCATTTTGAGCTCAAATATCCCGATTTGGCAACCTGATGCGCAGCGAATACAACAGTCGCATCTGTTCTCTTTTCAGCAATTTCTCAAAACTCGGGAAGAACCCGTAAAAACCGACAACTACGCCATGCTCCATCAGTGGAGTGTTGAGTACAGCAAAGAGTTCTGGCAAGCCATCTGGTCCTACTGTGATGTGATTGGATTTCAAGGTGACTGTTTACGAGGGGAAGGCAAACCTAAATGGGGAAAATACCAGCCGAATCGAGACACGGTTTGGTTTCCGCAGGCCCGGTTAAATTACGCAGAAAACTTGCTGAGCTATGCCTATCAAAAACCAGATGGTATTGCTATCTGGTTCAAAAACGAGCGCGGTCAAACACGAAAAATTACATGGCAAGAATTGTGCGACAAAGTGTCCTGCGTCCAACAATGGTTAGTTCAGAATGATGTTAAGCAAGGGGATGTTGTCGCCGCTTATTTACCTCACATACCAGAAGCAGTCATTGCCATGTTGGCGACCACTAGCCTAGGAGCGATTTGGACATCCACTTCTCCCGACTTTGGTGTCGACAGCGTTGTTGAACGTTTTCAACAAGTAGGACCTAAAGTCATGTTTTGCTGCGATGGCTATTGCTTTCGAGGTAAAAGTTTTTCGCTCACTCATAAAAATATCGAAATCGCTAGCAAGCTGACCAGCTTGACCAATGTATGTCAGATTGATTATTTGCAAAGTCATGCAACCGACATATCTGGTTACGAGCATTTTTCTCTGTGGCAAGCAATCATCTCAAGCTACACACCGACTGGACTCAGTTACGCACGAGTCAATTTCAACTCGCCAGTCTTTATACTTTATTCTTCAGGCACAACGGGAAAACCAAAATGCATCGTGCACTCTGTTGGTGGCACACTTTTAAACCATCTCAAAGAGCATCAACTTCACTGTGACGTAAAACCCGATGACCGGGTGTTCTATTACACTTCATGCGGGTGGATGATGTGGAACTGGCATGTTTCAGCACTTGGCAGTGGTGCTACATTGGTCATTTATGATGGCTGTCCAAGTACACCAATGCCCAGCGTACTTTGGGAACTGGCAGAAGAGGCTCAAGTCACCCTATTTGGAACCTCCGCAAAATATTTAGAATCAATACAGCAGCAAGGGTTTGAGCCCGGCCATTATTTCGATTTACATCAACTAAAAACCATTTGCTCAACGGGTTCGGTTTTATACCCAGAACAATACGATTACGTATATAGCCATATACGTGCTGATATTCACCTTGCATCCATCTCTGGTGGCACCGACATCTGCGGCTGCTTTGTACTGGGCAACCCGATATCTCCGGTCTACCGCGGCGAAGTACAGGGCGCTGCGTTGGGCTTGGATATTGATGTTTATGCTGAGTCAACACTGCCACAAACAATGAATAGCAATATGGAAGTTCGTGGAGAACTGGTGTGCAAAAACAGCTTCCCTAACCAACCACTTGGTTTTTGGCATGACGATGGGCAGAAGTATCACAAGGCCTACTGGTCAAAATTTGAGGGGGTATGGCACCACGGCGATGAAGTCACATGGACTCAAAACAAGGGGATGATTTTTTATGGCCGCAGCGACACTGTGCTTAACCCTGGAGGCGTTCGTATTGGCACAGCTGAGATCTATCGGTGTGTTAACGCTATTCCTGAGATAACGGATTCCATAGTTGTGGGGAGAGAAATACGCAGAGACGAGCACATCGTCCTATTTGTTCAAGTTGAAGCTGGCCAACCATTATCTAAGCATTTAGAAGACAAAATAAAACAAAAGCTCAGACTGGAATGTAGCCCAAGGCATGTGCCAAAAGAGATCTATGCGGTAACAGGCATACCGAGAACACGTTCAGGAAAACTGGTGGAGCTCGCCGTTAAACAGCTAATTCACGGAAACCAAATCCAGAACGAATCTGCTATCGCTAATCCCGAGACTCTCAGTGAATTTTTAAACTACAGTCAGCCTGTCACGCTGTAAGTTTAGTCGATGACAAAAAAGCCAGCTTAGAAGCTGGCTTTCTGACGTAAAGGAGTGACGTAACGTACGTCACTGCTATTTCTTTGCGATTGCCATTAACACGGTTTGTTTTTTGTTATCAACATCAATGCTGAATGGCAGACTTACCTGAATATCTTTGAAACCGACACTCGATAGCACACTTGTGACGCGTTGCTTTGTCATACCGTCGTCTTCATTTTCCGCTAGCCAGTCCCATTGAACAAAGTGGCCTCCACGGTCTAACAAAGAATAGATAATGTCCGTTGTTTCGGAATAATTGTCCAGAAACGCACAAACTGATGAAGCCACAACCAAATCAAACTGTTTTCTGAAGGCTGGGTGCATAGCGACCAAACCCCGCGATAATATATCGACCACTGGCTCTACGTTTGCTAGCTCTTTTTTATCCAGTTGTTCAATCATGGATTCGGAGCTGTCTATTGCCACGACGTCTTTCACTCGCGATGAAAGTCGCTGACTAAGTAGACCGGTACCACAACCCAAATCTAGGACATGACTGCCATTAAGATTTAGCGATTGATCCAGTGATTCAAATGCCTTATCTGCAAATGTGATGACGGCTGGATTTGATTCCCATTGCCCTGCGTGGTCATCCCAATTCATCCGCGTTTTCTCCCTGTAATGGTTTACCTTGCCCGTAACCGATTGAGTATCTTAAACTCAGGGGTAACGTTTGAAACATCGCAAAGGGTAAACCAAAAAGCCAATTACTTCATAGTGTTTCGTTTCACAAACCGATATTTTCTAGATTCAAAGCCACTTTTATCATTCTATGCTCGCTAAAGCGTCGATATTTCGCTTTAAATCTCGGTCGATCACCGAATAACTGTTTTACTTAACGAGTGAGATTACTTGCGTAACGCATTCAACCTTGCCTGAGCTAACCCAAAAATGGTGTCAATTGGATAACTGCCCTCATTGGATAGGTCACCTGCCGGTTTACCAGTAAACAACTCAATCGCTTCACTCACATGTTCTATTGCCCAGATGGTGAATTCTCCTTTTTCCACCGCAGTTACAATATCTGATCTAAGCATTAGATTATGGACATTGGATTTAGGAATGATGACACCTTGCAAATTGTGTCTGCCTTTAATTGCACAGACATCATAAAACCCTTCAATTTTTTCGTTTACACCGCCAATAGGCTGAGCTTCGCCAAACTGGTTCATCGAGCCGGTAATCGCTATGTCTTGTCGATTCGGATATTTTGCAATTGCAGAAACAATGGCACAGAACTCCGCCATGCTGGCACTGTCACCATCGACACCACCATAAGATTGTTCAAACGTGATGGTGGTATTGAGAGGCACCTTGGCTGTTTTGCCAAACACGGATGACAAATAAGCAGAAAGAATCATGACACCTTTCGAGTGAATACTTCCGCCCAAATCCACGCTTCTTTCGATATCAATCACTTCGCCTTCACCATAGCAGGTCGTAGCTGTGATTCGGTTTGGGACACCAAACATGTACTCAGTGGTACTCAAAACCGACAAGGCATTAACCTGACCAACCGCTTCTCCATCGGTACGGATAAGAGTTGTACCATTGACGAAGCCTTCCATCACACTGTCTTTAAGTCGACTTACTCGCATTTCTTGATTCGCCAGCGCTTCTTCGACATGGCTTGACCGAATCAGGTTGGCATTGGCGACTTTAGCGACGTAGTTGGATTCACGAATAAGGTTGGCAATATGCGCTGAATTTAACGAGATCTTATTCTGATCACCAGATAGACGTGAACTGTATTCAATGACCCTGGCTAGTGCTTTCTTGTCGCAATGAAGCATGCCGTTATCGTGAACTACGCTAGAAATAAAACGAGCATATTGCAGTTCTGATTCTTCTGAACGGCGCATCTCATCTTCAAAATCTGCAGTTACACGGAACAACTCGCTAAAATCGGGATCGTAGTGCTGTAGAAGCTGATAAGTCCGGTAATCGCCAAATAAGAAGATTTTTACATCGAGCGGAATCGGCTCTGGATCGAGTGACACGGCTCCCGTTAAAGTGACTTCTTTCTCTAGTGAAGTAAAACTCAGCTGTTTAGCTCTCAAAGCACGCTTGAGTCCGTCCCAAACATAAGGTTGCTCGAGTACTTTTTGCGCGTCCATTAATAGCACGCCACCGTTTGCTTTATGCAGGCTACCGGCTCTAATCAAAGAGAAATCGGTAAACACAGTGCCCTTGAACGTTGCTGTCTCTACGTGTCCAAATAGACTGTGATAATTGGGGTTGTCTTCGACAATGATCGGAAAGACATCATCCTTTCGAGATACCAATACATTGATGCGATAACGTCTTGGTAGTTTTTTATCGAGTGACGCTGTTGCTACTTCCGCTTGTTCACCAGTTTGTTCTAGGAAAATATCCGCATTCTCGACAATATCTTTTTGCAGGTCATTTAAGTAGGTTTTGATTGCTGGGTAAGTACTGTAGTCTTCTTTAAGTTGCTTAATAAAATGAGCAATAACTTCAAGCGTTACCTCCTCATTTAGTTTGCGAATCTTTTCACTATAGGCTTCTTCCCACTCGGTAAGCTGCCTTACCATGCCCCTTAGCTTGACTTCCAGCTCATCGATTACATTGCCAAATTCTTCTTGCTCTTTTTTGGTTAGGGCGTCAAACGTTTCTTCGGTGTGCTCCTCTTCACCATTTAAGGCAACAAACTGGTAATCTCCCTGAGCAGTAATTGTCAAGCTGACACTTCGCTTTTTTGCCTCTTTACTGATGCTATCAAGCTCGGCTTGTTGCTTGTTTGCCAATTGATTTTTAAGTTTGTCTGCTCGGGAGTAGTACATTTCATTGTCGAATGCTAAAGGCATAGCATTGAGCAACTTAGTGATCATTTTTTCCATATCATGACGAAACTTGGAACCAATACCAAAAGGCAGCTTGAGAACCTTAGGTTTTCGAATGTCGTCAAAATCCGCGACATAACACCAATCAAAACAGTTATCAGTGTCTTGCTGATGACGATTCAAATAACGTAGCACCATGGTGCGTTTGCCTAGGCCATTCTGACCCAACGCGTAAATGTTATAGCCCTTCTCACGGATAGACATGGCAAATTCTACCGCTTTCTGCGCCCGCTCTTGGCCGACAATCTCGTTGATAGGCTCTAGTTCTTTAGTAGATTTGCTCTCGAGTAAATTAAGCTCTGACGTTTTGTAGAGCTGGTTTGCAGCGAGTTGTTGGATAGTCATTCCCTTTACCCCGACTCCTGAATCTTGTTATACAGCTATACCCAAGTGACCTCAAGATGCGAGGTTCAGCGAGAATTAACTAGGCTTCAGACAAGGCATTGATTTGCAGTTCTAGTCGCTCTACATCAAGAATCAATAACGCAGTATGAAGCCTAGTTAAACTCGCCCTTGGGAGCTCATATTCTGTCTCATTTCTTCGTCAAAGAACTTGGAAAGGACTCGTCATTCCGCTGCGTTCTCTTCCTTGAACTGAACCAGAATATGTAGCTCTGAATTCTGCATCTTGAAGTTACTTGGGTATAAGTCTAGTTTAATTTTTCTTACAATTTAGTGACTTAAAGTCAAAGTCAAATCAACCGATTAAATATTAAGCGAAATGTGCACACAACAATCATTTAATGATAACCATTTGCATTCGTAAATGAATTGCATTCTAATACGGTTTTTGTTTAGTTGGGGACTGATTTATGGACTTACAGCAGTGCTGGCGTCATTTTTTAAAGGCTGAAGAATTGCTTGAACAAGGACATTGGCCAGAAGCACATTATCTGTATGAACATGTTCTCTCGCACCTACCCAATCACATAGAGCGTGCAGCTCAAAGTGAAGAGACCAAACCGTGTCAATTTAGCTGTCTATTGGCTGGGTTACGAGATAGCGCCGTCCACCAATCTGAGATCCTAAACAAACTCGGGCAACAGCAACGCGCTTTTGAAGCGCTCAACCAAGCCTATGGGATGCTGCAATTTTTGTCTCTTGAAGAGTCTGATCTGATCGAAGCCACAGCAAATTCGTTGTGCAAACACAGTGACGACTTGCTAAGACATATTGAAGCGTTTTGCTCCGCACAACGAAGTGCGGAATGGATGCTAGAACTACAAACACTACATAAAGCACATCAACATTTTGCTTCGTTAAAACATTTCGAAGTCAATTCTCACACTGGATATGCAATAAACTGATAAGGATGCAGTATGTCTGAATCTCCTATTCTTAAAGTCACCAATTTATCGGTGAGTTTTACTACCAATGACGGCATTGTCGACGCAGTTAAGAACGTTAGCTTTAACCTGTTTAAGGGCGAAACCTTAGCCATCGTTGGCGAGTCTGGCAGTGGCAAGTCCGTCTCGACTAACGCCATTATGCAGCTGTTACCTAATAACAGTATTGTGCACGATTCAGCGAAAATTGAATTCGAGGGAAAATCCCTGCTTGAACTTGATGACAAGGCAATGCAATCGGTACGCGGCGACCGAATTGGTATGATTTTTCAAGAGCCGATGACCTCTCTCAATCCCTATATGCGCGTTGGAATCCAAGTAGCGGAAGCCATCATGTGTCATCGACCAGTATCGAAATCTCAAGCTAAAGACAAAGTGATCGAGCTGTTTAACTTGGTGCACCTGCCAGAACCAGAAACGGCTTACAAAAAATTTCCGCACGAGTTTTCTGGTGGTCAGCTGCAACGTATTATGATTGCAATGGCACTTATCAATGAGCCCGACATTCTGATAGCAGACGAACCAACAACGGCATTGGACGTTACCGTCCAAGCAGAAGTGTTGGACCTCATCAAAGAAATTCAAGCTAAGTTGGGTATGGCTATCTTGTTTATTACTCACGATTTAGGGGTAGTTAAGCATTTGGCAGACCGCGTCATCGTTATGTGTAAAGGCGATGTGGTAGAAGAAGGAGAATGTTCCGCACTCTTTGCCAGCCCGACACACGACTACACCAAAATGCTGATTAACTCCATCCCTCGCGGTCATAAAGACCCCATTCAAGATGATGCTGAGGATTTGCTGAGTGCCAAAGATATTCGAGTTAAGTTCCTAATTAAAAAACATTTCATCGAAAGCAAGAGTCAGTATTTCGAAGCGGTTAAAGGTATTTCACTTGAACTCAAAAGGGGTGAAACCTTGGGTATTGTGGGCGAATCCGGTTCAGGTAAGTCTACATTAGGACGCGCTCTAATTGGTTTGCTACCTAGCACTGGTTCGATTCAATATCGTGGTCAAGATTTTGCAAAGATGTCTGATAAAGAACGTTTTGAACTTAAGAAAGACGTTCAAATGGTATTCCAAGATCCTTATGGCTCGTTATCTCCGAGAATGACCGTCGGTGACATTATTACTGAAGGTTTGATGGTTCATCGACCAGAAATGAGCAAAGCAGAGCGCATGGAAAAAGCTCGTCAAGCTTTAGAGGAAGTTCGGTTAGATCCGCACTCAATCAACCGCTACCCACACGAGTTTTCTGGGGGCCAACGCCAACGTATCGCTATTGCGCGCGCTTTAATTCTTGAGCCTTCTTTTATTCTGTTGGACGAACCAACATCTGCGCTCGACCGCTCGGTGCAATTGACCGTTATTGATTTGCTCAAAGATCTACAAAAGAAACACAATATCGGTTTCTTGTTTATCAGCCATGACCTAAGTGTGGTTAAGGCGCTGTCTGACCGAGTATTGGTTATGCAAAAAGGTGAAGTTATGGAAGAAGGATCAGCGGAAGAGATCTTCCACCAGCCTAAACACGACTACACGAAAAAGCTTATCGCAGCGTCATTCGACTTGGATGAAGATATCAAAGCAGCGTAGTTTACCTCTGATAGCTATATAAAAGGCCCGCGTAAGTCATGCACTAGCGGGCCTTTCAGTATTAGCAACCAATCACACAGTTGACCCTCTGCAAAAAGCCAACAGCCTCCACTATTTATGGTTAAAAATAGTGTGCAATCTGCAAGTAGCGAGACTTAATGTGATCAATCAACGCCCGTATCTTTTGCGGCGGTTGCTTAGTAAACGGGTAAACCGCAAAAATCCCCAGTTTTTTGCCCACTTGGTCGGGAAATAGGTCAATTAAATTTCCGTTCTGTAAGTCATGATAAACCAAACACTTTGGTACATAGGCGATACCGTGCCCGCCTAGGGCGGCCTTTCTTAATGCCGTCGCATTATCGGTTGAGAAGCTTCCCGACACTCTGACAATTTCATTTCCATCTTTGCCCTTGAATTCCCATTCTGAGGCACCAGTCGTTTGATAGGCGTATTGCAAGCAATTTCGAGTTTTAAGCTCATTGGGGTGAAACGGCTTACCAAATCGAGAAATGTAAGAAGGAGATGCACATACAATCCATTGTGAATCTAAGATATGTCTGGCTATTAGACTAGAGTCCTCTAGGTACCCGGTCCGAATGGCTAAGTCGAACCCATCTTCAACTAAGTCAACAAATCGATTGTCCAATGACATATCAACGCTTAACCCGGGATTCATGTTACAAAACTCTGCGACCGCATCAGCCAGTACCAAATCGCCAGAGATTGTCGGTACCGACATTTTGATGTTGCCGCTGATTTTTTCTCCCAAACCAAACACCGAATCAATTGCTTCTTGACTGGCTAGCTTCACATTTTTTGCATTTAATAGTAGCGTTCGACCCGCCTCTGTTAGCGCTAATTTCCGAGTGGTTCGATACAAAAGCTGCACCCCTAATTCTGCTTCCAAGCGTCCTATTCGCTTGCTGACCACAGAGTTGGTAAGGTCATGAGCTTCAGCAGCCTTGCTAAAGCTACCTAGCTCAACCACATCGACAAACAAAATCAAATCATCAGCTTTCATTATTTATCTACTTTTGAGAATAATGTTTTTCATTATTTCCATATATAAGCAAAAAGCAAGTGAGTATGGTCACAGCCAGTTAACACGTATTCAACATGTATTAATCAAAACACATACAAAGTCATTAACTGAATTTGACATTTATTATTAAGCCTGTGATTTGGGGCGAAATTACACAATTAGCAAAACAACAAAAAAACATTCATAGAGAATAACAATGAACGATACGCTACTTGCCCTTATCGCGTTTTCACCCATAGTGGTGGCCGCCATTTTACTTGTTGGCCTCAATTGGCCAGCCAAAAAAGCCATGCCCATTGCCTTTGCATTAACTGTTGTGATTGCCCTATTTCAATGGGAAATGAGCACGACACGAATTACCGCTTCCATATTGCAAGGCTTAATGATTACCGTCTCCGTGCTTTGGATTGTGTTTGGGGCGATTATGCTGCTAAACACGCTCAAGCATACTGGTGCTATCAGCGTCATTCGCAATGGCTTTACTCACGTATCTGATGATCGTCGTGTTCAAGCCATCATCATCGCTTGGTGCTTTGGCTCATTTATTGAAGGTGCATCTGGATTTGGTACGCCAGCTGCCATTGCTGCTCCCCTGCTGGTTGCAATCGGTTTCCCTGCACTCGCCGCCGTTGTCATGGGTATGATGATTCAATCGACTCCGGTGTCGTTTGGTGCAGTAGGAACGCCGATTATTGTTGGTGTAAATAAGGGCTTAGACAGCCATAACATCGGCGAAGTATTGGTCACTAATGGTTCGTCTTGGGAAGCATACGTCACGCAAATCACCTCTAACGTCGCGATTACCCACGCCCTAGTGGGAACATTAATGCCGCTACTCATGTCGCTGATGTTAACGCGTTTCTTCGGTAAAAACCGCAGTTGGAAAGAAGGATTAGAGATCGCGCCGTTTGCAATTTTTGCTGGCTTAGCGTTTACCGTTCCTTACGCCTTAACCGGTGTTTTTCTCGGCGCGGAGTTCCCGTCACTAGTCGGTGGTTTAGTTGGTCTAGCGCTGGTTGTCCTAGCGGCCAAAAATAATTTTTTGACACCAAAACGCCAATGGGATTTTGAAAGTGAAGATAAATGGCCAGCAGAATGGTTAGGCAATCTCAAGATCGATTTGTCTTCTTCGAGTAAACCCATGAACCTGGTTCTAGCATGGGTACCGTACGTACTGTTAGCCGCCATTTTAGTGCTGAGTCGGGTTTCCACTGAATTTAAGGCTTGGCTGGTTGGCATCAACGTGACTTGGTCAAATATCCTCGGCGAAACAGGTATCAGTGGAGCAATCCAACCTTTGTATTTGCCTGGTGGCATTTTAGTGTTTGTTTCTATACTTGCTATCCTACTTCAGTCCCGTTCGCTTTCGCACTGGACTGCGGCAGCAAAAGAGTCAGGAAAAACGCTTATCGGTGCGGGCTTTGTTTTGATTTTTACTATCCCGATGGTTCGTATTTTTATCAACTCGGGGGTCAATGGTGCTGATTTAGCCAGTATGCCAGTAACAACCGCGGAGTTTGCCTCTTCGATCGTGGGGGAATTCTTCCCTGCTCTCAGTGCAACTGTTGGTGCCTTAGGTGCATTTATTGCCGGCTCCAATACCGTTTCCAACATGATGTTTAGCCAATTTCAATTTGAAGTCGCGCAAACACTGAGTATTTCTACCGCGGCGGTTATTGCACTCCAAGCTGTTGGTGCAGCGGCGGGCAATATGATTGCCATTCACAACGTGGTTGCTGCGTCAGCAACGGTCGGATTACTTGGTCGTGAAGGCGCGACACTTCGAAAAACCGTAATACCGACCTTCTACTACCTTTTGGTTACTGGCATTGTAGGTTTACTTGCCATATACAGCTTTGGAATAAGCGACGCGTTACTTTAAGCAAAGGAATGATTATGACGACTCAAACTCAACTAAAACCCGCCAAACGTTTGTCCAGTCAAGAAAAGTCTGAATTTCTTGAAAGACTTCGTTTGGTTTGTAGTAACGAACATGTAGCAACTGATCCTAACAAAACCAAACATTATCGTGAGGGTTTTCGTTCTGGCAGTGGTGACGCGCTTGCGGTTATTTTCCCGACCAGTTTAGTGGTTCAGTGGCAAGTGCTGGAAATTTGTGTTGAGTTCGACGTCGTGATGATTATGCAAGCCGCCAATACTGGATTAACCGAAGGTTCGACCCCTAATGGCAATGACTATGATCGCGATGTAGTGGTGATCAACACGACCAAGCTGACTGGTCTTCAAGTCATTAATGATGGTAATCAAGTCATTAGTTTTCCGGGGACCACACTACACACGCTTGAAAAAACACTTAGACCACTCAAACGTGCACCCCATTCGGTCATTGGCTCCTCATGTATTGGTGCCTCCATTGTCGGTGGTGTCGCTAACAACTCAGGTGGTGCTCTTGTTAAACGAGGCCCCGCCTATACAGAGCTTTCCTTATATGCGCAAATAGATGATTGCGGAAAACTGAGTCTTGTAAATCACCTAGGTATTGATCTAGGAAACGACCCACAAGAAATTCTAGATCGGCTTGAAAACGGAAATTTCTCAAACAGCGATATTGTAAATGATGACAAATTGGCGTCTGACAAAGAGTATTTACAGAGAGTGCGCGAAGTCGATGAAGATACACCAGCGCGCTACAATGCTGACAAACGTCGTCTACATGAAGTGAGTGGTTGTGCTGGTAAGCTTGCTATCTTTGCAGTTCGACTAGATACCTACCCCATACCAGAATCCGAGCAAGTGTTTTACATTGGCACCAACGATCCAGATGTCTTAACCGACTTACGACGCTCAGTACTCACACAATTTAAACACTTGCCCGAAGTTGCTGAGTACATGCACCGTGAAGCTTTTGATATTGCGGACAAGTATGGAAAAGATGTATTCCTAGCGATAGGTAAGCTAGGCACTGATAGTATCCCTAAGATGTTTGCCGCAAAAGCGAAGTGGACATCTTGGCTAAACGCCATCCCCCTGTTTCCAAAAAACTTTCCCGACAAATTCATGCAATATGCAAGTAAGTTGTTTCCCTCTCATTTACCTACGCGAATGGTGCAGTTCAGAAACCAATATGAACACCATCTGATCTTCAAAGCATCCGATGAAGGAATTGAGGAGTCGCGAGCGTTTTTCGAACAGTTCTTCAAAGACACCGAGCGCGGTGGATATTTCGAGTGCACCGCAGATGAGGGCAAAAAAGCAATGCTACATCGTTTTGCCGCTGCGGGGGCAGCAATACGTTACGAAGTTATGCACCAGGATAAAGTTGAAGATATCTTAGCTCTGGATATTGCACTCAGACGCAATGACAAAGATTGGGTCGAAAAACTCCCCGAGAGTATCACTTCCAAACTTCATTCAAGTTTGTACTATGGTCACTTTTTCTGCCACGTATTCCATCAAGACTACATCGTCAAAAAGGGCGAAGACGTCAAAGCAATCAAAAAGCAGATGCTGGAATTGTTAGAGCAACGCGGGGCAAAGTATCCAGCCGAACACAACGTCGGTCACCTCTACAAAGCCGAAGCTGATTTGGCAAATCACTATATTACATTAGACCCGACTAACACCTTTAATCCCGGTGTCGGCAAACTCGAAAAAACCAAACGAGTGACCAAATGCGGTTGTTTGGACCACCAACTTAAACAAAAGGCGTCATAAAAACTCGACGGGGAATACAAAGGGCTGCACACGCAGCCCTTTCTTGTATTCGTTACTGTTTAGAATCACTTCAATTGTTCGAATAGGTGGCGTGATAAAGCTCCATAAAATCCGCTCTTACAAATTGCTCAAGTTCACCAGCACGTTCAGTAGGGCAAAACAGTTTAATATGAACCAGCTGCTCTCCCGTATTCACACTACCAATACTGACGCGAGGCTCAGAACCAGGGAGGTCGACACCTGCCCTTTTTTCAATAATGGTGTTATAACGTCTAGCAACTTCAAGGAAATCTAAGCAGTGGTTATCGATTTTCTCGACTAAACTCGGCATCATCGGATACAAGTTATGGAATTCGGGAACCACAATTGTGAAATGATGAAACACATACCGTTTCATGAAATTTAGATTTTTAACTGGGTGTGTGAAAAACAAGCTGTTCGGCAAAGTTGTCGTCTTACCTGTGTAGTTATATTCGCCGCTGTGTAAATCGATTTCTTGTAAAACGGTCGCCATCATATTGTGTTCGATAACTTCACCACACACGCTACCTACTTCAATCCAGTCACCTATACGAAATGAACGCGAGCTAGCACGTTGGATAGAACCGGTCACACACAGAATAATCTCCTTCGAAGCAACCACAATTGCCACAGCGATTGCCGTCACTGACAGAGCAAACTCGCTAATTTCCGCTTTCCACAGAATAAAAATGGTAATGAGAACAAGAGCAAATGAGCCATTTTTTGTTCTCGACATCCACTTTCGCTGGTCTTCTGAAACAAAGTCTGCCTCACCGCGAATCTTATTTAAAACAAGCTTTCGCAAAACCAAAATCAAGGCAACCAAACCTATTGTAAAAAGGCCTTTGCGAGTGGAAAAAAATACGTAAATCTGCTCTAGATAGTCCATGATTTAAAAACTCAGTGGGTGTGCTAATACCTTCACATATAAACAAAAAAAAGCCAATGAGTTTTCCATCAGAACATTAGATCACCAAACAAATAATGTGCAGCGCTACCACGATCAGAGTGAGCCTTTGTCGCATGCTTTTATAATGGTCAATATCTTGTTCTCGTTCAATGTCTCTCACCAAACGTTCCGATAGCCAAACACCCAAAAAGCCGAGTAATAGTAATATCAACGCAGTCTGACTATTTTGACCAGAGACTAACAAGACCGCCCAAGCCAGAACCGCGAATAAATTACTCAAATAGAGCGCGTTCTTGCTTACTGAGTTTCCAGCATGATCGATAGCGTTTCCCCACAGCGCACCAGAGAGAAAGCTTAGAATGATGGCGCTATACGAGATGAAAAAGGCATCACCATTCAAGTTGAACAACGTAACACCTGATATCTTCATTACAATTGCCAGCACAAATGGCAGTAGGCCTAGATAGCCCAGCTTTTGAACCGCATGACTTGATTCGAGTTTCATTGTGCCTCCAATTGACTTGAACTTTAAAACCAACAAAATTTCACAACCTAATGCAAAGGATTACATCCCCGTCATAGCAAGGATTGCAGTAATCTCAATCCTAGTTTAGTTGTTAGTGTTTGATGTTGCTCTAATTTCTAGATACGAAAAAAGCACTGCTGGGCAATCACTCAATTAGCGAACCAAGATCACACATCAGTTGAAAAGAACAAGAAATCATCAGATTTGTATAGAATTTATACAAGTCTAGTTCTAGAGTTTAAAAACTTAGTTTTCACTAAACAAGAATCCTAACAACGTCAGCGCTAAGCTTTTTCAAAAAAATAACATAGACTAACTGGCCTCATTTTCGAATGAGGCCTTTTTTTGTTCCCGAGCTGTGTTTTAGTGGTAATTTGCATGTATCACGAAAGTAAGTAACCCTACCAATTTCAATGAACAGTGATAGTATTAACCCACTGAAAGAGAAGCAGGTTAGACCCATGATTATTGTTACTGGTGGCGCCGGAATGATCGGCAGCAACATCGTTAAAGCGCTCAATGAAAAAGGCATCAATGACATCCTAGTTGTTGACCACTTGAAAGACGGCAAAAAATTCAAGAATTTGGTTGATTTGGATATTGCGGACTATATGGATCGCGATGATTTTCTTACACAAATTATGGCTGGTGATGACTTTGGCCCAATAGATGCGGTTTTTCACGAAGGTGCGTGTTCGGCAACCACCGAGTGGGATGGCAAGTACATGATGCTCAATAACTATGAGTATTCCAAAGAGCTACTCCACTACTGCTTAGATCGTGAGATTCCATTTCTCTACGCTTCATCGGCCGCAACTTACGGTGAAACGGAACAATTCATTGAAGAACCTGAGTTTGAAGGTGCGCTTAACGTTTATGGCTATTCAAAACAATTGTTCGACAACTACGTAAGAAAGTTGTGGCTAGATGCCGAGGCACACGGTGAGACATTGTCGCAAATCACCGGTTTTCGTTACTTCAATGTTTACGGCCCGCGCGAACAGCACAAAGGTTCTATGGCATCGGTTGCCTTCCATTTAAACAACCAAATGAATGCGGGAGAAAACCCTAAGCTCTTTGAAGGAAGCGAAAAGTTCATTCGAGATTTCGTTTACGTTGGTGATGTGGCCGCCGTTAATCTCTGGTTTATGGAGCATCAAGTTTCTGGAATTTTCAATCTAGGTACGGGGAATGCTGAGTCATTTGAAGAAGTGGCAAAAGCGGTTATTCAGTATCACGGCAAAGGTGAAGTTGAAACCATTCCGTTCCCAGAGCATTTAAAAGGTGCGTACCAAGAATTTACTCAAGCGGATTTGACCAAGCTCAGAGCAGCGGGTTGCGACCATACCTTTAAGTCTGTTGCCGATGGTGTGGCAGAGTACTTGTCTATCATCAACGCTTAACCTTGTAACGGGCTGTCTCTGACGGCCTGATTTTCTCTCCAAGAGTCAAACTATGAATATCTTGATGGCCCTTTCCCAACTGGAAGTGACCGGTGCAGAAGTGTACGCCACAACCGTGGGTGACGAGCTAACTAAACGCGGACACCATGTTTTTTATGTCTCTGACACGCTGACCAAACCACACCATGGTCCGTTTTTTAAACTCAGATTTAACAAACGCAGTATTCCTAGGCGTTTCTGGCACGTTGGCTATCTGGTTTACCTCATCAAAAAGCACAATATTCAGTTGGTTCATGCCCATTCACGGGCTTCTAGTTGGAGCTGCCATTTAGCTTGCAAACTGACCAAGACCCCTATGGTTACAACCGTTCACGGTCGTCAGCCTGTTCATGCCTCTCGTAAAAAATTTCATGCTATGGGAGACAAGGCGTTGCCTGTTTGCGAGGCAATTGAACAACAGCTAATTGAAGAATTAAACGTACCTGCCGAACAGTTGCAAGTTCACCGAAATGGTATCGAAACCAACGCTTTTTATTCAAAGCCAGCCCCAAAAAACTCAAAACCTATTGTCACTATTGTGGGTAGATTAACTGGCCCGAAAGGTGATTTGTGCTTTCGACTGCTAGACGAATGCTTAGATCTTGATAAGTATGATATACGTGTTGTCACGGGCTCAAAAATGGAGTCTAGATTTGAGCCGTTTTTAGATAGAGCTTCATTTCCAGGTTATACCAACGACGTTGCTGCGATGTTGAACCAGTCCGATTTAGTGATTGGTGCAGGTCGTGTGGCGATGGAATCACTGCTCTGTGGCAGACCAACTCTGGCAATTGGCGAGGCGATAAACGTAGGCATTATCGACGAACACAATATCGAAATGGCGATGGCAACAAACTTCGGCGACATAGGTCCGAAAATCCTCGATATTGACTTTGAACAGGTTCGTCAACATATTGAAATCGGTGTTAACCAAGGCCAATGTTCGCCCAACGTAACGCAAACAATCCAAAGAAATTACGACTTATTCCAAGTCGTTGACCGCTTAGAAAACACCTACCAAGATATTGTTGTCGATAAGCTTCAACGAGAAATCCCAGTCCTGATGTATCACAGATTCATCGATAACAATGAAGACAAAGGGACTCGTGGTCCATACATCGACGTTAAATTGTTTGAACAACATTTGGCTATGCTCAAGCGTAAAGGTTTTGAATCTCTGACTTTTGAAGACATAAGCTCCAGTGGAACCATCTCGCGATTACAACCAAATAAGAAATACGTGATGATTACGGTCGACGATGGATTTCTTGATAACTTAACGTTAATGCTGCCCTTACTGAAAAAATACGGCTTTAAAGCGGTAGTCTACGTCGTAACCGGTGAAACTTATAACCGTTGGGATGTCGAGGCTGAAACAAACCCAGACAAGCCGTTCCCATTGATGAATGTTGAGCAAATTAAAGCGCTTCATGACTCAGGGCTAATTGAAATCGGTGGCCACACGCTCAACCACCCTTTTCTGTCGAAATTAGAAGCCGATGAACAGTTAAAGCAAATTAAAGAAAACAAACAACAGCTTGAAGAAATCATCGGTAAACCTCTGACGTCGTTTGCCTATCCTTATGGTGATTTGGACACCAGTTCAAAAGAAATCGTTGAACAATTAGGTTATGAATTCGCGGTAGCGACAAATAGTGGTCCTCTTGCTTTCCATCAAGACAAATATCAAATTCGCCGCATCGCTATTTTCCCTAAAACGACCAAATTTGGTCTTTGGCGAAAAATACGCGGAAACTACGTGTTTAAGAAAAACAAACCCAAATAATGTAAAAGGCTAGATCTACCAAACAGACCTAGCCGCTTTCAACCAAATCAAGCAATTAAACTGGTTCACCCTCTTTAGATCGGTACACCCCTTCAAACTCCTTAAGCCTTATTTCCATAGAAGCGCCAAAGTACTCCAGCGCAATTACTGGGTCTTTTTGGTTTGAGAGTTGTTCACCAAAGTTTTCGAGAATCGTAGCCATGAAGTCTTTGACTGGCTGCTCAGCTTGTGACAAATACTGAGATAAGTCTTTGTTTTTCATTAAAGCCTGCCAACTATAAATATGTGTTTTGTTTTATATTTCAATTTCCATCTAACTAAGGAGTATAAAATGGAAATTAAGCACTTAATTTTAAACGGCAACCAATACCGCTTTGCTAAATACCCGAACTCAGATACAGCGCAGACTGTAATTTTTTTAATGGGGTCTATGCAAGATATCGAGTCGGTCCAGTCGTTTTCTAAAGCATTCTCGAAAACACTGAATTGTGTAACAGTTGAGATCCCAGGTACTGGTAATACCCAAGCTCTTGAAGCTAACATAAGTATCAAAGAGCAAACCCAGATGCTCATCGAGTTTCTAAATCACATGGGTATCAAATCAGCCCACGTAATAGGATTTTCCTATGCGACAGCAATAGCAATAGAGCTCTGTCACGCTTGGCCTAGTGTCGAAAGCGTTTCAGTGGCTGCTGGTGTACCCGGTATTCCAATTTCTGGTCGCGGTGCGACTAAACGGATGATCTCAGCTGCCTGCGAATCTCCAGAGGTATTAGCCAAGGTTTTCACGGATTCAATTACCGTGGCCAACAATGACATCCCGCGCAACAAGGCGATAATCCGTGCAACCGTAAAAGCAGTCTCAGCGATGGACATGAAGCGATGCGACATTTTCTTTGAAAATTCTGTTCGTTTACTTGCCCACCGACCCAGTTACCTAGGAGATATTCATACACCAGCTACCGTTTGCGCTGGCGAATTTGATCCCTATGCGACGCCTATGATTGTCAACGATTTCGCCTCACAACTGAAAAACAGCCGGTTCATTGTCTTTAAAAACGGAGACCACCTAGTTCACTTACAACATCCGGAGACTGTAATCCGGGTCATGATTGCTCTTGCTGCATCATCAGTGAAATTGGAACAGGAGTTCAATACTGTTAACAACTAACTAAGGTCATGTTAAATCAGTAAAAATTATGGTCAACCTAATCTGCTGCGCTTTTTAGGTTGACCATATTCACTCGGCAAGACTCTATCGCAAATTATTGATAGATTTTAGATAGGGATATCAATATGGAAGTGACATGTTCTCGACGATTAGGCGGAACCAACTGCATAGCAGCAACCGTTAACGAGTCACGTATATGTTGTTCACGTCTCAAATGATGGAACTGAGGAAATGCTCGCATTTCTGAGGTGAAGGACACATGAGAAAAAAGTTGGAACGCCATCTTGACTCTAAAGCCAACCGAAACAGGCAGGTGCACCACCTTATTCTTGTCCTCGAGCACACTGTATTGGTACTCAGACAACCCCAGAATCTCAGCCATTTGGTCGTATGAGAGGTTTGCTTCGGTTCTAAGTTGATTCGCACCTATCGCGACCGAGCGATAGTAGTCTATCGCGAAAGCATCAATGTCTAATGGCTCAGGAGGAAAGAGCTCTGCGTAGCCCTGTGATTGTCCAAACTCCTGATACAAGGATTCTCTGTACTCGTTAAAGGTTTGCCTATCGAGTTCATCTGCGCACTCAAGCATCATATTGATAAAGAGTTCGAACTGGCTGCTAGGCACTCGTCCAATACTCAGCAAGGCTTTGACAGCGTTGTCATCCATGCCGCGGTATGACTCTCGAATATTGAGGCATTGGTAGAAGGCTGTCATGGGAACCATCATCACCCATGAAAGTGCAGCGACAACATGAAGCGGTCGAACGGAAGGATAGCTTTGTTGCATGTATCTTTTTAGCGTGCTGGCATTTAGGCCAGTAAACCGGCTAGCAAGATCGGAAAAACTAAGATTTTGAGCCCTGCGAACATAAGAAAGAGACGCAGAAATATCGACATCTATACTGCTAAACAGCTTGTCCAACTGGACAATATCCTGCTGAGAGATATTAATATTCATTTTGGATACCTAACCACATGTGCAAAGCGCACTACTCAACCAGCTGAACGAATTCAACCTAGTTGAGTCAGATCCAAGCTATTACTATTTATAAATCAATGTAATAACATCATTCGTCGTCTGATATTATTACAGCCGACGAATGAAATGTAACATATTATGAATGCTAATGCACAAGCCAAGATTTTAGGAGTCTAAATATACTTCTTTCATAAACATTAACTCTGATTTGTTACGTAGGCGATACGCAGACCTCCCCAGTGTTTGCCGCTAACAACTATAGGTACCGAAAGGTCGTGCATCACCTCTCCGGTGTCTCTTTTATAGGTTTGTAAAAGCATATCTTGAGTATGACTACCACAACGCTGGCCTACTCTATCCGAAAAAATACGTTTAGTGCGATTTGAAAGAATATCTACTTGTGGATCACCAGTTAACGGTTTACAAAACTTGTTGTTATGAGTTGGGACATATCCTTTTGAGTCAGTCGCGATCGCGTAAATCAATTCAGGATTCGTATCTAAAAGCTTTTCTTGAATACTTGGAAGAACAGAGTCGCAAAACTGGTCAAACGTAGTCGTATACTTAGCAGGCTCAGTATCACCAAAACGCTGATAGTTTCGGTCAAACAGTTGATCTTCTGAAATTTGACGACTTTCTATAGCCTCATTAAACGCATGTTCAATAGCCAGTTTACCGTCACTGGCAATTCGGTAAAATTTTTGATGGTCACTGCCAGTATAAAACTTAGTAAACACTTCATTGCCAGATTCCGCATTTTCCATCAATTTTTTGGATTGAGTTTTCAATGATTCCAGTTCGTTACTACAGTATTCCATACCCGATTGCATCGACAGTAAGTCACTGTGAATGGTTTGCAAACTACTTTGAGTGACTTCCGAACCACTCGTTATTGATTCAATACATGCATCAACTTCTTGCGCCATATGAGAAAGATTAACCAGCGCTGACCCTACTTCTTGTACTTCAGCCGCGCTGCGCTCTGCATCATCTGACAACGCCAATATTACTTTTTCAACTTGTTTTGATTCCTCAAGAACTCCGCGAATGATGGATGACACCTCTTCCGTACTGGATGTTGTGCGACTGGCTAAGGTTCGAACTTCTTCTGCCACAACAGCAAATCCTCTACCGTGTTCTCCTGCGCGAGCGGCTTCAATTGCCGCATTCAGTGCCAGTAGGTTCGTTTGATCCGCAATGGCATCAATTGTGTCGGCCACTTCAGAAACTTTGTTGATCAACACACCTAGCGATTCAATTTGTTTAGCCGCTTGGGTAGTACTTTCATTGATCGAATGCATGTCTTGGATACAAGTATCTAATGATTGTCGACTTTGTTCACTCTGCTCTCTCATCACAATCGCTTTTTCAGCAGCAGCTGTACCCATTTCATGATTACCACGCATGGCTTCAGCAATTTGCTCACTCTCTGAGGTAATTGATTGGATGGAGTTACTTTGCGAGTGAGCCTCTTGGTTTAATACGCCGATCGAATGATCGACCTCTGCTGAGACGATCGCATTGGCTGTCATCTCTTTTGAAAGGTGCAACGCCACCTTGTCTTCCAAAATGAGCTGATTGGTTTCCTCTTTGGTTGCCTGACTCGCCTTTTTAGTGCGACTTTGAACTATAGAAAATAAAGAAAACGCGATAACTAAAGTGAAGACGCAATATAACCCTGTAGACCAATCTATCAACGTCAACTGTGCTGAAATTAGAACAGAAATTGAAACCAATATAGATAAAACTGAGACTTGAATTATTAGTCTAGCATTTTGCATAGCCACCCCCTCAACAAACGACTACTGCTACCATATTGCGAGATATTAGAACTTGGCTCTACGACCTTAGTCTAAATATAGGGGCATATTTAAGCCTTTGTTATTATTTTGTTACCACTATCACTCATTAATTATGACCAGACCGGCGCTTGTTTGGCTCGAATTTCATTTTATTAGTAAGAAAAACAATCAGGCCTAGCGATGTAACCAAGATGAACGGAAAGCTTGGATTTACAACAACCAATTGACCGGCGATTAGAGCACCAAATGATGCAGAGCCAATTTTCATCGCCGCTATCCACATAAAAACTTGAGTCGCGCCACCAGAAGGTGCGTTTTCGCTTCGCGAGGCCAAAGTGGCGGTGAAAAAAAATGCATTGAACACACCCAGTGCGACCAGTCCCGCCCCAAAAATCACCAGATTGGCAAGTTCGAAATACATTAAGAAAGCCAAACTGAACATTATCCCGATGAGTGCAAGAGCATATCTATTCACCAAAACCAAGCTCGCGGTTCTTGACGGCCATAACATCTTAATAGTTGACCCGACCAAGTTGCCGACACCATATAAAGATATTAGGGTTCCAACCATAGCTATTGGATGCTGCCATTCGCTGATAAGGTAACTGGTAAGTATGTTCAAAGAAGCCAGCCCAAAGGAGATACAGGAGGTCAGCAATAAGGTTTGCCGCAACGCTGGCGATTGAAAAATAACATTCACCACCTGCATAATCGAATAAGATTCTCTCTCATGCGTAACCACTTTTTTGGTTGCCGGCCATGTTGCCAAGAGCCCAATGGCAACCAAACTGAACAACCCCAACATCGCTGTTGCTATGTAAATTGAATACGTTTCACTGAAATACGATAACCAAAATGGGCCAGCGGTAGCGGCAATACCGTAACTTGCGACATCGAACCCCTGGGCTCTTCTCAGTTTGCTAGAGTGGTGCTCAAGCAATGTCTTTAGTTGACTACTAATGCCTCCCATTAAATACGGGCTAGCGCAACCAATTAGCAAAAGCAATAAGATGCTAGCTAGGCTCACAGTAGATTCAAATATCCATAGAAATAGGAACAGTGAGATTGTGAATATCAAAGCCGAAATCGAAATAACTAGGCGTGGCCTATCTGTGTCATCTAACCATTTGCCAAGTAACGGTCCGAATAGATGAGGTACCGTTAGACAAAATGCGAAACTCCCGATTGATTCAGGCTGATAACCGTATTCGGACGCTAACATCACAACGGCGACAATCACACCGCTTGTCGCGGTGCGTGCCAAAGTTGCCGTTAAAAAAAACCTCACTAACAAACTCAAAAAAGAAGGATCTGCTTGAGGTTGTTGGATTAAATCGGTGTTCGCCATTTTAGGCACTCAGCTTATGCCAAATGATTTTCAATTTTTTTCTGTCTTCATCAGTTACCGGTAACAGCGGTTCTGGTAAACAGTTCCCTTCCACATAACCCGAGAACTCGGCCAATGTAGCGACGACACGAACACCACCACGATACTTGACAAACAGTTCCCAGAGAATTTCCAACTCATTCTGGTTATCCACTGTGATTTTTGCTTGTGCGGATTTAATAATCTGCTTAACGGTTTGAGGAAAAAGACCGCCCAGCACTGAGTACCACAAATCACACCCATTGTTCATAGCGTTGTAACCATAGCGATCACCACTGATACCAATGGAACAAGACTCCGGTAAGTAACGTCTAGTTTGAGCTAGCTTTGTTACCCCTCCCTCCAAAGTTTCAAAATCAAATCCCGGAATCTTAAAGGAAGCCACATTTTTTAAATTTGCTATCTCCCGATATAGTTCCAGAGAAAAGTTAAAACCTGTCGACTTGGGATTGTCATACACAACAATGGGGACATCCGACTCTTGCGACACCTTTTCAAATAACCCTAATACTTCGGCATCATCCAGTCTGTGGTAGGAATAAGGGCTCAATAAAACTGCACTTACGCCCGCGTGTTGTGCATTTTGTAAATGAGTCAACACATCTCGTGTGCACAATGCGCTAATTCCCGTAATAACCGGAACAGAGCTTGCCAACTCGACGGTTCTCTTAGCCACTTGTCGCCGCTCTTCAGCACTCAGATAAACGGCCATCCCAGTCGAACCTAATGCGCCAATCGAATCAACTTGATGTTCGACCAAGTTAGATATCAATTTTTCATAGCTAACTAAATCTGGTTTGCCGTGTTTGAAAGGAGTGACGGGGAATGCGCTAAGACCTGTAAACATTGTGAACTTCCTTTTTCCGTTAGAGTTATTCAATTCGCTCGACCAGAGTTCGAAAAAACAATACTTGATTTGAGAAGCTCATTCGGCAGCGATATTATTGTCATAGTATAAATTTAGTTTTGTCATAGGACAAAATACATATTGGCATGGGTCATAAATGACAATCAAGTACTTTGGTAGCTCCGCGCAAACTCTTTTCGACTGTGTTAGACAACTTATTGAATCTGAAGAATTGAAACCGGGAGATGCTCTTCCATCTGTGCGAGATCTCGCTGAGCAATTAGACGTTAACCGTAATACCGTGTCTTCAGCATACAAAAAGCTGGCGCAAGCAGGCCTGGTAGTCAGTCAAGGAAGATTGGGAACTAAAGTCTCTCCGAGCACATCGATTAACGAATATGAAGGGATTGCCAACACAAAACTCATTGATCTAGCTGATGGCAACCCGTTATCAGATTGGTTACCTGACTTAAACCAATTGGCGTCTCATACAAAGATGAATCAATACCTGTATGGAGAAGGTGTAGTGTTGCCCGAATTGATAGAGTTGGGCAAGAATTGGTTTTCCGAAATCGTCGAACCAGATTTCGAGTGCTTGATCAGTAACGGTACCGTGGACGCTTTAGAGCGAATATTATTTGCTCACCTTAGGCAGGGAGACAAAATCGCTATCGAAGATCCGGCCTATTTGGGTGCTGCCAATTCCATCCGAATACAAGGGTACATCCCTGTTGGGTTGCGTTGCGACGAAAATGGAATACTGCCAGATTCGTTACAGAGCGCTCTTGAGCACGGTATTAGAGCGGTTGTCGTGACACCAAGGGCACAAAATCCAAGTGAAAGTAAGGTTACCGCACATCGGATAAAAGAACTTCAAGCCGTCCTGACCAAATTTCCTCATGTCCTCATCTTGGAGGATGATCATTTTGCACTTTTGTCTCAAGGTGAGTATCAAAGCCTAATTACCCCACAAACCATGCATTTCTCGATTATTCGTTCGGTTTCGAAAGGCTTGGGTCCGGATTTTCGATTGGCGCTATCCGCGTGTGATAAACACACCTACACTAAAGTCACAAGTCGACTGGCGCCGGGTATGTCTTGGGTCAGCCGGATTGTTCAATCCATCGCTTATACTGCTCTAACCTCTGAAAGTACGAAACAACTGTTGGCAAAAGTTTCAAACGAACTTGCCGAACGAAGACAACAATTCATCGATAATTTGAATCTTGTGGGAATAACTCAAGTTCGTAGTGACGAAGGATTAAGTGCCTGGCTTAAAGTCCCAACACAAGCAGAAAACATCGTTCAAGACCTAGCGAAAAAAGGTTGGTTGGTGAAATCTGGTGATGTGTTTTTCATCGACGATGCGAATCGATATTCCGCTATCCGAATAACGATCTCCAAACTAGATAACTCAATGTCACAGCAGTTAGCGGCTGATATTGCAGAAGTATTCCAAAAATACTCCTGACAAATTTAAACATCTGACTTTCTCTGCGAAAGCAACCAAGTATAGATGTCAGGATTGCGATACGTTTCGGTCCAAGAGTCATGTTTAACACCAGGGTAAACGGTGTACTTAACTTGAGAGCCTAGCTGTCTCAAATAGTCTACGATCTCGGCCGTACATTGCCCAGGCACTACATCGTCCACTTCGCCATGGAAAGTCCAAACGGGTAAGTTCACTAAATTCTGCTTCTCTTGGTCGAGTGATTTAAAGGGAAGCAAACCACCACAGACGGGCATAATCGCGGCTAAGTAATTCGGATAACGGGTGGCAAAATGCCAAGTGCCAAAACCACCCATACTTAATCCTGTAAGGTAAACTCTGTTATGGTCAACCCGAAAACTTGCCTTAATGTGCTCAAACAACTGGTGCAAAACATCTAGTTCTAATGACCAAATTGTTTGGTCTGGACACTGCGGTGATACTGCAATAAATGGAAAGTCTTGTCCCTCATCAATCCGCTTTGGGATTCCGTGTCGCCGAACATCATCGAGTTGATTACCTCTTTCATCAAGCCCATGAAGAAACATTACTAACGGATAATGCAACTGCTCGTGGTAATCATGGGGAACATACAGCAAATAGTTAAGGCAGGAGTATGGTTTCCCGCTTACTGGTAATGCTTGAGCTTTCTGAACAGTATTTTTGAGCTGGGTCTTTACCATTGATCAAACTCCCATTTAAGAACTCCCATTTGAGAACTGTAATCTCTTCAATTTCTTGTACGTCGAGAATGCCGCCGACATTCAGGATAAACATGAGCGTTAGCGTGGTTGATAATTCCGAGATAAGCCGTATATTGACTTCTCACTTCAACAATTCAAGGTCAGCTAATGTACGAGCTTCTTATGGCAATCGAAGTCACCAATGACGACGTTTACGCACAATATCGAAAAGAAATGACACCGATCCTACAACAATACGGTGGTGGATTTCGATATGATTTCACGATTGATCAAACACTCAAATCCGATTCCAATCACCCTATTAACCGTGTATTTGCAATCTACTTCAAAGACAAAGAATCTAAAGAACAGTTTTTTACCAACCCTGATTACCTAGCCGTTAAAGAGCAGTTGTTTTCCGCATCCGTGGCTGGAGTGACATTCTTAGCCGAGTATCAGCGTTGACAAGTAAGTCCTCACCCCAATAGGATTATCACAAATATACTCAACTACGCGAGTATTAATTTGGATCGTTTCACGCAGTTTTGCCTCACTAATTAGCCTTATTATTGGTAAGCCCATGAATATTATTCTCAACACCGACTCCTACAAAGCCTCCCATTTTTTACAGTACCCACCAGGTACACAATATGTATCCAGTTATATCGAATCGCGTGGTGGAGAATTTAACGAAGGTGTATTTTTCGGTTTGCAAATGTTCTTGTTGGAATACTTGAGTAAACCAATTACCCAAGACAACATCGATGAAGCCCAAACACTGCTTGAGGCACATGGCGAGCCTTTTAATCGAGAAGGCTGGCAATACATTTTAGACAAGCACCAAGGGTATCTGCCAGTTCGAATCCAAGCACTGCCCGAAGGCAGCGTGACGCCGTCACATACTGCTCTGGTTCAAATTCAAAACACGGATCCGAAATGTGCTTGGTTAACAAGCTATCTTGAAACCGCGCTACTTAGAGCCGTCTGGTACCCAACTACCGTTGCAAGTAAATCATTTCGCTGTAAAAAAATTATTGCTGAGTACTTGGATAAAACCGCTGACTCTTTGGACGGATTGCCATTTAAGCTGCATGATTTTGGCGCGAGAGGAGCGGCGAGTAATGAAGCGGCAGCGATTGGTGGATTGGCGCACCTTCTTAGTTTTATGGGCACCGATACAGTCGCCGCTCTAGTCTATGGGAAAAAGTACTACGATACGCCTGTCGCCGGTTTTTCAATACCTGCGGCCGAACACAGTACCATCACCGCCTGGGGCAAAGATAACGAAAAAGACGCGTATCAGAACATGCTAAGCCAGTTTAGCCAGCCCGGAAAGTTGGTTGCAGTGGTCAGTGATAGCTACGACCTTTTTCACGCCATTGACCACATTTGGGGAGAAGAACTCAAAGATCAAATTATCGCCAGTGGTGGCACGCTAGTAGTCAGGCCTGACTCGGGCGATCCTGTTGAGATTGTGGCTAAAACCATCGAACGCTTGATGGCTAAATTTGGGGAACGACAAAATATCAAAGGATATAGAGTACTCCCCGACTACATTCGTGTAATTCAGGGAGATGGAATTTCAGAAAAGTCCATCACAGCAATTCTCGAGAATTTAGATAAACTGAAAATCAGTGCCGACAATTTAGCCTTTGGTATGGGTGCAGAGCTGTTGCAGAAGGTGAACAGAGACACAATGAAATTCGCTATGAAAGCTTCTGCTATTTGCATCAACAACCAGTGGCATGACGTTTACAAAGACCCAATCACGGACCCCGGCAAGACTTCTCGAAAAGGCCGACTAGCGGTAGTAAAAACCAAAGGGCATTGGTCGACGATCAGAGAGTCTGATCTTAACGACAGATCCAATCAGCTAAAAACTGTCTTTGAAAATGGCGAGCTGCTTCATCGTCTTACCCTGGAACAAATTCGCCACAACATCGATGCTTCATCTTAAACCAAATGTAAAAACCAAAAAAACGCTAAAGGTTAATCGAACCTTTAGCGTTTATTTCTAATTAGCATATTTTGATATTAGAGCTTTTGGAAATTGTCATCTAGTAGGCTTACCAAGCGAAGTTCTCCGCTGTCGTTAACACGAAATTGCCCGTATTTGGCACCGTTATAGCGAGAAGCCTCACCTTCTTCAAAGAAAAAGGCGTCCGTCCCAATCCTAATACCCCGTGGAGTCACTCGATAACTTAACAGTATCTGATTCTTTGAGAGGGTTTCAGAGTCGCCAAGCCTTTCGAAAGTAGCCAAGCTAGCGTCATTTATGTTGGCGACGATAGTATCGTGAGAAACGACTTCTGAACGTTCAACTTGGTCTTCGATTTGTCTTTCAAGCTGATAATCAAGCGCCATATAATCACCTTGCAACAATGACCTCGGGTCGACTGGGACTAATTCTAGAGAGACCAAACGTCCGTTATCTAAAATCGATTGGTTTTGCCAAATGCTCCAGTTCGCCAGCAATAATACCGCCATAACAGACGCTGCCATCCACTTCCATGCATTAGCTTTCATTCTGTACTCTTCCCGTTCGATTTGTTGCCGAGTAGCGCAAAACAACATAGCCAAAAAGTAACATTGCCAACCCACTCGAAATTAGAATGAATGATTTATCAAGCAGGCTATAACCCACAAAGTAGTAATACGCGGATGCCGACATCAGAGAAAAAACCACGCCAATGCTAAATAACTTACGATTCGATAGATAAAAACCTAACCCTAAAATCAATAAACTGGTGAACAAACCGTGCAGCTGGTAACCAACCGCAACAAGCAAAACAACTAGGATGAGATATGGCCAAAATCGTTTTGAAAGAATCCGATCTTTAAACTGGGGCGCGTTTGCTGACCCGCGATACATGATGACACCGACCACACATAAAACAATCGCAGCCTTAACCAACTGAGTCGCATCTAGCAGCCAATGATTGGTGATATTTGCGCCCCACCCCAATGAATTTGATTGAAAAATCACAGATTCAAAAATGGGCAGTAAACTTAGCGTAAAACCGTACGCGCAAGCTCGCCAATGAGACTTAAATTTGGCAAAGTACAAATCGAACAGCCAATAGACTGCTGTGACAAGTAACAAAACAGTGCTACCAATGCCCGGTAAGTTGGATTCTGCAAGTAGATATTCCAATGAGAAACCTGCGATAAATGCAAACCCAAATTTGACCATGGCGCTGGGCAATAGAATCATTTGACCAATTAACATCAGCCACCAGCATTCCAACAACCATTTTTCTGGTGCTAATTCAACAATAGAAAGCGACAAAAATACGTATCCAGAAACTCCGAGACCAACACCAAAATTTTGCAAGTAACTTGAGTTTTGGTCTCTTACCAATCCCCAAGCCGCAGACGTGAATACAACGCCAATTGTAAATACAACGGGTATGTCATCAATATCGAAGCCCATGACAAGAAAAATGATAGCGGTGATTAAAATCGCACTAACCCAGCCCGCAACACCAGCGATTATCTTTAGATACCATGGCGTTGAGATCGGCATTTCAGCGCTACTGTCTATCAACCCTTTTTGTGTTAGGTCATTCCATAACTGACGATGAGAACCTGAACCCGAGTTTGGTTTCAACCATTCATTAATCATAGAGTCCACCTTTTATGTAAAGCCATCAGGTTATTAACCGCAAATCCGGATATACCAATCAGCATGAATACGATAAAGATCCAATAACTAATTTCATCATCAACCGATATAAAACTTAAAGTACCGACTAGGTAGATGACAGAGAGCCATAGACAAGCGATTAGATAAAGCTGCTTTTGCTTGAAGCCAAACCGATACAATAGGAAAGTCCCTAGTATCCAGGTAAACGCAAATACCGTCAGATCGTAAATTACTGTGGACCGGCTGTGTTCACTTAGCGATACGTATTCATGGAATAGGATTTGTAGACCGATGGTAATCAAGGCGGTTATCGATAACACCAAGAGTTTTTCAAACCAAGGCTTAACAATATGTTGGCTTGAATCAAATACTCGAATAGACAACAACAAGGATAGAAATACCGCGTTGGATAACAAGGCTAAGCTACCTGTATCTAACAATTGCCACGGTACATAGGCTTGACCAAAAAACAGCGTAATACCTAAAGTACTTACCACTGTCCAAAGGCACAGCAACCCGCTACCGATAGTTGTAAACAATAGTGGAAGGCTGACAATAGACCACACGAAAAATAGCTGCCAAGGGTCAGCGCCAGTTTGGTAATGCTGACCAATGAGTGCAAAGAGCCCGCCAATCATTAAAAATGCAAACTGCGCACTTAGAGCAGCGAGCCACTTTTTTTGCCTAAACAGGTAAAACAAGATTGCGCTAATAACAAGCAATGACTGAACTAAAAGAGATTTGTTCAGAAAACTCCAGCCAGACCAATTTGCTGCAATAAAAAACATGACTCCAAGCGCGACAGAAATACCCCCTAAGGTTTGTAAAAGTCGCCCGATAAAAGTTTGCCAGTCGTTGGCAGTGGGTTCTTCGTATACATGATTGAGCACATCCAAGAACTTATTTGGACTAATTGCTTCACTGCTCATCCATTCGATGACTTGCTCTCGTTTATCCACGCCTCAACTCCTTACAAAAGTTGTATTTGGGTAATGTACACTGTTCAAAAATAAACCACCAAACAGATTGTGTACAGTGTTTTTTATTGAAAATTGCTAATTAATTGCGAACTCGCTCCAAACAATTGAACTAAAGCAATGAGGTAGACTAGAAACACTTTTCCGAAACAAAGACCAAGAAACAAATTCTCTGTATAAACACCCCGTCGTTCGTTAATGGTTTGCCCGTATGTTTTCACTAGAAACGCAAGATCTACGCTTAAGAGACATGCTTAATAAAGATCAACACCATTTTGTGGAGTTGACCCAAGATTGCAAATACCAACGATTTTATTCAGAGTCAGATAGTCAGCCTGAGCACTATCGGCAGTTATCTGAGGTATTTATGCAGCAAGCTAAGGATTGTCCTCGGCTCGCGTATCAATTAACCATCGCCGATAAAAAAACAGATGCATTTATGGGAGTCATTTGCTTAAGACTTGAAGACTACCATCAAGCTTCACTGGGTGCTGGATTAGCCAGAAAGTTTCAGGGCAAAGGATATATCCAGCAAGCCGGCCATGAATTGGTAGACTTTGCTTTTAATCGGTTGGCTGTGCACCGGATTTACTGTGAGACCATTAGCAAAAATATAGCAGCCGTTAATCTATGCCGACAGTTGGGGATGACAAAAGAAGGGCACTTTAAACACCACCGATTTTTCAAAAACCAGTGGTGGGATACGGTCACTTACGCTTTAACATCTGATGACTGGTCTGCAAAGGTTTCAAACAAGTAGTCGATAAGGGTTTGAACACGAACGGGGAGACTGCGATTAGGATGAACCAACCAAATGGCCTTTTCTTTGGGCTGGTATTTAGCAAGTACGACTTCTAGCGCGCCTTGCTTGATGTATTTCGCAACCTGCGCTTGAGGGGCAGCCACTAGCCCTTTTCCTGCAACTGCAGCGGCAATCTGCGCTCGCACATTGGTCACATGATAGCGACCTTGAACTCGCACCGCTTTGTCCTCACCATCAACACTAAATTCCCAGATCCCTTCGTCGCCAATGATGCAGTTGTGAGTATCCAAATCGTCTACCGTTTGAGGGATACCTTCTTGCTTTAGATAGGTAGGCGCTGCCACACACACAAACTTTTTAGTAGCAAGGGAGCGAGAGACCCACTCGCCATCGTTCATTTGAGGAGAACCAATGGCGAAATCCAATTTTCCATCAATCAAATCGGCTTCTGTATGATTAAAACTGGCTTGAATATCAATGTCGGGATACTCATCCATAAATTCTAACAAAGCCGGACAAACTCGCCTTTCGCTAAACTCACCCGCAAGCCCCAATCGAATAACCCCGGCCACTTCTCCACTTGTTGCGCTAATCCTATCGTGTGCTTCGGAAAGAGCATCAACCGCTTTTTGGCAATCCCGATAAAAGCTCCCACCTTGCGGCGTTAACGTGAGTTTGCGAGTTGAACGCAGTAATAGTGCGCATTTCAACCGTTTTTCTAGCTGAGTGACTTGCCTCGATATGTGCGCAACCGAAACACTCAGTTTTTGTGCAGCTTGCGTGAAACTGCCAGTTTCGACAACAGCGTTAAACTCTTCAATTCCTTGCCACGGGTTAGGCTTATCCATATCGGCGCGAGATCTCTTCAGATTAGGTTTTAAGGGTGAGTGTAACTATACGTTTATAATGGCAAATCACATCAAAATATCGACTAGTTTGTAGCATGACTTTCAACAATACGCTGTTGTTTTAGCACCGCTGAACGAGCCTTCTTCAATTGAGCATCAGTCAAATAAGGTTCGATTTGTTTTAATCGACTAATTTCATTATCGATCCGCTCTATCTCCTCTCGGAGTTGATCACCTTGTAAATACACCAATGCACGCTGCAACTCAGCCAATAAGACTTCAAACTGAGCAGACTTTTCTTTGTGGCCCTGAGAAGATTCAAGTGGTCTTAAGAAAGTATGCGCTGCGGTAAACAAAGCCACTGACCACGCAATAACTAAGCCGATAATCTCCATGTTTGAGAAGTGATCTTCTATGCCGGCGGCATCTGCGTTAACCGTATGCAAAGAGCCAGCGATCGCGGCTAGCAACGCAGAAGGCAGCCCCAATTGGATATGAAGTTTTCGGAATCGAGAAAAACTGTTGCGGTGAGCCAATGCCATAATTCGGCAGTCGTCTTCCATTCGAGCTATAAGGTCGGTTTTCACTATAGTTACCTAATTCTAACCATTTGTAACGTTGAATATTTTTAGAAATTATTGATTAGTCAGCATGTTATCTCAAGTAACACCTAAGGTTACATTCAAAAAGTAGACCGAGGGCAAACTAATCGCAAAAATCCGTCTAAACAAACGTGATTTCTTGTCCGAGTTCTTCTGAGATCGCAGGTGTTCTTTGTAGAAGATACTCCGCCAGACAAGCGATTTGGTCTTTTTTGCTCGTATGAGTTGGCCAAACCAAGTAATACTGATCGCCAGTTTCAAAAGCGTATTTAAATGGTAATGACAATAACTGACTTTGGATCGCCGGAAGACTGAGCAATAGGTCTCCGACTGAAACACCATGACCACTAATTGCAGCCATATTTCCCTGCTCTAGCGTGCTAAACACAGTTCCTGCCGTTATATCTAAATCCACTAATTTAGTCGCTTTTAGCCAACGTGACCAGTCACGCCGGTCGGGGGAAGGATGAAGTAAATGACAATCCGAAAGTTGCTTTTGAGCTGCCGTGAGTAACTTAGGAGAGCAGATAGGCACAAGCCACTCTTTGAACAAGGGAACGGATTTTGTGTTAGGGCCGAATTTACCGTTGCCAAGCAAAATCGCGCAGTCGAACTCTTCAACAGAAAAATCTACGCTATCGATATCCATCCAAACGCTTGAAACCTGTAACTCACTTGCACAGTTTGTATTTTGGAAACCCGCTTGATGATTGAGTAACCAACTCGTTGTTAACGTCGATGGTGCCTTAAGCCTCAAAACATGTTTTTGGCTGTTCACAGAATGACAAGCAGCATCAATCAGTGTAAAGCCTTGCTCTAACCGATGGGCAAAACCTTTAGCCAATTGTGTGGCTTTGACTCTTGGCCCAGTCCTTTCAAACAGCACTAACCCATACCAATCTTCAACAGTCTGAACATGTTTACTGATCGCGCTCGGCGTAATGTTCAACTCAATTGCTGCTCGACTAAATGATTCGAGAAATACAGCACGCTCAAAAGCCCTTAGCGCATATAAAGGAGGTTTGGCCATTGCGACTCCATTATGAATAAAACTCAACTTAAAGCTGATTATATTCCTTTTTTTGTTTACTGCATTAGGGGTGACAATAATCAAATAAACCTAAGTGACGCGATTTGGGAGAACTCTGTGGATTGGACCGTTTTTTTTACCTACCTGTTAACCACCACTTTAGTGATTGCCACTCCAGGACCAGTTGTCTTGCTGGTAATAACAACGGTTAGTAACCAATCCATTAAACAGGGGGTTAGTCTAGTTGCTGGAACCAATTTAGCGTCTATTGTCTTATTATGTCTTTGCTCAATCTTGCTAATGGGTGCATGGAGCCTATCACCCCACATAATGCCTAGTGTGGGTTTTGTAGGCTCAGTCTATTTGATAGTTATGGTCTATTCGAGTTGGCGTTCGTCCATCATAGAAAACCCAATAAATCGATCTACTACGAATAAAACTCAAACTAATATAAGACTATTTATTCGTGGCTTTGCGGTTGGAATAAGCAACCCTAAAGATTTGTTATTTTTTACCGCGCTTCTTCCGCAGTTCTGGACAATGTCCGAGTCTTACACAACCAGCATGTCAATTATGGCGGTCACTTGGGTGGTTTTGGATTGGGTGATAATGCTATTTTGGATAGCGTTTGTTCATTTTGCTCTGAGTAAAAAATTCCAGCTAGCCATTGGGCGATTCTCGAACTGGGTAATATTGATAGTTGGTTTGACCGGTCTCACCAGAAATGGCCAAGATTTATTAGCCATGATGGTTTAGCCATAAGAAGCTATCGACTTGGATATCGCGAGCAATCATTAGCACCTCATCGGCCGAATAGAGATCACGCAGTACTGTTTCTACTGTCGCACCCAGTGTTTTACGATATAGTTCTTGCGCATAATTGTCAGCGCGAGTGGTCACCAACACATGCTTGATGCTTGTTCCCTGCTCTCTTAGATATTGTTGAACTTGCTTTAAACTCTGAATGATCAGGTTGGTTGCAATCCCTTTGCCCTGCTGGCTCGACTGAACTGCCAATAGTTCCAGTTCCAACACGGCTTCTTTTCTAAATCCGCTTTTTTGTGTCCAAATAATAAACCCGACAATATTACTCTCTAGCTCAGCAACATAGATCATCGACTTGGGGTTCGAATTGAATACACAAGTCAACCAATCCAATGAACGATGCTGACGCACAAAGGCTTCTTGGTAGATTGTGGCTGTGGCAATTAGGTCTTGCTCAGTGATTGGGCGATACAGCAAAATTCGGTCCTCGTAGTTTTTTCTCGGTATTTAGAACTTAACGGAAATGGTCGCCATAATATTATCGACACGCTGAGATTGTCCGTATTTTTTTAATTGATAGCGATTCCATTCTACGTCGAGTGACCAATCATTCCAGTCTTCTGTTACTGTAAAGCCAGCGCCGTATACGTAACTAGTCCCATCGAAATCCTGAGCGTTTGTGCCATATATATCTTGCGTATTGCCGTCTACACTTAGATCCCAACGAGTTAAGCCCACTCGGGCAAACACGCCAGCGTTCTGATTGTAGGCATGAATCGCTTTAGCCGAAATCACAAACACGTCAGCATCGTACGTCACTTCGGCTTGGTCAGACCGTCTTTGGCTCTTGGTTTTGCCTAACGAAACGTAGTGTGACTCAACTGCAAAATTAGAGTGAAACTGATAGCCGCCACCTAGCTTCCAAGCAAACGCATTTTCATCTTCGACATAGCCTGCCGTGTCAGGGTGTTCAGTATAGGTATAACCTAAACCATATGAAGGATATAAACCCAATTGCTCGATGGTATTGTCGGCAAAAACCTGAGAGCTGAGCACCAACAAAACACTGCCAGCCAGTCTGAATAAGAATTTCATAGTTCGAAATAGGTGAGGTTACGGTATGTGGTATTGCAACACGAAGTCTGTGCAGTGGCGTAGTAAATTCAAAAGTAAATGCGAGCAGTGGCATAAAAACCAAGGCCGATAAATATGCGTCTTAATGCAAATTTTTGACTCCAAAAGTTGGGATTTTGATATGCAACCATTAGAATCTTGCGCTTCAAAAACATACAAACTAATTAGGTGATTTTTGTGAAAGGGATGGCGGCAAAAATGACGGGGACTCTATCGGAGAAACTCGATAACAAAGATCTTAAAAGCTCTGGATTTTGGTTGAGCCAAGTATTTATGGTGGTTTCAACAATATTTGGGGTTTATTTAGCGGCTCAAGCAGGTCTTCATCAGGCTTTGCTATTTGATACCTATTCAAAAATGGAAGACAACTATTACTTGCGAGTATCTCTACATGATGAGTTGCAAGACAACACGCTACTGCTGCAGGACTATGTCGATAATTATTTGAGCAAAAACCGTCCTCAAGGCGAGCTCAAAGACAATCTGCCTAAGTTAGACAAATTCGTTTGGGAAACCATGAAGCGCAGCCCAACCACGCTCGAAACTCCGAGTGTTTTCTTGACCGACGCTAGACGTTTTTATCGGGATACAGAACAACTACTCGAAAGAGCCTTGGCGAAAAGACTTGGCGCCAAATATGCCGCTGGAGAAATTCAGAAGATACTAGACAAGATGAACAACACTACGCTCCCTACACTGAAAAACAGTGCCGAGAGTTTACAATCTCAATTGGCGGATAACGGTGTCCACATTGGCAGTATCAAAGGTTCTTAACCATGACTAAAAAATGCCCCAAGTGTGCAGGTGCACCTCTGAAGCCAACAAAATACCAAGGAGAAACTATTGATGTTTGCTGTCAATGCGGTGGTCTTTGGTTTGAAAAAAACGAAGTAAATCGGTTAATCGAAGAGGTTAACGATGGTCCAGTCGGTGAATGCTTCACTGAGCACTTTGGTGAACACCTAGGTGAAACCGATCTTAAATGCCCAAGTTGTCGCGAACCCATGCAAGCTCACCACTTACTTAAAGACTACCGTCATGAAATCGATGTCTGTCGCTCATGTGACGGCACGTGGATTGACAAAGATGAACTGGTGGCGGTCGAGAAAAGCCCAGAATTGAGAGAAACACTCGATCGGCTCAATAAGAAAATTTCTTGGAAGACCTACTTGTTCCAGTTCCTGACGCAAATGCCAGTCGAGTACAACGTTAAACCGAAAATCACACCTTGGGTGACTTGGTCTCTCATCGCACTCAATATCCTCATTTTTGTTGGCTACGCCTTTAATGATGATGCATTTTTCTGGATGTTAGACCACTTTGCCATGACGCCTATGGAAATCAGTGAAGGTCGAGAATGGTGGACGTTAGTCACTGCAACTTTTTTACATGGTGGCTGGCTACACTTAGCAGGCAATATGTATTTCTTGTATGTGGTTGGAGACAATATTGAAAGCGCAGTTGGACACAAAAAATACCTGTTGCTCTATCTAGCCTGTGGCGTTCTCGCGTCAATGGTAAGCTGGCTATCTGACCTTTCAGGAGCCATCCCATCGGTTGGGGCTAGCGGCGCAATTGCCGGCTTCTTTGCCATTTATTTAATGTGGTTTAGACACGCCAGCCTCACCTTTATGTTCATCGTTTTTCAAAAGAAAATCTCTCCCATGTGGTTCTTTGCTATCTGGTTAATCATTAACTTTGTCGGCATGGCCAACCAAGAGCAAGGCGTGGACTTTATGGCTCACATTGGAGGATTTTTTGCGGGCCTAGCGATTGGATTTGCTATGCTCAACAAGGTATTGGACCAAAACCCGATGATAAACCTACTTCGGCAAGATGTAGTCAATATTCAACGTTAGAGCGAAGCCTATTGCTGAAGCAAACCTGAAAGCAAAACCTGCACTTCTTTTTTGGCTTCAACCAGCCTAGATTCTCTATCTGGGCTGGTTGCAATCAATACAGCTAACTCCATAAGCCCACCATTTATGAATTGCGCCTGTAAAGTCGGATTAATAGGTTTCACTTTGCCACTTGCGACTAAGATTTCTAGTTGGTCGGCCAAATTGACAACACACGCCTTGCGCATATTGTGCAATAGGTCTGGATCAAGCACCGAAGGCGCATCTCGCAGCATAATTCGTTGAACATCAGGTTCCGTTACGCGATCAAGATACAAGTAACACCGTTCAATGAGTTTATCCCAACTGTCTTTGTTGGTTCTACTAATCTCTGAAAGCTCATGACCGAGTTCTTGATCAATTTGCTCGAGTACCGCTTGGAACAGGCCTTTTTTATTGCCGAACTGATGATGCAAAGCACCACGAGTGAGGCCAATTTGCGCGGTTAAGTCATCCATTACTGTTGCGCTAAAGCCAATGGTTCCAAACAATTTTCGGGCAGTTGCAATCAGCTTTAGGCGAGTTTGTTCCATTTGAGCTTCGCGGCTGGAGGGCGTTTTCATCTGATTCTATTAATTTTTTCAAAAAACGGTTGCTTCTTATAACTCACATACGTAGTGTATGTCAAAAATCACACATACGCGGCGTATGTTAAAAACAACAAGGATTGGCTATGGTTTATCGACAATTATTCAAACCAGCGGGTACATTCGCATTTTCGTTTTCTGGCTTTATCGCAAGAATGCCGATATCGATGACATCGATTGGCATTATTACCATGTTGTCCGAGCTGCAAAAAAGCTATTGGCTTGCAGGCAGTGTGGCTGCGGTTTTTGTGTTTAGCACTGCCTTGTTTGGCCCCCAGGTGTCTAAGCTTGTTGATAAGCGTGGCCAAAGCAAGATACTGCCTTGGGCAACGGTAATCAGTACCCTTAGTATTTTATTGCTTCTTGCAGCGACTTACTTAGATTGGGCAGACTGGACATTGTTTGTGTTTGCTGCTGGTGGTGGATGTATGCCAAACATGGCCGCGCTAGTGCGAGCTCGCTGGACAGCAATTTATAAAAACAGTCCCATGCTACATACCGCCTACTCGTTTGAATCCGTCATCGACGAGATTTGCTTTATCATTGGGCCGCCAATTGCCGTTGGACTCAGCGTGGCATTGTTTCCACAAGCCGGCCCACTGGCATCGACCGTGTTTCTCGTAGCCGGTGTATTCGCTTTTACGATGCAAAAAGCCACCGAGCCTGCAGTAGTCAAAGAGCAAAATCATGCCAAAGGCTCCGCTTTGTCATCGCCGCCACTAAGAGTTCTCGTGTTCAGTCTGATATCACTCGGCACAATTGTAGGTGCGGTCGATATCATTAGCGTTGCGTTTGCAAAGCTTGAGGGTAACCCAGCTTCCGCCAGCATTGTTTTGTCTGTCTATGCTCTGGGCTCTTGCTTGGCGGGTTTGGTATTCGGCACCTTAAAACTCGTCATGCCACTGCAAAAACAGTTTGTGATTGCCTCTTTGTTTACCGCGTTAACTACCCTGCCATTGTTATTTGTAGACAGTATTCCCGGCTTATCCGTTAGCGTATTTTTCGCCGGACTGTTTTTTGCGCCAACCATGATTATCGGCATGGGGCTAGTCGAGCAGAACGTCGACGAATCTAAGCTAACAGAAGGATTAACATGGATGAATACGGGTTTGGGTGTCGGTGCGGGAATCGGCGCTGCGATCGCAGGATGGCTTATCAATGACTTCGGTATCACCTATAGCTTCTATCTCACTTTGTTCGCAGGCTGGATGGTACTGCTACTCGCCTATTGTTTGTCAGCCATGCTAGGCCAAAAGCCAGAAGCTATTTCGACAGCTGGCTAAACTCCTTTACCTAGTGCACAACTAAAAAACGCACCCGATGGTGCGTTTTGAATGGTAAATCTGGTTGATTAAGCTGTTAATGTGCATTGATAACAATTGGACAGTTCATTAGATGAAAGGCTCAATCCATTCGGGTAATAAAGGTTTTATCTTGGTCGACAAACGCCACATACCCACCGTGATAGATAAACACTCTACCCCGCCCCTCTACAAGGCAGGCAAGTTGCGGGTTTAGGTCTTCTTCGATGTCTTTGCTTTGAAAAGTGCCCGTATCGGTGACAACTCCCGTAAACGAAGGCAAATAGCCATAACAGCGCTTAGCTTGGTCAATCAAACTCAACTCACTAGCAGTCGAGAAACACGAGGGTATCCTTCCTGCGTCTTCGATAAATAGGGTTTTGAATTCTTCAAAAGCGGTAATCACCAGCCAGTCGATACCGTTAACATGATGGATAAACATTGAATATCTCGGTCATTCGAATCGCAGAATTTTACCACTGTCGGTATTGATTGTGAAAAGAAGTGGCTGACTGAGATTGTTTACGGACGGTCTACAACCTAAGTCAGTCAGAAAGCAAAAAGAGAGTCAGCACTTTTGCTGTGGAAAACGAGCATTCGGTCAAATCTATTGCTGACAAAAAATTCTAACAGTTGGCTCTTGGTAATTCGGAAGTGTCCCAAAGTTTGTTAGAGAATCAAATTATTAAGAGTCACTCATATGCTTCTATCACTAATAAACGAACTGACAAATCAATCGGTTGAAGTGGTAAAGCCGCTAAATGATAGAGAAGCTATACCTCTCAGTAAACTATGCTCAAATTTTACTGTTTGGTTGGAAGTGTGCTTAAGTGCCTGTAGCTGGTGGATAAAGAGAACTAGCTCAAATAAAGAGCTTAGACGTGACAAAATGAGAGCGTAGTGGCATAAGAGTGCGATATAATCCTTCTGTTAGTTGAGGGATTAGTGAATGTTAAATAACGAAATATATGAAGTACCTACGAACAGACGCTACTGGATGGTTAGGTCTAGTGGTGGTCACTACTACAACCACTTCACTTCCAATAACTGTATTGGTATTGGCCATCTGAATGTACTGGATTTGGAGTCTAAGTCAGCAGGGGAGTTCTATAGCACTGAAGCTGACCTAAGGCATGCACTGAGACAGAAAGGCTTTGAGAAGAAGCGCTTTGATAAGTACAACAGACAACTAAAGCAAGCATCAAAGTTCATCCATGAAATGGCTATCGGTGACTGGATTATTACGGTTGGTCAAGCTGGCTACAGATACGGTGTAATCACTAGTAAAGCATACATAGACCGTGAGCCTGTAGTACTAAAGGGTGAAGCTCGTGGCTATAGAGGCGATGCTGATATGCACCTACGTAGGGATGTAAATTGGGGTCCTGTAATCCGCAGAGAACATGTACCGTATGGTCTAGCTCAGGCACTTCGAGCAAGGCAGACGGTTACTTGTCTTGATGACCATTGGCAAGCATTGTGTCATACAATTTACCCTGCTTTTGCCCAAGGTGAAGAACTGTATTTATCAGTTAAAATAGGTACAGATAACCCTATTAGTAGTTATTCGATTGGTACATTGTTGACTCTGTACAGTGAGATAGAAGTGCTCGCGAAAGAGGTGGATAATACCTTTAAAAACATGGATTACAATGCAGAAGCATTTGATGCTCTGTTTAAGCAATATCTGAATTTGGGGCAGTTAACTGTAACTAACAAAGCAGCATACCACTCTCAGGGTGATGTTTGGTTGAAAGTTGCAGCTAAACACAAGCATTGGTTCCACATACTTATGCTATCAACAGTGCTACTTGGCAATGATGTGGCTGGAGTAAACGGTATTATCCCTGATGAAATTCAGCAGAAACTTTGGGAAATGGCGATAGACAGACTTACTACACATGATGCTACCGAGCAATTAGAGAAGCTTGATTTAGGTGTACCTAAGTTCCAAACCGGAGAGCTTGAAGTGCCTGTTGAGCGAGAGGTTCCTGAGCCTAGAAATATGAATCAAAAAGCCTAGCTTTACAGAAAGGAGCACGTCTGGAAAGTGTATATACGGCCACGTATCGAGAGTGCGAATCCATTAAAGATGGTTGAAATAACCTCATTTTTCTTTTCTGGCAGATTAGTCGCTAACTCATGATTGTCCAGAACTTATCTAGGTGTTTCTAAACTAAAACGAAATTATTGAAGCAGTCTCACCAGCTAATTGTTCTTCCCACTTTGAGACTCCAGAAAGTGTTAGGCAAAACTAAAAAAAAAAACGCACCCGAAGGTGCGTTTAGCTATCAATTATCGACTATTCCCAATCGAGGATGACTTTACCGGAAGCCCCGCTGCGCATAGCGTCGAAGCCTTTTTGGAAGTCATCTATTTTGAAATGGTGAGTGATGATTGGTGTTAAGTCTAAGCCTGACTGGATTAGCGATGCCATCTTGTACCAAGTCTCGAACATTTCACGACCGTAAATGCCCTTAATCACTAAGCCTTTGAAGATTACTTGGTTCCAATCTATCGCCATATCTGATGGTGGAATACCTAGAAGTGCAATTCTGCCACCGTGGTTCATGGTTTCTAACATGCTGCTAAAGGCGGCTTGCACGCCTGACATTTCAAGGCCAACATCAAAGCCCTCTGTCATACCCAGTTCAGCCATCACATCTTCAAGCTTTTGGTCAGCAACGTTAACCGCGCGAGTCACGCCCATTTTGCGTGCCAGCTCAAGACGGTATTCGTTCACATCGGTAATTACCACATGGCGAGCGCCTACGTGTTTGGCAACTGCCGCAGCCATAATGCCAATTGGACCAGCTCCGGTAATTAGGACATCTTCGCCCACAAGGTCAAAAGACAGTGCCGTGTGTACCGCGTTACCAAATGGGTCAAAGATAGAAGCGAGGTCGTCTGAGATACCGTCAGGAATTTTAAATGCATTAAAGGCCGGTAACACGAGATACTCAGAGAAAGAACCGGTGCGGTTCACCCCTACCCCTTCGGTATTTCGGCATAAGTGAGTACGGCCGCCGCGACAGTTTCGGCAATGACCACAAGTGATGTGCCCTTCGCCAGAAACGCGATCGCCAATTTCAAAGCCTCTCACTTCTTGGCCAATACCAACCACTTCGCCAACGTATTCATGGCCCACTACCATAGGAACAGGTATGGTTTTTTGTGACCATTCATCCCAATTGTAGATATGAACGTCAGTGCCACAAATGGCGGTTTTTTTAATGCGAATGAGCAAGTCATTGTGGCCAATTTCAGGCTTGTCGACTTCGGTCATCCAAATCCCTGGTTCAGCCTTTAACTTTGAAAGTGCTTTAATTTTCATTATTTGATCACTCCCATGTCTTTACCTACCTGAATAAAGGTATCGATCGCTTGATCAAGCTGCTCTCTTGAATGAGCCGCTGACATCTGGGTTCGAATTCTCGCTTGGCCTTTTGGTACTACAGGGAAAGAAAAACCAACCACATAGATGTCTTTCTCTAAGCAGCGCTCTGCAAATTCAGCCGCAACTTTGGCATCACCGAGCATGATTGGAATGATGGCGTGATCCGCACCCGCTAGCGTAAAGCCAGCCTCACTCATACGCGCGCGAAAATGCTCGGCGTTTTGCCATAGGCGGTCACGTAACTCGCCACTTTCCGCAAGCAAATCTAATACGCGAATCGAAGCTTGCACGATAGCCGGCGCAACGGAATTCGAGAATAGATATGGACGAGAGCGTTGACGCAGCCAGTCAATCACTTCTTTTTTACCAGAGGTATATCCGCCCGAAGCGCCGCCTAGTGCTTTGCCCAGTGTGCCGGTAATAATGTCGATTCTGTCCACTACGTTATGGTATTCAGGGGTACCCGCGCCCGTTTCACCCATAAAGCCAACCGCATGGGAATCATCCACCATCACTAATGCGTTGTACTTATCAGCCAAATCACAAATCGCTGGCAGGTTCGCGACCACGCCATCCATAGAGAACACGCCGTCGGTTACGATCAGCTTATGGCGAACACCTGCGTTATCGGCATCAATCAAACATTGCTCAAGTTCGGCCATATTGTTGTTGGCGTAACGGAATCGCTTAGCCTTACACAAGCGAACGCCATCAATAATCGACGCATGATTTAGCGCATCAGAAATAATCGCATCTTCGGCGCTCAGGATGGTTTCGAACAAACCGGCATTGGCATCAAAACAAGAGGTGTAAAGAATCGTATCTTCTTTACCTAAAAACGCTGAAAGCTTGCCTTCTAGCTCTTTGTGGATGTCTTGAGTTCCGCAAATGAAACGGACTGAGGCCATACCAAAACCATGACTATCCATGCCCTCCTGGCCGGCTTTAATCAGCTCAGAGTGATTGGCTAATCCTAAGTAATTGTTGGCACAAAAGTTTAACACCGTCGCACCATTGGTGATTTTTACATCAGCACTTTGCTGAGAAGTGATAACTCGCTCGGATTTATACAGTCCTTCTGACTGTACCTCATCAAGCTGCTCTTGAATTTGTCGATAGAAAGCTGAAGTCATTGAGTTTTCTTCCAGTGTCTTGGTTTTGTTTGTTTCACAAACGGATATTTATAGTTTTGTCTGTTAATAACCAAGTGTAATGGAAGCCAGGCAGAAGCATTATCTAGGAGGTAGGAAAAACATTAGTGACTGAAATTCATAAATAGATTGCTCAATGTAAGTAGCTGTTAACAAAGCAACAAATTAAGTAAACAAAACGACATACGCCTCACAAAGTTTTTATTGATAATTTCTATATTAAATCAGTTGTATTATAAAGGCGTAAATTTATAAAAAATCTAATAAATTCAAGGCCAAACACTATGAAGAGTTTATCAATAGGGCAAAAAACCACTCTCCCCATCATTGGGATTATTCTGGTTTTCTTGATATCAACTGGTGTCTCCATCTTCCAAGGTAACAAGCAACACGATCTTAACTTTCAACTCAACCAACTGGTTCAACCAACGTTGGACGACTTAGAAGATGCCTATCGCGACTATTACCAAATTATTGTCGCGGGTGGAGGTTTAGCCTCTGCACGAAACGACAAAGAAAGAGAGCTACATATTTTCGACTATGTTGATAATTCAGATGAAATTATCAATCGTGTCGAATCGACTTATAACTTGATCGAAGCGGGTATTCTCCCCGAAAGTAAACGCGCTCCGGTCGTAGCGTTAGTTGAAAAAACAGAATCATGGTTGGCACTGTATCAACAGATGTTTGATCAGCCTAAAAAAGCGAGCATGTTGTTCCTTACCCATCAAAGAGACATGATGACTCTGTTTGGAGAAATTAGAGCAAACCTAACGGTTGTGCGAGACACCATTGCTGATGAGCAAGCAGTCTTGAGAGAGCAAGTCGAAGCTGCCAACCAATCATCAAAAATCACAGGTTTGATTTCTTTAGTTATTGCTTTTGCCACAGGTATAGTCGCGTTTTGGTCTAATAGACAATTTGTGGTCAAACCAATTGTAAGCATTCGCCGCGCAATGGCCGACATAGCTGAAGGTGAAGCTGACTTAACACGTCGAATAGAAGTTTCAAACAAAGATGAACTGGGGCAACTTGCGACGTCTTTTAACCAATTTATAGACCGTATTCATAACACTGTAGGTTCTGTTATCCAATCAACCGCATCGGTCAAAGACGATACGGTAAACATCCAATCCATGACCCAAGAGATTGCTACCTTTGCTCAACAGCAACAAAGCGAGGGTGATGCTGTCGCCACCTCGGTTGATGAAATGCGAGCAACCAGTGAAAGTGTCAGCGAGAATGCGAAAGACGCGGCATTGAGTAGTGATCAAGCGGCTGATGAAACCCGCCAGACTCACCAAGTGATTGAGAAAACCGGTGATGCAATTCGTGTGTTATCTCAAGACATTGACACTGCCAGCGGTGTGATTCATCAGTTAGACAATGACGTTAATAACATCGCCTCTGTGCTCGATGTTATCCAAGGTGTTGCTGAACAAACTAACCTGCTTGCCCTTAACGCAGCTATTGAAGCAGCTCGAGCTGGCGAACAAGGGCGAGGTTTTGCAGTCGTTGCCGATGAAGTTCGTTCACTTGCGAGCCGCACACAAGAGAGTACTGGTGAAATCCAAAATATGATCGATAAGCTGCAAGCCGGCGCCAAACAGGCGGTCAGCGTGATGGAAAGCAGTAAATCCAACAGTGAAGAAACACTTCAAATGGCAACCTCCGCGCTAGATTCACTGAGTGTTATTCGACGCTCCATTGAACAGATGAACCAAATGAATACGGAAATTGCAGCCGCGGCAGAGCAACAGTCTCAGGTTAGTTGCGAGGTTAACCAAAACGTACAGAGCATTGCCAATAACACCCATCAAATGGCGGATATGGTTGTTGAAGCAAACCGAGCTTGTGACAATCTATCAAGCCAGTGTCGTTCGCTAGATGATTTAGTGGCTGAATTTAAGGTCTAGACTGAAGCCAAATTTGCAAGAGCCTCGATTAGAGGCTCTTTTTGTTGGTTCATTTGGGGCTTTCATATCGGAATCCGTTATACTGCTCGTCTAGTCCAATTTCTAATTCGACATGAACAATTCCAAACTTATCGCCTTACTTCCCGATCTTGCCTCGTTCATTCTTGTGGTTGAACACGGCAGTTTTACGCTTGCGGCAAAGCAACTCGACGTCACACCATCTGCATTAAGTAAGCTCATCACTCGATTAGAAAAAGCGCTGGGCTCACAGCTTCTCGAACGCACCACACGAAAAATTCACGTGACACCCGCTGGCGAGCAAGTTTATACGCAGGCTTGTGTCATGCTAAACGCAGCGCAACAAGCCGTGGAGAGCGCGCAAGATGACCACAGTCTTACCAAAGGCATAGTGACAGCCGCGGCGCCAGAGGCTTTCCTGAATTCAGTATTGCAACCGCTAGTCCCTGACTTTCTCGAGCGCTATCCCGATATTGAGCTGAGATTGAGAGTCGTCGACAGCCAAATCGACCTGTTTAACACAGATATTGATGTCGCGTTTAACTTAACAGACCAACCCTACGAGCACTTGGTTTCTCGAGAAATTTGTAAGTCAGATTTAGTACTTTGCGCTAGTGCGAGTTATGTTGAAGCTAACGGTACACCTCAACACCCTACTGACCTTGTATCACACCAATGCTTGTACTTAGCTGAACATGAGAAAGACAACGTTTGGTCTTTTTCTAATGGACACGAAAACCATTCGATTGCTGTTAAAGGGCGCTACGCCGTTAATCACTCACAAATGCGACTAAATGGGGTTAAACAAGGACTGGGCATTGGGATTTTTCACGACTTTGTCGTAAAAGAAGACATGAAAAGTGGCACCTTAATTCCGGTTTTAAGTGATTGGAAAATAAAGAGCAATTACCACGGAGCGATTGCGATGCAATACGCGCAAACTCAATATCAACCCGCAAGAATACGAGCTTTTATCGAGTTTGCACATGATAGGCTAACGAGTTTGCTTGACTCCACTGGTATCTAGAGCTTTGAGTCTCTGATAGATATCTTGAGACAACAGTAGATTGTGTTTTCTGGAAATGTTTTGCGAATAAAACAACTGAGGCAGTTCGTAAACTGCGATCGCCAACATGATGACAATTGCCCAAGTCTGCCCCATGAACAGTAAAAGTACACAAGTGACTAATAAACCGAATTCAATCGCGAACGTCTTGTACTTGCCCAGATACCAATGGTGAATACCCCCAACAAAGAACCAGTTGAGAGCGGCATATGTATCCGGATCTTTGAGTAATCGCTTTTGTTCCTGAAAATACATCTTACGCATGTCGTCAGACAAACCTTGTACTTCTTCACGAAGCGACTCTTCTTGAGCTTCTAGCTGCTCTATCGATTCAAAGCGCGCCACTATGGTACCTCATCATGGATTTTCTCCACCAAATCAGGTTGATTGCAACGTTTAATTCGAGACAGCCCGAGTTTCCAACCTTTAAAAAAGCCATATTTAATAATGGCTTGTTTGGTGTATTCCGAACAACTAGGAGTAAAGTTACATTCAATATTGAATTTAGCTTTTGCGCCACCTTTATCTTGATAGCGTTGAATCAAAGCCAGAGACAATCTTCTCAACACAGTTTATCGGCCTAGGGTGATTATTACCGCTTCACGTTTCCAAAATAGCCAAAAACGCTTTTGCTCTACGATTTGAAAAACGACTTGCCAACCGTCTTGAGCATAGCTGTTTAGTTCAGCTTCCATTTTTTGAGTCGGGATACCACTTGCTCCTAGCAAGATAGTTCCACAGCCACCTTCAACAACGTGTACCACTTTATATTCTTTAAAATTAGACATTTTTCCATCCTCAAAATTTGAAAAACATAATATATCTCAACCAGTTGCCGTACGCCATTTGGTCATTGAGGAGAGGCGCTCAGATATATAACGATATATTGACATTTCAATCATCAAGTCACTTTTAGTTAATCAAAAGCAGCCATTCGGATTTTTTTGAGATGTTTATCACACAAACAAATATTGCACAGTGTTTTTTATAAATCAAAGCACTAAGATTCAGTCAATCGAACAGTGTTTTATTAAGGAGTGCGACATGAAATCACTAGTTAAACCTATCTCTTTACTACTTTTAGTTATGAGTTCGAGCGTATTTGCGTCAACCAACCATAGTGCCCAGTCTGCTCAGCACACTTCAGCCGCGGCAGAGCACGGACTAGCAAGTGGCTCAGATGCAGTTGCTATATCCGCCGTCGCGACATCAGCGATTGTTCTTGCCCCTGCCGTTGGCTTGTCGGTAACGGGCGCGGCAAGCGAACGTTCTATTCAAGAAATCATCAACAACGATGACACTAATCAGTGGGCTCCACTAGAGATTTCAAATGAAGTCTTTACCGCAGGTGTTAGTCCTGAACAAGCATTGAATCAACAATAAGGAAGTTCACTATGTCTACTTTGTCCCGTTTAATCCAATCATTGTTTGTAATAGTTCTGTTTACCTGTACATCAGTACAAGCTGGAAGCGAACGTAATCAAAAACCGATTTTTGCCGCGGAAGACATCGCAAAATTCGGTAAAAAAGTCGAACGAGAGTTGGCAAAAAACGGGGCAAGAGTTGCCATTCTTAGTCGAGTTGGAAGAGAACGTAAAAAATTACCAGAGGGCGTTCTTTATACACATACTGCAATTGCAGTGTATTCACAAATTACCAAAGCCGATGGCACAGTACACCCTGGATACGCAATCTATAACCTTTATCAAACCGTGGAAGATAAATCGAAAAGTGAGCTAGTCGTCGACTACCCAATAGACTTCTTTGCAGGAGCTAAGATGCTAGAGACTGGAGTGGTGATTCCTACTCCAAAGCTACAAAAACGTATTCTTAGCGTTATCAACTCCGAAACGTACCAAGCTTTGCACGTTGCTGACTATTCCGTTATTGCAAATCCATTTAACCTGCAAAAGCAAAACTGTACCGAGTTTACGTTAGACATCATTACCGCCGCCATTTATCAAACTGACAACGTGAAACAAATTAAAGCGAACCAGTTTGCTTACTTTAAACCTCAACCCGTTGAGGCCAGTGGTTGGAAACTGATGCTTGGAAGTATGTTCGTTGATGATATTTCAACATCTGATCACAAGGGCAAGCCTTACACCGCGACATTTTCCACCATCCAAACTTTCTTGGAGCAGTACAACGCCGTACAAAGCGCTTTTACTGTCAAAGCATAGACACATCAAATGATGAAAAAGAGGAGCCTAGTAGCTCCTCTTTCACTGGTTTTGCTGTTAACTGTTAGTTTGCAATGACCGCGCACCTAGCTTTGAAAACACCAGGTAATCTAAAGCGAGAACAAACGCGATACTTAGTCCTGCCATCGGGAAGGCAATACAAATTAGGATTAACCCGACCAGACCTGTTTTCCATATACCTGGTTGAGTAAAACTCGGCGGTGGAGCGAGACTGAGCGCTTGTTTGGGCCGACGAATCCACCACATCACCACACCAGTCACTGAAACAACAATAAAAAACAAACATAAGGCAGCGTTAAGCCACTTGTTCCAAAGCCCCAAATCACCCTGATGTAAAGACGTGCCCGCTGCCATAAGTTTGGCAACCACACTGTAGTCTTGCCAAGTTACTTCCATAATGACATTGCTCGAATACTGATCAATATGAGTGGTTCTATCATCTCTTGGATCAACAATATCGCCGGCCATGGTGTTTGCTGCAATGGTAAACACGCCCTTTTCATCACGCGGGAAAAATATTCTAAATTGGTAAAAACCTATTTTCTTCGCTTGATCAACCAGAGCCTGCAAGGACAACTCACTCTCCCAAACTTCAGAACTGGTTTGGTGATGATGGCCATGATGATCGGATTCCGGCACTTCTGTCAGTTCAACACCCCATGGCATTTCCTCTTCACTTCCGTGATTTAAGTGTTTGTGAAGTATCTCCGATTCAGGCTTAGAGCCCCATGTATAAAAGGTAGGGAAAGAGCTCCACGGTTGAACAAACTTACCGCCCCAAATCCCTGCCCAAGCCAAACCAGACAACAAGAAAAACAACAGCGCAATTGAGGTTACGCCACCGATGTTAGCGTGGAGATCGCGGTAGAAGATTCGCGGACCTGAAGACTTACGAAACTTAAGGAAACCAGCCGCTCGTGCTTTATCAAGCGGCAGCCAAAGGTACACACCCGAGAGCAGTAGTAGTATTGATAAACTGGCTGCGATTTCAATCAGATAATCACCCCAATCGCCTATCAACAAAGTACCGTGAATGTCATTCGCCAGTTGATAAATACCGGTTGAACGTGGCATTTCACCAAGAACACTCGCATCATACGGATTGACCGTGACGAAAAAGCTGTTGCCTTCAGGAGAGCTCAGCGAAAATCGATGTGCGACATCTGGCTGGAATGAGGGAATATATTGGGTAATTTGGTGTTCCGGGTAAGCCACTTTGACCGAATGCATCATACGATCAGCACTTTGAATTTGCTCTCCTTTCACTACTGTAAGGATTTCTTGATGCTGAAAGTGTTCGATTTCTTCGTCGAAAAGCATGATCAAACCGGTAAGGGATAACATGATCGTAAATGGCACGACATAGAGACCTGCATAAAAATGCCAGCGCCACGTTAAAAAATATCTGGCTTTAGTGCGAGATGAAGCAGTTTTGCCGTCAGCAGAATCTGAGGCAGGTGTTTGAGTATCACTCAACATAGTTCTTCCTTATTTTACGCAACACAAAAAATCTCAATGGTGATGTGCCATTGAGTTTCATTTGAGCGATGCGTATTTATTTGACTTTACTTATATTTTTAGTTTTTTACGTTGGAAGAACGTTTGCTGGTGGCGCTCTTGGCGCATGGCGATCAACTCGGACACTTAGAGCCAAATAAGTGTAGTGAGCGTCAACAACATGGCTGAATGTTTTGATTAAAGGAGTGGTTGGAAGTTCATCTTGATGAAACGTGGAAAACTGAGCGAACGGACAGGGCTTAGAGTGCCGAGGTTCAGACTTGCCCTCTTCTACTTGTACAAGTTCAAAACCATTGATCGTACATAGAGTTGCCCAGACGCCTGCACTGCTTCCATGGGCATTTATCACAGGCATCAAGCTAACCAGGAGCCAACTTAAGGCACTGGCAAATAGCATATGTCTGTGAAACAGGCGCGAACGTATCATCGAATTAGCTTTTGGTTACGCTACGAGAGCGTGGGAATTCTTCTGTATTTTAGCCCAATACTACCTCAGATTTTAGGTATTTAAGGCAAAAAAGTTCGAATTTTGAATCTCTATCCGAAAATTAAGTTCCACACACTGGGGCTTTTTTTGTCGTGATACTCAAGGCGGAGATCATCAACCTTTTTTAAGTACTGCTTTGCAAAAGCTAAGTCGTTTTGCTCAAGGTGGAGTTGAATTTTTTCAAGCGCTCTGTCTACTCGCTCAAAGCCTTCCATATAAGTGTGGTGATGTTCTTCTGCGTACTCTTGCTCCATGCAGAGCGAAATGTACTGTCTTAGTGTTCCAACTTTCAACTTCATTTGCTCAACAGATTGAGACTCAGCCGCTTTTTTAAACGACAAACTCATTTTTTTCATCGTTTGTTTCAAATCGAATTGATCGTCTGCGTAGGTCGAAAACGATAAGCAGCTGAAAAACAATATCAAAGGGACGATAAAACGAGACATAGTGAAGTGTTCAGTAAGATAAGAGTGACTAGTTATTAGTGTAAACAAGGCGATAACAAAAACGTATTATCGAATTGTTTCAAAGTGCAAAATAATCTAGCTCCAAAAATAAGGATCGGAAACGTTCCACATTGGTTTCCGATCCTATCAACCGAGTTCTCTACTGTTGATTCTTCGCAGGGTTCGCGTAAGCCTCAACAAGGTAGCTTTGCGCCGATTCAGGTAACTGCGATAACTTTTCCTGGAGCAGCTGCTTTGTTTTTGAATCCACCGTTTCATCGCCAAAGGCCAGTTTATTAATTGGGAAAAGGCGATAGTTACTGTGTATTTGGCGATCGATTTCTTCAGCAAGTGCTTCCGGTGTTTCAAAATCTGTATCAATCACATCACCAAAGGAGACGGCGACTCGGCCTTTTTTGCCGACTATACCTTGGATGATGCTGTCAATGTCTTCCATCTCAGACTTCTCGTAGCTACCGTTGGTTGCTTTTTGATACAACTCATTTGCCTTAGCAAGGTCACAAGGGTCGTTCTCGTAAGAGATCGAAACCGGAACAATCTTTAGCGATTTTACGTAGTCCGCGAACGGTAATTTTTGCTTGCGTCCTTCCACATGGAACATTTTCAAAATCGCTGGATCGGTGAAATCGTTACCATCTTTGGCTCGACCTTCTTTTTGAGCAATCCAGATCGAGTGGCCCTCATCTAACGAGTGTTTAATGTAAGACGAAAGCGTGCCTAGCGCCTTCATTAGCTCACGAGGCCCCTTGGCTGAACGCTTAACAATAAAGCTCTTGTTCAACCTCATTAATTCAGTCGCGCATGGCTTCTTCAATAGGTTGTCGCCAATGGCAATTCGAACCGTTTTGTGCCCGCTTTGATGCAAACCGTAGGCGATAAGCGCTGGATCCATAGCTATGTCTCTGTGATTAGAGACGAATAAGTAGGATGTATTCTGATCGAGCTTTTCTAGACCACTAAAAGTCAGTCCGTCAGTGGTGCTCTCCAGCATTTGCTCTAGATAGGCTTTGATTTCAATTTGAATGCTTTCAACTGAATCCAGTTTGGCCCATTTGCGTTTAAGGAACATTTTTACAAATGGCGACATCACGGCTTCAAGCCATTTCGAACGAGTGGAAAACTTGTGTTGAACGATGGCATGGATAAACTCATCGTCGTTGACAAGTCTGTCTATAGCAGCAGGAATTTCATCGTCATTGTATGGGCGAATATCAAAATATGGATCGTTGTTGGCGCTCATTGTTGTCGTCTAATGGTAAAAAAAACCGCACTATCTTACGCATACTTACCTATCTTCGCAGCTAGAATACCTAACCAACAACTCAGGTCAGACCAGAATACAGCCCAATTTTGATCTTGCTCCGATTTAAGTTCTCGTAGAATTTGTACTAAAAAATGATAACCTTGGCGGCAATTGAGCTAACTAAAGACTGTGCATGAACCTTAGCCGACAAATTACCCAAGTAAACTGCCCCTTTTTGACAACCTCTGGCCGTAAAAGAACGGTGAAAGATCAGTTGATTCACGTTCAACGAGGGCACGCGTTGTTTAAGCTTGGAAAAACGGAATACCACCTTGGCCCATCACAGTGCTTCTGGCTACCCAGAACCTGCCTAACGGCGGTGACTTTTCTTCCTAATACTTCCTACGTTCAAGTAGCGCTTTCGGTAAGATTGAAACAAAGTTATCCGACGCAAGCAGGCTATGTTGCGCTTCCCGATCTCGATGCTCAGTTATTGGTGGCACTTCCCAACGAATCTAATGATGAAACGAAAACGCTCATGCTAAAGCTTTTGTCTTCACGACTCGCTCATGTAAATCCTGTTTTAAAGCAGAATGACATGTCGCGACAAATTGAAGACTTTCAATCTGGAAAACCGACGTCTTTGGGCAAGGATATCACCGAGGCACTATTAGCACGTGATGGCAAAAAAATGCAGCAAAGTGGCGCGACGGATGAAATGGTTGCATCTAATCTTTTTGACAACAACCTTGAGCATTGGCACCAATTGAAAGAGAAGATACTTGGTTAACGTTTTTCTCACTAAAACTGCGGCAAGCTATACTCTGTATTAGACCGATTTTTAATACATGATTACTCAAGGAGGACAAACATGGACAAGATTCAAATCGATCTCGTATCAGATGTTGTCTGCCCTTGGTGCATCATTGGTTATAAACGCCTCCAAATCGCCCTCGACCAGCTTAAGGATCAATTGTCTGCCGATGTTCACTGGCATCCATTTGAATTGAATCCCGCTATGACGCCAGAAGGTCAGAACCTTTTTGAGCATATCAATGAAAAGTACGGTTCTGATAGAGAAGCAAGTCTAAGCAGCCGTCAAACCCTGTCTGAATTGGCTCATGAAGTCGGATTTGAAATGAACTTTTCCGAAGACATGCGTATTTACAATACCCGCAAAGCACATCAGTTGCTGCTTTGGGCCGAATCAGAAGGTAAGCAGCACGATTTACAAATGGCACTATTTGATGCCTACTTCACCCAAGGGCAAGACATCAGCAACAACATTGTATTATTGAGCATCGCAAGAGCATTTGGGTTAGACCCAGACATTGCCAAGCAAGTACTAAGTGATGAAGGTTGGGCAGATAGTGTCGCGTCTACCGAGCAGCAGTGGATTGAAGCTGGAATCAATGCTGTTCCAACCATTATTATCAACCGAAAACACATCATATCCGGTGCTCAACAAGTCGAGGTCCTTAAAGAAACCTTGTTGCAAGCTTCTAAGTTACCCACTTCTTAACTATCAGTCTTATCAACATTTTGTTGTGTAGATAATCCGTGTTTCATTACACTAGGCTTTGCTGTTTAGAGACACCAAATCACAATAAGGATCGTTATGTCTACTCAACACTCCTACCCTATTGGTCGACCAAACCAACCTTGGAATGAAACAGAAAAAAAAGAATGGTTGGATACGATCACAGTCAAGCGTGCGTATTCCGATGAAGTGCTATCAAAGTTGCAATCATTGGACGAATCGAACCCTGAGTTAGCCATCGTGCAATATGGTTCTCTATCGCACGACGTAAAACGATACCCATTGCACTATATAAAAACGGCGAAGTGGGACAACAATAAACCAAATGTCTTGGTAACTGGGGGCGTTCATGGTTATGAGACAAGTGGTGTGCAAGGTGCGTTATTATTCGCCAAAGACCATGTAAAACACTATCTCGAACACTTCAATTTCATCATTGTTCCATGTGTCAGCCCATGGGGTTACGAGACAATTAACCGATGGAACCCGCTTGCCATCGACCCTAACCGCTCATTCTACGCAAATAGCCCAGCGGAAGAATCCGCCAAGCTTATGGCATTGGTAAACGAGCTTGGACATGATTTCCTAGTCCACATCGATTTGCATGAAACCACAGATACCGACGAATCTGAGTTTCGTCCTGCTCTTGCGGCTCGCGATGGAAAAGCGTATGAAGCCGATATCGTCCCAGATGGTTTTTACACGGTCGGCGATAGCAATAACCCACAAATTGAGTTTCAGAACGCGGTGATAGAAGCGGTAAAACAAGTTACCCATATCGCACCACCTGACTCAAACAATCAGATTATTGGCTCCGATGTTGTAGAGGATGGTGTAATTCTCTATCCAATGAAGCAACTCGGTCTGTGTGGTGGTCTCACCCATTGCCAGTTCGGCACCACAACGGAGGTCTATCCAGATAGCCCCAAAGTAAATGATGAAGAATGTAATCTTGCTCAAGTCGCGGCGATCAGAGGTGGACTTGATTTTGTCATAGCCGAAATTGCAAACACTCAATCGGCCTAAGCGTTAATATAGTTTTTTCTTGTAATGCTCCGGTGTCATGCCGGAGTATTTTTTAAACATGCTGATAAAAGGGCTCGCTTGCTTATAACCCAGCGTCAACGCGACGTCTTTCACCGATTTACCTTCACGCAATAATTTCATTGAATAGAGATAACGCACTCGAAGTCGCCATTCTGTAAAGCTCATACCAAGCTCTTTTTGACAGTACCTCGCCAAGGTTCTCTCCGTCGTGTGCACAACGCTAGACCATTCAGAAAGGCTGGTGTTATCGAGCGGGTTTTGTTCTGTTTTGGTCAAAATGGTTTGTAAATACTTATTGTTGGATGTAGGCAAAAAGTGCTCTTGCTGAGGCTCAACAGACAACTGATCGATCAAAACATCGATAAGACGCCGGTCTTCAGCAGATACTGCAGCACGAATGTCTCGAGATCTGAAGTCTTCGACAATCGCCTGGGCAATCGCGGAGACTCTCACCAAACTAGTATGCTGCGGAAACTTAGCGGTCAGTTGTGCTGGAATATTGATTGAACAATAGGCCAACGGCTCGCGATTAAAACTAGTGTGGATCACCCCAGCTGGCACCCAAATGGCCAAATGCGGCGGTGCCAAAAATCGGGTGTTTTCTGCGTTCATTTCTAAAATGCCACCGGTGATCAATTGGATCTGTCCCCAATCGTGGCTGTGTAAACGTGTTTCCGTGTTGGACTCAAACGCCTCGAAATTTAAAAACACATCAGAAGGCGCTTTATCAATTAGTAATGGGGTGTGAACTTTCGTCGATTTGTTTCTTTTCACGAGGCGCTGCTCGGGCTTAAACGTTTAATGTAAAGGTTATCATAGAAAAGGATGCAATTAGCCGGCTAATCCACTATCATCCTGACGCCTAAACGTTTGCACCGTGTTTTGTTTACCAGTATCGAAATCCAGACTGCGTTTTATCGCAGAATGGCAACTTCATCGCTTGGTAAGCCGATACTAAGATTACTTTAGGCATCTTGGAATTATTACTAGGTGGGAGCTCACATGACTACAATCACAATCACTCGTCCTGACGACTGGCACGTTCACTTGCGCGACGGCGATGTACTAAAAGATACGGTACGCGATATTAGCCGTTACAATGGCCGCGCACTTATCATGCCAAACACTGTCCCACCTGTTACCACAACCGAACTTGCCCTTGCTTACCGCGAACGCATTATGGCAGAAAAGCCTCACGAGAGATTTGAGCCAGTAATGACCTTGTACCTCACTGACAACACATCACCAGATGAAATCCGCAAGGCAAAAGAGACTGGCAAGATTCACGCAGCCAAACTTTATCCGGCCGGCGCGACCACCAATTCAGACTCTGGTGTTACTGACCCGAAAAATATCTACCATGTGCTTGAGGCTATGCAAGAAGTTGGTATGTTGCTACTCATTCATGGTGAGGTCACGACGCACGATGTTGATATCTTTGACCGGGAGAAAAAGTTCCTAGACACCGTATTGGCTCCTATTGTCAACGATTTCCCAAATCTAAAAATTGTTCTTGAGCACATCACAACTGCAGATGCCGCTGAATTTGTGAAAAACGCAAACGACAACGTGGCAGCGACTATCACTGCGCATCACCTGTTGTACAACCGCAACCATATGCTAGTCGGTGGAATCAAGCCACACTTTTACTGCCTACCAATTCTTAAGCGCGGCACCCACCAACAAGCACTGATTGAGGCAGCTACCAGCGGTAGTAGTAAGTTCTTCTTGGGTACGGATTCCGCCCCTCACGCTAAGGGAGCGAAAGAAAGTGCTTGTGGTTGTGCAGGTTCGTACACCGCGCACGCAGCACTAGAACTGTACGCCGAAGTATTTGACGCGGAAGGCAAGCTTGAAAATCTAGAAGGATTTGCCAGCCACAATGGCCCGGATTTTTACGGCATGCCGCGTAATCCAGATACCGTTTCACTGACTAAAAAGTCGTGGCCAGTAGCGGAAACCATGCCATTTGGCAGTGATGTTGTTGTACCGATTCGCGGTGGTGAGAACATCGAATGGACAGTTGAATAACACTTAGCCATTCAATCTAAAACTACAAACAAAAATCCCTCAATAGAGGGATTTTTTTGTTAATTGGCACTCAAAAAAACTGATGGTTTTATATCTCTATAACGCTGAGGTTCAATAAGCATTGAATTGGAACTAGCATGGCGACCAATAGTAACAACGGTGCCATCAGCTTGCTTAACAAAGAAAGTATAGTTTGTAGTAAAAACGCGTTCCACAGACGAAAACTCACTTGGGCCTGAATAAACATGATTGCCATACAAAATGGCTTCTGTGTTTTTGATTGCAAGCCAACCATTGTTATTAATGGCCACATCTGTAACGCCAATGGTGATTGGATTACTGGTATCAGGATTAGGGTCTGATTGGCTCTTAGCCACGAACAGTTTTGCGTCGTCAAGCAAGTAGAGTTGCCCCGACCGCGCTGAAAAGACCTTAACCCCTTCCATACTACTTAAATTTTGTAGTAAAAGAGGAGGACTCGATTCATGTGTAGCAGCATTAGTATGGTCATATAACCACAGACTATGGTCTGCGTGACGTAAAATATAACTGTCTTGGGATGAATAGAACTCAAGCATAGCTTTTTTTTCGATTTCTACTTGGGCTGGGTAACCCAATGGGTATCGGCTTCCCCATGTAGTAACGTTATTCGCTCCATCAATCGCCAGAAAGAAATCATATCCGGTGAACAGTTTTCTAGCGTCCGTAACCCCAACCACTGAGGGGTACCGTTCTGAATCGAATGACGTTGAATACCAAGATTTTAACTTGCCACTTTCCAAGCGAACTGCAAAACCAAATTCATTAGAAACAACTTCAACGACTTTATCCGTAAGTTCTAGAGGTGAGTAAGGAATAGATTGCGATTGACCAAGTACTAATCCCCAGTAAACAATACTCCCGTCTTCTTTAAATGCGATAAACCCGTCGTAATGAGCTTCTACTTTAGAAATGTTATTGTTTTCAGCACCCAGTAGAGTTGCATCACCACCTTTGGAGCCACCGAACCCGACAACAGTTTTATCTTCCAATAGAAAAGCACAGGCGTTGTTACCGGCTGTGACCGACGTGGTTCGTCCATTAACAGTCGATTTAATGCTATTAAATTCGCTTAACATTGGTCCCCAATATTCGAAGCTACCATTCGAATATTCGGCTAAGTATCCTGCACTGCATTTATAAATATCAGTAACTCCAGACTGCAATTTTGCGTCCAGTGATAACTCCCTTATATCCCCACCTCTTTCAGGTAGCCCCCATGCTAAAACGCTACCATCAACTCTTAGCACAGCATACGAGTACCCATCTTGGCTCAAAATTTTTGTAGGTTTTGAGTAAACTGCCCTGCTAGCATCTTCGTGCCCTAACATTGCCGCTTGCCTAAGAAAGGACTGTGCCTTAACAAAATCAACAGGAGAGTTAGGCACCAAACCTAACTTGTACATTTCCCCCAGCATATAGAATGCTTCAGGGTTATCATTTACGGAGACTTCACTGCTAAACGTATCAAATGCTAGCTGATAATTGGGATTCGAGGTTCCAAGCTTCTGGTACTCCATCTTAGCAAGCTCAAACGCAGCGTTACTGTGTTGCTTGTTAGCGGCTAAAGTGAAGTTTGCGCGTGCCTCTGTATAGTTAAGTGAAACATGAACACCCTCCCGGTAGAGCTTTCCGAGCTGAAACTGAGCTTCTGTCCAACCTAGTTCTGCTGACATTTTATATAGCTCAAACGCTTTCGAATGGTTTACAGGTAGACTCATCAGTCCATTTGAATACAAGTTAGCCAATATAGCAGCTGCTTCCGCATTTCCCCTAGAAGACGCTCTTTCTAAATACTCGGTAACATGATGATGATTTTGATTTCTTTCGATATAAAGCTTCGCGTAGGTATTCTGTGCAACCTCTAGCCCCCAGCTAGCAGCCGATTGGAGATAGTTTTTTTCCTCAGAACTACATCCAGAATTTATCTTCGAGCATTCTTTAAGGTCGTAAACTTGATACATTGCATGTGCGTCGAAATAGTATTGTGTGGCTCCCTTGTTAAATTCTACTAAGGCCGAAGAATGAAAAGGTGGAGTTATCGCACCAGTTAAATAGCCAAGACCTAAGCTTGTATGTCCAGAAGCTTGATTGTTGGAAATAGCCAAATCAAACAGCCGTTTCGCTTCCTCAGCATTTTTTGTTACTCCCAAGCCATAAAGCTGAATTAACCCTAATCCACTATAGGCTTGATAGTCTTTATCTTCTCCTAATAAGGCTTGGTCGAAGTAGCTTTTGGCTTTCACAACATCTTTAGAAACCCCAATGCCGTTAAGATGTAAAAAACCGAGCTTAGTTTTGGCTTCGTTCAAACCCTTTTCAGAAAGTTCTGTATATACTTGAACCGCTTTTGGTAAATCAACAGGAACACCTTGTCCCAATTCGTACAAAGTCGCATTTCTAAATTCTGCAACTTGGCAAACTTTTTCATTTTGTTTTGATAATGTATTACAAGCATTTATTGCCTTCTCATAGTTCTGCCTTGCTTCGAGAAATGAAAATGCTCCGTTATGAAAAGTAAGTTGGTAGTAATGACCTAAATTTATAAGACCATAAAGGTTTTCTTTGGCTGCCAATTCGGACAACAATTGGTATCCGGAAGTTTTGTCTGTGATACCCCCAAGCCCTTGTAGCTTCAACAACGCGAGATTGTTCTTAGCGGGATCGATATCCTCGTTAGAAAGAAATTCAAGTCTAGTTCTTGATTCGGTGTAGTTTCTGGCAATGGTTAGATCCCCGATAGACCCATTATAAAAAACACTAGCGAGTTTAGACTTGGCGAAAAGGCTTCCCAATCTTTCGGCTTTTAGATACGTATCCAGTGCTTTTTGACCGTTGACCGCAACACCTTTACCAAGCTCATAAAACTCAGCCAACTTTAATACGGACTCGACTAAATCATGTGCGGCTGACTTGATGTAGAACTCATAAGACTTTTCATAGTTCTGTTGAGTCCCCCTTCCGGTTTCGTACATTTCGGCAAGCAAATTTTGAGCTAAAGCTAGATCTGATTCAGCAGACTGTCTTGCCCATTCAAAAGCCAGAGTTTCATCTTTTATTACCCCGAAGCCATTAAAAAGCACGTAACTGTAGTTGTACTTACCATATCGACTGCCTCGTTCTGCTGAGAGTTTATACAGCTGATAAGCTGTCGTAAGGTTCTTTTCAACCCCACGCCCTTTTTCGTACATTAGTCCCAAATTGTTGGCAGCGGCCGCATCACCCAAGTCAGTCGCTATCTGATATTGCTCGGCTGCAACTATGTAGTTCTTTTCCTGCTCTGCATTGTAAGCGGCTGTAAAATGGTATTCAGGAGTTCCTACAGTGTGGGGGTTTTCGGTAACAGGAGTATCGGACCGAGAGGCTGGTGCAGCAGAACCGCCTCCGCCTCCACCGCCGCCACATCCGAATAATGTAATGGAAATAACCAAAAACAAGACTGCTTTCAACATACACCTAGCCTATAAAAATCAGAAACTTAGTTAGTATTTTTATCTAGGTATTTTCTCACTATTTAGAGAATCAAACAGAGTAAGAAGTGATAGTTTGACCGCAATATTACCTCTGGTTATCATTTTTTAACTCAATAAAGGTAGGACTAGCTTATATCTCGAATCAAGGAGATTTTATCATCGGTTAACTCAAAGTAGGTCTTGCCGGACAACTCTAGCTTTTGACCGGCTTTCAAGCCATTGGGCAGATCGACGGCCAGCTCCCCTACATAGTCGATGTCAATCGTGGCTTGGTTTGCCTCAAACGTTGTCCCCACAATCGTTTGTTGTCTAAATCGGAATAATTCTGCGGACTGGCTAGCCATCAATTTGAATTCTTCGATACCATCGGCTCTTGCATTGACTTCTCCAGCCGAGACATTTTCAAAAACAACGTCTTCAGTGACAAGTTCCACCATTTTTGTCACGTCAAACTGGTTGTAGGCGTTAACGTATTCTTCAATGATGGTTTGAATCGATGTTTGGCTAACCTTTTGTTCCATATATACCCCTTGTTTAACAATTTAGAAAGCGGCTTAATCACTCGCTAAATCAAAGTAACAAAACGAAAACCAGAGTCAAGAGTTTAAATTTCATACAGAACATCAATTAATAATGGAAAGCGCCTAATCCAGATCCATTACCGGTTTCCACATTTCGATAATCTCTTCTTCGCTCGGCATTTCTCCATGTTCAATGGTTTTAATCACCTTCGCGGGATTCCCCACTGCAACCACATTGGCTGGAATGTCTTTGGTCACCACACTGCCAGCACCAATGACACTGTTCTCACCGATTGTGACGCCATCCAAAATGATCGCTCCGGCGCCAATCCAAACACTGTCGCCAATGTGAATCGGATTACCAGTAGCGACTGGCCTAACACGTTCAGCCAAATTTAATGGGTGGCCTGCCGTTGAAATTACAACATTCGGACCTATTTGGACGTAACGGCCAAAATGAACAGGAGCGATGTCCAGTACAGTCACGCCGACGTTGAGAAAACCACCTTCGGTAAAGTGGATGTTACTTCCCAAATCACAATAAAAAGGGGCAAAAATTTCTGCGCCATTATGGGAGCCTAACAACTCGCCTAATATCTCTTTTCTTTTCTTGGTTTCCGATGGTCGAGAGTGGTTATAGTCGAATAGCTTTTCTTTCACCTTTAGCTGACGTTCGATCATCGCTTTATCAATTGGGTGATGGACGGAAAAATCATCGAGGCCGTAAGACATAAACACTCCTAAGTACAATACGTTAAATGCTGCTTTAACCGCTACGTTATCACGGCCGAGCCACGATGATTAGTACACTTCGGTCAATATTTGTGTGTAGAGCTCATAGATTCTGCAGGTGACAAAAAAGCGAGCTGGTTAGCTCGCTTTGGATATGGTGTGTTGAACGCTTATTTTTTGATGGATTAGTGAACTGGCGTCTCTGTCTTGGCGTAGTACTGACCAAAGTATGTTTCCAGTACCTCCGGCGTTAACTCGCCTTTTTCTTCAAGCTCTTTAAGTTTAGCGGCAATTGCTTTTTGCTCTTCTAAGGAAGGCAAGGCAACCTCAGGCTCTTCACTAACTTGCTCTGACATTGCCTCTAATTCTTTTTCGAAATCACTCATAACGTACTCCAGATTTTACAACTGACCTTAGTATATCGCTTTGAACAGGCTTCGCCCATAACTACATTTTGGAGATAAGCAGTTGAGAAGACATGTCTGGTCATTCGCGCAATTTAGTGACTTATCGCACACTGCAATAATTATATTTGAAATGGCTTTTCATTATTGTTGATTGAATTTTCCAAAATGCATAGTATAGCCGTGTTTGTTACTCCACAACTTAGAGCGTAGTCTTATGAAAATTGCATTAATGATGGAAAACAGCCAAGCGGCTAAAAACGCCATTATTCTTAACGAGCTAAACGCAGTCGCTGATGCCAACAACGATTCAGTATTTAACGTAGGCATGAGTGACGAAAATGATCATCACCTAACCTACATTCACCTAGGTATCATGGCGAGTATCCTAGTCAACGCTAAAGCAGTTGATTTCGTAGTAACAGGTTGTGGTACGGGTCAAGGTGCACTAATGTCACTTAACGCTCACCCAGGTATCGTCTGTGGTTACTGTATCGATCCTGCAGATGCGTTTTTGTTTGCACAAATCAACAACGGTAACGCACTATCTATTCCTTTCGCTAAAGGGTTTGGTTGGGGTGCAGAACTAAACATCCGTTACATCTTCGAAAAAGCATTCACAGGTCGTTACGGTGAAGGTTACCCAATCGAACGCAAAGAGCCACAAGTTCGCAATGCTGGTATCCTAAACGAAGTGAAAGTAGCAACAATGAAAGATAACTATCTTGATACACTTCGTGCAATGGATCCTGAGCTAGTGAAAACTGCGGTATCTGGTGAGCGCTTCCAAGCATGTCTATTCGAAAACGGTCAAGACCAAGAAATCATCGAATACGTGCGCTCTGTATTGGCATAAAACTATCCAATACAAACTGTTTCGTTTGAAAGAGGCCGTCATGGCCTCTTTTTTCGTTTTTGTACAAAACTTTCCTGGCGAAATTGTAGGCAAATGGTTGACTAAGGGCTTGCTTTAACGAGATGAATTCCATACATTTTTGCAACAGTCATTAGGTATCACACACTCGGAGCATGTGCGAATGTCAGTAGAAACACTCAAACAACTCGAGAACTACTTAAATCAACAAGTTATAGGCCAACAGGACCTAATAAAACAACTGTTGGTTGCACTACTCGCTGATGGTCATATTTTGGTAGAGGGCCCGCCAGGTCTTGCAAAAACCCGCGCAGTAAAAGCACTGGCAGAATGCATTGAGGGCGACTTTCATCGCATTCAATTCACACCAGACCTACTTCCGTCTGATCTAACAGGTACCGATATCTACCGACAAGAAACGGGCGAGTTTGCATTTCGACGCGGTCCCATTTTCCATTCTTTAGTTCTTGCCGATGAGATAAACCGCGCGCCGGCCAAAGTACAAGCCGCCATGTTAGAAGCCATGGCCGAAAAGCAAATTACTGCAGGTCAAAAAACGTATTCGTTGCCGGAGCTGTTTCTAGTAATGGCAACACAGAATCCGCTAGAACAAGAAGGGACCTACCCGCTACCAGAAGCACAGCTCGATCGCTTTTTGTTGCACTTGGATGTCGATTACCCTTCAGCAGAAGACGAACTCGCAATCTTACGTTTAAATCGCGGCGAAGCAATGAGTGCAGCAAGCCAATCTGAGCCTCCGGTTATGACTCAAGCTCAAGTGTTTGAACTACGTCAACAGGCATTGTCAATCTATATGTCTGACGCCGTCGAGCAATACATCATCCGCCTTACCATGGCTACCCGACAACCAGAGAAGTACGATACTGAACTTGCCAGTTGGCTATCACTGGGAGTGAGCCCTCGCGCCACTATCGCATTAGACCGCTGCGCGCGCGCTCATGCCTTGTTAAACGGACGAGATTTTGTCTCTCCCGAAGATGTTCAAAGTATGGCCTATCCTGTCTTACGCCATAGATTACTGCTGAGTTATCATGCTCAAGCCGAGGGTGTGAACGGCAATAATGTGGTGAAAAAGATCTTATCTCTGGTTGGCAGTGCGTAACCAAAAGCAATGTGATGCCAATGACTCTCGACTTACCAAACTATGCCGACGGCTTCAATTTGAGCCTTGAGGAACTGGAATACTACCGCAAGCATGCGAGACGTTTTTCTCCGCCAAACAAAAGCTTGTGGTCTAGAATGCACGGCCAGCATCAAAGTCGTCAGTTGGGTCGAGGCATGGATTTTTCTGAGGTTCGACAATACCAAGCAGGAGACGATATTCGCCACATTGATTGGCGAGTCACCGCAAGAACCGGTCAAGCACACACTAAGCTTTTTACCGAAGAACGTGAGCGCCCGACTACGTTGATGCTGGATTGGTCCCTTTCCATGTTCTTTGGTAGTCAATTACTATTGAAATCGGTGCAATCTGCGCACGTTGCTGCGCTTATAGCTTGGATTGCCGCGCAACAAGGCGACAGAGTCGGCTCATTGTGCGTCACTCCCAAAGGAATTTCAATTGAGAAAGCACAAGCGCGAAGTCTTGGCGTATTACACAACCTCAAAAGATGGATACGCTCTCACCAAGATCTTGCATCTAGCCATCAAAATTCAGCGCCATTGTTGCGTCAAGCCATGGATGAACTGGTAAGAATCGCTCCGAAAGGGCAAGATTTAGTGATCATCAGTGATTTTTTAAATTGGCAAGATCAAGAGTGGTCAACTCTTACCCGGTTAACCCAACACAATACTCTAAAACTGGTTGAGATATTCGACCCGTTAGAAGCCGGAGAAACCGCATTTAGACAAAGAATCAAGGTAACGGATGGGACTAAAAGCCGCTGGCTAAACTTCTCAGATTCGTCGACCAAACGCGCCTTTAACCAAGCCTTTCACGACAAACATCAACGTATTGATGAGTTCACTAAACAATACGCGATTCCTCATTACCAAGTAAGTGCTGCCAAAACGCTTACTGAACAATTGGACAAACTTTAACATGTCACAGTCATCCCAGCCTTTGCTAGAACAACTAAGAGATATCCACCTGCCTGAAGATATCGGTTGGTTTCCACTCGCATGGGGATGGTGGGCATCCATGTTTACTGTCTTGCTAATTGCGATATTCGCCGTCGTTTGGTTCAAGAGGCGACAAAAAAAATTGGCTGCAAAGCGAGCTGCATTGTCAATGCTAAAGTCATCGAACACGCCATCTAGTGCTATCGAGTTGGTTCGTCAGGCCACACTTTCTTATTTTCCCCGTGCAAAAGTAGCCAGTTTGACAGGGTCTGAATGGTATCAATTTTTAGATGCTCAGCTAAAAGACCCGCTTTTTGCGGTCAACCAAGAAAAATGGAACTTGGCTTTGTATCAACATGAACCTATACATACCGAAGAGCTTGTAGAACATTGTCGTATCTGGCTTGAGAACGCATTACCCCCAACACGGAGACAATTGAAACGTGTTGGTCAGTGAATGGAACATCGCATGGTTGTGGTGGCCTGTTTTTGTGCTGTTACCACTTCCTTTCTTGATTTGGTTTTTTGCACCGCAGGTTAAATCGGAGCAAGGAATTTACCTACCCTTCATTCCGCATGATTCCCTGTCACCACAGCGCAGTAACCGACTGGCCATCGCGCTTGCCAGCATCGCATGGCTAGGCCTGATCACGGCTTGCGCTAGGCCTGTCGTGTTAGGCGAACCGATCAGACAGCAACTCGAACACAGAGACTTAATGTTGGTTGTCGATTTGTCTTACTCGATGAGTAAAGAAGACATGCAATCTGGGTCGAACTACGTTGATCGGTTAACCGCGGTCAAACAAGTAGTCAGTGAGTTTGTTTCCAAACGACAGGGCGATCGCATTGGACTGACATTGTTTTCCGACCACGCCTATTTGCAAACACCTCTCACGTTAGATAGCAAAACGCTAGTTAAGCAATTGAATGAAATGCGCATTGGTATGATTGGACAGTCTACCGCCATTGGAGACGGACTCGGCTTGGCCACCAAAAGCTTTGTTGACAGCGAAGCAGAGCAAAGACTGATTATTCTGCTTAGTGATGGCTCAAATACCGCTGGTGTGCTGGATCCCCTAGAGGCAGCCAATATTGCCCACTCATATAACACAAAAATTCACACCATAGGTGTAGGCGCGGGCGAGATGGAAGTTCGCGGCTTTTTTGGTAACGAGGTAGTCAACACGGCGCAAGATCTCGATGAAAAGCTATTGATGAACATCGCTTCGGTTACTGACGGGCAGTATTTTCGCGCTCGAGATGCAAAAGACCTCGCCACTATTTATGACACCATTCACAGCATAGAGCCCATTAAACAAGCCGACGTTTTTTGGCGACCACAAACGGAATGGTTCGCTCTACCGCTTTCGATTGCAATGACATTACTGCTGGTCCTACTTGGATTAAGGAGGCAGTATGTCTGAGTCAGCCCTGACTTCATTTGTCTTTTTATACCCAGTTGCCTTACTGCTTTTGATTCCGTTGGCTGCCGTCTTAATCTTTCTCAAACGCAGTAACATTCAAACGAATCTGATCGCGCCACATTTGGCCAAAAATATTGGTCAAAGCCACAGAAAACCGATTGGTGTATTCGTCGTTTTTATGTGGTTTTTTATCGCCATCATCGCTTTAGCTGGGCCGTCTTTTTCTCATGAGAAAAGACCGAGTTTTCAAAATGGCGAGGTGAAAGTGATTATCTTAGATATGTCGCTATCTATGTATGCCAACGACATTACGCCAGACAGGTTAACTCGAGCTAAATTTAAAGCGACGGATTTGCTCAATGGCTGGAAAGACGGTCAAGTGGGCTTAATCGCCTACGCTGGTGATGCTTATGTAATTACTCCGGTGACGAGAGATACTCAAACCATTATTTCGCAAATGAAAGAACTGAGTCCGGCGATTATGCCCTACCCCGGCTCCAACTTACCTGCCGCCGTTGAGCTTGCTCAGAATTTAGTTCGAGACGCTGGAGCCGATCGCGGCCATTTGATTGTCATCAGCGACGAAGTAACGGACAGCCAAGTCTCAAGTGTCGAAGATTTGGTTAATCAGGGGGACTGGCGACTCGATGTCATTGCCGTAGCCACTGAATCCGGCGCTCCAATTCGCTTACCTAATGGCAAACTACTTCACCAAGAAAACGGAGCCCCAGCGATAGCCACCAGCGACTTTGCGGCGTTCGAGTCGCTGACCCAAGGGGTGAACGGTAATTGGTATCCAATCGCTGCAGACAATACTGATGTTGATCAGATTCTCGACTTTAGCTTTGCGAGTATGGATAGCCAAGACATACAAGCAACTCAAACCGTTCGAGTTAATCACGGGATTTGGCTGTTGCCATTACTTTTACTCCCGGTTGCCGCGCTGTTTAGACGCGGTGTGTTGCTCGTTTTGCTTAGCATCACCACCTTGTCACCTGCCATTTCCGAGGCAAGCCCTTTTTTAACTCAAGACCAAGCGGGTTTTGCGGCGTTCAAGCAAGGTGATTACCAAAGTGCCAGTGAGTTGTTCACAAATCCTGAATGGAAAGGTGCTACGCAGGCACGGCTTGAAAACTGGGAACAAGCCGCTGAACATTTTGCCAACGATATATCAGACCAAGGGTTATACAACCAGGCGACAGCACTTGCCAAAGCAGGACAGCTACAAAAATCTCTCGATATTTTTGATCAGCTACTAGAGCGCAACTCAAATCATCAAGATGGTCAATTTAATCGCAATCTGGTTGCCGAGGCGCTGAAACAGCAACAGCAACAGCAACAGCAACAGCAACAGCAACAGCAACAGCAACAGCAACAGCAACAGCAACAGCAACAGCAACAGCAACAGCAACAGCAACAGCAACAGCAACAGCAACAGCAACAGCAACAGCAACAGCAACAGCAACAGCAACAGCAACAGCAACAGCAACAGCAACAGCAACAGCAACAGCAACAGCAACAGCAACAGCAACAAAATGAAAGCTCTGAGTCGAGTAGTCAAGAGAAGTCTGGACAAAATTCCGAGTCGGGTAATAGCACAAATAACACTGCTGACTCACAGCAAAACAATGAATCAGCCTCTGAAAATGACCCACAAAACCCGTCTTCGGCGCAACAAAACTCAGAGACGCGAGCTGAACAAACCAACCAAGAGCTCGGTAAAACAAGTACTGCTGACGATGTAAGCCAACAACCTGATAAAGCTTCCGATGAGAGCAATACCGCTCATAGCCAAGGTCAAATCACTGAAGCCGACATTAACATGAGAAAGTTAGAACAAATTGAACAAGCTCGAGATCCTAGCCAACTGCTGCGATCACAACTGTTAATCCAAGCAGAAAGCCGACAAACACCAGAGCAAGAGGGCAAACTATGGTAAGGGCATGCAAATCTCTTTTGTTACTGCTGTCTTTTTTTATCTCTCACGCCTACGCAAGTGATATCCAAGTTACGGTCAGTAAAAATAAAGTCGCGAAAAATGAAGTGTTTGAGTTGGTGGTCTTAGTCACCGATATCGTAAAGCGTGACGCATTGGATTTATCTTCGCTTAAACAAGGGTTTTATCTGGGTACACCTCGATTTTCCAGTTCGAGAAACTCTATCAATGGTCGATCGTTTAACCGCTCTCAATGGGTAATCCCAATTGCAGCGCAGTCTCTCGGCATAGTAAAAATTCCCAGTCTTAGTGTTGGTCAACTGCAAAGTGCGGAGATCGCTATCCAAGTCGTAAATCAAGTGGCTGAGATAGCCGATGAAGACATAGGGGCCATCAAACTAAGCGTTGCCAAAACTAGCTTGATGCCACAAGAATCGACCGAAGTTACATTAACCGTCGAGGTGCTTGCGAATACAAGGCAGCTACAGAATACCCAAATTTCTGAGCCTGTTGTCGAGCAAGGAACATTAACTAAGGTGGGTGAAGCGCAGCAAAGTGAGAAGATTCGCAATGGCCGTCGAATTACCTTAGTTGAGCAGAAGTTTCTATTCCAAGCTGAAAACGCTGGTCGAGTAACCGTCTCACCCAGTACTTTTTCTGGTACCTATTTTTATCGAGATCCGAGTAATAATCGTGTCCTGCAACACAACTTTAATCTCGTCAGTGAGTCTCCTGAGATAACCGTCAATGCCAAGCCAGAGAATTATCAAGGGATGTGGTTACCCGCGAAGAGTCTTGAAATCAGCCAGCAGTTTATCGATAGCAATGGTGACCAAGTATCTATTGACAACTTATCGCTGGAGCAAGGTCAAGCGTTGACACGTATCATTACACTTACGGCTTCCGGCATCACTATAGAGCAACTGCCCGATATACAAATCACTTATCCGGCGGGGTTGCAAAACTACCCTGAAAAACCGCTATTTCGCTCTAATGGTGTTCAGAGCAGTTCCATGTCTATAAAACATGTCATTGTAGCCCAGAATCAAGGGGACTATACGCTTCCAGGTATAAACGTAAATTGGTGGAATACCGAATCTGATCAGATGCAAAACGCTGAGTTGAACTCAGTAGAGATGGTCGTTTTACCCATTGAAAACGCGGTTACTCAGCCAATATTAACTCAATCTAAATCAACGACTGTTACCGAAACATCAACAAACCTATGGTGGCCCATTTCAACGCTTTGCTTTGCGTTTCTGTGGCTCACCACGTTAGCTTTATTGCTCAAACAGCGTCATCTAAACAAAATGACCACCACTGCTAAAGTTCAAACACGCGACTTATCGCCAATCGACCATGCTATTTCTGTTGTTGAATCAGAGGACTGCGCAAAAATTAATGACAGTCTGACACTACTCTTACAAAGCGACAGTATGATTCCAGCAGAGCTTAGCAATGCGATATCTACTGAATTGGCGCAGATGCACCAATCACATTACTCTTTGGACCAATCGTCTTGGAGTAATAAAAGGCTCATTGAGATATTGAAGAATTGCAAGAAAACAACCAAACTTCCTAATAGCAAAACGAGTAATCTAGCAACTCTGTAACGCTTATTGGAAGGTGGTTGGCAGATTTTCTATTGGTAAGCGACCTATTTTAAGTCATTGGAGGCGGCGTGTCAGCATTGGAACAAACTGATCAAAGTCAGCTGTATGTCATTTTGTTTTTTAATGGTACAGGTATGGCACAAGTAGAACTTGAAGCAATATCAAGAGAAGACGCACTGCGCCAGTATCGCGATATGGGGTACTCTGATAAGGATATTTTCTCTATAACACCATAGCAGGCTTGGTATGAACGATTTGTGATCAGGCCGATTCTATTTGTCTTGGTTCAACCTTCAAAGATTGATAACTCACCACTCGATTTCGTCCATTCTGCTTGGCTTTGTATAGTGCTTTATCTGCCCTGGCATACAACACATCAAAATCAAATTGAGTCGCTTGCATTTTCGTGACTGTATAGCCGATTGAAACGGTTAAGTATTCAGACACTTTATTTGCTCGATGGGACATCGCTTCTTTTTCGATACAACGGCGAATTCTTTCAGAAACCTCTGACACCGACTTTTCGCTTTTTCCTGTCAGCAGTAGAGCAAATTCTTCTCCACCAATCCTGCAAAAGACTTCACCGTTTGAAGATGCGTGGTTTTGTAACAGGTTTCCTATCCGCATTAGTGCAATATCGCCCTGCATGTGGCCATATTCATTGTTGTATAAGCCAAAGTAATCAATATCTAATAGTATTAACGCATAGGTCTCAACTTGGTTACCCTCACGACCATCACAAGCTTTAGCAAGTAGCTCTTCCAACATTCTGCGATTGCCCAAACGTGTCAACGGGTCCATCTTTGACATGAGCTCGAGCTTGGCATTGGCTTCTTGCAATTCTGCCGTACGCTCGACAACCTGTTGTTCTAACGATTCGTTGAGTGCATGCACAGCTTCCTGAGCTCTAGCCTTAAGCATGACTTCCGTTAAGTTAGAAGCAAACATACGGATAACTTCGCGCAACTGTTGGGTAAGCGGCTTGCGCTTTAACAAGTTATCCGCAGCCAAAAAAGCAATAGGCTCACCGTCGTTGCTGGTTAACATGGTCATGGCGCTCCAACCTAAGCCAACGACTTGAAAATCGTGATAGATGGGCACCGATTCTTGAAACACCACCTCATTTGGATACTGTTTTGCGAGGTGAACAATTGAGCAGCCATCCGACGAAGCTTTGTAATAAGACTCATCGGTAAGTTTGCCTTTGATATCCGTTCCCCATGTGCCTTGCATGTACGAGCAATCTTTGTCGGTGAGGAACACCGCGAATCTATCAATGCCCATTTTTTCAATCGCGTATTGAGTCGCCGTTTTGCAAACGCTATTTACGTCAGCACAACGTGACAACTCAACCATACTGGCATGCAGCATTCTAATATTTTGTTCTTGACGCTTGCGTATGTAGACCTGAGACAAAATGGAGCCAAACGACTCCAGCATTTGTTTTTGATAAGAGGAAATCGGCGCACGATTGATTAAGTTATCAATGGCAATCCATCCAAATACTTCCTCTTCATCGCGAAGGATCAGCATGGCATTCCAACCCTGACCTTTTACTTGGCCGGCGCTGTATAAAGGCGCACCGTCAATGACAATCAAGGTTTTTTCGTCACCGAATAGCCCATCAAGGAAAGTTTCTTCCATCTGATGTAGGTCATATTGAGTATGGTGCTCATCGACCGTTTCACCTTGATCGTTGGTTCCATAAGTACCGTTAAAACAGCGCTTTTTAATGTCCAACAACATGAAAACCGCGCGATCAAAACCCAGTTTTTCTCGCAACGCCTCCACTGCCAAGCGATGAATTTCGTCAAGCGTCGAGAGGCTAGACAACTCCATCGCAGTTTGTTGCACCATTCTCATCGATGAAATAAACAACTCGCGTTGCTCGATCACGTCGAGATGTTTGGCTTCTTTCACATCGCGCAGCTTAAACTCTTTAGAGGCCTCAGACTCGGCGCGAACACACTGCCAGCGGGCTGCGATAAGTTGTAGTCCATCTAAGCCGTCACTGTGGTTGGCCTGTTGAACCTTATCCGGATTCGCACCTTCTAACAGCACGTAGGTACGACGGTCTGGTCGATTGTCCAACATGAAAATATAAGAATCTTTGTGGATTGACTCGGTGTGATCCCATTCGAATGGGTTCATTGATATGGGAAGAAGACCATCACTGGTATCGAACTGAGCAACCCAAGACCAAAAGATATCTGGAATGGGTTTTAACTTTGACGGTTCGGCGTACGTAAAAATGGCTTTAGCATGAGCGTTTCCATTGACACTTGGCGCGTATGCAATGACTACTGAATCAACTTCAATGATCTCTTGTAAATAACCAAACAAAGTATCCGCTAGCAGTTTATGGCTTCTAGCAGCACTGGCATCTTTCATTAGGTTTCGCGAGATCATTTTTTAAACTATTCACACATCCGAACTTTGTCTCATCATGGCGAGTTAGTATTATGCAATCAAACGAATTACACACTCGTTGTTAACTAAATCTCATTTCACCCAATAAGGATGACTTTTTCGGGAGTTTGATTACAATTTTTTGAAGGTAAAGCGACAAATTTCACCTATTGGATTGTGTTATTTGACTCAACAACTCATTTTTTCACTAAGCACGTGTGATCTTATGCCAAAAATGCCTGTAAACCAGATAACTGTCTTTGTTTTTGCCGCTTGGGTGCTTGGCCAATCGTTTTTTTCCCCGGCATTAGCGAAAATAGACAAAACGTTAGCAACCAAACAGATAGTCCAGAAAGTAACGGTAGATAAGTCAAAACGCCGAATGTATCTATGGTCTAATGGTGAGATAACCAATGAGTTTAGAGTGGCACTGGGTGGCCAACCTAAAGGTCACAAACAGTTTGAAGGCGATCAGAAAACACCAGAAGGTCGCTACCAAATCACTTACGTCAACAATGAATCAGATTTTTATCGCTCGGTCCACATCAACTACCCCAATCATGCAGATAAGGCATACGCCTTAAGCCGAGGAAAAAGTCCGGGAGGCGATATCAAAATTCACGGTTTAGCGAACGATGAAACGAGGCCCGCTCAGTTTATCCAAAGCTTCGACTGGACAGACGGCTGCATTGCGCTTTCCAATGAAGAAATGGACATTTTTATCGACCTCGTCCCTTCGGGAACCATTATCGAGATTGCGTGGTAACTGCTAGCGACTGGCAAAGGCTAGCGATTCGCAAAGGCTATTGATTCACAAAGTAAGTTTGGAAATCTTGTAAAATTTCCACCCAATCGTCGAGCTCATCGTGAAAGGTTTCTACTTGCTTGGGTTCCATAAGCGTCAGAGCTTGCATGAAATACGTCAGACTGGTTGTTTCGTTATGATCTGCTTTTCGTTTCAGTTCGCCAGAGAACCTATCCTCAGGATCGGTAACCAGTTCTTTAAACACCGCTTCCAATGCAACGGTATCAGTTCGGTTTCTCAATGCTTGCTTGAGTCGAATACGAGAATGAGTTTGAAACTCAACCCACTCTGGTGAAGCAATTTCTAACTCACCTGCCCATTTTTCAATCAATGCTTTTTGCTGTTTATTGGGGCCATCAAACCATGTCTCAAACGAATCGGATATGTTGTCGACATAACGGTCATAAGAGTCTTGTTTGGTGCGTTTTACGACTTCTTGTTTATACTCGGTATGATTCTCACGGATATTATCCATAAGTTCACTTACCTGATCGTCGTTGAAGGTCGCGACAATTTCGGTAACTTCAGGTATAACTTTATCAACAATCCGTAACCAATGGGCCTCAGCGCGTTCCTCCTGAGCGAGATAATTTTGCTCATCAATACTCTGAACATTTATCCCCTTTATATCGTCAATATGCGCTAGGTACTTAGGTACCTCTTCTTTCGCAGCCCATTGAAGCAAGCGATTAATTTTTTCGGTTGCTAAGTCTTCTTGCTCATCGGTAAGCTCAACATAATCTTCGACAAACTCAATAATTATCCAGTCCAAGTTGCTATAAACAACTTGAGATCCACAGCCCGCCATTGTCAGAGCCGTTAAGCTCGCTATTAGCCACTTTTTTAACATGGTTCACTACCTACTTGGTTATCCTTGCCTTGTACGCAGAGATGTTTTGTTTGGATTGCTAAAGGTGAGTTGAAACAGAAACAACCTTAAGCCGCTTTTTGAGACATCTCAGTGTGTCTAAGTCATTTTAAATAAGCAAGTAGCGCTGTGTGACAGAATGTCCAGAGAGGCGCTTTTGAGCAAAAGTGGCTGTACGGAGTTCGTTCAAAACGAAAAAAGGGGCTTTCGCCCCTTTTAACATCGATAGATTATTAAGGTTGATACCAACCTTCCAATCCGCTTTGTAGTCGGTTTGCAGCATCACCCGGTGTCATCGAACCATTGATAACACTAACGCTGGTTTCCCAAATTTCTAGCTCAAGGCTTGGTTCACCACGGTTAAGAATTTGGTACGAGTTACGGATTGTAGAGTCACAAGTATCACGCCAACTAATCATGCTCTGAGCAGTTGGATCAGACACATCAATAAAATGGTTAGACAATGAGAAGAATCCTGGAAGCGAGTTGGTTAACAAGCCCGCAAATTCTTCTGAGGTCATCCATTGCAGAAGCGCCATGGCGGCTTCTTTGTTGGCACTATTGGCATTGATACCAATACCAATATCGGTATGGTCACTAATAAAACAGTCATCTCCAGCTGCCAATACTGGCGGTCTAAAGACACCTAGGTCAATTTTGGTGTTAAAGGCTGAAATATCCCATGAACCAGCTGGATAAATCGCGGCTTCTCCGGCACCAAACATGGCGATGGCATCATTGTAGGTACGAGTTTGATAGCCTTCACCCATGTACGGCGACCATTTGGCTAGCTGCTCAAACACCGCGACGTATTGCGCTTCGCTGAGCTTTTCTTCACCGTCAATAACACCGAGACGTCCATCTTCCCCTTTCCAATAGTTTGGCCCAATGTTTTGGAAGCCCATAGTGGCGGCTTCCCATTTATCATTAGTGCCCATTGCGATTGGCGTATATTTTCCACTCGCATTAACTTTGTCTAGCACCATCATAAATTCGTCCACTGTCTGTGGTTCTGACAGCCCAAGTTCTGCAAATACAGATTTGTTGTAGAAGAAACCATGAATTACTGATGCAAGTGGTAAACAGAACGTCACTGAACCATCATCGGTTTGCCAAGCTGATTGAGCAAATGACGGGAAGTTTTCCATACCCTCTAAGTCAGTCAAATCTAAAAGATGACCATCTTGATAGAGTTTGAGTGAATCATCGAAAGGTCGACAAGTGATTATATCACCTGCCGATCCAGCAGCTAACCCGGCGTTTAGTTGGCTGTTGTAATCCGTCGCAACTGTGTGTTTGTATTCCACCTTAATGTCTGGATGAGCTTTGTTAAATGCTGGGATAATGGTGTTATCCCAAATTTCAGCATCTTCTCGCCAACTCTCCAATGTCAAAGTGGCAGCTTGCACTCCCATTGGCAACGCCAAAGAGGCAAGTAAAGTTAGCTTTAACGAAGGTTTCATAGTTTTCTCCTGTATATTACCAACTACAGCTTGAACCGATGTACCAAGGTTCGTTGCTGCTCTGCTAGTTGCGCTAGCACATCACTGACTGATGCTGCACCACGAGCTTCCATTTCAGTTTCCAACGAGACATCTGCGATGCCGTTGATATTGACTGCAATCTCTTTACTTACTTGAATTTGTTCTTGCGAGGCATGAGCAACTTGTATGCTCATTTCTTTGAGGACTTCCATCCGCTTGGCAACCTGCTGTAAGGTCTCATCTGTGATCCGACTTTGCGCCACACACTCTTCGGTTTTGGTTTGGCTGGCTGACATAACACCTACCACTTGTTCAGAGCTCGCTTGTAGGTTTTCAATCATGGCTTGAATTTCAACTGTGGATTCTTGAGTTCGAGTGGCCAACGTACGTACCTCATCTGCCACAACGGCAAACCCGCGACCATGGTCACCCGCCCGTGCAGCTTCTATTGCCGCGTTCAATGCCAATAAATTGGTTTGCTCTGCAATGCCCCGAATTACGTCCAAAATACTGCCGATGTTGTCACTGAAGCTTTCCAATTTGTGGGTGATCTCTACCGCTTGGTTGGTCGACTCCATCAACTGCTCGACAAGATTGAGGTTGTTTTCCACCTGTTGTCGACTTCCTTGAGTATCGGTGTAGGCCATTTCAACTTCATTTTGAGATTGTTCCGTCGAACGGAATACCTCTGTCACGCTGACTTCCATTTCGGAAATTGCAGCAGCAATCTGTTCGATCTGACCTTTTTGGCGGGAAACTTTGTCCATAGTAGCTTCACTGATTTTGGAGGCGTTTTGTGCCTCTTCCGCCAAACTATCTGACCCTGAATTTATTTTCGTGAGTACTTCACTCATCTCCGTAACTAGCTCATCAATCGATCTAGATAGCTGTCCAAACTCATCACTACTTTGATAGTTGACTCTATCCGTCATGTCACCCTTGGCCATGTTCTCCAATACGCGGTTGATACGCTTGAAAGGCTTTTGAATGGCTCTTGAGGTCGTAAAGCCGATTAGTGCCGCGACGACAGCGGAAGCCGTCGCCACTGCGATTATCAAAAGGTTGGCTGATTTCACAGCTTTTTCAGTGGTATCGCCTGTCTGATTTACGGCGGACAACGCACGTTCAGTAAGTTGCGACAACAACTCTTCCATTTGCCTGGTTGTCGCTTGAGCCAATTGAATGCGCTCGCGTATGTCTCGAACTAGCATTCGATCTTTGATCATTAGCTGAATCATGCCAGTCTCAGACACACCCGCTGTTTCAAGACGGCCAATCGTGGTTTCAAATCGCTTTACGACCCCCGCTGGGAGTTTGATTTTTTTGATTCCTTGTTTAGAAAGCTGAATATTGCGATCAAATTGGGCGATGATTTTGTCTAGGTCTGCATCAGGTCTCGCGGCTCGGAGGTTACTCAGGTCACGTTTAATACCGGACAATAAACGTTCCACTTTGTTAGAGAGCGATCGACTTTTACTTGCTCTCTCTAACATCAATTCCGACACATTTCTAAAGGCATCTTCGTGTTTGGCAAACTCACTGCGTGTTTCGATTAGTTGACTGCGGACCTCAAGCAGCGACAAATGCACCATCATCATTTCTTCTGATTGATTGAAATAGTCGGTCGCAAGACCATTCACACTATCCAGCACAGAGGTATCCGAAACCAAGGACCCTGCTTCTTCAAGGTAGGTTAAAAAGCTTTGTTTCTGACTATCGAATTGCTCATTAAGCTCAGTTAACCCTTCAAGTTCGTCGTAATTTAGGTATTCCAACAGGGTACGTTGGCTAAGGAGAATAGAATTTTGCAGTTGAGAGTTGTTGACGAGTACAGGGGTTGCAACTTGGGTTACTTGGGCAATATTAGTCTCAATACGACTAAAGTTTACGTAACTTAAAACGCCCAGTGCGGCAACTAATCCCAACATAATCAATGAGCCAACAACTGAACGTTGCACCACACTTAATGTCATACCCTGACCCCTTTAAATATATTTCTATAATTAAAACTAGACCAGTATGTGACCAATACCAAAAGTTTTTTAACAAGAAATGAAATTTTGACATTCAGGTATTCTATGGCCGTATGTGCAACCATTACCGAATTTAACTCAAAAACATTAAGCCATTGAAATAAATAATTTTATTTGGTTTTTTCGATTGCGATGATAAGGGTGCGATTTGTTTTAGACTGGTATCTTTCTTAAATGTACTTGGCAAGGGTACGATTGAAGTGATTGATGTCGATGGGTTTACTCACAAAATCATTCATTCCAGCGTCAAAGCACGCTTTCGCATCTGCTTCGCTAGTGTTTGCGGTAACCGCGACGATGACCATATCTCGCCACGCAGTATTTTCACGTATCTTGCGTGTTGCAGTCAGCCCATCCATCACTGGCATTTGCATATCCATGAGTATCAATGAAAAGTCGTTAGATTGTTTTTGCAAAATCTCGAGTGCTTGTTGTCCATGATCTGCACAAATAGGTTCAAGGCCCACTCGGAGTAGCATGGCTCTGATAAGCTCTCTATTCACCAAGTTATCTTCCACCACTAGCACTTTTTGATGACTAAAACTAAAGTCCTGCGCTAGGACAGTTGGTGACTCAGAATACGATTGTTCCGATACTTGTTCAGGGCTTTTATCGAGAACATGGAGTAACTCACTGGGCAATATTGGTAGTTCCATAATTGCGTGATAGAAATGCCTAGTTTCATCTGACAATTCCAAGTTGTCACAATACCTGGCGATGCGGACAACAGGTATAGACGACGAAGCTGCCCTAATCACAGTCAGCACTTCGTTAAGTGCGTTTTGGCTCATGTCGTAGCTATTTACAAAAACGAAGTCAAAAGTGCGAGACGACAGCGCCAACTTGGCCTTGGTTAAGTGCGTTTCCAAAGCGACCTTTAGATTTACTGACTGAAATAGTTCAGCTAACCAGTTTGCCGTCTTCGAATTTGGGTCAACAAGTAACACCGTTTTATCGGCGTGCGAAGCAAAGCGCTGATAAAGATCATCGCTGTTGGTTTGGTAGTCATATTCAATATCAAAGCTAAAACAAGACCCAATACCCAGTTCACTTGCAACTTCTATATTCCCGCCCATTTTTGCGACCAGTTCTTGACTGATACTGAGTCCCAGACCCGTTCCTCCGTATTGACGAGTGATACTACTGTCGGCTTGAGAAAAGGCATCGAACAATTCGGGTATTCTCTCGGTTTCAATGCCGATTCCACTATCTTCAACCACAAACTTAACACCAACTTTACGGTTATTTTTATTGGTCAACGACACTCTCAAATGAACACTGCCTGATTCGGTAAATTTCACTGCGTTACCGCACAAATTGACCAGTACTTGGCCGAGGCGGGTGGAATCACCAATTAAACTGTCCGGAATAGACGGGGCAATATTCACCACAAATTTTATACTTTTTTTATCGGCGGTAATCGCCACGACAGAAACGGTATTTTCAATCACCTCGTGCAGTGAAAACGGCGAGTTTTCCATAACGATTTTTCCCGCCTTCGCTTTTGAAAAATCAAGAATGTCATTCACTAAGGTCAACAAGGTCTGAGAGGCTTGATTGATTCTCTGCAGATATTTCTTTTGCTCTTCGTTTAGCGGCGTAGTGAGAACCAACTGACTCATGCCAATGATGGCGTTCATCGGCGTGCGTATTTCGTGGCTCATATTCGCGAGAAAATCATCTTTCGATTTACTCACCAAATCTGCCAACTCTTTCGCCCGACGCAGCTCATGTTCTGTCTGCTTTTGCGCCGACATATCAATCAAAACGCCCACGATACCGGGCTCTGATTCCAAGACTTGATTCACAGAGGCTTCGTACACCAAAAAGTCAGTTTCGCTGACGTCCCGATTTTCGCTCTCTTTAAACGAGATTTCATAATTCCGGACTTCCCCTAACTTCAGGGACCTTTTATGTTGCTGAGCAAATTCTTTAGAGACGTGTTGGCTAAGCACATACTCAGATTTCATAGACAGCAACTCTGCTCGAGGGACGTCGACCAGATGACAAAACCGCTCATTGACCATAACAAAATGGCCAGATTGCGCGATGCAGTACATGGGGTTTGGCGCTGCATCGATAATATGTTGGTTGAGTACCGACTGGTCCAGCAACCTTCGTTCTGATTGACTTTTTAATTCAAGGTTAATCGCCAGTTTAATACTCAGCGCAAAATCGGGAGTTAACGCGCTTAACCAAGCGATTTGTTGATTTGTTAGACGGTTTAACGTTCCGACCTCGACCAGACCGATGGTCTCTTCACCAACGCTCAAAGGGAAAAAGTGCAATTCATTGAGCCGAACGACACCTGCACCCACTTGCATCACGTGTTTGTCTTCTAGATCGTACAAGCCAAAGTGTTTTTTTTGGTCGATAATCTTGTGGAGCAAGTTGTCACGTTGCAGTTCAAGGTTGCCATTTTCCGCACCGTATCCAATTCCCGAAATTCTGACCAATTCATGCTTTTGGTACAGGTAAATCCCAATCAAGTCGGCAGTAAAGTTTTCCCCTATAAAATAGGTCACCTCATCTGCCAAAGATTGAGTCGTTTGCTGCTTCCTCAGCAAAATGTTGAAGTCTTTTATTAGAGTACTATGTGCTAGTTGAGTGGAAATCTGGTGGAACACATGATTAAGGCTGGCAATGAATTGATTGAGTTCGGCATAAGCACGCTGTTTAATTGTGAAATTGAAGTCTTGTTTATTAACGTGGTGAACTACCTGCTTGAGTAGATGTGAAATCGGGTTAATGTAGACTTTGAAAAGTAGTAAAAAAGACAAACCAATCGCGATTAATAGTGATAAACCATAAACCGTCATCCACATCTCTTGGTCCGCCATCTGTCTTCTCAGATCTTTTGTTTGTCGATCTAACCGGCTCACTATGGTTTCGTGTGCCTCTCCGATCGCAGACATGATCTTGGCTTTTTCGCTGAAATAAAGAGGGCTATAAAGAATTTGCGTCGCCAGTTCGAGGTTTGGTTCTACCTTTTCGACCGCATTGCCAAGCTCATCGCGTTTAACTCCTTGTACTGCATCGAAGGCTTTTTCTTCTAATTTAACAAGTTGGTCAGATAAACTCAGTGCACTTTTCAACAATTCGAATTCAGAAGGTTCAATGCCAGAATCACGAAGGCGAGTTAATAAAGATAAGGTATTTTGAGCCCCCAATGTTGGGAGCGTTTGAATATTTGGTTCCACAACGACCACATCCCAATAACTGTAGTCATCGTAACTTGGTTCAGGTACATCTCCACGTCTCACGTCCAGTACATGATTAAACAAGTCAAGCCATCGTGATTCGCCTGTTGTCGCGTATGCTCTAGCAAACTTTGTTAAATGATCTGAACTCGTTTTCAACTCATACGACAGCCTGTAGAACTCTCTCAGTTGGTCTTTGCTTTCTTGCAATACATCACTCAGTGCGGCCTCTTTTTGCGCACTTTGAAACATGAGCACGGAACAGGAGCCCATTAAAACAAACAGCAAAATGAAGAGTGTACGTAGTGAAAGCATCGCTCATGAATATGATACCGAGTTATTAAACAAGTGTAGTCGATAACTCGTAAACCTCTGTACTGGTGTCTGTTTCTCTATTTTGATTTGAAACAGATTTGTTTCAGTATTCATCTCAGAAATGAAAATTTTGTTACTAATATTAAAGTTTACTAATTTATTACTAATGATAAGTGGCGGGTACTTGGTCTTTTCACTAAAATACTCATTGTCGGTAGTAACGCAGGGCTCAACCTTCCCTTTCTTGACGGATGGCAGCACCAATAAAAGCAAACACTGACTTATAAATACTTGAGCTGGGTACATCCAGCCACCCAATCAAAATCAGCTTGGAAGCTAATTGACACAGAGCGTAAGTGTGTGGCTGTCGCTTTGAGTCATAGCCAAGAGCAATAATTATTAGTGTATTTCATGGACCAGGACAAATTTACTAACATTTACCGTTTGCCGAACGCTTTTCAAGTTCGTATTGGCAAATGGCAAAAAACGCTTAAAGGGACTTCTGATATCGTTCTTCATCAGGCCTTACAAGCTCGTAATGAAAAGTTCAGACAATCCGATATGTTTGCCACCGGATGGCATGTGAGACTGTTTGAAAACGACGACATTTCCGTCACCAACCATGGTAAGTATTTGCAAACTGCTATGCGTACTATGATTGACCGTAAAGTGTCTTACAAGCGCGTTTATTTAACTCGAGTACCGCTCGAAGAAGCTGAGCCTAAGTTGATTGAATACAAAAAGGAGTGGATTCAAAAGCACAACCGAGTGGCTCGTAAATACAATCAGATCAAGAAAAAGCACTTTATGAGATTTGCTCATGAAGAGCTTGATACCATGTATCCCTCGATACCTAAAATGGACTTTGATCGCGATCTATGGAACAAATTGGTGGTGAGTGAACTAGGGTCACCCAAAAAATTTGATAACCCCTATTTCGTAAAAAAAGCGGTTTTTTAATCGACAAAATATTCAAGCCCAGCCATCTCGCTGGGCTTTTTTGTAACAGGAGCGAACCATGCAGGATGAAGCAGAGAAAGTCATTAATTTTTGGTTCAATGAAATTGAATCTGACCAATGGTTCACGTCTTCCGAAGAATTTGATGCACTCGTAACGGAACGCTTTGGCGTAATTCTTCAGCTAGCCAAAGAAGGTGAGCTCACAAGTTGGAGAGACACCCCACATGGCCGGCTGGCTGAAGTGCTGGTGCTTGACCAATTTTCTCGCAATGTATACCGAGGGACGGCCGAAGCTTTTTCCCAAGATAATTTGGCTTTAGCGCTATCAAAAAAAGCAATCGAATTGGGTGACTTAGATTCTCTCAATAGCGACCAACGTGCTTTTCTTTTACTGCCACACATGCACAGCGAGTCGCTAGAAGTACACCAAGACGCGCAAACACTGTTTGCTGCGTATACCAACGAAAATACGCAACATTTTGAAAAACTTCACAAAGATATCATTGATCAATTTGGTCGCTATCCACATAGAAACCAACTATTAGGTAGAGAAAGTTCTGAAGCGGAGATTGCGTTCTTAACACAACCAAACTCTAGCTTTTAATAACAGTTTTTCAAATTCATCAAATGCAGAGATTTTAATGATCAATATTTGTGCTATTGACCACGTGGTGTTGCGCACGTCCAAACTTGAGGCCATGGTCCATTTCTATCAAACCGTTTTAAACTGCCAAGTGGAAAGAACCCTTCCTGACGAGGTGGGGCTTGTCCAACTGAGAGCAGGCAACGCGCTCATCGATATTGTTCCAGTAGACAGTCAATTGGGCAGGCTAGGTGGAAAACCACCAAGCCAAGATGGCAGAAACATTGACCATGTGTGTTTTCAAATCAGCTCATTCGACGAAGAACAGCTTATCGCCTATTTGGACCAACATCAGGTTAGCTATTCCGACTTTGCAGAACGTTATGGTGCACAAGGGTTTGGTCGTTCGATTTATATCGATGATCCAGAAGGTAATGTCATTGAGTTAAAGCCAGTCAAACCACAATAAAAAACAGCAGGTACTTTTCATACCTGCTGAAGTTTGTAGTGCTCTTTGACCACACAGAACCAGTTAAGGACATTTTGCTTTTAGCTACTTAGGTGAAAACATTGACTCCAACAAATACTCATCACCATTTTTAGCGGTAAATTCGCGAGATTCCGAACAGGCTAACGGATGCCCGTTTTGGTCTCCATTGACCAAACTGATCCAATGACGCATTCCGGTCTTGGTGTCCTCTTCCAGCCCAATCTCGAATGTGGTCACTGTTTCAAGCTGTAACTCGACTATTTCTACTTGTTCCAAATTCCCTGTGCCTTTATGGGCCCCAAATACAATTTCTAGATGCGAGCCCGACGCGTCTTTTAACAAGATGGAGTTAGGATCATCTCGCTCTCCGGTAAAAGCGACAAAATGTTGTGGGTATTGCAATCCGCTGTGGCTGCCATCAGCAAAATAAGCGACAAAGTGTCGAAGATCGACCAAGTAACTCACTACGTCTTGATGAGAGCCGTGCTCCAAAGGAAACAGCTTGTCTAACATAAGTTTGGCTTTGCATTGCGTCGCTTCCCCTTTGACCGAGCAATTGTCTTCCACTTCTTTTACCGCCTGAGCAATGTATTTCGCGTCTTTACCAGTCAATTCACCTGTTGAGAAAGTCTGCATATTCATATGTCTATCCTTGATTCTGCTGCATCGTAATCTGCAAGCTCTACGATGCGGCGACTAATTTTTGTACATTTTGTGAACTTGCTTACTAGATAGACTAGTCAATCATTGACTACAATTTCACAACAAAAATTTTACAGTGTGAATTTTACAAAATGGCAATGTCAAAAAGTTTGGTTAGGCAATCGCACTTCCTCGGGACAAAAATCCGAAATTTGAGGAAAAAGAACAACCTAACAATGGAAGACTTATCTACACGCTGTATTCGTGTCAGCCCAGAATATGCGCCGTCTGTATCATACCTATCCATGATTGAACGCGGAAAACGAGTGCCAAGTGTTCAAATGCTGGAAGTCATTGCCGAAGTATTTCAAAAAGAACCTAAATGGTTTTTAGACGATGAACCAGAGCATGCCGAAATTACACCGGTAAAAGGCAATAGAGGCGGGATAAAAGGTATGGCGCTGGAGCCTAGCTTCCTGTTTTCCAATGAAATATTACAAATTGCGATTCCAGAAATGTTGTCCCAAACTGGAATTACCGGTAAACAGTTCGCTCACCTACTGATTCGCGCGCACCAAGAAAACCATCAAAATCATTTCCCTGATTTAGAAAGAGCGGCAGAAGAGGTCGGCAAAAAACAGTTAAATTTATCCGTCGATGAACTACTTTCCATTGCGAGAAGTTTGGGATTAACCACTAAGTGGATAAAACGCACGCCAATTGAAGTTAAAGACGAACTTGGTGTCTCTGCTAAACAGTTAGTGACGTCTTTTTTTGAACCTCCTGGCATTATTTATCTCAATGAAAAGCTTAGAGAAACGCCTACTAGGCTGAAGTATGATCTCGCGGTCTACATAGGTCATTGCTTACTGCACAGCAAAGACGGCTTAAAAAGCGTTCTTTCCGTTGGTCACTCCAACAGTTGGGAACAATCGGAATACCACAACCAGAATACCGAGCTCAATTCGCAAGATATATTACAGGCATGGCGTGACTTCGAATCGAGCTTTTTCGCTGGCGCGCTATTGTGCCCGAAAGTCCCATTTCGACAGCTGCTCGATCGTAATGGTTATGAGATCTCCTCACATTCTAAAGCTGGGGTGTCACCTTCGGTCGCGATGCGCCGTATGACGGTTGTCTCACCATATCCACACTGGCACTATTTTGATGCTTACGGACAGAGCAAATTGAAAGCAGTCTACCGCGGAAACGGTATACCACTTCCCTGGGGCAACATGCGCCAAGTTGAAGATCCTTGTCAGCATTGGGCTGTATTTCGACGACTTAGTCAGCCCAAAGATGGAAGTTCAGCGCAAATATCTATGTTGAACGTTGGCGACGAAACGCGCATCTACTGCTGCGAATCGGTGAATGTCACCGATCCTGCTGGAAACAACCGCGTGCTATGCGCTGGTATTGATCTCAATCCGGCAATTGATGCACAAGGTGGAAATGCGCTAGAGATTGCAAATGAGCTAAAACAAAATGCAATTCAAAACGGCGGAGAAACCGCTATTCCCAAAAACATTCAAAAAGAGTTGTTGGCCATCGCCAAAATCCTAAATATCCGCTGGATTGAACGAGGTATAGACACTGATGCCAGACTGATCTGCTCTCGGGGTTCAGTCTGCCCAAGACAACCGAGTTGCTACAGTTTGAATCAGTAGTTTTTGGAGAGCCAATAGACTTTATATGTCATAGAAACCCTAATCACTAAAAATCTTTGAGCAATAAAAAAGGCCAATCACAATCCGTGATTGGCCGTATTAATTGTGAACAAAAAAAGGGTTCACTAACAACGTCAGTTGGCTAGGTGACCCTCGGCTTAATAAGGGTCACTTTAGATAATGCATTAGGCATGCCAACTTTTATCGCACGGTATTTCAACAACCTGTACGATCACAGGTCAAAAAATAGCAAACTGAATGCATACTTGGTTTGCAAATCGCTATAAATTTGCAACTTGCAAAAATACTAAGTTAGAGCGAGAAGCGCAGTTGATTTCGAGACTTTTTGTCGTTGTACATTCTTTGATCGGCGATTCGTATCATCTCGTCGACATCTGTCAGTTCACTTTTGTACATGGCATAACCAATGCTGACTCGAATATCGATAAGGTGGCTTTTGTAAATAATCGGGTTGTTACAAATGGCTTTTTCGAGCTTTATGGTAATCGATTCTAATTGGTTTGCATTTGACACTCGGGGTAGCAAAATTAAAAACTCGTCGCCGCCAATCCTCGCGATGACATCTGAATCTCGTAGTACCCCTCTTACGCGGTCAGCAACTGCGACCAGAACCTTATCTCCTGCTTCGTGGCCGTAATTGTCGTTCACTTGTTTGAACTTATCGAGATCCAAATTCATAATTGCAAAGCTCTGCTTACCCATACTTTTTTGAGCACTGCTAAAGAAGCGATTCACAGTAAACATGAAATATCGACGATTCGGCAATTCCGTAAGCTCATCATGCAAAGCGCGCTCGTTAGCAAGACTATAGAGTCGGTAAATCGTCATAAGTGACGCAAGTAAAATGGCAAGAATCAAATACCCCAATATTCTGACTAAATCCGCGCGATACCATGGAACTTGCTCTAGTAAGTCGGTTTTCTCCGCAACCGCGATTTGCCAGCCACCGTGAGGAAAGTGAACCAATTCGGTAGCAAAAGCATTGTCAAAAGTACTGGCTTTGCCGTAGAAAACTTCTCCCTTTAGCCCCGTACTATCGCGTCCACGAATCGCAACTTCGTATTTGAACTTAAAGCGCTCTAAACCGATATCAACGAACAAAGATTCAATATTAATGGCAACGGTACATACGCCCCAGTATTGGGTGTTGGCTGGGGCATCGGAAAAGATAGGAATACGGACCAGAAGAGCACGACCACCTTGGACTAAGTTTACAGGGCCAGAGATGAATATCTGCTTGAGCTCTCTAGCCCGGTTTATCGACTGCAACTGCTCCGGAACGGTTCGATAATCTAAGCCAAGTGCACGTTCATTGCCCGTGACCGGGTAGATATATCGAATAATATCATCGGGTGCGAGTGCCACGATTTCAACGTGGCGACTTTTTCGAATGGTGCGTCGTGCCAGTTGATTCCAAAGCTCATTGTCCAACTCGCTTTGAATGGGTACCAAAGTGGATAAGCTGCTGACCACAAATATGTCAGAAAGGATTGTTGATTCTAGCTGAGCTCGGATAATAGAAAGCTCGTCACGAGTTTCAGACTGCAAACTATCCCGCAGAAAGTCTTTCTGACTTCTATCCATCAGCTCAATCAAAAACACCAGTAGTATGATGACAGCGGATACCAACAGCCTCAGTGACCATTTTCTACCCGATTCAACAAGCATTCCTTCTCCCCAATTATCTTCCGCCACTTACTGCTGAGATTTGGCTAAGATTCAGAGTTCCATTTAAAATTCTCGTGACAATCATCATAATCGGTTTGATCTGATGGACATAGTTCAAAGTATACTCGCTATTTAGGGTTTTCGCATTCTTACTAATAGGTTTGTAGATAACATGCAGATATCACTTTTCGACTCTGATGCAACACAGGGTGCGGTACAGGATGCAAATAAAATTGAGCTAAACGGCGGCAAACTGATTTGGTACCCGAGCTTTTTCGAACAAGCTCAAGCGACTGAAATTCAGTATCAATTGAAGGAAAGCCTCGCCTGGAAACATGAAGCTATAACGCTATTTGGTCGAAATGTAATGCAACCCAGATTAACGGCTTGGTATGGTAGTAAATCGTATCGCTATTCGGGTCTCACGTTACAACCAGATCCCATGACACCCTGTTTAGAGCTCATAAACCAACGGCTTAAAAACGCGCTCAACATCAATTTTAATTCTGTTCTCGCCAACCTGTATCGAAATGGACAAGATTCCATGGGTTACCATCAAGATAATGAACCCGAATTAGGACCCAATCCGATTATTGCTTCGCTGAGCTTCGGGTCCACTCGTAAGTTTAGCTGTCGGCACCTTTCAGGCGATGACAAATTCGACATCGATTTGACCCACGGATCACTCTTGGTCATGGCTGGTAACTTTCAGACGAATTGGAAACACGCGATCCATAAAACTAAACGACACCTCAACGAAAGAATTAATTTGACTTTTCGAACAGTGCGTTAATCAGCACTCTAATCAAATAATAGCCAAGAGTCTTCCGTCCACAGCTTTTAGTTCGACATTGCGGCCTTTAGCAATAAATAGTGAGATAAATCACATCATTATTCATTAATTTGGTTTAACTCACTTCAATATGAACTAATCTTAGTAACCATAAATAAAAGAGTTCGGAAAACGTCAATGTCTGGGTTGGTCGGTAATAATCTTGAAGAGATGGCCAAGATTCAAGCAAACAGGAAAGTGAAAATTGTTTCTGCCTGTTCAGTTGTGTCTTTGCTTATTTTGTTCTTCTACGGGTTTATCCACATCAGTACCGGTGAACTGGAATTCGGCGTCCTAAATCTTTTATGTTGCGTTATCCTATGTTGGAATTTGTACCGACTGTACAAACACAAAAGCTGCCCTATTTCAGACTTAACCATTAGTGGTGTTTTACTGTTCCAAGCCGTGGTGATGTTATTGTATGTGGAAACCGTTCCCGATCGGGTTTTATGGTTGTATCCAATTTTAGCCGCAGTCATTTTTATCAATGAGTTTAAGTATGCAGCCTTATTAAGTGGCGGCTTCTGCTTACTCGTCACGCTTGCCACGGTTGTTACCCAAGTCATCCCACTCCACGAATCCATCGCTGCTGACCGCTTTTTAGTGAGTCTTTTTGCTATGTGTTTGCTGGCCAATTTTTCTTGTTATTATTTCGGCAAGATTACCGACTACTTACAATCTCTGTATAAGGAAGGTATTCAAGATCTGGCCTATCGAGATCAACTTACAGGACTCGCGAATCGTTGGAGCTTTGAAAACTGGGCAAAACAAAAACTAGAAACTTTGCGAAACGAAAATTCACTGACAGCCTTAGTATTTTTAGATATTGATGACTTTAAAACGATAAATGATACGTACGGGCATGAAGTCGGCGATATGGTACTGAAACACTTTGCCAACCGATTGAAGAACAACTTAAGAAACAAAGACAGAGATACCAACCAGGAAGACTATTCCATTGCTCGATTTGCGGGTGACGAGTTCGTTCTCCTGCTTTACGGTGTCAGTTCAAAAGAAGATTTGAACTCGATTATGCGGCGGATTTGTCGTTTGTTTGCAGATAGTTATCAAGGTTCGGAAAGGATCAACCAACTTAGCCTCAGCGCTGGTTTAGCCATTTTCAAAAAAGATGCTGACACACTAGAAGAACTGACCCGATGTGCTGATAAAGCAATGTACAACGCTAAACACAGTGGTAAAGGGCGCTATTGTTTTTACAATGAAAAGCCGATCCTGGGTGCCAGAGATAATTTGGAAAACGAGCAAAGCCTAAAAAACGTCACTCCGATCAAACGTGTTCCTAGCGGCTCATATACATAGCCCATAAACTCACAGCCATAACAACAATTAGCCAAATTGCGTACCGAGTGGTATTTGGCTTGTCCTTCTTAGGCGTAACGACGGGTTTGAAGGCCGCTCGACGCGCCGCTCCAAACACACTGGTATCTTGTTCCAGTCTCTTTCTTCTGGCCATAGCAGTGTTTGCCGCCTTGCCAAACCGATGAATTTGGTCAGCGGTTAAATCTTGTGAAGGATCATATCCCTTGCCCTTCTGCTGCTTTGGTACAACTGCCATAATCGTACCTCCTCAGTTGAAGATAAAATCAACCAGTCACGTATGACATACTGATAATTATAGTGCTAACTCACTAAGCAGACTGTGCGAAATTGCAACAATTGATAAATGACACGAATAAACTACGCCCTCATGAGCAGTTGAAATTTACATATTTTTTCGAGAAACAAACCATCAGATTTTTCGAACAACTCTCTCAAATTTTAACTCTACTCAATAGTGCCGTTCGTACTAGGATGTCCTAATCATTGTGAAAATAGCGAGTGAGTTTGTATGTCTCAAACAAATATGATTAATCGCGTAATCAAAGCCGCACCCACATCAGATGGAGATGGTGTAAAGATACGCCGAGTCGCGCTATTTGATTCTAACGATGCATCGCCAATATTGATGGTTGATGAATTAAACTCCAACGATGAGAAGGATTATGTTGGCGGCTTTCCTCCTCATCCACATCGGGGTATCGAAACACTCACCTATATGCTTGAAGGTCACTTTCAGCATAAGGATCAAATGGGAAATGTAGGTGAACTTCACTCTGGTGGAGCACAATGGATGGCTGCGGGACGTGGAGTCATTCACAGTGAAATGCCAATGATGGATCAAGGCCAGTTGCATGGGTTTCAAATTTGGATCAATCAGTTTGCTGAGCACAAGATGAGACCTTCTCAGTACCAGGACTTTCAATCGGAATCTATCACAGAGCATTCAACACCTGATATAGGTAAGATCCGCGTAATTGCAGGTAAACTTTACGCTAACGAAAATGTTTTATTGGGGCCTCTTCAGCAAACCAGCACCCCTATCACTGTTGCAGACTGGCAACCCAACGCTAACAATGTAATTGAAATCAGCCATCTGTCAGGACTAAACGTATCGATGTTTGTCTATGCCGGGCAAATTCAAGTTGGTGATGAGAATATTGAACAAGGCCACTTTGCGCTTCTTAATGACTTAGACATTCTGACATTGACTGCAAATAAATCGTCTGGTGCTCTTTTCTTTGCAGGTAACGCGATAAACGAGCCCGTTGTCCATTACGGCCCATTTGTGATGAACTCAGTACAAGAAATTGAGCAGGCTATCGAGGATTACAACAATGGTGTTTTTCACAACTATTGATGTTTGAAGCCTTGTTAGATTATGAAAAGCTTGATCTTTCTTCCGTGAATAGTAATAGGTTGATTGCAAGACTACACTTAGGTTGAATCGCGTTCTGCTGGTTGCTAGTGTGTGGCCAGACTCAACCTAGGTGAAGAGAGACTAGAGAAGTAGTATGAGCAAGTCTAAATCAACGGCCAATCCTGCAAACTCTGCTACGCGTTTTTCTTGGGCAAAACCTTTCTTTTACTTAGTTCTATTAACGTTAGCTGGCGTTTTTTCATACATTTTTTACGTAAGTTATCAGGATTATGTCCACCCTAAAAATGCTTATGGCACTTGGATTGAAGTCGGTGCGCCCGGATACAACCGTGAGAGATTAGTTCTGTCAGAGAACGGCGTCCACAAAAACAGCCGGCTGATCGCCACTCAGTTTAGGTTTGATGGTGAGCGCGTTTACGTTCAAACTGGCAAAGGCGAGTCTGTTTATGAACTGTCAGGTACGTTCGATTCGCCGCAACTAAAACGTATTGTCCCTAACAGCCCAACCCAACGCTTTGTTAAATCGGGTTACGAAGATACTGTGAACTTAGAAGGCGGTGGCGCGGCGAAAAACCGTAGAGCTGCGCTAGCAGAGCATTTCAACGAAGACTAATTCGATCTACCAAGCAAAAAAAGCGACGTTTGTTGAATCGTAATCTTACATCACAGACACTCTTTCAAAACCCTCTTCCCTCAGCAAAAAAAGGTCTTCATGGAAAGCTGGTTACAGAGCATTTTACAAAATACGCAAACACTCTTAGTTGACTGGAATCGAAATATTCTTTTTGTCCTGCTAGGTTCTTTAGTCGCTTGGTTGATATGGCGTGTTGTATGTGGCCGCTTGGCACAATTAGCCGCGAAAACAAAACTAGGTTGGGATGATATCGTCGTACGCGCGGTGAGCACGCCCGTTAGTGTGCTCATTTGGTGTTGGCCAGCAATGATTGGTCTCGACTATATTTTGGAAAATCACTTTTCTAAGCAAATTGATTGGATGGAAAGACTTGAGTTAGTTCTGCTCTCCACCACAGTAGTCTGGTCAGTCTTAAGACTTATCAATTACGCTGAGTCACACATTCTTGCTCAGAAAAAACGTGATGAAACCGCCGTTCAAGCTGTCGCGAAAGTCGCCAAATTGTTTTTCGTTGTTGTTGCCGCTTTAACCATCATGCAGGCTTTTGGACTCAGCCTTTCTGGCTTGCTAACGTTTGGTGGTGTTGGTGGTCTTGTTGTTGGTTTTGCTGCGAAAGACTTGCTGTCTAACTTTTTTGGTGGGGTGATGATCTACTTTGAACGCCCTTTTAAAGTCGGAGATTGGGTGCGTTCACCTGACAGAAACATCGAAGGAACTGTCGAAAGAATTGGTTGGCGTATGACAGTCATTCGCACGTTCGACAAACGTCCTTTGTATATTCCCAATTCTATTTTTAACAATATCATCGTAGAAAATCCTTCACGTATGCAGAACCGAAGAATCTACGAAACCATAGGTATTCGTTACGAGGACAGCGCCTCGCTGAGTACCATAGTTTCTGAAGTTGAAGCCATGTTACGCAACCACCCGGATATTGATTCAAAACAGACATTGATCGTCAATTTAAATGCGTTTGGTCCTTCTAGCCTGGACATTATGGTGTACACCTTTACCAAAACGGTTAACTGGGTACGCTTTCACGATGTTAAACAAGACGTGCTAATGAAAATTCTTGAGATCATTCATAAGCAAGGTGCAGATGTCGCATTCCCAACTCAAACTCTCCACATAGATGGCCCACCACTTGGTCAAGCTAATGACTTACAAGATCACTAAGCAAACTCGGAAGCAGTGGTAAGCTAAGTAAACACTTGTGTATACTTACTGGGTTGAGACGGATTGGGGAACCTGTGGATTGAAAAGAAGTGAACTTAAACAAGATGATATCGTCAATGCTGCTATTCGCGTTTTTTCTGATTCCGGCTACCAACAAGCAAGTATGGAGCAAATTGCGAAGAGCGCTGAGGTATCTAAGCGTACACTTTACAAATATTACCCAAGTAAAGATGTTTTGTTTACCGTAATCGTGGATAAGTTACTCTGCAGATTTGATGAAGCAGACCAATCTTACGTCAACACTTCAACTTCGCTCGAACAGCAACTTAAAGCAATCACTCAACAACAGTTGTGTTATTTGAATAACCAAGACTTTCACGCTCTTGCTCGGATGGTCATTTCAGAAAGCGTTCGTTGCCCAAACACTGCGCAAATTTTTATGACCAAATTGGCACAGATAGATGACAACTGCTCGATTCGAAGTTGGGTCGAAAAACAAAATTCGAAAGGAAACCTCAATATAGACAACGTACCCATGGCCGTTGAGCAATATATTGGTTCGATTAAGGCCTGCGTATTTTGGCCTCAAATGCTAGCACATCATCCAATTGCTAGTGCGGATGTCGTTGATCAAACCTTAAGTCTTGCAGTCTCTACGTTTTTAGCTCGCTTCAAATCAGATTAAACCACTGGACGATATACGCCATAACCTCATGAACTTTATTCCATATTCTACTAATGGCTATTCGCGTTCTCATTTATGAGAAGTCACCTAGGTTATTCGAATAACAACATGGCACCGGGGAATACATACGATATAGTCATACGCACTGAGTTTTACCATCTATTGGTTGCATGCAATTTCCTCATCAGCAAGTGTTTAATCGTGAACTTGCCATACCCACATTCAAAAGCTTGCCCAAAGCGCTTCCTATACTAATTGTGTCTATTTTGGTTGGTATGGCGTGTCTGGTTCACAATTTTTATTCTGTCACCAGTAACGCCAAGAACATTGGTCACGACGCGGTCATTTTGCTGGAAAAGAAGTTCCAAAACGTTGCTGATGAACTTACTACTCTCTACAGTCAAATCGATGAACGATGCTCTATTCGTTCTGAAAACCTAATGATGCGCTATGTATTTGACTCTCCACTGGTCAAAGAAGTGGTGCTAAGCAGAAATGGCGTTACGGTATGCTCAAGTAGCCGAGCACTCAGTACGTTACCAAAACAAGCGAGCGTTCCTTTAGTTGGCGAAAATGGAGTTCGTACTCATATTCGTGTAGTGGACTCCAACTTCGCACAGCAATTGATCGTGGTCTCAGTTGCTATTGATGCTCAGCGTAGTATTAGCGCCTATATTCCACCTAAACAAATTACTTCTCGCGTATTTGCCAACGTCCAAAGTGATTTATTCTCGTACAACCTATTTATCGACCGTCACTCTGTCGCCGAAACACATAGTTACGAGTCACTTTTAAACGAACCTGCTCGATTTTTCTCTTCCGAATTCCCGATAAATCTAGAAGTTCAAACACAAAAGTTGGCCTTTATTCAGGCCGTATACAACAGCTTGCTTAGCACTTTGCTTTACATTGCTTTAGCGGTTTCTTTGTATCTACTGATTCGATTTCAACTGCTATCAAAACGCTCTGTTGAATATTCTCTCAGTCACGCTATCAACCGCAATGAAATTGATCTGATTTTCCAGCCGATTGTCGATTCTCGTTCAAACAAATTAGTTGGGGCTGAGGCATTGGCGCGATGGCAACACCCAAAGCTGGGCAGTATTTCTCCCGATGTGTTTATCCCACTTGCTGAACGAATTGGTGTAATTGGCCGGATCACTGAAAAAACGATGGAGTCGGTCGCAAGCTTTATGTATCGACACAGGAACGAGTTACAAGGTGTCTACTTCAGCGTCAATATCAGTCGAACCCTTATTCTGGACCTATCCTTTCGACGCTTTTTGACCCAATACGCTGCAACTCATGCTTACTTGATTCCCAATCTCATGCTCGAGATTACCGAGAATATGGAGTTCGGCGACCATACTACTGATGAAATTCAGATCGCACTTGATGAACTCACCATGCTGGGCTTTAGACTTGCTGTCGACGATTTTGGGACTGGTTACTCGGGTCTGCAGTTCATTCGTACGCACCCTTTTAACGTGATGAAAATAGATAAAATTTTCGTCAACACCTTAGATTCAAGACAAGAAATTGAGCCTGTTTTGGCTTCAATGATCCGCTTAGGCAAAGAGCTGGATATGGAAGTGATTGCTGAAGGTGTTGAAACCACGGCCCAATTAGACGCTCTTAAACGTCTTGGTGTGCACTATATCCAAGGCTACTACTATTCAAAGCCAATAAAAGCGTCTTGTCTCATTGAGATGTCACAGCAATCCAAGCAAATGACACCTCAATGGATAAAAGCTCTAGAATAGATTACTAAACCAGCGGGTCACCCAATCAGTAACTCGTTTAAACCAACTCCCCTGCTCAACATCGTGTAATGCGACCAAATCGGCCGAATGAATCACCTCACCATCAAGCAGATAATTGACTTGACCCATTTTGTCACCTTGTAGAATGGGCGCTTCAAGATTTGAGCCCAAAACTAGCTCGGCTTCGACCTTATCCGCTTGCGATTTCAACACACTTAAATAAACCGTTTCATTTACACCGATGTCGAGAGTATCTTCATTCCCCATCCAAATTCGAGCCTGTGTCACTGACTGCTCTTTGGTATGAGGGTTCAAGGTTTCGTAAAAGCGAAAACCATAACTGAGTAACTGCTTGCTTTGAGATTCACGAGCTTGAATGCTCTTTGCGCCCATAACAACCGCAATTAATCTCATTTTTCCTTCAGTTGCAGATGTCGCTAAGCTGTAGCCCGCCCCTTTGGTGTAGCCGGTTTTCATACCATCAACATTTAGCATTGGGTCGCGTAACAACCCATTGCGGTTGTACTGAGTAATACCGTTGTAGGTAAATGAACGTTCTTGATACATAGGGTAGATGTCAGGCAAGTCTCGGATAATCGCTCGTCCCAACATTCCTATGTCATAAGGTGTCGAATATAGCGCCTCACTATCTAGGCCATGAGGATTGGAAAACGAGGTGTTTTTGAGTTCAAGCTGGGTTGCCCAAGAATTCATTACACCGACAAAACCATCTACTGAGCCAGCGATATGCTCCGCAATAGCCACACTGGCATCATTTCCAGACTGTATGATCAAGCCACGATACAAATCAGAAAGCGCGACTTCTTTACCAACCTCAATAAACATTTTTGAAGAATCTGGAAACTTTTTCGCCCACGCATTTTCGCTGATCACTACTACATCATCCAATGAAGCAGAGCCCGATCTTATTTCCATACCAGCTGCATATGCTGTCATCAATTTAGTCAAACTGGCTGGGTTTAATCGCCCATGAGCATTTTTTTCAACCAACACTTCTCCAGAGTGGTAATCAATTAGCACATAACCTTTCGAATTAAGCTCTGGAGGGTTTGGGATGGCAACTGGCATCGCCATCATAGGGAAGGAAATTATAGCCGAACCAATTAAACTCATTGACATCGCTAAACGAGAAGTGTTTTTCACCTAAACCACCTTGTAAGCACTCTGAAAAGAAGACTCGCTCTATTTGTTCGAACGATCTAAACACTAATAATTTGATTAAGAGGTACTGAGTATATCGACTCTCCGATGCAAATCATCGCAGTGAAACGGTTTCTTACTATTTATGTCTGGCTTGTGAGATTTGAAGCGAGTTCAAGAGATTTCTTTGAGATTAGATTTGAGCAAGATAATTAAACGTTCGAGTATCTTGCTCAGTGCCGTGGCATTATAGATTAAGCACTAGGTTGGGCTCTTCGCTTAGCGTTACGTCGTGTGTAGAACAGTAAACTCGCGATAATAGAAAAGTAGAGGTAAGACATTGCAAACACAAATGGAGAGCCAATTAACTGTGCCGATGAAGCAATCAACAAACCAAGAGCGGCGATTACAACCTTAACCAGCAATCCGCAAAACAATAATGCCAACATAAATTCTGGGAATCGGTCTGAGCGGAATGCCACCCAGTAACAACCGGCGACCGCAGCACTGGCGATACTTAAACCAAGAACAAAAGATTGAATGTGATCAGCAGCCGCATAACCGGCAGACAAGCTCAACATTAAGATCAAGAACAGTTTCATAAGTACTCCAAGATAGAAACGATTCCGTTCGATGGATGTGCTATTTATGGAAACATTTTGAATTAAAGCGGTTAAATATCAAGCGATAGACACACTTTATTACACCTTGAAATATCGGAATCACACACTGAAACAATATGTTAACAAAAGGCTAGTGAACCGATATTTTATGGGAACAGTTACCGCCTATTCGAATGAGAAATCACGAACTAAGCGGTAATTGAAAAGAGATGATTAAGCGAGGGATAAACGCTCTTGTTGCTTGCGAACTGAACGCCACGCTAAAACGATAGCAACAGAGAACAATAGGTACGACATTGAGAATACAACAGGTGAACCAATGGTTTCGTTAGACAATCCCCAAACTACGCCCACAGACGCAATAGCCAATTTGGCCACGACAGCACTAACAAAAAGAACAGCAGACAATTCTGGCAATTTTATTGAACGAGACGCTATGGCGAAACAGCTACCTACCGCGAATACCGCAACTACCAATCCGTATAAATAAGAATTTAAGTGATCAACACTAGCGATAGCCAAACCAAACGCGATAAACACAATAGCTAAAAACTTCATATAAAACCTCATTGATAGTTAATTAATTCACTCTCTCTTTGAAAGCGTGGGCATTGTGCTGATGAGCTGGTTATTTTTCAAGCAAATTAATAGCATTTTGGGGCTTGTTTTTTTGAACCTACCACATGTAGTTAAGTCAATTTTTCAGTCGATTATTCGCTCAATCAAAGTGTTAGATTTCAGAATGAAAGTTAGTTTATTTTTACTATTTTTTAATACCTAAATTAGTACTTTAGTTTATTTCACGCTGATATTATTCCATCGGGTTTATATTGAAAATCCACTAGATGCATATAGAATTTCATTATCGACCACGTTACCCAACAACAGATAAGACCTAACGCAACATCGACCTATTTTGTATTTTTCTTGTTGCTTTCATTGTGTCGCCAATATGAAACTTGCGACTTAATTTATTAAAACGGTATAAAGTGCATAAAATCTAAATAAAATACTTACAAATCACTATGTAAGGAGCAAATTTGGTTGACTTATAACCAGTGAGTTCTAGACTGAATCTAGCTCGAAAATGATTCTATGTTTTTACCTACGCTTGGTTCGGTCACTCTTGGCACTCCACACCGTATGTACGCAGTAGCAATCTACTTTTCCACGCTATCCGTGCCAATAACGGCGTTTGTAATTTAGGAGTTTTCCATGTCAGAGACAGTAACAGGAACAGTAAAGTGGTTTAACGAAACCAAAGGCTTTGGTTTCATCACACGTGAGAGTGGCCCAGATGTATTCGCCCACTTTAGCGCAATTCAAGGTGATGGTTTCCGCACTTTAGCCGAAGGGCAAGCGGTAGAGTTTCAAATCACTCAAGGTGATAAAGGACCACAAGCTCAAAATATTCGTGTACGCGCTTAGTTCTCTTATACGACTCAATCAGAGCCAGCCTGTCTGGCTCTTTTTTATTCAAGAATTCCCATCATTCGAATCAACGGATGCAGTCAGACCAAATATTCGCTAGTGTAGTCCTAATACTGTTTGACGCGAACGTTCCATGACAAACTCTTCTTCTTTCTCCCAAGCTTCAATATCAGAAACTCTCGCTAATCTAGGTGTTCTCCGGCTAAAACCTGTATCAAAATTCCGCGTGCAATTTGAACAATGGATTGAAGAAAACAACTCTAAATATATGGTTAAGCTTGAGCAAGGTCGCCAACCTAACGATGTATTGCTCGGTTTGCTTACTCACAGTCACTTGCAATTGTTTTCAAATATCGAAGCAAATAAAGCAACAACAGAATCATTACGCGAGATAATGGATGAAACACTCGGCTCAACCCACGCCAGCAAATTTGTTGAAACTAGTGAATCCAGTTTGATCTTGGTTACGCACCTTTGGCTTTACTTCCAAGGCTTAATGGAAATGGATTACAGCTTAGCCAACGACTATGCCATCCAAACGCTTGAAGCACTCCCCTGCTCTGGCGACAATACACAAGAATTGCAAAGACGAGAATTTCTAGAAAGCTATTACTTGGGACGAGACTATGCAGTAAACACTAGTGCTAGACCTTCGAACAAACTTAGCCTGCTAAGTAAACTCGGTAGATGGATGAACGGTAGATAATCTCTCCCGCTTTTAAACCTCGATATCAATTTTGTACAAAACAGGTTTTGATTGGTTTGGTATCGTCTTGTCACACAACCACGATACATTGAGTAAAGGACAGAGTTCACATGGAATGTGCACAGTATTCAGTTTCCCACGAACTACCAGGTCTCGAGTTGCTTGATGCCTCATACACCCATACAAACTTTTCCAAGCACAGCCACGAAGGGTACACAGTTGGGCTAATCTCATCCGGTGCACAAAAATTCTACCGTTCAGGTGGCAATCATGTTGCACCGACACACAGTATCATCCTAGTCAACGCTGACGACGTTCATAATGGTCGAGCCGCCACACAAGATGGTTGGTCTTATCAAGCGATGTACCCACTTGAAACACACTTTAAACTCATCAGTGAGGAAATATTTGGGCCTTCACAAAGCTGGGTACCGTATTTTGATCAACCCGTCATTCATGACCAAGTATTGGCCCGACGGTTGGCTCACATGTTTAGCACGATGAAAAGCTCCAGTAACCGTTTGGAACGGGAAAGTTTGTTGTATGAATGTTTACGAATACTCATTGTCCGGCACGCTAGAAAAAGACCACCACAAGAACACACGCTTAAATGCCAGTCTCAGTTGATGATTGTGAGGGATTTTTTACAAGATTTTCCAGAAGCTGACGTATCACTCAGTGAACTGTCAACACTAGTTGGTTTGAGCAGTAGCTATTTAGTGAGAGCCTTTCAAAAAGCCTTCGGCTTACCACCGCATAAGTTTCAAATACAGTCTAGAATCCGTAAAGCAAAATGTTTGCTGCGAGAGGGTCACTCCATTATTCATACTGCGCATACTTGTGGGTTCCACGACCAAAGCCATTTTCATCGTCACTTCAAACAAACACTCGGAGTCACCCCGAAACAATACGCCACATCCGTAACACAGTAAGTCAGTTTTCCCAGATAGATATTAAATATGAGTCGAATCAACAAATTTGGCCGCGGTTGCGTGGCTACTATCCCCCTTAGCATTGCCGTAATACCGTGGGGGGTTCTCGCAGGTTCATTTGCTTTAGAAGCGGGGATGACAGTATTAGAAAGCCAAGCCATGTCTGCGGTCGTCTTCGCAGGGGCTATTCAGTTGGTTGCGTCAGGGATGATTAAAGCGGGCGCTGGCATTAGTTCGATTTTGCTCGCCACGTTTTTTATTACGGCCCGACATTTTTTATACAGTATGACGATGCGCGACAAAATCAAGCACTTGCCCTTACGCTGGCGAGTAGCCCTTGGGTTTTTGCTCACCGATGAGCTTTTTGCAGTGTGTGGGAATCAATCGCCAGAACGATTTGATCGCTGGTATGCATTAGGCTCCGGCTTAAGCTTCTATTTGGTGTGGAATATAGCAACGGTCATCGGCATTATCGCTGGGAGTCAATTCCCCTGGATACATGAACTAGGCCTTGAATTCGCCGTTGCCGCTACGTTTATTGCTATTGTAATACCGAATATTAAAACCACGCCCGTTTTAGTCTGTGTCGTCGTGGCACTAGTGTCATCGGTCCTATTGAGCTTCTATCAGGTTTCGGGATCACTAATTATCGCCAGTTTGATCGCCATGATTAGTGGTTACCTATCCGACAGTCTTGTAAATAGAGGGCGCAGAGTATGATAACAACGATTTTATTGATGACGAGCATCGTGTTTTTAAGCCGATACCTTTTCTTAGAACCAAAATTACCGTTTTCGGTCAGCCCAAAGCTTCGTCAATTTTTGACTTTTTCGAGCCCGGCCGTGTTAACAGCAATTTGGGCACCGATTGTGTTCATGCCAGAAAACCAATTGGATGTCAGTTTCACTAACCCGTTTTTAATCGCCGCCGGGTTTGCGGTTGTTTTGGCAAAAGCGACCAAGAACGTGTTGCTCACCACGATAGTCAGCATGGCGATCTTTTTATTTCTACACCACTACATGTAACTATTAAACAGGGGGTACACATTCAACGGCGAGTCCAAAGTTAAGCCTTGGCCACCCATTCACTCTCCAACAAAATGGTATCGCCTAGTTTGATTCGACCTAAGAATACGTCGCCCGCATGGACCTCTCCAACACCTTTGGGTGTACCAGTCATAATGACGTCACCGTCACAAAGTGCCGTATAGGTTTTTAGCTCGTCCAGTATGGTTAATGGTGGATACAACATTTGAGAAGTTGAGCCTTTTTGCACTCGCACGCAATTAATATACAACTCAACTTCTAACTGGCTTATTTCCAAATCGGTAATCGGAACAAAACGACTGAACACGGCAGAACCGTCAAAGGCTTTTGCTCGCTCCCAAGGTAAACCCTTAGCCTTTAGGCGACTCTGTGTTTCTCGTTTGGTTAGATCCAGCCCAAACCCAACGCCGACAAATTGGCCTTTTTCAACCAGAAAACAAATTTCTGCCTCGTAATGTAGCCTTTCTCCATCCACCGCTTTGAGGTTATTAGAAATGGAAGAATTCGGTTTGTTGAACACCACCATTTCAGTGGGGATAGCATTACCTAATTCCTCAATATGTTCGACATAATTCCGCCCAACACACAGAATCTTACTGGGCTGAACGGTTCTACTTTCGAATTTTACACTGGGCATCAGCTTTCCTTGTCGATGTATTAACCGCATGAAATGTATTAGAAAAATTCAGATATTCCTAATCTGACTAGTTAACAACGTGAACCTTAACTCGATCTTTTTCAAAGACATCACACTACACCAATGCAAATAATTTGATATGAGAGTTCAACGCCGTGTATAGTTGCCCCAATTTTCAAACCCGTCAACGCCAACTAAAAGCTTAAAACGTCTTAATTATTAAAAGGACTTGGGTTTGAATATTGAAATCGATACTAACTAGTAACTCGTATAGGGATCATACGATGAAAAACCAACATCAACCGCTCAAAGGCGCCTCTTGGATGTTGCTCGCAGGATTTGCTTTTGCCGTGGTCAACAGTTTGTCGCAAATTGCGAGTATTAAACTAGGCTTGCCATCGACGATGGTGGCGCTCATCCAGTATTTTGTCGCCCTCATCGTTATCTTGCCCTTTTTAAAGTCACTGGGCATCTCTCAATCTCTGCGAACTGACCATTTGCCATTGCACATCTTTCGAGTTTTTCTTGCCGTCATTGGTATTCAATTGTGGCTTTGGGCCTTAGCCTACCCAGTTCCCATATGGCAAGGTATTGCATTGTTGATGACATCACCGCTGTTCGCAACATTGGGCTCAGGGTTATTTTTGAAAGAAACTGTTGGTTGGGCTAGATGGTCGGCAACCGTCGCCGGTTTTATTGGTGCAATGATCATTCTACAACCTTGGTCCGAAGACTTTGTATGGGCCAGCTTATTACCCGTCGGTGCCGCGTTTTTTTGGGCCTGCTATTCACTAATGGTCAAGCGCCTATCTTCTCAAGATTCACCAGCAACTATGGTTGTCTATCTGCTGGTGTTACTCACTCCGTTTAATCTATTTTTGGCAATCCCAGAATGGCAACTTCCAGACTCTTGGCTGCTTTGGTTTAGCCTAATTACTGCCGGCGCTTTCACTGCACTCGCGCAGTGGGCCATTGTTAAGGCCTATTCCAGTGCTGATGCCTCGTTTGTTCAGCCGTTTGACCATGCCAAATTGCCAATGAACGTACTCGCAGGCTGGTTAGTATTTAGTTGGGTTCCACCTGGAAGGCTCTGGTTAGGAGCCGCTATAATCATTTTGTCTGTTGCTTTTATTACCCACTGGGAAAATAAAAAAGCGAGAGTTGAAATGAAAACCGGATTACAAGGTTCCAATTAATAAAGTAACAAACGAGTAAAATGTATGACAAAGCCAATTAAAGTCACTTTGTATCGATGGGGCGGAGCTTGGGGACCATTTAGCGTTAAAATCCCTTGTGGAGAATGTACCCTAACTAAAGATATTTTGGCAGATACCTTTGAAAACGAGCTCAACGGTATCCCAGTAGAACTTGAAGTAAAAGATTGGCTTTCTCACTGGTGGGAACCACTAGTAAAAGGCGCATGGCACGCTCCGATTGTCCTTGTTGAAGGTGAAGTTGTCAGCCAAGGTGAAGCGCTAAATCGCGGTGTGTTGGTTCAATCCATAATTAAAAACTGGGTTGGCAAAGAACCTATGCAAGGCAACATCGTCTACGGGAAAGCGACTTGCCCTTTCTGCGTCAAGGCAAAAGCCAAGCTAGAGGCTGCTGGGATTTCCTATCAGTACTTTGATGTAGTCAAAGACGCTGCAGCTTTGTACCGTATGATTCCGGAAGTAAAAGCCATTATTGGCGAGAAAACCCCTGTGACCGTTCCTCAGATTTGGTTAGATGGCGAGTACATAGGTGGGTTCGACAAATTGGAAGCTTGGATTGAAGAAAACCCGGCCTCTGTAAACAAAGATAACGTGGTCAATTTGTCGTAGTATCAATTAGATTATTCTCGCTAGAATAACTGGATACTATTCTAGCGAGACTTGTTTATAGCTGATTCCGTGTAGTAATTAAGACCTTTTAGGCTGACGATAGGTTTTTCCAGCTGCTTGATAGGTGTCTTTACGCTTTATTTCGAAAAAGGCATCGAAGAACCAAGCAACTGCAACAATGGTGTCATCTGAAACCGTCATGACTTGCTCAACAAATTCTTCTTGTTCTCCCGCTTCATTTGTATCGGTCGTGACATGGTAAATACGCTGTGCTCCTTCAACTTCAGCCAGCGCAAACTGCCCAGTTAAAGATTCCGCCACCTCAGCAATCTCTTCATTTTCCTGCTGCTTAAGGTAAGCGAGCATTTCTTTTAAGTTTTCAGTCTGGCATAGTGCTTTAACTAATGTTTCGAACTCGTTTTGTTGCATTTTCTCGTTCCGCAATTTCGAAAGCGCTAGTGTATCAATTCCAAACTCGCTTTGCTTATCATTTGCTATCGGTGTCTACATGGATCTTTTTCGCAGTATAAAAACCTATTTAAGAGTGGTCGATGAAGGAAGCTTTTCGGGCGCCGCTCGGCGCATGAATACCACCAGCTCAGCCTTAACCAAGCAGGTTCAAGGACTAGAAAGTCACCTAGGCGTGCAATTACTCAAACGGACTACTCGTTCAGTGACACAAACGGAGGCAGGGTCCGTTTTCTATGACCGAGCCAAGCAGCAGCTCGATAACTGGCAATCGGTTTTTGACGAAACGCGCTCTGTTAACCAATCGCCAGCGGGGGTGCTTAAGATTGGAGCTACCTCTGTAGTTGGTTCACGCTTTCTAATGGATTACTTGGAAGGCTTTTTTATCGAGTATCCAGAAATTCGGGTCATGCTAATCACGACAACGCCTGGAGAAATGCCCGAATTAAGTTTGGATCTGTATATCACTAGAGAGATTGATAACTTGAATAGTTTGAGTTTCATTGGCACGCCACTCTTTCACAGCCAAGTTGGTTTTTATGCATCACCAAGTTACATACAACGCAAAGGCGTGCCGGAAAGTCTTGATCAGCTGGATGATCATGATCTCTTGGTTTGGACAGAGCAAACTCAAACGGATTTAAAGCTAATGAACGGTGATCGAATTACACTTCAAGGCAAGTTAATGAGCTCTAATAGTGAAGCACTATTTCATGCTGCTAAACGAGGCGCAGGGATTTTGTTGGCACATGAGTTTATGACAAAACACGATGTCAATGATGGTTCGTTGATACGAATTCTCAACCAGTACTCAGCCAACGAAAAAACCATCTATGCCTATTACCCCAAACTGGCGTACACCAACACACGCGCCAAGCTTTTTATGGACTATCTCAAAAAACGTTTAGCGGACGCTAACGAGTAATGACACAATAAAATCTCAATATTGAGACCATTCGTTCAACCGACTTAATCTTACCAAAACATCAATCCATCAAGTTTGAAAAACTACACACCGTATACCATAGTAATTGGGTGCATATACTAATAACAAAGCTCGATTATAACTTTCGATAGGTAGTGGCTATGGTGACAAGTCGGTCTAAGATCGAATCATTTACTGCTGAAGAACTTGAACAATTGTTACTTTTGGAGGGCATTGAACTTCAAAAACAATTGATTACTTCGTTACAAACCAAAACATCCAGTCTGTTCAGCTGTGTTCTAGAGCTTGATAAGTTTCAAGGACAAGTCAACACGTTAGCCCAAGCGTTTTCGCCTAACATTGACGCAGAGTTTAGACAATTTGATGTAAGCGCCATATCTCGACTTGTTCTAAGTGGTGTTGAGCAGAAATGCGTGGTTAAACAGGACCTACTTGACGAATACCCTACCAACCATTGGTTGCGCCAAATCGAAGCCAATTGCTTAGTCGGAATGCCTTTGCGCAATAGCAAAAATGAAGTGATCGGAGCGCTGGTATCCTTATACGAACAGGAGCCATACCAAAAAGACCTTATTTGCGGCTTACATGCAACACTCGCCAATGTATCTGTGCATACGCTGCGCGCCCGCTGGTTAGCGGCGCGATCAGACAGTCTTGTTAATCAACTAAGCTACGAGGTATCACACGATAACCTGACAGGGCTAATGAATCGTAGTTTTTTGGCTGACAAATTGGAGACCATAACTGAAACCACTGACGACAGCTTCACTCTTGTGTATTTAGATATTGATAACTTTAAATCAATCAATGATCTATACGGAAACTACATGGGTGATCAGGTGATAAAATTTGTTGCTCAAACCATTGCCAATTCAGTCCCAGAAGAGCAAATGACATTTCGAATCTCAGGAGATGAATTTGCCTTCATTACTAGGGAAACAGACTCTGGTTCCGTTTGTCGCGGCATTATCCAAAGGCTAAAAGAAGGTTATACCGATACCAACTACACCATTAGCATATCGGCGAGTATGGGACTTGCTCAACGCTCAGACGTCAAAGTGACTTCAGACCAACTGATGCTGCACGCCAGCCTTGCTCTAAAAGATTGTAAACAGACAAAAAATCGTAACATTCAAAACTACGATACCAATCTAAGCGCTCAGTATTATCGACGGACCATGGTCATTGATGCACTAAGAGTCGAGCTAGAGAAAGCGAATATTGATGATTTAGAAGTTTACGTGTTGTTGCAACCCATTGTTAATCGTCGTGAGCAACGATGGGAATCCTTCGAAGTCTTAGCTAGATGGAATAGCCAGTTGTTAGGTTGTATCTCACCGGTAGAGTTTATCGAAGCTGCTGAGCAATCTGGCCTGATTGTCGACTTGGGTGAGAAAATTTTCGAGCTTGCATGTATCGCCAAACAGAGAATGGAGCGAGGATTAGGTTACAAGATCAAACTCTCAATAAACTGCTCTGCTCATGAGCTTAATGATTCAACTCGGTATTTAGGTTCACTTAAAAAGACACTCAGCAAATACGAATTTAGCCCAAATGAGTTCACGTTAGAGCTAACAGAAACAGTGTTACTCACTCAGAATAACGAAGTGAAATATATTCTGAGCAAACTGCGTTCTATGGGATTTAAAGTAGCGCTAGATGATTTTGGAACGGGCTACTCGAGCCTAAACTACATCTACAGTTACCCAATTGACTGTATCAAGATAGACGCAACTTTTATTCGTAATATGTTGTCCAGCGAGACAGCGGAAAAGGTCGTTTGGCTAATAATTCAACTCGCCAAGCAATTAGAAGTTCGCCTAGTTGCGGAAGGGGTTGAAGACGTCGAAGCGCTTGAAAAGCTCTCTAATTTAGGCTGCGATGAGATACAGGGCTACTTTTTCTCGCGCCCTGAATCTCCAGAAAAGTTGATTGAGCAGTGTAAAGACGCATTGGGTTCACGCTCTGCTTAAACTGCTATCCTGTTCCTTTATTGTTAGATTGAGCAGCCCAACGCAGTTCTTGCGTTCTCAGCAAGATATCAAGCTCATCGCGATTCGCTTTGAATGAAGCTAGTTGAGATTTAGGAACTGAGCTCGCCATTGGTATATTGGCTTTCATCGCATTAACTGCGCGTCCTTTGATGATCAACTCGTAATGAATGTGCGCACCGGTAACCCGACCGCTTCTTCCAGACAAACCAATTTTTTGCCCACGGCTTACTTTCTGACCTTTACGAACAAGAATCTTACTTAAATGCAGATATCGCGTTTTGTAGGTGTTGCCGTGTTCAATCACCACATAGTTTCCAGCATAAGGATGTTTGCGTGTCATAGCGACCACACCATCGCCAGTGGAAACAATCGGAGTGCCTACTGGCGTTGCCCAATCCGTTCCATTATGGGGCGCAGTTCGACCAGTGACGGGATGACGACGTTTAGGATTAAAGCCAGATGTTAAACGGTAGTTACCCGTGATGGGTTTACGCTGAAATGCTCTTTGCAGACTATTGCCGTCTTTGTCGTAGTACTGTCCATCAGAATGCAGGTAAGCCGTGTAAAGCTTGCCACGGTTATGAATCTTAACTGCTTTAATTTCACGCTTTCCTGTCAAGGTTCCTTGTACGTATTGCCTAGCTTGAACGACTTCAAATTTGTCACCCGCTCTTAAATCACGAGCAAAATTTAGCTTGCCATTTAACAGGCTGACAATTTGATCCACGTCTTTTGAGGTAAGTCCTTGCCGACTAACAGACTGAGAAAAGCTACCTTCGATTTCTCCAACTAATGGATAATTTTTCCATTCACCAGGAATCTCGACCGCTGTGTACTGAAAACCACCCTCTGGCAGCAAGGTATAGACTGCCTTATCGACAATGCTAAACTCCAGCTCCATCTGTTTTAATCGACCATCGTTTTCTGATGTCCAAAAACGCAGTGTGTCTCCAGGCTGCAAGGTATCTAATGCTAGGTAGTCAACATCGGTCTCCATTACGTTCAGCATTTCACTGTAGCCAAAACCTAATCGCTCAAAAATCGCGCCTAGGTTGTCACCATTTTGAATGACGTATTCGTATTTCGGCGGGATATCCAGTACCGGAATATTGTCATTGTTCTCACTGGCTTGTACGAGCGTAGCATTGATTAGAGTTAGCAGAGATAAAGCGACTAAAAGCGCTGGTTGAGCTAAGTATGCTGTGATGATTTTACGAGCGATAAGCATAAGCGCCTTCAAACAACTTCCTACACCATTGGCAGTGAATAAAGGCTAGAGGTTACGTAGAAAAAGTAGCGATGTCACGCTTAACTTCTAGGAAAAGGCGCAAATTTAGGTCTATTAGCGCCTAACAACCAGATTTTAATGTTATTTTTATCAATTAATTATTAGCGCTACAACAAGTAGTCTATTTAAGAGCTATTACTAGGTTGGAGTGTGAGTGAAAACCAAACCATTATCTTCGCCAAACCCGTTTGGTGTGTAACGATCTGCGGCTTCATCATTGCGCCACTGATGTTTGTTCACCAAATATCTAAACTCAAATTGTTGATCTTTCGGTAATCGAGTTTTGAATTTGAATGATTTAGCTTTACTGTTTTTTTTCATCGGTTGTGGCTTCCAACCAAGAAAATCTGCACACAAATCCACACTATTCGTTTCATTACATGCTGGAATTTCAAACGTAACTTCCACTTCGTTCTTGGTTTTGAAAAAGCGTTTACTGATCATGGTGTGACTCTTACTATCCAACTGACATTTCGACTAAGCATAGTTCAGAGCTGGGCATCCGCAATCTCGCTTTTTAGATCTGCAAAACAGACCGAAAAATCTAACCTGGATAATTATTCTTCTATCAGTATTGATTGCGCGAGTTCGTCACGATTTGTCTTGGAATCTGTAACTATTCCACAATCACTAACTTCGATTGCGCTTGGTCTACCCGCACTCTTAATAATCGTCTCTCAGAACTCAATACATCAATTTCATTATCGATAACTGAAATGTCTAACGGACTATTAACTTCTAAGGTAACAAAGTCCTTCGACACAAGGCGTTTAACCGTTTGGTCAAAGCTTAAAAGAACCAACTTGGTTTGGTGGATGGCTTCACCATGATCACTCTCGGTAATTGCCAGTAGTGCAAGATGGTAGTCATCACCAAAGCGAGTAATTGAATCTGTGAAAAGAACCACTTTGCTGGGTTTACCATTATGTTGGTACTGACCAACAAGTTCAGAATCCTTGTGCCAACTTAACAAACTGGCACCGCCAGGGAGCAAGAGCGTCACAGGATGCGGACTTTGATATCCAAACAATTCCAGAACTGCTGAATTAGTCGTTGAAGATCGTTGCATCTTGGCAAGGATATCCGCATCCGATGTATTAAAGCGAATCAATCCCGCTATTGCGACTATAACTAAAAGTGACATCGGGATAAATAGGAGTATTGGAATAGAGAAAATTCGTTTGGACTTCATGTTTTTGCGTTGGTTTGCTTCATTAATCGCATAGCACTATACAGGTTCTTGCGTCGTTTACTAAATGTTCTGCCATCAATAGAAAGCCTGTAAACCTATCAAGCAAAGAAAACAAATTCTTTTAACTTGCATGACTATGCAAAAAGAACTAACATCCTCAAAACCTACTAAAAATGGATTTTTAGTGAATTATTATGCCAAGAGGCAAATTTTTCGTCTTTAGTAGTAATTATCATGCAAAACAATAATCTAGACAAAAGCAACAAATCAGGATTAGCGATATTCTTGATTCCTTCGCTGATCGGCCTTGTGTTATTCATGTTGCCGGTAAGTTTTCAGGGTGAAATTACGATTCCCGTTGCTATCTTAGCAAATGGATTAAAAAGCCTTTTGGGCGATGCCATCGTCCCGATCATAACATTCACCATAGTAACAATGACTGTGGCATCGATCGTTTATCGCTTTGTTAAACCAAGCTGGATTAGGCAGCACAATTTTGCTGACAACCTCTTAGCGCCATCCACGGCTTGGTTAATTGTACGAATCATTGGCGGTTTAGCTGCATTGGCTACCTTCTTTCAAGTTGGACCAGAATCAATTTGGGAAGAAAATACTGGTGGCTTGGTATTAGAAGGCTTGTTACCGACTCTGTTTGCAGTATTCATTTTTGCTGGCTTGTTGCTCCCGCTTCTTTTGAATTTTGGTTTGCTTGAGCTCTTCGGAACCTTGCTATCCAAAATCATGCGTCCGTTGTTTAACCTGCCGGGCCGCAGCGCGATAGATTGCATGACCTCATGGCTTGGGGACGGCAGCGTCGGGATTTTGCTAACCAGCAAGCAGTACGAGCAAAAATTTTACACCCAGAGAGAAGCTGCAGTTGTCGGTACGACATTCTCTGCCGTTTCGATTACGTTTAGCCTAGTCGTCATCGCTCAAGTTGAACTAGAGCATTTGTTTTTGCCTTTTTATGCGGCGGTTTGTTTGGCAGGCTTAGCGGCGGCTGTGATCGTCCCTCGTTTACCTCCTTTACGTTGGAAAAAAGATCTTTATGTCGATGGCACTAAGCCAACGCAAACCGAACATACCGTTCCGAATGGTCAATCTTTGTTTGGCTATGCCCTAAATCTTGCAACGCAACGTGCGCAAAAGAGCCCTGCACCTCAACACGTTTTGCAAGAAGGATTTAAAAATGCAGCAGATATGGTGTTTGGCGTATTACCGGTCGTAATGGGCCTAGGGACGGTCGCGTTGGTTATTGCGGAATACACACCTGTATTTGCCATTCTAGGTCAACCTTTTGTCCCATTGCTTGAATTGCTATCGATTCCTGAAGCCGCTAAAGCATCTGAAACAATGGTGGTGGGCTTTGCCGATATGTTTATTCCAGCAATTCTGGCCGCCTCTATCGACAGTGAAATGACGCGCTTTGTGATTGCCGCAATGTCAGTGACTCAGCTTATCTACATGTCAGAAGTTGGAGCACTGCTATTAGGCAGTAAAATCCCGGTCAATATCGCTGAGTTGTTCGTGATCTTTGTATTACGTACTTTGGTAACCTTGCCAGTAATCGCTGCTGTCGCTCACTTAATCTTCTAGACTTGGTCTCGTAAATTCAAACGGCGCTTTGAGCATTTCAAAGCGCCGCTTAATCCAAAAGTCACATGAAAAACCCGAATCAAACTGTTTTCTGATAAAACACTAGCTCCGCTTCACCTAAAATTTCGTCTTTCAGCCATTCTTTTTTCAAGAATGTCATTCCCAGCTTTTTCATAATGTTTATTGACCCAATATTGTCTTCCAAAGCAATAGCTGAAAAATGGGTAAGTTGATTGGTGCGGGTCAAATGGTGTGAGATGTGTTCCGCTGCCTCTGTCGCATAACCTTTCCCCCATGAACTACTACAAAACCGCCAGCCCAGTTCAAGGTCATTATATTGCGGGTCATCTGAGAAGAAGCCCATAGGTCTGACTAAGACCCAACCTATAAACTGATTGCTTTCTTGAATAAAAACTCCCCAAAGTCCCCAACCTTTAGCGTCATCTCGATAGCTCATTAACCTTGGAATTGCCTTGGTTGTTATATCACCCCATGAACTTGGCGTTCCACCATTAATAAACCTCATCACTTCAGGCTCTTGGTCCAAGTCAAACAACAATTGTCCATCATTCTCATCTAGCAGACGGTAGGATAATCGAAGTGAGTTTTCTAATTTCATAACGGGCTTCCTTAAAACTAACGTGGGGTATATACCCAGTCGAGCACTTTGATTGTTATCAACCTTGGATTCATATACTAAGTGCAACACTAAAATTTAAAACAGTGAGCTGTCATAATTCTTGTGTTTTCCTCCCGCCAAGAAGAAAAAATACATGAAATACAAACAGCTCACTGAGAATGAAAGGTATATGCTTTCTATGCTCAGAAAGCAAGGTTATAACCAAGCTCAAATTGCTCATGCCCTCGGAAGACATCGGAGCACGATCTCCCGAGAAATCATTCGTAACTCATGCAAAATTGATAAAGCCTATCGGCCTAGCAAAGCCCAGAGTCGGTCCATTCGGCGAAGAAGTTGTTCAAGGCGAAACAAACGCATCACACCAGAGCAATTCAATCAAGTTAAGCAGTTGCTGGTTAAAGACTGGAGCCCTGAGCAGATTGTCGGCCATCTCAAAACCACCGGTAAATTAACGATAAGTCACGAATCTATTTACCAGTATGTCTGGAGAGATAAAGCTAATGGAGGCCAGTTATGGCAACACCTCAGGCAATCGAATAAGAAACGTCGGAAGCGTTACGGGGCCTACGACAGCCGTGGTCGTGTTGCTTCAAAACGCCACATATCCGAACGGCCGGCTTCCGTTGAAATCCGAAAAACACGTGGTCACTGGGAAATCGATACGGTCATGGGTGCTGGCTCTAAACATTGTATTGTCACTCTGGTTGAGCGGAAAACTGGTTATACCCTGATAGGCCAACTGAATAATAGAACCACCGAATCTCTCAACCGGAGAACCATTAAAATTATGAGCAAATTTGATGGACTATTTACTTCTATTACAGCTGATAACGGTACTGAGTTTAATCAATACAAAGAAATTGAAGAAGCGACCGAAACACGCTTCTACTTTGCCACTCCTCACCACTCATGGGAGCGAGGGACGAATGAAAATACCAATGGATTAATACGTCAGTATCTCCCTAAAGGCACATCAATGGCGTCGTTAACACAGGCTAAATGCAATGCCATTGCTAAGCGATTGAACACACGTCCTAGGAAACGGCTAGGCTTTAAAACACCAGAGGAATGCTTTGTTGGTTACTACAGATAAATGTTGCACTTCAAACTTGATATCAGGAACTATCGCGGGCATCAATTATCACGGGCATCAATGGCACTGGTCCATTTTAACTAACTATTTATTATATCGGCAGCTTATTTCTAGAACTTATTGAGTAGATTGATCATTTGGCAATTACTTCTATTGTTAAATATGTAGATAAGGAATTACACTAGGTCCTAGCAAAAAGTAGTGATAACAATCTGCCAATTGTTTTTCAACCAGCGGACCATAAGGAGTAGACAATTTGAAACGAACTAACCTTCTGAGATGCTGGGCTTTTATTGTTGGGTTGGTAATAACACTCACCTCGACCTACTCGCGAGCGAATGAACTTGTCGTGCATGACATCCAGGGTAATAGTCATACACTCAACCTTGATTCCATTGAAGATACTTTCAAATTGGTGGAGTTTGAATCTAAGCTGCCTTGGTTCGAAAACAGAAAAAAATTCTCTGGGTTTTTATTGTCTGACTTAATGCTTTCGGTTTCCAGTCAAGCAGCGCAATCCGTCTACGTACGAGCCCTCAACGACTATGCATCGACAACGACTATTGCGGATATTTTGCAGTATCAACCCGTAATTGTGTACCGAATTGATGACGAGTTAGTCTCCGTTCGAGAAAAAGGGCCTTATTGGTTGGTATTCAATTTAGATAAATACCCCAATATAGACAATGCGGTTTACCATGGCCAAATGGTGTGGCAGATAAACCTAATCAAATTTATTGGCAATGAATTTTAAACACATCACCTCCGGCATTCACCCCAGTGTATTACTGGGTAAACGGTTACTGATTTTGCTGTCAGCAGTTTTGATTGCCGCCAATTTGTATTTTTTGAACGTCACTCGAGACTTGGCTCAGTCTTATTCTGACCAACAAAATGAAGCCACTTGGTTTTTACTTCAGCTAACAAAAGAGTACTCGGAGCTTGTTGCCTTAACACAATACGCAAAAGACGCACCCAATTTTGTTGAACAAGCCACACTGCAGTACGACCTTACTTGGTCTAGGTTTGATTTACTCATCAATAATCAAAAAGCTGATAGCTTTATGAAGCTTAAAGGTGCGAGAAGCTATTTTGAGTCGGCATTTGAACAATTTCAGTCACTTGAACCGCTACTACTCACATTAAGACAAACAAACCAAGCTTCTATATTTCATCAAGAACTTGTTCGCCTAAATCAAAGCATGGTGGATTATGTTAACGCGAATTTTCGAATTCAGAGCCCACTCTACAAAAGGCAAAGTGACCAAGCAAAAAAGCTTAGCGAAGTACAATTTATCCTCATGACTTTGCTATTTAGCTGTCTTGGTTTGATGGGTTACGTGCTACATCTAGAGTCAAAGCATCACAAAACACTGGCACTGACTGATCCCCTCACGCAAACATCAAACCGTCTCGCGTTTCTTCGGGCATTACAAAAACGCACCGACAAAGCTGAACCTTTTGCACTTTTGCTGCTCGACCTGAACGGATTTAAGCAGATTAATGATATCCACGGTCACATCGCCGGCGATGAAGTTTTGGTAACGTTAGCAGAAAGGCTTTCTGGAGACTGCAACGGTCATGTATTCAGTTTATTCCGTATTGGTGGAGATGAGTTTTCGATTATTCTCGATTCTATCAAAGCGACTAAAATTGCAACCCTAGAACGTTGTATCTGCGAGTTGATTGAACAGCCAATTCAACTTACTAAATCGAACTCAGAAAATGCTGAGGTAACCATATCAACCAGCATTGGTATAGCACGGTATCCAACCGATACCGACGACTACAACAACCTAATTTCACTCGCTGACCAACACATGTATCAGATGAAGTTTGGTCAGCCCAGCGAGACTATATCTAATACCAATGACGCACAAGATTCTAACTCGGCGAAGGTTACAGACTTGCAGACGATCCGGCACCACGCCCAATCGAAACGTACTTAAACCCTCTCGCTGCCATGGTTTCTGGTTCGAATAAGTTTCGACCGTCAAAAAGTAATCGTTCCTTGTTAACCCCATAGGGCGTTAACCTTAGCTTGAGCTCCTGCCAATCCGGAGCTTTGAAGCTTTGCCACTCAGTACAGATAATGAGTGCATCCGCGTCCACTAGCGCTGCTTCCTTAGTTTCTACCAAGGTCAGGTCGTTTCGTTCTGCGTAAAGCAGCCCCGCTTGTTCCATGGCTTGTGGGTCGTACGCTTTTATTGTCGCTCCAAGTTTCCAAAGTGTTTCCATGATCACTCGACTTGGCGCTTCTCTCATATCATCAGTATTAGGCTTGAATGAAAGCCCCCATAAAGCAAATGTCTTGCCTTGCAAAGACATCTCTCCAAAGGCCAAAAACGTCTGTTGAATTTTTTCAACCAAGCGCTTTTTTTGTTTAGCGTTAACATACTCCACCATAGGCAAGATAGAGGGTGTGTATCCGGCTTGAATTGCGTTTTTTTGTAGGGCACTGACATCCTTAGGGAAACAAGAACCACCATAACCACATCCCGGATAGATAAAGTGGTACCCGATTCTTGGGTCTGAACCAATTCCTTGTCTGACTGCCTCTATATCCGCCCCCACATGTTCTGCAATATTAGCCATTTCATTCATGAACGAGATCTTGGTGGCAAGCAGGCTGTTCGCCGCATATTTGGTTAATTCTGCACTGCGGCTATCCATAATAATGACTTTTTCGTGATTGCGATTAAAAGGCTGGTAAAGCTCCCTCATCACCTTTTGCGTATGATGGTCGTCGGTGCCGATAATAATTCGATCAGGGCGTTTGCAGTCGCTTACCGCTGAACCCTCTTTGAGAAACTCAGGGTTAGAGACCACCTGTACTGAGTACGATACTTGTCGATTCGATAGAGCGCGCGTAATTATCTTAGACACTTGATCAGCCGTACCGACCGGGACTGTAGATTTGTTTACTACGATTTTATCTTCATTGATGAAGTGACCAATATTGCTCGCCACATCCGTCACTGAAGATAGATCTGCGCTTCCATCTGCTAGGCTGGGTGTCCCTACGGCAATAAAGAGAACGGTTCCAAAATCCACACATTTTCTGATATCGCTGACTAAGGTTAGCCGACCATTTTGGATGTTTTCGACTAATAGTGGACTCAATCCTGGTTCAAATATATCTAACTCGCCCTTTGTTAAGCGCTCGATTTTGCCGAAGTCGGAATCGTAGCAACAAACAAAATGTCCAGCATCGGCCAACACTGCCGCCTGAACCAAACCAACATAACCTACTCCAAAAACACTCACTTTCATTGTCATACTCCTAGCCTGTAAACATTCAAACTATTCAGGCTCAATGACAAAGGCGTGAACACCAAAAGAAGGTTTTGTGTCTTACCGAAACAAGAAAGCTGGGATGAAAAATAAAAAAGCCCCTCACAGAGGGGCAAAGGTTACCATCGCTTATAGTTATAAGTGTATGCCAGTTGTTCTTAACCGAACTCACCGTTTACATAGCCTTTGGTGCGCTCGTCTCTTGGCTCTGAGAAAATTACTTGAGTTTCATCGTGTTCAACTAGCTCACCCATCAAAAAGAAAGCGGTGCGGTCTGAAATACGGCGAGCTTGCTGCATGGAGTGCGTGACAATCACTATGGTGTAATCTTTCTTTAGCTCTTCCATTAGCTCTTCGATCTTGTGAGTGGCGATTGGATCTAGTGCTGACGTCGGCTCATCCATTAAAATCACATCAGGCTCCATTGCAATTGTACGTGCAATACACAGACGTTGTTGCTGTCCGCCAGATAAGCCAAACGCATGGGATTTTAGTCGGTCTTTTACTTCATCCCACAAAGCCGCGCCGCGCAAAGAGCGCTCTACTACTTCATCGATGTGCTTTTTGTCTTTGATACCTTGGGCACGCAGACCATAAGCAACATTTTCATAGATACTCATTGGGAACGGATTGGGTTTTTGGAAAACCATTCCAACCTTGATGCGCAAATCGGCGACATCGATGTTACCGTAGATATCTTGGCCATCCATCTCCAACTTACCGGTGATCTTAACCCCTTCGATCAAATCATTCATTCGATTCAAACAACGAATTAGCGTCGACTTTCCACAACCAGATGGGCCGATCAATGCGGTTACTTGGCGTACCGGAATAGGTAGATTGATGCTCTTAAGAGCTTGGTTTTCACCGTAGTAAAGGTCTAGATTTTCAATATTAAATTTGTTCATTGTCTTGTTCTCAATTCTGTCGCTATCGTTACATGTTTGCTATTGCTAGCTTGTCGCCGAATGTCTGTTAATCGTGGTTAGTAAGTCGCTTTGTTGAAGCGCTTGGCGATCAATTTGGTAAACATGTTAATCATAAGTACTACTACGATGAGTACCGTCGCGGTTCCGTATGCCTGATTCCACTCTTCAATGGTAAACAGTTCAGTTGTTAACTTGTAAAGGTGTACCGTCAGGGTTCGACCAGAATCCATAATAGTGTCTGGAATTCTCGCTACCATGCCCGCAGTTAGGAAAACGGGAGCCGATTCACCGATAACACGGCCAATACTCAAGATTACTGACGTAAGAATACCCGGCGTAGCACTTGGCAAAATCAAGCGCCAAATCGTGTAGATCTTCGAAGAACCTAAGGCGTAAGAGCCTTCGCGATAGGTTTGCGGCACTGCCATCAACGCTTCTTCCGTGGTTCGAATAATGACAGGTAGAATCAAAATACTAAGCGTTAAAGCACCAGACAAAATCGAGAACCCGAGCCCGAGAATCGCGACGAAAAAGGTCATGCCAAACAGACCAAAAATGATCGACGGAATACCCGCTAATGACTCGGTACAAAAACGTATCACTTTGACCAATCGACTACCGACCTTTGCGTATTCGGTCAGGTATATGGCCGTCATGATTCCCAATGGAGCCGCAACTGCAATTGATGCGATAACCATATAGATGGTTGAAACAATCATTGGGAAGATACCCTGCTCATCACCGGTACGAGTGTAATCGTCGGTAATGAAATCCCAGTCTACATGCTGAAGCCCATTAGATAGGATGTACCAGATAATCCAAAATAAGAACCCTACCGTTAGCGCGGCGGCCAAACAGATAAAGCCGTATAAAATGGCGTCTTTACGGACGCGAGCTTGTTTAAGTTTTACCGTATCCATGTGATTACTTCGCCTTCTCTCGGTTTAGGTACAGAAGCACTGCATTTAGCATCATGATGAACACCAGCAATACAACCCCAGTGGCGTAAAGTGCATTCGCGTGGACACCACTTGCGTAAGACATTTCTATTGCGATGTTTGCTGTTAGAGTACGAGCAGAATCTAAGATCCCTTCTGGCATCGCAGGAGCATTACCCATCACCATTATGATCGCCATGGTCTCACCTAAGGCACGGCCAATCCCTAAGATCACGCCAGTCATGATGCCCGACCGTGCAGCGGGTACAAGCAGCTTAAAAATGGTAAAGATTTTTGATGCGCCGAGTGCAAAAGAGCCTTCTTTGTAGGTACGAGGGACAGCACGAATCGAGGTTTCAGAAACAGTAATCACCGTCGGAAGAATCATCACACCAAGGACAATGATACCCGCAAGAATCGTATTACCTGCCGGTACATCGAACACGTTTTGAATAAGCGGTACGATGATGACAAGGCCGAAGAAGCCGTATACGACCGATGGTATCCCAGCCAGCAGCTCTACCGCTGGGCGGATAATATCGGCAAGCCGTTTAGGCGCGATTTCAGCGATAAAAATTGCTGACAACACACCAACCGGCACACCAACAACCACAGCTCCGAGAGTAGACACTAGCGAGGCAACAATCATGGTTGCCACACCGTATAGTGCAGGTGGTAGCCAATCTTGGCCTAACACTATCCCTGAGACACCGGCTTCTTGAAATGCTGGGATACTTTCTTTAACGATGAAGTAGGCAATAACTGCCAAAGACACAATGCCGATTACGGCACTGGTAAGAAATAACGAGTGGAATATACGTTCGCGCCAATCTACATTTCGTTTGGTGCGCAGTGCCGACTTACTTGATTCAGAGTTAGATTGATTCATAGCCGACTTTTCAGTTGCGATGGTCATGGTTTTCTCACTTATCGCTTATTACAACTTGATGCGATTCATCGTGATTGAAAAAGCTCAGCCCTAATATGGCGGGCTGAGCAAGGGTCTTGCAGAAAGCTTAGTTAACTGAAATGTAGCCTTTCTTCTCTACGATTTTTTGCGCGTCAGCAGAATCCATCCAAGCTAGGAATTTTTGGGTTTCAACTGATGGCTTACCTTCTTTGTAAAGTACTAGGAATGGACGCGCTACTTTGTAAGAGCCGTTTTTCACATTGTCTACCGTTGCTGGCGTACCATTGATATCAAGAGCGTTTACTGAATTATCCACAGTACCTAATGAGATGTAGCCGATAGCGTACGGGTTTGAAGCAACCATAGTTTTCAGTGCACCGTTACCGTTTGCAACTTGAGCGCGCTGAGAAATCGCAGACACTTTTTTACCTGAGATTTTCTTTTTCAGTTTCATGATGTCTTCAAATGCACCACGAGTACCCGATGCCGTATCACGAGTAATCGCAACGATAGGCTTATCTGCTCCGCCAACATCTTTCCAGTTAGTGATTTCACCTTTGTAGATAGCGGTTACTTGCTCCGCCGTTAGGCCAGAAATCTTGTTTTTTGGGTTAACAACAACGGCGATACCATCACGAGCAACCACTTTCTCTACTAGTGTTGACTCTTTTTCAGAATCTTTAAGGTTACGAGAAGACATACCTAAGTCAGCTGAACCATTCTTCGCTGCTTTAACGCCTGCTGAAGAGCCCGGTCCTTGAACTTCGATGAACACGTTGCTGTGTTCTTTCATGTAAGTTTCAGAGAACAGCTCCATAAGAGGAGTAACACTGCTTGAACCTACTGCTGAGATAGTTTCTTTTGCAGCTACAGTATTCATTGTTAGCGCGCTTACTAGAGCGACGGCACCGATAATTGTCTTTTTCATCTCTTTGTTTCCTTCCTGGCGAAAATGCCGTTGAGTTATCTATGTGAACGGTGCTCACTTTAGAAATACTTTGTGACAGTTGTGTTTCACTTCGTTGAAGCCTCTGTGACAAGAAAGAAAACAGACTTAACCGATCACAACATGATGAAATGCGAACAAAAAACGGGCAAACATCAACAAATTGTTTATCTTTGGAACAAAAACAGAACGGCGTTCTAACATCATTGACTGACCTCTTCAGTTTTGCGACACGCGTCCTGTTTATTAATTGAATTATTAGTATAAGCCTATAGAATCGAACGATTCTCACTTACAAATTTTGGTTTATTGTAGGGATTCAAATGCGCCAAATACTCTCCGGTCTGTCGATCAAGACACAAGTTGTGTTACCGATCATCGCCTCTTCCATTTTGCTACTCACAGGGATCATTTTTAGCAGCCAAGTTTTAAAGTCCACATTCAACCATGTCTCTAACTCCACTGAAGAGCTCATCTTGCACAAAGATGAAGTAACAAAACTCGTCGATAGTATCTACTGGATGAGAATTCAGGCTATCTACGGCATTTTTAAGCCAAGTGATGTCCATAATATTCCTAAAGTCATCAATGAGACCCAATCAAAGGCAAAAACCTATCTTAGCTCTTTGGCATCGGTACAAGGCATGGAGTCAGATGTAAGAGAGTTTGAAAAGACATTCCAGCAATACACGATTATTTTGGGTGAGAAGCTATACCCGCTATTGGTTGAAAAACACAAAAACCAATCGTTATCGGCAGAGCAGCAACGTCAGTACGATTCCGCATCATCGGAAGGCCGAGAAGTTGGCAACCGCTTAGTTCAGCAGCTAGATAATTTGTCTGAAAGACTCAACCAGATTGCCTTGAATCATATTGTTCATCATGAAGCTAAGCACAGTAACATTTTGTGGGCATCATCAGCTGGTATGGTCGCGCTACTCCTGTTAACCGCATTACTCAGCTGGATGTTGGCAGGTGTCATCGTATCGCCAATCAAAGCTTTACAAAAAGTGATGAAAGAGTTGGCGGCTGGCAATCTTAACGTAAAGGCAAAACCAGAAGGTGATAATGAACTCTCTGCATTAGGAGAAGATGTAAATGCCACCATCGGACAACTGAAATCGACCGTCGAAACGTTGGAGCGAATTAGTCATGATGTTGCTTCTGCTTCAACTGAGCTCGCCGCTGTTATGGTTCAATCAAGTCAAAACTCGGACCAAGAAAAAGACGAAATAGAACAAATTTCTTCGGCAATCAACCAACTTGAAGGAGCAGCAGCGGAAACAACGCAAAACGCTACTCAAGCAGACTCACAAACGTTGCGTGCACAGAAAATGACTAAGCATAGTGTTGAGATGTTTGATCGCAGCAAGACTGTCAGTGAAAAGATGTCTTCAGAGATTGGCAATGCTGCTGAGTTAGTCAATGCCGTTTCATTGCAATCAGATCGTATCGGCAAAGTAATCGAGGTAATCGAAGATGTGTCTGAACAAACCAATCTTCTTGCGTTGAATGCAGCTATCGAAGCGGCGCGCGCCGGAGAAAGTGGTCGCGGGTTTGCGGTTGTAGCGGATGAGGTTCGCTTGCTGGCTGCTCGAACTCAAGAGTCCACCAAAGAAATTCAAAGTATTATTGAAGAGCTGCAGTCCACCTCAGTTCAAGCGAATCAATCAATGGAATCCAGTATTAGCTCTCTAGAGCAAAACGATGAAATGTCAGCGGGAATGCGCCAGTCAATAGAAGACATCCACCAGACTATTTGCGAGCTAACGTCTATTAATGCTCAAGTGGCCGTCGCGGCAGAAGAGCAAAGCGAAGTAACTGCGGATATCAATATGAACCTGAAAAACATCTACCAGTTAGTGACTGAAAATGTAACGGGGATTAACCAATCTGCCAGTGCTAGCCAAGAGCTATCTCAACTTTCAGAGAAGCAGCAACAACAGCTATCTTTCTTTAAGGTGTGAACCTTTACTAAGAAGCAAAACAAAAGGGATAACCACTGGTTATCCCTTTTTCATTACAATCCGATTTGATTGTTACTCGTCATCCAATTTTGGGGCAATTTTCTTCTTAGGAATAAACACCGCATCGCCCGCTGGCACGTTCTTTAAGAAACTCTTATCAACGCGCTTTGATGATTTCTTTTGTGTGCTACTGCGTTTATTCGCTGGGCGTTTGTTTTTAGGCACTGGTCGCTTGGTGTTTCGCTTGTCTCGGAAACCTTTAAACTTGCCAACCATGCCTTCAATTTTGTCAAAGCTGATGTCTTGTTGTAAGAAACTCTCAACTCGTTTGAAGCTCTGCCAATCTTTTGGTCCTACCAAAGAAACGGCAAAACCGCGATTACCCGCTCGACCAGTTCTGCCGACCCTGTGAACGTATTCTTCCGTATGTTTCGGCATGTCAAAGTTAATCACGTGGGTCACATTGGCGATATCGAGCCCACGTGACGCAACATCAGTGGTCACCAAAATTTTGAATACCGCACGCTCAAACTGACTCATGATGGTATTGCGCTGGTTTTGATTTAAATTGCCGCTCAAGGCAACTGCTTTCAAATTCGACTCATTGAGCTTTTTGGTAAGACGTTCAGTATCGTCACGCGTTGCTGTGAAAATGATAACCTGTTTGTACTCGGCATCTGTCAGTACTCGCGAAAGTAAAGCTTCCTTGTGATCTAGGTGATCGCACAAATAAAAAGTTTGTTCGATATCAGAGTGCTGTGATGCGCCTGAGCCCACTGCAATGCGCTTAGGGGCTTCTAGCATTTCAATCGCAATATCGTTCACTTCCGCGTGCTCAAGCGTTGCCGAAAACATTAAGGTTTGGCGACGTCTGTGTTTTGCTGCGTTGTGAATACGACGTAGTTCAGGTGCAAAACCGAGATCCAACATTCTGTCAGCTTCATCTAACACCAAGGTTTCCAAACCATCTAAGAATAGAGAACGATGTTCTAGGTGATCCGCCAAGCGTCCCGGAGTGGCAACAATAAACCTAGGATAACGACGTAACGCTTTCACCTGATCGTTAAAGTTTTCACCACCCACAATGAGAGTCGCCGTGTAAGACAAACCGCCCAACATGGATTTAAGCTCACCATATACCTGCTTTGCCAACTCTCGAGTTGGTGCCAAGATTACTCCGCGTGGATCTTTTGCTGAAAATGCTTTGTTTTTTAAAGCCTTATGAAGCATAGGTAACACAAACGCAAGTGTCTTACCTGAGCCGGTTTTAGATGACGCCAACAAATCCTTACCAGCAATCGCTACTGGGATCGCTTTTTGTTGAATTTCGGTTGGTTTTTTAAACGCGTAATGATTCACGTTTTTCAATAGGCGATTATCTAAACCTAAGTCTTTAAACTGCAAAGTCTTCTCCACTATTTAGTCAAAGTTCTAGTTGCAAGTTCTGCAACACAAAAAAGGCGCGCTATCATATCGCACTCTTTGGCAATAAGCATAACACTTCTGGTACTACTTACCGTCTATTGTGCTGATCGCACTTATCATCCAGTCAATGCATTACTTAGCTTCGCGATTCAATGAATAAACTTATGCACCTGCCCTTCCCCAAACCCCTCTCCAAAGGTATGAATTTACTCGATTAGACTTGTTCCCATTTGATTTGACCATTAGAGTCTAGCTCTATGAATTATCGTCAAATCATTCAAGTTGACATGAAATGGTGTCACAATAGACAAAATGCTACGTTTGGCAGATTTTTGTCTAATTGAGCAAATAGTTAAGAATGACACTATAGTCTATGAGTGGTCAGAACAAACCTAACAGGAGTTCAACATGAACAAAGCTTTCCTAGCAACCACTATTGTTTCAGCCATTGCGCTAACAGGCTGTGCCAACGATTCAGCGCTATCTGCAAAGATAGATGAGTTATCAGCTCAGGTTGACCAACTGTCGACCCAAGTGAATTCAATGCAAAGCAACTTATCTTCTGATGTAAAGATGGCGGGTGAGTCGGCAATGGACGCCAAAAACGCAGCAATGGCAGCTCAAGAAGAAGCCGAACGCGCGAACGACAGAATCGATAACATCGCACAATCGTATAAAAAGTAATTGTTACTTACTTCTGAAAGCCGCCACAGTTAAACTCTGGCGGCTTTCTTATAGCCTGTTATCGGTCGTCATTTCCCCGATACAGCTCTACTGGCAGTCCATTTTGAGCAGCAATCGCAGCTTTAGCTTTGCTAGGCTCCACACTGAATGCTTCCATCCACCAGCCTAATTCTTGCGGTAAGGTTAATGGCTCTCGTTTGCCATCACTTCTTGTCAAAGGCTCGTGTGCTTCAATGAAAAGCGTTCGGTCAGCTTCAAGTGCAACCTTGATTGGCTGGTTAATCACTTGAACTGGCGTACCAATTGAAACCTGTTGAAACAACCATTCGATATCGCTGGGGTTCATTCGAATACAGCCTGAACTCACTCTAAGCCCAATGCCAAAATCTTTGTTGGTGCCATGAATCAGGTACTCTCCAACGCCATAAGACAATCTAAGCGCATACTCACCCAGCGGATTGTCTGGTCCTGCGGGCACAACTTTAGGTAATTCGATTCCTTTGGCCAAATACTCTTTACGAATCGTCTGAGTTGGTGTCCAAGTCGGCTGTTCTCGTTTTTGGCTAATTTTGGTGTTCATGACTGGTGTATCACGACCAATTCTGCCAATACCCACTGGAAACACATGAACGAGATTACTCTTCGGCGGATAGTAATACAGCCTAAGTTCGGCAAGATTGACAACAATGCCCTCTCTGGGAACTTGAGGTAATACGACTCGAGTCGGCAAGGTCAACACATAATCGGTTGGTGGTAAAAAAGGGTCAACACCGCGATTGGCCGCCATTAATGCAAGCAGGCCAATACCATATTGATCTGCAATGTCGGCCATGCTCTGACCCTTTTCAACCACGTGATAAGTGGTCCTGCCCACAATGTTACTGCCAAGTTCCGGTAGCGCGTAGGAATTTGCATAACTGAATGTGGTGCTGAATAACAGAAGTAGGCTACTCGCTTTCCACCAGCTGGTTTTTCGCTTTTTTGTACCGCTCAAGCGTCTTTTCTCTCGCCAATTTGTGGTCAACTATAGGTGAAGGATACTCCAAAAACTTCGCGTTTGGCGACTTCCATGGTTGGTGAACGAACTTATCAGCAACTTGCTTAAGTTCCGGAATCCATTTTCGAACAAAACGGCCATCCGCATCAAACTTTTCCCCTTGCGAGGTTGGATTAAAAATTCGAAAGTATGGCTGCCCATCGCATCCTGTTGATGCACACCATTGCCAGCCTCCGTTGTTGGCGGCATAGTCTCCGTCAGTCAACTTGCTCATGAAATAGTCTTCGCCTAACCGCCAGTCGAGTTGCAAGTCTTTAACCAAAAAGCTGGCTGTAATCATCCTCAAGCGATTGTGCATCCAACCAGTTTGATTCAGTTGTCGCATTGCCGCATCGACTATCGGGTAACCCGTATTGCCCTGGCACCAACGTTCAAACAATGACGAATTTGTCTCCCATGCTAGGTGACGTCCCCAACTGGCAAAACTCTCTCCGCGACTTAGTTTGGGCTCAAAGTGCAGCAAGTGTTGATAAAAGTCTCGCCACACCAATTCGGATAACCAAACGCTGCGACCACTGGACAGTTCCACATGATCTACGTGTAACCTTGATACGCATTGGCGAACCGACAGTGCACCAATAGCTAAGTAAGAAGACAAACCACTGGTGCCATCAATACTTGGGAAATCACGGTCATCGTCGTAACGGTCGACTCTATCTCGACAAAAAGTTCTCAACGCACCTAAGATATCCGCAGTTTCAACACTCAGTTCCGACTTAACTGAAGTTGGATAACTGAACACTGAATTTTCAGTAAGCAACCAATCTCTAGGAACGTTTTCGTTCAACGCGTTGTCTAGTTTAGGCAGTTTTTGAGCCCAAGTTGGGCTTTGATAAAACTGCTTCAAATAGGCATTTTTGAAAGGAGTGAAAACCTTAAAATACTGCCCTTGTTTGTTTACCACAGAACCCGGAGCCAACAGACATTTGTCATCGTATTCCAAGCATTGAACCCCGCGCTCATGTAAACGATTGACGATTAGGCGGTCACGATTAACTTCGTTAAGTTCATACTCTTTGTTGAAGTGCAACGCCTCAACAGACAAAGTGGACACAAGTGTGTCAATGACGTTTACCGCATCGTTAAAACATTCACATTCGCGATAAAGCAACGGGATATTGTGCTTTTCCAACTCCTGAGCAATCACCCGCAAACGTCGCCATATTAGCTCTGCTTGCGATTCAGACATATGGTGTTGCTTCCACTGTTCAGGTGTTGCAACAAACACCGCGCACAGAGGTTGTCCGGTTCGATTACTCTCTTCCACTGCTTTGATAAGAGCGGTGTTGTCTTCCAGTCTCAAGTCGCGTCTCAACCAAACTAGCTGCATACGTTAGGCTCCCATCCTTGCTTGTAGCACACGTCAGCCCAAAGTTGCTGAGTCTCTTGATCCAATGGTGTCGGTGAATACAGATAAGCGAATGTATAACGACCCGATTCACGTATGGAAAGCCACGATGATAGATCTACTACTTCTTCGACAATTGTGACCCTGTAACCCAACTCTGTTAGCCGTAACGCCTCAAACCAACATAAAATGTCACCACGCTTGCTCTTTGAGGTAAGGAGAATCTGCTCTTTGGAAGCCGATTTCAGCTCAGCATCAATAATCTTGGCTATTCGACTGACTAAAATTGACTCCAGCAAGCTGCGCTGCACAACCGATACGGCGCGTTTTAACTGACTAAGTGTTTCAAGCAATGGTAACAGAAACTGAGTCTTTACAATTTCAGTGGGATACTCTTTAAAGGTAGAGCTAATTACCTGATCCGCCTTCGAACGATTTAAATTAGCTAGGTGATCAAGCACTACAGATACCGACTCTAGTTGTGAAGTACTGTCATCACTCATACTCAGCTCGGTGTTTCCTTGTTCTAATAACGCAGCAACTTTACCAATGGATACGCCTTTAGCCAGCCAGCCTTGGATGTGACGAATCACTTCAATGTGTTCGTCACTGTATAACCGGTGGCCTTTGCTGGTTCGTTCCGGTTCTACTAGTCCATAGCGTCGTTGCCACGCTCTCAGCGTGACCGGCTTAACTCCGGTAAGGTCAGACACTTCTCTAATTGCATACATCTTTCTAGAGTGCATAACGTAAACGTAACTCCCGTGGGTAAGGTTCTAAGTATCTTTGCTGGCTAATGTAATCGTCTGGAAACGTAGACAAGTAGTGATTGATCAGCGTCAGTGGGGCCATCAGAGGAATCAGCCCTACACGATAATCATCAATTACTTGTCGTAATTCCGCTTTTTGCTCCTTGTTCAAGCTGCGCTTAAAGTAGCCTTGTATGTGCATCAAGGTATTGGTGTTGTTTTTACGACTTGCTCGATTGGTGATCGATGTCATTAGGCGATTACGGTAAAGCACAAAGAATTCTTCGATATCGTAGTTAGCAATGTCCGCCACCAGTTTGCCCAGCTCTTTGTAGCCGATAGGATCGTGTGCCATCAGCATCAGTTTGTAACGCGAGTGGAACTTGATAATGTCACCACGAGTCGGCTCTGTACCAACCGATTGGTACAAGTCATTGAGCGTGTACACTCGGGTAACAAAGTTTTCTTTGAGTACCGGATCGTTCAGTCGACCGTCTTCTTCAATTGGAAGCCAAGGCATTTCTCTCATCAACACTTGGGTGTACAAACCCGTTGCTGCCTTTTCGGCACTCTGAGTCTTGTAAACTTTGACTCGTTCCATGCCACAAGTGGGTGATTTTGCACAAACAATGTAGCCGCACAGTTGTTCGGTTTTTAGCTGCGCAACTTTCTGTTCACTGTATGCGACCATCGCATCGGTATAATCTTTGTCAGGGTTCTTCGTCTCAACCAGGCGAATACGTTCTTCGTCTGAAATCAAGCGAATCGTCGGTCTAGGTACTGGCATTCCCATCCCTACTTCTGGACAAACCGGTACAAATTCCATGTGTGGCGAGAGTTCTTTGGTGACAAAAGCGCTGATCTTATGACCTGAATCAAACCGTACTTTTTCACCCAGAACACATGAGCTGATGCCAATTTTTATTGTTTGTTCCATGTTTTGCCTCCACAGACATGCCACATTGCAAATGTTATACAATTTTAATTGTTGTACAACTATTACGGCGATGCCAGTAATCGGATCAATGATTCAAAAAACATTTTTGCGTCGCCTAATCGATTGCGTACCGATTACCAACATAAAAAGTGAACAAGCGGCACTTTGTGTTCTATGTTAAATATTATTGTGATCAACATCTCATGATGTAACAGGAGGCAAGACTATGATTTTTGCCAAGCAACATACAACACTGTTCAACTGGAGCTAGATTATGCCAACACCTCATATTAACGCCCAAATGGGTGATTTTGCTGAAACAGTCCTAATGCCGGGCGATCCGCTTAGAGCCAAGTTCATTGCAGATACCTACCTAGAAGACGTTAAGCAAGTATGCGATGTGCGAAACATGTTCGGATTTACGGGAACTTATAAAGGCACTCGAGTTTCGGTTATGGGACATGGCATGGGTATTCCGTCTGCCTGTATTTATGTTCATGAATTGATCGCTGAGTATGGTGTAAAAAATATCATTCGAATCGGTAGCTGTGGTGCAGTACGCGACGACGTTAACTTGATGGACGTTGTGATTGGTATGGGAGCCTCGACCGATTCTAAGACCAACAGAATCCGTTTCGCTAACCACGACTTTGCGGCAATTGCCGATTACGGACTGTTAGAAACCGCAGTAATAAAAGCACGAGAGCAAAATGTTGATGTCAAGGTCGGCAACGTTTTCTCTGCGGACCTCTTCTACACCCCTGAAGCTGATATCTTCGAGAAAATGAGCAAGCTCGGCATTCTGGGTGTTGATATGGAAGCTGCTGGTATCTACGGTGTGGCTGCTGAACTTGGTGCAAAAGCGCTAACGATTTTGACCGTGTCTGACCACATCATCCGTGGAGAAAAACTAAGCTCTGAAGATCGTCAAAAGTCATTTAACGAAATGATGCAGGTTGCGTTAGAAACGGCCGTCAACGTTTAACAAAATTTTATACCCACGTAATCGTAGGATAGTCGTTTTAACGAGAGTCGCGTGGGTATGCAATTCTGGGGAGAGAGGGTGCCTAGCGAACAGCTACCTCTAGCCGCCGACGGTTTGCAGCTCAACTTCTGTAAAACATTGGCGTGTGACAACTTTGGATTGAGCGATCCGAAGCACTATATAGTGCAAAGTACTAACCCACTGCGGCCTATGATGGTATGTCGAGAGTGCGGTGCCTTTCCTCCCTTGCTTAATAATCATTCCGTTCAAACAGAGTTCCGCAGACTGCAATTCGAACAGTTTGTCGGACTTCCCGCTTGTCATAACACAAACTGTCAAAACCTAGGTATATCTGTCTATCAGCGACACAACCTTTACCAATCGTATGGGTTCAGCGGGGATAAACAGCGTTACCAGTGCAAACAATGTAAAGCGACCTTTGTTGATAAGTGGTCTGGGGTAAACAAGCAACTCAAGATTCAACTCGATATCCTCGAATTGCTATTTCTGAACACACCGATTCGACAAATATGTCGTGAACTCGGACTTTATCCAAAATCTTTTTATGATCAATTGTCTCAAATCGCACAACGTTGTCGTCGTCAATCGAGTATTTATGACGCTCGATGGTTAACTCACCACTCAAAATTTTCGCTAGCGACCTGTTACCAAACCTTGCAAAAACAGGCCAATAACGGAGTATTTTGGTTTGCAACTGGCGAGTGCCAATCTGGTTATATTGCGACCCAACACACCAACTACGCGAGAAATCCGATTAATGCCGGACACGTTACCCATAACCCTTATCTTGACCACGCTGAAATCGTTTCAAAGCACTATCAGCCCTTGGTCATCGACTCAAACTCAGTTTATCAAACAGATTTGCTGCAAAGGATCGAACAAAAATACCAATGGATATTGAGCAGAGGTAACGTGGAAGACCCACTTTCCACCTTACCTGAACTTAACTACCCAAACAGCGGTGCACTAATACGACCACCTTATTCGTCCTATGCGCACTTTCTTTCGTTGTTCAGCCAAATTGAGAATGACAAGCCCGTAACTATTTTTATGCCACAAGATCCGGTGTTAAGGTCTGCGGCAATGAGTGTCGCATTGCCTAAAATTCGCCGTCAAAATATCGACTTATACTATGTTGCAGAAGATAAAGGTTGGAGTGCGACCGCCTTTGATGACAAATTTGACATTAGCTACATGGGGTGGTGGCGGGACAAATGGTTGTTCAACCGACAAGGCAAAGTAGCAAAAGGAATTTGCCACCTAGTCGGAAAGAAAAACAAATACAATCAAATATTTAAAATGGGTAGCACCCAAGAAATCATTAAGTATCAGCAAGGTTTTTCAGAAACTTTTTATCAATATACCGACGACAAGCGTCGTTATCGAAACCCCGCTAGCCTGTTGCCACTGTTAGATATTTATCGTGCTTGGCACAATCTATGCTTAGAAGATGAAACGGGTGAGACGCCAGCTCAGAAGCTCGGTGTGGCGGAATCTTCGTTAACATTTGTCGATTTGTTAACCTAGTGGCACATAATTGTGACAAGTGCCAGTAAAACGTCGCTGTTAACGCACTTTTACTAGAGAGATTTCGTACTCTTTTTATAATGCATATGCACTAAAATATAAATTCAGGTGTAATAAAGGTAGCTTGCATTGGACAAAAACCAGATTTTACTCGATACCGAGCTGGAACAGCTGAAGAACCAGATCGAAGCTGAGCCAGAAAAAGTATTGTCTAGTGCTGAACAATGCGTAACACGTGCACGTCAGATAATGTACCCAGAAGGGGTGATTCGAGCACTCGTTATCGTATCTCGCTGCCATTGGTGCTTAATGGATTACCGCCGTGGACTGGCGACAATAAAGGACGCACACAATCGGTTGGCCACCATGGACACCGATGACTTCTTACCCGAAATTTTACATATCCACGCTCTACAGTACTATGGCCAAGCCAAATACTACTCTGCCCAGCAGTACTGGATTAACGCGCTTGAACAGTCAGCACTCGTTGATGAGCAAGAGGTGCAACTTGAGGCGCTTATCGGTATCGGTAATATTTGGCGTATTACCCAAGAATACCAACTGTCAAAAAGCACTCATGAGCTAGCGGTTACTGTTGCTAATAATTTAAGAATCAATTGGTTGGAAGGTAAAGCCCGTATCCTGTTGGCTTGGGACCTCTATCTCCTCAACAACTATGTCGAAATGCTCACCGTGCTAGATGCAGCTTCTGAAGTATTAGCTGATCACGACGATCAGACCTGGCATGCTGAGATCTGGGATTTTCGAGGTTTAGCACTATTGGGCTTGGAAAGGCTTGAAGATGCAGAAATCGCAACGCAAAAAGCCCACGAACTGGCAGTTCAACACAACCTTACTTGGATGAAGTCGCATTCTTATATCAGTCGCGCAAGACTAGAATTACTGCGTAAGAACCCAAGTAAAGCCGCCGAGTTACTGGTGTTGGCTGAACGATCTGCCGCCTCTTTTGACAACGGTGAACTGCTTTCGCAAATCTGTTTCCAACAATCACGGGTTGCTGAAGAAAGTGGCGACATGTATGCGGCGCTGACTTCATTCAAGAAGTTCCGTAAGTATTCTATCGACATGCTTCGTGAGCAAAATGCGCGTGTTAGCAACGATAAAGCACGGTCTTCTAAGCGCCAACTCGAACAAAGAGCGCGTAAGTTAATAAACCGGATTCGTCGACAACACGAATACGATCCAGACAAGTTGCTCAATCAAGTGGTTTCAGAAACCTACTGGTGGGAACAACTGGTTTTGTATAAAACAGAATTAAAAGAGTCGAACCATGCCATCATCATGGTTCATCATGACAATCCCGACTTCATCGATGCTTGTTTAGAAATTGCACATACTTTGTGCAATCGACAAGATTTACTGTCCAGACTGAGTGCAGAAAGAGTGGGCATTTTGTTAGCCGACAAAGGTGACGTTTCACAGAACATCCATCAAGTGTTGGCGAAGATGATCGAAATTTACCCGTGGCAGCGCAAAGGGCTCAATGGTGAGCTTCCCAAGGTATCTCATCATGATATTTTGACCTTCCCGTTCACCATCGACCAATTAGAAGACGAAGATTGAGGTAGTTGAGCATGGAAGCCTTAATAAACAAAATTAGCGATGCCGGACTGGATGTTACGTCTGTAACGGGTGAAGAAGCGATCATTTTTTGGAACTACGTAAGACAACACATCGCAACCAACGCTCAAGAAAAAGCGCAGTGTTTTATTATTAGCTCTGAATATAGAAGCCAACTGCATCAAACCGATAACAGCATCGAAGAACTGCGCTCAGCACTTGAGTTGCTGTCACTGCCTGGAGACTCTAAGCTCGTCCTTGAAATCAAATTTAGCTTAAGCGAACAACTGTTAGAGAATGGCCAATATTTGGAAGCCTTGGAAGAATACGTGTCTTCCACCTCCATTGCAGTGGATTGCGGTCGAATCGATGCTTATGTGAATTCTGTCTTAGGCTTAGGTAACTTGTGCGATGCTTATGGCGACTACAACCGCGCGCTGCGCTATTACCAAAAGATCGACACACTTGATCACGCAATAACCAGTCGCTCTCTTCGCTTGCGTTATAAGTTGTACATGCTGGCTGCCTATCTGCAACTTGGCAGACTCAGCGCAGCAGAAGACCTGATTCGAGAATGTGAAGAAATCAGCATTTTGGTCAGCGATAAAATGCTAACTGGCCAGATACTGCTCTATCAAGCAAAATTGTTCCGTTTACAGGGCGAGCAAAAAAAAGCCATACAGGCGCTTGGTAATGTGAAATACACGGCCGGAAATATTCAGTCATCTTGGCTGTCCAATATGATTCGCCTAGAGCTCGCCAATTGTTTGAACGATTTGGGTCGTAAGCATTTAGCAAATTGGACACTGGAAACAGCAAGTCGCCGAATAAAGCCCTATGGCGCGCCATTTATGGCTCTTAAGCTTAGTAACACATTAGCCGAAGTGTACGAAAAGCAACAAAATTATGAACGTGCGCTGGTTCACCAGAAACGCGGTTTTCGAATCGAAAGTGATTTGATGAAGAAAATCCCGATCAGTGAACTGGGTGCGAGCCAGCTGCGACGTCTATCGCGCTTTGAATTGCAGCTCAAGCTAATTCTATCTGAATTGGAAAATCAAGAGCTTAAAGAAACGACGGAAAGCCAAAAAAATGCGGTGGCGCAGCTTCAACAAGATGTGTACACCGACCCACTGACATCACTGCACAATCGTCGTTGGTTGGATATGAAGTTAAAAGACCTGCTACAACACGACAACCCTTTTGCACTGGTTGTAGTTGATATTGACCATTTTAAATCAATTAACGACGAGCTAAGCCACTTAGTAGGCGACAAAGCCATTGTTAATGTCTCACGCGAGCTCGCGGCACATTTCCGCTTCCATGGCGCGTCCTGCGTCCGTTTTGGTGGTGAAGAGTTTTTGGTTATCCTCGAAAACGTCAATGTGGACCAAGCTGAAATGCACGCGCAAAACTATCGACAACGCATTTATCAATTTGACTGGGCCCCTATTCTTGGGGAACGTGGATTGACGGTCAGTATTGGGATTACCATGCATCGAGATGGCGAAAATACCCAGCGTACCTTCTATCGCGCAGACAAAGCGCTCTATCGTGCCAAGGCAAATGGACGAAATCAGGTCTGCGTTGAATAAATTCGGATATTTTGTTCATTGGAGTCGTAATATGTGCACTCTACGACTCCATCAACAACCATTTAAGCCCCTAGATTCTCTTTACCGTTAGTGACTTCCGCCAGAGAAGAAGAATAGCGACACGCCCAATACAGCAATGATCGAGGCAATAACACTGCGTTTGGTAAGGGCCACACCTTTAAACCAGTAGATACACAGCATGAAGATTGGGCTAGTCGCGATTAAGGTTTGCGCTACCGCTGGGTTTGCGTGTTTGACCGCGTACTGTTGAAGCCAGAGAGCGAGAAAAGTGCCAATAAAAATCGCAAAAAACAAACTGATTTTGTCCGCTTTGGGCATTTTTCTTCCCGTTGCCCACATTCGCAACCATACCTGCTTTGTTGAAAACTGTAACCATAGGCCGACCACCAAGACTCCAGCAGACAAACGAAGCAAAGCTCCGACAAGAGGTTCTATATCAGCTGCAACCAAGGCGTAATGTGAAATGATGACCCCTGTCGCTTGGCAAATACTAGCTAGCAAACCAAAACCAATACCTGACCAGGTGAAATTTGGCTGTAGCGCATCTTTCTGCATCACAGCCATCGTCACACCCAATGTCGTAACAATAACCGCAAGCCACGCATAAGGTGACAAAGGCAAGTTCAGGACCAAAAGGGCAAGAATACCCGTCAAAGGTGGAGCCAGTGATTCAAGCAACAAAGTTTTATTGGCGCCAATTCGCTTTAAAGAAGCAAAATAAGCTGAGTCACCAATTGCAATACCAATCACGCCAGACACCGCGAGTATCCAAAAGTATTTAGGATCGATATCTAGGTTCGCAGTAGGCAGCAAGGCTAAAGACACCAGCATTAGACCACTGGCAATCAAACCTTTTAATACATTGAGTTGTAGCGCTGAAAACTCGTGGCTAAAACGACCGTACAACCAAGTTGCTACCGCCCATACAATAGCCGCAAACAGTGCAGATAGCTCACCTAACACGATCAACCCACTTTTAGCATACGTGTTTCATTACCTTGCGCTGGCACGCTTGGAATATTGCGAGACAAAGCCAGAGAAATAAATGCCAATCCTGCGCCGATGTAAAACACGGCAGATGGCGATACCAACCAAATCAAACCAAAGCTAACTGGAATAACAACCGCTGCAATGTGATTAATGGTAAACGCAACGCCTGCGGTAGATGCCATATCCGCGGGGTCTGCAATTTTTTGGAAATAGGTTTTTATGGCTAGGGCCAAAGCGAAAAACAAATGATCTATCACATATAATGCAGCGGCCCACTCAGCAGATTCAACCAATGCATAACCCACAAAAACACCAATTAAACCAATGTATTCAACGGTTAAAGCCGTACGTTCACCAACTTCACCGATAAAGCGACCAATTCGCTTGGCAAACAAAAAGTTAAACAGATAGTTAATCAAGAACAGAGCAGTAATGTCAGCCGCAGAATAGCCAAACTTTTCAACCATTAGAAAGCCAGCAAAGACCACAAAAATCTGTCTTCTCGCTCCACTCATGAAGGTTAACGCGTAGTAAAGCCAATAGCGCTTGCGCAGCACCAGCTTTTTGTTTTGCGGAACTTTGGCTTCAAAGTTGGGAAAAGTAAACGTGACCCAGATCGTCAGACAAACTGCCAGCCCACCAGTCACTAAGTAAACTGTTTGATAGTCCAACGTCAAGATTTCCAACATAAACCACAATGCGCCATAGGTGCACAATGACGATAACGCGCCGACTGAAATGAGCTTTCCTAATACCTCCGGGGCTTCATCTTTAGATAACCACTGCAAAGACAAAGACTGCTTTAACGTCTCGTAATAATGAAAACCCGTGGACATTAAAAATGTCGTCATTAACAAACCAAACAACGACGGATAGAAACCTGTTATCGCTACTCCAATGGTTAACATACCAAGCGATAACAATAGGAATTTTTGCTCTCGAATAAAAACCAGAATGAAGATGGCGGTAAACGCTAAAAAGCCAGGTATTTCTCGAATGCTCTGCAACAAACCAATATCAGCGCCATCGAACGCCGCTTTTTCTATTGCAAAGTTGTTTAATAGTGCCATCCAACTTGAAAACGCGATGGGTACAATAACGGAGACAAAAACTAAAAAATTTTGTGGTGTTTTCCAATGATTAGGCATCTGCACCTCTATACTTCAAATGCTGCCACTGCTGGTGCCGTTTAACAAAATGGTCTACGTAACTGCAGGTGGGTATTATCAAAAGCTTGTTATCTTCCATGAAAGTAAGCAGTTCTTTCATCATATAAGAACCATATCCTTTTCCACGAAGTACCTCTGGTATATGCGTGGAATGAACATCCCATACATCGTTTTCTTGCCGATATCGAATAGTCGCATCCAGGCCATCTTCCAAGTGAACCAGGAGCACAGATTGGTCGGGAATATGTGTGATTTTTGAACTCATATTGATTATTTGTTAACTGGTTCTAAAAACTACCCTACTTTATATTTGAACATTTTAATACCTAAACCTAAAATCATTATTCTTTCCAATTACCTATGGAAGTTAGGGATACCTAATGACAAGCCAAGCAGCTGCTCAACGCGCTCCTATTTCGCCTGAGAAAACAGTCGCGACACTGATTTCAGCTGACGCTCTGGCCATGCTTGAGCATGGTTCTGAAATGACCATTGGTATTACAACTCCCGTAGGCACCACCTTTCGGGCTAAAACGACGCTAATCGGAAGTCATACCGACAACCTAGTGTTGGTCGAAATGCCAAAAATCTCAGATGAAGATAAAGAGTTTTTCTTTCAAGAGGGTTTTTGGTTAAACGTGCGGGCAATATCGCAGCGCGGCGAAGGGGCGATTGTTCAGTTTCGCAGTCAAATCATACACGTGCTAACTGTACCGCTTGCAATGATGGCGATAAGCATACCCAAGACTATGCAAGTTGCCCAATTGCGCAAAGAGCCACGGTATGATGTCAACTTAGCCGCAAGAGCAGTATCACCAAATAGCCGCGTAGAATGCGAAATTAGAGACCTTAGCAAAGGTGGATGCCGCTATGTGACGAGCCCATTAGCCAAAAGCTTAGAGATTTGCGATCCAGTTCAACTCGTGCTGATGGTGAATGGTAAACCGGATACCAGTTTCCCGGTATTAACAGGCAGTATTTGTAACGTTCAGCGCTGTTCATATTACGCCCGTTATGGGATTAAATTTGACGAAAAAGGCGTAATGTCAGCGAAGGCCTTGCTGGGACGATTAAAATTCGATGGAACTAAGTTGGCATTGAGATAAACCCACCCTTTCTATCCCCATTACACCCATTTAGAAAAGCTAAGTACTACAAAGAAAAAAGGCCAACCGATAAATAAATCGATTGGCCGTATAAGTGTGAACAATATCATTCACTAACAACGTCAGTTGGCTAGGTGACCCTCGGCTTAATAAGGGTCGAAAATTATCTTGCAGTTACCGTGCCAGTTTTTTAACCCCAATTTCATTGACACTTATCACATAAATATAACTCAACAACCCACAATCGGTGCATTTTGCATTTGCAAAATGCACAAAAAATCAGAGTGCAATTAATTTCATTTCAAAAATGTAAAAGTTGCATATTGTTCGGATTTCAGGACAATCGCCATACATATTAGAGAAAACGAAATTCAATGAAGTACTTATCAACTTTTTTAAAAGGTATGGCAATGGGAGCTGCAGATGTTGTTCCCGGTGTATCAGGTGGAACAATCGCGTTTATCACTGGTATCTACGATACATTGTTGGAAAGTATCCGGCGTATCAACCCTAGTATTATTGCTGTAATACGTTCTGATGGACTTAAAGCTGCCTTCAATCATATCAACGGATGGTTTTTGCTGTCTTTGTTCGCTGGCATTTTGACCAGCATTGCTGTTTTTGCTAAAGCCATCACCTGGCTTCTTGCCAATCAACCTATCCCGATTTGGTCTTTTTTCTTTGGCCTCATTCTCGTCTCGGTTTTGCACATCCTCAGACAGGTCAGTAACCATGGTGTTGCAAGCTATAGCTTCCTTACTTTAGGTATTGCATTTGCGTATTTTATTACCGTTTTACAACCTCTACATTTAGACCCCAACACATTCACTATTATGCTCTCAGGCGCTATCGCGGTATGCGCAATGATCTTGCCGGGAATTTCAGGTAGCTTTATTTTGTTGCTGCTTGGTATGTACGCTCCTGTATTGTTGGCCGTAAAATCGTTAGATGTCGCCGTTCTAGCGTTGTTCGCATCTGGCTGTATTTTAGGGTTATTGACGTTTTCTCATGTACTTAGCTGGCTATTAAAACAATTTAGAGACTTTACTCTTATGTTTTTGGTGGGGTTGATGATAGGTACACTGCCTAAAATTTGGCCATGGAAACAGACCATTAGCTGGCGAACAAACTCAAAGGGAGAGCAAGTACCATTAGTGCAAGAAAACCTTTCTCCATTTGAATTCGAGACAATAACTCAGCAGCCATCTCAAATGCTTATTGCTGTTGCTCTGATGGTTTTTGCAATTTTATTGGTACTTGGATTGGAAAAGTTTGCTTCGAAAGGCGGCGAATAACTAGTTTTGCCCGAGAAGCGGTCTCGGGCAAACATTTAACCGACAAGACCTAATTTTCCAAGATCTTGTAAACACTGCTCAGGAGTCGAAAATTGGCATGATTGCCATCCTGCTGATTGTGCTCCAGCAACATTGTGTGGCATGTCATCAAAGAAAAGACAACTACTTGGCTCTAAGCCGTACTTGTCCGTTAAAGATTGGTAGATTTCTTGTTGTGGTTTCAACAATCCGACATCTGCAGATACGATATCTCCATCAAACAACTCCCAGAAGTCGTACTCTTGCTTGAGATAGTCGACGATTTCAGTGACATTGTCAGTTAGCGCATAGACTCCGTACCCAAGCTCTTTCAAGGTTTTAGCAATCTGTACTGTTCCCTCAATCAAAGCTTGCGATGACTTGATTTCTGTAAACAATGCGTCAGCTTCCGAAGCGCTAAGTTGATACAGTTTCACAAACTCGTCTTTACATTCAGCTTCGGTAAGCTCACCTCGGTTAATCTGACGCCAAAGTTCACCGCCAAAAATATCAGTCGCAAGAGCGCTGTAATCTTGTGTTTGGGGAAACACAGCTTTGATGATTTTTTCTGGATTCCATACGACAAACACATTGCCAATATCAAATACAATGTTCTGAATAGAGGTTTGAGACATAGATTCCTTCTTTTAAGATAAAAACCGAGAGTGTTTTATACTAAATGCCTATCACTATCTCTAATTAGCTTGTCTTGTTTGACCAATATTGCGCAGAAATTGAATGACAGGAATAAGTAACGAACTTTAACTGTAGCCCAGCAGTTTAAGATTACCGCTCGAATAACGAATAAACTTTAACACTCTGTTTAGTATCTAAAAAATTAACGATCGTTAACTCAAGTTCACCATGGTTAGAAACAAAGTTAAGTTTTGAAAAAATCTCTTTCAAGTCATCGGGGATCAACGAGCTATTCTCCATCAACATTTGGTATTCTTTGTCTCCACCAATGTCGAAATCATACTGCCCAACAAGACGCAAACTTGAGTCGGTATCGAATAGATATAAGTAACCCAATTCATTGATGGATTCTAAGCCAGACTCAAAATACCTCGCGCGCAAAACGATAAGCTCTGTTTTTAAACAATCAGACGTATACTTCTCCAGCGAAATCATTCCTTCACTGTCATCTATCATGCCTTGCTCGGTTTCAAAACGTACACCGCGATTGACTAATACTGTTTTCCTCGATGGGCTTTGAGGAACATAGTAAAGATCAGCATAACCGTAGATACCTTCACTCGCGTCTGATGTAAGTGTATTTGGTACCAGCCTATACTGTTCGATTTCTTTGTTGCACAAGGGAACCAAAGTCTCGGTTGAAGTTTTTGCCAGAGTTCCAGGCGAAACTAGAAGGCCCAAACAAGCAAAAGAAACAGAGAAAAGTCTAGTTACTAGTGTAATTGTCTTTTGCATCATCTTGAGCCTTTTTATCCTCTTCGGTTAGTGTTTCTTCATATTTAGGTTCTATCCACATCATTGGATTACACGCCCGTGAAAATGGCGAATAATCTAAATTTCCGATCGCAAAATGCAGATGAGGATTGCTGGTCTGGATATCCGCACCATTTTTCCCGGAGACACCTGTTTTTCCTATAATATCACCAGCTTTGACAGAATCTCCTTCTTCAACATTAAATTCACTCAAATGCATATAAGTAAGATACAACTGGCTTGAAGAGTCAAAACTATCTGCTTCTAATATTTCACCTTTGTCTGAATAGATTGGCTGGTAGTTTGCGTCTCTATCTTCCCAAAGAGCTTTGCTGTCCGTTACTTTTATTCCAACGGTTTTGCCAGCGAGAGTTGTCGATGTACGCACACGAGTGACTTCACCGTCGGTAGCAGCATATACATCTGTACCAGTAGTTGCGAACAAGTCTACACCAGCATGGTTCGATATATTGTCTCTGATTTTTTTCCCAAAACTGCCATGATGAGGTTTATCGTGCCCACCTTGGGAATAAAGGCATAACATCATGTTGTCCAGAGGGTCATGCCAAGAGAAAGGATCTTTTTTATATTCCCACCCTTCTACAAGTGCTTCATCTAGCCCCAATAATGTTCCTTGTCCTACTATCCCATCCACGTCGCCAACTTCGTAGGACAAATGTGTTTGATTTGTTGCTTTATAGTTTGTTTGAAATAGTTCGACTTGACGTTTAGTCGTTGGGCCAAAATCGCCGTCGGCACCAGCTTCACCCAAGTCGAAGCCAAGGGAAAGCAAAGCTTGTTGTATATATTCAACTTCGTCTCCCTCAGAACCGTCCCGATAGGATTTAGATTCTAGGTTTGCAAGTTTATTAAGTGTGGCAGATTCTTTGAGAATAGATGATTGGAGTATTGATTCATTAGTCGAATCTACCTCAGATTCGTTTACAGACGAATTTGATTTACTACTCGGATTTGCACCAGTTGCTGAATTCGATATAAGGCCACTTGCATCGCTACCTGTTGTTTCTGGGTTCCATGATTCAGGAAGGGTCTTGTCCTCTGCTTCAAACTCGCTACTTGTATTTGCTTCCAAACTTTGCTGCGATGCAGAAACCTCGTTAACCTCCAATTCCTCCACTCTATTTTCATTATTCAATGTACTGGGCAACATTGCCTCTTGCCCGCCATAGCCGCTGCCGCTTCCGGCACTGCCACCTGAATTGAGGCCGACTTTCGCACCTTTCAAATGTACGCCAGCAGGATCCACTTTAACTAGACTGCCACCGGCTTTTACAGTGAGTTCGGTACCCGCTTCGATCACAACTTTTTGACCCGCTTTTATGTGTATTTCATTGCCGGATTCATTGGCCCAAATGGTACCCACTTTTACATGAATATCACCGCTGACTTGCAGGGTAGTATCTTTTGTCACCTTAGTTCTTTGCTCACCATCCACAGTAAGATGTTGGTTGTTTTGGATGTGACTGAACTCGTCGTTATCAACCGTTAGATGTTGGTCGTGCTTAATGTGGCTAATCCGGTCGTTTTTAACTTCGGTGTGCCAGTCTTTTTGCGCGTGCAGGTAGATTTGCTCTTCACCGGATTGGTCTTCAAGGGTGAGTTCGTTATACCCTTCACCTTGATGACTTTCACTGCGCCACGTGGTTTTGGTCTTGTGCTCTGGCAAGGCATAAGGCGGTGTGTTGTTAGCATGGAAGGTGCGGCCTGTGATGATGGGTTGGTCTGGGTCACCGTTTAGAAAGCTGACAATGACTTCGTGGCCGATTCTAGGAATCGCCATCATACCGTATTGCGCCCCGGCCCAACCCTGTGACACTCGAACCCAACACGAGCTGTGCTCGTCAGCATTGGAGTAGCGGTCCCAGAAGAAATGGACTTTGACTCGTCCATGTTCATCGCAATAGATTTCTTCCCCTTCAGGGCCAACAACGACTGCCATCATAGGGCCATCGACTTGCGGCTTGGCTTGCGGGTTGGCCTGCCATGTGCGAGTGGAAGAAATAACGGTGAATTGGTTAGCGTAGGTGGTGGCGCCGTGGTTGCCATGCTCTTCCAAAGCTTGCGGCTGGCTGCCTTGGTGGTTAACTTGTACCACTAGCCACTCTTGGTTGGCCGTCGGGTCTAAATGGTCTTGCAAGGTAAAGGCATAACCCGCTTGCAATGCGGGTTGGTTACTTTTGCCAGTCGCGGTGTGGGTGTCACGGGTTAAATAGTTAAGCCGTATTTGGTTGTAGGCTTGCCCGTTGCCATCGTCTTTGAATCGTCCCGGATAGTCAAAGTGCTCGTAGTCACTGCGCTGATGCTCAATGTATGAGGAGGTTTCGCTTTGGCTTAGCGGCGCAGTGGGCTTTTTGAAGCTGTAGTCTTTCAGCTCACTGTGGCTTGGGGCAATTTTTTTGTGCTGAATGAAGGTCGACACATAAGGCACATGGATAGTGCCCCCTGACATGGCATTGTACGGAATGGGTGTGTCGATTCTGGGCAAGCTGTAGGTTTGGTCAGTGATGACTAATGTGTGTTTACCTTGGTCGTGAACAAAGCTGTAAATCAGTCCTTCTTCCGCGGCTAAGCGATGGAAGAAGTCTAAGTCGCTTTCTCGATACTGGACACAAAATTCCCGTTTGGCGCATTCGCGTTGCACCGCAAAGCCGTAATCAGTAATGCCCATCTCTTGCAGCAGGACGGAAAGAATCTCTGGCACGGTTTGGGTTTGGAAAATGCGGCTGTGGTGGCGAAGACCAAGACGCTCAAGAGACGGCACTAAGGTAAGTTGGTAGAAGGTATGGTGATGACCGGTGTCGCCCTGCTCAAAGGCTTTGACAATACCGTGTACTCGCTGCACCACTTCACCATCGAGAAATACAGTAAGCTCGGCGCCTTTATCGACAATGTCATCGGCCAATAAATCCGACTGACGACTGGCCAGGTCAATCTCATAGCGATAACCAAAACAGAGTTGTCCAGATTGAAGACCTTGGGTTATCAGATGATTGGACAGTGACTCGACCCCATCGTAGCCCCTCACCACTAATGTCTCATCTTCCCTGCCCTCTAATGTCAAGTTGTACTGCAGCTGTGCCATGTGCTCTCCCACCCCACTTATCCCATCCTAAGCGGGTAATCCCTACAATCCATCAAGCAGCGGTTTTTTTAAACAAAGATGCTCTCAACCACCAAAACCTTAAGGCTCTATCGCAGTTTTTGAGTCCGAATAAAGAAGTTCGACTGAATAGAGCACTTAAGGTTTTGACTCTGGCTGATGGAAGACCACCAGCCAGACAATCTAGCGATTTACGCTTCGATAGGCTTACGCCAGTCGTCGGCACCGGAAGTACCCGCGTTGACGTGGTCCCACGTCACTTTACGGTAAGTCAGTGCAACGGTTAGGTTTTGAGTAAAGTCAGAGAACGACGGGTCTTGGCAGTGTGGCATTTCACACACAATGTCGACGATTGACGCGTTTTCTAGCTTAGTGGTGAAAAAGTTTTCTTGTTTGCCTTCAATCGACGTGCGGTACCATTTTAGCTCCACGTTTTTCAGCTTCTCACCCGAAGTCAGTGCGTTGTATAGCAGCGGTACCGCTTTGTTTAAGTTCACGGTGAACTTAAACGGCTTATGAACACGCTGACCTGCAGGTTGGCCCGATTGTGGGTCGGTTGGAACGGTCACAACGTGGTCAAACTGCTGAACCAGCATTTCGTCTTCGTGACCTTCTACGTACGCATCACCAATAGAGTCCGCCGTGCACGCGCCTGCGGTAATCAAGCCTTGAGTTTCTCCTTCAATGGAGATGTAACATGGAGTTGGCATCTTAAATGTCCTTGTCTGTAGCACTCGGCGCGATTCGACCGAGTATCGAGTTCAATATGAGTGAATTGCAATTCGGTAAGGACTAGAGCAAGGGCGATGCCAGAAAAAATAGTCAATAAATTTAGATAGATAGAAAATAATGAGCAAGTTTTTGCTTAGCGTTTCGCAAGGATTTGGTGTGGCGGGTAACAAAAACGAATACCATCAGTGCTTCTTTTAGTTATTCCACGACTAAAACTATATTCAGCGACTTATATTAATTCGGCATTAATATCTGAAATATATGACTAATCTTAATGCAACTAATTGTACCACTCGCAGTTTGAAGGGCGTATAATGCGCGGTTCACCATCCCTTTTCTTTTAATAAGTCCATGCCGATTTCACAGGGCTGTGGATATAGGACTTGATATGTTTAAGAAATTTGAGAGCTTTACTAAGCCCTTTCCCGACGAAGAACCCACTCAACCGCCAAGTGGGATTTTGGCTTTTTGTCGTCACTACACTCGCGGTTATGAAATTCCATTAGTGATTATGTCCATCATGGCGACCATTGTCGCGATTGTGGAAGTATCTCTGTTCGGCGCAATGGGTAGCTTGGTTGACTGGCTAGCACAAAGCAACCCCGAAACATTCTGGCAAGACAACAAAGACCAACTCATTTTTTACGGAAGCTTACTTCTGGTTGTCATGCCTGTTTTAGTCGTGATCTATTCGTTACTGATTCACCAAACACTATTGGGTAACTACCCAATGTCAGTGCGATGGCTAGCACACCGCTATCTCCTAAAACAAAGCGTGAATTTTTATCAAGATGACTACGCGGGTCGCGTCGCGACAAAAGTGATGCAAACATCATTAGCGGTTCGTGAAACCGTAATGAAAACCATGGATGTATTCGTCTATGTTGCAGTGTATTTCACGGCAATGATCTATCTACTATTCCAAGCTGACTGGCGACTTATGCTGCCTATGCTAGTTTGGTTGTGCTGCTACGTGGGTATTCAGATCTATTTTGTACCTAAACTGAAAAAGGTCGCTTCAGAGCAGGCAGATGCACGTTCCACTATGACGGGACGAATTGTTGATAGCTACACCAATATTCAAACGGTTAAGTTGTTCTCACACAGCAAGCGTGAAACCGAATATGCCGAAGAAGGCATGCAAGGATTCCTCAACACGGTTTATCGCCAAATGCGACTCGTCACCGGCTTCGACGTTGCAGTAGAAATTACCAACTACATTTTGGTTTTCTCTGTAGCCGCCATTTCCATCCTACTTTGGATGGACAGTGCCATCTCCATTGGTGCCATCGCGATCGCGATCAGTTTGGCGTTGCGTATCAACGGTATGTCAATGTGGATCATGTGGGAAGTCGGCGCACTGTTTGAAAACATGGGTACAGTTGTCGACGGTATGAAAACCTTGTCTAAGCCAGTCGACATTGAAGATGAACCAAGTGCAAAGCCTTTAGATGTCAAAAAAGGTGCGATTGAGTTTGATAACGTCAGTTTCCACTACGGTGAAAACAAAGGTGTCATTGACAAGCTCAGTCTTAACATCAAACCCGGTGAGAAAGTGGGCCTTGTTGGGCGCTCTGGCGCTGGTAAATCGACCCTAGTGAACTTGTTACTCCGCTTCCATGACGTTGAAGACGGGGAAATTCGAATTGATGGACAACCTATCAAAGCGGTCACTCAAGATTCGTTACGCAGCCAAATTGGTATGGTGACTCAAGATACCTCACTGCTACACCGCTCAATCCGTGAGAACATTTTGTATGGCAAGCCCGACGCATCCGATGACATGCTGTTTGCCGCCACTAAGCAGGCTCAAGCACATGAGTTTATTGAAACTCTGACTGACCCACACGGCAATACAGGCTATGAAGCACAAGTGGGTGAGCGCGGTGTGAAGTTGTCTGGTGGCCAACGTCAACGCATCGCAATATCTCGAGTTTTGTTGAAAGATGCGCCTTTACTAGTGTTAGATGAAGCGACGTCTGCACTCGACTCAGAAGTCGAAGCCGCAATTCAAGAGAGCTTGATTGAGCTGATGGAAGGTAAGACTGTGATTGCCATTGCTCACCGACTTTCAACCATCGCCGCAATGGATCGCTTGATTGTTCTTGACGAAGGCAACATCGTTGAACAAGGTACCCATCAAGAGTTGATTGAAAATAAAGGTATTTACGCTCAGTTATGGTCACACCAAACCGGTGGGTTTATTGCTGACGATATAGAACCAGAAGCGAAATCAGCTTAACACTCTCCTCCAACAAATCTAACGGCTCTCAATGAGCCGTTTTTTTGTGAATTTCATTGCCTTACTCTTGGCAAGCGGTAATCCGTCAGTAAACTAAATAGCCATCTTAACTCGATTTAGTTACATCCAATGAACAAAAGCTTAATCACTAATCTAATTGCTATCGTTTTAATGGCAGTTGGCCATTTGGCTCAATTGCAGTGGCTTTTCTTTGCCGGTCTTTTTGCTTTCTCCGGCGCAGTAACCAACTGGTTAGCCGTTCATATGCTCTTCGAAAAGGTACCCGGTTTATACGGTTCAGGTGTTATCCCAGCGCGATTTGAAGAGTTTAAATCGGCTATCAAGCAGCTGATGATGGAGCAGTTTTTCACAGACCAGAATATTGATCGGTTTTTGAACCAAGAGCTCTCAGGCGGCCAATCTATTGATTTAGCTCCAGTGATTGAGAAAGTGGATTTCGAACCGACCTTTGATTCCCTCGTCGATGTCATCGAGAACTCACCATTTGGCGGTATGTTATCTATGTTCGGTGGCACCGAAGCCTTACAGCCACTTAAGCAACCATTTATCGAAAAGATGCAACAATCAGTAATCGAAATCAGCCACAGCGATACTGTTAAAAACGCATTAAAAGAGCAATTGGAATCGCCAGCAATGCTCGATGAAATCAAGGTAAACATCGAAAACATCATTGATCAGCGATTAAATGAACTCACGCCGCAACTGGTAAAAGAAATGGTACAAACCATGATCAAACAGCATCTGGGCTGGCTAGTCGTTTGGGGTGGTGTTTTTGGTGGTACTATTGGTTTAATTTCAAGCGCTCTGTTGTAACACTCCGATATCTCTCTCATTTTAAATAGAAGCGAGCTCTGTTAAAACGGGCTCGTTTTTTAATTGTGCTCAGCATAGAAAATGCACTGACTTGGGGATTCGTTAACATCCATGTACAATCGCCGAGCCAAATTTGTAACGCTTACTGCCTATCATGACCCAACGCTTGCACTTGTTTCCACAAAGTCACCAAAACTCACCAAGACCTGAGCTTTTTACCTTTCCTTTTTTCTATCAAACTCATCCACTGGCCGAATTCGCGGCTGATCAATTGAAACTGCGTATTGAGCAACACACCGAATGGCAAAAGGCACTAGAAAAAAGTGGCAAGATGTTCGGAGTTCTAGTGGTTGAAGACCATAACAAGCAGTTAGGTTACCTATGGGCTTTTTCTGGCACATTAGCGAGTAAAAACCTTTGGCCGGAGTTTGTTCCTCCAATACTCAACAACCAAGATGAAGCAGGTTTCTTTCAAGCTCAATATCGAAAGATCAATGAATTCATTGAGCAGATTCGAGAGTTAGAAGGCTCTAACGAATGGCAGCTTACAGCTGAGTCTTTAACACAAATGGAGCAAACAGCAGCACAAGAGATCGAGCAATGGCGACTTCAAACCATCGAAAACCGAGCGAATAGAAAGAGCAAACGCCAGCAAATCCAAAACGAACCAGAGTCAGAAACAAAAAAGAAAACTCTCGATGAGCTAGCAAAAGCCAGTGTTTACGATAAGAACTACGCCAAGCATCTCAAACAACAGTGGGAAAATAAACTTCTACCGCTGCGAGAAAAAGTAGCAGTCTTCAGATCTGAGCTGGCTGCTCTAAAAGACAAGAGAAAACAAATCTCATCTAGTCTTTCTAAAAGGTGGTTTGATGACTTCCGGGTGTCGAATGCTTTGGGTGATTCCCTATCGCTAAATACTATATTTGATGAGCATAGTAAGATCGTGCCTCCCGCAGGCTCTGGCGATTGTGCGGCACCAAAATTACTCAACTACGCCTACCAAAACGAATTAAAGCCCTTAGCAATGGCGGAGTTTTGGATGGGATTGTCACCAAAAAATGAAGTGCGTCATCATGGACAATACTATCCATCCTGCCACAGTAAATGCCAGCCAATACTTGGCCACATGCTCAAGGGCTTAAATGTAGAACCCGATCCGCTTCAACACAGTTGGGCTCATGACAAACCAATGAAGATCGTCTATCAAGATGAGTCCATTGTGGTAGTCAATAAGCCAGCTGGCCTGCTCTCGGTCCCAGGAAAAACCATCAAAGATTCGGCCTATTCACGATTAAAAGCACAGTTTTCAGATGCAGATGATGTATTTGTATTACATAGGCTTGATATGGCAACGTCGGGTTTGCTGGTGTTTGGTTTTACAAGCCGAGCCAATAAACATCTACAAAAGCAGTTTATCGCGCGAGAAGTCAAAAAGACCTACGTGGCACTACTAGACGGCGTATTAGAGCAAGAAAAAGGGGACGTGAGGTTACCCTTACGAGGTGACCCAGATGACCGTCCAAGGCAACTGGTGTGCTTAGAACATGGTAAACCAGCGCATTCTAGCTATCAGGTCCTTGAGCGAACCGATACTCACACCAGAGTTGAATTGTCGCCGCATACCGGGCGTACTCACCAGTTGAGGGTACATTGTGCGCACGAACAAGGATTAGCAACGCCAATTCTTGGTGATGGTTTGTATGGGATTCGAGGTGACAGACTGCACCTGCACGCCCAGACACTGGAGTTCACTCACCCAATAACCAAGCAAAGGATGCGCTTTAGCTGCCAGCCCGATTTTTAACAACACGGAAAAAATCGAGCAATTTTGTTCAAGTCTTCCTTTTGGGAAATGCTTAAGCTGATGCTATAGTCGAACAGCAACCAAGCGGGATGCAAAGGGAATTGGCATGAGTAAATCGAACCAGTTTTGTTATAAACAATCCAAAAACTCGTCCAAAGTAACGCTTCTAAAAGCGGGGATGACTGATTTCACTTATCACAAACACTCCCACGAAGAGTACTCGTTTGGTCTAACACTTGAAGGGCAACAAAACTTCTTTAGCCACACCGCCTTTCACAAAAGCCCTCCTGGCGGCGTCATGATTTTCAATCCTGACCAAATCCACGACGGTCACGCCGGTAACCACCAAACGCTTGAGTACGTGATGCTTTACGTTCATCCGGACGAATTGGCACCTCACTTTAAGTCTTTGGGAGTTAAAAATACGGATCAGATGAGACCGGATTCGTGTCTGTACAGAGACAAAATGATGGCACAACAGATTTTGTCATTGTCTCAGTGTGTATCAAGTGGCTCAAATAACGCTATCGAGTTTGACGCGTTACTACATCAACTCGCCTACTCTGTGTTGCGATTGTCTGGTGGGAATATTCAAAGCACTGATACGCTCCATCGGCAGGACACACTGATTCAACGGTCTATCGACTTTATCAAACACAACACGACCGAAAACATCTCCGTTGAACAGATCAGCGATGCGGCCAATATGTCCAAGTTTCACTTTATCCGCGCTTTCAAAAAGCAAATAGGCATTACACCGCATCAGTACGTGATTAACAGTCGCCTTAAACAAGTGAAAAATGCTCTGCAAAAAGGGGGGAGTATTTCTCAGGTATCGGCCGAGTATAACTTTGCAGATGCCAGCCATCTAAACAGACGTTTTAAGTCAGTATTTGGAATGACACCCAAGCATTACCAACAGCAAATTTTAGCAAGCTAAACCGCGTCAGAAACCGCCCAGATATTTGAGTTGTTGAACTTTTTATAGGTTTACAGCTTTAGTCCTCATTCATCGGGAAACACTATGATAGAAATGTTCGCCTATGCACTAGGAGTGATGTACACGCCTGGTCCAGTCAACTCCATTGCGTTCACCGGAACCATTGGCAAAAAGCCAAATCATTATGTTGCGTTCTCTGTCGGTGTAGGGCTAGCCATGTTTTTACTTTGTTCCGTATTGGGATACCTTGGAGACATAGCGATAAGCCCAAAATTTTTGCCTGCTATCGCTTTTCTGAGCGGCTTGTACATTAGCTATCTCGCCAGCAAAATTTATCGCGCTTCAAGTCAACTGACAGATTCAGCCACGCAATTACCCAGCAAGCTGCACCAAGGCTTCACCATACAATTGCTCAACCCCAAAGCACCAGTTGCACTTTTACCACTCGCCACTTTTTATTTTCCGAGCTTGGGCATAGAAAACACCGAGATATTGATTTGGTCTGTTGTGATCGGAACATGTGCATTTGGTGCACCAGCAAGTTACTCATTATTGGGATGGATGTTGGGCAAGAATCTAAAAAGTACGGCTTGGATTAGATGGTTAAACAAAACGGTCGCTATCGCATTATTTATTGTGGCCGGCAAAATTATGATTAGCCAAGGGCTGGTGCCAATCTGGAACACCTTTCAATAAGATGTCAGAAAAGCAAACGGGTAGCACTTAACTACCCGTTAAACGCTACTAGCCGACTCGTTTATACTTCTCAACCAAATAACCGTCTTTATCGCCAAGTCCCAATCGAACTCTAGGATACTGGCCTTCTTGAACCAACAAATCGTCTTGAATGCTTACTTTGAAGGTTATGGATTGGTCTTCATAGTTCGGGTGCGAGCAATACTCTATTTCTTCCGTATATTGGTCGCCTTTTAGAGTGTACTTACCATATGCTGCACCAAACGAGTTGTATGCATTGAGAATTTCAGCATCCGTCGGCTCTGGGTTAGCAAAGCGAGCACGTTCAATCTGCTTAGAGAAGAAGGAAAACTCGTTCTCTGCAATAATCTTCACCATCTTTGAACCTTCCCCAAGCACCGATAAGGTCTCGCCATCTATGGTGATTTCTGCACTGACGATTTGCCAGTGGCCTTGCAAGTCACTTTTATCTAACATCAGACGCCTCCGTGTCTGTATTTGATTGGAATTTAAACAACTTTTCTCATCATACAAACCTAATAGAAGCTGTCGCAAACTGCTATCACCGAAATGTTAGCTGCCTCACTTGAGGGTTTTTCCATCTAAATCAAAAAGGTGTACGTCTTCAGGCAAGACCGATAAGTAGATCGTTTGACCTTTTTTGTATTGGGCAATACCCGGGATTTTGGCAATCAAAGTCTGTTCAAAGTCATTGCTTTCAATGTGTAACAGGGTGACTTCACCCAAAGATTCGATAAAGACGATTTCCCCCTTCACTTGGCCGTTTTGCTCCGTTGCCACATGCCAATGTTCGGGGCGTACGCCAACTTGTACCGACTGCCCTTTCCATTCCTCTCCCAATTGGTGATTTGCCTTGACCATCAAGCCCTGGGAAGATTGCACTTCAGTTCCAGCGTTGGAAATTTCATCTGAATCACTAGTAGAGCCGGTTGTCGATTCAACCTGAGCATTCAAAATGTTCATGGCTGGAGAACCAATAAACTGGGCAACAAAGACATTGGCAGGATTAGAATACAACTCGAGAGGAGAACCTACTTGCTCTATTTTGCCAGCAGACAAAACTACAATTCGGTCCGCCAGTGTCATGGCTTCGACTTGATCGTGCGTTACATACACCATAGTCGTTTTCGGTAACTGCTCTTTTAAATTGGCGATTTCAATACGGGTTTGAACTCTCAACGCGGCATCAAGGTTAGAAAGGGGTTCATCAAACAGAAAGACTTTGGGCTGTCTTACAATTGCCCGGCCAATTGCCACACGTTGACGCTGTCCGCCCGACAATGCTTTCGGCAATCGGTCTAAATAAGGTTCCAATTGCAGCATTTTAGCAGCGTCCATTACCCTGTCATGAATCTCTTGCTTAGTTGCTTTTGCGATGCGCATGGCAAACGCCATATTGTCGTAAACCGTCATGTGTGGATATAAGGCGTAGGTTTGAAACACCATAGCAATGCCACGCATTGCCGCTGGTACTTGATTAACCTTGGCATTCTCTATCAGCAAGTCGCCCGACGTAATGGTCTCCAAGCCTGCAATCATCCGCAGCAGAGTCGACTTCCCGCAGCCAGATGGTCCAACAAATACCACAAACTCACCCAGTTCAACTTCTAGGTCAACACCATGAATCACTTGGGTATTGCCGTAAGATTTTGTGATATTTTTGAGTGTTAATCCTTTCATACCTCTCCCCTACTTAACTGAGCCAGACAGAAGTCCGCGAACCAAATAACGTTGCAGCGAAAAAAACACCAATAGGGGTACTGCAATCGACACAAACGCTGAAGCGGTCAATATTTCCCAGTTACCGCCTCGAGAGCCCAATAATTCCCTTAACCTCGCCGTTAACACCATATGCTCTTCACCGGTACCCAAAAATACTGTGGCAACGAGCAAGTCATTCCAAACCCATAAGAACTGGAAGATGGCGAATGAAGCTAAAGCCGGGAAAGAAAGCGGCAACACAATTCGAACAAAAATCTCAAAATCGTTAGCACCATCAACCTTTGCTGACTCGATAATCTCTCTGGGTAAGCTCGAGATGTAATTGCGAAGCAAATAGATCGCTAACGGCAAACCAAAGCCTGTGTGTGCCAGCCAAATTCCCACATAGGTTTTTGCACCAACACCAAAAAACGCGCCAATATCGTTATACATTTTGAGCAAAGGGATCAGTGACATCTGCAAAGGTACCACCAATAAGCCAACCACAAGTGCAATTAACCAAGTGCGACCGGGAAGCGTCATCCACGATAAGGCGTAGGCTGCGAACGCCGCAATCAGAATGGGAATAATAGTAGCGGGAATTGTCACCGTTAGAGAGTTGATAAAAGATTGCCCAATCCCTTCAGCTGATAACACTTCTCTATAGTTCTCCGTACCAAATTTCGGTGGAACGGTGGCCGTATAAAAAATCCGTTTGCCTCGCTTACCTTTGAAGGGTTTGGTTGATAACCAATGATAGCGACCATCGGCTAATACAGTAAGTGACTCTCCATCCCGAAACGTGGCAACGTCTCCTGGCAAAAATTCCGTTGGTGACCGAGAGCTATAACCAAAAGCACTAATGGTGACCGCTTCTCCTTCATTAGTAATTACACCGGAGAGGAGATAACCGTTTTCAGTCTGCACTTGTGTATCTGGGTTTTCAGTCCGAGCAACAAGATTCTGCTCAGAAGCGGTCAATGAGGTCCACCAGCCCGATACCGCCAATTGGTCTTTGTCTCGAAAAGATGAAATCAGAATCCCCGCCGTAGGTAAGGTCCACATCACAACGATAATCAAAACTGAAAAGTGCAGAATGAGAGTCAAGGACGAACGCCGCAGTCGACTTAAAGAAAAACGCGCATCAGAAACATCAGACATACTATCGGCCCTCCATTTGCACGCTGGCTTGTCGCATATTCCACACCATCACAGGAATCACCGCGACCATAATGATGACTGCTATCGCCGCACCGCGACCGAAATCGCCACCTCCTCGAAACATCCAATCAAACATCATATTGGCGAGCACTTGCGTGCTCCATTGGCCATTGGTCATCGCCAAAACAATGTCGAAGACTTTAAGCACTAAGATGGTGATGGTGGTCCAGACTACGGCTATCGTTCCCCAGATCTGAGGAATCAAAATTTTGAAAAAAATCTGTACGCCATTTGCGCCATCCAGCACTGCGGCTTCAACCGTTTCCTCAGGAATACCTCGTAGCGCAGCAGATAAAATTACCATGGCAAAACCGGTTTGAATCCAGATCAGAATCGCCATCAAAAAAAAGTTGTTCCAGAAAGGAATCGTAATCCAAGCTTGCGGCGTACCACCAAACACTTCAACTAAAGCATTGAGCAAGCCTATTTGCTCTGAGCCCTCACTTCGGAAATCATAAATAAATTTCCAAATAATTGACGCACCAATAAAAGAAATGGCCATGGGCATAAACACTAAGCTTTTTGCAATATTTCCCCAAGACACTCTATCAGTGAGCGCCGCGATCACTAGCCCTAAAAACGTACTCATCGCGGGTACAACCAACAGCCAAAGTAGATTATTGACAAGAGATTCTTGGAAGTCAGGATTTTGAAACAGCCACTGGTAGTTACTCAGTCCTACAAATTCATCGCCGTGGCGGTTGTGAACAGATAACCACAATGAATCAAAAACCGGATAAATCAGATACACCACTAAAAACAGCAAGGCAGGTCCCAAGAACAACCAAGGACGCACCATGGCGGCGACACGAATGTTTCGCGCCATCACCCGCTGAGAAACATCGCGAATAGGCAACAATCGAGTGAGTAATAAATTACTACCAAAAAAGTAGAGAACACAGGCAAACACCGCAGTGATCACGACCAGTATCGAGGAATAAAGCTGATCCATATAACGATTCCTTATCTGTATTGCCTGTTTCACGTATTGTCATTAGTTGACGAGACCTGCACCCGAAAAAGCAATGGCTTGCCCGATAAAATTTGGGCAAGCCACGTTCAGAGGTAAAAACTACTCGCTACTTGAGCGCGTCCCATGTTTTTTGAACTTCATCAGCCACGTCTTTTGCGGACTTGCCTCCAGTGTAATCCACCATTCCGGTCCAGAATGCACCTGCACCAATTTTACCTGGCATCAAGTCAGAGCCATCAAAACGGAATGTGGTGGCTTGCAGCAAAATGTCACCTTGTTTTTTCAATGTGTCATTTGCGTAAGCATCAACATTGGCTTTCTTATGCGGCGTTAGGAATCCCGATTGCGCCATCCACACTTCGTTAGCCAAAGCAGATTTTAGATAGTCAATAAACGCACGAGTCGCTTTCGAATCTTTGGTAATACTCCACATAGTGCCGGCACCAAGAACTGGTTTTCCTAGGTCTTTAGACTCGTAGGCCGGGAAATAGAAGAAGTCCGCATCAGCGCCAAGTTCCGTACCCTCTGGGAAGAAAGTTGGAATAAACGATGCTTGGCGATGCAGGTAACACTGCGGTGGTGAAGCAAATAGACCTTTTGGTGAATCCCTAAAGTCAGTTGCCGTTACCCCTTTCGCACCGCCCACAACGTAGGCATCGGTTTTGGCGAACCAACCAAACTCTTCAAGCGCAGAAATCACTTTTGGATCGTTAAATTTGAGGTCGTTACTTACCCAGTCGTCATAGTCTTTAGGTGACTGAGTACGAAGCATCATGTCTTCCACCCAATCGGTTGCCGGCCAACCTGTCGCCGCACCTGAACCCAAACCAATACACCATGGTGTTTCGCCGTCTTTGACAATTTGCATGGTCAACGCTTTGAGCTGCTCCATGGTTTCTGGTACTTCATAGCCGGCATCTTCAAAGTTCTCAGGCGAGTACCAAACCAGTGATTTCAAATCCACTTTATAGAAGAAGCCATACAGCTCATCTTTGCCGTCTTTGCCTGCAAATGTTCCAAGGTCAACCCAGGATGAACCCGCAGCATAATTGTCTTTAACCCACATGGCTAAATCATTACCAAGAGGACTGAGGTATCCGCGAGCAGCTAGGTCAGCAGCCAAACCCGGTTGAGGGAAGATAGCCACATTAGGTGGACTACCCGCTTGCACATCAATAACAATCTGTTGCTCAAATGAATCAGACCCCGAATACTCGATGTTTGCGCCCGTGGCGGCTTCAAAGTAAGCCATGACGCTTTCGACCATATCTTTGTCTCCGGTTAACCACGGGCCAAATACCGTGATGGTTTCACCGGAAAAATCCATTTTTTGTAGTTCTTGGTAATCTTGCCAGCTAAATCGACTGTCTTTGCCAGGTTCAAATCTTAAATCTGCAGCGGTTGCGCCGAGAGAAGCTAAACCAAAAGCCGTTGCCATAGCGATAGTGGTAAATTTCATTGATGACACTCCGTGTTGTTTGCCAATCAAGCACAGCTAGATTGGCAGATATCGACATTAGCTCTGAGCCAAATCGACCAAAACGACAATGCGACTTAGTCTGGAGACTTCCAGCCTTCGCATTTACAACATCTAACCCATTGATCTTGCAGCTTTGAGCCTTGTGTTGTTAAGCCTAGAAACCCCACCGTAAATTGCTCATTTTTTGATCTAACTATGTGTTTGAGATCAAGCTTTTGGCGTTTGTTATTTTCTCGGTCTATACCCATTCAGTATGAGTGGCGATTCCACAGTTCTAATTCGGAGATTAGCGAGCGATGAACCAAGGAACTATTCGATGGTGGCACAACAAGGTTGTGTATCAGATTTATCCGCGCAGTTTTTGTGATTCTAATGGTGATGGAATTGGAGACATTCCGGGAATCACCAGCAAACTAAACTACCTGCAACAATTGGGCATCGGGATCATATGGCTTAGTCCCGTTTATCAATCTCCTATGGACGATAATGGCTATGACATCTCTGACTATTACCGTATCGCCCATGAGTTTGGCACCATGCAAGATATGGAAACGTTGATACTGGAAGCAGACAAACGCGGTATCAAAATTGTCATGGACTTGGTGGTTAATCACACCTCTGACGAACACCCTTGGTTTGTCGAATCTCGATCGTCCGTCGATAATCCAAAACGTGACTGGTACATCTGGAAAGATAGCAAAAGTGACGGCAGCGAACCTAACAACTGGCAGTCCTTTTTTAAACCCAAAGCCTGGTCTTGGGATAACCATACCGAGCAGTACTATCTGCACCTATTCAGTAACAAGCAACCCGATCTAAACTGGGCCAATCCAGAGGTGCGTCGCGCCATTTATAAGATGATGCGCTTTTGGCTCGATAAAGGATTAGGCGGTTTTAGAATGGACGTCATCAATAAAATTGCCAAACCTAGCGACTTTCCTGATGCCACCATTATGGACCAAGGGGTAGCGGGCTGGGAACATTGGGCCAATCACTCAGATTGTCATCAGTACTTGAGGGAAATGCACAATGAAGTGCTACAACACTATGACGTGTTAACCGTCGGCGAGACGCCATTTACCACCCCATACGAAGGCCAATTGTTTTCTCACCCGGATCGCCACGAACTGAGCATGATTTTTCAGTTTGAGCACGTCGGTATTGACCGCGAAGAACACAATGCAGTGAAAAAGCCATTTGATTTGGTCAAATACAAAACCATTATGGCCAAGTGGCAAGATGGCTTGCACAACAGAGGATGGAATAGCGTCTATTGGAGTAACCACGACCAACCCCGCCCCGTTTCTCGCTACATGGATGACCACGGAGACAACCGTATTCTCGGCGCCAAGCTCTTAGGGATGGTACTGCACTTAATGAGTGGCACGCCTTACATTTATCAAGGTGAAGAGATAGGTATGACGAATTATCCGTTCACCGATATCAGCCAGTTCAACGATCTTATGGCACATTTTCATTTCGAAAAGATGCTAAAACGGGGACGTACTCCGCAGCAAGCGTTGGACTTTTTGAATGATTTTTCCCGAGATCATGCGCGAGTTCCTATGTTATGGGATGACTCTCAATACGCTGGTTTTAGCCCATCAAAACCTTGGCTGCCGATTAATCCAAACAAAACCACCATTAACGCGACTCAAGCTCAAAACGACCCGGATTCGATATTCCATTTTTACCGCTCATTGATAGAACTGCGCCAAAACAGCGACTTATCATCAACCATTGTCTATGGAGAACATCAGCTTTTGGACACAGAAGATAAATCGGTTTATGCCTATTTGCGCTTCTCTGAACAAAAGAAGCTTTTGGTCATCGCCAATTTTTCTGCAAACACGGTGACTCGTCATTACGAAGGCAAAATCAAACGCTGTGTCTTATCCAACTACAACTCGCCACCGACTCAGCTACAACGAGTTGAGTTACCAAAATACTTTTGCGGACTGTTCGATATAAGTGAATAAATGAAGTTTTGAGAGGGAAATAAATAGTTGTATTTCCCTCATTACCAAATTGTTAATGAATGAATTTAGTTTTATACTGGCGTATACCAAGCTTAGCAAAAAAGACCTTGAGTTTACCTAAATCATCCCCTTCTACATAGAAGTAAGAACCTCCGCTTTTCTCACTGCAGGACTTGTATGCTGAAAGCTCTTGATTAGAAACACCCTGATCAAAAATAATTGGTGTAAAGCTAATGTTATCACTTATAAAGTGTTCACAAATATTAGCTAAAAACGATGGAAATTCCTCTTTTTCAACACCCTTATTATTTTCGCCGTCAGTAAAAACAATCATTTGCTTTTTAGGATTCACTAAATCGTACTTTGGATCTTTCCAAATAACAGACTGCCAACTATCTAATAATAAACGCCATCCCCAAATAATACCTTCACTACCTCCTGTAGTATGTGTAGCGTGATATCTCGCTGCTTCTGATCTAAGAGAACTTTGATCAGCCGAAACCTCATGTAGTCGCATAGGTGGACAAGCTGTGGGAGTCCTCACATACTTTAAAGGGTTATCCGGGTCGACCTGAATAACTGGCAAAAAATCTAACGGTATTCCGTTTGGGTTTCTGTCTTTTAAATCCTCCGTTGAAACAAAAACTTCTCTTCCATCCACTTTAATATCATAGCGATCAACCACCAAATCATACCCCTGCAAGTTAGAAGTAGGAATTTTGGAAAGCTCTGAAACATTATCGATAGTTACATTGGTATAATCAACACAAGCTCCCTTTCTCGAGCGCTCCACACCAAAATTATGAAGAAAATCATGTTGATAATTGTACATCGTTCGTAGAAAGTCGAAATTCGGTGGTATAGCGCGCGAACTTGGTTTTATAAGCCGATTAGCATATTTCTCTCCCAAGTTTACGTATGCTGAATATGGTACAAAACCAATATGGTGATCTTTTGAAATGTCTTGTTCACCCATTAAAGATTCAACAAAGTTTTGTAAAATACCTGGCATCTGCTCACTTGGGCTCTGAACCCCACCTTTAGTAGATGACATTGAAGCAGACAAATCTAATACCAAAGCGGTTTCCGTAGTCGGATAAAACCTCGCTATTTTTCTTTCCACACTTGAGACAAAGCTAGGTAAGTGAGGCAGAAACTGCTTTGCGCTTTGGTTAACCTTTAGAGTAATTGTATCCTCGTAACCTAACGATGAAAGAGACAATTCCACTTGGCTAGTTCGTCGCAAATCACCACTCCGAACCCCCATGGGCAAATTGTAAATAATAAATGTCTTCGCTAAGTAATTTGCTTCTAAATCAGAAATACCGACACCTTCTCGGGCAACAATGGTAAGCGCATTTTCTGCACCGTGATTTAAACGTGTTTGCAGTGTCACGTGTCTCTGTGCTGTTATCGAAACCAAAAATACAATTACCGCCAAAAGCAACATTGCCAAAGAGAAAAGTAAAACCCCACCTTGTTGATATTTTGAAGAGACATTAGTTTTCAATACGATCCCCCTGGTACCAGTATCGACGTAAACTTATTGCATCAGCGAATAATGGATTGTCAAATTTTTGCGCAAGCCTACTGGATAAATTGATACTATCCAAACAGATAGCAACATAGACAAATTGGTTATCAGCTCGATTTTTTACATTGGCACCACTTGATGAGTACTTATCGGTCAAATATCGAGATATGTGTACGGGGCCTGGTACATCAGGAGTTAAACTGCAACTTGCCCCTCCCAGTTGGCTTGTTTTAGCTAACTCAAACTCTATTGAATCTTTGCCGTTTATGTACACTATCTGCATTCTCATCTGGTTTGTTGAAGCTAATCCAACTGTTCGACGAGCAATTTCAAGCAAGCCATCTATAACCGTAGAGTGTGGACAATCATCAAAGCGACTTTTCGCAGATTCAGGGCCACAAAGTAGATTGACAAACTTTCGATTTTGCTCATTCTGGGGTGGTAGATCTGCGGCCAGTTGACTGACACTGGATACGGCAAGATTAAGTTTGTCTTGTACATTCAAAAAACGAATAACATCTACCATTATCCAAACTAAGGAAATGATGAGTGTGCAGGCGGCAATTAATTCAACTACCGCAGCACCTCTTTGTTTTTGTCTGCTTACCATTTGCTAGATTCCATACTGGGCTCGTTCCAAACAACGAATATACTGTAATGTTCCCAACCATGATTAGTCGCGATTTCTAGCCCAGGTAAAATTGGCCTAAATCGATATTCCATACTAAATTCAACTAAATTCTGGGGGCCACCAGTACCAGAAGCACAACTTTGAGAGACATAAAACTCGACAGTTTCACAATACTTTGCTTTTATAGTGATATCTTTTTTATCAATGAACCTTTGATTGTTAAAATACTTAGCAACTAAACTAGAAACTGATTGCGTAGGGTTCACTCTACTATCGTAAACTAATTCACGAAATCTTAGTTCAGCGACACTTCTTGAAAGAGAAAATCGGCCTATCTCTACTATTAGAAATAAGAAAAATAAAACCAAAATAAAAGAGCTAACAAATTCTACAGAATAAGCGCCAGTGTTTTTCCTAATTTGAAATATTCTATTTTCTTTTAATTTTTGATTATTAATCATTGTTCTATCGATGAAAGAAGTTGAGAAAGCTTTTGTATTTCTGGACGTGTCAAGAATTTATTCAGACCATCCAAATCTTTATCATCACCCGATAACAAGTAATCTATGGTTGATGTTAGCATTTCTGACTGTTTATTTTTCCCAGTAATCTCGGCTAGCTCATTCAGCTCAGACCTAGCCAACCTATACTGAGCACTGAGGATATAAGAATAAATCAAGTTTCTTTTAACAGAAATATTTACTGGTTCTTTCTCCAATATTCCAGAATAAATCCTCTGTGCTTTACTATGCATTTGTAGGTAATCCAAGCTCACGCCTTGAATTACCTTCCATTTTGTAGAAACTGCATCCGAAGGCACTAATGCTATTGCTTTTTGTGGTTCCAATAATTTAAGGTATGTACGTGCCTTCCAGAAAATCACTTCAGATGAATTTTCATAAATAGGTGTTACCTGCTCAAGATGAAATAGTGCTTTCTTCCATATGTCTTGTTTAAAGTACAATCTACCTAGAGCAAAATTCACTTCATCCCGGTCTTGTTCAAAAATCAATTTTTCACTTTCTATTAACCTTTCATATATATTAAAAGCAGCGTCTAGCTGGCCATTCTCTTCAGATAATCGGGCAATCGATAGTTGTGTCTTTATATTAGAGCTTTCAATCTCAATCTGTTTTTCTGTTTGAGCGCAGCCTATAAGAAAGACTAAACAAGAAATCGAAATTAATAGTATCTTATTCATATATTTAATTACCGGATAAAGCACTAACAAGACTAATCACTGCAGGAGCTGCGATTAAAAACAGAGTGGGAAACAAAATCAACCCAATGAGCGGCAAGCTCATCTTAGCTGGAACCTTTGCAGCATGCTCTTCCATTTTCAAGAGACGTTTTTGACGTGTATCGTCGGCAACAATACGTAAGGTTTTTGACAGTGAAGAACCATAGGTCATAGATTGATTAAGCGTGGTGGCCATGATTCGGATCTCTTCAGATTTTGTTCTTGTTGCTAGATTTTTGAGAGCCTTAGACCTGTCAGGAAGTACCTTCAATTCGTGTACCAATTGAATAAGTTCTTCTTTAAGTTCGGAGCTAACCGGTTCTATTTTTCTCGATACTCGCTCTAACGCATCATCTATACTGAGCCCAGATTCAGCACATATAACCAACATGTCCATCATGTCAGGACAATATTGGCTGATTCGGAGTTGACGTTTTGTTGCGCGAGATTCAATGTTTGTCTCTATTAAGACTCCTACTCCAAAAACCATCGATAATGCTACGACCAAACTTTTTGCGTTAAAAATTTCTGGATTTAAAAGGAAAAATAGCAATGTAACAAAGAACAAAATTAAAATTGATCCAAACTTTGTTGCAACATAAATTCGCACGGCGTTATGATGAAAGTAACCTGCCCTGAGCATTAAGTCTTCTATTGGCTTGATATCACGCTTAGGAATAATTCGCCTTATAAGTAAGTCACCAAATAATACAAAAATACCACCGATTTGATTGATATATGATTTATTCTTAATTGACTTATCAAGGTAGATATTGAGTCGATCTGAAAATCGCTTTTTGCGTCGTTTTTCTTCTAACATAAGCAACGCTATCGCCAGACTAGCAATAAAAATAACCAAAAATGACATTAAATTACCTTTGTTAGACGACGTATAATAACTAAACCAAACACAATACTAGCTACAGATAAGCCGAATATTTGTTGGCCAACCTGCGTATTAAAAAAGAAATCCAACTGGTCAGGCTGTTTAGCAAACTGTATTCCTAGCAACACAAGTGGAATGCCCGTGACTACTCGAGCAGCAGTTCTTGGTTCGGCAGTCAACGCCGCTAACTTACGTTTTAGTTTTTCTCGTTCTCGAAGGCTTATTGCGAGGTTCGATAGAACCTCAACCATTGAGCCACCACTCTCAGTGTTTAGACTCAAGATGGAGGCAAAGTACCGAAAGCTCTCACTCTCTACTCGTGACGCTGAATCTTGAAGTACTGTTTGCATAGGTAGTCCAAGCGATAGTGAATCATGAATTCTGCCAAATTCTTCACTTATAGGTCCCTCAAATGAAACATGAACATTTTGGATTGAACGTTCTACCGGAACTCCAGCCGCGATAGCCCGAGCAAAAACATCAAGTGCTTCAGGTAGAGATTTCTCTAGTTGTTCAACTTCTAATGCTCGCTTTCTCTTTTTCATAACGAAAATTGCCGCTGGAAAACTAGCTAGCCAGACTAAGAGCGAAACCAAAAAGTTCTGCGTGACGGAATAACCTAAATACGCGATTCCAGCTGAAACAGCGAAGGCTTTTATGCGAAGATTGCTGTCGCCCTCGCTCCATCTCTTTTTATTTTCTGAGATATTTTTTAAATTTTCTGTTTCAACTTCTGCAAAGTAAATTCCCATCGTCGATGCTTTACGTTTCTGCCAACGAGTATCTTCCTTGCGATTTTTTCGGAATTGAGAGAATAAAATCAATAGAGCAACTGAAGAGAAAAGAACAACATAAATATTCATTATTCGCTTTCCTCAAATACAGCTGCCTGTACTTTGCTCCACAGGCCAGCGCGAAGCCATTTGTCTTTTTTTCTCGATTCTTTTGCTACAAAACGGTAATCGCCCTGAATTAAATCAGTATCAACATCTTGCTCCAAATAGGAAAATTCAGCGACCGATGTCATTGACTCGTAAAGCGTCTCGGACGGGTTAGTTTCAACTATCTTGGATATTCTACGTACCCCATCCCGACTGCGCTCGATTTGTACAATAACGTCTATCGACTTAGTAATTTGCTTTAAGCTCGCGCTCTCTGAGAGTTGAGCCTTACTCAAACTCAACATGTTTTGTAAACGAACAACTGCATCTTCTGGTGTGTTGGCATGCACTGTAGACAAAGAGCCATCATGACCTGTATTCATAGCTTGAAGCATGTCATAGACTTCTTCGCCTCGAACTTCCCCTAGCAAGATTCTGTCTGGTCTCATACGAAGAGCGTTTTTCACCAATTCAGTTTGGTTTATTGCACCCGTTCCTTCAATACTTGCAGCCCTAGTCTCAAGCCCAATGACATGTGGTTGATGCAACTGTAACTCTGCTGCATCTTCGATTGTTACAACTCTGTCTGTTTCAGATATATGAGCCGAAAGAGCATTGAGCAAAGTTGTCTTGCCGGCTCCAGTCCCACCTGAAACCAAGATGTTCATTTTAGCTTTAACGTACATTTGAAGAAGTAAAGCCATTTTTGCAGACATGTTTCCCTGTTCTGACATCATTGTTAGGGAGCGTTTAAACTTGCTGAACTTTCGAATTGAAATCACGGTTCCAACAAGAGAAAGAGGCGGTGCAATTATATTAACTCGGCTGCCATCGGCCAATCGGGCATCAACCATTGGGGACGATTCATCGACTCTTCGTCCTACAGAACTCGCTATTTTTTGCGCTATGTTATGAACATGATTTTGGTCGCGAAACTTTATGTCTGTAAGCTCAACTTTACCCTCTCGTTCCACATATACCCTTTCGGCCCCATTGACCATAATGTCATTTATCGTTTCATCATTGACTAGCACTTCAATTGGACCTAGCCCAAGAATGTCGTCGACTATTTCTTTCGTGAGCCCTTGTTGCTCTTTTAAGCTCATGGTTATTTTTTGTTCAACTGCTAGCGTGCTTATTTTTTCAAACAAGGTCAGCTCAAGTTCTTTTTTGGTCAAACTCAATGCTTCAGTAGCATCAATTTCATCAATTAGCGTACTACGCAATTGCTCCTGTCTTTCCGACATAGAACGAACATTCTTCATCTATTTTTACCGACTCAAAATTCTACTGAAGACACCATACTCACGATTTTTTTTTGCGTACCCTAAACAGTCATCTGCAAGATAAGCAATTTTCCTAGCCCATTTTGTCTTTCCGTTTGCTAACACCCCTCCTTTCTCCTGAGCACGAACAAAATCAGATAATGCGCAGTCAAATTCTATCGAAACGTCCATTCCAACTGCTTTTTCTAGTTCCTGACGGGTCATAAGCACACTTGATTTCTTCTGAACATTGCTTACGACCAGCAAAGGCCGAATTTTTTCAAATTCTTTCAAGAAACTTAGTGCTTTAGCTGCAGACCGAGCTCCTGAAAGCGACAAATCAGTGCACAGTACGACCACCTTAATTTGGTCTAAAATTCCAGAGAAATCCGATGCTCTGAGGCTTGTCAGGTCCCAAATATGATTAGAGAAACTGTTATCTAAATATTCCGACAAAGCCACTATAGAGTCACTATTTAAAGAGCTAACTTGGTTGCAGTCTAGGGAATCATTTAGACAAACAAGATTGTTAGATACTTCAATCAAACTTCTTTTTACAACTAGATCATCAATGTCATTAAAATAAGTAAGAATTGAAGAAAGCTGGCCAAAGTTTTGATTATCAATAGCGAAAGCCGATGTACCCATATGCATATCTGTATCAACCAAAGCTACTTTGCGATTCTTTCGCTCAGCAATATACCAAGCCGTATTGGCTGCGATGGTACTAGTACCAACGCCACCTTTAACTCCCCAAAATGCAATCCCATTGCGTGGAAATTGTCGCTTTAAGTCTTCTTGCGCTATTTCGAGAATTGTTTGACGCAAAACATCATGGTCTATTGGCCTAAAGAGATAGTCTTCAACACCCAAACGTATTAGTGAGCGGTATGTATTTACATCTATATTTTCACCAATTAGTACCAAACGTACACTTGGCCCAAAAGCCGCGAGTAGCCGTTTGACTTCACCAATTATTGAATCCGAGCTTTTTATTTCAATTACAGCTATATCTGGCGCTTTATTAACAAGTTCAATTAGGCCTTTATCTCCTTTCAGAGAGTAAGCTTCTGGATTTAATTCAGTGTTTTTAAACTGAGATTCAAAGCGTAGTTTGTCGTCATTATCCAAGAAGTTGATAACTATTTTATTTCTAGATAAATGATTCTGCAGATCCATAAATTACCCTCCTGCCCCTAAATTAGCTTCTTGTAGGGGCATTACACTACCCTTGTTGTATTTCTGAATGGCGCTTGTGGATTGGACAGCCGAATCACGGTTTAAAACGCTCTGTCCGATAAGGTCTCTTGGATCTGAAACTGACATAACTAAATTTTGTAAAGTTGAACATTCTAGACCTGCTGAAAACCCCGTTTTCCCATCGCGTAGTTCAGTATTACGGTATTGCGATTCACAACCTTTCAATATTGCATTAGCGTAGTAATGAGTTACTCTGAGGTTATCTTTGGACTCAAAGTTGAAATCAACATTGATTGGTACACTTGGCCTCAAGTCTTTGTATCTAGAAATCAGCGCCATATAAACATCGGCTTGTGTTTTGCTGACTGACAAATTTATGCTCATAGTAGCTGGGGTAGACAAGTGTTTTACGACTGCGTCAGCTGCGTTTGAGTGAGGAATCGTAATTTCAGATTTCCCGACACCTACTAGAATATGAGGTGACTCGTAGGGTTCAGATAGATTCAATTTCTTATCTGTAATACCAATTAGGGAGTGCTCTAGCTGCGTGCAGCCTACTAGAGAGTTCAGTATAAATGCTGTGATAATTAGTTTGTTATATGCCATTACAGACCTTTAAAATTCGAACCCAAGAAAGGCTTCGTCAGCGATTGACTTAGGTGGGCGTTGATAATCTTCAAGCGGTTTCAAAGAACGACCAAAAACCAAACGTTCAAATGGACTTGCTAGGTGCACTCGATCCGTTGGAAGATCTAGGGGTGAAGAAGCAGGGTCAACAAGATATGCCGTGGCGATAATAACGAGTTCTGTCTCGTTGTTTTTAAACTTAGAAGATTCAAAAAGGCGACCCAGAACTGGCAATTGATTTACCCAAGGAAGATTTTCCAGTTCGTCTGTAACATCTCTTTTGACCAATCCGGCGAGAGCAAAGCTTTGTCCAGACGCTAATTCTACAGAAGTTTCCGCTCGTCTAACGCTAAAACCTTTGTATTGACCTACTGCATTTGCTGCCGAAACATCACTAATTTCCGTTTTGACTTTGAGAGCAATTCGATTTTGTGACATAACTGTAGGTGTTACAGAGAGAAGAACCCCAAAAGGCTTGTATTCGACCGTCGCTGCCTGTTCGTCATTGCCACCAATCACCTGAGGTACTTCTCCACCAGCTAGGAACGAAGCAGTTTCACCGCTGGTCGCTGTCAAATTTGGTTCAGCTAATACAGAAACTAGATTTTCACTAGCAAGTATGTCCACCATACCTACCGCATCAGCACCTGTGGAACCGAAATCTCCGACTATTGAGTTACCTGAAGCCCAATTAATCTTTTTTGTGAATCCAAATGTCACGCTATTTAAGGCATCTTTTACGCTCTCACCCGCGTAGTTCCATTGAAATCCAAAGTTCTCTTTAACCTGTTTACTCACTTCGGCAATTCGGACTCGTATGTTGACTTGGGTTGGTGCTAAGACTGTTAAGCGATTTACCACCTGACCCATTTCTAAACCTGAAATGCCTCGTCCTTGACCAACACTTCCTGCTCCACTTTCTCCTCCAGCAGAATCACTGCTTACTGCACCCGAAGACTCTGCATTACCGCTAGCAGATTTTAGTAACTTTGAATTCAGGATAGCATTTGCCATGCCGACCGCTTGATTAGCGATACTCGGGCTTGGAACATAACCAGTCAACATAACCGTATTGCCATACGGTTTAGCAATAATATTGGAGTTAGGAAATTCTCTGGTCAACGTCGGTTGCAATTCAGAAAGATCGTAACCCACCTCGACATTTGCCGAAAAGATATCGTTACCCTCATCGTCTAATACATATAGACTTGTGGAGCCAGGTTGCCGAGCGAAAAGTAAAATAGTTGATGCATTAGGAGCTTGGAAACTCGCTACTTTCGGGTCTGCAATAAAAACTGTATTTACTCTACTATCAAAAGTTAATTTGTTAGCTTGTCCAACATACATCTGAACAACCGAATTGGTGCTTTCTAAATTGGCAGCAATCGATGCAACAGGTGCAGCTATAGTGATAATTGCGATTAGCAAATACCAAATACTGGATAGTGTTTTGAATAGTGTTCTATTTTTCATGTTTAAACCTGACATTTTTATTCAGCTAAGACTTCTACATTACTACCAGCAACACTGAGGTTTCGACGTTTTACGCCATGCATTAGAATGATGTCTGGGTTGTTAATCGGTTGATTGAAATGTTCAACAACTTCTTGAGCCGTGGTGGATGTTACCTGTGTGGATGTTAGTTCATCAGTAAATTCACTTCTCAAACTAAGGGACAACTCACCTAGTCTTCGAGCAACAGTTAATAACTCAGCTTGCTCTGGAGAAGCTTCTAATGTTGCCGTGCCATGCCTGGTAACATCAAATGCAGCTACACGGCTTAAATTGTTTACACTTTGATTAATTGCGAGCACTCGCACATCACGCAAGATCGTTTTTGCTATTAAACCAGAACGCTCTTTACCCGAGAGACCGTCACCATCTAGATTAGTAGTCAAAATCACGTCGACCGAATTTCCTGGTTTTATCAAGCCAGAACTTCCAGAAATTACGTCTATTGGGATACTTAATGCTCTTTTTCCGGGTTGAAGAACAGCAGAAAGATAATTGTGTTCACCGGGCCTTATAAACATTGCAGTTTTTAGAATCTCACCCTGTTGAATAGCGCTACGAACTACATATCCATCCAAACTGGACTTTTCGGTTAGGCCAAAAACAAAATACTGATCGAGATTGCCTACTAACTCACCTTTTTCCTGCCATTGAAAATCATTTTCTGACACTAAAGTGCCTTTGATTAGTGGCCTAACAGCTACTAGGTATTTGGGCATTGTTTGTTTTGTTTCTGGCAACTCAGCCGCGCTTTTTGCGCCAGAATCTAACTCTGGCAAGTGCACCTGGGAGCTTTGGGACTGTGAATACTTCCATAGAACACCCACAACTACAGCAGCAAAAAGACTGTAAATTAACACTCTACTTATCATCGAAATTGGTACTTATTTTAGAAAGGAGGCACTAAATTTTTAATGCCCTGTTTTTAAAGATGAATTACATTAAATCCATGGAATAACTGAACAGAGAATATCCATTGAAGTTACGTCAAATCAAAGCACTGTAACTACTGATTTAGAGAACGATTAATTGCCCTCAGACCCGCCTGCGGTAGAAGAATCGATAGAACTCGCGATAGTTTCAAATGCACCATTTAGCGCCTCTTTAAATGCGCCGTCATCGCCTAATATGAGGGCAATCACACCAGCTAATCCCGCTGCAAGAACACCATATTCTATAGACGTTACTCCTCGTTGCTTAGACTTTAGCACGACCTTTTTAGCATTAACCTTCATCTTTTATCCTTGAACAGATATCACAAAAAAATTATTCATTGATAATACTTATCATTATCATTATCATTCGATTTCAAAATTATCACTTAGATTATCGTGATGTTCAAGGACTATTTTCCAGATCAAAGGATTGCCAGAACTAATTTAGGCAGTCAGATAACCTAAACAATATGAAATCCTGAATAATTCATACAAACGTAACAAAGAGAAAAACCATGAGAATTAAAGTTTCAGCAGCTTCAATCGCTATTGCTGCAGCCCTATCCGGTTGTGGTGGTGGAGGTGGAGGTGAATCAAATCCATCTAGTGCCATTAGTCCACAAACTGGTGTGTTTACCGACAGTGAAGTTGCAAACGTCAAGTATAAAACCGCGACCCAAGAAGGTTTCACCAATGAAAAAGGAGAATTCACTTTTTTACCGGGTGAAAAAGTAACTTTTTCTATCGGAAAAATCAGCTTAGGTGAAGCAGTCGCAACTAGCGTAGTTACGCCAATTGACCTACCTGCCCCAATTAAAGTAGCGCGCTTTCTTCAATCGCTTGATTCGGATGGTGAAGGTAGTGTAGATACCCCGATTGTGATCTCGCCAAAAACTCACCGAGCTCTTGAAGACGTGTTGGGTCTAGTTAATCAGAATGGAAACGATATTGACTTGGATGATATTGATGATGCTCAATTTGACGCCAAGCTCGCGGATGTTATTACGGACGTTCAGGCTGAAGCTGATGACATTGAACCAGCCATCAAGGATACTCTCGTCGTTGTCACTAAAACGAGAGCAAAACAACACCTTAACAACAATCCGCATATTCAAAGAAAAGGTGGGTTAAAAAAAGGCCTACTATCCCGAATTGAAAAGTTCGAAGAGCAACAACTTAGTAATGAAGTACTAATCGAACTACTCGAAGATACCGGCATGTTTGACGGAGATGAATTCAATAATTTCGATTTTCAAGAATACTTCAACTTCAAAAATGCGATAGTCTTCGATCAAGATGGCGCGATTGATGAAGATAAAACGATTGAAAACCTTTTGGCAAAAGATCACGCTGTAACAATTCTCGAATCCTTTTATGAGAATAGTGAAGGCATAGATTTAAATTCTTTGAATGACGCTTTAAATCTATTCACTAAATATCCAGTACAAATTCAACAATTCTTGCCGTCTTTAGAAGAGCAGCGCACTTTTTTCTCAAATTTAGAAAATGGACAGGCTAGTGCGGCAGAAGCAAAAACCGTCGTTCGTCGCTTTAATGCACTTTCGATTCTGTCTCACCTCGAAAACAATCCTAGACAAGTCGAAGACCAAGAATTAAATCATTTATTTAATCAATCCCTACTTGGCTTGGGTTTCGACGTGCCTATTGACTTTACAGAGGCAAAGGTCTTCAAACAAAATGGCGACCTAGATATTGATGAATCGCACAAGCGTGCGCTTAAGTTAGTTGAGCTATACGTTGAGCTACATTGGAACAAAGAACGTACTCAAGAAGAACTCAATTTAATATTCGATAAATTTGACTTACTTGCGAATACAGTCACACCAATATCGATGAGAAATTCAGATTTTTATCAAGTCTTGGTTAGCAGAGTAATTGAATCTGGCATCTCAAGTACTAAGAAAGTAATACAAGAAACTGACCGTTTGGCGAAGTCAAAATCTGGTATCGGTCCCGTCATGAGCAGAGCGGAGATTAAAAAATCCATCCAGCAATTGTATAGCATCGACATCTTTGATATCGATTATTCAGGCGACATTGTACTTGATGAAAACGATAATATGGATTGGGGAGCAACTCTAACCAAAGTAGCAACGCGAAATAGCCGCGTTGCTGCTACTTTTAAATTTTTGGAGTCGAACCCAACCTACGTGCCAATGGGTTTGCGAATGCTAGGCTTTACTAACATTGAAGATAATGACTACCAATGGAGCAAAGTTCTAAAAGATACTTCATTTAAGTTTGATGAAGTGCAAAGTCTTATTGATGGTACTAACAAAATCACTAAATACGCAAGATCTCAAAGCGAAGGGCCATGGCCTGACCGTGATGATTTTCCAACCAACGGTGCCAAAGATTTTGATCTAACAAATAATGAGTTGAAAGAAGCGATAAATAACGCTCATTTCGCTGATTTATCGGGCTTACCAAATAATGCTTCTCTCAAAAAGATGTTGGTGCTGACTAATAAAAACACCGTAAACCGCTCAGCGCTGCAAAAAAACATTGAAATCACAAGGCCACATCCTGGTGTTCGCTCGATAGACAATCAAGTTAACAATGGCTCAAACCAATCGGTAATACTGAACGATGGAAGTATACTCACGTGGGAAAAGGAAAACTTCGAAGTTTTCAACATTTCTCAGAGCCCAGCTACTCAGTTATTTACCAATACGCATATGACTGCGGCTATTCGTGCAGATGGTTCTGTTGTTTATTGGAAAAACAACGGTCTAACTGACTTCACAGTGCTAGATGTGGACGCAAGAACTATCGTTTCAACTCATGAGGCTATGGCTGTCGTATTAAACAACGGTTCAATTACAACATTCAGTAATTATATTGGATACAACGGAAGAATACCTCAAGAGCTAGATTTCTCAGCGTACCAACAAGATTTAGAGCAACACAAGGTTGTATCTGTCGTTGCATCTGACAGTGCGTTTGCAGCAATACTTGAAAATGGTCAAATTATTTCTTGGGGTAAAAATGTCTCTGAGTCCGATCAGCAAAAACTGCAAGTTATTGTACCAGGAGCAGATCCTCAGAGACCCGACGACAGTCCAAGGTCTATGGCAAAAGCTATATACGCTAATAGTCAATCCTTTAGTGCAATACTATACAACGGCGGAGTGGTATCTTGGGGTAATCCATCCGCTGGTGGGTCAACAGAATTGGTCGAGCAAGAATTGGTTGGGGAATTAATCTACAACAACGAAGAATCTAAACCTGGTGTTATTTCTATAGCCTCAACGAAAACAGCATTTGCAGCATTACGAGAAGATGGAAAAGTTGTAGTTTGGGGAGAAGGCTCTAAAGGTGGTTTGTTCTCTATACCAGACTCTCTTTTAGTTTGGCCAGATCACTTTTTTGTTGATAATGAAAGAAGTAAAGGCCTAAAAGAATTTTTCTTAGATGAAGAAGGAAAGCCCAAAAAAGAGCTACTTCAACAATTCGAATTTAGTGGAGTTAACTTCCCAAGTGTCGAGGAAATAGCTGAGCTAGATAGTGGAGTTAAGGCTATTTATGCTTCTGACTCGTCATTCACCGCAATTAAAGATAATGGTAAATCTGTAATGTGGGGTGGAGAAGACACCAATAAATTATCAGAAGAAAACAAAGTTGCATTAAATACAGAAATTGAGAAGATTGTTTCCAGTGAAGACGTATTTATCGCCATATTTTCTGATGGTTCGGCTACACAATGGGGAGCACCATTCGGTACAGTAGATTCATGGGGAGATCAATATGGTACCGGACCACAGCTAGAGAAAATAAACGGTTCTAACCCTATTAAAGATGCCAAGATCTCGTCTAATACAGTCGCAGTTTTATATGAAGACGGTAGCGTTTACCAATGGGGTATAAGAGGATTAAACCTAGTTAGATTCTACAAATGGAACGAAGAACCTAATCATGTTGAATATCCCGTAGAATGGTTTACCCCTACTACTGAATCACAAAAATTTGTCAGTCTAGAGAACAGTGATAACGGCTTTGTTGGTCTCAGAGCTGACGGCAGCATTGTAAGCTGGGGAGGTATCTTTAATGCCAATTCATTTATTGCAAAAAGACATACTGGTCCAAATGAATCAGGCAATAATTTTTCGGGTATCCATGACTTAGATGGTGACGGAATCATGTCTGATATAGAAATTCAAGATGGTTCTTCTCCATTCCTCAGTGATACCGATGGTGATGGTGTGTTAGACCATCACGAGAAAGTACTTGGTACTAGTCCTACTACACATCGATTGACCAAGTTACTTAATGGTGCTCCATTCCCAGATGACAAACTGAGAATGTTAGACGGAGAAACCGTGCCCGCAAGTTGGTACAGATACTAGAATATTTAGTAGAGTCAGGCCCGGCAATTTTGCTGGGCTTTTTCTGTATATTCTGACATGGTAATGTTTGTTTTCTTTCAGGTTCTAGTTTGATGAACTTTCAGGATCCGTTAAGCGTTTTTATTCAACACCTTTCCCCAAAAGTCGAAGTTTTTGCTCAAGTCAACTTACGTGAACCTTGGGGTATTAGTGAGCCCCAAATTTCCAATGGAGCATTTAGTTATGTCCGCAAAGGGCAATGTTTAGTCGAAATCGAAGGACAACCATCGATTCATTTAAAAGCAGGGCAAATGCTGCTTTTGCCCTATGGCTGTGCACACCGATTAAAGAGCGATGTTGATGTTGTCTGTCTTGATGCCGACCACCTATTTAGCAACAAGTCTGTTCAGCAAATCCAATCCATGACCATTGGTGGCGGCGGCGAAGTGTGTGAAATGGTATGCGGAACCATTCAGTTTTCTTTGGTACAGCACTGGGGCAATGATGCCAACTTTGGTGGCTTACCCAGCGTAATGTTGGTGGATATTGACCATAGCCCTAAGCTGTCTTCCTATATTGAGTGGATATACCAAGAAAACCTAACTTTAGCGGCAGGACATGAACTCGCCGTCCGTCATCTTCTGGACTTATTTTTCCTAGAAATGCTGCGAGGGCTGAATGCATTTGAGCTCTACCCAAGTTGGTTACAAGCGTTAAACGATAAGTATCTCGCCAAAACTATCTTGGCCATTCAGCACAACTACCAAGATGACTGGACCTTAGAGCAACTGGCACAGCATTCTGCATTGTCTCGCTCAGCATTCGCAGATCGCTTTAAAAAGATCACAGGGTCTACACCGCTGCTATTTGTCCGACAATGGCGCTGCTTCGTTGCCGCCGAGTTGTTAGTAAATAGTCAGCAAAGTATTCAAGCCATCGCCGATCAAATTGGCTTTCAATCGGCCGACGTGTTCATTCGCAATTTTAAGCAGTTCCACTCTGTCACCCCAAAACAATATCGCCTGAAAAAAACCAAAATCGATAAAAAGTCCAAGCTCATCGACGAAACGTGTTAATCGCGAGCATAACTATTTTAACTGGTTTTCAAAAACTTATAGTAGCTCCAAGTTAAATAGTTGGAGCTCGACGTCTTATGAAAAAATCCGTTTTACTCACGAGTGCTACCGGGAATGTTGGTTCTTTTATCGCACAAGAAATGCAAAATCATGGCTATCAGATTTTTGCTTTATGTCACTCAGAAGAAAACCGGCAACTTGCTCTAAAATCTGGCTACAACATTATCGATGGGGATTTAACCAAACCCGAACTTTGGGTTGAAGCCATTGATCAGGTCGACGGTATTATCCATACCGCTTGCACTTTTCAAGAAGATATGGGGCAGACTGATTTCAAATTTATTCAATCAGTAGTTGGTCGCTTAGGTGAGATGCAACGAAATAATCTAGTCTTTGTTTATACCATCGGCTGCTGGGTACATGGCGACCATCAAGCGGTTATTGATGAAACGACACCAGAAGTTCCAGTCGATGATTTTTCATGGATGAAAGACAATCGAGATTGGCTGTTTAAGCAAAGCAACCTTAAAGCCTGCGCGGTAAGCCCTGCCAACGTCGTCAACCCAAAACACAACTATGTACCTGATATCTTGCATTTGGACTTTCAGGCTCATGGTGTTTTACGTTTACCAAAAGATCGTGATACCAACATTTCATTAGTGTCCGTTGAAGCGCTAGCTTCCCTATATAGATTGGCGTTTGAACATGCCAAACACGGCGAGACCTACATTGGCGTTACCGATCCACAAGTGTCTTACCAGTCGTTTGCGCCACGCTTAACCGATACTCCGGATCAAATAGAGTTCAAATCCAATTGCATTGACCATTGGATTAATGATTACGGAACCTGGACTGAAGGCTATGGGCTCAATCAAATCTTCACAAGCCAAAAAGCAATCAAAGAGCTCGGTTGGTGTCCTACTCCTGTTTATACCAACGATACAACGGACTAAAAGGAACGAACCCATGAATCATTCAGACCTTGCTGATAAGTACGTTGAGCTGGCGATGAAATACTCGGATGAACAGTTTGTCGAATGTGGATTTGCGAAGGCCACTCAACGTCAACAAGCACTGATCGAACGAATCAGAACGAACAAGGTAACCAGTCAAGACTTAGCAAACCTTGAACCGGTATTTGCTTTAGAAAACATTGATGTTCACAAACATCTTAGCGCTCATAAACCTTGGTACCAATTCTGGTAATGGTTCTGGCCATGATACTGATAGTCACGGAATCGAGTTTTAACTGTCTTTCCAAGGCGAGTGTGCGATCATAACGGCTAATTTCAAATTAGATCGTGAACATCATGAAATCGTACTCTGCAGCCATCTTCGATATGGATGGCTTATTGCTCGATACCGAACGAGTTTGTAAACGTATTTTTAAAGCCGCTTGTGAGACTCACAATGAGCCGTTCTACGAGGACATTTATCATTCCATCATAGGTCGCAATAGCGCTGGAATAGATAAGATTCTGCGTGATGCCTATGGCGCAAAGTTAGATGTGATACATGCCGAATGGCGCAAAAACTACAACGACGTGGTGTTGCATCAAGCCAATCCAATCAAAGAGGGAGTGATTGAGTTATTAAAGTTTTTGCAAGCAAATGACGTCAAACTTGCGGTAGCAACTTCGACTGAAAAGTCGGTCGCGAAAACCAAGTTGCAGCTGGCAAAGCTTGATCAATATTTTGACGTTGTAACAACAGGCTGTGAAGTCACTCATGGCAAACCCGCACCTGATATTTACCTTCTCGCGGCTCGTCGATTGGCGCTACCAGCTGAGCAGTGCCTTGCTTTTGAAGACTCAAATAATGGGGTAAGAGCCGCCGTTGCGGCCAATATGATCACATATCAGATACCGGATTTGGTTCAACCAGATACGGAAACACTAACACTCGGTCACCAAGTTCGACCAAGCCTTTTAAGCGTACTGGAGGACTTGCAAGCCGTGTAACTTAACCGGAAAGAGAAATGACAACACCACTGATTATCATCGCTTTATTAATCTCACCACTGTTGATTGCGTGGTTGTTAGGTAAACGCACACCGTATAACAAACATGTTTACGGCACTTTAGGCTTATCTATCGCGTTTTTCTTTTTTGCTCTTGGGCATTTTATCGCTACCGAAGGCATGGTTGAAATGCTCCCACCTTGGGTTCCTTATCGACTGGAGTTGGTTTACCTCACTGGAATTCTTGAGCTTGGGATTGCGATTAGCTTACTACTACCCCGTTATCGCGTTTTAGTCGCCAAGCTCGCGATTATTGTTTTTGTACTGTTCTTTCCAGCAAATATTTACGCCGCTTGGCACAGTGTTGGCCTTGGTGGACATACCTGGGGACTCGTCTACTTGTTCATACGTTTACCGCTACAAATTCTATTGATTGGCTGGACGTACTACTTCTCTGTGCGACTTGGCGAAAACACGTTTTCTAATTAAACGACAAAGAGCGACACAAAGAATTTGGATCTTTTTATCTAATTACAAAACCAAACCTGCCTCAACTTAAAATTAGGGTTGCCAAAAGGTTTAGTAATGATAATAATTATCATTACTAAACCTAGGAGCCATCGATGAGTCAAGCCGCGCTGTATAACGCCTTTTTCAAATCTCAGGATAGATTTCTACAACCAGATTCACACTTAGGCTTTGAGCCAGACATCATTGGCGACTACATTCACAATTCGATGAATTTGGCTTCATGGTACGAGGCCGATTCGCAGAATGAAAATATGCTGTTAGCGGAATGGACTTTGAAACAAGTCTACTTCAATTTGTTAGACGCTATTCAAGATCCTAAACGCAGTCGAATCTTCCGACGTGTCTGTCTTGACTCCATCCACACTCCTCTTATTGCGTTAAAGCGACATTTCTCACGTATCGAAGACGGAGATATCGAGTTTTTGCGCCTGAAGCAAAACCTTAGGTTTATTCATAGCCCCTACGATTAATTAAAACGATATAAATTCAAAAGGATATCCAATGACTCAACAATTTCGCGTAGAAAAGGACAGCATGGGTGACGTGCACGTCCCAACTAATGCACTTTACCAAGCCCAGACCCAACGCGCAGTCGACAACTTTAAAATTAGCGACCTCACTATGCCTCATGGTTTTATTCAGGCTTTGGCATTAATCAAACAGTCAGCGGCCATTACCAACGCCAATTTAGGTCTATTGGAAGGTGATATTGCCGAAGCAATTTCAGATAACGCGCAGCTTATTTTAGATGGTGAACATCTGGATCAGTTCCCAGTTGATGTATTCCAAACGGGTTCCGGCACCAGCTCTAACATGAACGCCAACGAAGTAATTGCGACACTCGCCAGCCAACAATTGGGCGATTCAGTAAACCCGAACGATCATGTCAATATGGGTCAAAGCAGTAACGATGTGATTCCAACAGCGATACAAGTTAGTGCCTCTGTCGCAATCCACAAAACCTTAGTTCCTGCCCTACAACATTTACTAGAAACACTTGAAACGAAACAAGCTCAGGTCGGTCATCACGTTAAAACCGGTCGTACCCACCTAATGGACGCAATGCCGGTTACTTTTAAACAAGAACTAGGTGGTTGGAAACACCAAGTTGAGCAAGCGCTAGAGGGCATTAAATCCTCACTTCCTGCAGTTCAAGCCTTAGCGCAAGGCGGTACTGCTGTAGGTACAGGTATCAACGCAGATCCAAGGTTTGCCGAAAAATTTGCTGATAATCTAGCTCAATCGACTCGCATTCCTTTTACAGCAAGTCCAAATTTCTTCTATAACTTGAGTAGCCAAGATGCGTTGGTTGCACTATCAGGTCAGTTAAAAACCTTAGCCGTAGCATTTTTGAAAATCGCTAACGATCTACGTTGGATGAACTCTGGGCCACTCGCTGGCTTAGGCGAAATTGAGCTGCAAGCACTACAGCCAGGCTCTTCAATCATGCCAGGAAAAGTAAACCCGGTGATTCCTGAAGCAGCAGCGATGGCGGCAGCTCAAGTAATTGGTAATGACAGTACCATCACTATCGCGGGTCAGTCAGGTAACTTCCAGCTAAACGTCATGCTGCCTGTAGTTGCTTATAACGTACTGCAGAGTATTGAAATCTTAGCTAACAGTGCTCAGGCTCTTGCCGACAAAGCGATTGGTACCTTTGTCGTGCGACAAGATAACCTCGACCTTGCATTAGCCAAAAACCCAATTTTAGTGACCGCGCTCAATCCGGTAATTGGTTACTTAAAAGCGGCCGAAATTGCCAAACTGGCTTATAAAGAAGGGCGACCAATCATAGATGTAGCACTAGAGAATACCGATTTGGATAAAGCAACATTAGAACGACTGCTCGATCCTACTAAACTCACTCAAGGTGGCGTCGCGGAATAATCCACCTTTCCACTTGCTTCACATCTCTATCTAATTCGATAATAAAAAGCGCTGACTCAAAAGTCAGCGCTTTTTGATATGAATTTTTGTCGTGCCCTACGTGGGAATCTCCTAGAGCACCCGATACATAATGTAGGTATCCACGTATCCCATCTGACTATGCTTATATCCCTTGGGAATAGTACCCACTATCTCAAAACCCATACTTTCCCAGAGATTCACCGCATGCCAATTGGTTGAAATGACTGAGTTGAACTGCATCGCTCGATACCCTAGACTCCTCGCTCTTGTCATAGCGTGTTCCGCGAGTTTTCTAGCAACGCCTTGACCTCGTGCCTCTTCGTCAACCATAAAGCCGGCGTTTGAAATATGCCCGCTAGGTCCCATTCCATTGGCCTTGACGTAGTAGGTGCCGACAATTTTGTCATCGATTAGATAGCCGTAAGCTTCATCTGATTGCTCCATCCAAATGTTCGATGCTTGTTCCGCCGTCATATTTGGATCATAAGCATACGATTGTTGTGCTTTAACTATCTTTTCAAATTCTGGCCAAAATAGAGCAAACAATTCTTCTGTCATCGGTACAATCATTTAACACACGCCCAAATTCAGTCTTACTTTTAGGACGTAATTATACGGATAACTAACGTTTCTCGCGTTAACAAAGGTTAAGTACCAAATCCATTTCGGGGCACTTATGTTTCAAACTCATACGGCCTGGGCTAGTTTGACCACCTTCTTAACCCACTTGTCGTGTTTGTCTGGTTTGGAATTCATTACCGGGCCAAGGTACGTGGTTTTTTTCAACTTAATTCCGCAAAATTCCAAGATGGTTTTTTTGAGTTGATGATAGATTGGCTTGCATTGATACCATTTGTACCAGACTGTTGGCGTGTCTAGCGTAATCACCAGTTCAGATGTTCTCCCAGTCAGCAGTTTTTTCGGAATCATCTTCCCTTTGACATATTTAAAAGAGAAGCCGGACAAAAATGCACGGTCAAACAATCCTTTTAGCTTAGCGGGCATTGAACCCCACCATACTGGAGACACGATAACGATATGCTCTGCCCAGCTGATATTTTTCTGGAAAGTGACAAGGTCAGGCTCAAGTTCTTGTATGGAATCGTAGCCGTTGTCCAGACTAGGATTAAAGTCCATTTCACCGATGTGCATCACTCGAACTTCATTCTTAGGAGTCGAAGCGTTGAGGTATTCGTCTGTGATCATTCTGCACAGACTAGTTGGCTTTGGGTTACCATTTATGACTAATATTCTTTTCATAGATTTATCTCCGTTAATGACGAACACAAATCCATCCTAAACCCTGACCCTAGAGTTAGAGTCAAGCAAAACTATTGGTTGTTAATCTTAATTATCAAAACAGCTTTCTATCTCAGATTGGCATTCTAGAATTTTTTGTTTATGCCCTTGTAAGCGCATAATTTCTATCTCTACTTCATGCTGCTTCACTTTGAGTAAATCATGCACTTTGCGCCAATCAATATTGCCTGCACTGTTTTTCAAAGCTGTTATCTCAGATAGTTTAATTCCGAGCTCTTGAGCATCTCGAATTAGTCTGACAAATTCAATATCTCTGGGAGTATAAATTCGATATTTTCCGCTACGCGCAATCGACATTAAACCAAGCGATTCGTAAAGACGTATCGCACGCTCTGTCGCCCCAGTTTGTTTCACTACTTCTCCGATATAAACCGAAGTCATAACACCTCCGTGTGTTGCTTAACGTCTTTTGAAAGGCCGATGGTCTAAAGCTCGGATAGATGGTTGAGTGGCGCCCATCCTAGTACATCAGGTTCGCTAGTCTTATAACCCCAGATCCAACCATTAAGCTCGGTTAGAGCAACGAGTTGAAGGTCAACCTCAAGGTTGTGCTCTCGAGCGGTATAGTCTTCCAACACGGTGACCAAATCACCTTCAATTTTCAATATTTGCTTAGGAACCCAACCTTGCTTCTCAGTCCCCTTACAATGAACCCAGTTAGGCCAATTTCCTTGGTGATTGGATTGTTCGATTGCAGTTAACAGTTCACCCTTTGTTATCGTAATCGGATTTTCTGGTGCATCGTGATAAGACTTAGTGACGACGTAATTCTTCATACGTTTTTACTTCTGATTGGAATATTAGTTAGTCATAGTAAGTAAAAAGGAGAATAAAAATGATTGAATCACATCAAATTTAAACACTTTTTCTTGTTTTAGTAGGCTTGTTAGGACTCGAAGTGAACTTGCTCAAAATGTGGGTTGGCTGTTATCGCTATCATGGAAACGATGTTATCTAAAACGACCGATACAATAGCGTTTTCTTTTTCAAGCAACATACACTCTTGTTTATCTTTGTTTCGCGCGGTGTCTTGTGCAATACCTGATATGATTTCACCGTTAACTAGAGTTAACTTAATCTCCAAATTAAACAAACAAGCGATTTCAATGTAGTCGTATTGTTGGCAGCTAATCAAAAAAATCTCCTTTGGCTTCAAAGAAATGATGCTTCTTTAGCTAAGACCGCGGAAGATAATATTTTACTTTCATCCAAACGCAAAAAAGGAGAGCCGAGGCTCTCCTTTGAAAACTAGTCACTGCTTAATTAAAGAGCAGCTTTTGCTTTTTCAACAAGTACAGTGAAAGCTGCTTTGTCGAATACTGCGATGTCTGCAAGGATCTTACGATCGATCTCGATAGATGCTTTCTTAAGACCGTTGATGAAACGGCTGTAAGATAGACCATTTTGACGAGAAGCCGCGTTGATACGAGCAATCCATAGTTGACGGAATTGACGCTTCTTGTTGCGACGGTCGCGGTATGCGTATTGACCAGCTTTAGTTACTGCTTGGAACGCTACACGATAGATACGTGAACGAGCACCGTAGTAACCTTTAGCTTGCTTTAGAACTTTCTTATGACGTGCACGAGCTTGTACACCACGTTTTACGCGAGGCATTATGACTCTCCTAAACTAAATATTGTAATCAGACTAAAAAATTAAGCGTATGGGATCATACGAGCTACTGCTGCAACTTCACACTTAGGAAGTAGAGCGTTAGGACGTAGTTGACGCTTGTTCTTAGTTGTACGCTTAGTCAGGATGTGACGCTTAGTCGCACGCTTGAACTTGAAACCACCAGCAGTTTTCTTGAAACGCTTAGCAGCACCTTTGTTGGTTTTCATCTTAGGCATGATGAAGAACTCCGCATTGTTAAGTTTAAAACACGTAATTAGGGCGAATAAAGCCCAGCCACTCATCTCTAGTCGAGGGAAGCGGCTAGGTTTAATTACTTGTAAAGCCGTTAATTACTTCTTTTTAGGGGCTAGCACCATGATCATCTGACGACCTTCAATGCGCTTAGGGAAAGATTCAACAAGAGCAAGCTCTTCCGTATCTACCTTTAGACGATTAAGAACGTCGACACCGATCTCTTGGTGTGCCATCTCTCGGCCACGGAAGCGAATTGTTACCTTCACTTTGTTGCCTTCTTCTAGGAAACGCGTCAGGTTGCGTAGTTTTACCTGATAGTCTCCAATATCAGTTCCAGGACGGAATTTTACTTCCTTAATCTGGACCTGTTTTTGCTTCTTCTTCTGCTCTTTAGCAGCTTTGCTCTTCTCGAAGAGGAACTTGCCATAGTCCATCACACGACAGACAGGTGGCTCGGCGTTAGGGCTGATTTCTACCAAATCCATTCCTGCTTCTTCTGCAGCAGCAACAGCTTCTTGGATAGATACAACACCTACTGACTCACCATCGGCGCCGGTTAGTCGGACTTCACGAACGCCACGAATTTCACCGTTTAAACGATGTAGGTTTTGCTTGGCCGGTTGTTGGCCACGTCTTCCGCCTTTAATAGCTTATTCCTCCAGATTGAGCTTACGGCTAGCGATCTCGTCTTGGATGTAATTCACAAAGTCATCCACTTTAAATTTACCGAGATCTTTACCTTTGCGCGTACGTACTGCAATTTCTCCGGCTTCCATCTCTTGGTCACCACAAACGAGCATGTACGGAATGCGCTTCAAAGTATGTTCGCGGATTTTAAAGCCAATCTTCTCATTTCTCAAGTCTGCTTTGGCTCGAATTCCACATTTTTGCAGTTTCTGAACGACTTCGTTAACGTAATCAGACTGTTTATCCGTGATATTGAGAATAACAACCTGCTCTGGCGCCAACCAAGTTGGGAAGAAACCTGCGTACTCTTCGATAAGAATACCGATGAATCGTTCCAATGAACCCAATATAGCACGGTGAATCATAACCGGCACTTGACGCTCATTGTTTTCATCTACATATGTCGCACCTAAACGATTAGGCAAGTTAAAGTCTAGCTGCACCGTGCCACACTGCCACGCACGGTCTAGACAGTCATACAACGTGAATTCAATTTTTGGTCCGTAGAACGCACCTTCGCCTTCTTGAATCTCATAAGCAATATCGAGAGCTTCGAGCGACTGTTTCAATGCTTCTTCAGAACGGTCCCAAATTTCATCACTACCAACACGCTTTTCTGGGCGAGTTGACAATTTAACGACGATATTTTCAAAGCCAAATGTGTTGTACGTATCGTAAACCATGCGGATACATTCAGTGACTTCTTCTTGAATTTGGCTATCAGTACAGAAAATATGCGCATCATCTTGTGTAAATCCACGAACACGCATGATGCCGTGCAGTGCACCAGATGGCTCATTACGATGACAAGAACCAAATTCAGCCATACGCAACGGTAAGTCACGGTAAGATTTCAAACCTTGGTTAAAGATCTGTACGTGACCCGGACAGTTCATCGGCTTGATCGCGTAGTCACGGTTTTCTGAGGAAGTAGTAAACATCGCATCAGAGTATTTATCCCAGTGACCAGAACGCTCCCACATAACTCGGTCCATCATTAGAGGAGTCTTCACCTCTTGATAACCGTATTCAGTCAGCTTCTGACGGATAAAGATTTCCAAATCACGGAATACTGACCAACCATTGTGGTGCCAGAACACCATACCAGGTGCTTCTTGTTGCATGTGGAACAAATCAAGCTGCTTACCAATCTTACGGTGGTCACGTTTTGCTGCTTCTTCCAAGCGAGTCAGATGCGCTTTCAGTGCTTTTTTGTCGTGGAACGCCGTACCGTAGATACGCTGCAACATTTTGTTGTCGCTGTTACCACGCCAGTATGCACCCGCAACACTTAATAAAGTGAAGTGTTGGCAGAAACCCATATGTGGAACGTGTGGACCGCGACACATGTCGATGTATTCTTCGTGATGGTAAAGGCCTGGACGATCGTCGCGCGATACGTTTTCATCCAAGATTTCCACTTTGTATGGTTCGCCGCGTGATTCAAAGGTATCACGAGCTTCCTGCCAGCTAACTTTTTTCTTAACAACTTGATACTTGGTTTTTGCTAGCTCTTTCATGCGCTTTTCGATTTTGTCTAAATCGTCTTGCGTTAGAGACTCATCGAGATCGATATCGTAGTAAAAACCACTATCAATCGTCGGTCCAATTGCCATTTTAGCGTTTGGATAAAGCTGCTTGAGCGCATGGCCCAACAAGTGAGCACATGAGTGGCGAACTATCTCTAAACCATCAACTTCATCTTTGGCTGTGATGATCTCAAGGCTCGCGTCAGCTTCGATCAAATCGCAAGCATCAACACGTTGACCATCTACACGACCAGCAATGGTCGCTTTCGCAAGACCGGGACCGATAGATTGAGCGACGTCTAGAGTAGAAACAGGGTTATCAAATTGACGTTGGCTACCGTCAGGAAGAGTAATTACAGGCATTGTATGTCCTTAACAGTGGTGTCACCTACCAAGTAACACTTGATTAAAAGTTTATTGAGCTCATCAACTTTACCCTCAAGTATCTTGTAACAAATCAAGATAGGCTCCTGCTGGTAAAGCGAGAGTCGGTCATTCTAACCAATTCGTTACAAATTGAAAGTGAAACCTTTTTGTCAAATTTAGTTGTACTTTAGCTCAACCTGAATAAGCATCAGATAGCGTCAGCTTTTCGGCAACGGCGGGAGTGACCAAGTGCCTGATAGGTTTTGACTGAGCAAGCGCTTCGCGAATCTGAGTACTGCGAACCGGCAGAACTTCAGGACAAGTTAATACAGACCAGCGGCTTAAAATCTCGTCAGCTTTGTAGAATTTAGCAAAGTTCAACAAGTTGTCTGGCCCCATGACAAATGTAAATTGGCAGTCGGCGTGTTTAGCCTGTAGGTGGCTCAACAAATCAAACGTGGTAACTGAGTTGTCTCCGTCAAACAATCTCTGCTCTTCTGTACACAAACGAATATCTGGATTGGCAAGATCATTAATGAAAGCCTCGACTAGCTGACAACGGAAATCAAAATCGAGCATTTGCTTACCCCACGCGTGTGAAATACTCGGCACCAACCAAATTTGATCAAAGTGTTGCAGCGAATCAATGACACTCTTGTGCCCTAAACTCGGTGGATTAAACGCGCTACCAAATATGGCAATTCGACTCATGATGTCTCCGTGCACTACTCAAACATAACTTAGGTAAGGTATGATACTGAAAATTGTCTAAGCAGCATAAAGGAAATGCAATGGAACAACAGATCAGAGACGAGATGCGCGTTCTGCCTTCAATTGATGCGGACTTTGAAGTTCAACGTCGCGTTAAATTCATTAAACAGACTCTACAAGCATCTGGCACTCGATTCTTGGTTCTTGGTATTAGTGGTGGTGTCGATTCCACAACTTGTGGCCGTCTCGCTCAACTTGCAGTCAATCAACTCAATGAAGAAACTGGCTCCAGCGACTATCAATTTATTGCTGTTCGATTACCCTATGGCGAACAAAAAGACGAAGACGAAGCGCAGCTCGCACTTTCTTTTATAAAGGCCAGTCAATCTGTTTCAGTTAACGTTAAAGATGGTGTTGACGGTATACACGCATCGACTCTATCTGCTCTTGAGAATACAGGTTTAATCCCAACTGATGCTGCAAAAGTAGACTTTGTTAAAGGTAACGTGAAAGCTCGTGCCCGTATGGTGGCTCAATACGAAATTGCTGGACTTGTTGGCGGACTAGTGTTGGGAACTGACCATTCAGCAGAAAACATCACTGGTTTTTACACCAAATACGGTGATGGAGCTTGTGATTTGGCCCCTTTGTTTGGCCTAAGTAAACGTCAAGTCAGGCAAATTGCAGCTCATCTCGGAGCGCCGGAACAGTTGGTAAATAAAGTCCCGACCGCTGATCTGGAAGAGCTTGATCCTCAAAAAGCGGATGAAGATGCGCTGAACCTAAGCTACGAGCAAATTGATGATTTCTTGGAAGGTAAGCCTGTATCACAAGCGGTTACCGAGCGCTTAGTGAAAATCTATCAGGTGACCCAACACAAGCGTCAACCTATCCCAACGATTTACGATTAAGTAACGTTTGCCAAAAATCAAAAAGGGAAGCAAATCGCTTCCCTTTCTTTCCCCCGATATACATCGTTTGAACAATAGTTTTCAAAAGCTTGTTTAAATTCGCTCTTCAATACCGATATTATTATTTGCCCATAACAGGGCTTGTAGACGGTTTTTAGCGTTAATCTTTTTGAAAATATTGTGTAAGTGAGTTTTCACTGTATTTTCACTAACAAAAAGCTCTTCAGCAATTTTCATATTGGACGCACCTTGTCCAAGTAATTGCATGATCTCTTTTTCTCGGCGAGTTAGGTTGGCGTATGCTTGTGACGTAGTCACCGTATTGGCGCCCCGATAGTGCTCGATATAGTCTTGAGCAACCTTGCGTGACAACCACATTTCGTCTTCCATGATCTTTTGCATGCCTTTCAGCAGCAAATCAATATCATCATCGACATAAAACACCCCCACGAGATTACGCCATTTAAACAACTGACTTGAAGGGACATCCTTCGGGCAGTTGATAATGATCTCTTTGACGGCACTGTTTAATGTGGCTTTAGCTTGCGAATATATTTCAAATTTGTTGTCTGATAGATAGTTAAAATCTATAAGAATGTAGTCACCCAAAGTTGGGCGAGCCCCTCCATCCTGTGTCAGTTCAGCAACCGAAACAATATTTACACTAAGCTGGATGCCTTTTTCTAATGAGTCCTTGAACAATTTACTTTGCATACTGACATCAGACAGCAATGTAACTTGGTGAACACTATTTTCCATCATGGTTTACCTCTCCAGCAGTTAAACGATGTATAACTTAAAACTATCGTTTAGTTGGAATTCGTCAACCTCATGAAATGTGATATAGAACGACCGACGGTATTATTTTATTAAGATTCAATCACTTAAAATATTTCTCAAATATGAGATAACCACAATTTGACCAAGATTTTACAAAGTGTGTCTAAGACCATCTAAAACTAAAGTGCATCTAGTTTCTGTGCAACATTTTACGAGACAGTAAAACAAATCCAAACAACGCCAACCAAATTAGTGACACACTTCCACCGCTACTTGATTCAGAAGTCACGCATAAGGCTGTCGAATTTGCTGTAGTATTTCTGGCGACAGTTCGACCTCCACCATTATCAATCACTTCAGCCTTTGGCGTAACACACCCTCGCTTCACCCAGTTAATCCAGCTGAGATAATCGCGTACTTCTGTAAATACTGAGGTCACTTTCGATTGCGTAGTGTCGCCACACGTATTTGCACCAAAACTGGTAATGCCGATCTGCTTTATCTCGCCACCAACATCCATATAGATAGGCCCACCGGAATCCCCTTTACACGTAGAACCCAAGTGGGCAACAAGATCTTTATCTTCGGTACCAGTGAAACAAATCTGGCTACTATTGATACCACCGTATACGCTGCGGCAAGTTGAGCTCTCAACAAAATTTAGGTCCACTTGCTGCAAGCGATTTGTCGGGTTGTCAATATTTCCCGCGATCTGTCCGTGCCCAATTGCTGTATATGTTTTGGTATTTGGGTATGTATTGTTAAACCCTTGGATAAGGTAAGAAGCTAGTGTGGAAGATGACTGGACGTTTAGTGTATTTTCCAGTTCCAAAATTGCAATATCATTAGGATACAGGCCGCCGTTTTGATAATTATCTGGATAGTAAATTTTCGAAATTCTAGAGTTGACTGCACTATCGATGTTAGCTGCAGATAATGTCTCTACACCATGAGCGATTTTTGTATTCAGTATATCGTTGTCAGAATTACCAAAAACGCAATGCGCTGCTGTCATCGCATACTTTTGATCAATTAGCGTCGCACCACACTTAAACGTTTTGGTAACCCCATCATCCGTATAAAAGATTGAGAATGATTGATAGTTAGCAATGGATGCATCAGATCCATTAACGATATACGGAGTTACAGTTTGCGCTTGAACGAACGTAGGAATCGCGCAGGTAAAAAATATACTTAACGCATAGCTCACGTTTGAGAATTGGGATAACTTGGATTTGATTCGGTTCACTGCGGCTAGCCGTTCGGATTTTTTAACCATTATCAACATTTTACTGACTGGATAAAGGCAAAGTTATCGCTGATTTACAATGTGTGACTGTTACCGAAAATCACCGTGCTCGTTTGCGTAAACCGACAGCAACCAGGCCAAATAACCACCACCAGGTTGCGCTACCGCCACTTGACTGTTCGCTGGTATTCACCGTTGAAATGGTATTTCCTGACACTGTGGTTGCGTTGTAGTTACTAGTAAAGGTTCTAACACTTGCAACGTTCTGAACCGTATATTTTGGAGTCTGGCCACCACTAATTACACTCGTAATCCAAGGATAATAATCGGACACTTCCGTAAATACAGAGGTCACAGGTTGGTTTGGATCACCACACGTTGAGGGGCCAAAACTCGTTAAGCCTATCTGTATATACTGGGCACCGTTGTAGCGATAAACAGGACCACCAGAGTCCCCACCGCAAGTCGAATTTTTAAGTACTGAACCGGCATCAAAATCACCGTCGAAACAGATCTGGTTTGTAGTTAACGCCGACCCGTAGTAAGCCCTACACGATGAGTAGCTGACGAAATTTAATGTGGTCGCTCTTAACACGTCTCCATCTGCTCCACCTTCCTCGTAACCGTGACCTATCGCAACGAAAGTATCTGATCCAGGATATGTATCATCATAAGTTGAGCTTAATAAACTGGTTTGATCACCGACGCTGATTGGCGTTTCCAATTTTAATATGGCGATATCATCAGGCCACAAAAAGAAGCTTGATTGGATGTAACCATCTGGGAAGTAGACCTCTGAGATTCTCGACTTTTGCAGGACGGCAAAATCAGATTCCAAACGCGCCTGCGGAACAATATAGGTGTAGAGCACTCGAAAAGACGACTCGTAAATGCAATGAGCTGCGGTTAACGCATAGTTATCATTGATCATGGTAGCCCCACAATACTGGGAACCAGAGGTTGTATTGAAACCAATATACAAGGCGGCAAATGAGGGATAAGGCGCCATATTGGTGACATCACTGCCATTGATGATGTATGGCGTCACTGATTGGGCTCGAACTTGGGGTGCAAAAAACAATGCTGCATGAAAAACAATCAGCAGTGTCAGGTACTTCAGTGAAAGAAGAGAAAACCGCTCAGTTCGCATCTAGGACTCCGGTTTCGACTAACACTATTAAGTGTAGTCACCGAAGTTGAGATGTGCGTCGCAATATTCCTTATTTAGGAATTAGCTGTTCAAGTAATGGAAGGTTAAAAACGGCTCGAAGTCACTACTTCAAGCCATGTAACCCGGCTTTTTCAATTAGTCAGTCAGCGTGAGCTTAATTGGATAATTACGACCATTATTGTCTTGGTAGCCGCCAACAATCACATTGCCATCCGATGAAATATTGGAAACCCAAACACGGTTCATAATGCGATTACCCCGTTGCTCGCGAATGATATTATCCAAAAAATAAATAGTGTTGTTGTCCCAAAGAATCGGCTTTTTCACCGTTTCGTAATCGTTACCTTCAAATCTAGTACTGCCCAAAAAACGCTTTCCATCTCCCGACATCGCGGTGATCATGGTGCTCTTCGCGCCATCTGGCATAGGCAAAAACACATACCCTTGTGACTCATTCCAAATTACGGGCATGTCTACACTGCATCGCCCAGCTATGGTTGTCCCATCATGCGATACGTCTTCGGCAATAAAGCTGCAGCCCTGTGGGTCTTTCAAAGCTACGAAGCCAGCATCTTCACTCCATTTGTAGACATCTTTACCGGTGCTACCAACGATAACACTCGCGTCTTGTGAAACAAAAGTAGCGCTGCGCCAACTCAGCTTGTCTTTACCAGTGCCAATTTCAGACAGCTTGCCATTACCGGTTTGCCAGCGAAATGCGGCCATATCATCGCCCCAACCCGCATAACCGACAACCGTTTCACCGTCTGCAGACATCGAAATTGCAGTTGAAATATAGTTGCTTTTTAAACGCGGTATTTCCTGCATTTTGTTTTGCTTTTCGCTGCTTTGTTTAGTCCAGAAGAAACTTTGTCCGCCGTTATGACCCACCACTTTTTTTCCATCGTCCGAGATGTCCATGGCAACCAATACGTTGCGGTTGTTTAACAGTCCTAGATGGGAGAAACCTTGCTGCGCATTCCAATGATACGCGAGTGGGATTTTACCTTTGCCACCGTCGTTGGGTTTAGACCCTACAAACACAAAATCAGAGCCATCGGCATCCACCAGTTTGGCACTGGTGCCTTTGGGCGCTTCTGGCGGGTTGGGCAAAACTTCTAGTGTGATGTTAAGCGCTGCCATTGAAGGCGCTGCCGCCAAAAAAGTTAATAAACCCGCCATTATCCTAATAGACTTCTTCATTCCCAAACTCCGTTTTGTTTTTTAAGTTGAAATCGGTAACTCTCACGGTTACCTCGCTGACTTTTTGAGCACAAGATTATGTCTGAGCCGGTAACTTAATTCATTGGATTGAGTGGTTTACGTGAAATAGCTCGTAACTATCTCAAACTTTAGTTATTTGAAACTGAGTCAAATTGGCAGGAATAGAAACAAAAAACGGCCCTGAAAAGGACCGTTTAAACTCAATAACTTATCTCAACAATTAAGATTAGCCGCGGTAGTAGCGCTGTGGAACGAACGGCATTTTCTCTACCGTCATTGCCAACTTCTTACCACGAACTTCGGCAAATACTTCGGTTCCGACAGGAGCAAACTCAGTTGCCACGTAACCCATAGATACCGGCTTACCCGCATTTGGTCCAGCGGTTCCACTGGTTACTATACCAATCTTGTTGCCTTCTGCATCAAACAACTCCGCACCTTCACGTACTGGAGCCTTAGTTTGGCCAACCAAGCCAACACGCTTACGGGCAACGTCTTTGGTTTCGATTTGCTTAAGAATAATGTCCGCACCTGGGAAACCACCTTCGCGATCACCACCAGTACGACGCACTTTCTGAATACCCCAAAGTAGTGACGCTTCAACTGGTGTGGTTGTGGTGTCCAAATCGTGGCCGTATAGACACAAACCACACTCAAGGCGCAGCGAGTCACGAGCACCAAGACCAATCCATTCTACTTCATCTTCAGAGGTAAGTTTGTTTGCTAGCGCCACCGCCTGATCGGCAGGAACGGAAATTTCATAACCGTCTTCACCCGTGTAGCCACTGCGGCTCACAATGCACTCAACGCCATCGATATCAATTTTTTGGATATCCATGAACAGCATATCGGCAACCGCTGGTTGGAAGCGCGCTAGAACTGCTGACGCTTTAGGACCTTGAAGCGCAAGTAGCGCGCGGTCTTCAATCACTTCCAGTTCAACATCTGCTGGCAGGTTGGCACGTAGGTGCGCGATGTCTTGCTCTTTACACGCCGCGTTTACCACAACAAATAGATGATCGCCTAAGTTCGCCACCATCAAGTCATCCATGATGCCGCCTTGCTCATTAGTAAAGAACGCATAACGCTGTTTACCTGATTCAAGGTCAACAATATCAACAGGAACCAAAGACTCTAAAAATGCAGCAGCGCCTTCGCCAATTAGACGAAGTTGCCCCATGTGCGATACATCAAACAAACCTGCGTTATCACGCGTGTGCAAGTGCTCTTTTTTTACACCTAGTTTGTATTGCACTGGCATATCAAAACCAGCAAAAGGAACCATTTTTGCGCCCGCTTCAACATGAACCGCGTGCAAAGGTGTAGTTAGTAATTCTTGAGTCATGGTTATCTCCGTTGAACTCGACCCGCTACAGGCAGCAATCCTAGTGTTCAAATCACTGAAATTTCTCGCTGCATATAAGAAGAAGCTGTATGTAAAGAACCTGAAGGGCGATCAATCGCGCACTTCATGTTTCCTATAGTAAACAAACTAACAGATTTATTTCACGCTTGTCTCACAACACATACGCAAAAATGTGACTTTTAACAGGTTGTTTACATCTCTAACAAACGCAATTTCTTTACAAATCCCGTTACGCTCGTCACAAAACGCCGCGAGTTTAGCGCAGTTCACCGCAAAAGCAAACGTTTGCTTTCACTATAGGAAACTTAACTGTTTGCGGTTTATTTCGCCGTCACCCATAAAATATGTGCATCTTCTTCACTGGTAGACACCAACATATGTCCCATGTTGGCATCGTAATAAACCGTATCACCTTCGTTCATTTCTACGGGTTCATAGAACTCACTGTAGAACATCACTGACCCGTCTAGGATAAGCAAAAACTCTTCGCCGTCATGGCGCACCCAATCACTGTATTCTTCGAAGGCCCTAGCGCGTACTCGGCTTTTGAATGGCATCATCTTTTTGTTAGATAATTGGGTAGCTAAAAGCTCGTGCTCATAGGTTTGGGTCGGGTGGGTTTTGCCCTCGTTTTTACGGGTTAAATCTCTACGCCCTGTTGCCACTTTTTTTCTTGGTGGTTCAAACAGTTGTGGCATTTCAATCTCTAGGCCAGTCGCCAGTTTTTGCATGGCCTGAAAGGTAGGTGAAATCTGCTCATTTTCAATTTTGCTCAGGGTGGAGCGAGCAAGGCCAGTACGTTGGCTAGCTTCTTCTAACGTCAGCCCAAGTTTCGAGCGAATTTCTTTAATTCTTTGCCCCAATTTTAGCGGTTCGATTGCCTGCTCTTGTTGCTCTTTCGCCAAGGTCAACGATGGGTATTCGTCGTAAATATCTTCAGACATAGAGGGGCCTCATTCTCTTTATTTTTGTTCTGTTTGTTTCCTCTTGTTTTCAAAACTGAGGAAACACTTCCTTGTCTTTTCATTGTGCATCATGCAACCAAGTGATGAAAGAAGCAGCATCAGAATAAAGGGTGCGCTAGTTAGCAAAAATAGAAACCATGTTTCCAATAGGAAATTTCTGGTTGAAACTTATCGTCTGTAGGGTTATGTTACCGATTTGTTAGATGGCGCAAACGTTTTCTTGCACGCAAGACCACCAAAATGCACATAAAAAGGTCTGCTTGAACAATGAATGCACAATCGCACTGACAAAGCGTTGTAAATCAGCAACAAGCGGATTCTTCTATCAAGTAAACCACGTGATAAAAGAGCCGTGCTGAAGCGTTTTAGAAGTGAAACAAGGTAGCAAGAGAAAACTCTACCCTACATAAACAGACTTGCTACGCGAAACATAAGGTCAGCGAATTATGAGTAACACATACCAAAACCATCGCTTAGATAACTTCTTTTCTACTAACTTGTCTGCGACAGACGATGCGGTCTTCGCTGGTATTCAGCAAGAGTTCACGCGTCAAAATGAACAGATCGAGCTCATCGCATCTGAAAACATCGTGTCTAAGGCAGTTATGCAAGCACAGGGCACTTGTTTAACCAACAAGTACGCAGAAGGCTATCCAGGTCGTCGCTACTACGGCGGCTGTGAGCATGTTGATACGGTAGAAGCACTCGCAATTGAACGTGCAAAAATGCTATTCAAGTGTGAGTACGCCAACGTTCAACCTCACTCTGGGGCGCAAGCCAATGGTGCAGTTAAACTAGCACTACTGCAGCCGGGTGATACGATTTTGGGTATGTCCCTCGATGCCGGTGGCCACCTTACGCATGGTGCACGCCCTGCGCTTTCAGGTAAATGGTTCAATGCAGTTCAGTACGGTGTTGATCGTGACACCCTAGAAATCGACTACGACCAAGTGCGTGAGCTTGCTGTCGAGCACAAACCAAAGATGATCATCGCTGGCGGCAGTGCGATTCCTCGCGTCATTGATTTTGCCAAGTTCCGTGAAATTGCCGATGAAGTAGGCGCTCTTTTAATGGTTGATATGGCGCACATCGCTGGCTTAATTGCCACAGGTGCTCACCCTAGCCCACTGCCGCATGCTCATGTTGTAACGACCACAACACACAAAACACTGCGTGGACCTCGTGGCGGTATGATCTTGACCAACCACGAAGACATCATCAAAAAAATCAACTCAGCAGTATTCCCTGGCCTTCAAGGTGGACCACTAATGCACGTTATCGCGGCAAAAGCAGTGGCATTTGGTGAAGCGCTAGGTCCAGATTTTAGCGCTTACATCGACAGCGTTATTGAAAACGCGCGCGCAATGGCGGCGGTATTGAAAGAACGCGGTTGTGACATAGTGACGGGTGGCACTGACACCCACCTAATGTTGGTTGATTTGCGACCAAAAGGCCTGAAAGGCAACCAGACCGAAGAAGCCCTAGAGCGTGCAGGGATCACATGTAATAAAAACGGCATTCCATTCGACACAGAAAAGCCTATGATTACGTCGGGAATTCGTTTGGGAACTCCTGCAGGCACAAGCCGCGGTTTTGGTATTGAAGAATTCAAACAAATCGGTAATTGGATTGGCGACGTATTAGATGGGTTAGTGGATAACCCAGAAGGCAACGCCGAAGTGGAGCAGCGCGTTCGCAAACAAGTGAAAGAGCTGTGCCGCCGATTCCCGCTTTACCAGTAAAAAAATTTAGATCCGTTCAAGTATTTGGAGATTATGCAATGGACACTACACTGAAGTTTGCCGAAAGCCACGAGTGGGTTCGTGACAATGGTGATGGCACTGTCACTATCGGTATTTCTGAGCATGCACAAGAAATGTTGGGTGACGTTGTTTTTGTTGACCTACCAGAAGTGGAAGACGAGATTGAAGCTGGTGATAGCTTTTCTCTTGTTGAGTCAGTAAAAGCTGCTTCAGACATCTACGCACCAATCACTGGTGAAATCGTAGAAATCAACGAAGAGCTAGAAGACAGCCCAGAGTTGATTAACGAAGAACCATACGAAGGTGGTTGGATTGTTAAAGTGAAATTGTCTGATGCAGGTGAGCTAGACAACCTAAAATCAGCTGAAGAATATCAAGAGCTTATCGACGAAGAGTAATAAGCCCAAATGTTGTAACCTGCCCACTTCTAACCCGAGTGGGCAGTTTTTCTTAGTACGCTACCAAAACCCGTACTAATGAGAAGGTAAAGGAACCATGACAGAATTACTTCAAAGCCCATTGCTAGAAAGCTTAGGCACTCAAAACGAATTTGTTGGTCGCCACAACGGTCCAAACGCCGCTGAGCAACTAAAAATGCTTCAGGCCATCAATGCTCAAAACCTAGATACACTGATCGACGAAACTGTTCCAGCGCAAATTCGCGTGCTTGAAGACATGAAGATTGCTGACGCGAAAAGCGAAGCAGACATGTTAGTTGCCATGCGCGAGTTCGCCGACAAAAACCAACTTAAGCGCACGTTCATCGGCCAAGGTTACTACAACACCTTCACGCCAAACGTCATCTTGCGCAACGTGTTGGAAAACCCAGGCTGGTACACAGCGTACACGCCATACCAACCAGAAATTTCTCAAGGTCGTCTTGAATCATTGCTGAACTTCCAGCAAATGGTTATGGACCTAACAGGCATGGACATCGCTAACGCATCACTACTTGATGAAGCGACAGCCGCCGCTGAAGCCATGACGCTATGTAAGCGTTCAGGCAAGAGCAAGAGCAATGTGTTCTTCGTGGCCGACGATGTTCACCCTCAAACTATCGCAGTAGTAAAAACCCGTGCTGAGTTCATCGGTTTTGAAGTAGTAGTAGCAAAAACAGATAGCCTGCCTGAGCACGATGTATTCGGTGCCCTACTTCAATACCCAACTACAACTGGTGAAGTTCGCGATCTAACTGACGTTATCGCGGCAGCTCAGAAGAACAAAACTCTAGTTGCTGTTGCTACTGACCTATTGGCATCAACGCTTATCAAACCAGCTGGCGAGATGGGTGCAGATGTAGTGATTGGTTCTGCGCAGCGTTTCGGCGTACCAATGGGTTACGGTGGTCCACACGCGGCATTCATGGCTACTCGTGAAAAGCACAAGCGTACTATGCCTGGCCGTGTTATCGGTGTTTCTATTGATGCCAAAGGCAAGCAAGCGCTTCGCATGGCAATGCAAACTCGTGAGCAGCACATCCGCCGCGAGAAAGCGACGTCAAACATCTGTACTGCTCAAGCACTGCTCGCAAACATGGCGTCTTTCTTTGCCGTATTCCACGGCCCAGAAGGTTTGCGCACTATTGCTCGTCGTACGCACCACTACACAGCGATCTTGGCGTCTGGCCTAACTAAATCAGGTTTCGAACTGGCGCACACTGGTTTCTTCGACACCATCACGCTAAACACTGGCGACAACACAGATTCGCTATACCAAAAAGCGCAAGCTGCAGACATCAACCTGCGCAAGCTTGATGGCCAAATCGGTATCAGCTTAGATGAAACAACGACAACGGCTGACGTAGAAGCACTATTTACAGTATTCGGCGTAGAGGCAGACGTAGCGACACTTTCTGCTGAAATTGGCGCTGACGAATTTGCTGCGATTCCAGCAGATGTTCGTCGTAGCACTGAGTTCTTGACTCACCCTGTTTTCAACACGCACCACAGCGAAACGCAAATGATGCGTTACCTGAAAAAGCTTGAAAACAAAGACTTCTCACTGACTCACGGCATGATCCCACTAGGTTCATGTACCATGAAGCTAAACGCAGCAGCTGAGATGATTCCTGTGACTTGGCCTGAATTTGGTGGCATTCACCCATTCGCGCCAATCGAGCAAGCAGCGGGCTACTCAGCACTAGCGGAAGACCTTAAGCAAAAGCTATGTGAAATCACAGGCTATGATGCATTCTCACTACAGCCAAACTCAGGCGCATCGGGTGAATACGCAGGTCTTATCGCGATTCAACGCTACCATACAAGCCGTGGCGAAGGTCACCGTAACGTATGTTTGATTCCAAGCTCTGCACACGGTACTAACCCAGCAACTGCTTCAATGGTTTCAATGAAAGTTGTGGTGGTGAAGTGTGATGATGACGGTAACATCGACATCGAAGACCTAGCAGCTAAGATCGAGAAGCACAGAGACAACCTATCAAGCATCATGATCACTTACCCGTCTACTCACGGTGTATTTGAAGAGCACGTGAAAGAAGTGTGCGACATGGTACATGGTGCGGGCGGTCAGGTTTACCTAGACGGTGCGAACATGAACGCACAGGTTGGTCTAACTTCTCCTGGCTTCATCGGTTCAGACGTTTCTCACTTGAACCTACACAAAACGTTCTGTATCCCACACGGTGGTGGCGGTCCAGGTATGGGTCCTATTGGTGTTAAATCTCACCTAGCACCTTTCCTACCGGGTCACGTTGAAAACGGTGTAGAAGGTGACGACCACGCCGTTGCAGCAGCAGATTTAGGCAGTGCCTCTATCTTACCTATTTCATGGGCATACATTGCCATGATGGGTAACAAAGGCCTAACTGACGCCACTAAAGTTGCAATTCTGAACGCTAACTACGTGATGGAACGCCTGCGTCCACACTACCCTGTGCTGTACCGCGGTACTAATGGCCGTGTTGCACACGAGTGCATCATCGATATCCGTCCGCTAAAAGAAGAAAGTGGTATTAGCGATGAAGACATTGCAAAGCGTTTGATGGACTACGGTTTCCACGCGCCAACTATGTCGTTCCCGGTTGCGGGTACGCTAATGGTTGAGCCAACGGAATCAGAAGACCTTGCTGAGCTAGATCGCTTCTGTGACGCGATGATCGCGATTCGCGAAGAGATCAACAAGGTACAAGCTGGCGAGTGGTCACTAGAAGATAACCCACTAGTTAATGCACCACACACGCAAGCTGATCTTTCTGCTGAAGAATGGGCACACCCATACTCACGTGAAGTAGCGTGTTTCCCATCAGCTCAAGCGAAAGACGCGAAGTACTGGCCAACGGTTAACCGCGTAGACAACGTTTACGGCGACCGTAACCTGATCTGTTCTTGCCCAAGTGTAGAAAACTACGAAGACTAATTAACAATTAGTGTTTGAAATGAAAGGCGAACCGTTTGGTTCGCCTTTTTGTTGAACACCACTGTTTAAACTTTTACTTAGGAGCTTGATCAAGCTGAGTAAACGTTTTTAGAGGGTCAAACGGAGTTTGGAATTTATCCAAACCTTTCAGGCGGGAAATCTCTTCGAACTCTATTCCATCAAGAACACTCATACTTTCCTTGTCAAGCTGTGAGTATCGTTTTAGGGCAATATACTCTTCAAGTGCCTTAGTTCGATTGGCAACGGCTAGTTCAAACAGCGTCCTAACATATGCATCTTCTTCTGTTTTTGAGCAAAGATGGTCAGCATTAGTTGAGAGCTCAAACAAAACTAATTTTTGTACATTTGTAGTCTGAGTTAATAACCAAGAGTCTGTGACTCGGGGAGCATTCAACTTTTTCTTCGCTAAACACCCTGAAATTTTACTATTCAATAACTCGTAAGCTTTTGTATGTTCAATTTGCAGCACGCTAACTTTTTGCGCTTCATAATTTCCCTGAGCGCTGCTTGGAAATAAAAGGCTTACAACAAAAAAACTAAAGAGAGTTATAAACACATGACCAAAATTCATAGTCTTTCCCTCTTGCAACTAAAGCCTCACGCTGCGCAATTTTTTCTAAAGCATTACGCTTAATTTGGGGTATTGCCACCATTGCCTCGTTGAATAACTTCCAATCGTAGACTGTTGCATTCCAACCTGCGGCGGTAATCGCGACACCAGTATATGTTTTCCTACCAGCAAATATATGGTAGAAGGGAATAAGCCCTACAATATCTTCCAAATACCCACTCATCTGAATAACATCATTCATTTCTTGTATAGCAGTAAATGTCCTTTGAGATGGTTTGAATCCATCAATCCTACAGAAGTTGCCTTTCATACTACTTCCTAATTTGCCACTCGACATGAAGCCAGTCTAAGCAATCGCTTTTTGGATCGTTTAATTGGCATTACCATATTTGGAATCAAATCACTTATTTGCAAGTTCTTGCCTGATAAGCACTTCTATTTTCAGCTCAATAACCAAATCCTATAGGAAAGCTAATGAAGGCTGGCTATTTAAGATTTAAATTATCCAAACAAATAATACTAATAAAAAGCTAAATGAGCTTAATAGATTCCAGCCCTAAAGCTTCTTCTTTGCCGTTTTGGCAATCTCTCCACCGTCTAACAAGTAGTGCCACACATGGGTTACCAGCAAGTTGGTTGGAGCGAACCCAGTCAACATCAATTAATGAGGTAAGTAGCTCAGTATTCATTTCTCCTTGGAGTGCGTGCCATTGGCGAATACTTGGTTGTCTGGTTAGTTGTAATTTAGGCGGCGCTAAGCTTCCTACAATGTAATAGCCTTGCTCTGGGTCATGCCATAACCTTTGAATACCAGGAATGTCTCTTAACCAGGCTCGAATGTCTTGCAATGGAATACCAAATACTCTTGAAGCAACTTTGGCCCAAGAACCGCTGAGGCTTGAACTTACAATTTTTTTGGGCATTTCACCTTCAGGCAACTTATTGTTCATCACACCTAACAGTGCTTTAAATGCATGTTGCTTTAGTTCTTTGTATTCAATAGATGATCGGTTTTCCTGCCATAAAGTACCTAGTGCTTCATGCCAACATGTTTTAATATCATCAAGCTGCATAAGTAAGGTATTTGCACTTTTCTCTGATAGCTCACCTTCTTCCTTCAATTCATTAATATGCTCTTCTAACACGTCTCTTTCAGGTAACTGCCACTGTTTTAATGGCATAGAGATATTCTGTGATTGGAGTTCTTGCAGTGTTTCTGCAAGGTGGTTCGGAAGCATATGAGGCGTATCGTACTTGGGGTCTTGGTAGTAGATAGAAACAGATTCCGTTTTATGTATAACGATCGTCTGCCTGCGAGCAAATCTAGCATACTTTTCTGCATCACTACCAAAACCTTGCATTACCACCTGTGGTTGGTAGCTGTATGGCCATTCTCTACTCAACAATGCAAACAGCTGCTTTACTGAGGTATTAAATTTACCCAAAACTAAATCACAATTTTTTTCATGCTCTGATATGGTTGGATTAAAGGGGATGAGTACTGGTCTGTTATTTAGAACTGTAAACAGGTAACCGTCGGTTATAACAACAAGCTCTTCAGTTAGAACGTCGCGCTCTTCAGGAAGTATTGAGCTTAATTTGACCTGATCATCATGCAGCAAATGCTTGATACTTAATTCTTTGATGACTATTTCTAAATTGCGTTTCAGTGCCTCCATCCTGCTATCTGTCTCAAACATAGATAGAGCATAGTTATAGTATTCGTCTTCAGGTACTAAGTATGTTTCATCACTCTCTTCGTCGCTAATTTCATTAATAAGCTTGGCTTCGATGGAGTCACCGTCTAAGTCATATGGGTTTACATTGATATGCTGGCAAGCGACCTTAGTGCGAAGTTTAGTTGTGAGAGGGTAATGGTCTTCAATAACTCCAGGATATTGATCTAAAAGAACTAAAATTGAATCAGACTTACTGAATTCAAGGCTATCAATATTTTGAGGGGCGCAATCAGGTAAAAGATTAAGTTGCGTGTTAATACTTTTTTCAGATAGCGCTTGATTAAGTGGCAACAACATTTGCTCAGCCGATATGTTCTTTGAGAACCGTAAGTCGAGCACAAGAATTTTTTCTAGCAATGCTACACTAGGCATTGTATTTCGAGTTTTTGGACCTTGCTTATATTTAGTCTTGAGAGGTAATGGTTTGAGGTTTAAGATTTTAGGCTTTAGGTTAAAACCATATGCTTGGGCTTTATCAATCAATTCATCTTGAATAGGTTTAAGCAAGCATGGCCAGCTGCCCTTGAAGGCATCTACATTAGAAAGATCAATAAATGCGCGTTGCTTTCGTTTGTTCTTATTTTTACGTATTTCTGAATACACAGGCCCGGAAGGTTTTTCACCTTTTTTAGGTATCCAGCGCACTAAAACGTTGTTCTTATCATATACCCACATAGAATTGCGGTGTTCTGCGTTGGCTTTTGCGCTGTCTAATACACGAAGTGGTACATTCTCATGAAAGAGAACTACTTCGGTCGTATTCCTATCCCTGCGTTGTTGAGTTCTACAATCTAAACTGATTGCATTGACGCCTGTACTTTTTTTAGTGTTCCAAGTATCTATTTTAAGAAGAGGCCTACCTAATGTATGACTTCCTTTGCAATGAGTCCCAAATGCAGATACTTTGCGCATTATCAAACGTATCCAGATGGGGTTCATTTCAGCGGAGTATTGGACTTTCTCGGGGCGAATATCCATTCCATCTTTATTGAGAATAACTGGTGGCTTAGTTGTTTCAGAATCCACAGCTACAAACAAGCCAAATTGCCCTTTGTAGCTGCGCATCAAATATGGGTAGTAACGATTAGAAAGCTCTGTGTCTAAGTGTTCTTGCCACTCCTTCCATCGATATGATTTGTTCAATGGATAATGGTAAACCACTAGTTTCTTTGCTTTTTCAGCGTCGATTTCACTGTCTAAGTAAATTGTGTGAGAAAGGGGCAATTCTCTTACTATTTGATTGTTATTGCTCACCTTTTAGTCCTCTTTCTTGTTTTGTTGTTCAGAAACCAAATCCACAAAGTGGTTGAAGCCAGTGGTTACAGTATCTTTAGCATCATGACCTATGCAGCCATTAAGTACGATAATGTCCGCCTCAGTAACAGGCACTTGCTTTAATTGTTCGTTAAATCCTACAAGTGAAGCATCATGCTCAGTACAGACAAAGTTGAGTATGGCTAGTTTTGTTTCAGAGCCTTCCGCATTTCGAATTGCTTGTAGTTTACTAATTAATCCAAGTGGGGCTTTGTCAGGTTGAGCACCATTTATTAGCCATTCTTGGTATTGCTCATCAGTTTTATCGAGGCTGTCACTTCCCCAAAACTTTGCATCAACTCTAAAATCAGTTTTTGAGACTGTAAAATCATAAAGCTCAAGTACACTTTGGCTATTTAAGGTTGTGTGAGTGGCCACGTTTTGCGAATGCAATAAAGCTCGTATTGCCTCTTCACCCAACCTCCCTTGTAAAATTCTCTGGGTGATGCGAGGGTGGAGAACATATGTCTCCTCTAATTCACAAGCGATAGGATACATTGAGGTCCTGTAGCCCTTTTTGTTGAACCAATCTATGATGGCGCTGTGTGACTGAATGTAGCTGTATAGTCTGTCTGGACGATAGGGGATGCGGCCCTTACCTGGTTCACTGAAAAACTGCCATGTTTCAGGATCGTACCAGATCTCTGTGAATGAACTGCTGTGAGATGGCTTTTCAATACAAGCCCAATCTTTTAATGGTGTATGAATGCCATAAACAAAGCTTTTGGGGTTCCAAGCATAATCTAGTTGCAGCACGGCACGCCCCAATTGTGTCCAAAGTTTGGCTATGTCATCCGTAATTTCTGGATACTCGCGTGACTTTCGAATTGCTGGAATTAGCTTATCATCAATAATACTGACAGCGTTTTCACCAGTCTGACTCGGCGTAAACATCGCACTGAAAAAATCGTTAGAAGATTCATCATCAATGGAAGTTAGCCTATCGAGAAGTTTTTGGTTTAAGTCACTCAGTATCTGTCTATGGTTAGTATAAGAAGGCAAGGCTGTAAATTTAATTAGGTCTTGAGCCAGCTGATGCGAAACGTATATTTCAACGTTACCAATATGATCCCAAACTCGTTCCAAACGACCAACTTGTTGCTGTATGTCTGCCGCCGTATTTTTTATGTAGTCCGAGCCTTTTTTATAAACAGAATTATTTAGCTGAGATATTTGGTAACCAGTTCCATCCATTACTGCTGAAATATATTTCCTATGCTCCTTTCTAGAAATTTCACCGTACCTTCGAAGTTTATCTAAATTTCGCATTTGATAACCCGCATGTGCCATTTTGTCTAAATTTTCATCGCTGTTATCCTGCGGTGAAAAATAGTAGTGACGAGACTCAAGTATGTATACACATGTAAGGTCCATGCTTTTATCATTGCTCAGTTTAAAGTCTAAGTTGATGCCGTTGGTTGCTGAAGCCGTTTGGGTAATAATTAGAACAGGATATTCTTCATCAAATGCAGCTTGGTAAGCTTCTTTAAATCCAGGACGTTTTTGGCATTCAGCGTTTAGTAGGCAGATAGTGATGTCTTGTTCGTTTACGCTAATTGGAATGAAAACATCTTTGAATAGAGCCAATAGCTTGTTTTGGTTGAATTCTTTGGCAACTTTTTCGTTTGTACATAGCCACTGAATGCTGTTGCGGCTAGCTTTTGCTTCATCTTCTATTAACCATTTACGAAAATATTTCGTTGAATTTACATAAGCGAGCTGGCCCTTATGTTTTTCTTTCGTGCCAGCTACTGCAACTACATTGATAAGTTTTAATAGTGTGCTTTCTCTATGTTCCTTTGCGCTGGTGGAAATACTGCTATCGGAGTCCTGAAAAAATTCGGGAACTAAATTAGAAAGAACGTCGATTTTCTCCTGTTGGGATAACTGGTCGTCAAAACCAGAAACAGTTACTTCTAGGTCGGTTTGTCGTAGTGTTGCCTTTTTATCACTCAGGTAGGCGATCATATTATTTTGACGTTGTATATCAGCGTCTGATTGGCAGTAAGGTATAGGTCTTTTACTCCAGTCTTTTGGTTTATCTTTGAACTCATATCCTAAGTAGCTTTTCTGGATATCAGGCGTTCGGCATTCTGCAATGTAACGCAATGCAGAGTTGAGCCAACGAATATCGAAATGACCAAGGGCTCTTTCAATATACGATGTTGCAGATAAGCCAAATACTAAATTTCGGCTGGCTAATGAAAGTAATAATCCTTCGGGAGTTGTCGGTAAGAAAGCTCTTCGGATCTGAATACGCAAGCGGTCTAAATCATTTTTTTGATCATTTTGCTTCAGTTGCCAATTAGTAAGTCCAAATATGTTTGCATGAGTATTGGGTAGGATATTGCTCTTTCGAAGACTGTTAAGCTCTGGCAAACTAGTTTGTGGTAAAGAGAACAATGACATGCTTGGTAAAGCGCTGCTGTAGTGAGATGGGCGATAGTCATTAGCTGCGTCAAACAGTAAACTACTCAATTCTCTTAATAAATCTTGTTCCTCACCATCTGAAGAAGAAAAGTCTGACAGCATTAAACTAAACTGGCGTATATATTTTTCCATTAGTCGAAGGAATTTATCGATATCGATTTCGTCAGCTGTCAGTTTGTCTCCGTAATGCCTTTCTTTTACTGCGAATCCATGTGAGGCTTGAGTCATCGAAAGTTGGCTGCTAGTTACCAGGTGGTCAGCTCGAAATAAATATTGAGACTTAAATGATTTTCCTTCTAGATGGTCCTCTGCTGGTATAACTAGAGCCCTGTCTTCTTTCAAATTAATGTTGTTTTCTTTCAATTCATCTTCGAGATCATCTAATAATTTGGTAAGCCTTTCTCTGATCTCGGGAACTCTGCCATCTTCGTCAAATAGCATCCTTTTTAGTAATCTTCGACCACCATCAAGTAGCTGTCCTAGGCACTCAGGCGGCTCATGTACCAGTTGAGACTGGGAAAGTAATTGCTGAAGCACATCAGATTGATAATCAAATTCATCAACAAATATAACGTGGTCTTTTAGGTCGTTACTCGATATACGTACTTTTTGTGCGCCATCGTAAAAGGAAGAAAATAGTTTCTGCGTTGTCATGATTAACAGGTGTTGCTTATCATCATGCCATGCAATGCCCGGGAATATTCGGCGAATCCAGTCGTTACTTCTAAAGGCATGGAGTTTACTTTTCACTACCTCTGTTAATTTAGCGTCATCACCATATTTTTCTTTTGCCTTCTTAGCTTCATTTTCAAGAAGTTTCATGTTTTTCAACAGCATAAATTCAAGTTGGCCACAAGATCGTTGTAAATCTTTTTTCATCAGGCGCGAATATTTACCTAACGGAGCTGAAGACTGAAAGCTGTTTTTCTCCAATATACTTGCTTCACGCATTATTTTACGGGCGGTTTTTTGTATGGCTGAATATCCCCATTTGTCATGGGGTAGCAACCCCTTGCCATTCAAGGTAATTAAAGTATTTTGAGGATCTGGTAAATCTTGTGATTTGACATCTACTTCATGAGGAAGAGGCTTTCTCAGTAGGGCTGAGATGATGTTTTCATCCTGGGCGTAAATAACACTTGCCGTAAGGGCGGATCCTGTAGAATCCTTGCTCTTTATGACATTAGCGTAAACGTCATGAAGAATATTCCATCTATGGGTGACAAAAATGGACTGGTGCTTTGTTGAACTTATTTGTTCGAGTGCGGGTGGTAGCCCATCGTCATTACCATGTCGGTATAGGGCACTGCTTTTGCCGCCTCCGGTAGGACCTTGTAGCATGCAGAAACCTGCGATACCGCGTCTACCTGTTTTACGAGATTTTGGGGATTGTAATCCTAAACGGATCGCTTGGGTGAGAGTATCTTCAATAATCGCATTATAGGAACGCGCAGACACACTAGTTGTCATATTACACCTCATTCAGTTCAGGTTATCGAGGGTGATTAAAAAACACTTATTAGGTGTTGTACCAAATTGTAGTTGGTTAAAAAAACAACATCGTCCAAATTACACACCATTTATGTTTATTTCAAGCTCTCCAAAGATAATAGATATGCGTCTATTTTAATAACATGATCCGGTACCCTTTTCGGTGCGGTTTTGACTCGTGAAGATATGAATATTGGAAAACCCAATCCAGAGTTTTTTTAAAGTGCGCTAACATACTTTGCGTGCCGATAGACCAGCGCATAGTTTTTGAGGAATCGACTAGTGGTATATAGGCCGCTTAAGCCAGCTTTGCCGATTGCGTTGTTATGTAGTGTCTGATGCCGATGGAAAACAAAAGCCGATTTTAAAACAACTCCTTAATTTCATTGAGCTTAGTCAGTTTGCATTTAAACAGATTTGGATGAGATCTCACCCCATCCGGCTTCCCCTTCAAGGGGAAGAGCTGTTACGTCAATCGCTACAAGGTTTGCGTGATAACAGAACGTATTTTGAGCTAGTTGATTGAACAATTCGCCGCTTAAACTCAGATCTTTCCGACTGTCGTAAAGGCAAGGCGCTACGACTTGTATAGTTTCATAGCTTCAACAGCCCTTTCTTTTACAAAGGGCTTTTGTTATGCGGGTAGAACGTTGGCTGTTAAGAGTGTTTGCTTATCTTATTGGGCATGCCAAGTGTTGTTTACCCAGGTGCTTAAACGCAATGTATAGGCTTGTTGATCTGGGTGGACAGTTTTGATGTAATCAAACGCCTTACTATCGTACGCAACCATATGAGCCATAGCGTAAACAGTGCCAGCTGGTTGGTATGGTTTGTTGGCATCACCACGTTTCAAGTCGGGCTTCCAGCCTGTATTTACAAACTCGATATGTACATTATTTATTGGGTCTGTAAAGTAAGGTACCCAAAACTGGTAGGCATCGGCAATGCTACCATGGGTGTTGTCTTTGTATGCAAACAACTGATCAGCGGATTGTTTTCCTTTATACGCCGTCACCGCTTTCAAGATTCGAGCATAATATTGTTGATTGTAAGCGTGGTAAGTTACGGCATCACGATTGGTAAAATCATTCGTTTTACCATCTGGCTCAATATTCACTTTCGTGAATCGTTTCAGCGCATCGACACTGTATTGATAGAGTTCAGTGTCATCGAGAATCATTGCTAAGTTAAACAAAATAGCCAACCGTACGTTTTCCCAGTTGTTTTTGATTAAGGTTCCCGTAAGTTTGTAGTGACGGAAGTAGTCGGCTTGTCGAGTCAGCCATTGATCAATCACTTCCACTGACTCTCTGTTCATGGCCGGCTTGATTAGAGAATAGGCTTCATATACATCAAGCAAAATTGATTCATTTGGGGTATGGGGGCTAGGACTAATGTTCCTTGCGAGGTTCACCATCAACTCCGTTGCTTTTTCCAAATAGCGCTCGGCCTCTTCCGCGTTTTCGGTCAGGTTCCATGCAAGTGCAAGTGCGTAAATACCCGTCGTGTGGGATTTTAGCGTTTTTCGCTCATAGCCAACATGTGGGAAATGACTGAGTTCAAGCGCAAGCGCCTCTTGAGCCGGCGCCTTAATCCACGCTTTATATGACTCGCGAGCAGCAGGAATTTCGGTAATTTGATTGTGCATCTGCTGGGCGCCAGCACGAGGAACAATAAGATTGTCATGCTCAGCTAGAAACGCGAAGGAATGGCTCGATATGAGTGCTGAAACGAGTCCAGCCACTGCAGTTAAAGTTAAGTTCTTATTCATTTTTGTCTCGTATTTTGTAGGTTACACATTTGCTATCAATCAGCGACACAAAACTACGTCAAGACAATAAGACAAAATGAAATGACATTTCAATTTGTGATATTCACTGTATCTCTATGAGATACGGCGTAAAAACTGTGACCTGCTTATAAGCTCATTTTGCCCGAAATCGCCAAAATTCGTTGTATTCGGGCATGAAGAACAAATTGCGAGGACAGCCACTCGAGTGGTTCTTAAAAACTACTCATTCATCCTCGCTAACACAAACTCTACAAAATTCCGTCTTGCGATATTGTCTTTCTCTTCATTCCAGATAAGCCCTACATCCCAGCTTGAGTACTTATCAGTAAGTGGAATGAATCGGATGTTAGTGCGGCTTATTTCTTTGGCGCTTGCCGGTAAAATCGTGTAGCCCAAATTCGCCGAAACTAGTGCCAATAGAGTCAAAATATCATCGGCTTGTTGCGTAGCTTCAAGGTCACGCTTGTGATGAATGAGGTATTGGGTGATATGGCGGTGAAGTCCTTTGCCCCTTTCGGGGTTAAGTTGAAGATAATTCAGTCGACTGAGCGAGCGCCAAAGGTTTGCTTCGTCAATCTGTTCATCTTCATGGACTGCTATCACTAGGTTGTCCGTAAAAAGCTTTATCGAGCGTAATGGAGGCGCTAGGTTTTCTAGCCGATTGAAACTTAAATGAAGCTCACCAGTTAGCAGCTTTTCTTGCTGCAGCGACGATGGCATGTCGTTAAGGCTAATATCAATATCTGGGTAGTTCTGCTTAAATCGTGCTGTGATTTCAGGTGCAGTAAGATAAGTCGAAATACCAAAGCCAATATTGAGATTACCTTGCCTTCCCTCCGCTAACTGTTTAGTAAAACGACTAAACTGAGCAAAACCATTGAGTAGCCTTTGTGCCTCTGGAAGCAAGTCTTGCCCCGATTGAGTCAGCACCGCACCATAACGTCCTCTTTCAAACAGCTGCAAATTGATTTCACTTTCTAATCGACGAATCTTCTTGGTGAGTGCTGATTGAGTGATAAATAAATGTTCGGCGGCGACTCTAAAATTGCTGTCTTTGGCGAGTTGGCAAAATGCTTTAAGCGCATCGATTTCCATTCCAATTACTCATTAATTAAGGAATATTGTTCATTATATGGAATCATACTATTTGGTTAAAGTGGTGACACCTCGCAATTGAATATCTGATCGAAGTTCTAAGTAAAGGAGTGAATCACCATGAAACAGCGATACATTTTTATCAATATGAATGGATTAGTCGTGCCGCAGTCACTGGAAGGCGATGACGCTGGAGCAGTATTGCAAAGCGTTCTAAAACAGAATGCCATTGTGCTGCCCGTTGTTTGCAATGCTAAAGATAACCAAGATGCGCTGGCGATTTATAAAGACAAGATCGCTGGCAACCTCGAAATGCTAGAAGTCTCTTCAAAAAAAGAGGCACTGTATGTCCAATAAGTATTCCGCAGTTATTTTTGACATGGACGGCACCCTGATTGATTCAAGGAAAGTCATCGAACAGGCATGGAGACATGGCGCTAGTTTGGTTGGCTTGGCGATCTCTGAGCAAGATATGGAGGCCCATGTACATGGCCGCAGTGCTGAGCACACACTAAAGTACTTTTTTGGTCATCTCGACCAAACAAAAGTTGCTGAAATTAAAGACGCAGTTAATCGCTATGAAGAGCATGCAACATCAGAGCTTATTGAAGGCGCTAAAGCGTTTCTTCAAGAGTTAAAGCTCAATCATGTAAAAATTGGCCTGTGCACAGGCAGTTGGCGTGAACGAGTAAATTTTGTGTTTGCAGAACATGAACTGGCCCCTTTTTTCGATGCGGTTGTGACTCGTGAAGATGTGAATGTGGGCAAACCCAACCCAGAGGGCTTTTTAAAGTGCGCCAACGTACTTGGCGTGCCGATAGATCAATGCCTAATTTTTGAGGACTCAACCAGCGGTATACAAGCCGCTCACGCCAGTGGCACGGATTGCGTTGTTATAGGATCTAATATCGATGTTAAACAAAAGCCGATTTTAAAACAGGCCCCTAATTTCATTGGGCTTAGCTTAGCCAGTTTGTTGTGATAAATGTTGAGTTAAGAAGCAGAGGAGCTGAGTTTACTCCTCTGACTGCCACTGCTCGCCTTCTTCTCAATGTCTAAAACCTGAGCTATGAAGGTATGAGGAGGGCTCAGAGACATCCATAAAAGCAAACGTTTAACGCATATAAAATCCACCCAAGCCGCAGTTTAACTATTGAATTTTAAAGCCAAACTATGCACCAGGTACTCCACAGAGCATTAGAAACCATGCTTTGCGGCTTAAAAGTGGAACAAAGCGTGACTTTTGTTCTCTATTTTGGTGGTTTAAGTCCCGGTATTCTTTTTGAAAAACAACACAAAGAGAATTTCAGATGAACCAAAAAACACTTCGCTGGGGAATCGCGGGTTTAGGAAACATTTCCCATCGATTCGCAGAAGCCATTTCAAGCCAATGCCAAATTGGAATACTGACCGGAGTAGCGGCTCGCGATGAAAAACGTGCTGTACTTTACGCCAAACAGTACGGAGTACCGAGAGTATTTGATTGTTATCAGTCAATGGCAGAATCGGACGAGATTGATGCGGTCTACATTGCCACTGTGCACCCGTTTCACAAGCCTTTGGCAAAATTGTTTCTTGAACATGGCAAGCACGTCCTTGTGGAAAAGCCGGCCTTTACTAACTTAGCCGATTGGCTAGAAATGAAAGCTCTCGCGATAAGTAACAATTGCCTACTACTAGAAGCAATGAAGACCGTGACCTACCCTGCGTATCAGCAGCTTAAACAGTACCTCAGAGAAAATCGCGTTGAGCTAACTGAGATGCGCGCCCATTTTGGCTACCAAATGGACTATGACCCTGAGTGTTTTGTTTTCAATCCTGAGCTTTCAGGTGGTGCTACGCTTGATGTTGGGGTATATGGCTTATGGCTTTACTGCGATTTATGTGACTGGCAAAACCAAGTCAGAGTGCACCCCAGCGTGAAAATGGATCGCTCAGTTCCAAACGTCGACATCGATACTAATACCTCATTCATTTTTGGTGGTGCAATCAAAGGGGATATACGCGGAGCGATTACTGAAAAGATGGCACACACTGCCACGCTAAAGGGCACGCTTCCACTGGCAAACGGTAAGCGAGAAACGGTTGTAATCTCAATCGGTCATACTTGGTGGAATCCGGAACTCATTACCATTCAATCAGACAGTATCCACAAGGTGATTGAGATTGAAGCTCAAGGCAATGGGTTTGAATTTCAAATCGACCATTTCTCAGAGTATGCATTGGCAGGTAAACTAGATTCAGAAGTGCTAAGCCACAAAACAACTGAAGCAGTTTTAGCTATTATGGACGACGGGCTAAACAGCAATGGTTTTTCTCACATAACCTTAGGTCGTTAAAGGCAGTGACAATTCAATCAAATTAGAAAAACTATATGGGGACAAAGTAACAAGATGGCCAAATTGAAACGAAAGCTAGAGCTGTATGAAGAGCTTTTCAAAACGTTTGGCCCGGGAGAGTCGAAAACGCAGCTAAACGATCTCTCAGAACTTTGGCATGTCAGTACACGCCACACGTCTACTTTGTTACAACAATTCACGGACCTCAATTGGCTAACTTGGACAGCAGAGCGAGGACGTAGCAAACAGGCGACACTCGTCCTTTTTCTCGAACCCATTGACGCATGTTACAGCCAGTTGGGGCCTTTTGTTGAAAGTGGCGACGTTGACCAATTACTCGATGTTCTAAGCTTCGGTCAGCGTGACGCTCAATCCCAGCTCCAGCAGTATTTGGCGACCGAAAACTCCAGGAAGCGTCCTAAAGTTTACATCCCATTTCATCGAACCATTAGTACGCTTAATGTGTTGGAATCAAAACGAAGAACCGAGCGCTTTTTAATTACACAGGTTTACCAAAGGTTGACTCGAGTCGTCACTCGCAATGATTCCACTGTTTCAAGCGAAGTCACTGGTGACCTGGCTTATCACTGGACGTCATCAAGTGATGCGACGCTTTGGCGATTTCAGTTACGAAATCAGGTTCTATTTCATCATGGACAAAACCTTACCGCCAATGACGTTTGTATTTGTTTAAATGCACTCGTAACCCACCCTTACTGGCGCCGCAGTTATAATCATATTCAAAATGCTAAAGCGCTAACAAATGACGTAATTGAAGTCACGTTAACGAGACCTGATTGGCACTTACCGAGATTATTTGCACGACCAGAGGCCTCTATCTATCAGTTCAGCCACACAACTAAATGCAAGCTTTGGCCTATTGGTAGTGGTCCTTTTTCGCTCGAAGTGGCTTCTCAGCGTATTCTCAGACTGAAACGCAACCCGAATTACTGTCACCAAACGAGTATTGTCGACCAAGTAGAATTATGGGTGCACCCCGGTTGGCAAGAAAGCAAAGCTTGCTCTGCCAATCAATTATGCCTTCGTCTTCCAGAAGCAACTCGGTCCATACCTTGTGTCGGCAGTGCGGAGTTTTACCTGATAACCAACCCGCAAAATACTAATCTCCCGTTGTTTTATGAGGATACGAGCGAATCAAAACAATTGAGCCTTGCTCAGGAGCGCAATCACTCTTCGGCTACGCAGATTGAGTATGCGCACTACCACGACGGCCAAGGCGCACAAGTTGTGAGTTTGATTGATGAAAATGACCCATTTGGTGTGTGGCTGAACTTTCTGTGGCAATTCCCATTTAGTAACCTTGCTTTGGGATCTGCCTTCATCTCAAAAATAAATGACTCGCTTCAAGAAATTCAAAGCGAACCCGACTTTGAGCAAGCCGTTGCTATGCTGCGCGCACTAAAACAAGACTTGGTTGATCAACGCATTCTGAGGCCATTAAAAACAGAATCGTTCGAGTTAAACATTTCAACCCGATTAAACGGGGTTGTAACCAATGGGTATGGATGGGCAGAACTCGCCAACCTTTGGATAGAAGATAGCCAAGCCGCAATTAAGTAGACCTCTTAAGCTTGGACACTATGGGTCATGACCAATAACTTTGAACTTTTAGATCGGACCCGCTTCTAACTTGTTCGAATGACAGAGATTTTTCCCGTGAGGTCACCAGTGCTCAACTACGTTGCTCGATTCATAAAACAAAACCGTTCAACCATTATTTTCTTTGTGCTAATGGGCGTTTTTCGAAGCTCCATTGCAGACTGGAATCATGTACCCACAGGATCCATGCAGCCCACGGTAGAAATTGGAGACCGAATTTGGGTGAACAAATTGGCTTACGATGTACGGCTACCGCTGTTCGGAACTCAACTTATGAGTCACGCGGATCCAAAGCGTGGCGACATCATTATCTTTGATTCTAAAGCGATGGATATTCGCTATGTTAAGCGTGTGGTTGGCTTGCCCGGTGATAAAATCGAGATGAAAAACAATCTAGTAATTATCAACGGCGAGGCGTTAAGTTATCAATATCAAGCCGACGCGATGCATCAAATTCAGTACTTGGAATCTTTACCAGGTAAACCGCATCAAATTTTACTCAATCGGACCGCGAGTCACGCAGCTACTTTTCCTGAGGTCACAGTCCCAGCCGGTCACTATTTGGCCCTAGGAGACAATCGAGATAACAGTGCCGACTCACGCTTCATCGGATTTGTGCCAAGGGATGAAATTATTGGTAGAGCCAATAGCGTGGTAATCTCATTTGATTACGATAACTACTACCTCCCAAGAACGGATCGTTTTTTACAACCACTAGATAGTTAGCGAGCTCAATCCGTCCAAGCATTTCAGTTCTAAAAAAGGCCCTAAGCGAACTAAGGGCCTTTTTAATTTAAGGTTTGCCGCATTTTAACTGCGCGGTTTTAGATCCAACACATGCAATAGTCGCTCTGGCGTACCTTCCCAAATCATTGGGCGACCTTTCGGGTTGTCTTTATTCCACCAGCCGGTAAAGCGCTTAGTATTGTACTGGTAGAAGTTAGGCCCAGATAACACAGGTACCGTCACTTGGTTTTCAGCAATGATGGCCTGAATACCATGACCAATTTTTTTCTGCTCTTGAACATCTGCGGTTTTATAGAAGCTGTCGAGCAAAGAATCTAACTTGTCGTTTTTCCAGTGGTGCATGGCAAAGCGAGGCATGCCTTTTGAAGCTTGCAAGCGCGAGTGATAGCCGCTGTCCCAGTACTTATGAGGTGTGGAACCGTGGAAGTAGTTGGTGTAGGCAATGTCATAATCTGCTGAGATCATTCCTTGATTGTACATCGAGAAGTCGAGCGTTCGCGCTTTGGCATTGATTCCGACTTCTTGCAATTGCTCAACGGCTAACATCACTGTGTTGTTAAAATCTGTCCAACCCTGCGGTGATTGAATCACCAGCTCAAAGTCTTTGCCATCGGGCGACTCCACAAACCCATCTTTGTTTGTGTCTTTGTAACCCGCTTTCGCCAACAAGGCTTTGGCCTTCTCCGGCGAATAGGTCATAAACGGTTTGTACTTATTGTGAGTCGCTTCGTCTGACCAAGCTTCAAACGCATAACCAAGACCCGATGCAAAATCATTCAACACCGCGTTGCCATAGTTGGCAATGTCTATCAAGGTTTGACGGTCAAGCGCCATTGAGAATGCTCGGCGGAACTGGATATCATTTAATACCTGCTGTTTAACTTCGTCTTTGGAAGCGAAGTTGAATACAAAAGCTTGAGTTCCCGCTGGTGGATACCAGTAGCCATGATCATTGGATGCTTTCAGGTAAGTTTGGTCAATATCAGGAATAAATGATCCTGCCCAGTCGATAGAGGACTCCATCAATTCAGCTAGCACTTGGTCATTGTGATTCATTTGAGGTACGCGCAAGCAATCCACATCTAGGTTTGCTTGGTCCCAATAGTTAGGGTTACGACACTGCAGGAACAAGGTACTAGTAAACTGAGGCAGTTCGGTAAACGGACCCGTGCCGATTGGGTTGGGGTTCATAAAGGCCGCAGGATCTTCCACATCTTTCCATTGATGCTCTGGCACAATGGGTACTTGGACAATCTCATAACTGATGTTGGTATTCACTTCATTCAAGTAGAAACGCACTTGATGGTCGTTGAGTTTTTCGACCGACTTGATTTTGCTGCTGATTCCTCGATCGTCGATATTGTCATGCGCTTTAACTAGTTCAAATGTGAAAACCACATCATCTGCATTAAAAGCCTCGCCGTCTGACCATGTCACGCCGTCACGGAGATCAAAAGTAATACTGAGTAAATCTTCACTTAAAGAATACCCCGTCGCCAAACGGTACTCAGGGACATTACCTTTCAACTCATTGAAGATCACCAATGGTTCATAAATAAAGTCGCGAGCAGTGTGTAATCGTGATACTGCATATGGGTTGAAGTTGCGAACTAGCGTTGCATTGTGATTTGGAATAATCGTCAGCTTCGAAAATTCTGAGACATCAGTACTTGCTGAAGATGCAGAACTTACAGAGAGTGCGGTTAGGATGGCAGTGCATAGCAATGTGTTTTTCATGGCGGTCCCTTATCGATGTAAAGTCACAACATAGCCAACGGTAAAGAGACCAGCAAGTTATGAAAATATTAAATAAAACATATATTTGTTAGTTATATTAATACTAAAAGCCATTTATTCTTTAGACAACGTACCTCGATATCAAACCATCAGAAATATGGGGAGCAACTCAATATTTGTCGGGGGAATTGGTGTAAGTAAACAACATGAGAGCTCGTTGGGAAGCTCGCCACTCTGTTGTTAAATTGCGACTCAGTTAAAACTGAAACCTCTATCCAAAGCCATGAACAATTGGACTGAGTAAAAAAGCGAGATTTGGTCACCCCAGTTTGCTTTCCTTCAAGAATTGTAAGTTCGTACCCTTCCTACGCTGCTTTGTCGTAATCCGCTCGTGCTTGATTGATCTTATCTTGATGAATCTCTGCCCATTGGACTAGCTGATACAGGGGCTTAACCAAGTCTTTGCCCATTTCCGTTAATTCATACTCTACCCTGACTGGCACCTCAGGGTATACAGTTCGATTCACATAGCCATCTCGCTCTAAATCCCGCACCGTTTGAGTCAACATGCGTTGGGAAATGCCCTCGATTCTGGATTTCAGTGCGTTAAAACGCTCCGGGCCGTCAACTAATGCAAAAAGAATTAGCAGTGACCATTTGTCTCCAATTTGGGCAACTACATTTCTCACTGGACACGCTTCAGTATTGAAAAATATACGTTTTTCTTGTTTTTGCTCAGATGCCATCGTCAATCCCCTTCTTCAAATGTTCGCCAACAGTTACCAAAAGGTAACTACCCAACTTTTCGGTGCCTTCTTGTTATGTAGGTTACTATTAATTACCATGGTTATCAATGTGAACTTACACACAGAATTAACTTAGGAGTTGACCATGTTTAAACTACTCGTTTCTATCGTTCTTTTAACCGTTAGTACGTTTTCTGCAGCACAAGCAAAAAACCCAATCGAAATCGATCTTGATGCATTACAAAAATCTAGTTGGTCAGAGCAAGAAATCAGAAATGCAGAGATCATTACTGATTTTGTTCAGCATTTAATGAACAACCACGACTTTGACTACGTTCTTAAACACTACAATGACAGTGCCTACATCCAACATAACCGCAACCTACCAGATAAAGTAACCGGGCTTGTTGGTTTCTTAAAAGAGTTTGTCGCGGACTACCCAGACTACACCTATGACGTGAAACACGTTTATGTTGATGGCGATTACGTTATCTTCCATTCCCATGCCACACTTAATATTGAAGACAGAGGCAACGATGAAAAAGGCATGAATATTATTGATAAATGGCGCCTAGAAGACGGACGAATTGTCGAACACTGGGATTCGATCCAGGCACTCGACTTTTCTATGCGCCTTTACTCTTTGATTAGCGGCGGAGACATAGCAAACGAAAATGGTGTGTTTTAAACCGTCTCTATACTTTAAGGGATAATCAAACAAGCCCGAACAAACGTTCGGGCTTATCGAATTTTTAGATACTTCGATTTGTCTTTTCCCATATGGGCACACCACCAAATTTCAAAAAATCGCCATCCTTCATTTCTGGGTTGTATCGGCTTTTAGACAGCTCTAAGTTCCATTTGGGTGCGCTTGGCGTGCCTTTTTCTTTCCAGAGTTTTACATCAACATATCGTACATCCGTTGGTTAAATATTCTTAATGTAGTATTGATAATCACTCTCGTTTATATACAATCCGACCGCATTGTTATGTTATAAGGTAACAATTAATAAAAGTCAGTTGGAGAGAAAAATGAAGAGTAAGTTATTAAAATTATTAGGCTTAGGTGCAATAACACTTGCAAGTATTACCAACGCCTACGCTGATATCCAATTCAAAGATGTCATAGGACGAGACATAAAGTTAGAAAAACCAGCCGAGAGAATATTCTTGGGTTTTTATTTTGAAGACTATCTGGCCATTGCGGGCCCAGATGCTTACCAAAAAGTCGCTATTTTCCCAAGACATTCATGGAAGGACTATCGTCAATCTCAGTGGGCGACTTACAGCAAAATTATTCCTGAACTAGAAACCATCGTCGACTCGGGCTCAATTTATATGGGTACGTTCGACTTTGAAAAGCTACTGGCGACCAAACCAGATGTTGCTTTGGTTGCTGCGTGGCAATTTAAGTCTCTCGGCGACAAGGTCGCGATTTTAGAAAAGAGTGGTATCAAGGTAGTGGTGGTCGACTTTAATGCTCAAACACTTGAAAAGCATGTGGCGAGTACTCGAGTTATCGGCAAGGTAATGGGGACAGAGCAACGTGCCGAAGCCATTGCCACAGAGTACGAAAACACTGTGAATGACGTGAAACAGCGAGTCGCTGCTCACCTGAAAAATCATGATGCACGACGCGTATATGTTGAAATCGGAAACACTGGTCCTAACGAATATGGTAAATCGTACACTACGACCATGTGGGGCAATATTCTCAATATGGCTGGCGCCGATAATATTGCGACAGGTAAATTCAAAGGCTCTTCACACCTAACTCCTGAATATGTTCTTAGCAAAGATCCAGAAGTAATTTTTGTTTCCGGAGCCCATTGGGTTAAACATGGCGACAGCGCGCTACTTGGTTATGGTACAACACTCAAAGAAGCCCAGACTCGATACATGCCTTATCTAAACCGCGCCGGTTGGAAACAGCTAACCGCAGTGAAAAATGGCGATGTCTATGGCATGTATCACTCAGGTACGCGCACTATTTATGACCACGTGTTCTTACAATATTTGGCAAAGTCTGTTTATCCAGAAGCTTTTAAAGATATTGATCCTAAACAGTCACACCGCAACTTCTTCAAGAACTATATGCCTCAAGAACTAGACGGTACGTTCATGATCAAAGTGGAAGGATAAGCCATGAATACCTCGGTCAAGGAAGGGTTGACTGCGACACCTGTTACATCATCAGGCAGTCTCTACCAACAAATGCAGCGGCAACGCACAAGAGTTTTACTGCTCAGTTTAGTGTTGGTATGCGTCTCGGTTCTGTTTGATATTGGTACCGGCTCTTCTTGGATCGGGGTCAATCAAGTTCTTGAAGCTTTGATCAATGGACCTTCGGGAGACAGTCTAGCAACAACCATCGTTTGGGATCTGCGACTGCCAGTGACGTTAACTTGCCTAGTAGTCGGTGCCTCTCTTGGTTTAGCGGGCGGTTTAATGCAAACGCTACTTGCCAATCCACTTGCCAGTCCATACACACTCGGCATATCGGCCGCCGCTGGTTTTGGTGCTTCGGTCGCGTTGTTATCGGGCTTCTCTCTTTTTGGGCTTTCTTGGCTCGGAGTTCCTGCAGCGGCGTTTGTCACTTCTGGGCTTGCCAGCATGGCAATTTACGCCATAGGCCGCAGCCGTAATATGGATGCGAAAGTCTTAATCCTAGCTGGAATTGTGGTGCTGTTTTTCTTCCAAGCGTTGCAATCACTCGCTCAATATTTAGCGTCACCAGAAGTACTGCAACAAATCGTGTTTTGGCTGTTTGGCAGCTTACTAAAAGCCAGTTGGTTGTCGTTTTTTGTATCCGGCGTGATTTTACTGGTTGGCTTATCGTTCGCTTTACCTAAAGTATGGGCACTCACAGCCTTGTCATCTGGCGAGGAGCGGGCTCAAGCTCTTGGGATCAATACCAGTCGATTGAGACTACAGATGTTTCTACTGTGCTCATTGTTAACCGCCGGCGCGGTTTCGTTTGTCGGAACCATTGGATTCATCGGCTTAGTTGCTCCTCACTTTGCCAGAATGTTAGTCGGGGAAGATCAACGCTTTTATTTGCCTTTGGCTGGCTTAATGGGGGCTTTGTTACTGTGTGCGTCCTCACTCGTCGCCAAACTGATTATTCCGGGCACCATTATTCCAATTGGTATAGTGACCTCATTGGTTGGCGTACCGTTTCTTTTGTATTTACTCGTAAGCCGCAGGTTTAACTGATGAAATCCCTCACAATAAAAAATTTAGCGGTTAGCCTTCGCGGTAAAACCATTCTTAGCAATGTGGAGGCGCGTTTTGTTGGTGGCGAGTTTTCCGCAATATTAGGCCCAAACGGAGCCGGAAAAACCACGCTGCTTAAATCCATCATGGGCATATTGCCTTGCCAAGGTGAAGTAATCAGTGAAGGAGAAGACGGTTTAATCATTCCCACCAAAGATTTTTCCTATCTTTGTCAGTTAAACAAATCATCGAGCCAATTGAAGGTGATTGAGTTTGTGTTGCTGGGTTTGGTCCATCAACTCAGCTGGAATATCAGCGCTGAACAAGAGCAAAAAGCGATCTCAATTCTTACAGAGTTGGGATTGATGCACCTCGCTACTCGTCAATTTTCGCAACTCAGTGGCGGTCAGCAACAGCTGGTTTCTTTAGCACAAGCACTGGTATCCAAACCCAAAGTGCTTTTATTGGATGAGCCCACCAGTGCGCTGGATTTAAAACACCAAGTTGAAGTCCTTGAACTCGCCCGCCAATACACCAAACAACACGGCACCATTACTATTGCGGTATTGCACGACCTATCGCTTGCGGCGCGCTACTGCGAGCACTTATTGCTTTTAGATGAAGGAATGATTCAGTACAGCGGACACCCTGATGAAGTTCTGGACTCTGAAAAACTATCGAAGATCTATCAAGTCCATGTAGACGTAGGGTGCTGTATTCACGGACACACCCATGTTACCCCAGTCAGAGCACTTTCCAGTGAGTGACAACAACAGGTAGTAAACTATGAATAATGGAGTGGCACTTGCCATTTTTTCGGCCTTTATTTTTAGTGTGATGAACGCACTAATCAAGGCGGCCAGTCTGACGATACCCAGTGCGGAGATCGTCTTTTTCAGAAGTGCGATTGGTAGTGTACTTATTTTGGCTTTGATGTGGCACGGGAATGTTCGCTTCTCAACCAAAGGGATTCCACTGCTGGTTGTACGTGGGCTATTTGGATCAGCCTATTTGTTGGCATTTGTGTATACCATCGCCCATATTCCTTTAGCCGACGCAGCCATTTTGGTGTATCTATCACCCTTCTTTGTGCTGATACTTTCTAGTTTGGTGTTAGGGGAAAAACTCCCCAAAAAAGCGATGTTACTGCTTCCTGTGGTGTTAGGCGGAGTGACCTTAGTCGTCAATCCATTCAGTTACGACTCGTTTAACCTATATGCCCTTGCTGGTGTAGCAAGCGCATTCTTTGCCGCTGCCGCTTCTATTACCATCCGCCACCTTAGTAAAAAGCACCATACCTATGAAATTGTTTTCTATTTTCTGTTTATCGCAATGTTGGTATCGGCGTATTTAATGAAGGATGATTTTGTCATTCCACAACAAATCGAATGGGTATGTTTAGTGGGTATTGGCGTTGTTTCTTTAGTCGGACAGATTTTCTTAACCAAGGCTTTTACTCACGAAAATGCGGCCGTGGTCGCGGTCACGCGCTATATTGGCTTGGCATTTAATATCTTATGGGGTGTCATTTTTTGGCACGAGCTGCCCGATTGGGTCACGTTACTAGGCGGTGCAGTGATTGTTGTTGCTTGTATTGCGTTGTCGTGGAAAGGACAAGCAAAGCCATCGTCACTCCCTAAAGAGCAATCAGCCAATTCTTAATTGCGACTCTGAATTCCAAGTTAAAAAGCCCGAACAAACGTTTGGGCTTTGCTTTTTTTGGTTGATTCGATTTCAGACTAGAGCAAAATCAAATAGCTTAGGAAAATCGCACCAAGAAGGTAAATAATTGGATGTACCTCTTTACCTTTACCCGCTACTACCATTGAAAACGCGTAGCTGATAAAGCCCATCGCCATACCGTTTGCTGGCGAGAAGCTCAAGACAGTAAACATAATGGTGAAGAACGCCGCAATGCGTGATTCTTTTCTATCCCACTGGATTTGACCAAGACGGCCAATCATATAAATGCCCACAACCACCATGGCTGGCGCCACCATCGCTGCCGAGAAAATGGAAAACAGAGGATATAAGAACAAAGAGACTAGGAACAAACCGGCAACTACAACAGCGGCTAGACCCGTTTTAGCACCTTGAGACGAGGCAATGCCAGACTCAGAGAACGCAGTAATCGAAGTTGTGCCCAACACGGAACCAATAACTGTGCCACCAGCATCTGCAACGAGTGCTGAGCGTGCATTAGGCACCTTGCCATCTCTATCGATAATACCGGCATCACGTCCTACACCAACTATGGTGCTCATACCGTCGAAAAAGTCGACGATTAGGAAGATCACCACAATAAATAGTAAGTCGAACATTTTCTCAGCCGTTAAGCCTGATAAGTCGAAAATAGCGCCAAATGTCCCTGCCATACTCGGTGGTGTAGAAACAAACTGCTCTGGCAATGGTGCGTTGCTGGTGCCGAATACTGCGTCTGCCGCAACCGTTAACACAATAGCTGACAGGAATGAAATAAAGGTCGCTAACTTGATATCGCGAATCATACAACCAAGAGCAATGAAGATACTGATATAAGCAATAATGACTTGCGGATCAGCGATATTGCCCATGCCGACCAACACAAACTTGTTATCAACAATAATGCCAGCGTTTTTTAATCCCAAAAACGCTATGAATAACCCAAGAGACACGGTAATGGCGTTCTTGAGATCTTCTGGAATCGATTCAATCAGAGACTTACGGATATTGGTCAGTGAAAGCAACAAATACAGCACGCCTGATAAAAAGATACCAAACAATGCCTCGTTCCATACCAACGCGACGGAACCACTGAGCAGCATACCTTTGAAAAAGCCGTTCATACTCATGCCCGGAGCAAGCATCACAGGGTAATTGCCCCAAATGCCCATGATCAAGGTTGCCGCTGCAGCTGCTAATGCGGTGGCAGTAAAGATGGCACCCTTATCCATACCTGGAATGCCACCCAAAATGGCAGGGTTGACCGCCAGAATGTAACTCATGGCTAAGAAGGTAATAAAACCGGCATAAAGCTCTGTACTTACGGTGGTTTTACGCTCTGAAATTTTAAATCTAGATTCGAGAATACTCGAGTGATTTTGGGGTTTTACAGCAGTGTCGACACTCACGAAGAAACCTTTGATGATAAATTTGTAAAGATACGTAGAAAGTGAAATAAATCGAAACCAAATGCTGATCGCTCTAGCGGTGCACGAGTATTGGTAGTTAACCACAACCACAAAGTGGAGCTCCATGGCACAAGAACTAAGTCTAATTGATTAGAATTATTCAGCACTTAATCGTTTGCGCGGCATTGTACGTCCCTTCATTCAAAACTCAACGGCTTTACCTAAGATACGCAGAAAAAAGCAAACGTTTGCCAGCATTCCATGATTTTTATCAAGTTAAAATGCGAATCTGTCAGAACAACACCCAACACGTACCAGAATGGATAGCTTTTTATTTGGCAATTTCACGAAAACAGCCGACAAAGTTAGTGAAAAGTCGGTGAGCAAATTCCATTTGTTGCATATAAAATTTGATTTCACTCGCACCCCAAACCACAAACGGTACATCATTCGGAATCTGCATATTCCTTAAGATAGTCACATGTTGAGATTTACAAATTATTAACATTAGGGTGGTGTTATTTGTATGGAGTACAGTAGAACTAAATTGAAAAAGCTGTCCTTGGTGGTTTTTTTCTTTCTATTACCGAACCTTGCAAACAGTCATAGCGCAAGCTCTCAAGATGGCTACTCCCCACGAATAATCGGAGGTAAAACAGCGCTTTCAAATTCCTACCATTACATGGCCGCCATTAAAGACGTGCTGTTCGACGGCCCAAGCTGCGCTGCAACCTTGATCGATGAGAAATATCTGCTGACAGCGGCACATTGTGTCGATGATAAAAATCCGGAATTTCTAGAAGCCAATATTGGTCTATACGATCTCAGTGAATGGGAAACCAGTGGCGAAAAACGCGGTATAACCAATATCTACATTCACCAAGATTACGGAAACCCCAGAATTTACAACAAAGATGTGGCCGTCCTCGAACTATCAGAGCCTGTCAGCGAGCAGGTAATCGCAAAAATCCCGCTAGTTGAACGTGAGCCAATTACTGCAAACGAATACGCCACAGTCATAGGTTGGGGCGATACAGATGTAAGACCAGAATGGCAAGAGTTCCCATACCAACTGCAGGAAGTAGATGTTCCCTTGGTAGAGCGTAGCGTTTGCAACAACTCTACTGGCTTAACCAATGACAACTACCGTTTTGTTAGTGAAACTGAGATTTGTGCTGGATACGCAGACGGTGGTAAAGATGCTTGCCAAGGCGACAGCGGTGGGCCATTACTCAAGCTAGTTGAAGGAAAAATAACGCAGATAGGGGTAGTTAGTTGGGGTGATGGCTGCGCCATGCCAAAACAATATGGTGTTTACGCCAACATCGCGGCGCTTAAGCCTTGGATCGACAATCAGATGAATCGGATTAGTTATCCTCAATACGTCCATCTTGGATTCAAAACCGCCAAATCTAAACACTTGCGTACTCTTACTTATACCAATCACCATCAAAACAATATCAAGATATTGAATATCGAAGCCGGCACTGCCGGGTTAAGAGTCGCTAACCAATCCTGCTATGCGGGCCTCACTCTCGAAAAAGGAGAGCATTGCACAATCCAAATTGAGATTGAAATTCCAGAGAGCCGCACGATTTTCAATAACCAGCAAGTTCTGGTTGTCACCACAGATCACAGAGAGACACCAATACTTACCACGACTTTCAATTCTTATGGCTTGACGGACTACGGAGACACGATGTCGATGTCTCAGCACACTAGTGCAAATAACAACCAAACTTACGTCAAACGCGACTGGAAAACGTTTGGTACCGGTGTTTACTCAGCCGAGCCTAAACATGGGGAAAAAGCGTATTTAATGTTTCCTGATTTACCAAGTGGTCAGCTCCATTTTGATTCACAAGTGTTTATGAGGCCAGATAGTGGGCAACTCTCGTTCTATTTGAATGGAAGACGAATATACAACCTCAGTGAAACCGGCTCAGCCTCGATACCCAAGCCTATGAATATCACAATTAATATGACCGAGCCCAAAAACACGGTCACCCTCGTTTACTTTAGATATCATGAAAATGAGAATGAAAAAAACGTAATTAGGGTTAAAAATATCACGCTCGATTCGGTGAGAAACTGGATAAGTCGCCCTTCCGTTATCTATGTATCTACCCCTTCTCAAAGCAATCTGTCCGAAAGGACTTACAGCGAAAGCGGCGGCAGTACATCTATCTTATGGTTTGCCTTTTTTTCGGTTATCGCTAGCTTACGGAATCGTAAGCAAATCAAAAATCACTTCAACGATTCAACAGGCAAATGAAACAACGCGCATACTTAGTTGCATTTAAGTAATTGTGTTTAATTGATTTCTGGATCTAGCCACTACTGATAAATATATCAATTATTGATAGAATGAGTCCTTTTTAGGTCAAACATATTTCTTGTCACTCCAATGATAAATCATATATCGTCAGATGATGCGCTGGCCTATACAAGGCAGTCGGCCCATAGGCAGCGATCGTACACACAAATCACCCCGGGTAAGATCGATTTTAGTTACTCTGAGTACCTATTTGGTGGGCTTCAACTACTTCGAGAAAAGGTCAGTAACGGTTGTCGTATTGATGGCGCCGCACCTGAAGCTGCGATGCCCTTTGCTATGATGGTTAATCCACATACTGAAGGTCGGTTTCTAGGAGACAAAGATATCTCATCTAAGTTGTTACAAGCTTCTGGCCCTCAATGGGATATTAGCTTTGTTAATGAAATGGAATCTGCTTGTGTCATTTTCAGTAAAGAGCAGTTTCGAGAACGTGTTTTGCATTTGCGTCATTATGATATGCCTAATCACTGGCTCGATAGTCGAGCTCTCGCTACGGACCCTGTTGCATTAAGAAATTTGCGAGAGCTAATCTGCTCGGTCACTCAGTATTTAAATACAGAGTCGGCTTTACTAACTAAACCTGCACTAGTTAAACAATTGTCCAATCACATTTTTACTCTTGCTCATAAAGCCCTTGAGCCCACGCTAAAAAGTAAGCCGACTCAATCGCCGCAAAAAAGCCGTGTTACTAGAGTAAAAAAAGCAATGGAGTACATGGAAGCTTTCGCCTATCAAGTACCTGCATCCCATGAGCTGTGTGCAGTTTCTGGTCTAAATGAACGAAACCTCCAGTATGCTTTTCGCGATTATCTGGGTATGTCGGCTAAGCAGTATTTAAAGCTAATTCGATTGAATCGCGTTCGAGCTGAATTGAAACTGGCCTGCCCACAAACTACCAAGATATCTGATATAGCCACAAACTGGGGATTCTTTGAATTAGGTAGGTTTTCTGGAGAATACAAGAAAATGTTTGATGAACTGCCATCGCAAACATTGAGAGCGAAATAAACCAGTCGATACTGTTGGCCTGATTTAGGCAATTGTTTTTCCTTCGCAAAATCAAACCGCAAATATCAATTGAATGACACCTAAGCCGCAGTTAGAATCGAGTTTTTACAAGGCTACCTCATGCTCTTTCTTAAGCTTTTTCTGGTTCCCAGTTTTATGCTGTTGATCTCTCTTGTCGGCAAATGGCGAGGAGCCGGTGCCGCAGGGATGCTATCTGGATTTCCAATTATCGCTGGAGCTATCCTTTGGTTTATATATCAAGAGAACGGCGCTGAGTTTGGCACCAATGCAGCGGTAGCTTCATTATCTGGTGTCGCTGCATTATCGACGTTTTGCTTCGCCTACGCTTGGGTATGCCAGAAGTTTTCTTGGTACATTTCCATCGCTCTATCTTTGATGGTGTATACCATTTCAGTATTCGCACTAGCGCAGTTAAATCTCAGTGCTGAGGTTGCTGCATTGGTAGCATGTACACTGCTGGTAATGCAGTTGGCTCTGTCTCCCCAGATCACCAAGCCAGTGAACTCTATTGGTGCTTCTAATACTGAGATGATCTGCAGAATGGTTGTATCCGTGGTGTTGGTATTTACCGTTACTGGTTTGGCTCATCTTATCGGAGAGGTCTACAGCGGCATTCTTGCATCTTTTCCAATCGCCGGTTCGACCGTAGCTATTTTCACTCATTCAAAATATTCGGCAGAGCAAGCATCGCATTCCCTAAAAGCAATGATTCAGGGTCTGTTCAGTATGCTCTGTTTCTTCTACCTAATCGTGTTGTCTTTTGAGCAATTAGGCTTAGTTCAATCCTTTGCCTTGGCGAGCCTGGGGGCAATTTTGATTCAGTTGTTTATTCGAATGTTGAAAAAGACCGTCACTCGCTCAATGCGAGCTCTGATCACTTAACCGAATTTTGTAATTCACCGTTGAAGTGATAGATAAGTTACCAGTTTGTTTATCAACTGTTAATTCAATAATTTCAACACGTTAACTATGTTCACAAAGGTGAACATGTGATTGACAAACTGAATGGCTAAGCATAAATTAGCGGCTTAACTTCCTTCTTGCCCGCTCATCATTTGATGACTGCTAATCTATCGGAGACTGACAGTGGAACAACATTGGACCGACTTTTTCCCCTACGCGGCTATGGCATTCAAAATCATCGCGTTGTGTATTGGCGGGTTTTTCGCTATTAAATGGCACTACGACAAAGATAAAGAATTAAAGGCCAAGCAAAGGGAAGAAAAACTCAAACAAAATGTCTAAACTTCCTTTTTCTAGACTCCAAGCCACTGCAGCCGTCGCGAGCAGTGGCACAAGCTTACTTACAGACTAACCGCTCTTTGAGAGACTATGCTTAACCACCTTCTGGTATCAACTGTTTTTGCTTTGATAGTAGGACCAAAGTAAGTCGTCTTTATGTTTTTGATCCCAGAAAAATCCAAGATGCAGGTTTTCAACTGCTTGTAAATGGCATTGCCTTTGACGTATTGCCACGATATCAATACGTGTCGACCTACTAGAATTTTGTATGCTTTTCCGTCAATTTCTTGATCAACTGACACCGTTCTCTTCAAAGTGCTTGGTTATCTTTCTTATGGTTTCTAAAGTGGTTTCTAGCTCTTGACGGCTGATCGTCTCAACTGCTTTTGCTGCCCAAATTTCCTGTTTGTCGTCTAAGATATCGTAAATTCGCTTACCCTCTTGTGTTAACACCACATGCTTGGCCCTTTTGTGGCTTGGATTTTCGATAAAGTTTACTAAGCCATCTTTAGCCATTACATCAACAATACGTTGGCTAGCTTGACGGCTTTGCCCCATAGCTCGACCAATTTCTGGCACGGTGAGTTTTTCCGGCGATTTTTCTATCGCACCCATTATTTTCCAACGCGCGCTGCTTAGTCCAAATTCTTCAGACATGTGGTCGCCTTCCGCATTGAATAATCCGCTGACCTTAAAAGTCGCCAGCACGATTTTGGTGAATATTTCCCCATTTGTATCCATAAAACTCCCCACGAAATATTGACAACATGTTGTCATTTAATCTAGATTGACAATATGTTGTCAAATATACTTGATAGGACTTCAATATGAAACCACTAATCGCAGTTCACCGAGCTGCATCGATCACAGCCACTATCTGTGTCGCCACTTTCTTTTTTTCTACGTTAGCGGTAGAGATGCTCGGCTCGGCTAATAACGTCAAGCATTTGAAATCACTCATCGTCTTTCCAGGGCTTTTCATTTTGATTCCCGCCATTGCCATGGCTGGGTCAACCGGTTTTATGATCAGTAAAAAAAGACGAGGAAATCTTGTCGAACGTAAAAGAAAGCGCATGCCTCTCATTGCGCTCAACGGATTGTTCATACTTTTGCCAGCGGCAATCGCACTCAACTCTTGGGCAATGTCAGGGAACTTCGATATCAAATTCTATTTAGTTCAAGCCATCGAACTAGTCGCTGGCGCCATCAATTTATTTCTCATGGTGAAAAGTATTGTCGATGGCCGCCGTTTTACGCCCAAAAGAAAGGTATTAGCATGAAAACTGTAATTATAAATAGAGCAAAATTCGCCGTATTGAGTATTTCACTGTTAACGATAAGTCTCGCTGCACAATCTGGCTCGGTGCCGCATCCTACTTATGAAAAAGTGTGTTCAGAGTGTCACTCCGGTGGGTTTAAAGGTTTAGTGACTGGTGCTCCCAATACGTCAAACATTAATGATTGGAAAATGTTCCACGAAAAACATAACCGCGAGCAGATGCGAGAAATTGTTTTGAAAGGGCTAAATGACCACAAAGTAAAAGGTGGATGCAGAAGGTGCTTAGACAAAGACATTATCGCCGCTGTCGACTACATGGTTGACGCAACAAAGCCCTCAAAATAACAAAAACTTAATCCAGCGAAAATGGAAGCAAAAATATGACACACTACCCTCCAATTTTGATTGTTCTTCATTGGCTATTAGCCTTATTTATCTTAGTTGCTCTCTTTATGGGACAAGACATCGCCAACCTATCAAACGACCTAGACCTAAAGGTAGATCGATTAAAGGTTCATGCGATTGCCGGAGTCTTAATTGGGCTAGCGTTTATTGGGAGATTAGCAGTAAGAGTAAGACAACAAAAACACCACAGAGAGAAAACCAACGAAACTGCAAACCAGCGACTGGCTAAAATCTATCACACGTTTCTCTACTCGTTAGTATTGGCTGTAGTCTTCAGTGGTATAGCAGTAGCCGCTGAAACTGACTTTTTGAAAATTGCGATTAGTGGCGACACACTCCCTAACAACTTAGTAAACCTCGCGTCTAGAAAAGCACATGGATTTTTGACCAAGCTTCTGTCTATCGCCATTGCTTTGCATGTTATCGCAGCGCTTTACCATCAATGGATTTTAAAAGATAAGCTGTTCAGCAAAATGTGGTTTCGAAAGCCTCATCTATCAAAGCCCAAGCAATAATCTATAATTGACGGATAGACTAAAAGACACCTACCCGATACTAAACCTGTACCCGTCTTAACTATCTATCCGTTGTTCACTTAGTCATAGTATTAAATCTATATACCGCTTTTTGTCACTCAAAGAGCCAATACAATGATATGAACCTGTGTCTTTCAGCGTTAAACAAATAATTCAATGAAATAGCAGAGTAATACAAACTCTATCAATGAAACCTACTGGTATTTTCCATTCAATTCTAGACTCAACGACTCGGCATAGACCGACTAACTGCTCAAAAGGTGTGCTCATATCAGGCGCTATTGATAAAAATAGTGATAACTCGCAGTTATGAGACTAGGTGGTATTCACCTAGTGACAAAGAAATCAACCACCCCTAAAATGTGGCTTTCATTCCATATGTTCGGATAAAAAGTTGATTTTTTTGTTGTTTAGGCCGTTGGCATTACCTAACACATTGTATTTGTGTAAGTTATTGACAAAATCTGTGTTGGTTTTCGGGCTAATATTTTCCAGTCAACTCTTTGCCGAGCAAACTCGAAAAACGGTCACCTATTGTATTGATCCGAATTGGTTGCCATTCGAAGCTATCGTGGATGGGCAACACATTGGGATCTCAGCTGACTACCTAACGGAGCTAAGTAGAGTTTCAAACTTAGATTTTGAATTGGTCCCAACGTCTACCTGGGCGCAGTCGGTCGAATTCCAACAGGATGGACGCTGCCAAATCTTGGCTATGCTAAATAAGACGGAGCATAGGTCAACGTTTCTCGATTTTTCATCGGTTTACTTCAAAAGCCCTGAGGTTTTTCTCACCCAGAAAAGCATTATGTTTATTGATGGTGTCAATGGTCTAAAAGGCTTAAAGGTCGCATTGGTACCAGAGTATTGGTATCAAGAAATATTGCTAGACCCTGCGTTAGGCATTGAAACTATCTACGCCTCATCGCTTGAGCAAGCAATATTGATGGTTTCTAAAGGCCAAGCGGATGTTGTTTCTACTTCTCTAATAACCGCTATACGCGTAATCAACACACATGAACTCAATAATATCCATGTCGCTGGGAGTATTGGCTTTAACAACGAGCTGAGAATTGGCGTAAATAAGCTCGACCATCAATTGCTATCAGAGATAAATCGCGGCTTGAAGAAAATATCATCCGAAACGAAACAAAGAATTTTCGACAACTGGGCATCGGTGAGTCTAGTCAACCAGCCAAACTATCGATTCTTTTACGGGTCGGCCGCGCTTTTTATCCTGATCTCTACTATTTTACTGACCCGAACCTTTACCTTACGCCGCTACAATCAAGAACTCGAAAGAAAGAACACTGTATTATCCAGTCTACAAAATGAGCTAGAACAGAAAAACACCTCACTCAAACTCCTTGCCCATACCGATGCCTTAACAGGGACTTACAATCGCCATTATCTTGATAGTCAGATAAAACACAGTTTCGCCTTGTCTAGGCGACATGGTAGTGCCCTTACCATGATCATGTTGGACATCGACCACTTTAAAAAGATCAACGACAATTATGGGCATGATGTGGGTGACCAAGTATTAAAACACCTAGTCAAAACTATCGAATCGGTCTCAAGACAATCTGACATACTCGCCCGTTGGGGTGGAGAAGAATTTGTTATCATCTGCTCAGAAACAGACCTTTCTGACGCTGAACAATTAGCTAATCACATATTTCATTCACTGCAGGTAAACCCTTTCCATCAAGCAAACTATACGATAAGCGCAGGGGTTGCGAGCTATAAAAGCAGCGAGTCAAAGGAAGAATGGTTTAAGCGAGCAGACCAAGCACTGTATAGAGCCAAAGAGCTTGGTCGCAACCGAATTGAGACAGAAAGTTAACTTAAACCAAAGTCGCCTTTTTCACTTTGCGCGCATTGAATAAGAACAACAACATCACAATAACGACAAATGGGGCGGTATATAGATTGAGCGCTTGCCAACCAATCGTCGCCTCAAGCCAACCTGACAACATGGCCGTGATGGCCACACAACTAAACACGATAAATTCATTAAACGCTTGAGCTTTCGCTTTGTTCCTTGGTTCATAGGACTGGCTGAACAATCCTGTCGCGGCAATGAACATAAAGTTCCATCCTACACCTAGCAGGATTAGAGCAACGGTAAAATGCCAAATGGATTCACCGTGCACGTTAATCGCGACGCAACCAATAAACAACATCGCACCTGACACAATCATGGCTCGCGAACCAAAGCGTTCTATCAATCGGCCCGTAAAAAACGCTGGTACAAACATTCCCAATACATGCCACTCGATTACGCCTGCGGCCTTGGTAAAGTCAAAACCACACCCTAACATGGCCAATGGTGTCGCTGTCATCAAGAGGTTCATCACCGCGTAAGACACCGTGGCAGCAAACACAGCGACCATAAAATTTGGTCTACTAATAATGTCTCGTAAACTATCAGGGTTTAAATCTTGCTCTTCGGGTTGTTTATTTGGAAATGAGATTGTCTGCAAAATAATAAGCGCCAACACATTGAGCCCCAACACAGAGGCAAAAGCCCCCATATACAAGCCATCTGGGATGATGGTTTGTGATGCGACCGCCAGGTTAGGCCCAAGTACTGCGGCTAGAACACCACCAGCCATTGAAATAGATATTGCACGATGCCGAGCATTAGCAGCACTCACTTCGATTGCAGCAAAGCGATACAAGGTGCCAAAACCAATACCTATACCCAATAGAAAGGTGGCAACGCAGAACAAATCAAAGTGCTGAATGCTCAATGCGTAAGTGGCTAGTGATGCACCAGTAATACCAAACAAGTTACCAAGGCTAAAACCTTTTTTTCGCCCTAACTTACCCATGATAAGCGAAGCGGGAATAGTCGCTATCATCAACCCAAGAAACTGTAAGCCGACTGGCAATGTAATTAGCGCGGAAGATGGCGCAATTTCTTGTCCTATCAGACCAATTACTGAAATCAGCACAATGTTTCCGGTCATTAAGAGCGCCTGACACAGTGATAGCAACCATACATTTTTATTCATTGAATTTTGTCCTTAAGAACTGGTTCATTCTTCCAAGAAAGCGTTTTTTACCGCCACCGAATTGGGCTGGAACTGAGCACGATAGGTTTTTGGATTGACACCAAAATGTCGAAGAAACACATTTCTTAAATTATCAGCACTCGCTAATCCAGATTGTTCGGCCACCTGTGACATGGACAGCTCTGTGTTGGTCAACAAGTCGGTTGCAAGTTTAAGTCTACTTTGCAGTAAATAGTGACTTGGACTGACCGCAAGCTCTTGCTGAAAAACACGTGTTAGCTGACGCGAACTTAAACCTACGCTTTCAGCGATATCCTCAGTATTGATATCTTTGTTCAGTGAGCTTTGAATGAACCGAATCGCACCGGCGACTCGTTTGTCTCCTGCTTTACGGGCTTGATGTAAAGAACGAAACTGAGCTTGCCCGCCGGGTCTTTGGTAAAACACCAAGAGTTCTTGAGCAACTTCTACTGAGATGGCATAGCCTAGGTCTTGCTCGACTAAAGACAGACACAAATCCAGTCCAGCCGTAACACCGGCCGAGGTAGACACCTTGCCTTGGTGCAAATAAATGGCATCAGCTTGTACATCAACTTTTGGATATTGATTCGCTAGACGATCGCAATGGCGCCAATGTGTCGTGGCTTTTTTACCATTTAAAAGCCCAGCTTGCGCAAGCCAAAACGCTCCAGTACAAACGGAAACTATGCGACGACATTGACCGAATCGTTCGCAAATCCAGTCAGAAATATCAGTGCGTTCAAGGTAGCGACGACTGCCTTTCCCGCCGGGAATAATAAGAGTATCGAGTGCTCCAATCTCGTGCCAATCGCACTCAGCAACCAATGAAAACCCACCATCGGTTTTCACAGCACCTTTTTCAAACGAAAACAGGGTAATCTCGTAATGCGAAGAATCATCGCATTCATTGGTGCTGGCAAAAACCTGTGCAGGGCCAACCACGTCCATACTCTGGCAACCAGGGTAGATAAAAATTCCAATTTTTTTCATTCAAACTCAACTACCACTCCTCTCCCGACTGATAGTGAGTATGCGTTGCAAAGCGCATGTCCGCAATGACATAAAACCGATTATTTCAGACAAATTGGGATCCAGTTGTAATCAGTCGAGGTCTACTGAATACGGCAACTTGGTAAAACCTGCAATTTCTTTCACCAAATGGTTCGCTATTTTTCTATGCTTTGTAGTTGCTAGAGTTAACTGCTTGCCGTCGCGACACATCATAACCACAGCGTAAGGTCGGCTGCGCGCTCCGAGGGAAACGGCTCGAAATCCTTTCACATCCTGTAGCCGGTATTGACGGTGAAATATCGGATAAATCGACGACGCTTTTTGCGTAATGATCCGCCGTCCCAAATCAAAATCGACTTTATATCCGGCAAAGCTCAAATGCCATGCCAATGTTGTGATTAAGCCAATCACCCATAGAGGTAACGCTTTTTCACCACCAGCAAAATAAATATTAAGCAAGCCAACAAACAGGAAAAACAGCCCTAGCATGGATTTCAAAATCTTAGAAAAACCGTCGATTTGATACGTCGCGCGTTCTGGTGATTTCACTTTAAAGTTCATGATAGAACTCCATACTTAAACAAGGCTGCAAGCCCAATGAAAATTGGAATTGGAATTGCCAAACGCCACAACGCTGCTTTTGTCCAGATAGGTGTTAAACGGCCTTGTATTAATTCTGGTAGTCCGTCGTTTTCTGTTGTCTGATTTAGCTTTTCTTCATCAAGTGTAGAATCTCTTGGTGCTGTATTTTCAGAACTGAGCCCACCAGAGGGCAATTCGGTAGATTTTTGGTTCGAAGGAGAGTCAACGACTGTATTTCTAGCTCCAAAAATTTTTCGGTCTTCTCGCCAAGGCTTTTTATTGGGCCAATCGCTAACTTGCTCTAACACCTTGGCTTCTGTATTGGCCATCAAGAAATCCATCACCGCATGCGCATCATTGGTATTGGAAAATTCATAGGTTTGCTCGCAAAGAGTAACTATGCGTTTACTTGGCTCATTACCCCGTTTTAACAGTACTTCAAGATGACTTGCTGGTTGTGAATCAAAGGACACGGGAGAGCGCCACAGTGTCGAACGTTGAAAGAAGACGTCACCTTGTTCGATATCCAAAACTAGTCGCTGCGATTTGCTGAACAGATAGATTCCGACTGGCAGAGTGACGAACAACAAGGCGGTGTAGAAAACTTTATCTCGACCATCAAGAACAAATGCCAAAAACAAACTTTGACAAGCGAGAAAGAGAATGACAACGCCAAAGAATTTAGTCAGAAATCCTTTTTTGGTGTGTAAGCTAAATTGATTAGGCTGCTTGCCTACTCGAAACAGCTTTTGGAGATGTGGGGGTAGCTCACGATGTTCCATGTGAAAGTGTCAGTCAAAAGCAAAAACCACAATCTACATGAAACACCGCGCTTATTTATTCATCGCTGGTTTTGTTATGCCAAGAGTGCAATCAATATCACATTATCTCTGTGCCACATGTTGTTTTAACTAGCCGCATCACTGCGAGTGTTCAAGCATTCACGAAAGCTTGCCAATTAACAAGACACAACTGCATTGCGACCGTCATTTTTTGCCTTGTACAAGTTATCATCTGCCATTCTATTTAACGCGTCGATCGAGGAGGCGTCATCAGATTGAGCCACCCCAATGCTTACCGTGACATTGAGGATTTTTTGACGAAAACTGACTCGCATTTTGTCTACTGAAACTCGAATGTTGTCGGCGATTGTCACCGCTTGGAACTTGGAGCAGTCTTCTAATACGATACAAAATTCTTCGCCCCCGTGACGATAAACGTTGTCTTTACCCACTACTGACTCGAGCAGCTGGGTCAAGGACTTTAGAACCAAATCGCCCGCATCGTGCCCGTAGTCATCATTGATCGATTTGAAATGATCAATATCGAGCATCATTAAGTGGAAAGGTTTAGAACGACCTTCCAACTCCGCAAAACGATGTTGGAGGGCTAAGCGATTGTTCGTTTGAGTTAAGGGATCTATAGTGGCGAGCTTTGTAAGCTTTTGCTCCGAATTGTGGCGATTAGATTCATAAACATGGGCGATCGCTGCGATACTAATGTAGCTAAATCCTAAATTGACCATCAGCGGAAGTTGATAGAAATATTGGTCTTGGTTAAATTGGAAATCGACGTTAACTAACTGAACCACGAATAACATTACGGTCGCGATAAGACCGGCTTTTCGACCCAATAACAAATAATAAACAATGGGTAAAACTAGCGTCCAAATAAACAATCCATGATTGGTTACGCGTATCCACGTTCCGCCAACCACTAACAACGTTAGAAAGGCGCTAATAAAGTATTTATGGCTGGGGTGAAGGGTTCTATTTTTAATTTGCAGATACAAGTATAAGGAGTACAGCGCGTACAGTGCCTGTAAAATAGGGAATATATAATTGTCCGTATTGAGTGCATTCCCCACTGCCAACACCGCAGACAAGCTTCCGATTCCTATACTAATGCCCTTAAGCACCTTTAGGCGTAATTCTGAGCTTCCATCTAGCTCGTAGTCTTGCATTCAGCTCTTCCTTTTTGCTGCTATTCAACTTCAAATTATATGATAGCCTGTAAATGTCAAATTATTGATATAAGGGATATTAAAGTAATGTGTACACGAATTTTTAATCATTTAAACGAGCAGTACCCCATTACAGCACGCAACATGGATTGGGGCGGACCTGTCGATACCTATTTTTATGCTTTCCCCAAAGGACTTGAAAGACGCGGTATCCCCTCAAGTTTAGCCCAAGAAAAACACCTTAATCCTCATCAGATAAAATCTTGGACATCTCGTTACGCCAGCCTGGTTGCTATGATGGGTAACGACAAACAAGGTTTTGCCTCTGTTGATGGCCTAAACGAACATGGTCTGGTTGCCAATGGTTTGTACGACAGCGATACAAGCTACCAAGCGAACACTACAATTTCATGTTGTGAACGAGACTCTCGCCAATACCTAAGCGCGAATTATTGGGTGCAATTTGCATTGGACAGATTCAAGACAGCACACGACGTCGCTAAGTATTTTGAAAAGCAAAAAATTCAGTTAATGTCAGACGCTCTACCGGGGTTTACACCACCAGCCGGAATTGAATCTGTCCCCGCTAACTTACACTTGAGTGTTTCAGATGCTTCCGGGCATTCAGCGGTAATAGAGGTGAGAAAAGGTAAGTTTGTTGTTTACTATGATAAAAAATACGATGTTGTCACCAATCAGCCTTCCTTTGAAACTCAGAGAAAATTGACCGATTACTGGCGGTTTATTTGGGGAATAGACACTGACGCGCCCGTACAAGCTCCGGTCTACTCGGCGCCGGGTGGTAATACACCATCTCAACGCTTCGAGCGAGCTAGCTACTATTTGGCCTTTTCCAGCGCACCGAAAAACCGACACGAAGCGCTTTATCAAGCTCGTTCTCTAGTCGCAAGCTGTTCAGTGCCGGTGAACTTCAAAACACCCGATCATCCTGTCTCGTCCTATACAATTTGGACTAACCTAGCCGATCACACCAAAAAGCGTTACTACCTAACTAGCACCGTCTCGATGAATACGGTGTGGATGGATTTTCCAAAAGAGCTGAACCAGTCAAAACGGCTGTTTTTGCAACATCAAGGCTTTACTAAATCTGAAAACAATTCATTAGCAGGCAACGTCACAAGCTTGCTGGAAGATTGCCAAAACCCTTACGTCTGAAATTAACAAAACGAATATTTAGAGAAAGTGCTTAATCGCACTTTCTCTATGATGAACTTTACACAAACTTAAACGCTTTACACTCAAACGGCCACCACTAGGTTTCGTCCATAACTTTTTGCTTTGTAGAGGTTCTCGTCAGCAGCTCGGTTTATAGCTTCAACCGATAGTTTTTCACTAGAGTGCGCCACTCCAATGCTCACAGTGACATTAAAACTTTTATTCTGAAAACTAACCTTCATGTTATCAACGGCAGTTCGGATTTTGTCGGCCATGACAATAGCGTCAGACTGAGCGCAATTCTCGAGCACGATGCAAAACTCCTCGCCCCCTTGTCGGTAAACATTTTCTTCGCCAACATGAGATATCAATAACTGCGTCGTCAATTGCAAAACCATATCACCCGCATCATGCCCATATTTATCGTTGATTGATTTAAAATGATCTATGTCGAGTACCATCAGGTGGAAAGGTTTAGTCAGTTTATCTAGTTTCGCAAAACGGCGTTTGAGCGCTAGACGATTATTCGCCTGGGTTAGTGGGTCTACCAAAGCCAACTTGGTCAATTTTAACTCAGTGTTGTAACGATTGGATTCATAAACATGAGCGATTGCCGCAATACTTAGATAACTAAAACCGAGGTTAATCATCAGATCAAGATGCATGAAGTGAGGCTCTAGCTCGAATAAGTAATGGATATTCACCAACTGAACCAATAACAGCAATATGGTGGCAACCACTCCAATTTTTCGCCCCAGTAGTAAGTAGTAAATAATCGGCATCACAAGCGTCCAAGCAAACGCTGCAGAATGAAGTAAATTAATTGTTGTGCCAAACACCACCATGAAGGTGACAAAGCCCGTGACGATATATTTATGCAAGTGATGTAATGTATTGGCTTTAATTTGCCGATATACATACCAGGAATAGATGGCGTAACCGGCTTCCATTAATGCCAGCGAATACAAACTGAGAAAATAAATATTGGCCACAGCCAAAATTGCCGCCAATGAGCCGAGGCCGATACTCATGCCTTTGAGTACTTTTTGACGTAAATGGGAGCTTCCTTCTAGCTCACTCTCTACCATTTGGCTTTCCTTTCAACACTTATCAACCGTCAATTATATGCTAACCTGTGCCAGCAAACTATTGATAAAAAGGAAATTTGTAAGATGTGTACCCGTATCTTTAACCACCTAAATGATCAATTCCCAATGACCGCTAGGAATGTGGACTGGTTTTCAACGATTGACACCTACTTTTACGCTTTTGCAGGCGGAAGCCATAATACAGGTCTCAAACCTAAACTGGCGAAAAAGAACAAGATACACGAGCAAGATATAAAAAAATGGCAATCTAAATACGCAAGCTTGGCAACCGTGATCGGGAATGATGTCGATGGCTACGCCACTATTGATGGGCTGAATCAAAAAGGACTCGCAGTCAACGCGCTATACGATTGCGATACCTCTTATCAGAAGCCTAACTATCAACTCACTGCAAAAGCCACTAACAAACCGCGCAAATGCCTAAGCTCAAATTATTGGATCCAGTTTATTTTGGATAAATTCGCCAATGTGCAAGAAGTGTGTGACTACTTTGCCAAGCAAAACATTCAATTGGTTCCTGACCTTGTGCCCGGGTTTACTTTGCCAGCCGGAGTTGAATTGCCAAAAGGAATAGATGGTATTTACTCGTTCATTCACGTTTGTGTCTCTGACAGTTCGGGCGACTCTGCTGTGATTGAAGTGCGAAATGGGGAATACCAGATTCATCAAAACCCAAAATATACGGTAGTCACCAACGAGCCTGACTTTAATACCCAGAAAAAGCTTACTGCATACTGGCAATACATTTGGGGCTTAGACCCAAATGCCAAAGTAGAGGCTCCTGTGTACTCCGCGCCGGGCGGTAACACTTCAACTCAAAGGTTCGAACGTGCCAATTACTACTTATCGTTTGCTAAGCGACCGGTTGATAGACATGAAGCCCGTTATCAAACACGAGCATTGGTTGCGACATGTTCGGTTCCCGTTAAATTCCAAACACCAGACGAGCCGGTCTCGTCGTATACAATTTGGAGCAACCTTGCCGATCACACCAAAAAGCGTTACTACCTAACTAGCACAGTCTCGATGAATACGGTGTGGATGGATTTTCCAAAAGAGCTGAACCAGTCAAAACGGCTGTTTTTGCAACATCAAGGCTTTACTAAATCTGAAAACAATTCGTTAGCAGGCAACGTCACAAGCTTGCTGGAAGATTGCCAAAATCCTTACGTTTAAATTCTGGAACTGGTACTTGCGCCAATTCTCAAAAAAACAAGGAAGTGCTCATTTGGCACTTCCTTGGCTAGCTTAATGATACTCGTTACTTCCAGTGTATTTCGATACCACTTTTCTCGGGGAGGATATGTGGGGCAAGTTCGTGTTTATCTGGAAAATCACCGCCATTTTGAGTACGAAATGGAATCGGGTCTTCGTCAAACAAACTCTCTAATCTATTTTGCCATCTGAAGCTTTCATTCTGCATATCTTGTTCGCTTAGCCCCAAGGCGTTGTGAACCACATGATTTTCAAGTACTGAAAATCCTGGGTAAAACAAGCAACCATGGGTAATCGGAAACAACAACTGATCTATCGGCCCATTGATACTTCGCGGTGAGTAATCAATTGCCGGACCTCCCGTGGAAACAAACAACATGGCTCGTTTTCCTTTAAACACGCCGTCACCAAATCGAAGGTGATTCCCCATGCCTTTGTAGCCGTATGCAAAACCGTAGGCATAAACCCGGTCAAACCACCCCTTTAGGATAGCTGGCATCCCATACCACCATAAGGGAAAATGAAAGATAACTGCATCAGCTTGTAATAGTTTTTCCTGCTCACGTTTGACCTCATCCACTTGAGACTCACTGGAGTAAGCATGCTGAGATTCAGCAATGTAGTTAAGTCTTGTAGGATCAATTCTATTTTTAAAATCGTTGGCGTCTGCGTGCGCTTTCCAATCCATTTCATAAAGATTGCTTTGTAGAATTCGGTATCCTTTGGCCTGCAAATTATCCACTGATTGCATGGCAAAAAAATGGGTTAAAGATTGAGGCTCGGGGTGAGCACTTACAATAAGAACAGTTTTTGATGGCGTTTCCATTAGGTCTCCCTGTCATACATCTTGCAAATAAAACGCAAATCGCTTCATTAACTTGCAGTTAGCATGACGCTCTGGCAGTGTGTTGTGAAATCACCATTTCCTATGGCTCGAATAACGAAAATGAATACTCGTTTCGACCTCAATTTAGTCAAAACACTGATCGCCGTTTTAGAAGAAAGAAGTGTGACAAAAGCGGCTCAACGACTAAACCTAAGTCAACCTGCGGTTAGTGCTCAACTCAATAAGCTTCGTGAACATTTTAATGACCCGCTGATCATCACGGGAAACAAAACAGTTACACCAACAGAAAAAGCAAGCCTTCTATTACCTGATTTGAAACAGGCTTTGGCTCAGCTCAATCAGACCATAGATCAACACCAAGTATTTGAACCAGCTAATGCAGAATTGACCATCACGATGGCTAGCACCGACTATTTGCAGGCTTCAGTGATTACACCACTCATTCAAAAACTAAGAGCAGAAGCGCCGAATATCCAGCTGTCTTTGACAACTTTGGATTTTGCTAACCTATCTGCTCAAATTGAAAAACAAGAGCTCGACTTGATCTTCATGTGCCCAACTCAAGCACCTAGCGATCTCAAGGTTAAGCACTTATTCACAGAAAGCTACACGTTGATCGCGCGTCCAGACCACCCTCTTGTTCATCCCGATTTGACCTTAGAAGAATACGTTAGCTTGGATCATCTAGTGGTATCACTTCGCGACGGAACCTTTTTTACCCCCATCGATAAAGCGCTACAAAAGCGAGGCTTAAAACGCAAAGCCAGTATGACAGTTTCATCCTTTTTGCTGATGCCCGATATTGTCCTGAGCACTGACTTGGTGGCACTGGTACCAACAAAGTTAATTCAACATCGGCTAGCAGACTTTTCTTATGCCCCTTGTCCTGTCGATGGATGTGAATTTAATGTGGGAATGCTCTGGCACGAGCGAAACCAACGCAGTGCTGCTCATCAATGGTTACGAGGGTTTGTACTCGAGAATATCAGCTTCGTTTAATTTGTAGAGTTTTGTAATTCCGACTGACACTTCCCCTAACTGACAAAAAATACATTTTAATACATAGACTTATTGAAAATCGCAGATTAAATAGTACATTATCAATACGATTTAGCACCTCTGAACCAGTTCCTTACTTTTTGGTTCTAACCATCATCTCTAGGAGATCCCAATGTTTAAGAAATTTACGCTATGTGCTGTGTTAATTGTCGCGCCATTTTTCGCTACCGCAAAACCTACTGAAAACAGTGTTCGAACCTTGCTTGAGGTCAGTGGCTCATCTCAAATGGGTCAGCAAATGTTTGATCAAATGATGATCGCGCTCAAACCTATGATGGGAGAAGTCGATGAAACCTTTTTTGCAGAGCTTCAAAAAGAGGTGGACATGGATAGCCTACTCAACCAGTTGATTCCCGTTTACCAATCACACTTAAGCCAAAACGAAATTGACCAACTGATCGCTTTTTATCAGTCAGATATTGGCAAGCGTTTAGTGGAAGTGCAGCCAGCACTGACCCAAGAGTCTTTCATGATTGGTCAAAAATGGGGCCAAGAGTTAGGAATGAAAGTCCATCAAAAGATTCAAAGCCTTCAAGCGCAGTAGCAACACCTCGAATAGGTGAACAATGCTATCGAGTCTAAGCCGATAGGTTGTTCGCCTATCTTTATTGACTCAGACTGAATCGTAAATTTGTCGCGAATCGCCCTGAAACCTAAATTGTGTAAGTTTTAACGGTGAATCTTGGTCTCTAAAATTAATAAAAATTCAGCTATTAAGGTCATAGAAGTAATACATGTCTAAAACACGACAAACGCGCACGCCTTGGTACCGAACAAAAAGCTGGATATGGACGCGCGATATCTTAATTGCCTTGTTCGTTGTATGGGGAGTGCAAGCATGGCAAACCCGCAACATGATTGATGATGACGGGTCAAGCTACATACAACAAACTGCCTTAGAAAACCTCAATGGTGAAATAGAACTTCTATTCACCGCCGAAAATCAAAAGCCAACTCTGGTGTACTTTTTCGCACCTTGGTGCACCGTTTGTAAACTCAGTATTGGTAACTTAGATGAACTTGATCATGATGAGGTAAACATCGTGAAAATTGCACTCGATTACAGTGATGAGCAGTCAGTACATAACTTTGTTTCAGACAGTAAATCTTCTCTGCCCACCTATTTGGGCACTCATGTCATTCGAGAGACGTTTAAAATTTCAGGCTACCCTTCGTACTATTTACTCGACAAGAACAATAAAATTGTGAGTCGTTCTATGGGTTACTCCACTGAGTTGGGGATGAAAGCTAGAATGCTACTCCAATTAAATTAACTTACAGAATAAAAGATAGCCCTATCCAGTTTTAACAATTGGCTCCGCCACGCCTTTTTGTCGATAATTATTATCATTTAGCTAACGTTATGTTATATCATTACACCAAATATTCTGGTGGTTGGTAGAATCGTGAAAAATACAAAAGTTGTTATCGTAGGGGCTGGACCTTCTGGGCTTGGGTGTGCTGCTTTACTAAAGCAGATGGGCATAAAAGATAAAGACTTGATGGTGCTAGAAGCGAACACCATTGGTCATAGTTTTGAAAAATGGCCTAAAGAGATGAAGATGATTACTCCTTCATTTCCGAGTAATGGTTACCACCAAACGGATCTAAATGCGATCACGCCTGACACTTCTCCGGCATTTAGTGTTGGTAAAGAGCACCCTACCGGAGCTGAATACGCACAGTACCTGAGGAACGTGACTAAGTTCTATCAAATTGAAGTAACCGAGAATTCTCGTGTCGAGAAGGTATTCCACCTAGCCGATGACAGTTTCGAACTCGTTATGGTTTCAGGTGAAATAATCAAAACTAGCTATTTGATTTGGGCTGGCGGAGAGTTTTCAAACCCAAGACTCAACGCATTTGAAGGTAGCAAACTGTGTGTACACAACAGCCAAGTAAAGACATGGGATGATTGCACAGATGAACACTATGCAGTGATTGGCTGTTATGAAAGCGGCGTTGATGCGGCTTTTCACCTCGCGCAACGTGGTAAAAAAGTAAGCTTAATTGAATCTGGCGATGACCAAAACAATACGTATGACCCGAGTAAGGTGTTAAGCCCATACACGGCAGAACGTCTTGCTTCGATGGCAAACTCAGATCTCGTTGAGCTGCATGAGGATTTTGAAGTCCTCGAGGTTCGAAAAATCCAAGAGGGTTATGAGATTCTCTCAACCAAAGGAGACCGAATCATCAGTTCCGGTAAACCTATCAACTGCACTGGCTTCGACGCTCATTTAGGCCCAGTTGAATCCATGTTTACGATTGATGATCACGGATTTCCAATTGTGAACAATTTCGATGAATCAACAAGGCATCGAAATTTGTTTTTAGTTGGACCAAAACTGATTCACGGTGAGGTATTACTTTGCTTTATTTATAAGTTTAGGGGTCGATTTGCACTGCCTTGTGAGGTCATTGGCTCAGAACTTGATTTAGATACGACAGTATTAAGCCATTACAAACAAGCCGGAATGCTTCTTAATGACCTAAGTTGTTGCGAAGACCAACAGTGTTTCTGCTGATGACGAACTAAACAAAGTAATAAAAAAGATAACGATAAGAATGGGGACTCAAATAGAGTCCCCATTCTCTGTTGGCTAACGGGTTTAGCTAACGGGTTTAGCTAAGCTAGCACCTTCTTCTTTATAGCGTTTCAAGAAAATGGCTTTGAGTGCGGTGAGATGTGGGAATTCAATTAACATCCCGATAGTGATCGTTGCGTAAATCAACGGCTGGTCTGGAATAGCAATGGTGGTTAAGCCCAGCATCAAGGGTGCATTTCTCGCCCCCGTGGTAAACGTTAGTAAGCAGTGCCCTGGGAAATCCAATTTCGCTACCTTAGCGATGACTTCACCAAGAATGAAGGTCACTACAAAGAACACAAAAATAGCAGCAAGTAGCAGTGGAACAATCGACAGGTGACCCATCAGCTCATTTATATTGGTCGCAAAGATTTGCGCCACCAACAAAGACAATACAATGGGAATAGAGAGCTTACAGAATGGTAGAATCTTATCGATGACTTTCGTTAGAGCTAAACGAAGAACAGCGGCAGCAACTAAGGGCTGAATGAACCACTCGATCAGCATGGAAAGGTCAACCTTATAGGAGACGACCGTATCGAACAACACCAGGTAAATTGGAAATAGGATCAATTGGCTGATCATATTAATGGGTAAAAGAGCAGCGCCCAACTCTACGTTCCCTTTTGCGAGCCTTGTGAAACCCAGATACCAGTCTGTACACGGAGCCATAAAGTAAATCACCAAGCCTGTGTAGAATAGAGGTTGCCCTGATAAGAACAGTGAAGCGACGGCTAGACCGATGGTTGGTATCAAAATGAAGTTTGTTACCCATGCAATGCTTATGAATTTGATATTGGAGAGCCCTTTGAAAATGCCTGTCACTGGCACCTCAAACAGCAATAAAAAGACTAATATTAAAATAGTTGGATCGATGTAATTACCAGAAAACTCTGCTACCGATGGTGACGAGACTCCAGCAATTGAGCCTACAACGATCGCTGCAATGAGTAGCAAAGTCGTATTGTTGTTGATGAAGTTGAACAACTTCGAGTTTTCTAATTTATTCATAACAAGCCTTCAGCAAGCTGTCTCCTTGACGTTGTAAATACACAATGATTATTTAATAACTATTGTTATGTTATAACATTTCACAAACTAAATAAATTAGATGATAATTATTATCAATTGGGAGGCAAAACTGACTGGCTGCCCATCTCGACTCACAAACAGGCCAATTAGGTTAGATGTAGAGAAGCAAAGATAGGGCTACAACTTCGTCACAAAACGTAAGCGATGATCTTGTTGAGACCTCATCAAGATGTTCCAATCCAAAGCACTGAAATACAGAAAATTAGACCAAAGAGTCTAAAAAGCGTAAATACGCATATTTAATTGCTAGAAGCTTTCCGAGCCACGTCGAATTCAATAATCAGCTAACCTTTTTAGGAGACACTATGGAATTTGCCGCGGGATTGATCAAACTGGTTCCAGATTACCAAGAACGTATGGATCACTGGTGCAAAACTCTTTCTCAAAACGTTCAAGATGTTTGCGACTCAATGCAAAAAGAAGGCGTAACAATAGAATCGTGGTTCAAAATTACCATCGAAAAACAAGACTATATTCTTTGGTATATGAGAGCTCAATCTCTACAACAAGCAATGGAAGCTTTCCAACAGTCCACCGCCAAAATTGACCATTTCCATATGAAGTCGATTAACAAAATGAGCGATCCCACCGGTCAAATCTTCGCCCAGCCGCTATTGGATTTCTCTGCAGATCTTGCCCAAGAGCCAGTCTAGCCAGATTTTCCTGTAAATTATTGAGTGCCAGCAAGTAGCTAACTAGCTGGCATTCAATGAACCAAATATGCCACACCACTCACATAAAGCGCAAAAGTGTGATGAAATTCAATTTTTTCTGGCAATTTGCCTCGCTTTAAGGAATAATCGCGCTCCTTTGGAAGTCCCAAACAGCTTGTTGCGATTTAGCGCTCATCCGGAATTGAACGGAATCAATCAGAGTATGGATTGGTATCGGAATTGTAGAGCCAATGGGACCTGTGAACACATAAAAATAAAGTAGGATCCCCATGCAAGATTCTGTGACTACATTCCGCGAACTCGCGTTGAATGAAGATATCCTTTCAGCACTGGACAAAATCGGCTTCGTTTCACCAAGCCCAATTCAAGGCGCCGCTATTCCACACTTGATGGAAGGCGTTGACCTTTTAGGTAAAGCTCAGACAGGTACTGGTAAAACAGCCGCCTTTTCTTTACCTCTACTAAACAAAATCGACTTATCTCAATACAAGCCTCAAGCCATCGTTCTAGCGCCTACACGTGAGCTAGCGATTCAAGTAGCGGCTGAGATGAAAAACCTTGGTCAAAACATCAAGGGCCTTAAAGTTCTAGAGATCTACGGTGGTGCATCTATCGTTGATCAAATGCGTGCGCTTCGCTCAGGTGCTCACATTGTGGTTGGCACGCCAGGTCGTGTACAAGATTTGATCAACCGTCAAAAACTACACCTTGATGAAGTCACTACCTTCGTTCTTGATGAAGCAGATGAAATGCTAAACATGGGTTTCGTTGATGACGTAACCGCTATCATGGAGCATGCGCCTGAAAGTGCACAACGTGTTCTATTCTCTGCAACTATGCCTCCTATGCTTAAGAAGATCGTTGAACGCTTCTTGCGTGAGCCAGTGCATATTGACGTTGCTGGTAAAAACCACACGGTTGACAAAGTAGAGCAGCAATTCTGGGTCGTTAAAGGCGTAGAGAAAGACGAAGCTATGTCTCGCCTTCTTGAAACAGAAGAAACAGATGCGTCTATTGTCTTCGTTCGTACTCGTCAAGATACTGAACGTTTGGCAGACTGGCTATCGGCTCGTGGCTTTAAAGCTGCGCCTCTTCACGGTGACATTCCTCAGTCTCTGCGTGAGCGTACTGTCGATCATATCAAACAAGGTGTTATCGATATCCTAGTTGCGACTGACGTTGTTGCACGTGGTCTTGATGTGCCACGTATTACTCACGTGTTTAACTACGACATTCCTTTTGACGTTGAGTCATACATTCACCGTATCGGCCGTACTGGTCGTGCTGGACGTAAAGGTAAAGCTATCCTTTTGGTTCGCACTAACCAGATTCGTATGTTGCGCACCATCGAGCGCGTTACTAAATCAAGCATGGAAGAAATTTCACTTCCTCATCGTGACAAAGTTGCTGAAGCTCGCCTTGTAAAATTAGGTGAAGAACTGGCAGCGGATAAAGAGCACAAAGCGCTAGACAAATTTGCAGAGTTGGTAGAGTCACTACAGACTTCTCTTGAGATGGATGCAGCGACATTGGCGGCGATCCTTCTTAAACGTCAACAAGGTAAACGTCCATTGTTCTACATTGGCGAAGACCCAATGTTGGCAGCAGTTGAGCGTGACAATCAACGTCGTCGCGAGCGTCGTGAAAACGGTGGCCGTGATCGTGATTACCGCAACCAAGATTGGGATACATACCAACTTCAACTTGGTCGTGAACAAGGCGTTCAGGTAAAAGACATTGTGGGTGCATTGGCGAATGAACTTGGTCTTACTAAAGGCTCTATCGGTGCAATCAAACTTGACCGTGAATCAACCTATGTTCAGCTTCCAAAAGCGATGCCAAGCAACGCAGCAAACAAGCTAAGCAAGTTGCGTATCCGTCAACACGAAGCAGGTGCTGTAGTGGTTGATTTCAACGATTTCCGTGAGCCTCGTGGACGTCGTGATGGTGGTCGCCGTGACGGTGGTCGTCGTTTTGATGGCAACCGAGATGGACGCCGTGAAGGTGGTCATCGCGGCAACCGTGATGGCGGTCGTCGTGGCAATGGTGGTAACGGCGGCAACGGTGGTGAGCGTCGTTTCGATCGCAATCGCGGTGGAGACAACCGCGGAAACTACCGCGGCGAGCGTGGTCACAACCGTCGTGCTGAAGGCTAAACACAGCTAGCCAAACAGATTCAAAAAGCCCCGATAGTTCGGGGCTTTTTTGTATCGTAAGTTTTTCGTAGTAGCAACTACTCTGCAGCCAGAACCTTCAAGCCACTAGGCGCAATGATCTTGTGAGCTGGGCCAACAAACAGCATGTAGAACTTACCTAGAAAATTGTGCTCGTGAACCACGGTTGTCACGGTGAGTTTTTGTCTGCCACCATGAGTTTCTGAAGGCTCCAGTTTCAAAGAAAGATAGACTTTTAGGTGTTTATCATTGTCTGTCATCACTACTTCGTCGTCGCGCAATTCTGCGATAGAAAAAATGGCAAATCGGTCACCGACCTTGTAATCTTGCAATGGTTTGCCATTCTCAACATCAGACAATACGCCGAGATCTTTAATTCCAACAATCGACACGGCTTTGTTACGCAATCTCATTAGAGAATTGATCCAGTTAGGACTGCGTAAAAACATATCTTTAATTGCATCAAGCGCGCTCTGATATTCTTTTTCGGCTTCAACCGTGTAGGCATCGGTAAAGTTCGCGTTGGTGTAGTACTGGCTAATCAAACTGTCATTTGGCAGTTCTGATTTGATCTCGTCAAACATGGTTCATCCTTCTTGAACAGCGATAGCAGAGGTAGGTTGAGTTCTTCGGTAGACGTTTACCAGTAAGAATAATGACATAGACATCATTAAAAAACACGAGATGAAAGGCGCTTTGTAGCCAAAAAATTGGGCTGTCAAACCCATCGTGCTCGACCCTATCATAGTGCCTACCATCATTGCATTGCTGTACAAAGCTGTTACTTTGCCAACAGCTCCTTGAGCCAAATCCTGCATCATAGAAACAGCTAGACCGACAAATATCCCAAAAAAGATACCATTGAATATTTGAATAACCATGAGAGCGTAGTAGCTCGTCGCAAAATACATCCCAACATAGAACACCAGTGCACTGGCAAGCCCAAACATAAGAACTGGGTAGCTGTTCCAGCGTTTAGCAAACTTAGCTGCCAACAGCATCGCTGGGATTTCAATTGCGGCGGTCAGACCCAACAAATAGCCGGGATAGCTAGTTGGAAAGGCAAGTTCCTGTGTAAGGTATAAGGGCATGGCATTGAGGTAAGTACTATTAGCAATATTGGCAAGTACAATAGTGGCAAATAAAAGCCATAAGGTTTGTGAGCCGCTGGTCGTCAATTGGTTTTGTGCTGTCTTTTTGGCTGGTTCAACGTCTTTCAAAAACAGAAATACCAAAATAAACACAAATGCGGCAATGAGCCCAGCCATTAAAAAATTGGTCTTAAAGCCAAAATTATCTACGGTCAAAAATGCGAGTGGCGGGCCCACTATCCACAACAGTGATACCGAAGAACGCAGCTTTGCATTGAGTGAAGTACTATCCTGACCCGTTTGGTCTGCGTAGCGGCGGATCATAGACAGAATCACAGGGATAGAAGTTGAAGCGATTGGCACAATAAGTAGACCAACTATGACGGCATGCCAAAATTCTGTTGCTAAGCTAAAACCAATTGCAGCAGCGATAATTCCAAGCAAGGTCCCCAAGAACAATTTTTTAGGAGCAACTCCTTTATCACCGAGCCCGGTAACCCACTGACTTACCAAAATGGTGGCAAAGCTATTGACTACCGTGTACAAGCCCAAATACATAGGTTCGGTATCCAGCCCTTTTACCAAGAACAAGCTCATAATTGGCATGATAAAGGCAAAGGCCGTTGCTGTTAGGCCATTAGTGGCAAAATACACACCCGTTTGCCCTTTGAAGAGCTCAAGAAAGCCGTGATATCGTGTCATGTTGTCCCAAAATAAAAAATGCTCATTGCACAATAGAGGCGAACCTGGTGCACAAGCAAATGAAAAATTCTTAAGATTTGTATGCAAAAGAGGATATTAGCTAACAACCTCTTAGAAGCTAGCAATCTAGATCGACGTATTTCAGTACAAACTGACTAACATCCAAACACTAGGTTGTTTTGAATCTGAGGCTTAACCCTAAATAAACTTAAGCTTTCGCAAGATTGCAAACTCAGCCACGACAACGGCAATTAAAGCCGCGCAGAATACACTGAATGCCCAAGGGGACTCGGTCCCCGGAATACCACCGATATTGACGCCCAACAGTCCCGTAAAAAATCCAGCCGGTAGAAACACTCCCGCCAAAACAGAAAACAGATAGGTGTTCCTGTTCATTTTTTCAGCTTGTTGTTGACCTAAACTAAGCAAATACGCATTCACTTGCTCAAGATAAAAATCTACAGATTCATTGATCCGCATAATGGTATCGTGACAATTTTTGATTGCAATATGTTGGCTTTTCAACTGCGCCAACTCAGCATTTAGCATATCTTCAAACACGTACTTTTGCGGCTTAAGATAGCGCCTAAGACGGAGTAGACGATTGTTTAAGTCAGAGACTTCTTGAGTTGATGTTGAATCAATATCTAAACTTTCTAACAAAGCCTCTGTGGGTTCCAAGAAGTCATTTATGATTTGGTTCACCCCTTGCATTATGCTCAGCAATAATTGCTCAAGATTCTTTGGGCCATTCCCTTGCCTAAGTTTGTCGTTGATTGCAGAAACCGCTTTGGAAGGCACTTTCCTAGTTGAAATCAGTGCTCCTTTAAACCACAACATACGTAAGCTCAGCATATCGTCTGGTTCAGAGCCTTTGTTGAGGTTGATTCCTCGAACGATGATCAAAAAACAGTCATCAGCGAAGTGTTCAAACCGGGGACGGGAGTCATCAGTCAGTAATGAGTCACAAATGGCCGCTGGGACCTGATTATCCCGCAACCACTCCTTAAGATCACTGGCGTCACGCTGACAATGATACCAATGACCAGCTTGAATCGTTTTTTGTTTACCTAAAACTTCAGACGGCGATTCGTCTGTGAATTGCCAACTGCTAATGAGGAAACCTTTCATAAATCGAGCACTCAGTGATTACTTAAACTTCAAGTAATACGCTAAATGCCCGAAAACGCAACCGATTTACACGATCATTTCTCTGGTCGATCTTCCGGATGAGTTTCATACCACTCATTTAACAAATGGCGTCCATATACTTCTTCTGTTTGCATATGAAGTGCGATCAACAGAAGCGCGCACGTGAGGTAGCCTCTATTGAACCATTTTGAATAACGATCTTTGGCCTTTACGTCATAAACAAACATATTGATGGCTACCAATAAAAATGGATAGGCCAGTAGTGCAAACAGGAGTATGTCAAAGTACATTGAGCCTGCTAGTGGCTCATAATCAATGGGCTTCATAACTTACCTCAAAAATAATCAACAAAATCATAAGATTAAAAATCCAAGCTAACATGTTTTGCCTGATAGAAACCTCGGTTGTTCGGCGAATTCTTAGCAAGTTATTGATAGAGAAATCAATATTAGTTGCGGCTAAAATCGCCTTTTTAGTGGTGGCTAAACTCACACGTTGCGCGTTTATGAGATAGCCATTTCATAATTCATCAAACTTTATTGTTCTAATACTTTCTTCATACTTTTTTCTATTTTTGCCTTGTTAGCGTGACTAATACCCCTTGATGGGTATTCGAACTATCAGCAAGAACAAGGAAATAACATGAACAAAAAACCTTTATGGCTGTTTGGTATCGCGGCAATCTCCGCGTCTGCAACGACCTCGGTTCACGCTCACGGCTGGGTGGAGTTCCCCAATGCTAGGCAAAGTGTTTGTTATGAGGATGGCGGCTTTTGGAGCGATGCGATTCCGAACAAAGCTTGTCAATCTGCATACGATATTTCAGGCGCCTTTCCGTTCGTACAACGAAACGAAATTGCCGCAAATGTCCCGAAGTATGGGAGCGAAACAGAGTTTGCTAATACTCATGTGCAGTCTACAGTCTCTGACGGAAACCTCTGTTCGGCTGGAGATGGCGCAAAGGCCGGCCTAGATGTAGGCTCGCCATTTTGGCACAGAACCCGTATCGAGTTGGATGCGAACAACCAAATCGATTACGTCTTTTATGGCTCTACACCTCATAACCCCTCATTCTGGCAGTTTTACCTAACCAAACCCGAATACGATACGTCTCTGCCATTAAACTGGTCGGATTTGGAACTCATTGATACGGCGGGTAATGTGACTGTCGATGCCGACAAACGCTACCGTATCAAAGTCACCTTCCCGGCAGGCCGAACTGGCGATGCCATTCTCTACACTCGCTGGCAACGCGAAGATGTTGCGGGTGAGGGTTTTTACAATTGTAGTGATATACGATTTGTCAGCGGCGATCCCAATGACCCAGGGAACAACCTAACACCTCTTGGGTACTATGTACCACAAGGCTTTGGTCCAGTTGAATCAGGCGATACAGTCAGATTCAGAACCTTTGACGCAAACGGGACTGAACAAGTCGATTTGAACCTGAGCATTCAAGCCAACAACACACAGACATGGCAAGCTGAGCTTGCGGGACAATTTAATGGCTTGAACCAGCAAGGTTGGTATATAGGTATCTGGCATGCTGCGATGAACCACTATATGTTCGACGTCAACAACCTTGCCTCCAACAAAGTGTTTGCTCCCAATGGAACCTTCAACTACGCATTGTCATTAATTAAGGGCGGTACCCCTGTACCACCAGCTTGGAGTGCAAGCAAAGCTTACTCCAGAGGCGAAAAGGTCAGACACAATAATATTAATTGGGAAGCGAACTGGTGGACTCAAAGTGAAGAACCAGGAGTCTCTCAGGCATGGAAGAAGATCTAGAGTCTAAAAATTTGGCAAAAGCACCCACCATATTTAGGAGCTGTTGAACCAATAAAAAAGCCCTATTTGAACGCTCGTCTATGCTGCGTTTAAATAGGGCTCTTTGCCTCTATGTTTTGCTTTTCGAATGTAGCTTCCTTTTCCTTTTTTCGCTTTTTCTACTTTAACGGTAAACAGTTGACTAGTGACTAATGCTTTTAACGCATTATCTTGAATTTCACCTCTACCATGTTCAAACTCATGATTTCGCGAGCGCGTTTGCTTTTTCTTCATAATAAACCCTAATTGTTAGTAACATACTTAGAGCAACCACTGCTGTAAGTCGTTGTTGAATCTTCGCATACATTTCTCAGTTAACAAATAAATATTTTTGCTATCAAGCCATAAAAAAAATAGTCTGTGTTTTATCGCCTATAAAATTGAACCCCTCCGGAGGGTAACAATGTACATTCCCGATATTACAGGCCGAGGTGGCGTTAAATACCTTGCTCTTGCTGATGCGCTTAGCGAAGCGATAGAGAGTGGTGAGCTTGCCGCTAACAGTAAAATGCCCCCGCAACGTATCTTGTCCTACAAACTGAATGTTACTGTGGGTACGGTCACTCGTGCATACAAAGAACTAGAAAAACGCGGTTTGATCGAACCTAGAATGGGAAGTGGTACTTTTGTTAAAGACCGAAGTAACGAGCGTAGCCAATACTATTTGCCAATCAATGAGCCAGAAGGCATTGATTTGGCCTTGTCTCGCCCGTGGCTTTTTTCTCAGCAAAACCACCTCAATGTCATTTTAAAGGATTTGTTAAACGAACCTGTCGCACAAGCAGCATTGCTTGGCTACCAGACCACCAAGGGGCTCCAAGGCCATACTTTAATCTTGCAAAAGTGGTTAGCATCTAGGTTCGACAACACTGTAGATGCAAAGCGTTTGATTTGGACTTATGGCGCTCAACATGGGCTATCACTGGCTGTACAATCACTATCACGCAGTGGCGATACCATCCTTGTTGAGGGATTGTGTTATCCCGAGTTTGTCAAAACTGCGCAATTACTCGAAAGAAAAATTGTACCCGTCAAAATCGACGAACAAGGGATAAACCCTGAAGATCTGGCTTTACACTGTAAACGGCATAAACCAAAGCTACTTTACATCACTCCAGCCAATCAAAATCCGACGTCAGTGTCGCTCTCAGACAGTCGGCGTCTCAGGGTACTCGAGATCTGTCGCAAGTATAAGGTAACCATCTTAGAAGATGATGCGATTTACTGCCCGCCTGAAAGTCGTAAAACGCCATTATTCTCGATCGCCCCTGATTTGGTTGTATATATTGGTAGCTTCTCCAAATACTTCGCTGGCGGACTCAGAGTGGGTTATGCCGTGGTGCCGACTCAGTTTGCCGATTTGTTTACCCAATCGCTGCGCGCCAATTGTATGCACGTAAGTCCACTCACCATTGACCTAGTATGCCGATGGATAGAAAACGGCGCGATGCATACGGTGGACAAAGAGATTGCCTCCGAGATTTCCGCTAGACAGAAAATTTGGTCTGAATACTTCCCCGATGACAAAAACAATCAGCTGAATGACCCAGCGGTTAGAGAAAGTGTCGTTAAAGGAAGCAATGTGTGGTTAACGCTTCCCGAACCGTTAACTGGATTTACATTGGCACAAACACTTCAAGAGCGGGGAATTTTGGTTCGCGAGGCAGAACGATTTGCGGTCAATCGGTTCCCGGCACCAGCTGCGATTCGCATATCGCTAACCGGGCCAGAAACGCGTAGTTTACTCATAAAAGGACTGGAAATACTCAAACAAGAAATTGAATACGCTGTAAATTAGGTACTTATGAGTTTTTTAGTTAAACCAGCTCTTGTACTAACCTAGCCTTACCCGATTTGACCTCCAAATGAGCTAATGCACCATTGATAAGCGTCATATTGGGTGGTTTATGGCCGATATCCGCGTCAAACACTACGGGAATGCCCAAAGGCTTGAAGATTTCTTCAATCGCAAAGCGATATGAATAACGCTCATTGGTATCAGGTGCTGCATTTCTGCCAAAAATCACTCCGGTGACATTATCAAAGGCACCGCGATAAACCATACCCTTTAAGGCTCGAAACAACGCAGGCGAGCTCAACTCGGCATTTTCCAGATAAAGCAAAATGTCCTCTTTATGACGCTCAGCAAGTCGATTCAAATCAAAGTAAGGCGTTTGCACGTAATGAAGTAGTGCATCCAACACTCCACCATACAAACGCCCTGTTAGCTGAAGCTCATCTATTGACGTCAGAGATTTCCAGTATGTCTTTTCGGTTAACCTCATCGTTACCGATGGATCTGCGACTACATCCGGATAAGATTCTTGATAAAAATTGGACGAGACTTGCTCAAACTTGTCTCCAACTTTGCATTTGAGTGGTACGAGACAATTTGACGTTAGCTCATTAGCAGGATCATCAATCATTTCCATCAGGTTAGTTCCGTGCACGGTTGCCCAACCCAACTTCACAGAGATAACATTGAGTACGGTAGACACGTCAGAATAACCCATCAGCCATTTAGGCTTTTGCGTTTTCAATAACTCAAAATCTAAGTGCTCGAATAAATCCAGAGCAATCTCCCCACCCCAAGGTGGAAAGATGGCATCGATAGAATCGTCTAACAAAAACTGGGTGAATTCAGCAACGCGCTGCTGAACGGGCAAACTTGCCACATGAGCGGTTTGACGAACCGACTCTCCAACAATTACCTCAAAGCCTTTGCTTTTCAGGTTCGCGATCACCAGATCCAATCTAGGCCAGTGACTTTCTGGCACTCCAGCTGAAACCGCACTAATTGCAATTTTGCTTCCTAATTTAAGTGGATTTGAATACTTCAACATTCCATGTCCTTCTGCATTAATTGCGGGTTAGCGCTATCTTGCCCGCCAAACCAACCAATAGAAAACCGGACACGCCTTCTACAACGCGCGTGTGTTTTTGAAACTTAGGATTTGAGAATATCAAATTTCCAAGTAGTGCGTAGGCTAGATTACAGCCTGTTGCTAACAAACTAAACGTCACGCCTAGAACCAATAACTGAGTAGGCGCGTCTCCCGTTTCGAAGTTGATAAACTGAGGCAAAAAAGACAGGAAAAACAGCGCCACTTTGGGGTTAAGAATGCTTACTACCACACCTTGGGTGAAAACACCTTTATCACTACCCGATTGTTCCAACTTTAGAGATGATTCTCCTCGATAGGCATTTCGTAAACTGGTAAATCCCAAATAAAGCAGATAAGCCGCACCGAGATATTTGATGACACTAAAGGCTAACGCAGAGCTGAGTATGAGCGCTGATAAGCCCATGACAGCCGCTATAGTATGAACTCCGTAACCCACACCTAATCCAATTGCGGCTTTAAGACCAGTTGAGACTTTACCTTTCATCGAATTAGACACAATGTAAACCACATCAGGTCCAGGAATGAGGTTGATTGAAAGTGATGCGATAACAAATAAACCAAGAGCCTGCCAATCCATAGTTGATACCTTTAATCTTTGATTTGTTTTACGATTTTTCTTTACGATTCTGCTGAACTTAAATGAACCCAAATAGTACTGGCACTTTATGAGTATCGCTGAAATCGAGGGAAAGGCTTCCCAAAGAAGACTATGATCCGGAACAGACCAACTCGACGCGATTACCACTGGGTTCGTAAAAAATAGTATGCAACATGGGCCCGGGACCAAGAGATTCTGGTGGAAATTCTACTTCTGCACCCGATCTACTAACTCTGTCATAGAGTGCAATTAAGCTCTCTTTTGAATCAACGGTTAGAGCAAAATGATGAAGGCCGATGTTGCGTTTGCGATCAAACTCATTGGGTGAGTCTGATTGAACTTGCCACAACGTTAGCATGACATGCCCATTTGAGACAAATATAGCTGGGTAGTCCGGCTTTCTCTTAACTTCCTTAAAGCCAAGATATTCAACAAAAAATTGGGCACTAAGATCCAACTGAGAAACCGTTAACCCTAAATGATGTATAGCGCCAGTACTGTGGATAGAAGCACCACTAACTTCTGTTGTGCTTGCTTGTATTTTCCGCTGAGCTTTGGTGACGTTGCTGCACATAATATTTCCCTTATTTAAGTAGACAAGAACAGTGTCACTTAGCAAAGAGACCGATACAACCAGTGCGGCTTAATTGGGATGTTCAAAATTTCTGAACGACTTCATGACCCACAAACGAAGCATTGCGGGTCATGAATATAGAGGTTCGATAACGTGACTAGCGTGCGAGTTATACCTTTTGCATTGCCCCGGTATAAATCTTCAACATTACGTTTCTAGACAAAATTCGGTTCAAGAATACGAGCGCCTTGTTCTGGAATGTCGCAATCTCTCGTACTTTTCCAGCAAACATTGCGGATAGTCCCAGTTTGGCGACCAAGGCAGGAGATACACGTTTCTCAGCAGAGAAGGTTCCCCCTTCAGAGATGTCCTTACCATCTTGATTGAAAAAGCCGGTATCCGTTAGTCCTGGTGACAATACGGTGACACTCACACCTTTGTCTTTCATCTCTATCGCTAGCCCCTCAGTAAAGCTGCTGACAAACGCTTTGGAAGCGGCATACGCCGACATGAAAGGCTGCGGCTGATACGCTGCGGTTGACGCCACATTGAGAATTCGACCATGACCTTGTTGGGCCATCCTCTCAGCAAAATAGTGGCTCAATTCAATCACTGTGTTTACGTTCAGCTGCATCATGGAACGTACTTTTTGCACATTTAAATCGAGCTGAGCACCGTGTAAACCAAACCCAGCATTGTTAATTGCAACATCGATTTCTAAATCAATATGGTCGAGGCGGTCGATCAATTGTTCCAAATACTCTGGGTTAGACAAGTCAAAACGCAAGGTTTCAATGACACCCGGTAGTGTGTCTTTCAGCTGTTGAAGTCTCTGTTCATTACGTCCAGAAAGAATAAGTCGGTATCCCTGCTCTGATAGTTGTTTAGCCATTTCATAACCGATACCAGAAGTTGCGCCTGTAATAAATGCCGTTTTCATGTTCTCACCTTTTTAATTAATCGTTGTGTTTCGTTGACAGTGAGAATCTTAAAGTCTCCCCTATGGAGGAGAGTCAACACACTTTTTTTAAATTTCTAAAGAAATTTTTTCGACTAAGCATTCGTTGTGTTCAACCGCTTGTTTTTCAAGAGATTCTAGCCCTTCCAAAACGCGTTTCAATTTCAGCTGCTCTTGTAAAACTCGCTCACGCTTTTTGGCAATTTCAGTTTGCAGTAAATCGATCGGTAATAAACCTTCTTTGGTTTTAGCGCCCGCGATGGTCTGAAGTTCTTGCAGCGTAAAGCTCAATGACTTCGCAAGTTTTATCATGCTCAGGACAGGAACGTAGCTTTCATCGTAGATACGGTATTTTCCATCTCTCTTGGGTGTTTTAATTAGTCCCACTTCCTCGTAGTGACGAATGGCTTTGATACTTACGCCCGTTTTTTTAGCGAGTGCTCCGATATACATAACAGTCCTTTATTAAACTAATCGGTGGTAGGTTTAGCTTTACAATATTTCTGTGACTATTTCCGTTTTGACCGAGTTTGCAATAAAGCAATTTTGATGCGCGATGTGGTGCATTTTTTCTAGTAGCTCGGTACTGGGCTGTTTGTCACCCAAAAACTCGATTTCAGGTCTCAGAGTGACTTTAGACACCCATTGAATTCCATTATCTGAAGTAGTGAGCTCTCCAACCGCTTTGTCATAGTAGCGAGTTATCACCAGCTTTCGTTTTGCGGCAATCGACAAAAACGTCAGCATATGACAGCTTGAAATAGCAGCCACGTAGGCCTCTTCCGGGTCAATATTATCGGGGTTCGACAGTGGAATTGGTACAACGCTCGGAGACGGGGAAGCGGGTACAATTAGCCCCCCATCAAACTGCCATGTATGTTCTCTAGAGTATTGATTATCCGAAAACGTTTCTTCTTCTTTTTTTGCCCATTCAATAATGGCAATGTGCTCTGACATTTACTTGTTCCTTTCTTGAGAACCTAAACACTAACTTGGAATAAATAACCGAGTTCGTTTTGTCTCGTGTCATCCTGTAGCTTTTTCCATCCCAATTTTTCCGCAATTCGCAGACTAGACGAGTTGGTCGAGGCAATAAACGCGATAATAGGTAACCGTTTCGAGAAATCCTCATTTGATCGGATACTTTCCACTGCGAGTTGGCACATTTCAACAGCCAGTCCTTGTCCCCAAAACTCTGGCAGTAAGAAATAGCCAAAGTCATCGAAGTCGTTTCCATTTGCGAGACCACAAAAACCGACAAGTGGGTCTTGTGTCGATTTAGGTTGGTTAGAGGTTGGCTTTAAGCGGAACACGAATCTATCAGGTTGCAAGAGCTTAGAAGTAAACCACTGTTCAGCTTCATCCTTGGTCAAGGCTCTTCTAGGCCCCAAATACTTCATTGCCGTTGAGTCCCGTAACATCGAAAATACGGCCTTACGATCTGCTGCTACTAACTCGCTTTGATAAACTCGCACTTCTTAAGTTCACTCACTGGTTTTTTTCGAACAGTTTCAATTCTTTGATTTAAATAGTCACCTAGATAAAAGCGATATACAAGCTTCTGCATTAAGTTAAATGAATAGTTACAAGAAGCACTGTAGCGCTTACAAAGCGCATCTGGTGACACCCAAACGCCCAAGTCATCGACAATACTCTCTGATTGAATTGAGGTGTTTCGACGCAGCCTTCTAATGAAATCCAGCAGTGGTGTGGCGTTAAGCAATGATGAGTCTATTAAATTCACGTTTATCGAGAACTTGTTTTACATGACAGAAGTATAACCACCATTTAAGCCGTATAATTGTACGCACCGGACATTGATAGATTTATTAACAAATTGGGTAAAATTAGTCTTGTACAATAAGGTTCTTAACTTGTCTCAATGTCATACCAAAGGTGCTTCGAAACGTCCGACTAAAGTGAGCGCTATCGGTAAAGCCCGAATCCATTGCTGCTTCAGTTGCATTAAAGCCGGCTTGGATCATATGAACCGCTCGCATCACACGGCACCAACGCAAGTATGGACGCCACGTCATCCCCATTTGCTCTCTGAATAAGTGAAGAAATCTTCCTTCAGACAGACTTAAAGACGCCGCAACATTGATCGCTTTCCAGTTATCCGACTTGAGACTCTCGTTGCTGGTTTCAAAATTGATTCGGTAAATGAGACCTGCGATGCGCTTGTCACCTATTTCGGGTTCGAATTGCTTTCTCGTATCAATTCCCAGCTGCTCCCACAAAGGTCGCAAAGAATGGATGAGATTTACCTTGATAGGCTTTGGACAGCCCTTTATGTCATTGAACTCAAGTATGTCTTTCCCGTTGAGACGTTTTTCTAACTCTTTACCTAGTATTGAGTAAGGTTCAATAAGTACGATCCATCCTCTTTCTAGAGTGACTTTATGACTTACACCAGATCCAATTAACACTGGCGACTGAGTTGATAAAGAAGAGATGTGACAATTGTAATTCACCTCCGGCCAAACAATTTGCAACGCACTGTGGCTGTGTTCACTCGCGTCTACATTTGATGCATATGAAGCGAGCAAACCGGGGATCATTACAACTGGGTTGGGCATTAGTACCTCTGCATCCATTCAAAAGTAGGTCTTAAATGATGAGTTCAATTGGTACGACGTTAAAAACTTCGTCATTGATATAACCAATTGCATGCTTATCAAGCTATAAGTTATAACTTTAGAATCTAATGCTATTTAACTAATTAGACAACCCATTTTCATAAAAACGTAAATATAAAGTTTAACCACCAATGCTCTTGGTTATAAACTCATGATTGAGTTTGAGATACTCGATATCATCCAAATACGCGAGGTGGTGCCCATCTTCTATGTTTTGAGTAAACTGGCTGTTACCTGCTGCCGCTTGCTGCCTCATAAAGTCGACTACCACGGTTAGGCGCTCGACCATACTATCCACCAAATTTAGGCGTTCATCCGCAGTTAAACCATATGCATCACAAAACAATTTGGCGCGAGTGACTTGCTCAGCAAGAGAACCTAGGGCATCCGGATAGGTGGTTTTAAAAGGAGACCAGCAGTAAATTGCGTAAGCCAGATCCCACAACCTAGGGCCGGGATGAACCAAATCAAAGTCGAATATACCGGTAACTTCATCACCAGATAAAACGACATTGTATGGTGCATAGTCTGCGTGGCACATGACCTGAACGGGTTCTCTGGCTTCAAATGCCCAACTAAGTTCTTTTGCCTGAGTAATAAACCCCGCACTGGCGTCGTGAAACTCTCGTAATCGTTGTGCCGCTGTTAGTAACGCATTCTCGGAAGCCACATTTCCTTGTAGGGGATAGTCGTACACCTGACCATCCATGTAAGAGAGGTATTCGTGAGTGTCGTCTTTTGTTAAGAATTTAGGGACACAAGTGCAAGCTTGCTCTTCGAGATGATTGAGTAGTCTGTGAACGCTTTCACTTTGAACTTGCAGCTCTCTGACTACTGAGTTGTCTTTCTTAGCAACTGACTTAGCTGCTCCTGATTGAAGTATTTCCAAATTGTTCCTTATTCGTGTTTGTCATATTGTTCAAAACCCACAGCGACAAAAGTTCCGACCAGCTCACCACATGCCTTACCTTGGGAAGTCAAAATGGCATTTACATCGATTCTTGCTCGTCCCTTTCGCTCAAGCATCTTTAAAAATCGCGGCCAGTTTTCAGTTTCTGGCAACGAAGCTTTCGCGTAAAACCTATCCATCATCGGTGCATCGTACGACATGGTGTTCCGCTGAATAACCAAAGTTGTTTTAATATTTCGTGCCTTTAGACGCGTATGCAAAAAAGCCCACGCTGACAAAATGGCCAAAGAGCTTGCGCTGCCACCAAATACCGAATCACGATGGTTAATATTGGGCTCCAGTGGGGCGCTAACTTCTAGATAATCTTCAGCGATTGTCTCAACTTGTACTTGCATACTCTCCGTCTGCGGCATGTTATTATACAGGTACTGCTGAAGCTGTTTTTTATCTATATCTTTCAAATTGTTACCTAATACTGTCAATTACTGTTGTTCTATCACTATTAGTGCAAATCGATGAAGTCTGCCAGACCCACCTGAATACCCAAATATCCTCAAGATACAGAATTCAGAAACTCATACCTTGACGTCACTTGGTATTGGTTCAACTTGGTCTAGTAAACTCAGCTCTTGCTTTTGCAACCAACTCTCTTGAAATACAGCCTATTTGGTGATCATTTATTAAGCCCATGGCCTGCATAAATGAATAAACAGTCGTGGGACCCACAAACTTCCAACCTTTCTTTTTCAGCTCTTTTGACAGCCTTTTGGAATCTTCAGACTGGGAAAGAGTTTGCGGTGGAGCCAGTGAATTTTCGTCCGGTTCAAAGCGCCAAAAATAAGCAGCTAGGCTGCCATACTCTGCCTTGAGTTCAATTGCCTGTTTGGCATTGTTAATGACCGCTTCAATTTTTCCTCTATGACGAACGATTTTGTCATTTGCCAAAAGTTTCTCTACGTCTTGGTCGTTAAATTTTGCAACTTTATTAAAATCAAAGCCCGCAAAAGCCTTTCTAAATGCCTCGCGCTTATTAAGAATGGTTCGCCAACTCAGTCCTGATTGGAAGCTTTCTAAACACAGTTTTTCGGAATATCATCGTCAACCGGAAAGCCCCACTCTTGGTCATGATAGGGTACAAATTCATCTGGCGCGGCTCCGCACCATCGACATCGATTGTTTCCATCACTTGCTTTAAATAACTCACTCATACTCTGTCCTGCTGGCTTGTTACTGTGCTAGAGATTCTAATTCGGGTATGGTCTTTTTGATCTCAACTTGTGTTAGCTCCACTTCTACCACACCATGTTCTACAAATGGGTCTTCAGCTAAAAACTCCGTAAAGCGCTCTTCATCTTGTGAATTACTGACGATAGCGCCGCCAGCAGTGCCGACTAGACTGCCAACTGCGCCAATGAATCCATTTTCAAGTCCGCGTTGAATCCAAGCGTTGTGACCGGCCATGTGAGTAGCAGCGAGCTCTTTATTTACCAATTTAAGCGTTGCGAATATCATTTTTTTTCCTCGTTTTAGAATGTGAGTTCTTTCTGCATCACTCGCGTTTCAGTGAGTAAAAATTGTGCAAGTAAAACCTGTTAACTCAGGCTATTAACCCATGCCTCGAGCTGTTCAACTTCGCGCCGGATGAAATCTTCATCTTTTAAACTGGATGCCAACACTGAGATACCTTGTACTCGGGAAAGTAAATGCAAAGCCAATTTTCTGGCTTCCAACTCGGGGTTTAACTTAACCAACTCTTTTTGCAACCAATCTGAAAACAACTCAAAAATTTTATGGGCGTCGACTAACAAATCATTGTTGAGTTTGGTCAGCTCTGTGGTCAGTGTTCCAACTGGGCATCCAAAGGCCATGATTTTTGTTTGATTAGTGATAAGAATTTGCACAAAACGGTTAATTCTAGATTTGGGACTATCATGTTCTTCAGCCCATCGTCTTAACATCTGTTTCGTATTGTCCAAACGAAATTCAATAACCGCCGCAAGTATTTGGTCTTTGCTTTTAAAATGGTGATAAAAGTTTCCACGCGATACGTTAACTTGCTTTGCAATATGGGCAAATGATGTTGCCTCGTAACCTTGTTGGTAAAACAAATCGCTAGCTACCAGAACAATCCGGTCGCGTGTGGAAAACGTGGTATGTAGTGGATTCATAAGATCTTGAGTCATTACATAACAAATTAGGACAACTGACCTAATTTTTAGGTCAAGCGTCCTAACCTGTCAACAGGTTGATTATGTGGAGGTAAGAATGTGTCTAAGCGATCACAGACTTAAGCCGTGAACAAGATGCTTCGTAATCTTCTTGAATCATGGAATAGAAGTATTCATCCCACCATTCGTTGTTAGGTCTAGGAATGCATTTTCTAAAGTAGCCTTCCCTAACCATACCGATTTTTTCCATCAGTTTATAAGAAGCAGGGTTTTCAGGTTGGCAGGTCGCGATCAATCGATGAAGTTTCAAGTTTTCAAAAGCATGAACCACAACCAGTGCGGCCGCTTCCGTTGCCAATCCTTGCTTTAAGAATTTTGGAGCAATTGCCCAGCCGAGCTCATAAGTATGACCACCAAACCAATCAAAAAACTCAATATGGCCGACCACTTCTTGCGTATCACGAAGCACGATAGCAAACGCTTTGCCATCAACAAGCAACTTGCGAGTCCCATCTTCATCCAATAAACCATCACCTAGGAAGTAAGTGGTGTCCGGATCAGACATATACGCAAAAACTTCATTGAAGTCTTGCGGCTTAAACTCACGAATCAATATCCGTTTTGATTCCAATAACATAAGCGGTCCCTGCATGTTTCTATAAGCATAGGTAAACGCTATCAGTTCGTTATGTGAGCTTCAATGGTCAATTTGTGACGGTATAAGTCCCGCAAGTTAGGGAATTCCGAACATCAGGTAAACGCTGATTAAACGCGAATCACATGTGGCACAAATCTCGCGGTATCTAATGTAATTCGTTGGTCACTTTCTCGTACCGAAATACCGCTGGCAACACGACCAATCATCCATGAACCAATCACGCAGTGTCCATGTTCAAATGTGGCGAGGGGCCAATATTGTTGAATGATTGCACTTTCATCCCCGTAATGACCGCCACTGCTTTCCAGCTTCACACCATCACGCTCGATCACAATATTAGCCCCTTCTCTGGAATAGATTGGCTTAATCACTCTATCTAGAAGTGTCTGAGATTGCGGATCGTCTGAAAAATAGCACGGCAAGAGATTTTCGTGGCCAGGATAAAGCTGCCACAAAATAGGAAGCAAAGCTTTAGAAGACATGATGACCTTCCAAAGAGGTTCAATAAACGTCATACCTGAATGTTCGATGTACTGAGCATACTCGTCGAGCAGCGCGAATTCATACGGGTAAAGCCAAAACGCAGTCTCAATTAGCTCTAGATTGTGGTCAGCAAAGCGATTATCCGTTGTCAGATGAATATCACTGACATCAATCCAGATAGATTGCCAACCTGCCTCATCGGCGCAAGCGGCTAGATATTTGACTGTTCTTAAATCTTCTTCTGAGTCTTCACAAACTGCAAAATGCAGTGTCGACGTTGCCGGACGTTTAGATTGAAGTAAGTGCTTAAATTCTAAGATCAGCTGCTCATCTAAAATGTTGAACTGATCAGCATTAGGCGGGAGCAAAAAACGATCAACGTTAGATCGCATCCAATCCCATGCTATGACGCTAGCTTCAAATAAACTGGTTGGTGTTTGGGCATTGTATTCAAGAAGTTTAGGCGCTGAGTTACCATCCCAAGCGAAATCGAATCGGCCATACAAGTACGTGCGGTCATTGCGCCAAGAATCATGAAGTAAGTGATGGAATTGCTTTGGTATCGCAAAGCGATCCAACAGATCATGTCGAAACACATAATCCACCGCCTTCAAACACATGTCGTGAAGCTGTTCAGAGGCTTTGTCTATCTGATTGATCTGCTCTTTAGTAAAAGAGTAATAACGGTCTTCGACCCAATAGGGTATGTGTTGATTTACCTCAAAAAAATCAAAACCTAATGTTTCTACCCTCGCTTGCCAATTGGGGCGAGGGAGAATGTTATGAGACAGCATTAACCGCCAAACCCACCACGAGATGAGCCAGTCTTGCCAAAGCCGCCACGACTGCTAGACACGACTTTTTTACTGCTAGAGCGATAGGTTTGTACTTTGTTCGAGTTTAATCGTGAGTGGGTTCGACTAATAAATGAGTAGGTGCCTGATACGCGAGATTGGCAATAGGAATCACTGCCACCTTTGCGACGACATTTGTCATACTTCTGGCGTTTATTCTTGTATTTGAACATGTCACCAAGTTCATCAATCGCTTCAGCAGCAATCATACCCATGATGAACGTTCCCGCGTCAAAACCATCAACGCTTTCCGTTGGCAATGGAGCTAACATGTTCTGCGCCAAGTCTGCGTAATTACCGTCTAAATCACGCAGTTCACCAATTACTGTACCATCGGCGGTAAATCCGTATCCATAATGGGAGGAGTTGGGGTTTAGTGTCGTGAAAAATGGGCCTGAATCATCAGACAGTTTGTGCGTGTAGAAGCCTGCCATTGTAGGATGCCAACCTAGCTCAGAGAGCGTACAAATATCGCCAAACTCTTGCTCACATTCGCGTTCCGAACGAAACTTCATTGCCGTTCGCTGAGCTTCTTCCTGCGCAGTTTGATAACGAGTATCACAGCTCGCTCTGCCATAAAACTTGTCACACGATTCGGCTGTCATGTGCAAAGAGTAATCACCTTGATCTGACTCACCACACCCCGTCAGCGCAACGGTACCGACGCCAGCAAAGAGTATAGGTAATCGGGTACGCGCGAGTTTATGTTTACTTAGGTTTAACTGACCTTGACGTTTCATAGTCACCTCCTAGTAAGACATACAAGCGGCGTTCAACAGACCTATGCTCACGTAAAACGCGGCTGCCACGATGGCGGCTGGTAACTCATTATTTTCGATACGCTGGGTAAACTGAGGCATGAAGACTTTACTCACGATAAACACCGCAGCGAACTGTGTGATTGCAGCTACTACTCCCCAAACCGCAAAATCAACGAAATCAATTGAGCTGGTTGCGACGCCCGAAATAGCAAGTGCATAACCAATCAGGGAGCCAGACAAAGCCACTGCCGCGGCGCTATTATTTTGCTCTTTAATCAGTTGCCACTCGTCGTATTTGGTTATCGCCAAGCTGGCATACTTAAATACCAATAAAAAGCCGACAGAAATGCCAAAATAAATCGCGAAATTGGCAAGTCCCTGGAGGTTGTTGGTTAAAAATTCCATGTTTTTGTCTCTCTTTTAATTCGGTCTTTTACGTCGATAATTAGCTAGATTGGGCTGGCCAATTTTCAAAGTGTATGCGTTCATCGGCAATGTAGAAAATCTGATCACCCGTGCTAACCACTGTGGTTAGGTTCGCGTTAATTTGCACGTCGGTTTCGTTGTGTTTGCGAATAGCAATTACAGTGGCTTCGTGTCTTTGCTTAAATTCGGTGAAAATGTCGTTAAGAGTAAATTCAGCGACTCCAGCAGGAACCGTTACACTGTAATTAGTTTGGCCTTTGTGTGTACTCACTAACTCGGAATGAACCAAACTAGAACCGGCATCGATCACCGACTTCGCTAACAATTCGGTACCCAAGTTGGAAATGCATTCTGCATTGGGAATGTGCTGGTTGAGGATCTTACATTTCACTTCATCAATGAAATTAGCAACCATATTGGCTTTTTGATTAAACGGCGCAACAAACAAGGCAATGGTCAGTGTCATCTCGTCTGAATCTGTATCTACCACTATGGTAGAGGCTTGTTCAATCTTGGCGCGCTTGAGATCTTGCTCATCGGTAAAGCTTGAAGCACTAATAAACTGAATACCAGTGTCGGGCGAAAATGGATTTTCTTCCAGCTCAACACTGACCAATACAATATCTCTGCGGCCCGTTTCTTCGCGCTGGATCATTTTGATCAGGTGAGGGGTACGAGTCTTGTTATAACCCAAAATGACAATGTGATTGTTTATGTCCAACATATGTTGTCCTCGAAAGCGGCGATAGGCCAAAGAAGAGAAAAAGTAAGCGGCTTTACCAATGATCAGACCAAATACACCCAATCCGACTGGAATAATCCACACGCCAGCGAAGATTTGACCCGCTTGTGTAGATGGCGAGAAATCGCCATAACCCACGGTGCTTATGGTCACCACAACAAAATAGACAAATCGGGTTAAGCTTTCCGTTAGTTCTTGCTCACCACAGAGTAAAAGCCCGAGGTAGGTCACCAGCGCATACACAACAAATGATACGCCAACACTCAACCTGCTGAGCTTTTCCAGTAAGCGAGAAATGTACCTATCCCAAATGGTGATGTACTTTTCCATAGTAAAATCAGTCTCGTAACTCGAATCTGCTATAGTAGCGAGATATGTCTATTCACTCTAGCCCTGTTTTGGCTAATCAACAATCAGCCTTACTTTGATAAGAGCAAGGCAGGTTGTCATTGGGCTATCGTTTGCCACCCGCTTTTTTGAGAAGTTGCCTTTTGAGCCTGCGTTTTTCCCCTCCTCGACCACCTTTGCATTTGCGGTGCTCTCGGTCTTCTTCAAAGCTTGGCTGATAACCTTCCAACCACTCTTGCGGTAGTCGCTGGTCAATCAGCGTTTCGATTGCCGTCAACATACCTTCTTCATCACGGCTGACCAAAGAGATTGCCTGCCCTTCTTTACCCGCTCGACCCGTTCTACCAATTCGATGGATATAGTCTTCTGGCTGATGCGGTAATTCGTAATTGAAAACAACATCCAACGAAGGAATGTCGATACCTCTAGCTGCAACGTCCGTCGCAACCAACACTCTCACTTTACCGGTTTTAAACCCTTCCAAGGCTCGATTCCTCGCACCTTGAGTACGCTCGCCGTGAATCGCCTCCGCTTTGAGCCCATCAAGTTTTAATTCTTGCGCTAGCTTTTCAGTGGTTTGCCTTGTTTTCGCAAATACCAATACCTGTTGCAGGTTGCGCGAACCAATCAGATAGGAAAGCAATTCGCGTTTGCGCTTTCTATCTACTGGATACACCATTTGCTTAACGGTATCGGCAGTACTATTGGTTGCTGACACCTCAATCTGCTCCGGGTCATTGAGCAGTTTGTACGCGAGATTCAGAACTTGCTTTGGGTAGGTAGCAGAAAAGAACAAGGTTTGTCTTTTGGCTGGGATGCGTCTCATCAAACGTTTGATGTCATCGATAAAACCCATGTCGAGCATGCGGTCGGCTTCATCTAGAACCAGAGTTTGAATGGCGTCGAGCTCTAAGGTGCCGATATGTAGATGGTCCAATAATCGGCCCGGCGTTCCAACAACCACATCAACACCAGAATCAAGTCGCTTTTTTTGTGGGCCAATACTCGCACCACCGTATAACGCGACCGTATTTAATTCGGTGTTTTCGCTGTACTGAACAAACTTTTCATAGACTTGCTGCGCCAATTCGCGTGTTGGTGTGACGACTAGCACTCTAGGTTTGTTAGCTGTTTGTTTAGACTCGATCAGTTTGTGTAGTAGTGGGAGTGCAAAGGCCGCCGTTTTACCAGTTCCGGTCTGCGAGCCCGCCATTACATCGCTGCCCTGTAGTACCAACGGAATCGCCTCAGTTTGGATCTCGGTAGGGACCGTGTAGTTAAGTTTCGCTAAGGTCGATTTAAGGGATTCTGATAACTGTTCAAATACAGAGGATGACATAACACTTCCGGCCAGCAATAAAATTCCAGCGGAGTGTAGCAAATTCATATCAAAAGGCACAAAAAAGCCGGAGTAAATCCTCCGGCTGGTGTTGTTAGGTAAATTGTTGTTAGGTAAATGCGCGTTTATTTACCAATCTGGTTTAGCAAACTTTCAAACTCGTCGACCTTGGCAGAAATACGTTCAATACTTTGCTGCCAAAAATCTGGACCCGACAAATCCATAGACAGGTGTTTTTGAACCACATCTTCAGCCATCATCGCACCAGTATCACGAAGCAAGGCTACGTAGTCTGGATAGAATTTATCGCCTTTCACCGCGCGCTGTGCGTAGATCCCTTTAGAGAACAAATAACCAAATAGATACGGGTAGTTGTAAAAACTCACCGATGAAATTGCAAAGTGCAGTTTGCTAGCCCAGAAGTATTGATCCGACTCAGACATAGATTCGCCGTACCAGTCAGACCAAGTATTAGCCATCAGCTTACACAAGTCGTCAGCGGAAAGTTCTCCATCAGCTCGTCTCTCATAAAACGCTTTTTCAAACTCATAACGCACTGGGATATTAATGGTTAAAGCGTACGCAGAAGATAGCTCCTCCCACAACATTTCCAACTTTTCTTCCGGAGTCGACGCTTGCTCCATCAAGTAGTCTTGTACAATGTTTTCAGCAAAAATAGAGGCCGTTTCCGCTAAGGTCATAGGGTAGCGAGTCTCAACCAAAGGCATGTCTTTCATTACCCAATTGTGGAATGCGTGGCCTAGTTCGTGCGCGAGTGTCATAAGATCTGAACGACTGCCCGACCAAGTCATAAATACCAAGGGCGTTCTCGAGTTCGCCAGTTTGGTGCAATAGGCACCCAAACGTTTGACGTCTGAAGGCGCGGCATCAATCCAGCCATTATTTACCATCACATCAACAAAATCTGCCATCTCTTGGTCAACTTCGGCAAAGGCATTTCGAATGACATCAATGGCTTCATCAAAATCATAAACCTTAGGTTCACCGCTAAAAACGGGCATCGCTGCTAGGTGATTCCACGGCTTCATCTCCGAGATACCATGAACACGAGCCATCAACTTACCTGCTTTTTGACCAACAGTGCGAGTTTGCTTAGTTATCGTCATCATTGAATCTAATGTTGCTGATTCAATGCGACTGGTATGCAGCGACGGGTCTAAGAAGTGCACGGGTTTAGTATGCGAGCGTTTTTGGTATTCCGTTAAACGCCAACCTGAAAGGCCATTTAGAATTGAAGCAAAACTCTCTCTGTGCGTTGCCATCGCTTCTTGAATGCCACGCCAAACCGCTTCTTGCTTGTCAAAGTCCGCGCCATACAAAATGCTCGCTGCTTGCGAAAAGCCAAGCGTTTCGACGCTTCCATCAGCTTGTTTAACTTGAATCTTAAGCGTACCGGTCAAGTTGTCGTACAATCTTTCCCAACCATCTTTACCATCGACTTTCATTGCCGATAGCAACTGCTCTTCTTCCACGCTCAAACTTTGCGTCGCATTTTTTCTAAGCTGCTGAATAACAAAAGTCTGCGCAGAAACATCGCTATTATCACTTGCCAATACTGAATCAATAAATGCTTGCTCGGCATGAATTAAGGTTAACTCATATGGGCTAAACGCTTGTGCCAATTCAGACTTGAGTTTGTCTGAACGACCAACTAGGTTTTTGGCTTGAGCGTGAGTTGCGTCTACTGAGGTATAACAGTTTGCAAATGTGGCGACAGTCGCCAATTTACACAGTGCCGATTCATACGTTGCGATAGCTGATTGCATCACGGGCACGTCGTTGCGCGACTTGGTATTACTCTCCAATTCGCTAATTTCCGATTGGATTTCAGTAATATCCGTTTCAATCTTAGTATCGTCTAGATTCTTGTAGGCGATCGATAAATCCCAACTAGGTGCGGTCATTTAGCATTCCTTGAATGTCGTCGTTTTCTTTCTTCTTGGAATATTACACTGTGAACAGCAGTGTTCCTATTTTCGAATCGTTAGGCTTTGTTTAAACAACCTAACAACCAAATTAACGTGACAAGATTCACACTTATGTCAATCAACAATTCCCTTAGAGTTAACTCTAACTCTTAGCCTACTCCCAACTTAACGAACATATGAATCAATTAGAGGTAGCAATGAAAACTCGTCGTTTGGGAAATTCAGATTTAGACATTTCAGTTCTGGGCATTGGCACATGGGCAATTGGTGGCAACATAGGCCAGTGGGGCTGGGGTCAGCAAGATGAAAAAGATTCAATCCGAGTCATACAGGAATCGGTAGAACAAGGCATTAATTGGATAGATACCGCGCCAGCCTATGGCCTTGGCAATGCGGAAATCGTGGTTGGTAAAGCCATCAAGTCAATGAGTGAAAAGCCGCTTATCTTCACCAAATGTGGATTTCGTTGGCAGCCCAATACGGGTGAACTCTACGGAGACCTAAGTAAAGAATCGGTTATCAAAGAAGTGGATGAGAGCCTGCAACGTTTGGGCATCGAACAAATCGATTTGTACCAAATTCACCGTCCGCTAGATGAACCACAAATTGAGCAAGCTTGGCTCGCAATGCAAGAGCTAAAGCAGCAAGGAAAACTGCGTTACCTAGGCGTATCTAATTTCTCGGTAGAGCAGCTAGAATTAGTCAATCAGTTAGGTGACTTAATCTCAACTCAACCCGGTTATTCAATGATTAACCGTGAGGTAGAGCAAGATGTCTTACCTTGGTGTCACGCCAACACCGTCGGAACCATTCATCATTCAACCATGTCGAATGGTTTGTTGACGGGCACTTGGAGCCATGACCGCAAAGCCAAACTAGACCCTAGTGACTGGCGACATAAGAGCCATCAATTCCAAGAGCCAACCTTTAGTCACAACCTAAAGCTGGTAGAGTTTTTAGGCGCGATGGCTAAAGACAAGGGATGCAGTGTCGCGCAACTTAGCATTGCGTGGACGTTGGCAAACCCTGCAACAACAGGTTCAATTATCGGTGCCAGAAACATCGAACAGCTCAACGGACTTTTGCCCGCTGCCAACGTCATCCTAACCGAACAAGACTTGTTTGAAATTGACGCTTTTCAGCGGTCATTGGCGGCATAAAAAATCGTCCACCTAGCTTCTTATGAAATTAGGTGGACGTTTTCTTATCTGTTCTAATACGCCTGTCGGAATGACTGGCTTAGTAATTATCGATATTTCACAACAACTTAGTGTAGTTATCGATTTTCCAATTGACGTGCTCTAAGCACTCTTCGATTTCGGCTTTTTCTTTGTCGAGTTTCTTTTTGTGCTCTTGCAAAATGGTAAGCAGAAAACCGTAATCTTGATTGGCATCGTCGGCGCGGCTCGCCGCGTAAGCTTGGATGTGTTTGAGTGGCATACCCGTTTTTTTGAGGCATTGCACGAAGTGAATCCAATGAATGTCATGCTCTCGGTAAAAGCGATTACCTGATGCATCTCTCGGAATTGGGTAAATCAGCCCCTGTTTTTCGTAATAACGTAATGTGTGGCAGCTTAAACCACTTTTTTCAGCTGCGTCTTGAATCCTCAAGTGTGCTCCCTTGTATAACTAACTTGATCCAAATGTCTTTGATTTCAAACCTAAAGGCCACGTTATTGGTTATTTCAACGGATCACCTTCTGGTAGTACACTGTGCATCCAAATCGCCAAGCGTTTTTTGATATTCGCGCCATCCTGTTTATCTTCCGGTAATGGTGTTATTTGCTTAACGCTCACCAAAAATAAATAGACAGCTTTTGCTTTAATCGGCATTGAAGAATGGGGTAAATCTAACCCTTGCATCTTGGCCATCTTACAGCCAACTTCTAGGGCTTTTTTCAGAAGTTTGTCTTCATGTTGTAACTTGCTAGCTTTAGACATTGAGTCACCCTCTTATTTTGTTTAACTCAACATAACACAAAGACTTGCGAGCAAAATGACTTTGTTTGCAAGGGGAGATCTAAATCAGGCAACGCTTTTTGAACAACTAACATAAATGGTGAAGCGCCAAGAATCTTCTAACTTCAGCAACCAAAATACGTTAGAATCGCCGGCTACTTTTTGTATTGAGTTTTTTTGATGACTACAGCCACGACCTTTGACGAACTTGGCCTTATTCCTGAACTGTTAGCTCGACTTGCTGAGCTTGAATACGCTAAGCCTACTCCAATTCAAGCGCAGGCCATCCCTAGCGTATTGGATGGCAGCGACCTAATTGCTGGTGCTAACACGGGTTCCGGTAAAACGGCTGTATTTGCTACAGGTTTACTGCAGCAGATTTTTTTGGCTAAACAAAAGGCTCAATCAACAGCCGACGGTCGCAAAGGTAATTTCGTTACTGGTTTGGTTCTCGTACCGACTAGAGAACTGGCAACGCAAGTTGCAGACAACATAAAGTCGTATTCAGCTCACTTTAACGGGGCGATTAAAACGGTCGCGGTATTCGGTGGCGTTTCTGTTAACAGACAAATGCAAATTCTAAGAGGCGGAACTGACATCTTGGTCGCTACACCCGGTAGATTACTGGATTTGGTATCGAGTAACGCGATTAGACTAAACCAAGTCAAAACATTGGTACTTGATGAAGCTGACCGTATGTTGGGTTTAGGCTTTACCGACGAATTGAATGAAATTCTTGCTCTCGTACCTAGCCAAAAACAAACATTACTGTTTTCGGCCACTTTCCCAGAACAAGTTCGGGAACTGACCAATAACCTGCTTTCTAACCCCGTTGAAATTCAAGTGCAAAGCCACGATGCGAGTACCGTCGTGCAACGAGTATTCGAAGTAGATAAAGGTAAAAAAACTCAATTACTCGCACATTTGATTCAGTACAACGAATGGCGTCAGGTCCTTGTGTTTGTAAATGCAAAAAACCATTGTGAAAACCTTCTAGATAAACTGAGGAAACGCGGTATCTACGCTCAAGTTTTTCACGGAGATAAAGGGCAAAACGCGCGTATCCGAGCTCTAGAAGATTTTAAATCTGGGGAATTCCCAGTCCTGATTGCGACCGATATTGCCGCCCGTGGATTAGACATTGAAAAACTACCAGTAGTCATCAATTTCAACTTACCGAGAAGCCCAGCCGATTACATGCATCGAATTGGACGAAGTGGCCGTGCCGGCGAGATTGGCTTGGCGATTTCTCTGATTGACCACGAAGATGCACATCATTTCAAAGTAATCGAAAAGAAAAATAAGATTCGTCTAGAGCGGGAACAAGTAGCGGGGTTTAAGGTAACCGAGTCATTTAACACTATTGCGCCTGCTAACAAACCAATGGCTAAGCCGGAAGGTATGGGCAAGAAGAAACGCAAAAAGAAACCCAATAAAGGTAATGAGTAAAGGTATAGCCTCCTCAAGCTCAGTTTCTATGGAAAAAGGCGACACTCCAAGCTAGTGTGTCGCCAATAGTATCTAATCGCCAAATACAGTTAAAACATGCCGTTATCATGTGCCATGTTTTCTGGGATTTGCTGTATCACGTCCCAATGTTCAACAATTTTTTGACCTTCTACTCGAAAAATGTCGACTAACGCATTCCCTGGTTTACCACTTTCAGGATCAAATACGTGGATATGCAGTACGACAAGGTCATCATTACTAATGACTTGCTTAATATCCCACTTTTGGGTGCTCGGTAAAGTAGGCAGCCATCCTCCAATTGCGCTAACAAAGCCGTCACGCCCAGTCGGAACGAAAGGGTTATGCTGAATGTAGTCTTCGACTAAATATTCATTTGCAACCTCAACCACATCTGCTCGCTCATTAAAGGCTTTATTGTAAAAGCTCACCACCAGCTCTTCAGGGGTTCGCTCGGCTTTAGCAAAAGCTCCAAAAGACATCGTTAGCAATACGCTCATTAATAGATATTTCATCATCTTCTCCAATCTCATAAAACGCACATCCATCGTGCGGCACCAGAATGTCGAGATTTGTACTTTCTAACCATGAAACTTCTGTCCATTAAATATTTGTTTTTTATCTTTAATAAATTCAATTAATTAAGACAGATTCAAAACTAAACTGTACACTGTCCGTGCTACTGATATTTCGACTTATACTAGAAAAGTAAATAAAACCAATGGCTAGGTATTACTTTGATCGGTTTGAATTTATTCCGAAAATTCATCAACTGACCGATAAAAAAACAGGTAAGGTCAGGCAGATCGAACCGAAAATCTCCAAGTTGTTGGAAGCTCTGCTGTCTTCGTCACAAGAAGTGATGGAGCGTCATGTCCTTATTGATCTATTGTGGCCGTCCACAACCACCGGCGCGGAGAATCTCAATCGTGCAATTTTTGCTTTGCGCAATCTTCTCAATGACGACAGTAAACAACCAAAGTTTATTCAAACGATTCCTAAAGTAGGGTTTCGGCTACTAGTTGATGTTGAAGTAACATCCTTAGAAAAGCTGAACACTATCAATTCAGAATCCGACGAAAAAAGTCCCTATTTAAACGTTCGCTCTAAAAACCTTGTTTGGTTTGCGCTGGCAGCGTGCGTCGCTATAGTCACAACAACCGTAATTTGGCTGTTACCATTAGAGCAACACAGAAGCCTTTCCTTCGGATCGGTTCAAACCGTAAGTAATAGTATTGCGACTGAATCTAGCTTCAGCGTTTCCCCGTCAGGAACAATGGCGTCCGTAATAAACAACGAATCTATTATCGCCAATGGCGTTACTTATCGTCCGAAAGCACTTAATCACGTGTTGGAGATTGATTGGATAGATGACCGGTTTCTTGTTTATCTAGCAAAAGGGAAAGGCGCATACCAAATTCGAAAACTCGATATCTTTTCTGGCGAAAGTGAAACCATAGCGCTAAGTGAACACCGGATGTCCAACTTAGTCTTCGACAAAGAAGTTTGGTATCTTGATCACCTAAATAATAGTGAACAACATATTCGATACTTGTCATTGGAAGGGCAGCAAGTCGCCACAAAAGCTAAGCGCTGGCCAACCCCGTTTACCGACCAGATCTCCCACTTCGCAGTTTCGAACAACCAAGTATTAGTTCATGAAGGCAATACCTTCTGGGAAGTTAATCGCGATACAAAAAATTACCAACATTTGGACATTCAAATAGACCAAGTTAATTCACTAACATCCAGTCCATTTGGCTGGCTAGGTGTTGGAGAGCTCGGCGGAAAATCAGGTATTTATCAGCTTGGTCTTGAATCCACTTTATTGCTCTCAAACCCACCTCCAAGTTCGATACGTGCGGTTGAAGCGTTTGGTGAACAACTGTTCTTTCTCTCAGAGTCGAAGCACTTAGACATTTTTGTAGAAGATCTACTAGGCAAACAAGTCAGTGTTGGAAATAGTGCCGGTGAAGAGGTTGGAGGCATCTTATCTCATGATGGCCAATGGCTCTATTTTGCCAGCAATCGGACTGGTTCGTACGAAGTTTATCGGCAAGACCTGCACAACCAAAACATTTCCCAGCTTACTTCGGTTCAAGCAGATTGGATTGGCGCCATCTCCGTAAGCTCAGATTTGACCGAATTTGCGTTCCATTATGTTAAAGGCAATCACCACATCGGATGGCAACAAAATGGCAAACTGGTAAACAAAGAAGTTGAACGGCTTAAGTTTCCATTATTGATAAACACAAATGGGTCGGAGCTTTACGCGAGCGAACATACCAGCCAGGTCAACCTTTCTACCTATGATAGTGATTTGAATGAGATCGATTTTAAAAAGTTTGCTGGATTATACCTGTGGCAAGACAACGAACAGATCGCACACGTCGACTACTCAAGAGCTGCCTTGGTGAGCGGTAAACGCACATTGACGTCTATTCAAAACTTGGATGCATTATCTCCGGGACAAATTAGTTGGTATGACGACAATCTTTGGCAACTTAATGGCTTAGAATTACTTCGAGATAACCAATCGGTTCGCACATTGCCGCCACTTGTCTATGTCACCCATATAAACCCAAAGGCTGAACTTGTGGTTTACCAAGCTCCGGTGGTGGTTAGTGCGGATGTGTTTAAGGCCAAGTTGACTCAGTAACGAGACTTCAGTTTAACGAAAAAACCTAAAAGTCATCACTACTAAGGCGTGCCGTTCTTACTTGAGCCAGGGTGCAACCTGTCTCTTCCATCAGTTGATGGAGAGTGATGCTTTCATTGTTGGAAATTAACTTAGCAAGTTTGATTTCAATTGGCTCAAGTTGCTCTCGATTTTTATTCAAAACCGACGCGAGTTTATCGATAACAAAGCGGTAAATCGTTGAGTCCAAATCCGTTAGTTCTAGGGCAAGCAATTCAATGTCTTTGAGCTCACCAGCCAATATCCAGTTTCGAGAGCGACGGACACGCTTAACCTCACAATGATTTTGCAGCGCAAGGGCTTTAAGTTCTTTGGCGTTGTCTCCACCAATACGGTGTATTAATGAAGGTAAAGCGACTGTAATTTGACTATCAGACATTAGCACGGGTTAACCCAATTACGATTCTACTAACATGGGCACCAATACCTGTCTTCCGACTAACTGATTGATCAACGCTTCGCCTTCCAGCCAATCACCGAATCCTGCTTCGGTATGAAAATGGCTGGCGCCCTTTTTTACAAGGAGGTTGGAGCCCCACTGGTTGGCGATTTCCTTACTTCGAGACAAAGACGCATGTTCATCATTATCGCTACACACAACTAATGACTTGAACGGCAGCTTGTGAGTTGCCATAGGTCGCTGAACTTGAATTTCAGCTACAGCACTTGGCGCATCAATATCAGCGGGAGCGACAAGAAAAGCAGCTTTGACCCGAGTACTGTCATGTTTTTCAGTCCACTGAGCTATCACATTCGCCCCACAGCTATGTCCAACAAGCACAATGTCGCCTTCAACCGAAGAAACACAACGCTCTAAACCAGCTATCCACTCTTCACGATCTGGGCATTCCCAATCCTTTTGCTCTACACGAATAACGTTTTGATGTTTTCGCTCGATAAACGTCATCCAATGCTCTGGTCCAGCATTGGTATAACCGGGAGAGAGAATAATTGTCGCCATGTCAGTTCCTTGAAAATTAGGGCTTTATGAGAATATGAACGTTATAACATGACTGGCATCCAACAACCATGAGACCGACATTTTTGATGCTAAACGACAAGTTTTTAATAGGACCAACGTCGATAAGTGAGAGACGAACATATACGTTGGTAAGATATTCAAAAAAAAGGACCTCTCAAGCCGACAAATACATGATATAAAAGTCAGTAACAGCCCAAAATTCCAATTTCGGAATCCCTTGCAGTCAGAATGGGAAAGCGTCTTTAAACGTCAATTAAAGAAACGTAAATCAGGCATTCATCGATAGGTAACCATTGTGAAAATCAGCGTTGTCATTCCAGCTCATAATGAAGAGAAATACATTGCTCGATGTCTCACCTCAATAGCAGAGCAACACTCCCCTAAGGAACTGCAAGTTGAGATTATTGTGGTGTTGAATCGATGCACAGACGGTACAGCCGACATCGCAAAAACATACGGTGCGAAATTAGTTAATAACGAATCTAAAAACCTATCTGAAATAAGAAATGCTGGTGTCGCTCAGGCCACATCAGATTGGATTGTCACTATTGATGCCGATAGTTGGATGTCGAAAGGGGTATTAGCAGAAATAGTGAAATTCTCTAAAAACCCCAACGCCCTAGGTGGTGGAATCAAAATTAAACCGGAGCGTTTGTCTCCCGGAATTGCTGCTGGCTATGGAATGATGTTGCTGCCCGCTTTTTTCCTTGGGTTGTCTTTTGGTATGTATTGGTTCAAAAAATCGGATTTCGAAGCCATTGGCGGTTTTGATGAATCTCTTCATATAGCTGAGGACGTTGATTTTCTTCACAGACTAAAAGCACATGGGCGAAAAAGTGGTAGACGTCATACCATTATTTCTTCCGAGACTGTCACAACATCTTGCCGGAAATTCGATGAGTTTGGCGATTGGCATTTCATTCGAATATTCGGAAACCCCTTTCAAGTAAAACGAGCAATTTCGGGTAAAGATCGTAAGTATCTAGATAAACATTGGTATGATGTAAAGCGCTAGTGATGATGAGAACACTCGAAAATTAAGCGATTTCCAGTAAACAACCCTTCTAATTTAAGATCAGTAGTAGGCAGTATGATTAAAAATTTTTTGGATACTCCAAGTCAAACATGTGAAGGCTCACACGATGGTCTAGGAAAATATGATTTGTATGAAATCTGGGGTTCAAACGACTTTAAAAGCGACATCGATTTTATTGACAGAGTAACGATCCCGCCAAATTCCACCGTTGGTAATCACAAGCACGGAAACAACGAGGAAATGTATGTGGTATTGGAAGGCTCTGGTGAAATGACATTAAACGGCAAGACAGTCTCAATCAAAAAGGCGACATGATATTGAATCAACCTTTTGGTGAACACGCTCTTGTAAACAACTCACAACACAACATCGAATTGTTAGTCATTCAGGTTTCATTGTGATTCAAATAATGGTCAATTGAATGAAAACACTTGCTCGAAAGCTCTACACCTTGTTTGGTCAGTTTCTCAGCCAAAGATCAAAAAAAGACAAAAAATCAACGCTCTTTCGAAGATGTCTATGGTTAATTTTTCTAGCTCTTGCTTGGTTTTCAATAAAACACTTTTCTGAATTTGTTGACGTTGACCGTTGCCTTGATAACGGCGGGAAATACAATTATTCAGAAAACAACTGTGAATTCAGTTGACTCAGATTAAAGGACTTTTTTAGTTTTTTACTCCCCCCTAACTACCAGAAAGTTAAATATTGATGATCTACTTTGAATTACTGAGTTTAATTCTGGCACTGGTTTGCACCGGATTCGGATACCAAAAAGACAACCGCCATCTGATGCTACTGGGGTTTGTCTTTTGTCTATTGACCTTCACCTTTCAAGATACGGTGCAAAATTTCGAGATGATTTACTACAAGCTAACTTCTTAGATTCTCTCAATAAATCCAAATTTTTTTAACGTTAGCGGCAAGTGATCTTGCGGCTAACGCTTTCAATTTATCAAAGCTTTGATATTGAGACATGTAAGTAAACTTGTTTAGCCGACAACAAATAACTTAACAGCTGCCATAGTCGCAACAGCGCGGATAAGCCAAACAAACTGCTGTGGTTTAAGCTTTTTCAGTAGGTAGTGACCGATTATCGCACCTAGAAGCAAACCGGGTATCGCTTGCAAACTTACCACACTACTTTCCCAAGTTAGTAACCCTGTACTAATCATCATCGGAATTTTGGCAATATTAATCAGGAAGAAAATCCAAGCCCTTGTACTTACGTAGGATTCTTTTGATATTTTCTGTTCCATTAAATAAAGGCTAAATAGTGGACCCGCTGCGTTAGATGTCATGCTGACAAAGCCAGCGATTAGCCCCATTACATTCCCTGACAGTCTGCTTTTCATAAAGTTTGCAGGGTATTTTTCCAGCCATACGCCGAGCAAAAGCATCAGCACAATGGTACCACCTAAAAAAAGGGTAAACTGCTCGGCGTTCATGCTTGTTATCATCAATCCACCAAGTACAACACCCACCGTTCCTAGCGGTAAAACGTGTTTAACCACCTTCCATGAAATATTTTTTCGATAGCTGATTACCGCCAATAGGTCTGTGATGAAGTAAATCGGCAGAATAACCCCTAATGCCTCTGGTCCGGGAAATGCAATCATCAAAATCGGTAAGATGAGTAACCCCATACCGCCGATAGAAAATTTTGAGAAACCAGTGACCAAACCAGCCAAAAGTACAATTAATAATGTGTTATCCATAGGCACGCTCTCTTTTACAACAATATGGCTATGGTATCTGCAATTTTGATAGTAAAATAATTGCGTTTTTCTTTTATCATGAAAGGAAATAACTATCATGACTCATGATCAAATTCGCGCTTTTGTTGCGGTTGTCGAAAATGGAAGTTTCCGTTCAGCAGCAGAAATGTTGTTCAAAACACAGCCAACCATCAGTTCTTCCGTTCGTTCACTGGAAGAACAATTCGACATTCAATTATTTGATCGAAATAGCTACCGGCCTACTCTCACCGAAGCAGGCAAAGCATTTTATCGGCAGGCAAAACAAGTTCTTACTCAAGCTGGTGAACTAGAGATGTTAGGCCACCAGTTGGCAAAAGGAGAAGCGCCAACGCTGTCATTATCTATCAGCGCAATGTGTGCATCTCCTCCGGGACTTGAAAAAATAAAGCAGTTCAGTGTTGAGCACCCAAATATGCGGCTTAACATCACGACAGAACATTTATCTGGGGTGCTTGAGCAGTTACTTGTTGAAAAAGCCGAGCTGGCGATGGGACCTCACCTCGGGATGGATGACAGATACGAATTTGTTGAGATTTCTCGTATAAAAATGATGACGGTAGTCGCTCCCAACTATTTGAATGTTGATCTTGAAAAAGAAGTAACGCAAAAGATATTGCGAAAGTTGCCCCACATCCTGATTTCCGATACAGGATCAGTTGCGCCCTTTGATCATGTTAATGTCCTAGTCGGAGGGCAACGTTGGTATGTAAATGACTACCAGATGAAGAAATCCCTGCTGTTAGCAGGAATGGGCTGGGCTCGAATACCTGAGCATATCATCGAACACCAGCTACAAGAACGTACGCTGATCCCGATTCAAGTTGAAAATTTCAACTCGCAAAGCCATGTACCCATTTACTTAATTCGCTTGAAAGATCAGCCGTTAAGTCAACTAGCCAAAGAGTTTTGGCAGCAGTTTACCGATTAGGTATAAATCTAATTGGAAGAGTATATTAAGCGTAAATACTTTCTAAAACACTGTGCGCATTCTCGACCGATCATAAAATGCTCCTGTTCATGACTTCTAGGTAGTGACTTTTAAACTCTCGCTCTGAGACACCATGAACCACTTCAATCTGTTTAGGACCTGATTTCTCTATCTTGGTTTTACCACACTGGTTGTCGTGCTCAGTTTCCGTTAGCTCAACAGACAAAAATTCTAGCTGAGAATGAATTTGAGCAAGTGATTCAGACGCAATACAAGCCGCCAACAAGTCAAAGACAGGAACTGGCATTCCCTCGTTACATTGGCCCATCTTTTGTTGAAAAATACCTCTTGCCAAGGCAGTGATTGGATCGCAGTAACTAAGCTTATCTGGATAGGAATCGTTCAGTAAAACATGGTTACATGCATCTAACGGTACTAAGCAGATAGGTAGACTAGATTGAAATACGATATGAGTAGCAACAGGGTCTATGTAGATATTCCACTCAACTGAATAATTCGTTGCATAGATTGAGCCTTGCTCCCACTCCGGCTTAGCGTTGTTGAGATGAGCTACGTTACCATCTACGTATACTGCACCCGCCATAGCCACTATGCCGTCAACGTTTTTTAGCCGTTCTTCAGAATAGAACTCGACCATTTTTGCAATATTAGTAAACCCACCAAGAGATAAGATCGTTATCTGGTCATCGCTTTCTTCGACTAGATCCCCCATTAGCTGCCATGCAGGGCGAGGATCAGTTTCAACGTCACGCAGAGTTGTAACAGAGCTAAGTAGCCCCATCATATCGTTCATATCGTTTTTAAAGGGCTGCGGAAACTTATGGTCGTACTTGATTGGAACACTTGCACCAGCGCCTACCCGTGCCTTGGTATTTTGGCTAAGCCCAAGTAATGTTTTGGCTATTTGAACCCCGCAAGGTAGATCTGTTTCACCACATCCCGAAACTGTAATCGCTAAAACATCGATATCTGGATGTTTCATTAAATACAAGATCGATAAGCAATCATCCCACCCCATATCAGAGTCGATTATCACTTTCCTACGCGGTTGTTGCATCATGGGTCCTTCTAATCTTCAAGCTTACTAAAGGCTCTAAAAATTCACCGTAAACTCACTGAACTGCTTGGGTTGCCGCTAAAGAGGATATGGGAGTAATTGTTTTAACAATCGAGAGCCGTGTTACAGGAAAGTTAACAGAATTTGTTGGAAACAATGAAACGCCAACCTAAGCCGTGTGATTGAGGTAACATTATATTAGCCAAATGAATGAATATTTGAAAAGGACATCGTCCTTGGTAACGACATGAGCTGATTGCATTCAGTTTTAAGCGACTCGTTTCGAGTTAAATGTAACCCCATAATGATATTGAGTTAATTAATAAAACTGGGTAGTTTACTCTACTACTCTTACTCAACTAGTCACAAACCTTTAGGAGCTAACACTATGTATATCGCAATGAATCGCTTCAAAATTAAACTTGGCTGTGAACAAGAATTTATCGATATTTGGAAGAATCGAGACTCTTACTTAGAAGAAGTTCCGGGGTTTGTAAGCTTTCACCTTCTGCAGGGCGAAAGCACTGATGAATACACATTAATCTCTTCCCATGCGACTTGGGAGTCGAAAGACGCTTTCGTGAACTGGACAAAATCTGAAGCATTTAAAAAGGCTCATTCAGGTGCATCACAAACCAGAGACTTGCACGCTGGCCGACCGAACTTAGAATGCTTTAACGTAGTGATATAAGGAAGGTACTTGTAGGGTTGTCAGAGTACTAGCTAAATCATCATCCGACTGAGTAGCCGCTTAATTTGCTATTTTACACTCAGCCTGTATTCACCATTGCCAATCCAAGCTACCGCCAAGTAACTTCCTTCAAGTTTCTTTTATCTCTGAGTAGTTCAAAGATGGCTGCGGGTGGCCAACCTGTTGGAGAATCAGAAAAGACTATCTCGCTGTCTCTAGAATAAGTTAACACTCTCGGAATTTCATCATCAGCCACCTCAATCATCCATCAGACACATTGTCTACACCATTAGTAATACGTTGAAACTACTTTGGCGTGGCTGTCCTTGTTTAAACAAACCTTACTTAAACCTAAATAAACAGCGTGACCTTGCCCACCGATATAACTAACTTGGCGGTAATCTACCAGCTCAACCACATGCTGCAGATTACCGGGAAGATTCAAACGAGGAAATCGTGCTATGATAGTGTCTGCTTATTGGATCTTACCAGAGACACCTGGTTTTATACTTGAAGTCAATTAACTCTGACCCTTAGATTTATATGATGTATGATTTACAATTACTTTTCCCCCTCGAAAAACAATGGGACTGTGACCTTTTGCATCTAGAAGCCATATTGGTTCTCCACTAATCCTATCGAAAAAATCAAGAGGTATTTTTTTATAAATTAGAGACTCTCTCACACCTATAACCGTCACCTTAACAGGGATGTATAGATCCTTGGATTCATATACTAAGTGCAACACTAAAATTTAAAACAGTGAGCTGTCATAATTCTTGTGTTTTCCTCCCGCCAAGAAGAAAAAATACATGAAATACAAACAGCTCACTGAGAATGAAAGGTATATGCTTTCTATGCTCAGAAAGCAAGGTTATAACCAAGCTCAAATTGCTCATGCCCTCGGAAGACATCGGAGCACGATCTCCCGAGAAATCATTCGTAACTCATGCAAAATTGATAAAGCCTATCGGCCTAGCAAAGCCCAGAGTCGGTCCATTCGGCGAAGAAGTTGTTCAAGGCGAAACAAACGCATCACACCAGAGCAATTCAATCAAGTTAAGCAGTTGCTGGTTAAAGACTGGAGCCCTGAGCAGATTGTCGGCCATCTCAAAACCACCGGTAAATTAACGATAAGTCACGAATCTATTTACCAGTATGTCTGGAGAGATAAAGCTAATGGAGGCCAGTTATGGCAACACCTCAGGCAATCGAATAAGAAACGTCGGAAGCGTTACGGGGCCTACGACAGCCGTGGTCGTGTTGCTTCAAAACGCCACATATCCGAACGGCCGGCTTCCGTTGAAATCCGAAAAACACGTGGTCACTGGGAAATCGATACGGTCATGGGTGCTGGCTCTAAACATTGTATTGTCACTCTGGTTGAGCGGAAAACTGGTTATACCCTGATAGGCCAACTGAATAATAGAACCACCGAATCTCTCAACCGGAGAACCATTAAAATTATGAGCAAATTTGATGGACTATTTACTTCTATTACAGCTGATAACGGTACTGAGTTTAATCAATACAAAGAAATTGAAGAAGCGACCGAAACACGCTTCTACTTTGCCACTCCTCACCACTCATGGGAGCGAGGGACGAATGAAAATACCAATGGATTAATACGTCAGTATCTCCCTAAAGGCACATCAATGGCGTCGTTAACACAGGCTAAATGCAATGCCATTGCTAAGCGATTGAACACACGTCCTAGGAAACGGCTAGGCTTTAAAACACCAGAGGAATGCTTTGTTGGTTACTACAGATAAATGTTGCACTTCAAACTTGATATCAGGCTTCCCCCCTCCCTAGTCGAGCTCATAACTCTAGTCATCAAATATAGATGAGTGGATTTAACTATAGGTAAATGGTTTTGTATTTGTAACCAATTTAATTTTATCCCTTTAATTGCATACTTTCTCTAATTTGATTCATATTTATTGTCTCTTCCAAATTAAAATTCATAAAATCATTGAATTCTCTTTTTCAATCCTATGAGTATTTCCGGAAGAATCAATTTCTACGATTTCCCCATTTTATTTCGTATCAAAATCATAACTAATTTCACTTTGATCTGACGCGAATATATAAAGACTTTTTAATTTTTCACTCTTATCAAAAATTACCCAACTATGAACTGGCCCATCCTAAATAAAGAAACTTGCATCTAAATTCACCAAATCCTGCCAGCTGTATAAACTCTACATATTCTTTAGGGATCGAATTCTTATTACCTTCATTTACCCCGGACAGTATTAATTCTTCATCCAAAATTAAGTCACCAAAATCACCTTGATATTCAGATTGATTAAGTATTTCTTTAACTTTATCGAGAAGCTTTTCATCTATCATAGAGTTTTCGTTGTCCGTCATATTTTAAACCATTGATATATATGGAAATCTATTGAATATTCGTACTCAATCCATTCAGTCAAAAATCTACTGGACAAACTCGAAGACCTGATTGGTACTCTTTTGCAACCCTAAGTGCATTTTCGAAAAATGTAATGTTGAACAGTGGCGGAACTTTGGTTGTACCATCTTTTTGCGCTTTTAGCTCCAATTCTATTGGCTCAAGGTTTCCTTTCACCACACAACATAGGTAGTAGTCCGCGATTGCGCTCGCAAAAAGTTGGCCATCATAGTTGTATATAAAGTTGAGTCTTTCAGAAGTAAACTTGTCATTCCCTATTTTATTGTGCCAAGCAAAAATGTCCTCTATTGCTTCCTTCACTTGTTTTGCTTCGATTATTCCATTGTGAGGTCTTATATGTATTTGCGTACCTAACAACGAGCCTCCATATAGTCCGCCCGAAATTTCTATTGCTAAATCGCAATACCATTTTTGTGTATAGTACAAATTAATTTCTACAATCTGTGTTGGTGGCCTTCTTAGTAGTCTTGTAACAAAGCTTCCTGTGCCTTTCCCATCATTTTCCAATCTATAACAGGCGTCACCATCAACGTTTTTTTCCTTAGCGAAGTGATACTCGAACAACTGGTTGAACTGTCTTTTATTCATATCACGACTCAAATTAATACCGAAAATTAAAAAATCCCTATATAACAATCAACTTTGTTAGTTTACACCACCAAGAATAAAAATTAATTCAATGCCTCATCTATTGGGTTTTGAAAACCGCATCACTGACGTAAGATCCGGTGTCGTTCCATCCACTAAAAATGACTCTATACCTTGCCCATTTGCCACTGCGATACAAATGCCCAAACCATATTTTCCTTGCTCATTTTTGACGTCGTCAGCTCTAAAAAAATTAAGCTCACCAGGAGTTTTAGTGAGCGGATTTTGCAATATAAATCGCAAAGACCCATCAGCATTATAAATTGCAGCATTGTTAGGAGGAGGCAAAAACTCGTGCTCCACAACGTCATCATCAACATTATGAATAACTAATACGCCACTTCTATCGTCGAGTACATGTATCGAAACATTATGGAATAAGCTCGGATCAAAATTTATCGGCCTAAAATCATCTAATATCCAAAATACACCCAAAGGCTTACTATAGGGGTAAGGTTTCAATTTGCATTTGTCACGTCTGCTTTCTTCCCAAGAAACCATTCCAAAATCTCTCGCTGTTACTAGCTCTCCATTTTCGGAAAGATAGTTGTTATAAATCATCGCGATTTTTTGTGTCATTTTAGAAATTTCTTTGCATCAGGAAAGCCTATTAGTGTGTTTTTTAAACTACCACTTTTAACTTTTAGGTTAACTGTTAGGCGTCTCACTTCAGCAAAGCACTTTTCCAAAAATAGGTATAACAAACAAAACTTTGACAATGAACTAACTAAAAAAGCCTCCAAAAAGGAGGCTCGGTTTGTGTCACTAAATTTTAGACAACGTAAAACTGTCGCCGGAATCGTGAACCTGATATCCCGCGTCTACAATCTGATCTCTTAGTTGGTCGGCCTCACTGAAGCGGCGTGCCTGTTTTTCAATTAAGCGCTGCTCGGCCAGCTTAACTATTTGCTCTGGTATTTGCTCTTCTAGCGCTTCTTTGTCTAGTTCAAGTGCAAACACCTGATCAAACCAAAGCAAGGTGGCTTTTTTATTGGCAGAGGGCACATCGCTGTCGAGTAGTATCCAAACCAATGCCAGCGCTTTGGGCATGTTAATATCCCGATTGATGTGTCCTAAGAATTCCTCTTGGTACTGGTTATCAACTTCACCGCCATCTGGTAGTAGTGCTATCCTCTTTTTCAAACGACGAAGTGCAGTTTGCGCGCCACTTAACCCCTCCCAAGTGAAACTTAGATGGCTTCGATAATGGCTGGTCAGAGTTAAGTATCGATAAGCTAATGGGTCATAACCTTTTTCCAGCAGACTATCTAAACGCATAGATACCCCAGACTTCGAAATCTTCTCTTTATTGAGCTGCAAAAAATATCCGTGCATCCAATAGTTCGCCTGAATGCGGCCATTTTTTGCTTCACACTGTGCAATTTCATTAGTGTGGTGCACCGGGATATGGTCTTCACCACCAATGTGAATATCAAAGGTTTCGCCAAGATACTTCTCTGCCATTGCCGAACACTCAATATGCCATCCGGGAAAGCCCACACCCCAAGGGCTAGGCCATTCCATCTGGCGCTGGCTAGAGCCGCTAAACTTCCACAAGGCAAAGTCAGTGGGATTTCTTTTCTCGGCCATGTCCACGCGGATTCCAGCTTCAAGGCCTTGTTTGTCTAGACGCGCTAGCTTGCCATAATCAGGCAGTTTTTCAGTGTCGAAATACACACCATCAGAAGTTTGGTAAGTGAAGCCATTCCGTTCCAACTCAAGCACAAAGTCAATTTGCTCTTGAATATGTTCCGTTGCTCGGCATACAACCGATGGAGGCTGAATGTTAAGTTTGGCAAGGTCATGGAAAAACGCTTGCTCAAAATAGGTCGCAATTTCCCACGCTGATTTTTGCTGTTTACGCGCGCCTTTTTCCATTTTGTCTTCACCGGTATCACCATCTGAAACCAGATGACCGACATCAGTAATATTCATGACGTGTTTTACGTCATAGCCGTTTAATTCAAAGACACGCCTCAGGACATCAACAAAAAGGTAAGTTCGCAGATTTCCAATGTGGGCGTAGTCATAAACTGTTGGACCACAAGCGTACAAACCAACCTTTTTTGATTCTATTGGTGTAAAAGTAGAGAGGGTTCTATCAAGCGTATTGAATACTTGTAATCCAGATGTCGTCATTTTCTTTTCCTTGTAAAACGAAAAAGGGCCGTAGATGTCATCATCTACGGCCCTAAAAATTCAGGTTTTTTGCGCTATCTAACACAAACTATCAGGTACTCGAGCGCCGCCGTAGGTCGGAAGACAACAGCAACAACAAGCTAGGTTTGAAGTAAAGAATACGCTTTTCATAAGCAACAACATAAGTGAGCAGAATTTGAAATGCAAGGGCGCATAGAAAATTAACTTCCCGGCTGTAAATACATGAACCCTATATCAATGAACCGTAATAGTAATTTGATGGCAATAAATTGACTTACACGCTTTGATTGTATTTCTACCTTTGAGTGAACCCGCTGATGCCGAGCTGTCAATCGGAATGTCGTTTACGAACCAACGTACATCATTAATCGATGCTTTAAATTTTAAAATCTGGTTCGGATAAGAATATATGTAGCTGCCATCTTTAGGGAATAGAATCTCTAAAGACTGCACCTTGTCAGAACTAATTTGGTGCCAATTTTGAAGTTGTTGAGGCCAATTGTGGATTTCACTCACCGTTGTCGTTTTTTTGAGCGTTTTTGGTGTTACGCCATCAACAGTCAATGCTGTATGTTTCCTCAAGCATTTTTTCTCTGGGACGACTAAATGATTAAGACCACTTGGCCAACAGATTTCTACAGATTCGACTGAATCTGGTTTGTTCAGTGCTTTTTTGTCGTTCGGCAATAAATCAAATACATCAAATAGAATTGGCGATGCGGTCAGCGCGCCAGTTTGACCGACATAAGGAGAACCATCAGGCCGCCCTACCCAGACTCCAACCGTGTAGTCTGGACTCGTTCCTATCGCCCAAGAATCACGAAACCCATAACTAGTACCGGTTTTCCATGCCACTTGTCTGCCGAATTTTAGAATAGGCCTATCTGCTGGGCGCGTTTCTAGGATCGACTTTACAATCCATGTACTCGGCTCAGATATCAAATGCGCTTCTTGTCTCGAATCTTTAACAGTGAAACGAGGTTTGATAGCCACCCCTTGTCGAGCAAACGCACTGTAATAAGTGACCAAATACCTCAATGTTGAGCCTCCACCACCTAACACAACACTAAGATTCAAATCGGACAGGTTTAATGACGTGTTTAAAACCTCCATCTTTTGAACAAATGGCTCAATACCAATCTTTTCCAACAGAAACACCGGACCAATATTCTTAGAGCGTTGCAGTGCTTCGGATACCGAAATCGCTCCGCTAAAGGATTTATCGAAGTTTTGAGGGGTATAATCACCAAAGCGTAATGGAATATCCAACAGTAAACTTTTGGAATGAATAAGCCCTTGCTCGATAGCAGCTGCATAAACAAACGGTTTAAGGGTCGATCCCGGTGAACGAACAGCTTTCGTCATATCAATATGGCCATAGCTTCGGAAATCATCAAAGTCACGCGAGCCTTTGTACGCAATGACTTTTCCGGTTTCGTTCTCCATCACTAAAACGGCCACGGAAAGGCCATTAGGCTTCAATCCGAATCGAGATCGAATCGTACTATCCAGATTGCGCTGCAGATCGGCATTAATATATGTCTCGATGCTATTTTGACCCGGATATCGTTGTTTAAGCTCTCTTGCCAGCAATGGGACTTTTCGATTAATAGCCCTTCTTCCCGCTTTGACCGGTTCCCCTTTTAACAATTGATAACTGTCATTAGTGAGCAAACCCTGAGCTATTAGTCTTCTCAGTACCTTGTTTCGTGCTTTTTGCGCTCTTTCAGGGAATCGGTCCGGCCGATAAAAGCTAGGACGTTGAGGAATAACCGCGAGAAGTGCGGCTTCAGAAATATTTAAGTTATAAGCAGATTTGCCTAGGTACCTTTGGCTCGCCGCTTCTACACCTTCGATATTCCCGCCCATAGGCACATAGGTCAGGTATAGGGACAGTAACTGTGATTTACTGTAAACGCTCTCCAACTGCATCGCGCGATAAATCTGCACCAACTTACCTGAATAGGTTTTCTCCATCGGATAGAGTATTCGCGCAACTTGCATGGTAATAGTCGAACCACCCGAGACAATTTCACCATACGTCAGTCGCTGGAATGTCGCTCGAATTAAGGCTAACCAATCCACACCATGATGCCGATAGAATCGCCTGTCCTCGTATGCTAAGAGGGTATCAAGATACAATTTTGACACCTCTTGTGGCGTCACATCGGTACGAAATACACCTTGAGAGTCGGCAAATTGTCTCAATACTTCACCATTGCTCGCCACAACGCTAACCGAATACGGCTTAGCGTGTTGTTCTGGCAATGGAAAGTAGTGGTTTAACAGACTCCAGCTGGGAATGGAAAGCGCAACCAGACCGAACGTCAGCCAAAACAACCACAATATAAAGCGGCGAATCACCAGCGATTCCTAGCGTACAATATCAATAGATTGGTCTGCACTATCACTGAGTACAAAACGTTCCGGATTGTACATATCTTCAATATAGATACTTGGAATTGTTGACTTCGAGGGCGTTTCAGCGCGAATAACGTAATAGTATCGATAGGTTTGATTCGCTGAGAAATCCGCTGCCACAACTAACCTATCATTTCGATGTTCCACGAATTCAGCATTCGATGATGCAAAACCATGCGAATCCAAAAGCGATTGAGAGCCTGAAAATTGTGGGTTTTCAATCACGAAGCCGCTAGGGATAAAGTCCACCAGCATTGCTCTATTTATCGGCTCATTTAGCTTAAACTCAACCTCTACGATTAAGGTATCCCCGACACTTATCGAGTTCTCAGCCAACGGCTCACCCTCTTTGGTCAACCATGTTCGATTTAACAACTCAAATGGAGTCGTACTCTTTATACGCTCTCTATCTGCGAACCCATTTATCGTCTGTGTCACGTAAACTGGATTAGAAGATGAGTTCTTGTATACATCTCCCAATCTCATACTCATAGGGGAGTCTAATATCTGTTCTGCATCGTTAACCAAGACGCTGATTTGTTGCCGGTTTATCGCCTCCAGGTTGAGACCTGCCATCGCTAACGCATAACGCTCTTGAGTACTAAAGTAGCGACGTTGATTGAATTGAGTAAAAAGGTGGTTGGCTGCCTTTACCCGCAGAGTTTTGAGTTCCTTGCTCAATGTACTTATCTTTTCAAGCTCGGTGACAATATTGATAATCTTCGCGTAGCCTGACAGCGGACTGTCGTAATAGTAAGAGTTGGTAATAACGTTTGAATCAATATTTTTTAGTGCAGATTCAACATACCGACTTGCTGTTTTCAAATCACCCAGCAGATAAAATGCCGCACCTAAATAAACATTGTTTAGTGAATCTTCTGGTGAATAAGCTTTGAGATAGCTTTTTGCATCTGAATAAGACAATAACCCTTGTTTTGCTAACACATAGGCAGCATAAGCTTTGTGTTGCAAATCTTTGTGTTCGTATAGGCTGTTTTTAATTCTATTCACCGCGGATTTAACCATGGCTTCTGGAACTACGTTCGCATGAGCATTTCTTGCTTCTAGTAAGAACTCAGCCACATAGGTGGTAAGCCATAAATCTTCGGTGGATTCTCTCCCCCACAAACCAAATCCACCTGCGTATTGTTGAGCACGAGCTAGTCTAGCGACGGCTTTGTGTATGGCAGATTCCATTGAGCCAATCTGTTCAGCTATTTCTTTATGAGCCCTATCTTTATGAGCCCTATCTTTATGAGCCCTCTCAACTAATGAACCTTGAAGCCAAGGAAACGCTTTACTTGTCGTTTGTTCAACGCATCCATAAGGATAGTGAAATAAGCCTTGGATATAGGAGTCAGTATCGATTAACGGGCTATGGCTGAACATTATTTTGCTATTCTGTTCGTCAATCGCCGTTACTCCATCCCATGTTGCCTGATTGATTTTTACATAATCACCCGGCTGTAAGATTCTAGAATCCGATTTAGTGATAAACGGTGCTGAGCTCCGTACCGGAACGTGCCAGTTTCGAGTCGCCGAATAGGGTTCACTCTCGATCTCAAGTGACAAAGCGGCCATTCCAGTTTGCGTTCCAACTTGAACATCAATGGCAAACCCTTGTGTTTCATTTGGCTCAAGGGTGATCGTTTTTCTCTCGGGCTGAACCAATGAAAGCTCTCTAGAGGATGACAAAGTCAAAGCCACTACTTGATCCTGTTCGGTTTGATTGCTCGTTTCTACGTATACTTGGCTGCGATTTTCCAAGGCAAAGAACCTAGGTATTGATAGCTCGGCAACAATCGGTGCTGAAACTGGCAGTTCACCTACTGCATACCCAAAGCGATTGCCATCAAATACCGTGGCGACAAGCTTCACTTCACCGTTGTAATCTGGCACATCAATGGTCACAACCGCATTGCCTTGCTCATCCAGCTGGATAGGTGCAAGAACTTGGTTAAAGGTTTTACTCTCAACAAGATTGTCGCGAGACGCATTATCTTCGAGCCCACCATCTCCACCATATCGATGCTTCACAAAAGAGCTTGGGCGAGATTCGAACTGTCTTGAATACAAATCCAATATGTCTAGATTTAGCCTTTTCTGACGATAAAACCACTCGAACGGATTCGGGACAGCATACCTAGACAGATTTAAGATCCCTTGGTCTGCAATCGTTAATAGCACGTAGCCATTGTGATCGAGTGGCAGGTTAGTTTTCACTACAATGTCCTGACGAGTTAACGGCTTAAGCTTATCGGGAAGTTCCAACTCAACTTTCACTTCTCGTTCGTCGCGATTAAGACGAATCGGCGTTACCGATAACAAGCGTCTTGTGCTGGATTGGTCTGTATTCGTCAACGTTGCCACCACGTACAAATCGTGGCGTTTTAGACCATCTGGAATCGGGAGTGACACGGATGATGTTTGACCGACAGAAAGTGATGTTTGGCTATACACTTTATCGGCAACCAACTCGACATTGAGCAAGCCTGAAACAGGACTTTCGACGTCTAGTTGAATAACCTCTCCCGGAAGGTAGCTTTTTTGGTTTAACCTAACCGTGAGTTGATCAGGTTTTGCCGGTACTTGCGCATCGCCATCCTGCCAGCCGACGTAAAAGTAATACTCAGTTTTTTGGCCATCTGGAGATATTGCTCGGATACGGTACTGCCCCCACTCTGTTGCAAAAGACAGTGTTTCTGACTTGCCAGTGAGCGCTAAACTTGTATCTTCAACAATACGCCAGTTATCGTCTCTTTCTAACTCCCAGCCCGAGTTTTGGTTGAATACCCAATAATAGCCACCACGATTTCTTTCCACCCGAACATCGACAGTTCCCGACAACAAGTTCTCTCCCATCGAATCCAGCAAAACAACATCAAAGTCGGCGTTCTGATAATACTCAAAATGCGTCGATAGCGGTTTCAAGCCAACGACGCTGTTGTTATTCGAAATCAACAATGAGTGCTGACGAGCCGTGACACCACCGCCCGTTTCAAACAGCTGGCTATTCAAAGTCAGTAATGCTGGACCAGTCAGTTCTTCTGGGCTGATTGGCTCAAGTTTGACTTGCGCTTTCCCCGTAGCATCAAGCTTGATATCAATTGACTCGGGAACATCTTCATAGGAAAAATAATTCGATTCCGCCACAAAGTAGTCACTATGTTGAGTTGGAAATGAGGTCAGGTATCTCAATGAAGGGTGAATCGTTAATCGATGACCACCGGCTTCTTTTCCGAATAAGTAACGTCCAGTCGCTTGGATAGGTAAAGACAAACCAGCCGCGAGACTGTCTGGTACTTCAAGTTCAAGCGCCATACGCTCTGGAACAAATTCAGCAACATTCAAACTGAACTCACCAAAGCTTTTACTAGCAGTAGGATTGGCCTTAACCCGAATTTTCCACTTACCTAGGTTTGCCGAAGGCGGTATCAAAAACTCGACCTCAAAAAAGCCGCTCAAGGTTTGTCGGACTGTTTGGGATGTGGAAGTGGAACCATTTGGCTTAATAAGCTCGGCGTACACCGAACGAAACTCGGTCAAGTCACCATCACTATCCCTGAGTAAGACATTGTTTTTGATTGTCTCTCCCGGCTTAAATAAGTCTCGGTTAGAAAAAATCAGTGCTTTAACTCGGTTTTCTGACGGGCCTGCGACATCGAAATCACTCAAGTCTAGCGGGATTTCTCTAGCCGGCAAGACAGACACTTTGTCACCAGATATCACGTGGAAAACGTCATTTGGCTTTGGTGTTTCGTATTCAAACTGAGCAAACCCATTTTGAATTGGGTGTGTCGCTTTCAATCCCTCATCGGAGTACACTTTTATTTCGCCATTTTCCACCATAGAGTTGTCGTTCAAATCAACTACATGAAAAGCCAAATGGTTCTCAAACCTTTTTGCTTGTACTCCTAGGTCAGACAACAAAAGTTGAAGTAACTCAGGCGAGTCAAATGAGTTTTCCGGTTTAATCGCGACAACGTACCAGCCATTTTTGAGGTGATTAGGCAAAGTCAGATTAATTGTTTTAGACTCGTTGGGGCGAGCGGTAGGGGTAGCAAAATTGAGTTCTTCTACATGCGTGAAGTTTTTACGCAGTTGCTGAGCACTCCACGTGCTCAATCGGTTGGTGTAATAAAAACTGCCCAAAAGCTCGTGAGGATTGTCGACTTTAAAAAGAGATACAGAGATGCCTGTAGCGTTGACTGTTTCAACTGGAATGGCTCGATCACCACTAGCATTTAAAAATGGTCCCTTGCCTAAGACTCGTATCGACGGTGACATCTCATGAATGAACACGGATTCAATCGGCTCCAAGCCAATACGATTAACGCTAGCCAAGGAGATTTTAAATTCGCCCAAACCGTTATTTTCAATAGGCAAATATTGATATGTTCTGTCACTCGATAACTGCCATTCGGCATTTAATAATGGTTTGTCATCTTTACTCACTGGTAAATCAAAGGCTTGCTCAGTCTTACCATCTAAGTTAACCACCAAGCTTGTTTGACCATTTATTTTCCCTTCCGATACGTGACTAACACTCGCCGCTAATATCTTAACTGGCCAACAGAATACGACCATCAATGCAAACAACATGGCACTGGAAATCACTCTCGATAAGGGAAACATTGTTTAAATACCTTCTCAGATTGAAGCGGTTACGCGCTAACTTTAGGCAACGGCGACTAGCTTTTACTTACATAGCCTAAGACCATTTGATACTGAACTTATACAGTCGCAACCGAACAATAATTTATTGATTTTGATGAAATTATATTACTCTGACACAGTGCTATTGTTCGAGGGTTGTCATAATAGTGTGAGCTGTTGCCACGAATGACCACGTCATAGTCATCAAACAACCAGTAACCCGTCCCACATACACTTACATGTGAAACTAGTCTAATAAAATAGATCAAACTCTGAAGTGTCGACGTGCTTGAGACACAATTGTCCGATTTTAAATCAGCCTAAAAAATAAGAGACACCCATGAAAAAAATTTCTCGACATCTATTCGCTCTAACTGCACTGCTGTTTGCACTGCCAAGCATGGCTAAACACACATTGGTTTTTTCTTACGACCTGTTTCACAGCGGCTATGAATATGGAGAAGCAACGCTTTATATTAATGAGCTCGGTACACGTTTCGATATCAAGGTGACTGATCAAGTTGATAGTAGTGAAGTCGTAAAATTGAACGAACCAGTAAGCTACTTCGTTGATCATAGGCGCAAACTCGCCATGGGTTTAGATGAAGACAATGTATTAGGAACGTTTAAACAGAATATGAATTGGAACGGGACAGATGAAGAATTCAAACGCTTTATGCTGCAACAGAAAATCTCAGAAATCCCGGCATTCAAAGATACTGGTGTTCTGTATCATTCCGACGAAGACCCTAGTTCTGAGATGCGCGTAAAACCCTACGTCAACACTATTAATCCAATCACTGAAAAAGAAAAGCAGCTGATCAAGAAGGTCGTTTCGCAGAGGTTTGTAAAACCCGTTCCGCCAATCGGTGGTGGGTTAGCATTTTACCATTTAGATATTTTAGCTGTGTTGAATCAACAAGGTATATACGCCATTGATGAGTATCATGCTGATACATTCGGCCAGATGTTTAAGCTAAAGAGCTTTGAGCGTGTCCCTCAGCTAACAGAAGTGTTCGACATTCCTAACGAATACAACAAACAAGTTCATAAGTTGTAGCGGCTCCATTACTCGGCTCTTTTCAGCCTATCGATTTCACGGTAGGCTTTTTTGTTTTTGCGAGATGTTATGAAAACAGAAGAAGTGTATTTAGCTGGCGGCTGTTTATGGGGTGTTCAAGAGTTTGTTCGCCATCTGCCCGGTGTTGTATCTACTCAAGCAGGGCGAGCAAACGGTACCACCAATACTACGGCTTCTGACTATGATGGTTATGCCGAATGCGTAAAAACTCAGTTTGATCCGTCACTTACCTCTGTTGTGCAACTGCTTTCTCATCTATTTGAAATCATTGACCCTTACAGTGTGAACAAACAAGGGGATGACATCGGGCCCAAATACCGAACAGGGTTTTATAGCAATAATGCGCAGCATCTTGCGCAAGCCAAACAGTTTATTAATAACAGAAGCGACAGAGACCAAATCACGCTTGAGATACTGCCATTGACTAATTACGTACCGAGCGATGATGAACACCAAGATAGATTGACTCGTTGCCCAGATGATTACTGCCATATCCAACCAGAACTTCTCCACAAATACAAAGTGTAAGCACTTCATTACCACAGAGTTTTGGTGGTTTACCCACCTAGGGCATCTTGCTACTATGCGCTCGCATTGAGACTAGTTCACACAACGTTGAGAGCTACTTGTTTGCCCTTTCAGCTGTTTTTGTGAAGATAAATGAGCTGGATTTAATTCTACTTAAATAAACGTGAGTACCATGCAAGAGACTAACCAATCTGACCATGAAGCTGGAAGCGAACTAAAACTCGATCGTGTGTGCTTACAGATTCAAGGCAAAACCATATTGGATGATTTGTCTTTTGCAACGCAAGTAAAGCGCCTAGGCATCATTGGTCGGAACGGTTCGGGGAAATCAACGCTATCACGTGTGCTCGCTGGATTAATCGAAGTGCAATCTGGCCAAGTGAGCATTGAAGGTATCGACCCATTTTCAGATAGAAAGTCAGCACTGACTGAAATCGGGATTTTATTCCAAAACCCTGACCATCAAATTATTTTTCCAACCGTAATTGAAGAAATCACGTTTGGCTTAAGACAGCTTGGTAAATCAAAGTCACAAGCCCATGACTCCGCGCTGCAGGTCCTAGCGGACTTTAACAAAACACATTGGGCTGAAATTCATACCTCCGCCTTATCGCAAGGTCAAAAACACCTAGTCTGTTTAATGGCAATTGTCGCCATGAAACCTAAGCTCATCATTTTGGATGAGCCGTTCGCTGGCTTGGACATTCCAACTAAGATGCAATTACAACGCTATTTAGATGGATTCGATGGCAGCCTTATTCATATTAGCCACGATCCAAGCGACATCGAAGGGTATCAACAGCTGTTATGGCTGGACGCTGGCAAAGTCCGTGAAATTGGGTCTGTACCTATTGTGCTACCCAAATATTTAGCTGAGATGCAAGCACTAGGAGCAGGTGATGATATCTCTAACCTCTCCGATTGAGACCAAAGCCCACTCATGGCGTGCCGGCTATAAGCTCATCGCCCTAGCCGTAACAACCCTGACGCTGTTTTTTATCGACAATCTCTACTTCCACTTTGGCTTTCTTGCCATAGTGGTATGTTTGTACGCACTTCCGGGAAAAACCTTTTTTAAACAAGGTATTCAATACCTCAAAGTACTGTTGCCTGTGGTTTTGGTCATGGCTATTTGGCATGGTTACACGGGTGAGTATCAGCTCGGTGGATTGGTTGTAGTGCGTATGATATCGGCTGTTGGACTGGCCAACTTGGTCACCATGACAACCCGTTTGTCTGACATGATGGATGTGGTTCATTTTCTCGCTAAACCGTTTCGACGATTTGGCTTAAATACGCGAGCACTCGAACTCGCGATTGCGTTAGTGATTCGAATGACTCCGGTTTTGATGTCGAAAGGTCAAACCCTGTCATTTGCTTGGCGAGCGCGCACTACAAAGCGCGCAGGCTGGCGAATCATTATTCCTTTTACCGTTGTCGCACTGGACGATGCGGACCACGTTGCCGAAGCGTTAAAAGCGCGCGGTGGTACTCACTTTTTGGAGAAAAAATAAATGGAAAAGAACATTGCCTATATTGCCCTATTTGCTGCACTGATCGCTGGGCTGGGCATTATCCCACCTTTCACTTTAGGCTTTGGCGTGCCAATCACAGCGCAAAGCTTGGGTATCATGCTTTGCGGCACCATATTGGGTGCTAAACGCGGTGGACTTGCGGTTCTTTTATTACTTCTACTTGTTGCGATCGGCTTGCCGCTATTGGCAGGTGGCCGCGGTGGCTTTGCGCTATTCTTTGGTGCAACTGGTGGCTTCTTAATTGGCTGGCCTATTGCTGCATTTGTGACCGGTCTGATTGTTGAGAAGTGGCGCAGCGCAAACCTTACTTTAGTGGCATCCGTCGCATCTATCGTCGGTGGCATCATCGTGATGTACGTTTTCGGTATTATTGGAATGTCGATAGTGTTAGAAAAAACACTGCTTGAAGCGACAGGTTTGGTGACTGCCTTTATTCCGGGTGACATTGCCAAAGCTATCGTAGCGGGTTTCTTAACGTCTGCAATTGCTAAAGCACGCCCAGCAAGCTTGCTTTCACGAGCGGCATAAATCACCTCTTTGCCACGGAGCAAACACGATTGTGAATACTCTAATTTATACGGACAACGTGTCTAACAACCATATTTTGTATTATGCGTTAGGCAAACTTCGTGGCAAAAACAACGTCTTTTTTGTCAACGCTAATGAGATTCTCGCTGGCGCGCTCGATGAGGATGTCGACTTATTGGTCATGCCTGGCGGCGCAAGTCGTTATAAGTCCGACAAACTCAACGGAGAAGGATTTCAAGCAATTCGTGATTTTGTCGCGGGCGGTGGATCGTACTTGGGTATCTGTGCTGGTGCGTATCTCGCCTGTGAGCAAACGCAATGGGCTAAAGACACCCCATTTGAAATCATCACCCCAAATCAACTCGACTTTTTCAAAGGGACGGCTGTTGGGCCAATTGAAGATTTCGGTAAAGGTGATAACTACAACCTCACTAAGGCTCGAATTGTAGAGATTGAATTAAATCAACAAGCCTCATCGAGTCTTTACCTAGGTGGTTGCCACTTTGTTGCCAACAACGAAGTCAGTGGCCAAGAAACCGAATATTCGGTTCTAGCTCGTTTTACTGAACTTAATGGCGCGCCACCAGCGATGATTCATGGTGAATTTGGTAGGGGAAAATGGCTGCTATCGTCGGTGCATCCAGAATACGATTCCGAAGCAATTGATTTGATGCGGTTTGATGTTGTCGGTAATGATTACCAAGACTATCGTGAATTACCAACAGAGCGTAGGCTTGAATTCGATGCTCTGAAATCCATACTAGCGATTCTTTGTCCTGATAGCGATTAACCCAGTTCATTTCACGGACTGAATGAATAGCCTTGGTTAGCTAACTCCAATACGATAAAAGGCCTAAAGATTTAGGCCTAATTGCTTACTAACGTACCGTATATTTAGATGCTTAGGTTGAATTCTGATCAACAACTCCAACTGTTCTTGATCAAAGTCTCTCATGGCCGATTTTGGTGGAGGGGACATGGCAGGAAGACTGCGATAATAAGCGATTCTCTGCTCGTCTTTGGTCTCTTCCAGCATTTTGAATAGATTGGATGCCTGCTCGTCATAACAATCGAACAGGCGCATTTGAATGACGTAATTGGCAACACGATGCTTGTCGTTAATACCCAGCGAATCAAACCAGTGAGTGGTCATAAACATCTCATCACTTACCATCCTACCTTCGACGCAAGATTGGTATTTGTCTCGCCACGCTTGCTCTGGATCTACAGTTTCACTCGCATGCAGCGGAGCGCAAACCGTGATTAATGCTGCAAGCCACATTGTCGCTTTCAATGCAAAGTCTCTCTTCATAACCTATCTATTTAACGACCAGTAAAATGGACTCGTTATTTCAATACAACCGGTGTTTCGTAACCAAATATGTGTTAATACGCATATCAAGCCGAATTAGATCAGATACATCGACAAGTCGGTACCTTCGATTTCAGCAACTTGTTTGATGGATTCACGCTGCGCAAGATTAGATAAATACTTCGCCAAATTAGGGTAACTCATTGGCTTGGTGTCTAATGCACTTGCCCAATGACAGAGCATGAACATGTAGAAATCCAGAATACTAATCTGCTGCCCCAACAAGTAAGGTTTTTCCAGAATATTGGCATCCAGATGGGCCAGTACTGTTGCTAAGCGTTCTTGCATTTTATCACTAACCGAAGGTGCTGATTCTTCTACAGTTGTGAACCTGGTCGGATAAAAGAAAGGCATTAGATCAGCCTGAAAACTGGTCGTCAGATAAAACAGCCACTGGAAAAATTCGGTTCGTTTTGGATCAGCGATCGGCGGTAACATGGGATTTTCCGGATGTTTTTCTGCAAGGTGTAGGCAAATTGCAGCACTCTCTACGATTACTCGCTCACCATCAATTAAAGTCGGTATACGTCCAGTAGGATTTAACTTCAAATATTCCGGTGATTTTTGTCCTTCTGTGGCTCTATCTACCAAAATCAGCTCGTAATCTAAACCCAATTCTTTAAGCAACATATGAGGAGCCCAACTGGCGTTCCTGCGGTAATAAAATAGTTTGTACATGACAACTTCCTGTTATTTTACGCTGAGTTTAAAACAGTTCTAAATCTTGGTAAGGCTCATCAACTAGGCTTTTCAAGCGGCTTGCTAAGTCGCCACAGTGCAGTTCGAGTTTGTGGCCATCAGGATCGAGAAAATAGAGAGAATCTCCCTCACTGGAATTGAGCTTCCAGATTTCGACATTGTTATTAACAAGGTGTTGAGAAAGTTTTGGGAAATTTTGTTTAGATACGCTGAATGCATAGTGGGTATAGTCTGTTTTCTTATCCGGCTCATCGAGTGACAAGCACAGCCACAGTTCATTGAATTCCAAGTAGGCGCCAGACCTCCACCTTGCTTTCGGAACGAACCCTAAGAGGTTGACGTAAAAATCAAACGAACGCCCCACATCGGACACAGCCAAGGTAATATGATTCAATCCCGTAAGCACTCTCTTTTCCCATTTTCCCATTTTACAGGTTCAAAGCTCGTACCACATTTGAGCGGCTTAGCGACCTGCTTGCCGAATAGTTTATAGAATTGTAAATTACCTTCAAGCCAAGAAACTTGGTTTCGAACCAAAACCTATTCGAACCGTAAATTCCGACTAGATATCAATAGTTAGGCGCGCTCCCAGACCATGATCAATTCGGGCTCTCCGGTGTGACTGCAACACTGCTCTTGCTTCTGTACAAAGCCCATTCGCTGGTAAAACGCAATTGCCTTGGGGTTTTTCTTGTATACCGTTAGGTTGAGTGACTTGTAGTGATTTTGAAGGAACGCAACCAATTGTTTTCCTACGCCCCTAGATTGATAGTCTGGATGTATGAAGATCGCCGGTAAATTACCTTCGAAGTAACTAATAAAACCAATAACTTTGCTCTGCTGTTGGTAAACCCAGATTCGGCAGTTCGGCAAATAGAGATTTCGCATGTCATCGAGGTTATCTCGCCAAAACGTTTCGGGAATAAATGGGTGGGCGTTAATGGAAGCGAGTAGCCAAATATCTGCGACAGTATCTATCTCGCCATCGTGAATGGAACGAATCATTTCATTTCTCCTGGGCAGCTATACCCAAGTAACCTCAAGATGTGAGTTTCAGCGAGAATTAACTGACCTTCAGACAAGGAATTGGTTTGAAGCTATAGTCATTCTACATCGAGAATCGATAACGCAGTATGAAGGTCAGCTAAACTCGCCCTTGGGAGCTCATATTCTGTCCCATTTCTTCGTCAAAAAACTTGGAAAGGACTTGTCATTCCACTGCGTTCTCTTTCTTGAACTGGACCAGAATATGTAGCTCTGAATTCTGCATCTTGAAGTCACTTGGGTATATATCGAAGTCCAAATGCCAACACACCTGCCAGTCGTTTAATCAACTAACATGGGTGAAAGCACCTATCGCTCATTCAACCTGACTATCGATATCGCAAGTACTGCGACGAAAAGGTCAATGGCATTTCCTTGGACTTCCGTAGGCCGCTAATGTAATAGAATTTTTGTTCAAATACAATTACTAAGCCGCTTTCGATTGCAGAGAATTATTAGCTAGCAAGCGGTTTGCGGAGCGAACAAAGCGCCAATGAATAACCCAAAGTACAATGGCCAAAAGTCCTGCAGTTGACCCAATTTCATTGGGTATTAGAGAGATGATTTGCGCGCCACACCAACCGTAACCAGATATCCAACCAAAGCGCTCGATCGACGATAGAGAAGAATTCGTCTTCGATTCTATTTGCAGGCTCTTATTGACATGGTAAATGATGAAAAAATCTTCGATAAAATTGTATGGCAAAACAAACATCCACCACACACTGTTTGGTTTGGCTTGTCTTGAAGGGCCTGACACTAGCTCCAAACTGCGTTTTAAATCTCGTGCATACAGAAACACCAAGTACAAAAAAACTGCTATAAAACCGAAACTTCCCCATGTGCCCAACATCTGAACTTCACCCAAAATTCCGCCCTGAATGTCTGGATTTAACACCGGATACATTAGGCCGTAGGCAATAGGGATACTAAGCAAAATCTTGAGTAACGTTAGCATTATGACTTCCTTGTTTTAATTACATACGAATTAATTGAGCGCGCTCACTTTATGTCATTTTGACGGCTTAGGCAGAAGATTTCAATTAGCGATAACAAAAAAAGAGGCGCAAGGCCTCTTCTATCAAATTATTTATTGGTCTGGCGATTGTCAGTAATCACTTCGCTTGAATCTCGCGGCATCGATGATCGACCACAAATAAGCGATTGGCAGCATTAACCATCCGATCAATATCCAAGTCAACGCACCTGAAATGGCCCACCCGAGAAAAAATAGAATGGCGGGCAAAATACGGCCTTGCACAAGCTGGCCTAATCCCGGTATGAAAATATTACAAATCGCCGCAATGACGTTTCCACCAGAACCTTGTCCTGACATAGATACCTCTCTCTTATTTAAACTCTATCACTCACACTAGATAGTTTTTATCGTATTAACCAACAACATTGCATCGTTTATGCCAACATTATTAATCTTTATTTTCAATAACTTACTAGAGTTCCACTAAGAAAATAACACAGCCTACTGGTTAGTTTGGCTAAGTATTGGCAAATTTCACAAATCAAAGCAAGTCAATAACAATCATTGCTGAGCCATGCTGATAGCATGATTTACAGCACCCTCAAGTAGTGTGCGTTGGTCTCTCCGTACAACTCGATATTTCGCGTGTAGTTAAACTCAAGTTTTTCAAGAAGCGCACGAGATCGGCAATTGTTTAACTTAGTAACCGCTTCCAAATACGGCATCTTTAACTCGTCTCTTGCCAGATCTACAATCGCAATACACGCTTCGAGTGCATAGCCCTTACCAGTTTCATTTTCTAATAACGCATAACCTAAGTCAGCATATTCAAGTTCTGGTCGATTAACCAAACCACACATTCCCAATACTTTTCCATTGGACTTGTGTTCAATCGCATACAGGCCATAACCAAATTTTTGGTATTGAGTCCATGGCACGTCTTTCAAATACTGAAGTGCATCGTTTTCAAACTGAAGGCCTTTATCGACAATATTTTGTATAAAACTCGGCTCACTGAGTAGCTCTAAAATGAAACTGGTATCTTTGGCTTCAAACGGTCTGAGCCACAATCTTTCCGTTTCAACGATATCATGGCTCAGTAGATCCCTGATTGGTTGATGACTCACTCAGGCTTATCTCCCTGCGCCCACACTGCAAATTCATTACCGCTCGGTTCGGTAAAATGAAAACGGCAACCGCCGGGAAAGTTGAAAATAGATTGAGTGATCACCCCACCGCTTTGCACCACTTTTTCCTGTGTCGCCAAAATATCTTCACTGAAGAAAATCAGCAGCGCGCCACCGTGAGAGGCTTGGCAGCTTTTTTTGGCCAAATAAAAGCCACCGTCCAGTCCTTGATTGCTAAATGCGGTATATTCTGGTCCGTAGTCTTCAAACGTCCAGTCGAACGCTTGTTCGAAAAAAGATTTTGTCACGCTGAGGTCGCGAGCCGCGTACTCGACATAATTCAGTTTATGATGTTCCATCTTTGCCTTCCTTAGATGATGTTTTTACCGCGACTATTGTGTCACTTAATCAACTTCAAAATTGGCTTAAACGCCTCACTTTTGCAGTCTTTGACCATTTCATATAAACACATTTCTACACAGGTCACTTCTGCGCCACGTGCAGTCATTTTTTCTAGCGCTAAACGATGGTGGTCCGGATTACGTGAACTGGTGGCATCAGACACCACCTGGACTTGTTTGTTCATTCGTAAAAGGTGACTGACGGTTTGATACACACATATGTGGGTTTCTATACCGGCGACAAGCCAGTTTTCGACGGAATGGTCCTCAATGGCCTGTTTAATGTCAGGCGTATCGCAGGCATCAAACGTCATTTTGGCTAAGGCTGGTTGCCCTGCTAGCAAACTGGCAAGCGGTTCAACTGTTGGCCCTAAACGCTCTGGATTTTGCTCAACCCAAACAATTGGTACGCCAAGTACTTGGCAACCTTGGATCAATTGCTCACACCGCATAAGAACTTGCGAGCTTTGATGAACCAATTGGGCCAGCTTTCCTTGAACATCAATTAACAGTAAACCAGTGTTATTTTTGTCTAAAGTGAATTGCGCCATCCTTGTGTCCCTCTGATGCTAATTTAGTAAGGAAGTTGATCCGCCTCGACCCCAACAAAGTCAGGTTCGATAGAATCTGAAAACTGAACTGCGTTAATATGAGAGTGCCCTAACATGAAGGCTTTGCATACTCGATGCATCCCATCCATAACGCGACCTTTGGCACACAAGATGATCGGATAGGACAAATCAGCATCGCGTATTTGTTTCGCGTGTTGAACCACACTTCGGCACGTCGGTTTTGCACCACCTAAGTCATACCAAAATGCTTCATCGAGTTCTTTTATCTCCTCCAAAGCAACTGACTGAACAGGTAAATTTTTTGCGAGCTTTAGTAAGCGAAACACATCCCAAGAAAGCAGTCCGTGTTCTGATTGGCGAAAATGGTATTGCTGGTGCATGGTTTCCTCTCTAAAACGTTTTGAAAGCAGATTTACGCGACGTTTCGCTGCTTTTGTTTAACCGCTTTTTTGACTTTTTTCAGTGCGCGTTGCCTTTTCAACGGTGACAAATAATCAGTAAAAACGATACCGTGCAGATGATCGATTTCGTGCTGCATGACAATCGCAAGAAACTCGTCGCTTTCAACTTTGATGTCATTGCCATCTCGGTCAAGCGCCGAAACGACAACATGAGTGTAGCGCTCAACATCTTCGTAGTATTCGGGGATAGACAAACAACCTTCTTGACCAAATTCTTTATTGTCGCCCCACTCCACTTTTGGATTGATCAGGACTAATGGTTCATCTCGCGTTGGCGACACATCAATGACGACAATCGCGACAGACTCACCGATTTGCGGTGCTGCTAATCCCACACCATTTGGCTCGGAATACATGGTGTCCAATAGGTCATCGATCAAAGGTTGAACATCAGCAACGTTGTCAACGGGTTGCGCTTTCATTTTGAGCCGAGGGTCCGGCACTGTCAGTATTTCTCTTACTGGCATACCACTTCTCTAATTTTATGATTTATTTGGAATTATAAATTTCGAGTCTAACATTTTTAGTTACAAGTCATACAATTGGGTTCACATCCTTGCTTTTTGCTCGCAGGGTTTTAGTTTGAATGGATACAAAAAAATATAACATTAACAATAATTTAAGATTGCCCTTATGAATAATAAATTGAGTATTGTGTTAGCGGGATTGGTACTAGGGATTTTTATTGCCGGTGGACAGCGCGGATGGTTTGGACAAAGCAAAGAATCGTTTCCTAAGCTTCCGCAAGCGCCCGATTTTCCTGTGACTACCGAGTTTGATGGATATTGGTCAGGTAAACGAATTAACGTCACCAACAACAATTTGTGTGAACGCACGACCATTACCGGCAAAGTTGAAAATGGTAAAGCCGTGTTTCGCTTGACTTACAATGGAACGGGCCTGCAAGGCTGGATAAACGAAGACGGCTCGCTGCGACTTTACGCGTCTAATCGTCAATGGGACTATCGCTTTACTGGCAATGCATACAAAGACGCAATCAAGGGCGATTGGCACATCACCAATGGCCCCTGCAAAGGCACCTGGTTCTTGGAGCGAAACAATCCTTAACGTTAAGGTCGGTTGTGGAACACAATTCGGCTTAATTTTGGGTTTTGTTGGTAGAAATGCAGGTCGCCTGTCACCACGCCTATTCCTTGCTGTCTTAAATCGAGCTCAGGTGTCATCATTGTGTGCTTGAGCCACAAAAAGACTTCGGTGTCGTTGTCATGCATTCGCTTGGCAAAACCCTCTGGCCAACCCCAAGCGATATTGACGTACTCGTGGGGAAGAAAAATGACAGTATTCTTACAAGACTCCGGAAATACTTGGCTCCAACCCAATAACATGTAATCGAGCACACAAGATTTCATCGTACCTTTGCTCACCACTCTGAGCTTGTCACGGGCAAGAGTTACCTGCTTTTCTGTTTCTGTATCCAATATGATAGTGAGAGGTTTTGGGGCAACGCGTTCGGCCAAATCAATTAACTGAGTTTCGACAGTTTCAATAGCCGCCGCAGGCGATTTGATGTTTAGCCAAAACTCCGTGTTTGGAAGCGCTTCTATATATTCCTGTACTTGGTGAATTTGATAGCCGTGACCGCGCCAAGGGTACGTCTCGCCGTTATCGTAGGTGTAACCGTAACCTGCATCCAGTTCAGCCAAACCCGCTAGCGTGTGTTTGTAAACTGGCCCCACACCATCGGTGGCACAGTCCAAACGCCAGTCATGAAAAACCACCAACTTACTGTCTCTTGTAACATGCACATTGAGGTGCAGGATATCCGCACCATTTTCGACAGCGTAAATCGCCGACTCTAATGTGTTTTCAGGGTGCGGATTATCATTACGTAAAATGTTGTTCGCCGTGCAGCCATCTGACGCTAGACTGGTGTAATCCACCCATTGGCCACCAGCGCGATAGGCGGCTAATTTCCCCACGCTGCGATTGACCTCGGGTGTTTCTTTTAACACCATCACCATGACTATCAGTAAACTCACTATCCCAATCAGACTTTTCATTGTTGCGTCTCGAATATTGAAAGTCTTATTTATAGAGATTGATTGTAAAAACGGAGTCAAAGCCCAGTCATAGTTCACCAAATTGCATAAAAAACGCCTCGACAATTGTCGAGGCGCATATACCCACACGCATATGTGGGTAGAGGAATAAAAAAGACGCGAATCGAGTTCGCGTCAAAGAGCCTAAATAGGATGGATTGGTTAGGCTAAATCAACAGTGTGCTTACTCTCTACTTCCTGAGTTCCCTCTGTTTTCTCTCGTGATTTAGTGCGAACAAATAAACCTTTGAACTTACTAAACCCAGAGACAAAGTCCTCTAGAATTGTGTACAAACAAGGTACCAAAACTAGAGTGAGTAGAGTCGCAAACAACACTGCGAATCCGAGTGCAACCGCCATTGGAACAACCAACTTTGCTTGCATGCTGGTTTCAAACATAATTGGTAAGACGCCAGCAAATGTGGTGATTGAAGTTAGAAGAATCGCACGGAATCGACGACATCCAGCTTCAACAACCGCTTGTTTAATCGTTGCGCCTTGCGCACGAGCGTGATTGACATAATCTGTCATCACTAGTGAATCGTTAATAACTACACCTGCCGCGGCGATCAATCCGAAGGTCGACATCATGCTGATGTCCATACCAAACAGGTAGTGTCCCCAAATGGCTCCTGTCAAACTAAACGGAATGACCGACATAACAATCAAGGGCTGTAGGTAGCTCTTAAGCGGTACCGCTAACAAAATGTAGACCATGATCATACTGCCGACAAAAAACAGCATTTGTTCATTTTTTTGAGCCTGCTGCTCTTCAATGTCTCCACCCAGTTGGGTTCGAACACCTGGGAAGCGATCTTTAATCCCTGGCAAGATATCTTCGGCAATCTTGGCAACCACGGTATCCGGTTCGACGACTTCTTCATCAATTGCACCGTACACATATACCGTTCGATAGCCACCTTCACGACGAATGTTGCCCAAACCATTTTTCTCTTCGATGTCGACTACGTCACCTAACATAACCTGATCACCGTTCGGCGTTGAGATCACCGCATAGCGAAGTGAAGAAAATGCCTCTCGAGTGAGTTTTGGATAGCGAACCATCACGCGGATTTCTTCACCGTCACGCAAGATACGCTGAGCTTCACCCCCGTAAAAGCTGCCGCCAACCTGTTTTGCGACACTGACGAGATCTAGTCCCAAGTCATATGCTACTGGCTTAAGTGACAATAACACTTCACGACTTGCCGAATCGATTGACGACGAGATGTCATACAAGCCAGTTTCGGTTTGAAGCTCAGCAATCAGAGCGCGACCAGCGTTGTTGAGCACATCAATGTTGTCACCGTACAGCAGATAGCCAAATTCTTCAGAGTTACCATTGCCTGTTAAGTTGTCTTGAATTTGCAGTCGCTTAAGACCAGCAATCTCTGGCATGGCTTCACGCCAACGTCGAGACAACTCAAAGGTGTCATAGGGGCGCAGCTCTTCGACTACAAGTGGAGCAAGGATTTCTCCTTTAGTACGGCCTTTGTTAAAGGTCAGCGTATCGACCAACATTCCTTGGCCGTGTTCCGCGATGGTTTGCTGTTCAATCTCCCACACCATAGCTTCGATTTTCTTCAGCGCTGCAATAGTTTGCTCACTCGACACCTGGCTGCTCATGGTAATTTCGATATTCGGGAAGTCATGAGGTATTTTGGGCGATGGCACCATGCGAACATAATTCGCTGACACCATGGCACCGCTGACAATTAACATCGCAATAAACACTGTCAGTACCGTCCAACGCCACTCCACACAGCGCTCGACAAAACGGCGGTAAGGACCATTCACAAATCCGAAAAACACTTGGTTAAACTTGGCGCGAGCACCGGTGTCTTTTTTAGGGCCAAATTTTGTATGAGCTAAGTGAGCTGGGAGAATGAGCTTAGATTCAATCAAGCTGAATACCAGACAGAAGATCACCACCGCCGAAATCCCGATAAAGAATGCCCCGTCAGGCCCCTTTGAGAATAAGAAAGGCGCAAATACCGCAATCGTGGTCAATACACCAAAGGTTGCTGGCGTCGCAACACGTTTGGCGCCTTTGATGACATTATCGATACTGTGGCCCTTTTGCTCCACTTCGCTATAGACACTTTCACCGATAACAATGGCATCATCGACCACGATTCCCAGCACCATAATAAAGGCGAACAAGCTAATGATATTGATGGTCATACTAAACGCTGACATCAACATCACTGCTCCGAGGAAACACACAGGCAAACCAATCATTACCCACATTGCCAATCTAAATCGAAGGAAGATAGTGAGCATAATGGCAACCAAGAGTGCTCCCTGCCCCAAGTTCTTCAACATCATGTCCAAACGAGCATTGAGATAGAATGTCATATCAACCAAGGTTTTGATCTGCAGGTCATCTGGCAGTTCTTGGTTTTTCATCTCGATGTAGGACAATACAGACTCAGCAACAGGAATAATGTCCTGAGTTTTTGTCGCTTTTACCGACATCGAAATAGCATTTTGCCCGGAGTAACGGAAGTAACGGTCGGCTTCGGTTAACCCATCGTTGATTACGGCAATGTCTTCCAGCAATACTTTGCCACCATTCGCACCAATGATGACTGGAATGCGTCTAAACTCGTCACCGCGGTAATACTGGTTCTCAATTCTTACGGAAACGGTGCCCGAGTCGGTATTGATTTGACCAGCAGAAAAATTCGCCGAATAACGCTGTATTGCAGAAGAGACCTTTTCAAGCGTCAAATTGTATTTGCGAAGAACATCGGGTTTTATTTCAACCGCGATTTCTTCATTAGGCGCCCAAGTTTCAACTAAAAGCACGTTCTGCAGTTGCAGTAGCTCTTCTTCCACTTTTTTAGACACACGCTTCAGTTCAAGTAAGTCGCGATCACCAACTACTGCCAATTCAATGACTTCTTGCTTGTACTCAATCTGATAGATGTTGATAGGGTCCATATCTTTTGGAAAAGACCCGATCGACTCAACCCGCTGTTTCACCGTATTAAGAACAGAATCTAGGTCGTAATCAACATCAATTTCTAACTGGACGCTACCACTGCCTCGGCTGGCGCGACTGACGGTCTTTTTAATTCCAGTGACATCCTTTAGATTCTCTTCAACCTTGACCAATATGGTCTCTTCAATTTGTTGAGGAGACGCGCCTGGATAACTCACGTCGATATTGACGTAGTTAATCTCAACGTTTGGAAACATCTGACGAGGAATCACCAAGTAGCTCACAATGCCCATGATAATGAGAAAACCCATCAACAAGTTAGCAGCCACTGGGTTGTGAGCGAAGTACGCGATTAAGCCACTTTGCTTAGGTGTATTTGTATCTTGCATGGCGACTTACCTAGATATCATTGTTTTCAGTTTGAGCGTCACCACTGTCGGCGATAATCACGCTGCTTCCGGCTTGCGGGAATTCTGGTGGTGTCAGCACTAACTGATCGGATGCCTCTATACCATCAGCGATCAAGGCAAATTCACCTTCGGCTCTCGCAACCGTCACTTCACGAGGCTGCAGTGTGTTGTCATCTCCGACAACCCAGACCGTGCGGTTGTTAACCAAAGATTGAGGTAAACGATAAATATTGCTGAGGGTCTTGCCTTCAAAATTAACGCCAACAAAAGAGCCATACTTAATAGCAGGTAAGCCGTTATTGAGTCCGTAAGGATCTTCTAGGCGTACGACGAGATGCGTCATTCGAGTGGCGGAATCCACCACACCTAGATCACGAGATACTGTGCCTTGTCGCGCAACCAGTTTAAGACCTTGATACTCAATGTTGGCGGCAAGTCCTTCGACGCTATCTGGCAAGAAAGCGCTGTCAAAGCCCGCGATCGGAATCTGGATTTCAGCATGCTCGACATTATTGAGCATGGCGACTTCGGCACCCGCGTTTACAAACTGGCCAACACCAATGTTGCGAGTAACCACTAGCGCATCATATGGTGCTTTCACTTCACAGTTGCTCAGGTCACGACGAGCCCTTTTAAGCGCGGCCTGCGCCGATTTAACCTGTGCTTGCGCGCTTAATAGCTGGGGCTTTCGCAGGTAAAGATCAGTCACCTGACGTTTAGGTAAATTTTTAGCCTGTTTTGCTGCCACCTCAGCGCGCGCTTTTTCTTCAATCAGCAGTGCCTGCGCATTCGCTAAATTTGCTTCTGCTTGCAACACAGCGGCCTGGTAGTTGGCTTTATCAATGGTAAATAAAATTTCACCACGTTTGACAATACCGCCATCAACAAAATCAGGATGCCAACTGATCACTTCACCCGTGACTTGTGCAGAAAGCCTTGTGGTTTCAAACGGCTTCACTTCACCATAGCTTGTAATTACAACGTTGTGATCGATGGGTAACAAACGCTTGGTGTCTACTTTCGGTAAGGTATTCACCGTTTTTTCTTGCTCAGGCTCTGCCGCACCCTGAACAATCGTCGTGTAGCCAGCAAACGCTATACCTAACACCGCAAAAGGGGCTAGCCAGCGAGCGCTTTTCTTCAGAAAGCTTTTTTTTGACATGGGATCATCCTAATAAATCTTGTTGACTGACGTCGTGTCAGTATTCGTTTGCTACGACCACAGTTTTTTGCGTTATTCGGTTTTTGTACCGCGAACCATCGCACCGTCGAACCGTTGGTTTTACAATCAGATTTTCTAATAGCACTACTATCTATTAGCCAATAAAACAAAACCGAGATCACATCAATGGAGACACAAAACGTCACAATTGTATTGATGAGTGTCACACACTGCTGAACCAAATAATTTTCGATTCTTGCGCTATTTCGTCTTTTTTACTGATTGATGCACATTCACTGCAGCGTTGGTCACTCAGGCAGTACCTAAACCTTTATATCGTGGTCTGTTAGCACACACTTTATTACAAGTAGCGTGCCAAACAAAATATTCGATATGTAACAATAACTTATAGAAACACTTACATTCTAAAGCAAAACCAATTATACGAATTTGGCTAAATATTGGTAAATTTAACCAATGTGATTGGGTAGCGGTTATCTCGAAGGAATGCTCTACTGGAACGACAAATCGATAATGTCGAATCTCGACATTATCGAGACCAAACATTGTTGAATTTTTTATTTAGTGACAAACTACGGTCATTACTGTTGCGAGATTTCGACCATGACGAATGACAACCCAAGCCTATTACAAACAATCAATAACGAACTCAATCCGGAAACCAATCATCTCTCAGAGATGACTATCGCCAACATACTGACGACACTAAACCAGCAAGATGAAACCGTTCCAGCCGCGATTCGCGCTGTTTTGCACCAAATCAGTCAAGCAGTTGAGTTAATGGAGCAACAGCTACGCAAAGGTGGCCGAGTATTTTATATTGGTGCCGGAACCAGTGGACGTTTAGGTGTGCTCGACTCTGCCGAATGTCCTCCAACCTTTGGCACTAGCCCTAAGCTAGTTCAGGCTGTGATTGCTGGTGGTCACCAAGCCATGTTAAGTGCGGTTGAGAATGTCGAAGACTGTAAAATCAGCGCTGCAAACGAGCTCGAAGCCAGAGCACTCAACAAAACTGATGTTGTTATTGGCATTGCCGCCAGTGGTCGCACCCCGTTTGTCATAGGCGGTCTACAGTATGCAAGGAAAATCGGCGCCAAAACAATTGCGTTATCTACCCGAGGCCGTGGCGAAATTTCTTCTTTCGCCGATGTTTCCATCTCTCCCGATGTGGGCCCAGAAGCCTTGTCTGGCTCAACCAGAATGAAAAGTGGTACGGCGCAAAAAATGATTTTGGGTATGATGAGCACCGCGTTAATGATTCGGCTTGGCAAAGTTCACGGAAATAGGATGATTGATGTTAAAGCCAGTAATGAGAAGCTTAGAGTTCGCGCCACTCAAATGGTGTGTGATATCTGTGAAACTGATGCCAACACCGCGCAAAGCCTTCTGAATAAAGTCGATTACAACGTTCGCGCTGCGGTATTGATGCAGTCACTCGATATCACCGCCCAACACGCACTCGACATCGCCAACAGACCTTTTGAAACTCTGAAATACCAATTGGACACCGCAAGCTCGCAGGAGAAAAGCGGAAGCAGTAGTGCGCAAAAATAGGTAAAAAGGGATTATAAATAGTGACTTCAAGTAGTACGTTGCTAGCAACACAGTTAATGCCATTGCTGGGTGGGGCGAATAACTTAGCGTCAATTAACAGTTGTATGACACGAGTTCGTCTCACTGTGGTTGATATCAACTCGTGTCAAATAGAGGGTGTTGAAAAGCTCGATGGTGTGTTGGGTTTAGTGTCAGCAGATAACCAGCTGCAAATTGTCGTTGGGCCGGGTATCGCTGGAAGTGTCGCGCAAGCGATGCAAACAGACCGTTCAGTGTCTGCTTCCGACTGTCATCAGGTCGAACAAGCTTCTAACTCGAGCACACATGAGCCATCAAGTAAATCTCCAAACCATCAGGTCCGAAACAATAGTACCCAAAGCACTTATGCCAAGTCGAAACTTACAAGTGCAACAATCTCTTTCAAGCCTGTGTTACAACAAATTGCGGCTATCTTTGCACCAATTCTGCACATTATCGTCGCCAGTGGTTTGCTACTTGGATTGGAAAATGTGTGGCAACAGGCTTCCAATTCTGTCCCATCTATCGTTACGTTAGCGACGCAACTTGGACAATGGATGATAATGGCGATACCCATTTTTGTCGGTGTTCAGTCGAGTAAAGTCTTTGGAGGATCCATATTTGTTGGCGCATTGATCGGTTTACTGCTGACAAACACTATCGGATACATAAACCTGCCACATGCAACGACAGTTAGCGATCAGTTGTCTGGCCTATTCAACAATAACGGTGGCCTGTTGACTGTGATTAGCGCTTGCTACTTGGCTGCTCGTGTCGAACATCGACTGAAAAACGCGCTAAACGGCGCCCTTGAACTGTATCTCAGCACACTACTCACTCTTGGGTTTACGTTAATCGCAGTTGTCTACGTGTTGATACCCATCTGCGGCGCGATACTCGACTTAGTAGTGTTCTGCATTAACACGTTTGTGGTAGATAACTCTATCATCGGTGCGACAATTGCGGCGGCTTTTGCCGGTGCTTTCATGTGGTTAATAACGGCTGGTGCGCACCAGATTTTACTACCAATTCATGTCGAGCTAATTTACAGCGACTCGATCAACTACCTATTCCCAATACTCGCCATGGGTGGTTTGGGGCAAGTTGGCGCTGCCATCGGATTTGGTTTGACGACGGCAACCAAATCAGAGAAACAAACGGTTTTCAAAGCTATGCCATTGGGCTTAGTAGGACTCATTGAACCCTTGCTATATGGCGTAAATCTGCGTCACTCGCGTGTCTTTTTGTCAGGCTGCATAGGGGCCGCGATGGGTGGATTTCTTATTGCTAGCTTCCAAGTCGGTGTTATCGTTCCCTTTGGTACTGCGGGCTTATCCCTACTGCCTATGGTCGCCGACGGCAAATTTATTTTTTATTTGATCAGTGCTGGTGCGGCATTGTTTACAGGCTGTCTATTTTACCTACTCACACAGGTCGTAACCCGTCACTTTAACTCCGCATCATCAAAGCAAGGGATGTAAGTGAAATATGAATGACATTTTGAGCAAAATTCGTGCGTTGGTTGTATCTGACCAAAAAAGTGAAGCCAGAATTTCAAAATACATCATTGAAAACCACTTTGATTTATCCAGCCACAGTGCCACCTCCATGGCGAAAGACTTAGCGATGAGTGATTCATCAATCATTCGCTATGCCAAACGGTTGGGCTGTACTGGCTTCCCTGATCTCAAACTCAAACTAGCTGCATTCGCTAGCCAAATTAGTACAACAACCGATATCGTAGGAAGCCTCTCGAACCGCGATTCCACCGATGTTGTGATCGCTAAAACCAAGCAGTTGTTTAACGAGCAAATTGACCGTTCTATGGACTTGTTGTCGGCGCAAACCATCGATGAACTCGCTAAGATCCTCAGCCAAAGTCGTAAGGTTGTCTTAGCCGGAATTGGCGCGTCGGCATTGGTTGCCAATGATATTCACCACAAACTCACACGACTCAACCTCAATGTGCACTTCAATCGCGATTATCACACCCAAATGATGCAAGCAGCGTTATTGCAAGACGGTGATGTGTTATTGGTGATTTCAGCCAGAGGCAATACCAAAGAAATGGTTGCAGCCGCGCAATTGGCAAGGGAAAACCAGGCCTTGGTTATTGCGATCACTCGATACGGCTCAAATAAACTCGCGCAAGAAGCACAATTCCTAATTCCTTATTTGCACACCGAGCAACACGAAAACTTTGGTATGGTTACCCCACAGTTACTGCAAATGATCGCATTCGACGTCTTGTATTTTCGACTAGTAAATCTTGTTGGCACGGATCCCATCATCAAAACACGTCGCGCCGTAGAGAAAATTCAAGAAGCTTAAAACTCAACCATCACCTTTCTATCCCTCACTTTTCAAAAATAACGGACAGAAATCGACGGCCAATTATTTCTAGTTGGCTGTCGCCAGGTGTCTGATAATCAACTGGTTCTAGACATAAAAATCATTTACTTAATCTTAAGTGACGAGTTGAACATATCGCTGCTATGACCTAAGTTCATAGAGGAATGTTAGTTGTTAAAATCATTGAGTGAATCTTATGTCCAAAGTCTTGATCCCGCTTCTTTTTAGTTTCATATTCATAACTCCTGCGGTTGCAGATCATCTAGGTTCACCTGAAGGGGAAGTGGTGTTGACAGTGTATGGCAAGATCGGAAGCACTAACGTTGGAAATGAAGCTGAATTTGATATGGCCATGCTTGAAGAGCTGCCTGAAGCAACCATCCAAACGTCCAGTCCATTCAGCACAAAAGTTGCAACTTATCAAGGCTTTCTATTTGCAGACTTACTTAAATTAGTTAATGCCCAAGGGGAAGTAATACGAGTTCAAGCGCTGGATGAATACGTGTCATCAATCCCTATCAGTGATATTGAAAAATACGGTCTCCTACTCGCTACCCACGAAAATGGCGAACAGCTGACCATAGACAATAAGGGGCCACTCTTCGTGGTCTACCCGTTCGACGAGTTTGATGAACTTAATTATGATTTGTTTTACAACCGTTCCGTTTGGCAAGTTCGTTACATCGAGGTCGAGTAGTCTAAATGTCGACATCATCAGGTAAACAATCACCTACTTTTGTCCTTGCCGCGTGTTTGGCTGCGTTGCTGGTAGGCTTAATCATCTACGCTTTTATATCTGCTCAACAAATTAGCAGCAGCAATTACACGCCTTACCTTTCAATTGTAAACAACAACATCAACGCGAGATCAAAGCTGCTGCTGATAAAAACCAGTTTGCAAGATTATCAAATTGCTCAGAACGACAAGAACTTTCGAAGTCTTAAACTCAAAGCTCGAGTAATGAGAGCGAGCATTACCAACGATTTGTTTAGCGATGATACGCGAAAACTCCATAGCGACTTTGGCGATACCGAAGTTCTCGACCAGCTCGCGTCAAATTTGGAAAAAATTGCCGACACTCTGATTGCGCTAGAACGCAATGACGATGCCCTGGATGTAATCGTACTGACGTCATTAAACTTAGACCGTTTGATACAAAACTGGACTCGTTACAGCGCCGATGTCACGCAGAAAGTTCAAGCGCATCAAAATGACTTTTTGCAATTACGTGAGTCTTTCTACCAACGTCAGTATTGGTATCACCTGATTATATTGCTTACCGCGCTCAGTATTATTGGTTTGGTTTACAAACTTTACGCCAACCAAAAACGTTTGGCAGAACAACTTTCTAACAAAAACAGTGAATTACAAAGCGCCAAAGCGGATGCAGAAACGAGCACACGCGCCAAATCGACCTTCTTGGCGAATATATCTCACGAAATACGCACACCTCTTAACGCAATTATTGGTCTCAGTAACACCTCGCTTTACCCGCAAGCCGACGGCCACACAAAAGAACACATCAATCTAATCAACCAAGCTGGATTACATCTATTGGCTTTGGTCAACGATGTCCTTGATTTGTCGAAAGTAGAAGCAGGCAAACTCAATATTGAAAACACTTCCTTTTCACTGCGCGAGATTATCGAAAATGTGAGAACCTTGTTTGTTCAACGCAAAGAAAAGCATCATGTCGAAGCGGTAATTGTAACGCCGAAAAACTGTGACTTAATCTTAAAAGGGGATCCAACACGTATTCTGCAAGTCATTAGTAATTTTTGTTCGAATGCATGGAAATTTACTGAATCGGGACACGTCACTGTCGAGTTTGTCACCAGTTTCTCAGACAATGATTGCGAGCTTTGCGTTAAGGTCACGGATACGGGGATTGGTCTCAGCGCAGAGCAAATCGATAAGATATTTGAAGAGTTTGTACAAGGTGATGAATCTACCACGCGTAAATACGGCGGGACGGGTCTAGGGCTCGCGATCAGCCGAAAACTGATCAAAAACATGGGTGGCGATATCAAGGTTGAAAGCGAACAAGGAATGGGCGCCACGTTTAGCTTCTCGATTAATCTCGAATTGGTGAAAATGCAGCCAGATCAACTCAAAATTGAACCTGATGCACCCCTTTATCTATACGACACACAGTATTCGAGCTTAGTTGAAAATGACATGACCCGATTGGGATTTAGGGTATGTCCCATCTCTGAGCGCCCAGCCGATTCCGACTCACCGATTGTCCTATTTCATCCACAATCGATGGATCTTGATGCCTTAAAAAAGGTTCTGGTGGGAAAACTCAACGATTGCCCAGTCATTTTGATTACCGACTGGTTCAATCGTATGCAATTACATAGCTTTACCAATTTGCAGTTTATCAGCAAACCTTACACCAGCTACAAACTACTCGATGTGATTAAGCCTTTGGTCACCTCTGGCAGTCAGCCGTCTAATGAACCGATAGAAAATGACAAGCCACTAGAAGACCTGTCAATTCTGGTAGTGGAAGACGTCAAAATGAATCAGCTGGTCGCCAAGTACACCTTAGACAACTTAGGTGCCAAGGTGACTCTGGCTGACAACGGTAAAGAGTGCCTAAATTTACTAGCAAAAAATCACTACGATTTAGTTTTCTTGGATATTCAAATGCCCGTGATGGATGGTCTAACGGCGTTAGAACACATTAAAACGGGCGATCTTACCCATGGTGCGCCTGTGGTGGCACTGACCGCCAACGCGTTCAACGAAGACATCATGCAGTACCACGAAGCAGGCTTTGACGACGTTGTCGCCAAGCCATTTAACGCGCAAGAACTCACTCAGTGTGTAGCCAAGCTCATACCGCTCCCACAAGATGCCAAGGTTTATTTAAACTCATAAAAACAAACTAGGGCGTGTTTAAACTAAGTACTTGATTGACGCCCGATTCACGGACAAACCACCGGTCGTGACTCACCAGTAAAAACGCACCTTTATAGCTCCGTAACGCCGCCGCTAAGTTCTGCTTGGAGCGCAAATCGAGATGGTTGTCCGGCTCGTCTAACAACAGCAAGGGTTTGTCACGTTTTTGACTAGCCACCAGCATCGATAGCTTCATTTTTTCTCCTCCGCTTAGGTCTGATACTTTGCGAAACACGCTGTCACGGCGAAAACCAATTTGCGAAAGCAAAGTCCTTGCTTCCGCATTGATACAACCAGCCACGAAATATTGAACGGTTTCAAATAGACTCAACTCTTGTGGTAAGACACTGTAATGCTGATCTAGATAAAAAACGGACGAGTTCAATCGACAAGTAGATGACTGACTATCAGTCAACTCTTGTTGCGATTGGCGCTTGATCAAGGTTAACAATGTGGATTTTCCCGTACCATTATCTCCTTGTAGATGGCATTTATCTCCCTGCCGTAAAACATGCTGGATAGAGGTTTTGTCACCAAATGGGAGCACTAGGCCAGAAAGTTCTAGTAAGGTCTTACGCTTAGTTTCCGAATTCTGAAACTGAAACTCCGTCCGATTTCGCTGGGCTTGTTGCTCTGAAAATTGCTTAACTTCTTCTTTAAGCCGTGATTCATTGAGCTTTTCTTTACGTAGTCTCGCCCCACCGTTAGCTGCCGCACGATTAATTTTTGCGTCCATCAAAATTTTCGGCTGACTTCCGCTTTTGAGTTGCCTTTTTCCGCTTGCCGCGCGTTGTTGAGCCTTTTCCAAGTTTCGCTGAGCCAATTTCTTAGCTTTGTTAAGTTCAGTTTTTGCCTGCAACAAATCACGTTCAATCGCAGATGTTTCCAGTTGGTACCGACGCTCAAACTCTTGGTAATTACCACCATAGATTTTCAACTTTTTCTGCTCAAGCAACCAGATTTCTTGTACGTATTGCAACAGCTCTCTGTCGTGAGTGACAAGTAAAATACAACCATCAAAGCAACGCATTTTGTTGATTAGCCAGTCTTTGCTCGGACCGTCAAGATGATTTGATGGCTCATCTAAAACAAGCAGTTCGGCACCTGATTCAAACAACATGTGCAGCTGCAATTTAGCCCATTGTCCTCCACTGAGCTGCTCACAGGGCATATCAGGTTGATAAGGAATACCGAGCTCAACCGACAAGGCACTCAGCTCCTCTCTGATTTGCCAGCGTTCCGCTAATAACTCAAAGTCGCGAATACAATCGCTACCTTGCTCAATTCGCTGCAACGCCTCTAATGGTTCCGCTAGGTTGAGATATTCAGCGATACTTTGGGTGTTGGATTGCTTCTCTTGTAGATAAAAACCAAAACTTGCTGTTACCGTGGCACTGCCAGTGCTTGGGTTTCGGCGCTTCAAGGCAATATCGACAAACGTCGACTTTCCGCAGCCGTTATCACCAACTAATCCGGTAATTCCAGTATTTAGATTGATCGAAATAGAAGAAAACAACGTTTCACCATCATCAAATTGATAGCTAACATTTTGGAAGTTAAGAATAGGCATACTACCTCCTAGAGACAGAGGTCGCGTCTTATACTTAGATGTCACGTTCAGTCGTTCTAAATAACCGCATACGAGTTACAGAAAACACTGAGTTTTGGGAAATATTTTTGGTGAGCACCGCACAAAACGCATACTAACCCTGTCGATCCGAAAAAATAAAAACAATTTAGGATGTACAACAGGTTTTAGTTATCCATTTCAGCACAGACTCCGAGAAAGGTGATGGCGGCAATTTAACGCAAAATCGTATTGCGCACAAGTGCATAGCCAAGTAACGTCATAACTACCAAAAACAAAAGGAAGCGAAATTGGAGAAAGTATATTTGTTTGATTGGGGAGACACTCTAATGAAGGACGATCCCAACGCCGAAGGTAAGATGTGTGATTGGCCTGCTGTCTCAGCGGTGGATGGAGCATTAGAGCTACTAGCAGAATTAAGCAAAAAGCATTCGATATATGTTGCGACCAACGCACAAGAATCAACAGAAGCGGATATCCGAAAAGCGTTTCATCGAGCTGGTTTAGACACTTACATAACTGGCTATTTTTGCAAGCAAAACATCGGGCTAGGCAAAGGAACTGCAGAATTTTTTGTCCGAGTTCTAGCAAAACTGGAAATCAATCCGAACCAAGCCGTTATGGTTGGCGATACGCCAGCGAACGATATTGCACCCGCTCTTGAAGCGGGCCTTGAAGCCATTTGGTTTAACCCCAAACAACTACCCAATCTGCATCAATACCGTATGGTTCACAACTTGACTGATGTATGTCAATAACAGGCTTATATCCAGGTGCGTTCAAGATACATGGATACAAAAAAGCCAGTCTAAGTTGACTGGCTATACAAGATTCTAGTTATTTTAAGCGTTGGTTGGTTGCGCTTGGTAGCGACCCGGCTTGTGGTTCATCGCCAAAATCAAGTTGAGAATCACCGCTCCTAATACAGAAAGCGCAATGATTTCAATGCTTACGATAAAGAACGACAAAACAACAATAATGCAGTCCAAGCCCATTTGCACTTTACCCGCGCGGATACCGAAGCGGTCTTGCAGGAATAAAGCAAGGATATTGAATCCGCCAAGACTCATTTTGTGGCGGAAAATCACCAGCATACCGATACCAATCATGCCACCACCCAAAATCGCGGCATAAATCGGGTTGATGTTAGCGATAGAAATCACGTGATGAAGGTGGTCAACCGCGAAAGAGACCAAAGTCACTGCAATAAACGTGTTAACGGTAAATCGCCAGCCCATACGAGTGAAAGACAACCAGTAGAAAGGTAAGTTTAACGCGAAGAATATTTGACCAAAACTAAAGCCTGATACCTTAGTTAAAAATAGTGCTAAGCCTGCTGTACCACCGGTCAATAAGCCCACTTGGTTGAAAAAAATCACCCCAAGTGAAACAAGCGCACTACCCATGATCAGAGCCAGCAAATTCTCTTGAATGCTATGTTCTTTATCCATTTGTTCTACATTCCCTAGGTAAAACCAAATTCAGCAAACAGCGCCGAATGAAATCGGGCATAAGATGAACTTAGATTGAGAAAATGTCGAGTAGATCACTGTATTTACTTAGTTACCGCATGTTTACATTTTTTTACGTGATAGTTTAATGGGGTTTACATCTCGCTTGGTCTTTCGCCTTTTCGCTTACAAAACAAACTATTTGTCCACAGAGGTTGGACCCGCATCATGATTAATCAGATTGTTAGTATTATTTTTCCCGTTTTTGCTGCTGTTACCGTTGGCTTCTTAATCAGTCGATTTTTCAAGTTGGATTTCACTGCAATCAACAAAGTGAATATGGAGGCTTTGATCCCGGCGTTGGTGTTTTCTTCTCTTGCCACCATGCCGCTGTCGGGCTCAGAAATGCCATTGATACACGCCTCTTTGGTCGCGATATTAGTTCCCGGTGTCATCATGCTATTAATTGCTAAAATGTTTGCACTCAACTTCCGCGCTTGGGCTCCACCGCATATGTTTCGGAATAGCGGCAACCTCGCTATACCACTTTTTACCTACACCTTTGGTGAATCTGCCATTGCACCTGCGGTATTGCTGTTTGTGATGTCGGCCTGCATCCACATTACGATAGGACTGGCGGTGTTGAGTAACGGAAATCCATTTAAGCAAGTATTCCAATCGCCGGTTTTTGTTGCTGCAGCACTCGGGATCGGCATTAACTTAGCCGGATTCGAACTTTGGCAACCGCTCTACCACGCGACCGACCTATTAGGTCAAGCTGCGGTACCATTGATGCTACTTTCTTTGGGCTCACAAATGCGGTTTTTGAAGTGGACGGGCATTAAAATAGGCTTGTGGTGCACAGTTCAATCGCTTCTGACCGGAGCCGTAGCCTTTGGCATTATTTACTTTTTCATTCCATTACCAAAAATGCAGATGCAAATGATGGTGTTGTTTTCCATGCTACCACCAGCGGTCATGAACTATCTATTTGCCGAAAGGTATCAAATTGAACCGAATAAGGTGGCATCCATGGTGTTATTCGGCAATTTCTTTGGTGTGTTAACTCTACCTTTACTGCTAACCATTGCTCTTGCCCTTTAGTTGAAGACCATCAACCAGTGATCATCGAAGAGTATTAACACGTAAACGAAACCACTAGTCTTGCTCATGGCGTCTAGCAATTGTGATTGAGAAACTTCGATCTGCAGATGCCCATTAAACCTGATTATTGGGATCGTTTAGTTGAAAATTAAAACCTTAGGTCACTACAAAAAGGTAAAGTTGGTACTTGGGGATCAGCTGAATCTACAGCATTCGTGGTGGCAAAGCCCAGACCCAGATGCTCTAGTCGTGTTAGTCGAGCTTAAACAAGAAGCGGATTATGCTTGGCATCATATACAAAAACACGTGGCATTTTTTGCGGCGATGGAAAGCTTTGCCAAACAACTGCAAGCACTTGGCCATTGTGTTTTGTATTTGAATTTGGACGATACGGCTCAATATTCCAGTTTGAACGTGTTACTTAGTGATTTGTTCAACCAAACCTCCTGTCGATGCTTTGAGTACCAGCGACCCGACGAATACCGGCTCGCAGAGCAGCTTACACAGATAGCAGAGCAATCAAACCTCGACGTCAAGCTCAGTGAAACTGAACACTTTTTACTACCATTTGACGACATCGCTAGCCACTTCACACCCAATAAAAAGGTGTTGATGGAGAACTTCTATCGCAAGATGCGTAAACGGTTTGGCTACCTAATGGCAGATGCGCAAACTCCATTGGCCGATAAATGGAACTTTGATGCGCAAAATCGCAATAAATTTAAAGCCCAAGACTTGGCTGCTATTCCAGCGCCGTTGCTGTTTCAAAACCCAACGGCGGCAATACTCGATAGACTTAGCCGACATCAGATATCCAATTTTGGAGAAATTGGAGAACAACTGCTTTGGCCAGTTAACCGCCATCAAGCACTCAATCTTCTCGCGCATTTCTGCCAGCTTTGTCTACCTAAATTTGGCGAGTTTCAAGATGCGATGACGGAACACTCTGAACATAGTTGGAGCCTGTACCACAGCCGGTTATCCTTTGCCCTTAACTGTAAAATCTTGTCACCAAAAGAGGTTATAGAAACCGCGATAGAGCATTTTGAAGCGCATCCTGACCACATTTCTATTGCCCAGATTGAAGGCTTTGTTCGGCAAATACTGGGCTGGCGAGAGTACATTCGGGGTATTTACTGGGCAAATATGCCCAACTATCAACACTTAAACCACTTCGCGGCCGACCGGGATTTGCCCGAATACTATTGGTCTGCCAACACCAAGATGTCGTGCATGAAATCAGCGATTGAACAAACGCGACAAACCGCTTACGCCCACCACATCCAACGACTGATGGTAACGGGTAACTTTGCTTTGCTTACTGGCATTGACCCAAGCCAAGTCGACCATTGGTATCTGAGTGTTTACATAGATGCGATTGAATGGGTAGAAATGCCGAACACTCGCGGTATGGCCTTATTCGCCGATGGAGGAATCATCGCGACCAAACCTTATGCCGCCAGTGGCAGCTATATCAACCGCATGAGTGATCACTGCAAGGCTTGCCACTACAAGGTCAAAGATAAAGTGGGTGAAAAAGCCTGTCCTTTTAACAGCTTGTACTGGCACTTCATGACACAACATAGAGAACAGCTTTCTCGTAATCCTAGAATCGGCATGATCTACAGAAGCTGGGACAAAATGGATAGCGAAGTCCAGCAACAAGTTTTACAAACCGCTCAACACAATTTAAATCGTTTACAGGAGCTATGATGAGCCCTCAATCTGTATTGATAGCCGGTGGTCGAGGCGGTATCGCACAAGCCCTTATCAACGCCATTCTTCAGCACTACCCACAAACCCACATTTACGTGGTGAGTCGTGCTGAACAACCCATTGATTTCCAAGACAACAATCAGGTTACCTGGCTTGTTGGTGACGTGCTCAATGAAGATTTTCTTCAAGAAGTCCTTGGTAATCTAGAGTCGCTAGACTGGGTGATAAATACTATTGGTATGCTTCATAGCCCGTTGCAAGGACCCGAAAAAAATCTACAATCGGTGAATATCGACTTTATGATCGAAAACTACGCGGTCAACGCGGGCTCTACCCTCATGTTGGCTAAACACGCACAACACGCGCTAAAAAAGAGTCCATCACCTAGGTTTGTCAGTTTTTCAGCTCGTGTCGGTAGCATTAGTGATAATCGACTTGGTGGCTGGTATAGCTATCGAATGTCTAAAGCGGCGCTAAACATGGCAATACAAACCCTGAGTATTGAATGGAAGCGAGTGCTACCAAAAGCCAGTGTCATGGCGCTTCATCCCGGAACCACAAATACTAAGTTGTCTCGACCTTTTCAAAAAAATGTCCCCGAGAACAAACTCTTTGCACCAGAAAAAGTCGCGGACTACACGCTAGAGCGAATACATCAGCTGGCACCGGAGAACTCGGGTTGTTTCTTAGCGTATGACGGTACACCAATAGAGTGGTAGCTTAGTAAACATGCATTAATCAAAAGAAGGATGACGAGATCCCAAACCTTTTAGCTGCTAAGCTACGCATATTATGTGCTTTATCTGGAGTATCTATGCGATTTCTTGTCATCCTACTAACGCTTTTCTCATTTCACGTCGTCGCTGAGGATGAAACGTATTCAGAAAGCCCAATTTTGGATCGACCACTGGTTGAACGTTATATCTTGGATGAGTTAAAAGCTCTGCGCCAAGACCAACAGGATTTGGAGCGCCGATTGGTTATTCAAATCACTGACCGCGAGCTAGATGTTGCGGACAAGTCACTTAACTATGCCAATGTTACCGTGACATACTTCTTCTACATCATTGCAGGAGTCGCATCGTTGATCGCCTTTATCGGTTGGCAATCTCTGCGCGAGTTCAAACACAACACCAAAGAAATGGCAGAAAAGCGCCTCAACAAAATCGCCTCAGACTACGAGAACAAATTTACCGCCCTCGAACGCGATCTAAAACGCAAAACAAGAGTCATTGCTGAAAACAATAAAGAGATCGAAAAAATCAATGAAATCCACAATCTATGGCTACGTGCGCAGAACTTGCCGACACCAGTGGAAAAGATCAAAGTCTACGATGATATCTTGCGAATTCGTCCAGGCGACTTAGAAGCCCTCACCTACAAAGCTGATGCGGCAATTGATATGGATGAGTACCACTGGGCACTGAGTATTTGTAATCGAGTATTAGAAGTTGATGACACCAATGCACCAGCATTGTATCAACGCGCCTGCGCATACGCTCAGCTGGGGGCTGAAGAGCAAGCTATCGAAGATCTTGAGCGTGCTATAGCTTTCAGCCCGTCAATCAAAGAGCGTTTCCCCCACGAAACCGAATTTGAGTCTTTGCACGGCAATAGCATCTTTGATGCTTGGATACCGGAGGACGCGGATGCTCAACCAAAACCTTAAAAGTTAGGTATTTTCATGATAATCGGAGCGCTTTAAGGCGCTTCGTTCAACACTTCTGTAATGGTTTTCCCCGGCTGGTTAAGGATATTGTCATCGCCTTTAACCTGACCATAAACATCATCCGGGTTGTACAACAGGCATGCGTCCATCGATAGGCACCCACAGCCGACGCAACTCGACAAGTTCTCTTGAAGTTGCTGTAGACGGGCAATGCGATCTTTTAATGACTGTTGCCAGTGCTCTGCCATTTTTGCCCACTCTTTCTTATTTGGCGCATGATGTTTGGGAAGCTCTTGCAAAGCTTCTGAAATATCCTCTAGCGATAGCCCCACATTCTGTGCTGCTTTGATGACCGCGATTCTGCGCAGTACCGCTCTATCGTAGCGACGTTGATTGCCTTGATTGCGCCAACTGGTTATCAGTCCTTTGCGCTCATAAAAATGTAATGCGGATACCGCTACACCCGCCCGTTTTGCTACTTGTCCAACCGTCAATTCCATTGCTTCACCTAATCCGTTTAATTTTTTGAACTTTTCTGCAAAGTTTCTCTTTACCTAAACTAATGTTGAGGTTTTAAGGTAGCAAACTATAACAACAAACGCACGGGAAACATCCAATGAAAAACAATAATATTTCCTATCTTAGTGGCCGATTCTTTGATGGTATTTCGTCAGGCTTATTCATGATGGCATTACCTTGGTTCATTCTGTCTGAACCGGGTCGCGGTCCTTTTGTCGCCATGGTGGCATTGACATGTACGGTGGTAACCTTCTTCCTCACTCCTTTTATTTCCGCCTGGATCGATCGCTATTCACGTAAACAGCTACTTGTCGTCAATATGGTTATCCAAACCTTAGTCTCTATTATTGTGGCAATGGCCTATGCGCTAGATATCGGTAACCACTGGTTACTTGGTGCTTCGCAAGTCATTTACTGGGTTTCGATCAACATGGCTTGGCATACCAATAATGCCTTTACCCAAGAAAACTGGGATGTGGAGGACTACAACAAAATTTCGGGGCATCAGGAGATCGTTGGTCAAGTCACGTTACTGGGCTCTGGTGCAGTCGGGGTAATGCTATTGGACCTGTGGGGGATGACCGAATTTGCACTGTTTGCCGCCATTGCTTCAGCCCTCTCCGTCTTGGCGTATGGGGTCACGCCTTATCGTCGTAAGCTGCGCGAAACCGCACGAGTATCTATCGTCAAACAGATCATTGAAAGTAAGGACGTTTTCAAGAACCAAAAGCTACTATTTACCTTTATTGTGTTCTCACAACTAGCCTATCCAGTGCTCACGTTTGTCGGCCAACTGGTCCCTATTTGGTTCGCAGAGCAAGGTTACAGCGGCCAATGGTACGCGACCTACAACACAGCAATGGGTCTTGGTGCACTGATCATCGGTTTCTTCATTACACGTGTCTTAGACAAGTTTGAGCACGTCAATGTAATTCGAAACTCGTTACTCGTTATGGGATTTGCCATCTTAATGATGGGGGCCGGCTTCGAACCTTGGGTCTTGATTGTGTTTGCCTCCATCTTCGCTTCATTCAAATCTATGGCCCGGATCACGCGGATTACTTTGATGCATAACCACGTCGATAGTCGAGTTAGAGGCCGAGCAGACGGTGGTTTAGCCATGCTAATGACGGCTATTCAATCCGTGGGTTACTTAATCATTGCGCATCTAACGTCAACCAATCAAACCCAACTGGGATTCTACATTGCCGGTGGGGTATTGCTGGTTTCCTTTGTGGTCACCACCGTCATTGGCTCAATGTTGAAAAAACAGTTTACTTCCCTACAAACCGCCTAAGAGAAGAATATGTATTTTGTAAAGACTGGAATTGTTTTAAAAACAGAAAACTACCACGAGTGCGTCGATTTTTATCACAACGTGTTGGGGCTAACCATTACAGAGCCAGAGAAAGTTGAAGATGATTTCCGAATGAGTGTTCTCGATTTTGGTGCAAGCTATTTGATGATAGAAACCGGCGGGTTAAGTCATCAAGTTGGCAAAGATGTATCCAAAAACCCTATTGTTTTGCGATTTGATGTGCGCTGTGCAAAGCGCGCTCTGCGAAAGCTGCTCAGAAAAAACATTGGTGGTGTCTTTTACCAATACGATTGGGCGGATCTGGTTATCGCCTACGATCCCGATGGAAATCGTATTGAATTAAAACAGCCGAAAAAGCACTAAGGGAGACTGCGATGAGACTCAATCAAATAACGATTCCAGCAAGAGATGTTGAGGTGAGCGCCAATTTCTATCGACGGCTCGGGTTTGTTCAGATCGTACAAAGTCCCCACTATGCCAGATTTATTTGTCCCGAAGGCGACAGTACATTTTCGCTCTATCTTACAGAGGAAGAGTTCCACAACCCCAGTGTGATCTACTTTGAACATGATGAACTAGACCAGCACGTCGAAAAGCTAGAAAGCCGGGGCTTTGAATTTCTAGAGCGGCCAAAAGATCAAACCTGGCTTTGGCGAGAAGCTATTCTTCTCGACCCAGCAGGAAACAAAGTTAAACTCTATTTTGCCGGTGAAAATAGACTCAACCCACCATGGCGGGTTGAAATCAGCAACTAAACCTAATGTAGGCGGCAGTTGGAATTAAGTCGCCTGCATCTCGACTATTTACCCTTCACAAATACTTAATGCTATTTGCCCGTATATCGATATTGTGAATAGACATCATGCGATATTTCTTCGATTTCAACAAAATACGCGTAAGTGCCTTTCATGTTCATTTTGGCGTGATCGACTAATACATGTTCATCAAACTCAACAAATTTGAGCTCCAAAACGAACTGATCAATCTCTGCCAACATCATTGGAGAGAAAGGACTGGTGTTGCGAATCCGGATAATCGAGATAAAGTAGTTTTTTTTATCAAAAACCAGTTCGCCAGTTAGCTTTTCGAGTGAGTCTTTACCCAAAAGCTCGTGATTCACAGGAAACGAAATTTGCACATAATTATCAGTTTCTGCGACAACATTTAAATCTGGACTACTAACTAAAGTTTTTAAGTTGAGCGGAATCGATTTGCGCTCTGTATTTTGGTTGAATCGTTCATCGAACTTACGTAATTGTTTAATTGTCGGTGCCACACCTGACACTTGCTGCAACTTCCACTGTTTCCCTTCGGAACGAGTCGGGTCAAAAGTCATGCTCTCTTCTCGAACGTTCCCTTCCTCATTTTCAAAACTGTACAAATGAAAAGCAAAACTGTCATTCGGTGTCGAAGTAAAACGCTCGACCGCTTTATCTAGCCAAACTCGATATTGGGTGGTGGAATCAGCTTGAGCTGAAGAAACAACCAAAGCAAATAAAGTGAGAGCAGACGAAAGAAAACGCACAGTGCAGCCTATAACAAGTAATTAAATTTCCCTGCAAGATAGTGCTCTGATTGTGAAATGGATGTGAATTGAAAGACTTGGCTAGCAGGTGGTAATCGTAAACACCCTTTAATCACCATAAAAGCTATCTGCCACGTTAAATGAGTCTATTATCATTAATAGGATTTTGTGAAGGAGAGCAGGATGAAGTTAACCATTTCTCAACTCGTCTATGCCGGTTTTGCCCTAGTTGTCGCCACAACCATTGGTGTCACAACCTTAGTTTTAAACGCCAATCAGCGAGTAACCGATAATGCTCAGCAAATTAGGACCGTTCACGTTCCAGGTGTGATTCTTTACTTTGAAATGTTGGATGAAATTAGCGATATGAAAGCCGATATGTTCGAATATCTCAGCGGCGATATCTCTGAAGTCGAGCATTTTAAGTCCAACCATTCCGCCTTCAACAAATATTTACAACGTCTAGAAGACCATAAAATTAATGGTGGAAAAATCGATTTTTCGATCGAAGAGTTGATCGCGTTGGGAGCCGAGTTCGCGGATGGCATTGAAAACCAAATCTTTGCTACCTATTCACCAGAAATTGAAAAAGAGGTACGTAAGTTAGCATGGACAGTGCAAAACAGTTACGTTACGCAAATAAACACAAAATTAGACTTGCTGCGCAAGGCAGCCATCAATCGCATTGCTCAAAGTAACGACACCAGAGCGAACTCCCTAGATCTTTTTATGCTGGATTCTATATCTGGGTTATCGACTTCGATTACTAACATTGGCCAAATTATTAGTGGCTACACGAATGGGTATGTTGATGCGTCCAGCAAAAACGAATTTAGCGCGCAAACCGAATTGTTCCAGCTTGATTTTGAAACCATGCAAGCTGACATCACTACAGTGCAAGACAAACAAATCTACTCCGAAATAAAGGCGCTGTTTGAATCGACCGTCAAAGACGCAAGCGTAATCTTCACTAAGTTCGACCCAGTTGCTAAGCAGCAGGCCTTTGAACTCGCTGTCACACTTAATGAAAACACCTATGAAGCAATTGACGACATCTTAAATGCCGCTTCGCAACACGAATCTGAAGCGGCGATAGTCAATACCGAAAGCACCTATCAAGAACTGAGTGAAATCAATAAAACGTTACTGATCTCAACAGTGTTAATCGCCATCCTCAGCCTAGTCATTGCAGTTGTCGTTGTAAGGCTGGTCAACAGTAGACTCAATCGTATTCAAAAGGCGTTGGTGGTGGCCAACAAAATTAAAGATGGTGATTTGTCAGCAGAGCCAATCCAAGTGAATACTATGGACCAAATTGGCGAACTCTCTACCGCTATTAACAGTATGAACCAATCACTAGCGAGTATCATTCTGCAGGTCAGTGATTCGTCATCGCAAGTCCAAAATGCATCGGAAAGCATTCACGTCTCTAGTCAAGATTCGGCATCCAACAGCAGCTTACAAGAAAACAAAGCCATGACGCTGACTGCTTCAATCGAAGAAATGTCACAAACCGCCGCCGACGTTGCCGAAAAGAGCGCCAATGCGTTTGACTGGGCTAATAAATCCAAAACCGAAGCAGAGCAAGGTGGTGAGTTGGTGCTGTCGACCATGTCAGACATCGAGTCTTTGAGCAAAGTAGTGCAAGAAACCAGTGATGATGTCGAGCGACTAGGAAAACGAAGCTCTGAAATTGGTGATGTCATCGGTGTTATTAACACTATCGCTGACCAAACTAATCTACTGGCACTCAACGCGGCAATTGAAGCGGCGCGCGCGGGCGAAGCTGGACGAGGATTTGCCGTGGTAGCAGATGAAGTGCGCAAGTTGGCAAGCAGCACTAGCAAGGCGACGTTGCAGGTTACCGATACCATTTCGGCGATCCAAACGGATACGGAAGCGGTTATGGCAAAAATAAGGCAAGGGACCGACAGCGCCAACCAATGTGTGCAGCAAGCCAAAGATGCTTCTGAATCATTCGACCATATTCTTGATGGATTTAACCAGTTAAATCAAATGATTGAGTCAATCGCCACAGCAGCAGAAGAACAGTCTAGTGTGGCCTCTTCAATGACAATCGACATGACTGAAGTCTATGAATTGGCGAAGAGCAACGCCAGTACCTCACATGATGTGCAAGCCAAATGTACCGAGATGAAAACCCTATCGGACTCGCTCAACCAAGTCGTATCGCGATTTACAATTAAGAGATAAAGCCTCTGAATTACTATAGCTACAATGTAAAAAGGCCAGCCCGTGAGAGCTGGCATTCTTACCGAAGTGAACCTTCCTGAGATTGACTAGATCCCAGCTGAGCATGGAGAGTCTAAAACACACTCAACCTTAGATGGTTCAATAGGGAGGTAAGATTATTGAGCCGCCAGTACCCCGTGAATCTCGGTTTTTAGATTGTCCGAAAGGGTACCAAATATGGCTTGTAAACTGTCTCCAATAACAACAACATCTCTCGCACCCAATGCTTTAAGACGTTCCTTGTCAACGTGTTCGATGTTCTTAACCGACACGCGGAGGCGGGTAATACAGGCATCGACCACTTTGATGTTCGCTTTGCCACCTAGAGCTTTAATGACGTCAACCGCAATTTCACCCGGAGCGACATTTTCGACGGCCGCTTCAACAGCATCTTCACGTCCAGGAGTTTTGAGATTTAGCTTAACAATCAGCGTCCTAAAGATGACATAGTAAAGCGCTGCCCAGATTGGACCGATCACTAAGAACAACCAAGCCTTTTGCGACATAGGTAAGTATAAGAAGAACTGAATACCGCCGTGTGCAAAGTCTGTACTGTGTTTAATCTCCAAAACAGAAGTGATAGCAAATGCAATACCGGTTAGGAAAATATGAATCACAAACAGAATCGGTGCAACGAACAAGAAGGTGAACTCAATTGGCTCAGTAATACCAGTTAGCCACGAAGTAAACGCGGCGGAAGCCATGATACCGCCCACTAGTTTTTTGTGCTCTGGCTTGGCGCAGTGGTAAATTGCAAGAGCAGCCGCTGGTAATGCCCACATGGAATACATAAAGCCACCAGAAAGGTAACCTGCTGTTTTATCGCCTTTAAAGAAGCGAGTCAGCTCACCAGTAAACTCTTTACCAGTTTCCGGGTCGATATAACTACCCACTTCAAAGAAGAAAGGAGCATTCCAAATATGGTGCAAACCAACTGGTAGAAGCGCGCGTTCTCCGGCACCGTAAATCGCCCAAGCCAAGGTTGGGTTTTGGTAAGCAGCCCAGTCAGAGAAAGTATCTAGAAGTGCACCTACTGGTGGCCAAGCAAAAGCCAAAAATGTACCCACAAGGATAGCGGACAAACCCGTTACGATAGGTACAAAGCGCTTACCTGCAAAGAAACCTAAGTATTCTGGCAAGCGGATATTGTAGAAACGGTTGTAGAGTGCTGCCGCTACGGAGCCCATGATAATACCGCCAAACACACCGGTTTGAAGCGTATCGACACCTAAGATCGTCGCATCAGTCTCCAACCCGCGTACTCCTGTAACAATGCCAAGTGCAGCGTTCATAATGATCAAACCGACAAGACCTGCCAATGCTGCCGCACCATCGTTACCCTTCGACAATCCAAGGGCAACACCCACGGCAAACATCAACTGCATGTTTCCAAACACACCATCACCGGCTGCAAGCATAATCTGGTTGAGCGCATCAGGAATGATTGAGAATCCTGCATTGCCAAGACCCAACATTAGACCCGCCACAGGCAATACCGCTACCGGCATCATCAATGACCGTCCTATTTTTTGTAACTGACCAAAAGCATTACCTAACATAAGGCCCTCCTATCGGTGCTTTTGAAGAGGCGACATATTGGACTTTCACGGCCTTTTGAACCTTGTAAATCGAATCAAAACCGTTATTTATCCATAACCTCTATGGGGTAAATGAAATTTTCCCATTCAGATTAAGTTACATTTTGAATTCCAAGGTTACATTTAGATACATTTTTGTAAGTATGGACTTACAAAAAAAATTCTTTGTAGATACCACTTTAGAGCTAAGAAGATTGAGTAAAGCTAGTGCTATATAGGACACTATTTCCATCAAGTTGCTGAATAAAAGACCGTGAGCTTTGACTCCGATAGCGCGATAGACGCCAGAAAAAGCAGCGATACCCATTTTGAATGGTTACAAATTTGACGTGTGTAAGAGGTGAAGGATGGAACGCAAACAAATTCTTGTTGTAGATGACAACTTGGAGTTGCGCGAAGCACTAACAGACTATTTGGGTAAAGCCGGGTTTGACGTTGTCGGCGCTGAAAATGGCGAAGAGATGTGGAAGCAGCTCAAACAGCATAAACCTGACTTAATTATCCTAGATATCATGATGCCCGGTGACGACGGTTTCACCCTCTGTCAAAAACTGCGCCGTGATTCAGAAGTGCCTATCATTATGCTCACCGCCGTTACCGAAGAAGCGGACCGAGTCGCCGGACTTGAAATGGGCGCCGATGATTACATCACCAAATCCTTTAGCCCAAGAGAGTTACTCGCGCGTATCAAAACCATCTTGCGCCGCAGCCAACCGTTGAATCAAGGAAAAGCAGCGAAGCATATACGTTTCTCAGACTGGCGTCTTGATACAGTAAAACGCCAGCTTATTCATATTCCTACCAATGTGACTAAACAGTTGAGCGGTGCCGATTTATCGCTACTTGGCTTGTTTGTTGGCAAAGCGGAAGCGGTGTTGACACGTGATGAGATAGCACAACAAATTTGGGGAAGGGATGCTGATCCTTTTGAGCGCGGTATCGATGTTCAGATCAGTCGACTGCGTCATCATCTAGAAGACAAAGACCGCTCATTAATTCTAACGGTGCGTAACAAAGGTTACATGCTTACATCTGAGGTTACCTATGAAGCTTAGGCTTGGGATGAACTCCCTTGCCAGCCGAGCTAGCGCATTCCTGCTCACCGTCATCATGGCGGCTCAGTTGCTGGCGGCTGCCATTTGGTACCAACACACGAGTGAGCGAGACAAAACTGGCTTGATCAACACAGTAGCCAGCCTGTCTCGAAGTGCGTCATCCACCGTCGCATTTTTCCAAACCTTACCCAGTGAATACCGACACCTAGTATTAGACCAACTGCGTAACATGGGTGGCACGCGATTTTTTGTTTCTCTCAACAACCATGAAATCCCGGTACAAGCCTTGCCGCAAAGTGCGCGCAAAGATCTGGTCATCACTGAAGTGCAAAGGGTTCTGAAAAAGGAACTGCCCGGCAATCCGACTATCAAAGTGGAGTTTACCCAGCGCGATGACTTGCGAGTATTCAATAACGAGTTGCCAATCGATGAACTGCCATTGTTGTGGGCACATTACAGCCTTTCTTATGGCGATTTAAACCCGCCGATTCTGGTGATTCAAGTCGAAGTCGCGCCGGAGGAGTGGTTTTATCTGGCCGCTGTTCTGCCTGCTCCCTATGTCAACTTGGAAACTAGTTATTTCGAAGTGCGCGAATGGTTTACCTTGATGCTTTCTGCCATTTTGTTGATGGTGTGTACTTGGTACGTAGTAAAACGAGAAATTCGCCCTATTCGCCGTTTGGCGAAAGCAGCCACAATGATGTCACTGCGCATGGATGTGCCTTCGGTTCCTGAAGAAGGCAGTGCTGAGCTGAGAGCCGCGGTTCGCGCTTTTAACAAAATGAACCGTCGCATTGACAGCTATATCCAAGATCGGGACATGCTGTTTGGCGCTATTTCACACGATTTAAAGACCCCAATCGCCTGCTTAAAATTGCGCGCCGATATGCTTGATGATGATGTGGAGCGTGATCGCTTCACTCGCCTTGCCAACGATCTAGATTTGATGGTGAAAGGCGCACTTCAATGCATCAAAGAAACGGATATTCACGAAGAAATTGAACCCATTGACTTACATCGTACCGTCGAGCACATAGCGTTAGCCATGTCAGGCGAAGAGATGGTCGTCACCACCAACGGACAATTTAATTCACCGTTTATCGGCAAGCCTTTGGCCATAAAACGTTGTTTGCAAAACCTTATCAGTAATGCAGTTAAGTACGGAGGCCACGCTTATGTCTCCCTTAATCAAACTGAAACCGAATTTAATCTCACCGTCACAGATAACGGAACCGGATTGACCCCTGAAATATTAGAACGACTCTGCGAACCCTACTATCGCGCCAACAATACCAAAAAAGAAGGGACCGGTTTAGGACTCACCATCTCAAAAAGCATTGCGCAGACTCATGGTGGGTCGCTAACCCTGAGCCTAACGGAAACTGCTGGCCTGTGCGTTCAACTTACATTGCCGAGAGACTCATAATGAAAGCCGCTATTTTACTTGCCGGACTGCTGTCCGTTGGGCAAGCCCAAGCGAAAGAAGTAGAGTTTCTTCATTGGTGGACATCCAATGGCGAATACGCTGCTCTCAAAGTGCTAAAAGAGCACTTAGCCAAAAATCAATATCACTTAAACTTATCCGCAGTTGAAGGCGGTGGAGGCATTTCCGCAACCACCGTTCTGCAAGCTAGAGCTCTAGCTGGAAACACGCCTAACTTTGCGCAAATTGAAGGCCCTAGTATCAAAGCTTGGGACGCAATAGGTATTGTTCACCCCCTTAATGCAACTGCGAAGCAAAGCCAATGGGATGAACACCTATACCCATTATCTAAAGACATCAACTCAACCGGAAATGGGTACGTAGCCCTGCCGCTGACACTGCACCGTTTAAACTGGTTGTATGTCAACCACCAGTTACTCAAAGCATTGCAAATCGACGTTCCTAAAACATGGCCTGACATGTTTAAAGCGATGGAAAAAGCCCACGCCGCGGGAATCAATCCATTGGCGATCGGTGATGAACCTTGGCAGATCTCTCAGCTATTTGAGAGTCTGGTCATTGCAGCCGGTGGCGTCGAATTTTATCAAACCACCTTGGTGGAACTGAACAAAAACAACTTAGATTCGGCGCAGATGAGGCACGTATTTAAGCAATTTCGTCGGTTAAGTGAGCTAATCGATAGCCCGCTGAAAGATACTAAATGGAACACGGCGACCGAAGCGCTCATCGAAAACCAAGCTTTGTTCCAAATTGGTGGTGACTGGGTATTGGGAGATTTGTTGGCGAGTGGCTTATCCATTCCTCAAGACATTGGCTGTTACCCAGCCCCGCAATCTCATCGAAGCTTCTTATACAATATGGACAGCTTCATATTCATGGCCAGTAAAGGTTTTGGTGAGGGTGATGCGAATCAATTGGCGTCAGTTTTAGCTCAAGAAGAGTTTCAAGTGGACTTTAATCGCGCTAAGGGCTCGATACCAGTGAGAGCTGACATTGACCTTGCCGACTTCAGTCAGTGCCAACAGATCAGCCATCAAGACTTTATTTATGCCATCGAAAACGACCTCGCGGTCCCAACGATGACAGACTCAATGGCGGTCAACCCGGTCGCGCAACAAGCCATAATCTCGGAAATCTATCGCTACTATCACAATCTTGACGTCACCGAAAATGAGGTGATCAAACGCATGATTTCCATTACGGAGTCCAATTAACACAAAACCCAGCGTCGAGAGATTTTTCGATGCTGGGCCATGTCATTTAAATATTTGGATACTAAGCTAAGGGCTCATCCAAACAGACAATGGGCCTAATTCGCCAAATCCAAACTCTTTTAACAGGTTCAGTTCTGTCTCGTCGCCATAGCCCACAATAGGCTGGCGATTGAACAGCCACAGTGCTTTATCTAGCAATAGAGGATAGAGTCCAGGATCACCAAACAAGTTGTATATCCCGGTACTCTTACCATCATTAAACACTGTCACTCCTGCGGAATACGAATCGCTGTCGACATAAATAAACCGAACATTGTCAGATTGTAAAATATTCGCAGGGTAGATGAGTTGAACATTATCGTTTTGCGACCAACGCTCACCCCATTTCGATAACGCTTTTTGACTGTCAACAACAACCAACTCGACCCGTTCACCTAAGGTATCGCGATACACGTTGAGCTTGTCGAAACTGTCACTTTTCCCATACCAGTAGCTGGTAAACATGCGCTGATACCCTGCTCGAGATAACGACAGAGACAAGCAATCCAAGGAGTCTTTAACAAACTCGGGGAGACGCGACAAGCCCGATTTGACCGAAGTTTTTGTTTGCTTTGCCACCGTGGTAACAAGCTGGGGGAAATACTTGGGCATAGGCCCCATGGCTTGCCACATGTATTCATCTTCACCTTGTTCAACACCATGAACCTCAGCGACTTTGTGGCACCACGCAATATTATTGGCAATGGCGAAATCCAAAAGCCGCTCATGAGAAAGGGGCTGATCAGGCTCTGAAACGGAAAGTGTCTGAAGATGTTCAATCACAGACATTGGGTACTCCTTAACACGAACGCTGGATTAGCGTCTCGCCAATATCTAAGTCGAGACTCTATCCTTTGAGTCCTACCGATATTGTTACTTCAATCAATAAACTAGTTTTTTCAGTTTCCCCTACGACGTGTTGCGAGGCAAATCAAAGTGTGTGTTCAGCCAATGAGGTCGCAAAAAAGAACTAGAAACCGGGCTTCTGAGAGTAATTCTCAGTTTTGAATCACGGTTTCCTTGACCGAAATAAAAACTAGTAAATCACTTCCCTTTTCGAACAAAGGTTGAACGCAAAACGAAGATTTCTAATTAAAAAGCTCAGATTTTTGTCAATTTGTAACTTATTGCCAAGTAAATACAAAAGTATTCAACAATTGACTTTACTAATCCCTGAACCTGGCCTTTTATTAATAAATCTATAACTAAAGTTTTGATGTTAAACATGCGGTATTTATTTCGTCCCGCTTCACTTTTTATGGCTTTGCTCTCTGTCTTACTTGCAGCCTGCAGCGAACCCAAACCACCCATAAAAATAGGTGTGGTTTTGCCTTTGACTGGAGTCTTTGCGGTATATGGCAAACAGGCACTTATGGGCGCTGAATTAGCCGTCGATGAGATTAATAAAAATGGCGGGGTACTAGACCGACAGATTGAGCTAGTGGTCCGTGATAACCACACTGACCCAGCCAAAACAGTACAATTAAGCCGTGAATTGGTGCAAATGGATGATGTTTTTGCATTAGTCGGGCCGGTGAGCAGCGCCTCGCGCTACGCCATGCTAGAAGTGGCTGAACGATTTAAGACGCCGATGTTCTATGGCATTGATTATGAGGGTGGTCATTACAACCGCTATCTATTTTGCTTCAGCGTCACGCCTGCTCACTACGTAGATCCTGTTATCGATCATATGAAGGCCAAAAAACTCGATGGTTACTATTTCTACGGCTATGACTACATTTGGCCGCATCGAATTTCCGAGCACATGGTCGCCAAAATTAATCGCATTGGAGGTCGTGTCGACCAGATTGAGTTCACACCTTTCGGTACCGAAGATTATCAACGCCTCTTTAAAAGTATCGAAGCCAAAGGTTCTGAAGTACTTATGCTGGCGCTTCCTGGTGAAGATGGTTTTCGTTTTATGGAGCAGATGGAAAAATTTCCGTTTTCCAAAAAGATTGAAGTTGTTGCCTTCGCTGCCGATGAAACCTATCTTCCCAACGTCTCGCCAATGGCATTGGAAGGTATCTACAGCGCCCTTCATTACTTCGATAGCCTAGCGGACGTGAGTTCATCAGACTTTTCACATCGTTATAAAGAATTACACGGAGAGGAGCAAATACCGACCAACCCAAGTAAAACCCACTACGACATCGTTTCGGCAATTAAAATCGGGTTGCAACAAACGGGTGCGCTAGACAAAGAAAAATTCATTGAAAAAGTCGAAGGAATCGCACTTTATCAAGGCGAAAATCAAGTAACGGTGCGAGCAGATCACCACGTGGATTTACCCATGTCGCTAGCACAATACTTGAGTGGGCAACTCCCTGTGGTTGAAAACTTAGGGATTATCTCACCTCACGACCAACGTAATTGATATGCACAAACTCGGTTACCGCATTTTTTTAATCATGTTACCACTGGCGCTTTTGATGCTGGTATTTGGTTATGCGTATTACCGCGCCAAGGTTAATCTTCAACTTGAGCATGTCACTCAGTCCTCACAATTGGCTATTGCTTTGGGCACCAAAGAGATGAGCTACGCTATCGAGCAGCGTTTGACTGAGTTCGACCGCCTCAGTCGCGGAATGAGCCAGTGCTCCACTCGTCCACAAAAGCTCAGTGAGTTGATGACTGAGCTTCTCAATTCAACCTCTGGTTTTTCTGCGCTGTTATACACCAATGCGAATGGCAGGGTTCTACTGTCGACGTTATCCGCGAACGATAGCAACCGCTATATCCTTCGCAAAGATCTCAAACGCGTGAAGATTCTTGACGAGACTTTGTTGCGTCATTTGGGTGAGGCTTATTACGAGTGGAAGGCTAACCGCTATCAAAACACGGTAAAAATTGCGGAAATAAATAAGGAAATAACCGACCGAGAGCAGCGCGGGGAGATCAACTCATTTGCCGTGCGAGATCTAAAACGCCTCCTCATTATGCACCAAGAGCGGAACGCTCTACCGAATGCGGTTGCATCACTGGCTGAAAAAAACATTGTGGATAGGCTGGGTCTTATCTACAACCAAGAGACGTACTTCTTATCTCGACCTTACACCGATTGCGCCGGTAACTTGCGTGGCTACTACGTTGCCGTCATTGACCGTACCCTTTTTGAAGACCAGCTATTTCGCATTAAGTCCAACTTAAAACAAGGTGGTATTGAACAAGTTGATATTGGCCTGATTCGCAATTTTGATCGAAAGGTACTCACCACAACCAGTTACATTAAAGAAAGCTCGCTTAAACTATTTGGTCTCAATAAAACACCCACCCCCCAACACAGGAAAGAGCTTGGGGGAATTCTGATCAACGATGATTTAGAGCTTTATCTCGACAAGCACCTTATCAAACAGCAATCGGGGCCGGTTGATCTCGCAGCCCAATTACAAACCAGTATGTTTGCTTTCATTCCTGACCAGCATCTCAATGCTCGCTACCTTGGTGTACTAAATCAAATTGCTATCTACACGCTTGCTTCTTTGGTCATATACATTGCACTGACCTACTTTTTGGCTAAGTACATCGCAACTCCAATTGAAGAGCTGAGCAATCGAGTCAAAGCCTTGGGCCGAGGACGTTACCCAAAAATCACCCAATTGGACAGAAACGATGAAATCGGTGAGTTATGGCAGGCCTTCAGTAATATGGCGAGCTCAATTCGCTCCAAAGAGCAGATCTTGATTGATTTGGCACGGCGAGACCCACTGACGGGAGCGCTCAATCGTAGGGCCTTTATGGAACGAAGTAACCGAATTAAGAACCGCAAGGTATCCAGTGTTGTCTGCATGATGGACTTGGATATGTTCAAGGCGGTAAATGATTTGTTTGGGCATGCTAGTGGCGATAACGTGTTACAGCACTTTTGTGAACTGGTAGAAAAACACATTCGCGAAGGCGACATTTTTGGTCGCTTGGGTGGAGAGGAATTCGCCATTATTTTCCCTGATACCGATCTCCAAGTTGCCATCGAAATTGCCGAGAAAATTCGTGCCAGTTGCGAACGACACCTTGCCGATGCGATAAAAGATGTTACCGACACGTCATTGACGGTCAGTATTGGATTGTCGGAATGGCAATCGAGTGATTTCCATGCGGTCATGAAAGCCGCAGACAGGGCACTTTATCGCTCCAAAGAATCAGGCCGCAATCGAGTTTCGGTTGAAGATCCAACAGACTAAGTTCTACTCCTCAGAATAAAAAACAGCGCTTGGGTTTTCCCTAAGCGCTGATGTGATCAACGGTAAGTCAGAGTTATTTGTCGAGCATCATACCGAGACCGCTGAGCTTGTCGCGAAACTCGTCGACGCTATCGGCTTTGTAGGTTGGTGAACCATTAAAGTATCTGGGTTTTTCAGGCTTCATTGCCTCTTTCAATTGCTTCTCTTGATCCATGTCGTCATGATAAACCGTGACACGATGAGGAATATCTTGCTTAAACGTTGCCATCAGACTCTCCTTGGAGATGGTGAATACCTGATGAGGCATTAGCCGAAATGTAATAATTGGTTGCGCGGCTTTAGGTCTCGCACCAATCATTGCATTACTCGGCCATTACATCCTTTGCCTCCCTGCCGTGAGTGTTTAACTCACTTTGTTAAAGCTAGTTCAGCAATAGGAGCTGTCAAAAAAGAGTCACAAATAATCACATGGTTGTCACAGTGATTCTCTGAATTAGTCTCTAAAACGCTGAAGATGCAAGGGTCGTTCTGCCGCTACGGCCTTGCCCTTTCTCGAGTTTGTGAATTGAGATCACAAGCTGAATGACCAGTAAGACACCAGTTACCGCCAGTCCGACCGCTATTCCGGCCCAAATTCCTTGTAAACCGGCTACTTTCATTCCGTACCACGCTGCCGGAATGCCAAAGCCCCAGTAACCCAGTCCAGTCAGCATTGAGGGTACTTTTACCTCTTTTACGCCACGCAGTAGGTTCAACCCCAATAATTGCCAGCCATCTACAATAAAGCTCAAAGCCACAATCCACAGGACACTAGCTAGCAGTGCCAAGGCTTCTGCTTCATCAATAGAAAACAGGACAGATACCGACTCAGGCCAAACAACCAGTAACGCACCAAAGAAGGTGCTGATTGCACTGACTAACACAAAGCCACGCCAAGCCACCCTTTTGATTTCAGTAATATTACCGGCGCCAAATTCACGGCCCACTAAGATCGCCACAGCTTGAGATACGCCAAAATTGATGCTCCAGGTGAACGATAACGCACGTAAAATAACCTGGTGTAATGCCAATGCAGAAACACTGATTGCACCTGCCATGAGCGTTCCGCCGTAAATCAAACCGTATTCCAAAATGACAACCAACGCGATTGGCAGGCCCATAGATAACACTGGCCAAAGTTGTTTTAGTGTGTACTCATTCAGTTTTTTCCACGGGGCAAAAATGCGCAGTTCAGGACGACGGAATACCCATACTGCGTAAATGACGACAACGATTAACGATGCAATGGATGTACCGTAACCCAGCCCAGCCAATCCCATATCAAGCGTAAATGCCATCAGCCAACTCACCGGGATGTTGAGCAAAATCGTGGCAATCGACATGATCATCACGGAGCGAACCAAGCCAAACGCGCTGGTAAAGCCGCGTAAGACTAGCGTTAACATAGCGGGTAACAGTGCCCACTGCGCAGTTTCAAGGTACACCATAGCCAGTTCAATCATTGAAACCTCTTGTCCTGCTAACAGCAAGAGGTCGGGCACCCAATTGAAAATGAATAAGATCAGTACCGTGAGAATGGCGGAGAGCATAATGCCGCCTTTTAGCGCATATCGGATGTTGCGCTCACCGAGCTCGTGGTTCTTAATGCGCTCACCATAAGCGATCGCTACTAAGTTGCCCACACAGCCAACCGTACTGCCTGCAAGAATAGAAAAAAACATGTACACGGTAGCACCCAAACCACCGCCAGCGAGCGCATCGAAGCTCAACTGGGACATCATCCAGACGTCACTCATCACCAAAGCCATCCCGATTAATTGGGAGATAACTAATGGGAATGCTAGTTGTATTATTTTTTTCATATAACTTCCTCTCCAAGGCCCGATAAAATATTGGCTAGAAGCTATTTATTCAATTAACATTAATGCAGCGTTTACATTCATTAAACTCATGCGATGAAATCACCCTACTCACACCTACCTCATTCACACCACTCGCTCAAAGTCTTTGAAGCAGTTGCACGTTCGATGAGCTTCACTCATGCTGCCGACGAGCTGCATGTGACGCAGAGTGCCGTGAGCCGACAAGTTAAGCAGTTAGAGGAAGAACTGGGGCATACGCTGGTAGAACGATTGCATCGCTCGATCGTATTGACTGAAAAAGGCAAAGAGTTGTATGAAGCGTTGCAAGTCAATTACAAACACCTTGATGGTGTGATCGCCAACTGGAAGCAAACAGACAGTAATCGAATCGTTATAAAAGCATCGCTTTCTTACGCCACGCGCTCTTTGATTCCCAAAGTGCATGAACTCCACGAACGTTATCAAGACCATGAAATCGTCATCGTCCCAACCATTGATGAAAAAGATGCGCTGGCCACACAAGATTACGATGTGCTGATTTTCTCAACGCTAAAGAAAAACGATTATCTCGGCGAGCCCGGCATGACATTTTTGCGTGAGGAGTACATGGCTCCGGTATACGCGGACAGCCTAGCCAGTGCGAAACTGAGTTTGCAAGACATGCTAAAACTTCCGAGATTACATGCCACACTTGATCACTTTGATTGGAAGACATGGCTTAAAGATGTCGCGGAAGCAAAAGGCATCGAAACGCGCAATACCACCTTCTTTACGCTTGACCTAGCAATGAGTGCTTGTCTAAGTGGGCAAGGCGTTACCGTAACCGACCTTCTATTGGTATTACCCGAATTGGAACGCGGTTTCTTGCAATGTCCACAAGGAAACCGAATCCAACATAGTGCTTGGCACTATTACGTTCATTGCCGTAATCCCTCTCCTGCTACTGAAGATTTCATCCAGTGGCTCAAGCAAGAAACCAATAACGAAAAACAGCAGCTAAGGAAACTCGCCGAGACTCATAACTGGCAACAGATTTGACGAGGCTTGTTGAATACGAGTGTTAGGAACGAATTATGTTGTTCGTGGCGGCATTAAACTGCTTTGGTCATAAACACCGCGTACGGATCCTCGGAGTAGTCACCAAATGGGCCACAATCTTCAAACCCCGCGCTTCTATAAAGATGTCGAGCGGGTTGGAAGAATTCCATCGAGCCGGTCTCTAAGCTCAATGTATGGATGCTGTTTTGGGGAGCGAATTCTAGGACAAAGTTAAGTAGCGCGCGGCCAGCGCCCGTTCCTCTCGCCTTATGAGTTGTGCGCATGGATTTTAATTCGCCATGACCAGGTTCTATGATTTTCAGTGCGATACAACCAACGGCTTCGTTGTCTCGCCAAGCCGACCAAAAGTAGATGTCGTCACCCTTTAGCTTATTGAGATCCAGCGTATGGACGCTCTCTGGCGGAGAAGTGGCGTACATATCCTGTACATGCTCTTCCAGCATATCGATAACGGACTGCTCCTCTAATCCACCTAGCTTGATTGTTAACGCTGGTTTCGCTGTCTCGCTCGATTTCAAAATGGATGAGGTTGTTTCTAGTGTTTCGCTCATGGTTTTCTCTTTTGATGTGCTTTAAATCTAATGTGCTCTATATCTAAGCTAAACAGCAAAGGTCGTGCCATAGAAAAACCTCAAAAAACACGGTAAATCAGTTCATTAAACAATCAGCACTCAGAACTAGCGTTCCATTTTGGTGCACCTGGCTACAAGACAGTGCAAACGAACTCTATTGGCAGGCTATATAAGTCGATATACTTAGCTACATAGAAAAACCAGCAAAATGCACCCCATTTTGCTCTCTTTTAAAGGATTTTGAGATGCATCAGAGTTTTGTTGAACAAGGTGTTACCTACACGCCATTCCAAATTGATGTTCCGCTTGATTACGCAGACATTCAAGGCACAAAAGTCAGCGTCTTCGCTCGTTTACTTGCACCGACCACCGAAACGTTTGGCGACAAACCTCTATTGGTTTATTTACAGGGCGGCCCGGGTTTTCCATCACCAAGACCCATCGGCCATTCTGGTTGGTTGAAACGTGCACTGCAAACCCATCACGTGGTATTACTGGATCAACGAGGTACGGGACAAAGCAGTGTCATCAGTCATCAAACGTTGAGACACCTAACCCCTGAACAGCAAGCCGAGTACTTGAGCCATTTTAGAGCAGACAACATTATTCGCGATGCTGAAGAGTTACGTAAAGCACTCAACGTTGAAAAATGGAGTTCATTGGGCCAAAGCTTTGGTGGGTTTTGTACCTTTACTTATCTGTCGATGTTCCCTGATAGCTTACATCATTGTTACGTCACTGGTGGCGTTCCACCGGTTGGCAAACACCCAGATGAGATTTATCAGCAAACATTTCAGCGCACCTTAGAGAAAAATCATGCTTTCTTTGCTCAATTTCCTAAAGCACAAGAATACTGTCACCAGATAGCGCAATATTTGATAAATAACGAAGTGCTTCTTCCAAACGGTCAGCGTTTTACTGTTGAGCAGTTCCAACAAATTGGCATCAACTTTGGGATGAGCGATGCATTTTTGCCGACTTACTATCAACTCGAAAACGCGTTTGTCGAAATTGGTGGACAGAAAGAGCTGCGATTTGAGTTCCTAAACAGCATGCTGGCTGAACAATCGTTCCATACCAACCCAATATACGCGCTGCTTCACGAGTCCATTTATTGTGAAGGTTTTGCCTCTCAATGGAGCGCCGATCGTATTCGCAAGGAGAAAGCGGTATTCGAATATAGCGCTGATCAACCATTTCTGTTTACAGGCGAAATGGTCTTCCCTTGGATGTTTGATCAATACACAACTTTGTCATCACTAAAACAAGCCGCGAATCTGATCGCAGAAAAAGCGGATTGGGGTATCTTGTATGACCAAGAGCAGCTCAAACAAAACAAGGTTCCTCTAGCTTGTGCGGTATACGCTGATGATATGTTTGTAGATTGCCAAATTAGCCGTGAAGTGTTGTCAAACACAAACAGCTCTGATGCTTGGGTAACCAATGAATTTGAACACAATGGACTTCGCGCCGATGGTGAACGCATCTTGGATGTATTAATGGCAAAAGCGGCACAAATCGAAGCCAACGCGAAACTATAGTTGCGACTTATTAGCTAAGTGCGGGGTATATTTTTACCCCGTTTAAACTATATCCACCCCCATGCCTATGAGGCATTTCTGAGCCAACTTGCAAATTTCTTGTTCGCAGAATTTCACTAAACTTCCCCTAAATTCAATTAGCTACAACCAGTACACCATATGTATTAAATGCAATGGTTTGCATTAACTGGAAAATCACATCCAACAAACTATTTTTAAATGGTATGGCTGGGAAAGTGATGACTAAGAATGAACAAGCAAATTGTAATAATTGACGACTCTCAAGCAATTTTATTGGTTATGAAGACCATGCTCGCCGAACTTGGCTATGAAGACATAGTAACTTCCCACACCCCTCAAAAAGCTTTAGATTCTATCCGGCGTCATCCTGAACGTTACAGTATCGTGTTCACAGACCTAAACATGCCAGATGTTGATGGCATGCAGGTGATCAAAGAACTTGGAGAAATGAAATTCACCGGCGGTGTTTGCATTATTTCTGAGATGGAAGACCGGGTGATTGAACTCGCGGCAGACATCGCCAGACAAAAGAAGGTGAGTCTGCTGGGTAATCTTCCCAAGCCTATTAAGCTTGGGGAGCTGCAACGAATCATGAAACGCCTATCAAGTCATACTTACAACAAAATATCGCTTGAAAAGCCAATGGAAAAGCAAGAACTTCTTGAGTGCATAGAGGGTCAATTCATCACCCCTTACTACCAACCCAAAGTTGATATTAGAACCAACAAAGTCACCGGAATTGAAGTCTTGGCTCGTGTGACTAAGCCTGGCTGTACAGATGCCATTTTGCCCGGTAAGTTTTTACCCACCGCGGCGGAGCACGGATTATTAAACGCCATTACCGACCAGTTATTTGAGAAAGCCTTTAGCGATTGGCCTGTTATCGTCAAAGAATTTGGAAACGGTATCAAACTGGCCGTTAACCTTTCTCCATCGCAACTGCTTGATCCGGATTATCCCGATTACCTTTCGCGTCTCATTAGCAGCAAGAACATCAACAATAGTCAAATCGTCTTGGAGATTACCGAAGAACTGGCGCTGGAGAATACTGAGCAGTTGGAAACACTAAACCGTTTCAGGATCCGCAGCTTTGGCTTGTCTTTGGATGACTTTGGCACTGGATTTACTAACCTCAAGCAATTGAGAAGCCTCCCGTTCACTGAAATCAAAATCGACCGCTCTTTGGTCAACGACATTCACTGTGATCATTTCAACCAAGTAGTCGTAAACTCGCTCACTCAAATTTCTAAAAAACTTGAGGTGGTATTAATTGCTGAGGGTGCTGAATCTTTGGAAGATTTCCGCTATCTCGAAACCAAATATCGCGATCTTCATATCCAAGGTTTTTTGATTTGCAAACCAAGACCACTCGATAGCCTTCGTCACTGGCATCACAGTTGGGAGCGCAGTCATTTCCATTAAATGGCTTTCGACACTTTCTATATGCTAGTCAATCTGGGAAAAAGGATTCAGAGCTCAATTTGACGTGAGCTCTTTTTGTTTGTTGGACCTGTAATAACAAAGAGTTAGTAGTCACTATTGAACTGCAGCGAAAAACCACATTTTATAAGGGTATTTATCGAGTACACCTTCTCCTATAATCCCCCACAAATTTTATGCTAGCTGCGAGATACCACCCATGAGCCAAGTTGTTGTTTGTGCTTTATACAAGTTTGTTGAACTTGAACACTACCGTTCACTACAAGAACCATTGATTGATCTGCTCAACCAAAACGAAGTGAAAGGAACGCTTTTACTGGCGTCAGAAGGCATTAACGGCACGGTTGCAGGTTCAAGAGCAGGTATCGATGCGCTACTAGCATGGCTGGACAACGAACCAGCGTTAAAGGGAACGGTTTACAAAGAGTCTTTCACCGAAGAACAACCGTTCAACCGCGCCAAGGTGAAACTTAAAAAAGAGATTGTGACACTTGGTGTTGAAGGGATAGATCCTAAGAAGGTTGTCGGTACTTATGTTAAGCCAGCAGACTGGAACGAGCTGATTGCCGATCCAGAAGTCTTTGTTGTCGATACTCGTAATGACTATGAAATCGAGCTAGGTACATTCCAGAACGCCGTCGACCCTAATACAAAAAGCTTTCGCGAGTTCCCAGATTACGTGAAAGAAAACATGGACCCAGCCAAACACAAAAAAGTGGCCATGTTTTGTACTGGTGGCATTCGCTGCGAAAAATCGACCGCTTATATGAAAGAGCAAGGTTTTGACGAGGTTTACCACCTTGAAGGCGGCATTCTAAAATACCTAGAGGAAGTTCCTGCAGAAGAAAGCATGTGGGAAGGCGATTGCTATGTATTTGATGGTCGCGTTGCAGTTGACCACAGTCTAGAAGCCACAGGGCACGATTTGTGTAATGCTTGCCGTCTGCCTATTACCCAAGCTGATAAAGAATCAGACCAATACGAGCAAGGTGTAAGCTGCCCTAAGTGTTTTGGTACTCATAGCGACGAGCAAATTGCCCGCTTCCGCGAACGTGAAAAGCAAGTTCAGTTGGCCAAAGAACGTGGTAACCAACACATCGGTGGTGATGTGCAGAGTGAAATGGCAAAACGCCGCGAAGTTAAGCTTGCCAAAAAGGCAGCGCAGCGCCAGCAAAATTCGTAACGACTAATCTCTATATTTTGACCAAAAGCCCAAGCTCAACGCTTGGGCTTTTTTGTATTTTTGCCAAACCCCAAAGCAATTTAGCGTCTACTCTCTAGTTTTATCTTGGGTTATGTTAGCCTCTCGACACTATTCCAAAAATGAGGGGCGATGATGTCACTAAAAGTCTATTTATCTGGTGAAATCCATACCGATTGGCGTGAACAAATCAAGCAGGGCTGTGAAGAGGCGGGATTGAACATTCTTTTTCAATCAGCCAATACGGATCATGACTCAAGCGATGCTGCCGGAGATGTTTTAGGGAATGAAGAGAACAGCTTTTGGCGTGACCATAAATCAGCGAAAGTTAACGCTATTCATATCCAAACCGCGATTAAAGCCTGTGATATTGCAGTGATTCGCTTTGGCGATAAATACAAGCAATGGAATGCCGCATTTGATGCAGGTTTCTGCGCAGCCCTCGGTAAGCCGTACATCACTCTGCACGATAAAAACATCGTTCACCCACTTAAGGAAGTGGATGCGTCAGCTCATGCTTGGGCCACGACCCCTGAGCAGGTTGTTGAGCTACTTAAATATGTGACGACCAATCACTAGCACTGGCACTACCAATTTAGCCTATTCGCTTTATTCGCGTTGCCAAAGCCACTCGGTATTGGCAACGCTTTGTTTCTACTATCGACTCTTACATTCAGCTTAACAAAGCACTAAACTCGTAACTCTCTCAGCAAACCCATACCTCATATTAAGTATCGAGACAGGAGTCGCTATGTGGTTACAACCCGTTGAACTTGAATCTGAAAACGTCAAACTTGTCCCACTGACCCACCAGCACGCCGATGACTTGGCAAGGGTTTCAGAAGAAGGCAATTTGTCTGATGTCTGGTACACCTCGGTTCCAAATTCTGAAAACATACAAGGCTATATTGCTAGCGCACTAAAAAAACAGGACCTAGGTACTTCCCTGCCCTTTGCGGTGATTGATAAAAACAGTCAAAAGGTAGTTGGAACCACTCGATTTTACGATGCTTCACCTAAAAATCGCCGCCTGCTACTCGGCTATACCTTTTACGCTAAAAGTGCTCAAAGAAGCTACGTAAACACCGAAACTAAGTTATTGCTTTTACAACACGCGTTCGAAACTCTGGATGCGATTGCTGTGGAATTTCGAACTCATTGGCACAATTTAGCCTCGCGCAATGCCATTGCCCGACTCGGAGCAAAACAAGATGGTGTCTTAAGACACCACATGATTATGCCGGATGGCAGCCTACGAGATACCGTTGTCTTTTCTATTCTAGATAATGAATGGCCCGCGGTTAAGTCCAACCTAAACTACAAATTAGCTGTTTATTCATAAGGTCTATCATCGTGTTACTTAGAAAACCGCATGTCTATATAAAAGTGACGTCTGGGCAAGCTACGGCAATTCACGTCGAAGAAGAGCGCAGTGCGACAGCTTCGTCAAAAGGCTTGTCTCACTCTAGAACGCTCATGGGTGACTTCTTTGAAGTCGAAAAATGTTTTAAACATCTCATAGCGGAGTTATTCCCTAATAAGATGTTTAAACCTAGCCCCAACATCATTGTTCATCTATTGGAAGACTTAGAAGGTGGACATACCAACGTCGAATATCGAGCGTTCAGAGAAGCAGCATTTGGAGCGGGTGCATCAAATGTGTATTTGGCTGCGGGTACTAAACCACTTTCCAATCAAGAAGTATTAGCCATGAAATTCGAAATGGCATCAAGCGCTTAACTATCAGCCATTAACCAAAACAAAGGAAGTACAAATAATGGACAAAAAAGGCGTACTCTTAGCGCTGTTTGTTGTGTGGATCTGGGGCGTGAACTTCACCGTCATCAAGCTTGGGCTTGAACAACTTCCACCATTACTGTTTTCTGGATTGCGTTTTTTAATTGTCTCTATTCCAGCCATTTTCTTTGTGCCCTTTCCAAAAACATCGGTATGGAAAGTTCTAGGTGTCGGTTTTTTCTTAGGTGTTTTTAAGTTTGGTCTGCTTTTTGTCGCAATGCGGGAAGATGCCAATGCAGGGGTTTCATCACTGCTTCTACAAGCACAAGTTGTGTTTACCATTCTGCTAAGTGCCATCGTATTAAAAGAATCGGTTCAAAGACATCAATCTATAGGTGTCACCGTTGCAATTTTGGGCTTTGCCCTTTTCTTCACCTCCACAGAGGGCAACGTTACTCTACTTGGTGTTGGTATGATCCTAACGGCCGCCCTATTTTGGGGCTTCTCAAACCTCATAATGAAACAAGTGGGGAGCGTTAATCTTCTGCACTTTATGGTTTGGGTGAGTGCGATCCCTCCACTGCCATTGTTTATTGCGTCATACTACCTAGAATCACAAGTTCCACTTTCGCTATTGGCCAACACTGACTATCACGCTTGGATTGCGCTAGCGTACGTTAGTTATCTGTCTACATTGGTTGCATTCGCCATATGGGGATGGTTACTGCAAAACTACTCAGCAGCAACCGTTACTCCTTTTGCGCTGCTTATTCCCGTCGCTGGTATGCTCAGTGCCTATGTGATTCTTGCTGAATCACTGACGACCATTGAATCTGTTGGAAGTGCCATTATTCTGCTGGGTCTATCGATTTCCATCTTTGGTAAACGGTGGATGCGCGTTCGCTCAAACGACACCACCCAAGCCAGTGAAAGCTAGTCAACACTCATCCCATCGCTATCAATAGGTCTATTACTTTGATTTCAGACAATTACAAACCGCTTCAACCTGAGCTAACCAACCAGAATCAATTGGTTAGCGATGCCATTAAGTGTTTCGGTTCGCATGAGGATGCCATTGCGGGAGTATTAGTAGGTTCGCTTTCTTCTGGCAATGCCGATCGAGTCTCTGACGCGGATATACTTTTTATTTTTAAGAATGAAAAGCACCTAAATACAGATACGCTGTATCAGTCATTCGAGAAAAATAAGGATATTTTCTATCAATTTAGCGACAAATTTGGCGACGAAGCTGTGTGCAGAAAGTATTTATTTCATGATATGACCAGTGCCGAAATTCACTGCATTGGTTTAGATACACACTTTCCCATTTGTCATCCGCATCAAGTATTATTCGATAAAGAAGACGTATTGCCCAGTCGTATCACTAGCGAACCCGCACCAAAACACGAGGACTTTCCTGTTTTCCCGCATGGCAATAAAGGGCTCACTTGGGAGCTATTCGAATGCATCAAATGGCTAAGCCGTGACAAGTCCGACCTAGCCAAAAACTACATCAAAAAGCTGGCGCTGAAGCTGTAGAATTAAAAATCTTTATAGCCAAGTTATGACTCTTGATAGCTTGATTGTAAGCCAATCTTGTTGCTCGTAGGCTGACTAAGCTTGCGAAGCGACACAATCATCATCGGCAAAACAATTGCAGTCAGCGCTAAGTTTGATAGTGGAACTGACAACCAAATTCCAGTAATCCCTAACAGCTTGGGCAACACGTATAGAAATGGCAGTTGAATAAACATGTTACCCGCCGATACAAACAGTGCTTTACCACCCATACCTATCGCCATAAAAAACACAGACGCCGCAAACAAGAATCCATCAAGGCTGATGCCAATTAAATGAAGGTGAATACCTTGTTTAGCCGCCTCAGTTAGATTCATATCTCCAGTAGAAAAAAGTGCAATCGCAGCTTCTGGAAAGATCTGTAGAGCAACCGTGACTAGTACACCCAAACCAACCGAGACCGAAAAAGCGATTTTAACGGTTTGAATCAACTTTTTAGGCTGATTCGCGCCAAAATAGAAACTGACAGGAGGTTGCATACCATTGGCGATTCCCTCGGTGAAGTAATAGTAAATACTGGCGATATAGCCGACGATTGCAAAAGCAGCGACATATGTTGCATCGCCGTACTGCATAAACAGCATATTATGTAGCGCCAAAACAAAGCCAAAATAAGCAAACATTACTAATGTCGAGGAACCCAATTCAATGATTTCACGCGCCAGTGTCCATCTAAAATTTCCCTTCAAAATATGTACCTGTGATAAATGGCTAGCAAAATATCCCACGGACAAAACTGCTGTAACTATTTGAGCAATCACCGTGGCATAAGCGGCACCTTTTAACCCCAACTCCAAATGAGCCAAAAACACGTAGTCCAATAAGATATTGGTTAGCGATCCAATTAAAATTATGAGAGTTGAAAACTTCGGGCTGTCGTCGTTTCGGACCAGCAAGGGAAGTGCAGACGATGCAACAGTAAAAACAGCCCCATAACTTAGTACTGTGAGAAACTCTAACGCGAAATGTTTTGGATCAGCTTCTGCTCTTTGCAAATTTAAAGTCCATTCAGCGGAAAGTAACAAAACAATCGAACTCAATGAACCAAACAAAAGAATAAGCCAGACACTCGTTTTTAGTACGTTGTTGATAGAGCTAATATCTCCATTACCTCGTTGACGAGAAATGATACTGCCTCCACCCATTCCAATCAGCATACCCACACCGATCACAGTAGCGATCACAGGTATGATCATGTTGATACCTGCCAAGCCATCAGCCCCCACATAATGACCCACAAAGATACCGTCAATGACCAGATATAAACCATTGACCACCATTGCTAAGATTGACGGTATGGCGTATCGCCAAAACGTTCTATTTACTGATTCATTTTTAAGGGTCGCGCTATATGACATGGTTTCTTCTCAAGTTTCAAAATGACATAGGCTATTATTCTTAAAAAAGTGATAGATTGAAGTTAGTATCTATCCGAAATTAGGATGGAATTTTTTGGCAAGGTTGAGTATGAATTGGACACTGGATCAAATAGAAGCATTTGTCACAGCGGTGAAAAGCGGCTCTTTTTCCGCAGCAGCGCGCAAATTGGGTAAAGCTCAATCTCGTGTTAGCACCGCAATTGCTAATCTAGAAGCGGACTTTGGCTTTGATCTTTTTGATCGCTCGTCGCGCTTACCCATTCTTACACCTTTGGGAAAGCAACTTTTGGCGGATGCAGAAGCAATGCTTGTACAAAGAGATCGGCTAAATAGTCGTGCTCTTACCGCATCTTTAGGGCAACCGATAACACTAAAGCTTTCGGTCGATGAAGCTATCCCACTGGATACCGCTCAAACGGTTTTTACCGCGTTGGGGGAACGATTTCCCAACCTAAAATTGATTATAACTAGTGGGTCTCATGATGATATCGCGGCAGCAATCGACCAAAAAAAAGCTGATCTGGGTTTGATGTTTCGACATAACAACCTACCATCAGCCGTCGACTTTCGTTCTATTGGTCACTTTAAGAAAGTACTTGTCGCCGGTAACCTGCATCAATTATCTAAGTTCGAAATGGTCTCACTGCCGGATCTTTACAGTGAACGGCAACTCGTAATGTGCGACAGGGCAGGAGATACCGGTGATAAATCACTTACTGCTAATCATTGGAATCTAAATAGCTACTACCTTATCTGTGATTTGGTCGCTGATAATCAAGGTTGGGCCATTGTCCCTAAACACATAGCTGAAATGTCTTTGTTTGCTGAACGGATAAAGATATTAGAGTGTCGAGACTCCTTGCCCGACACTTCATTAGAAGTAGGTTTGGTCAATCGCATCGACAGCCCGGATAGTGAAGTTAAAACATGGTTGATGGAAGCGCTCAAACAACTGTTATTTGAGAGGTTGTAACAAAACGTGGTGGTGAACGCTCACACGACAAACTTTAAGCGCAGTTATCTAGCGGCTTTCACCGCACGCACTAGCTTGTTGATGCCTTGCTCTGGTGTTATCGATTCATTATTAAAAAACTCATCGATAACGCCAAAAATGGCGCTACGAACAAAGCTTGTCGTTGACATTTCCGCTGACAAACTCGGCACTAATTGGCTTTGCTCCAAAGTCGAAAAGTCCTGATACGTCTTTTGTCGGCATGTGTTATTGATATCAGAATTGGCATCACTTCTAGCTGCAATAGAGCCTTTCAGTTGGCTAAAGCTAGACTGGAATTCTTTTGTCATTGCGGCATTGGCTACCGCCAGTTGCCCTTTACCTTGTGAATAATCATAAGATTTGAAGAACACAAAGCTGTCAATATTGTAGCTAAACATTCCCTGAGTATTGGGTACAGCACTGCATTGATAATCTTGACCCACTATTTGATCGGCCAGCATAAACTCGCCATTGGCCCAATCACCCATGATCTGCATCGCCGCCTGACCACTGATAACCATTTGCGTTGCATCATCCCAGTTACGTCCTAACGCATCGTCATCGACATAACTGGCTACTTGGCGATAAACCTCAAATGCTCTAACCATCTGAGGACTTGTTATCGCCTGTTCATTGAGTTCAACAAAAGCTTGTTTGTATAAATCTGGACCCAATTCGCCTAAAGCGATACTTTCAAACAAGGTTACGTTTTGCCAAGGCTTATTGCCGTGCGCTAACGGCAAAATACCTTTTTCTTTCAGGAGTTCTGCACCTTGCAAAAATTCCGGCCAATTGCTCGGTGGGGTGATTCCATACCGGTCGAGAACTTTTTGATTGGACCACAGCCAATTCACTCTATGGATATTGGTCGGAACGGCAACATATCGACCTTTGTATTTCATGGTATCGGCGACAAAAGGCGGTAAAACGGTGTCCCAGCTTTGTTGGCGAGCCTGCTCATCAATATCCAACAAAAAACCGAGACTCGCCCACTCTTGTATATCTGGACCTTTGATTTGCGCGCCTGTAGGCGGGTTACCAGAAACTGCGCGAGCTTTTAAAACCATAGTCGCACTCTCACCACCGCCACCGGCGACAGAAAACTCCTTCCAAGTATGCCCTGATTCAAGCACCGCGGTTTTGAGTGTGTGAGCCGCCGCAGATTCTCCGGGTGATGTCCACCAATGTAAGATCTCGACTTGCGCGGCTTGGATAGAAGATGCAAGCAGTAAAGTAGAAAAACCAATTGTCGCGAGTCGCCCTATTTTCATTTTAGATTTTGTCCGTGTGGTCATCAGAGCTTTCCGAGGTTAGTTGGCTTGAAGGCTTAGTGGGCTTTGGGTTAAATGGCAGCTGAATATCGACTTCCAATCCACCAGCTGGCAAGTTTCGAATCGTCAATTCGCCTCCATGAGCGCGAACAATACTGCGCGCGATACCTAAGCCTAACCCGTGGCCCTCTTGGTCTATAGCTAATCGAATATAGGGCTTAAACACGTCTTCAATTTTGTCTTCAGGAATACCGTTTCCTTCATCTTGAATGGTCAAGCGCAGTTGGCTGTCGAGCAACTCGGTAACCACCGATACCTGATTCCCATACCTGACGCCGTTATCGATTAAGTTGGTCAAACATCGCTTCATGGCTAGAGGTTTACATTGAAACAAAGGCAAAGGCTGACCGGTAATAAAGACCTTTACTCGTCCAATATTGTGATGCTCGGCAATCTGATGCAGTAATTCATGTAGGTTAACTGCGGTAAGATTTTCGTGAATATCAGTATCTTTAACGATTTGCAGTGCACCTTTGACCATCAACTCTAGCTCGTCCAAATCCTTGTTGAATTTGATCCCGCGTTGTTCATCTTCGATTAACTCGGAGCGAATACGCAGCCTTGTAATCGGTGTTTTTAGATCGTGAGAAATGGCTCCAAACAAACGTTCACGATCGCCAATGTGTCGCTTAATGGCGAGTTGCATCAAATTGAAGGCTTGAGTTGCGCTTTTGAGTTCCGCTGCCCCTTCCTCTTTTAGTGGCGGCTGATTAATGTCACTTCGCAATGCATGAGCTGCGGTTGCAAGGCGTTTAAGGGGTTTGATTTGCTTACGCACCATCAAAAAAGTAAACAACATCAACATGGCAGTAATCGCCACAATAAAAAACAGCTGCTCTTTTGAAATCACTTGATCCTTTAGTTGCGAATAGGGGTCCGGCATCAATGCAGCTATGTATAACCATTCATTGGTAGCAAGCTCCATCTGCACCACGAGGATCGGCGGGTTCAGTGGGTCTAACGTTAACGTGTAATGTGCCCACGATTTTGGCAAATCATTCAAGTAGGTTGAGTTATTGAGCACTCGCAGTGTCTCTGGATTCGATAGTTCAACGTGAACCTGCTCATCGTCTAACCGTTTGTCCAAACTGTTAATCAACTCCTGCTTAACCACCTGTTGAGTTGTGGTACGCATCTGATTACTTGGCGCGGGGTCGATATCAATCAAGGTTTCGTTAAACGACACAAAAAAGCGAGTACCGCCAATGTCTCTCAATTGATTGAGAACGATGTGACGATACTGCAAAGGCAAAGACTGAAAATAGTTAGCGGTAGACGCAAAGTGTTTCGCCATACTCGATGCCGTAGATTCTAAACCTTGCAGGTTTTGATGCTTGGTTTGGCTGTACCAAAGTGCTGACGCGATCAGTTGCGCGAGAACGACCGAAATCAAAGTGAAAAACAACATTCTCCAAATCAAAGATTGGGGCATTGCTTGTCGCCATATTGCAGAAGCAGCTGGCATGTGTTGTTTAATACTCATAGTTCACATCAGCGCACAACATGTAGCCATCGCCTCGCAGTGTTTTAATGAGTTTAGGATTTTTGCCGTTATCGCCTAATCGGCTACGTAGCCGAGAGACTTGAACATCTAAACCACGTTCCGTCGGTAACGCATCTCGACCTTTCGTAGCTTGTGAAATGGTATCTCGGTCTAACACTTGGTTGGGGTGAGAAAGAAACAAGTTAAGCAAATTGAAGTCTTTGCCAGAAAGCTCGATTTCTAGCTCTGTAGATTGATTGATTAACTTGTAAAAACGGACGTTCAAACACCATTCGTCAAAGTAGATTTTACTGGGTGTTGATTGAGAAGCACTACTCTCCAAAGCTTGCGTGCGTCGCAACATAGCTTTGATACGAGCAGTCAACTGGCGAGGGCTAAACGGTTTTGCGATGTAGTCGTCAGCACCGATTTCTAAGCCAACAATTTGGTCGGTTTCATCCGATACTGCGGTTAGCATAATAATGGGCACATTAGAGCTGCGTCTGACTTCTTGGCATAAGGTGAAGCCGTCATCGCCGGGCATCATGATATCTAGCAGAATGAGATCAGGACTCTCCGTTAACAAACAGCGACGCATTTCGTTGCCTTCTGCCGCCAAGAAAACGCGATAACCCGCTTTGCTAAGATACTCATCCAGCAACTCGCGAATTTCTTCGTCATCATCGACAACCAAAATGCTCTTTTGAGTCGTATCCGAATTCATAATCTCTACCTGTTTTCAGCTATCTATCAAAGTGTAACGTACGTGTCACGGTTTTGAGTTGTTCGTTCATAGCGTATCGAACTTGCAAGCCCTTACACCGCATCGCTTATTGCGTATTCACACTATTAGTTTTCTCCCCATATCTTAGCCTGTTTCTTGCAGCTTGAATCAGTGCCATGCACTTGCCTTGCACTCTGTTACGTTATGTTACGTTGGGCGTGACCCTGCCCTCGTATACTTCTCCACCATCCCATTACGCTTATCACATCGAAGATTTCTGGTTTGCAACAACGCAGAAAAACTTACTCGAATGGCTAGGAAGGCAAGTGGCAAAGCGTAATTACCCCCTAGTTACGCTCTGCCCTAGCCGACCTTAATGTTTGACCTAGTAATTTGTTTTGTTGCCATTTTAAGTTAATCCAATTTTACGGTGGGTAACCCTACTACCGAGGTGAATCATGAACGTATTCAGTACTATGCAAAAAATGGGACGCAGCTTAATGCTCCCTGTCGCGTGTATGCCAGCAGCAGGCATATTGTTAGGCATTGGCGGTAACGCTGAAGTTGCCAAATTCTTACCGGAAGTGGTCGCACAGATCATGACAGAAGCTGGCTTAGGTGTGTTTGCCAATATGGCTCTGTTGTTTGCTATTGGTGTAGCACTTGGCTTCTCGAAAAACGATGGTGTAGCCGCACTGGCAGCCACACTCGGTTACTTAACCATGACGCGTGTTCTAGGCGTGATTTCCGAAGGCACGGACACAGGTGTATTTGGTGGCGTGATTATGGGCTTAGTCGCGGCTGAACTGTTTAATCGCTACCACCAAATCAAACTGCCAACTTACCTTGGCTTCTTTGGTGGTAAACGTTTTGTGCCTATCATCACATCGCTCGCAGCCTGTGTTGTAGCCTGGTTACTTGCTATTATCTGGCAGCCTATTGGTGCTGGCATCGCATCATTCTCTCATTGGGCAGCTTACCAATCTCCGGAAGTGGCCTTTGGTATCTACGGCTTGGTGGAGCGTTCACTCATTCCATTTGGCCTGCACCACATTTGGAACGCGCCGTTCTTCTATGAAGTGGGTGAATTCACCACAGCAGCAGGTGAAGTGGTTCGTGGCGAGATCCCTCGTTACCTAGCCGGTGACCCAACCGCAGGCAACCTAGCGGGTGGCTACATGTTCAAGATGTTCGGTTTACCTGCTGCCTGTCTAGCAATGTATGTCACTGCTAAATCAAGCAAGCAAAAAGTGGTTGCGTCAATTCTTGGTTCTGCGGCACTCACGTCTTTCCTAACTGGTATTACTGAGCCAATCGAGTTTGCTTTCTTGTTTGTTGCCCCACTTCTTTACGTGGTTCACGCAATTCTTGCCGGCTCAGCATTTGTGGTAATGATTGTGCTAGGCATTAAACACGGCACAACCTTCAGCCACGGCCTATTTGACTTTACCTTGTTGTTTGGTCAATCCACCAATGGTTGGATGCTACCGCTAGTTGGTCTTGCTTACGCAGCGATTTACTTCTTTGTATTCGCATTCCTGATTAAGGCATTTAACCTACAAACTCCGGGACGTGAAGAAGACTCTAAAGCTGAGGCTAAAGTTGATTCTCGTAGTGACGAACTTGCTAAAGAAATTACGGCAGCATTTGGTGGCAAAGACAACATTAAAGACCTAGACGCTTGTATCACTCGTCTTCGTGTTACCGTGAATAACGCTCAACATGTAGACCAAGCAAAACTCAAACAACTTGGCGCAGCCGGGGTGTTTGTTAAAGATGAAAATTTCCAAGCGGTTTTCGGTACTCATTCGGAAATCATAAAAGGTCAGATGGAAGCGTTGTCTTAACGGCTTCTACTCGAAAACCTGAAATGACACAGCCGCACCAAGTGCGGCTTTTTTCTTACTACAGAAATAGTCTGTGTCTATGTCTTGATAATAATCTTGCCTTTTTGGACATTCGATTCCATGTATTGGTGCGCACTGACGACGTCGTCCAAATCAAACACTTTGTCTATTACCGGTTCCAACTCAGCATTCTCAAATTTCGCTGTCAAATAGCGGATGGCCTCTTCAAGTTTGTTTGCATCTTGAGTCAACTCAAAAACAAAATATCCTCTAATGGACAATGCTTTAACGATGACATCCATAAGAGGTAATGGGCTAGGTTCAGAAGACAACGCTCCGTACTCGACTATCGTTGCAAACTTCGCACTTGCTTGCGCTAGCTCGTTAATGATGGGGCCACTGATTGGGTCAAACACAAAGTTTGCGCCCTTATTATCAGTAAGTTGCATTACGCGCTCAGGCAAGTTTTCTTTTTCCGGATTCACCACAAAATCAGCGCCTTGCCCCAGCAAAAAGTCTTTTTTGCTGTCATCTCTAGACGTCGCAATAACCATTGCCCCAATTGATTTTGGCTAGTTGAATGGTAGCGACACCCACACTACTGCTAGCAGCAGTCACTAACACACAATCAGATTCGCGCACCTTACCAATATTCACTAACGCTCCGTAAGCGGTAAGGTATTGCATCCAGATTGCTGAACTTTGTTGGTGGTTCAAACCACTTGGGTTATGAGCCAAAGCGGATTGAGGAATAATGGCGTAATCGCCGTAAACGCCGTAGTCGCTCATCGAAAATGCCGGAATAGAACTGACGTTATCTCCGATGACAAACCCTTCTACTCCCGCTCCTATTTCATCGACAATTCCCGATGCTTCATAGCCAATACGAGATGGATAAACAGGCTGTTCGGCATAGGCTCCATTTCGAAACATCACTTCAGCACGGTTAACGCCAATAGCTTTGACTCGAATTCTGACTTCACCTTCCTTGGGAAGCGGTAATTTCTCTTCTACAACACTTAATACGCTAGCGTCTCCAGCTTGGGGACACGAACGACTCGGGCTTGTTCAATTACTTGTGACATGTATCTTCCTTTTGAATTTGTCTAGGTTTTAGCTTCGAGGTTTTACTTTCGAAGTTTTAGTTACACGCTCACTGTAATTTGATAGCCTAAATTGAACAATTGACGATAATTTAAATCAGAATTCATAAAAATGAACAATAAACAGATGCTTTCTGACATGCTGGTATTTGCCGAAGTGGCATCCGCGAGGTCATATACCGCTGCCGCTAAACACTTGAATCAAAGTAAATCTTCGGTAAGCCAGCAGGTTAAAAGGTTAGAAGCAGCCCTAAATGAGCAACTCTTGATCCGCAATACTCGAGGAATGGCACTCACTTCGAGTGGAGAAGCGCTATTGAGGCGGTGTGAGATTATTCGGAGTCAGTTTGACCTAGCCAAAAAAGAAATTGTTGAGCAAAAAGAAGAGCCTAGTGGTCGATTTGCTGTTACCTACCCCATCGCATGCGAACAGGAAATTGTTATTCCGGCAATAGAACAGCTATGTATTGAATACCCCAAATTGGTCCCAGACTTGTACGCCACAGACCAAGTTAAAGACCTTATTCAAGACGAGTTTGACGTTGCACTATACATAGGCACTTTAAAAGACAGTCACTATCGAGTCGTCCATATTGATCACGTGGAAGAGGCATTTTTTGCATCGAGTCGTTACATCCAAAAATTTGGAAAACCAAAGCAACTGGCAGATCTTGCAAACCATAAGATCATAGAACTCCCTTGGCATCAAAAAGAGCCGTTACTCAATTTCGACAAAACCAAGAATTTGAACATCTGCTCCAATAATTTACACGGTGCCTTAGATATGACATCTCGAGGAATGGGAATCTGTATTCTTCCAACCATTTTGACCAAATCATTGATGAAAGAAGGCGCCATAGAACAGGTATTGAAGGACGTGCGAGGGACAAGTAAACCTTTTTCACTCGTCCATCGCTACCCCTCAATCAAACCGCCACATTTAGAACGGTTTGAGCTACTGGTCAAATTGCATTTTGGTCAGTTAATGTAAGTTTAAATTCCTGAGTTTGTACTATGTGTTAGCCACTTGATACTTCGAGATTTCTTGGGGCTGATTTTTTCATAAAGGCTACAGTGGCCGTTATACAAATCAGTATAGAGAATAAATTAATCCCAACATCAAACTCTGCGCTATACACGCTGACTATCATTTGCGGACCAGATCCAAAATAGAAATAAAATGAGTCTGATGAAATAAGTACCGACTGAAAGAGGTAATACAAACCACTTCCTATCAAAGCAAATTTAATCTGTCGGAAAATCCCAAAAAGTAGCAGACCACTAAGAGGCAACAAAGACAAGGTTAACCAAAAGGATGAATCAAGGCCCGTTTCGCTGGAAAATGCCCCAATTAAATAGAAACTATCACTCAATATTGCCAACACTAGCGCACTGATTACTAGCCACTCTTTTTTAGATAGACTTTTCATTTTAATTTGTTACCAACTAATTTTATTAGGTTTTTTCTTGCATACATCATACCTAAGCTCTCTGTAGTCCCAAAGGCGTGATTTCTTACTTTTGGTAAAAAAATCTTTGGAAAATAAATTCTCTTTCCCGCCAATTTCCTTAATCCTCAAAAGCGGTATATACCTAATCTAGGGTTGAGCAAAGTGGCTGAAGCAGCATGTCGGTTAAAGAGACCTTGAGCATTGGTAATGTTCGATATTTTTTGATGTTTCGAAGCAGCTACTTTGCGCGCTTCTACTACCCTGTTTTTACTCTTCTCTACTTAGACTACGGACTGACACTTTCCCAATTCGCCATGCTCAATGTCGTTTGGGCGGCCACTATTGTGTTGGCTGAAGTGCCTTCTGGCGCATTTGCCGACACACTAGGCCGCAAAAAGCTGGTTGTGCTTTCTTCACTTGTTATGTTTGTCGAGATCGCGATGATCGCTTTTGTACCCACAGAAAATCCAAACCTAGTGTTCGTCGTTTTTCTGGTCAATCGTGTACTCAGTGGCTTGGCAATGGCATTGGCGAGTGGAGCCGATGAAGCCCTAGCCTATGACACATTAAAAGAACAAGGCAAAGAGGACATTTGGCCTAGTGTTCTGCAAGTCCAAATCAGAATATCATCTACTGTAGGGATTTTTGTCACCTTGGTCGGTGCGGCAATGTACGATGTGAATTTCATGACTCATATCTATGAGTTTTTTAACTGGCCAGCGCCTGAAACCACCCGAGATATTATGAGAATCCCAGTGTATGGCACGCTGATTGTCGCGCTAATTGCCATCTATGCAGCCTTTAACATGGATGAGGAAAGCAAAACCACTTCAGGAAACAAGAACAAGCTGGAGACAACCATTGCGAGTTTAAAGCTCACTCTCAACACAGGGCGATGGGTAATGTCGACACCCTATGTCCTGTTTATCTTGCTCTACTACAGTCTCTTTGAGCATACATCACGAATGTTTTTGACCATGAACAGCCAGTATTATCGAGCGATAGATATTCCGATAATCTATTTTGGATTGATTGGTTCAGGGATAAGCCTATTGCAAATTATCTTAGCCGGACAAAGTCGAAAATTAGCGGAGAGTATGAAACCAGTCTGGTTTGTTCTGACAATGGGTATTGCCACCATGGCGACCTACTATTGGATCAGTCTAGGTTGGTCGATTTACGGGGTGATTCCAGCGCTCATTCTGATTTTCATCATTATGACGATGAATATATTTATCAGTCACCATTTAAACAAACGCACTGAGTCCAGTAATAGGGCAACCGTCCTCAGCTTTAAAGGGTTAATGTTCAATCTAGGCTATGGCTTGATAGGGGTTCTCTATGCGTACTACTACAAGCTGATCTCTCAGCAATACTCAGAAGCGCAAATCGCAGAGCACATTGACTTTATTGCGTCCCTTTCATCATTTTTTTACTACTTTACGTTTTTGTTTATCGCAATTAGTGTCGCGTTTTACTTAGTAAACAAGAGGCTGAATTTGAACGATTAACCGAGTCGACACTACACGCGATCTACTAACCTAGTCGTCTTGCCCAATTGCCACCATTTTCTAGTGAACAAGCTTCTTCACTGTCATACGCGACAATCTTGTCTACGTTTTTTACTTTGACTTTTAGCGAGTCTAAACCCTTCGAAATCGCGTCCACAAATAATGTGTTGTCAGTAGTCGAAAGGAAACTCTCTACCTGTTCAGCGCGCTCAAACACACACGTTACCTTTAGGCTATAGGGAAAATTGGAATAATTGACTTGGTGGGTCAACCACTGAAAACCTTCAACTCTATCGATGGCGTCATCGCATACCTTGGTTAGCATATCTCGCAGTTGGTTATCCATTTTTTTGTCTGTTTTACGCATTTTCAAATAGTTCCAAGTTTGTTGTTAGTAGCTTTCTAAACGTTTGTTTAAGCAGTTGGAAGTGAGCCACTATTTAGTCAAAGCCTGCCCAAGAGGTTTGAAGTACGCCTGCATTGCTAGAAAGATTTCGCGACGATGAACCAAATCTGGAAATAGAGGATACATGTCTTTTTTGGTGGTATCAGCGACAAGATAGGGATTATCAATGCCTGAGCAGGTTTCAATTGTGGCCTCAAATGCTCTCGCCATCATTTCTGTTGGTGCAGAAAAATAATTAGCTGACAGTGCTTTATCTGCTGTCACGCTGCGTGCCACATAGTCATGTTTATCCACCCCGTCTTCCGTTAGCAAAGTCACATCAAATATTTTGAGCAAGCGGGAATTAAGCGGATGTTCAATGGGTTTTGCATTTTTTAACCATAAGTCGCTGGCAAACAGGTGACTGATGTTGGACCGTGGAATGCCCTTTAAATCAAAGGCCTTATCCGCTATGTAATGATCAAAGGCATGCCAAAATTCATGCGCCAATGCTCCAGCACCTGCATTCTTTGCTAACGCCAGTTCGCGTAAATGACGAGCGTAATGAGCTTGAATTCCTTTACTTCCACCGGTTCCAAATGCCAAATTCAACGTACCACGCAACCCCATGGCTTCGGGAGGCAGCGCAAGTACGTAGGCAAGATCTGCAAACGCATCAAATACTAAGTTTGCTGCGAGAGCCTTTTCTTCATTGGTTACCCAACGCCCCACCTTGATGCTGCTTATTCCAAACGTCTGTTTCACATCTAGGAAAGTGACCTGCTCACCGTGGCGATAATCAGGTCCCTTGCGCGTTTTGTGTTTAAAGCTGGTGAGTTTCAAGGTAGCCCTTTGAAGCTAAGTCTATGTGGTAAGTTTGGTTCTACGAATTCGAGGCGAGTATAACTCAGTTAGGTGTTCAGTATTACAAAAACCCAAATGACGGAATCAGCCGATAAATCCCTCTGCCAAAAAATAAACACAAACGACAAGAACGTAACGGAAAAAAGCGCCAGGGATACGACTCTCATTACTTTTGGTCGCTTTTCGTGGTACCAATCAGCATAAAGATAAAGCTCATAACAGATAGAAGGTATACCAAGATAGAAACTGCCTACTCTGTTGTTGGTAGACAGTTCTTTAATGGAGAGCACAACGACTCATAGCGTTATGTTTCGCTGCTTTTTCCAGAAGTATGCTATTGCTTAAGCTCAATTAGCTAAAGCACTACGACCATATCTCGCTTTAGGTTTTTCACTTCCGACTGAGTAAGCGATTAAGTGCAATAGAATTAGGAAAACTAAAATGGCTAATACAACCAACTTTTGAAATTCATGGTTTGCAATGTCTTTGTCTAGATAAGCATCAATGACTAGCTGATACCCCTCTGGGCCAGACTCTATTCCGATCAAAGTGGCTGTAATGCTCGCGTTAGACGCTGACAATATTTGATTAGAGAGCTCTTCAATTCGGTGAACTTGATTGTAGGAACGGTAATGTGGGCTGAACACTTGGTTTAATTGCTCAGATACTGCTTCTAACTCACCGTAAACCGGATGATTAAAAGTAAGAGACACTCTTTCCGGTGGAAGGTCATCAAAAGAGTTATTGAACGCAGTTGTAACCTGTTGCCAAAGCACTTTTTCAAAACTGTTTAGTTTTCTTCGATAAAAAGAAAGGGTGTCATCATTTTCCAATGATGGTTTTACTTTTTTGGAGATCCGGTTATCCAAAGCGCGCTGCCAACAACTTTGAGCGTCACAGTTTGCGCCCGTCATCTCTTGCCATAACTCCGCAAAAGCTTCTTTAAACTCTCCACATTCGACCAAGGCATTATGGCAATATTTTTCGACATGCTTGGCAATTTTGATCAGGTCTTCACCTTTGAACCAATACAGTTCACCTTTTGTTCTCAGGCGAGTGTTCGCGGTATTAATAAGAAATCGTCCTATCGTAATTCGCGAATACACATCGTCGGGAATTGGAGGATACATTTCGGGCTTTTCAACAAAATACTGAGCGTGTTGCTTTACTTCCTCATTATATGGGGCAGATGGAAGTACGTTATCTAATGTACTGCCACTTTCCGAGTTTTCACTCGTTGCTGCCGCCAAATAAAACTGTGTGCAAAGGGTTATTGACCAACGTGTTTGGATTTCGCAAAACTTGGGTTGAGTTAATTCGAGAGTATCGCCCACTTGCGGCATGTTTAACCAATCATCTGCGGACTTCATCTCGCGGTATTCAGGCTTAAACTGCATCGCTAAACTAGCTTGTGCCAATGGCCAGTTAACAAAGCTTGCAGCTAAAGCCGCCAACACAAGGATAGAAAACATCATTGTCAGGTGTTTTGGCTTGCGAATACGTGTAATCGATTCATTATGGTCTCGAATATCAATAGCTCGATGAGGACCAAATGCGATCAGCTTAGACTGCTGAGGTGCCACATCGAAACGACCAACCACACCACTTTTTATTTTGTTTTTCCAAGCTTTGGGGGCCATGTATTCCGCAGACTTAGGCAAAGAACGGTCATCTTCTGACAGTACTACCAATAAGCCTTCATCCGTTTCTGTAACACTTTGTGCAGCGCCTCGATAAGTCTCAATTTTTGTTAATTCAGGTTTGAGTTTGCCATTATTGCGACAAACTAAATATCCTAAAACCACACCTGCTAATACAACTAGATTGGCAATGTCTTGATGTTCAAACGACGCCAGAATGAGATAAGCTAATGCAACCAACAAGGCCACGCCTAAGTACGTAAACGCGTAATACTTAGGCTGAAGGTAAGCAATTTCATCATGGGTTGCATTTCGCTCTCCTGTTTTTTCGACCATAGAGCGCGTGACAATTATATCGGCGACAACACCGTCTTTGACTAAATCTTCAACATCAATTTGACCGTTCTCAGCAAACGCTACCCCTTCTGGGTAAATATCGTTTTGCTCATCAACCAAGGTATATTGATCATTGATAGCAATAACAACGAGCGTTCCATCAATATCAACGACTTCCGCTGTATTTCCTTCAACTTGTGTACAAGTTAAACCCACGGTAGTAATAATGACAGGCTGCTCATTGAGTAGGTAAACAGGCCGTTTTTCGTCTTCGTTAACGCCTTCAACCTCATTGAGGTCGATATAGGCCAAGTTTCCAGATAAGTAATAAACGTCATCGGTTTTGGGTTCTTTTTCTAGAAGCAACTGAATCGCAGCGCGTTCTTCTTTGGTCAATGGAGCGTCTCGTTTAACACTCAGCGCTTTGTCACGTTTGTCTTTTCGATCCGCTTTTTCCGACAAGCTAATCAAAAAGCCAATGATGCCCAAAATTAAAGCGACTACTTTCAAATAAAACGCTAACTCTTCCATTTTCCCTAACGGCCCTAACAAATGTTCAAAATTTGGGCGACATCATGCCACCGTACAAAAAAGCCTCTATTCAGGATTAATTAGAATGCGATACGGTTCTAAAAACGCAGAGGTAAGCCGCATTGGTCAGTAATAGTAACAAGCAAAACTGGAGTACTTATTTACCATCGTTGCCAACTATCAAACTAATAGAATCTAGCCATTAGCCTCCACTCAATCGATCAACGAAACTGGTTCTATCAAGACACCTCTTTGTAGAACAAGGGTGAGGTATGTTTAAAACAATCACATTTGCCGCGATTCATTTTACTATCGCAACACTAGTGGCCTTTGCTCTCACTGGGGATTTTTTGTTGGGTAGTATGATTGCGTTAATTGAGCCATCGGTTAACACCGTTGCGTTTTTTCTTCATGAAAAGGCGTGGCAAAAGAGTAACGCACTACAAAATTATGCGGCTAATACTCATCTTAAGACCGTGAGTTTTGCCGTTGTTCATTTTAGTGTGGCGTTTAGCGTAGTCTACTTACTTACCGGAGATGGCTTTATTGGTGGCTTGATTGCATTGATTGAACCTAGTATCAATTCAGTGGCGTATTTCTTTCACGAGCGAGTATGGCAACAAAAATCGAAAGTTAAATTACCATTGCAAACCGCTTAGCCTGACAGCATAGTTTTGCCGCAAAATTATTAGACAATCGGTTGCAAAGCACCTGTTAAATCTGGATAGTCTCAAGAAACCAAGGGCATTGGTATACCTATGAATGTGTAAATCAATGCAAGGCTCGGCTCCGATGACAAGGTGTACTCGATGTTTACTGTAGAAGTTGACCAAGACATAAAACTGGCTTTGGTTCAGAAGGACTTTGCCGCACACTATTGGCGTGTTGTATCTGAGCAACAGGATAGCTTATCTGAGTGGATGTCGTGGGCAAAACACGCGGATGGTGAAGCCTTCTTCGAAACCTATGTCAAAAACTCACTCATCAATTACGCCAACGGAAAATCAATAAGCTGCGCCATTATCTACAAAGGCGAGCTGGTTGGGAATGCTAGCCTGGAGTCGATAAACCACGATCTTAAGCGTTGCGACGTTGGTTATTGGCTGAGTCAAGACAAGCGCGGAAACGGGATTGTCACTAAATCGGTATCTTACCTACTCTCCGTGGCATTTGATCAACTCAACCTTGATGTAGTTCATCTTTTTGCGGGTGTGGAAAATAGGCCAAGCCGTGCGGTGGCAGAGCGACTTGGTTTTCAGTTTGATGGTGTGATGGCTAACGCCGAAAACATCAATGGCCGAATTATCGACCACGCGGTTTACTCGATTAGAAAAGAGCGCTAACCAGAATATTGAAACCAATTATGGACACTAACGAACCTGCCCAATACGCAATGAAAACCAGCCACTTTAATATCACCGTGATGCGACACGGCAAACCTGATCTGAATTTGGATTCTTTGATGGATCAAAAGGTCTCAGGGTTAGAAGTAGGTGAGCTGGTTGCTGATTACAAACAATCCTCATTAAGCAAACAGAGCAGACCAACGGATTCCGCACTGAATATCGCTAATCAAGCATCCGTTATCGTCTCTAGCGATCTCCCGAGAGCATTGGATTCTGTCGATCATTTACAATCGGGTCAGCAACATATCGTAATGGAAGAAATGCGTGAATGTGATTTACCTTATTTTCGCACTTCAAAAATTAAGTTTTCCGTTAAAACTTGGTTTGTCGCCCTGAGACTAATGTGGTTAGTCGGACTCAGTCGCCATGCAGAATCCATTTCTGCTAGTAAAAAACGCGCTCAATTAGTCACGGATAGACTCATTAAAGAAGCCCAGCAGCAGCCGGTTTTATTGCTGGGGCATGGAATCATGAACCGAATTATTGATAAACAGCTGCAAAAGCAAGGCTGGAAACAGGTTCGCGAATCAAACAAGGACAGTTATTGGGGTTACATCACCTATGAGTACCAAGTCTCTCGATAAAGATGAAATCTGGCATCGTTACTACCAAAAAGCGCTACGTAAAAAACCACTACCGCGTACCGAGCGTGCATGTGCACTGGTTCACGCGTCTGAACCACTAGCAATAGATTGTGGGTGTGGTACTGGAGCCGACACCGCTTTCCTGTTGGAAAACGGCTATTTCGTGCATGCATTAGATATCAATCCAGAAGCCATTTCGCTTTGCAACGCAAGGTTTGAAGGGCAGCAAAAGGTTGAATTATCAACAAGCAACTTTGAAGACTACGACTTCCCAAATTGTCACTTGTTTATGGCAAATCACAGTTTGTACTTCGCCAACCCTGGGAAATTTGTAGAGACATGGACTAGGATTCAAAACTCGATTGTTACTGGTGGCGTATTTTGCGGAGATTTACTCGGAGCGAAAGACTCATGGGTTGAATCAGATAATCACGTCGTAACTGGTTTTACCAAACCACAAGTTTTGAAGTTGTTCGATGGCTTCCAAATACTCAATCTGCAAGAACGAAATGAGTTTGGAAAAACGGCGGTTGGATTTGAAAAACACTGGCACACATTCTCTGTGCTAGCCGTAAAAACTGGATAATTCGTGTCAATATCGAGAATACCAATGACGGAAAAAAACGACATTATTATTCGAGAAGCTCTACTCGAAGATGCGATTCAACTAGCTAGCTTGAGTCATTTTTTATCAAGTGCGCCAGTTCACCACAATTCGCAAAGTCAGCGGTCTCAAGAGCAGCAGTTGGTGGTATCTGCTTTAATAGAAAATCCTGACCATATCCTGCTTGTCGCGAGTAGCTCTGAAAAGCTCCTTGGCTGGCTGCACGCTTGTAAAATGATCCGGCTTACATCGCCAGAGTTTGTAGAAATTGTCGGTCTCATCGTTCATCCAGATTGCAGAGGGTTAGGAGTGGGTTCTAAACTGGTTGATGAACTGAAACATCAATTTCAAAGCCATGAAATACGAGTTCGATGTAATTGCAGTCGAGAGCTCGCCCACAAGTTCTATCTCAAACACGGCTTTAACCAGAGCAAATCACAACACGTATTCAATCATTTGGGCCAGCCTAATGTTTAATGCTATCCATCACGTCGCTATCATTGCCTCCGACTACGACAAATCCAAACACTTCTACACTGAGATTCTCGGCCTAAAAATCATTGCAGAGAACTATCGTGCTGAACGCCAATCTTACAAACTAGATTTAGCCTTAGCGGATGGTAGCCAGATCGAGCTGTTCTCGTTCCCCAATCCTCCCAAAAGACCATCTCGCCCAGAAGCCTGTGGCTTGCGCCATCTGGCCTTTTCTGTGTCGAATATCGAAAATGTGGTGGAATACTTGCAGTCTCATTCAATCGATGTTGAACCAATTCGTGTGGACGAATTCACGGGTAAAAAATTTACATTCTTTGCTGACCCTGATAGCTTGCCGCTCGAAGTATATCAATCAAGTTCTAAGTAATATGGAAGCTCAAGACATTTTTAAGTCGGACTGCAAACACACCAATCCAGTTCATTCTAACGGGACTATCGCCTTTTTTGACTTTGATGGGACATTAAGCCACACAGATACCTATACTCCGTTTTTGTTCTACTCCTCATCTAAATTACGAACTATGGTAGCCGGATTGTTATGTCTTCCGACCATTGGATTATATAAATCGGGGCTTTTATCCCCCGCATTAACAAGACCAATACTGAGCTTTTTTACATTTGTAGGTCGACGAGAAAAAACGCTGGATTACATCGGTAAAACTTATTTTGAAAGAGAGTTACAACACAAACTCAATCCTACTGTTATGGACCGGATGCGCTGGCACAAAAGCCAGGGGGATCGTGTCGTCGTCGTTTCAGCATCGCTCGACGTTTATCTCAAACATTGGTGTCGACACCATGATGTTGAAGTAATGTGTAGTGAACTAGTTAAAAAACGGGGCTGGTACACCGGTCTATACAAACGTGGTGACTGCCACGGTGAAAGAAAATCTCAGTGGATAGAGCAAACGTATAACCTCAGCCGATACCAATCGATTTATGCTTATGGCAATACAAGTGAAGACTTTGCCATGTTATCGCTGGCTGACAATGCCTTTTTTGTCGAGAAAGATGGTGATGAACCCAAGCCTTGGAAGGTTAAACTCGACACTTTAGAATCCTAGAGTCTCCCTATTAAATAGTCTAAATGGCCAAAAATTGTGCATCACCTCACAATAATGAACGGTGTTTTTTATTTTGTTTTGATATTTTCCGTTCGTCACACCATAGTTAAACCCAGATAAAAAACACCGTTCAATTAAAAGGATGTTCACCATGGAATCTAAGCAAACAATCAATCATTTAAAACCTTCTAAAGCTTTCGTTTTGGCATCTTGGTCAGCTTTGGCAATTGGCCTTATTAGCTACCTACTTGGATTGTGGAATTCTGATCTACAACTGAATGAAAAAGGCTACTACTTCGCAGTATTACTACTTGGTTTGTACGCTGCAATCTCCGTCCAAAAGACGGTTCGTGACAAAGAAGAAGGCCTACCTGTTACTCATATGTATTACTTGATTTCATGGTCTGTCGCGATTGGAGGTATTGCTCTACTTGTCATTGGGCTATACAACGCTGAAATGTGGTTGAGCGAAAAAGGCTTCTTTGGCATGGCTTACACACTGGCTTTATTTGCGGCCATCGCAGTGCAAAAGAACACTCGTGATTTAGAAATGTTTAAGTCCAACGAAGAGTCAATTCACGTAGATGACAACTTTGAAACTGACGACATTGCCAGCCAAAGCTAATCACTAACTTGTCCTCAACAACAAATCAGCACCCTTTCGGGTGCTGATTTGTTGTTTTTGGGGTAAAACTAGAGTAATTCGACTCCAATATTCTTGACCAAGATAGCGACAAGGAAAAAGCAAGCAATCGAAATCACAGCACAAATCCCCAGTGACGGCCAAAAAGAAAAGCGGTTGAGCAAAACAGGAAATATCAGAAACATGGGCAAAGTGGGTAACACATACCAAAAGGTATAATAAGCATGGTTGGCCAATTTGGTTTGATCTTGGTTTTCGATATACATCCAGATCAAAGCCAATATAGTAACCGTGGGTAGCGCTGCAATAAGCGCACCCGCTTTGTCGCTGCGTTTAGCTACTTCTGAAATAAGAACGACCAATCCCGCTGTTACCGCATATTTTGTAAGAATCCAGAGCATATCCCTTACACCTAATTTCTAATCTAAAGCTAAACGGCTCAATCTCTCACCGTCACCTGTACATTTTTAAGCCACAACCTAAACTATACTCCCCCCTAGTATTTTATACTACCCCCCAGTATAAAATTAGTGCTACATTGTCCTTACAATTGACCGATTAAAACGACAAAGAAGCTAAGCATGTCCCATACCACTAGAGATCAAAAAAAGCTCAGTACTCGCGTCAGCAAAATTCAAGGTCAAGTAAATGGCTTAAAGAAAATGCTAGAGCAAGAGCACGAATGCCAAGACGTGTTGCAGCAAATTGCGGCTATTCGCGGTGCGGTAAATGGTCTGATGCGCGAAGTGATAAAAGGTCACTTACTTGAACATGTAGTATTGGAAGAAGAACTAGCGCAACGAGAAAATGATATTGAAGTGGTGTTGAAGGTCTTAGATTCTTACATCAAGTAGTCGGGCTGGTGCGGTAATAAGCAATATCACCGCACTCAATAGGTTAGTGGTATATCACTAGCCTGGCTCGCATCTCAAAATATATTTAACCCAAACACATCTTTGACTTTCTCTAGTACAAGCTGGGTTTTCCGTTGAGACACCAGTGTCCCCTGTTTCAAAACATCTATTAGCTGACTCTTATCTTGCAAATAAACCGCTCGTTGTTCTCTGATCGGGCGCAGAGTCTCTTGCAAACATTCTTCGAGAATTTTCTTAGTTGTTCCATCACCTAAACCACCTCTCTGGTATTGAGCTTTGAGGTCCGCCACCAAACTTTCATCATCGTGAAACGCATCCAAATAAGTAAACACGACGTTACCTTCAACTTGACCTGGGTCTTCTATTCTTAAGTGATTCGGGTCGGTGTACATGGATTTCACCGCAGCAGAAATCTCTTTTTCCGACGCGCCGAGGTTGATGGTGTTGCCCATGGTTTTAGACATCTTGTTCTTGCCATCTGTGCTAGGGAGTCTAGGTGCTTTGCTCAGCAAAGGTTTACATTCGTTTAGAATCATCGAGCCTGCCAGTGAATTGATTTTGCGGGCAATTTCATTAGTTTGTTCAAGCATAGGAAGCTGGTCATCGCCCACTGGGACTAATGTGGCATTGAATGCCGTAATATCAGCGGCTTGAGATATTGGGTAAGTGAGAAAGCCCGCAGGAATTGATCGTTCAAAACCTTTGTTTTGAATCTCGTTTTTCACGGTAGGATTTCGCTCTAATCGGCTTATCGTCACCAAATTGCTGTAGAACATGGTCAACTCAGCTAACGCTGGTAACTGAGACTGCAAGCAGATCGTTGTTTTCGTTGGATCAATCCCAACGGCCAAGTAGTCAGCAACCACGTTTAAAATGTTGGATGAGACTTTCTCTGGGTTGTGCGCGTTATCGGTTAAGCCTTGCATATCCGCCACCAAAATCGTCTGCTCATGCAGATTCTGGAGATGGACACGCTGTTTCAAGGAGCCGATAAAATGACCAAGATGCAATGGTCCCGTTGCTCGGTCGCCAGTCAGAATAATTTCAGATGATTTATGAGTAGTTGGTGTATTCATATGAGTATCTCCTAGTTGAAAATCGACTGCTGGAGATACCAATAAAAGACCATTCTTAGCTACCCACCAGCAGCTTAAGAATGTGACAATTCCGCGCCGCTCTAACTAGAGCGCCACCAAATTACCGATGTTGAAAGATTGGAAATCATGTTCATATATAGCAACATAACATATTGATTTTCTGTGACAAGTACAAAATTAAAAAGCCACTTCTGTGAGAAGTGGCTTTGCTTGGTTAGCGTGTTGCACGTTTGACTTTTGCGTGCTTGTAGGTCTTGTGTAGTGCTTTAGAACGAGCTCGTTTTGCGTGTAAAGTTTCGGTATTGTGTAATTCTTCACGCTTCAATTTGTAGAAGTTATTGAGTTTTCGCTGCGACAGCTCACCCGACTCCACCGCGGCTTTCACTGCGCAGCCTGGTTCGTTAACGTGCTGACAATCGGCAAAACGACAAGTCTCTGCCAATTCACGAATATCACTAAACACCTCATCTAACCCAGAGTCGCAAAACGCGAGTTGCAGTTCACGCATTCCGGGTGTGTCGATTAGTGCACCACCCTCGTCAATAAAGTGTATTGAACGAGACGTTGTGGTGTGCCTTCCCTTGCTGTCATCTTCGCGAATACCACCAGTGAGCTGATCGTCGCTTCCCAGTAAGGTATTCACTAGCGTAGATTTACCTACCCCAGATGAACCCACCAAAGCAACGGTTTGACCTAACCCACACCATTGAAACAATGGCTCGCATGAGTCTTTATCGAGACCATTAACCGATATCACTTCCAACGATTTATCTAACTGATCGAGCACCTCTTGATAATCGGAATCGGTTACTAGATCGAGTTTGGTTGTCACAATGACTGACGTAACTTGTGCTTCATGCGCCAAAGCCAAATAGCGCTCAATGCGATTGACGTTTAAATCATCATTAAGCGAAACCACAATGAAAAGTGTGTCGACATTGGCGGCGATAAGCTGCTCGTCGATTCCCTCTCCAGCGGCTTTTCTTCGAAAAAGACTGCTTCTATCGAGTTCGCGATGAAGTGTATTGTCAGAATCGAGCAAAACCCAGTCCCCAACGGTTAAGTTGGGAGTATTAGGGCGAATAGCTAGTGCAAATTCACTTTCACCATTATGAATTCGATATTCACTGCGATGGTGGGCGGTAATTCTACCAATAAGTGTGCTTTCTAACTCTTCAAAGCTCAGTTGTTGTTGAAAAAATGGTTGCCAACCTAGTTGGCGCAGTGTTTGAAATGACTGCATTTCTTGAATCCCCTGTACTGCGAGTTCGCAGTTCAACAACTCAATCGCGGCGTATATTTTGGGTACAGCAAAGCGACAAAGCTATTGTATTTAAACGTTAGGGGGCATTGCCCCGGTTAGAATCACCGGGCGGGAGGTATGATTAATACCAAAGACTGTTTCTAAAACAGAAAATCAGATTAAGCGAACATCCCTGCCGGGTGGGTTAGCATTACAATCATCATCTATCTCCTATATTGAGAGGCTTTCGATTTCAGTATTGGGAAAATCGAGCCTTTGAAAACCTCAAAAGCTTAACACAAGTCGGTTAAATAACCACACTTAATAAAAGCACATTGTGATTCGCTCCGTTCGTTAACAAGCACTGGAATAAACTGGAACCACGTACGCTAAGCTCATATATGGACAGCGATTATGCTGTGGGGTTATATTTGCCGTTCAAATAACTCACAAGAAAAATCATGTCAGCTCAAGTACTTCCACTCAGCGAAACGTTCCGTCAGGCGTCCATCGAACATTGGCAAAAGGCCATCGACCACAAATTCACTCATCAAGTCGGCGACGACACCATGTCTGATGAGGTTTACGCCAATTATCTGGTTCAAGATTACGCATTTATAGAGTCTCTAGTTAACCTAGTCGCCAGCGCGATCGTTAAAGCGCCGTCAATGCCTGAAAAAACAGTATTGGGCCAATTTCTCGGCGCACTGACCAGTGACGAAAACACCTATTTTTTGCGAAGCTTTGAAGCTTTGAATATCTCTCAAGAGCAATATTCAAACCCAGTGCTTAACCCAACTGCGCAAGCTATCATTGATGAGCTCAACGACGCGGCTCAATACGACTACCAAGATGCGATTACCGTTCTTTGTGTAGCAGAATGGGTGTATTTAACTTGGTGTAAAGCTCAAGATGGGAAAACACAATCGCGTTTCTACCTAAAGGAATGGATCGATATTCATGTACTTCCTGAATTTGAAGCCTTTGTGAATTGGCTTCGTTTTCAGGTCGATTCGTTTGCTGATAACGACCAAAAGACTCTCGCTCGACTGCAAGCGCGATTTGATCGTATGGCTAAGCTGGAGCATGAGTTCTTTAGCGCCGTTTACTGATTGATAGGTCACAAAACTAGCTAGCTCCGCCGGGAATCACTCCTTGAAGATGGCGTAACCCTAAATTAACTTGGTTGCGCCCGTTTTCTTTAGCTCGATAAAGCGCATCATCGGCGGTTTTTATCAAACTCTCTGGTTCAAGGTCATCACCTTTTGCATAGGTGACACCGATGCTGATGGTGATAGACAAAGACTCGCCATAGTATTGAAATGGGTGGGTGGCGACAAACTGCCTAACTCGCTCTGCTACATCCAACGCGGCTTGCTTGTCGCACTCCGGCAATAATACGCAAAACTCTTCCCCACCATATCGCGCCACCATTTCACCGGGTCGGTTACACTTACTTTTTATAATGTTGGCGATATGCACGAGTGCATCATCACCGCATTGGTGGCCAAATTTGTCGTTAATTTTCTTGAAATGGTCGATATCTATCATCAAAAGCGCCAAAACATGGTTGTGACGCCGAGCACGATTGCATTCTTGTTCTAGTGATTCATTAAGAGAGCGTCGATTGAAGGTTTGCGTCAGTTCATCCACTTTGGCGACAAATTTGAGTCGTTCATAAGCTTCTTTCAACTCTCGAGTTCGAATACTCACTTGATGCTCTAACCTTGCGTTGGCGTTTCTAACCTCTTGAACCGTTTGACCTTGTGCAGAAATCCGCTTGCGTTTCTCCTCATGAATGCGTTCCGCGACTGCAAACGACAAGAACACCGCTTCTAAGCCCGTTCCTAATAGCAATGCGTTTTCACTAAACCAATTGGTGGGAATAAAATTGAACTTGCTGGCTGCCAAGATCACTCCACCACACAACGCAGAGTTCCAAGCCAACGAGTAGTACATTGAGAAGTTGGTGCCTTCGAAGATGCGAACCGACCGAGTTACCACACCCCACACACAGGCAATTACAGCGTATACGATGATCACTTGCACCAGGCTCTGGTAAGGAAGGAACCACACCGCAATCATCATCATGACGCCAAAACTAAGTAACCCGACGCATCCTCGAAACAACCATGTATGATTTCGCTTTAGATCCAATAAATTGACAATAAATGCTGTGCCTGTCATCACCGTTAGTACTAAAAACACCAAAATAGATTGGTCGTTCCACCATGTTGCCTCTGGCCACAAGTGTCGGAATGACAAGCCACTTAAACTGGCATAAAACATACAGACAAAGGAGACGTAGACAAAATAGTAAAGCAGGCTTTTATCGCGAATCGACACGAACAACAAAAGGTTATACGCCGCCATAATGCCCATCCAGCCGAAGTAAAAACCCTGCATTAAGGTCAATTCATGGTCAACTTCCCCAAAAGCGTAGGCTTGCCATATTGTCATGGGGAGCTGGACTGAACTGGTGGATTCGACGCGAATCAAAAAGGTATAAACATCTGGGCCAGCTTTGTTAAGAGGCAACAAGAAGTGTTGGTGGGGAACCCGTCGCTCGGAAAACGGATAGCGATCGCCCAGAAGAGTATCGTCGATACGCTTATTATCTTTGAATACCACGACTCTTAGGGAATCTAGGACTGGGTAAGATATGTCGAGTAGGTAGTCATCTCGATTGATCAGTTCGACATCTTGCCGAACCCAATAGGCTTTTGTGGTGTAACCTAGATTGAGCGCTTCGCCGTACTGAGCTTGCCAGGCGCTAACTGGCATGGCGATAAGCTCAGAAACGTTTTGTCCGATATCCGCTTGATAGTAAACCACTTGAGATAGCGGCTGCTGTTCAGACGCGACGATAACCCTTTCAAAAGCATCAACAACTGAACTTACCACTACTGAACTTAACAATAATGAACAGCAGAGCAAAAGTTTGAATACCGCTCTCATTCATTTTGCCCACTCATTACAACCAATGTTCTACGAGCTTAGGTCACTGATGTTGAATTGGCAAAGTTTGGGACTAACATCATCTTTTTAACTAGTTCAATAGTTTTACTCAGCGTCTTACTGGCAGTTCATCTACCGTGAGATAACCGTCAGAGTTGCGATCCAGCTTGTCAAAATCATTGGCAAGTGGGCCTCTCGCTTCACTTTTGGTTATCTTGTTATCACCATTTTTGTCCATGCGTTTGATCTTATCGGGTAAACCGTTCGAACTGGTTTGTGTGTTCGAAGCGCCATTTTGGGGACGAGAATCCGCACCTGATTTGCCTTTCATACTTTGGCTAGAACCATTCGCATCAGACTCAAACTCCTGAGTGGGCCGTTGCTCTTGCTTTGGACTTTTTACCCATTCCGCTTCGCCACCTGTCACACAGCGCACGTAGTTTTCAACTCGAACAGCATCGCCTTGTGGACCATGGCCTTGCGGATACTGATCAGTACTGCCAGTTTTTGGGTCACTGCGCTGCGCGCCCGCACCATGAACATCAATCCACTCATCTCGCATATACCCCATCGACCGTCCCATGGAGATATACGCGCCATTAGCACCATTTCTGAGATTTTGGTGCGTGGTGCTACTCCATTCGCTTCCCCAGTCTTTGTCCCCGGCTTCGTTGGTAAAGGCTGTGGCATTAAAAATTGAAGCTAAAGCAGGGCTATTCGACGTTGCGGGAGAGCGAGTGTAATCCACAATCGAATGCAGCTCTTTCACGTTAGGCAAACGCCAATTATTGATACCAGCCTGACTAAGAGATTCACAATATTCAAGTGCATCAGGAAAGTTCATAGCTTGCGAACTGTTAGTCTGTTGCCATATTAGGCCCGTGGCATTGTCGGTTACCGTTTGGTCATTACCCTGCGTAAATTGATTGACGCCATAATCGCGATTGCCCCTAACCAACAATAAGTAAAACTCTTTGTCACCACCTTTTCGTGATGAAATGCCATAGCCTTTGATTCGGCCATCGACAAAATTCACACCAAATACGGTGTCGTCACGCTTCATGGTTTTCGACACATACTGGGTGCTGGAAACAAACTGACCGTCTATTAAACGTTCGCCTTGTGACACGTCGCCACCATTAATTTGGAAATAGCGATTATCAATGAATGGAATGAGATCCACAGTGCCAGATTGCTTTAGACCACTAGGATCTTGGCCATCAAATAGAATGAGAGAATACAGCTCTTTTATCGTTGGTAATCGCCAATCGCTGTGCCCTCCAACAGTGGCTTGCTCTGCATAACGTAGTGCTTGTGATAGCGTCTTTTTGTCATTGATGTCGACTTTACCATCGTGATTGGTATCGGCACTCGCGGTCCACATCAACCCGGTCACTAAGTCATTGATGGTTCCATCTTGGTTGTTTTGATAACTCGGTTGATTACCGAAGTACTGAGCATCTTGTCCGGTGTAATCCGATGGACATGAACTGCGCTTGCTGCGGTTATCAAAGCACTGATTTTGTCCGGTGTCGACGATGGCGTAACTAGCCGAAGAAAAAGGAGAGAAAAGAATGGATGTTGCCGTTCCAAAAGCGATAACGGTAAGTTTCTGCAATCTAGAATTGAATGTCTCAGTCGCCATAGCGAGCCCCTAGCAGGTGAAGATGTCTATTAAGGTATAAGACTAGCGGCTAGAGGATTAAGTTGTGATCGAATTAGGTAAAGTTAAGTAAAGAAACGCGAAGTAGGCCATTCATAGAAAGTAAAACAACCTAGCTGCGCGTTCCACATAAAGCCGAGCTCTAAGCTCGCCAAGTCTTCGCTTGCTCGATGGCTATTTGTAGCAGATCCCAATTCAACAGCGCTTGTTGGTATTCACCTGCTTTGCCAGAAAGTTGGATTCCGTAGCTGTTAAGTCGATAAGCGAGTATTGAATAAAACGCATCCACCGCTCCTGCTTTTTCAAACATGAAAGGTAGAGAAGCCTGTTCAAAAATAGATTCTACACGTACTAATTCTGCTTTCATCGAAGCGCCGATGTCTGTTAATGGAGCTAACGGTTCGGTAGAAAACGGACATTCACTTCGCAATGTCATAAAACCAGAGTGCATCTCCGCCACTAAACTCCTAGCCAATGCTCGTTTATATTCATCTTGAGGGTAAAGCGCGCCATCAAATTTTTCATTAAAGAACTCTGCAATGGCTACAGAATCATGGATAGCCACATCACCATTGCGCAAACAAGGAACCAATCCGGTCGGAGACAACTCAAGCAGTTTTGATTTATAACCTTCGGCTTGAAGATCTACCACCGTAAGCTCGGGTTTCAAATTCACTATTTGGGCACATATCCATGCGCGTAATGACCATGTAGATTTGGTTCCAACGACTAAATGCACTATTTATCTCCTTAGGTATCAATGCTTGTTGACGAACAGCTTAACTAGCCGTTTTACTATGTCATATAAATCATCAAACTCCAGCAACTAATACTTATTAATCTGCTTGTTAGATTTAAGTCAGCTTTTACTTTGGGAGAGAAACATGGAAATTAGAATGGCCACGGAAAGCGACAGTGATGTCTTACTTGAATTACTGTATTTAAAAGCTGACTTTGACAGAAGCATGGGAAGCCAAAGTACAGTGATTAACAATAACGCGCAAAAGCTGAAACGAAGCATGTTTGGTGACCACCCTGTCGCCTTTGCTTTGCTGGCTGAGCAAGATAATCAAATTGCGGGGCTAGCGCTTTACCACTTAAGATATTCATCGTTTTCCGGTGACCCATCTCTGTGGTTAGACGATTTGTACTTGAGAGAGGACGTTCGCTCGCAAGGAATTGGATTGGCCTTGATGAATCAGCTAAAAAGTAGTGCAGAGGCCATCGGTTCCAGCCATATCAGTTGGGCAGCCGCGCTAGACAATAAAAGAGGCCAAGCTTTCTACAATCGGTTGGGAGCAAAAATAGAGAAAACACAGGGCAATGGATTAACCTATCGCTGGGATTTGTAGCGGAAAAATTAATAAGGTGTTTTAAGCTCAGGAATATCAAGCGCGTACACTGCAACCAATTTGTCTTCTTGAATCCCCAGATGATTGGGGATTTTTCGTTGTAAGCGTGCGCCCAATCGCTCAACGATTTTAATACTAGCAAGGTTATCTTCTAGGCACTGAAATTCAACCCGTTTTACGGCTCGTTCTTTGGTTAGGTAATCAACCAATATCGGCAAAGCCTGCCCTATGACGCGCTTTCCTCGAGCGCTATCACATAGCCAATAACCCAACTCACATGTCTTCCGTTTGGGATGAATCGATTTGACACCAATAACCCCAGAAAAACGCCCTTCCACGACAATCGCAAACCATTCTGAGCCCGGTAGTTCACTGTGAATTCTCGCCTCAATGTATTGCTCGGCACTGCTTGTATCAAACACATCGTCTGCCCAAGGCATGGTAAGCGAGAGGTTTTCTCTACTGTGTTCAACGGCACGATACAGTGCCGTCGCATCATGCAAACTCAGAGGATTCAGCCAAATACTGGAGTTTATTTTTAGTTGTGAGCCTTTCATTTGAAACACCTTCAGAGCCTTGTACTTTTAATCTACATCTATACTTGAATTCAGTCACTTGCCTAAATCAGTAAATTAGGATGTTCAGCATGAAGACTCATTATTACGTAGATGCATTTGTCGCCGCCGTACCAATTGAAAACAAACAGAAGTACTTGGACCATGTGAAAGAGGCGGCTAACTTGTTTGAAGAATACGGTGCACTTGAAATCGTCGAATGTTGGCAAGACGACATTCCAGATGGAACCCTTACTTCCTTCCCTCTCGCCGTAAAACAAGAAAAAGATGAATCCATTGTCTTTTCTTGGGTGACCTGGCCAAGTAAAGACATTCGAGACCAGGGCATGAATCAAATGATGAAAGACCCAAGGATGATGAATATGTCAATGCCATTTGATACCAAACGCCTAATACATGGAGGATTCAGGCCATTGCTTTGCCAAACCCTAAATAGCAATTCAGTTCTTTAACTACTTTATGACTAGTTTTGTTTTTTACGAACTTGAATTTCAAGACGGTGACTGACAATTTCGTAACCCATTTCTTCGACTAACCGTTCTTGTAGCGCTTCTATTTCTTCCGAAACGAACTCGATGACATCTCCAGTGTCGATATCGATCAAATGGTCGTGGTGGGGCTTATTGGAAAGCTCGTATCGTGCTCCTGTTTTCTCAAACTCGTTGCGAATGACAGTGCCATATTCTTCCAACGTGGTCATTGTTCGATAGACAGTCGCAAGCGAGACGCTTGGGTCATACTCTCTCGCTCGATCTCTAAGTTCTTCGGCGTTAGGGTGATCGCCAGATTCCGCCAATGAAGCCAGTATGGCTCTGCGTTGGCGAGTAATTTTCACACCATGTTCCCTTAGGGTCGTTTCTAGTTCTTCAAGTTGTTGACCAGATGTTACATTTTTCATGTTTAGAGTTTCCGATTTTCATTAGTATTATTTGTCACCAGAACGCACTTGCAATTGCGAATCATTCGCAATAAGATGCTCACAAGTTAATGCTAGCACATATACTTCGTTTAACAGTATCAGTAAGGTTTTTAAGGAGAGAGAGTTTTGAGAAAGTTCAAATTGACCGTTGCAGCTTCACTTCTTGCCGCAGCAACTTCGTTCTCTGCATTTGCAGAAGACAAGATGAGAGTGGTAACCACATTTACCGTTATCGCCGATATGGCGCAAAATGTTGCTGGTGATGCTGCTGAGGTCGTATCGGTAACCAAACCGGGTGCAGAAATTCACGGTTATCAACCAACGCCTCGAGATATTGTTCGCGCTTCCGATGCGGATTTGATTCTTTGGAACGGTATGAATTTAGAGCTTTGGTTTGAGCAGTTTCTTGCGAACCTAAAAGATGTTCCAGCGGTGACATTGACTGAAGGCATTCAACCAATACCAATCGCATCTGGTTCTTATGAGGGTAAACCAAACCCACACGCTTGGATGGGACTGGACAACGCACTGATTTACATCGATAACATTGTTGAAGCGTTTGCAGAGCACGACCCTAAAAATGCCGCAACCTACGTAAAAAATGCAGCGGAGTACAAAAAGAAGCTACGCGCGACACTAGAACCACTTAAGGCCGCGGTAGCTAAGATTCCTGAAGCGCAGCGCTGGCTAGTAACTTGTGAAGGAGCCTTCAGCTACTTAGCGCGAGACTTTGGCTTGAAAGAACTCTACCTTTGGCCAATGAATGCTGATCAAGTAGGTACACCACAGCAAGTACGAAAAGTCGTAGACGGAGTCAACGAAAACGCCATTCCAGTCGTATTTTGTGAGTCTACTGTTGATACCTCTCCTGCAAAGCAAGTTGCGCGAGAGACGGGCTCTAGCTACGGTGGCGAGCTCTACGTAGACTCGTTGTCAGGTGAGGATGGTCCAGTACCGACGTACTTGGATTTATTGACTGTGACATCTAAAACCGTCGCGAATGGTCTGCAACAAGCACAATAAACGTACCAAAGAACATGGTCATTGCTCTTTGTGTGAGAAGAACACATGACCATCACGTTGCCTCTTAATTGAGGCAACAACCCGTAAGCGAAAGGCTAATCTGTAATAGTGTATGAACCCAGAGAGTGAAGCAAAATTGAACCCGACTGACCAAATCCACCCACAAGGCCTATCCGCATCAGGTGTGACCGTTACCTATCGCAATGGACACACTGCGCTGTGGGATGCGTCATTTACCGTTCCACAAGGTTCGGTAACAGCTTTGGTAGGCGTAAACGGTGCGGGTAAATCAACACTATTTAAAGCGATTATGGGGTTTGTTCCAGTAGCACAAGGCCAAATTCAAATTATGGGTATGCCTGTTCGAAAGGCACTTAAAAACAACCTTGTCGCCTACGTGCCACAGGCTGAGGAAGTTGATTGGAGCTTTCCCGTTTTGGTCGAAGATGTCGTCATGATGGGTCGATATGGCCACATGAATTGGTTAAGAAGGCCAAAAGCTTCTGACCATCAAGCCGTAACTGAAGCTCTAGAACGCGTCAATATGACAGACTACCGTCATCGCCAAATTGGTGAGCTTTCGGGCGGACAAAGAAAACGCGTTTTCTTGGCAAGAGCACTCGCTCAAAATAGCCAAGTCATATTGCTAGATGAACCCTTCACGGGCGTCGACGTGCAAACGGAAGACCAAATCATCCAATTACTTAAAGCCCTGCGCGATGAAGGCCGTGTCATGCTGGTCTCCACTCACAATCTTGGCTCTGTACCTGAGTACTGTGACCGCACCGTGATGGTCAAAAACACGGTGTTATCTTATGGTCCTACCGAAACTACCTTTACCAGAGAAAACCTCGAAAGCGCGTTTGGTGGGGTTCTCCGCCACTTCACTTTGGGCGGTTCAGCACTCCACAATGACGAAGATGGAAGGGAGTTAACCATATTAACCGATCACGAACTGCCATTTGTTCAGTACGATGGTAAAGCCATCAAAACTCGAGAATCTCAGGAAAATTCGGGGTCGAATTCATGATGGATCTATTGCTCGAACCTTTTTCCTACCAATACATGACCAACGCGATGTGGGTGTCAGCCTTAGTAGGAGGCGTTTGTGCTTTTTTATCTGGCTACTTAATGTTGAAAGGCTGGTCACTGATTGGAGATGCACTTGCGCATGCAGTTGTTCCCGGAGTCGCTGCCGCTTATATGCTGGGCTTACCATTTGCCTTTGGTGCATTCGCAGCGGGAGGTTTGGCCGCCGGTTCTATGTTGTTCCTTTCTGAGCGATCTGGCCTAAAGCCGGATGTGATTATTGGGTTGGTTTTCACCTCCTTTTTTGGGCTTGGACTGTTTATGGTTTCTGTTAGCCCTGTTTCCGTCAGTATCCAAACCATTACCATGGGTAACATCTTAGGTATTTCCCCTGAAGATACGATTCAACTCGCCATCATTGGCGTCGTCACCTTGGTCGTATTGCTTCTAAAATGGAAAGATCTGCTCGTGGTGTTTTTTGACGAGAGTCATGCCCGTAGCATAGGTTTAAATCCAACTATGCTTAAAGCTTTATTCTTTGCCTTGCTGTCTGCGTCCGTTGTAGCGGCAATGCAAACTGTTGGCGCACTTTTAGTTATTGCCATGGTAGTAACACCTGGTGCAACAGCCTATCTCCTGTGCGACCGTTTTCCATCCCTACTTTTGGTTTCCATTACCATCGGCGCGTTAAGTAGTTTTATTGGAGCATACGCCAGTTACTTTTTGGATGGCGCAACAGGCGGAATTATTGTTTGTTTGCAAACTTTCATCTTCTTGATTGCCTTTGTTTTTGCTCCCAAGTACGGGGTGTTGGCCACTCGCAGAAAGGCCAAAGAAGCACTCGCTAGAGGTGAAGCTTTACCTAAAAACACTCGTTCAATCAGAAGGATGGCGTAATGGACTATCTTTCAGCTTTCCAATTTCCTTTTATGCAGAACGCTTTTCTTATCGGGGCACTCATCGCTGTCCCTTGCGCGTTGCTATCTTGTTTTCTAGTTCTCAAAGGCTGGGCTCTAATGGGAGATGCTGTAAGCCACGCCGTTCTTCCCGGAATCGTCCTCGCCTATGTTGCAGGGGTTCCCATTCTTCTTGGAGCGTTTGTGTCGGGAATGGCTTGCTCTGTGTTGACCGGATTCCTCACTCAAAATAGTCGAGTTAAGCAAGACACAATCATGGGTGTAGTATTCTCGGGTATGTTTGCCCTTGGAATCGTCATGTATGTTGGACTCGAAACTAACGCTCATTTAGACCACATTTTGTTCGGTAACATCCTCGGGATCAACACTCAGGAATTGCTGACTTCGGGTGGCATTGCACTAGTAATTGGCTTGGCAGTCAGCTTGTTTTGGAAAGATTTGTTACTCCATGCATTTGACCCGGCCCAAGCACAAGCCAGTGGGCTAAGAGTCAATTGGTTACATTACGGACTATTAACTGCTCTTTCTCTTACCATAGTTGCAACACTCAGTGCAGTTGGACTCATACTCGCTATTGGGCTTCTAATTGCGCCAGGGGCGATTGCCTTTCTGGTAGTAAAGCGTTTCTCTACCATGCTATGGGTGGCCGTTGTAACCAATCTGATGACGATATTTGTTGGTATCTACCTGAGCTTTTACATAGACAGTGCGCCAGCCCCTACCATTGTTCTGGTTCAAACCCTTTTATTTATCTTGGCTTTGGTAAGACGAATAGTGTTAACAAAGCAAGTTTCGCAACGCGCAATAAGAACACAGAAAGTTTAAACGTAATGAGCCGCGCTGTTCCATTTAGTAAAAATACGGCGCAAAAATTTCCCGAATTTGACTGTCGAGACAAGCAATAAGAGCTACTGTAAATTTTTACTAAGGAGCGATTGTTGCTATGTCCCCGTTTTCATTGTTACTCATCTTAAATGCCATGTGTATGACCGCCATGATGGCATTTGTACCTGTCATTGGCCCCATTATTCGCGAGCTTGGACTAAGCGAGTGGCACAGCGGAATTATCGTTGCAATGTCTGGAGTAGCTTGGCTGCTCTCCGCCAGATTTTGGGGCTCTTTAAGTGATAGATTGGGACGTAAACCCGTTATTATTGGTGCAGCGCTAGGTTTTACTGCCAGTTATCTACTGATGACATGGTGGATCGACATGTCTCTCGCCGGAACTTGGTCAGCAACCGTGGTCTTGGTAGGCATGATTGTCGCCAGATCATTGATCGGCTTGTTTTACGCCGCCATGATGCCCGTTAGCGCCGCCCTTATCGCCGACATTACCGAACCATCCAAACGACAAGCTTCTATGGCAGGTTTAGGTGCCGCCAACGCCATCGGGATGGTCGCAGGACCGGCACTAGGTGGATGGTTGGCTCAATACAGCCTGACTTTACCGCTGTATACTTTATCTATCCTGCCTTTCATCGGTTTGTTGTACGCGCAATTTACCCTTCCCAAATCCAAGCAAGTCCATCAACCTGCAACCAAGCCACTCGGCATATTTGATGCCAAAATACGTTTGCCAGCTTTTGCTATGCTAGCTTGCATGTTTACCGCGGTGACGTCGCAAATGATCATCGGCTTTTTGATTTTGGACCGTATGTCAGATTCCCCACAACAGACCGCGCAGTTGAGTGGTTTAGCAATGACATTGACCGGTGTTACTTTAGTGGTTACACAAGGTATTTTGATGAAGTCAAAACGAGACTTATTGGCAGCCAGTATCAAATACGGACCGTTGGTCGCCGTGGTCGGACTTTTGATGACGGCATTCGCTTATCAGCCATGGTTATTGATGGTTGGCTACGTGTTTGCAGCGTTAGGATTAGGTTTTGTATTCCCTAGTATTCAGGCGGTAACAGCCAACTCGGTAGACAAAAACGAACAAGGCTTAGCGGCCGGAACCATTTCAGCCGTGCAAGGTTTGTCATCCATCATAGTGCCAATCACAGCAACTATTATTTATCCATTCCACACAAGCTTGCCATATTTACTGTCCGCTTTGATGTTGGTGATTCTGTCGGTATTTGCAATTAGTAGTGGAAAGAAGAAGGAAATGAATCAAACACAAGCTGACTCAATTGGTTAGGCACTTAGGTTATTACGATCTTTCTTGAATAGTTTAGCTAACCTAGACCAATCAGAATGAGCAACTGCAGAGCAACACAACATCACAAACGCCATCTTGGGATCTTGATAGAAGTAGAGTGCGCTCAAGGAAGAGAGCATACAAACTAGACCCAAAATTGTTTGAAGCATGTGGAACCCGAAGTTGTAACTAAAATGTAACGGAGAATGTAAAGCGAAAGGCACAACAAATCGTCGAGCTGGGTCACGATATGATAAATAGTATTTCCAAAAGTAACAAAGTGTGTAAAACCAACTCTCAATTGAGAGTTGGTTTGCTTCAATAATTGATTAGGACTTGGCTTTACTGGCAGAATTCTCGATAACAGCCGTTAAATTCGATCGGAATGATAAAGCGGCAAATAGCAACAAACCTATAGGTCCATACCAAAAGGTCAGCGGTAAGCACATCACCAAGGGCCATTTTGCTTTCTTGTCCGCCAAAGTTTTGTCTATCATCCAGCGCCCGACTAGAAGATCAAACGCCAAGAAGTGTAACCAACCACTTGCCAAATTACCGTGTGACTCAAACAACAGAGCCACGCCACTCAAGCTACTGTAATCGCCTTGCGGCGCATCTCCCCAATAGTGAACCACCAATATCAGATACATCAGCGATAACAAGATTGGCACGACTCGACCGCCAAAACGCAGCATTAGACTTGAAAAGCGCGTCGGTAAAAAACTCAAGGCAAAACTTACCCAGGCCAGCAAAGCAATAAAGCTCCCGGCATTAAAAAATAGATCTGCCATTGTTGTTATCCCGCCTGCTCGCCTTCAAGTAAAACCATTGCCTGCTCACCAGACAAAACAATTGTTCCGCCGTGCTCAGTAACAAACTGTTTAGCTTCTTCTTCGCTGGAGCACCAAACTTTTAAAACAGTGTCGTCATCGGCCAACGAATTGCCAGCAAGTCGAATGTTATCAGAGCCATCCAAAGTGGGTTTGTATTCTTCCCAGCTAGTAAATCCGGCTTCTATCGCAATGAGCCTAAGCAAATGCTTGCGCTGAATAGATTGGCGTTGACTGAAAATCTCAGAGGCCGGTTGCTCGAAGAACACACCAGCTCGGTGGAGTCTACGAACAATAGGCATAGCCCGAGACACGGACCCATCTGTAACTTGACGATGTAGTGTTTTCGCCAAGCGCAACAAATAGTCTCGTTTGGATATTTCACCAATCGTCTCGGGTTGTTCAGTATTGTTAGTTTGGGGGGTGTGAATCATTTGCATACATACTCCATCAATTCACATAGCCTTTCTCGTCTTGGGCCAAAATAGAGTGTGTAAGTTAAAATGCTTACGTTGTCAGGTGCGATTGCTTTCACGAGAGTGGGTGTCCTGTAAACCCGTAGACAAGCATAACAAGTAAAAGACGGAGATGTAAACTAATTGTTGAGATTGGATTACAGGGCGAATGAAAAGAAATTCGCTCGATCTGCGGTACCAAACAAGCTAGCACCGCAGTCAAATGGCGTGGATGAGAATTGAGGTTGTATTAGTCTTCGGAGGTGTCGATACTAAGCCTGTTTACGTTCTCAGACAGCTCAGACACCATACTCGTCAAAGACTCCAACTTCTGATTCACCTCATCGATATGAGCTTGCCCCTGTTGAGACACATCAGTCATTTGAGACAAAGCTTGCTCAATATTTGCGATAAGCTCGCTATTGGTCGAAACCACTTGGGTTATCTCTTTAGTTGCATCCGCAGTGTTACCGGCAAGCTTTCTAACTTCATCCGCCACGACAGCGAAACCACGACCCGAGTCTCCAGCACGCGCCGCCTCAATCGCCGCGTTGAGCGCGAGTAAGTTGGTTTGCTCTGCGATAGAGTTAATTGTGTTGACTATATCGCCAATACTCTTGGCTTGCTGCCCCAAGTTATCACTTAAGTCATTAACCACTTCAACTTTGCTCGCAATGTCTACACTTGACGTGATTGCACTTGAGAGTGCTTGGTTGGCATCACTCGCAATAGTTTGAGTGCTGGTCGCCGTTTGCTTGGCCGATTCAATGGCATTTTGAATAGATACAACCCTGTCAGTGATGTTAGACGCAAATTTAATTACACCAGTAACACGACCATTGCTATCGCGAATTGGATTGTAAGTGGCTTCAATCCATACAATTTCACCTGCCGAGTTGATCCGCTTAAACCGCCCACTAGACAAACTGCCAGTCGCTAACTCATTCCAAAAGTTAGGATGTACACGATAAAACTCATCGTCACAGAACATGCGATGATGTTTGCCTTGAACTTGGTCGAGGTGGTACCCCAAAGTGACTAGGAAATTGTCGTTTGCCCAAATGATAGTGCCATCGGGCTCGAACTCGATAACCGCCATGGAGAGGTTAAGCGCATCCAGCACAGATATTGCCTTGGTCGCATCGGAAACGTTTACTGGACACCTGGTGAATTGGACTAGCCAATGTTTCCGATCTTGAAGCAATGACTTTTCCACAATCCAGCTCTCACTGTTCGACAAATCAAGGACTTGTTGTTGATCTGTCAATTGAAGCTGGGCAAGTACCTCCGTCTGACTATCAGCAGTCATGTAGTTTGATAAAACTGACGTGGTCGCCAAAACTGTCTTGTCTGGCGACAAAATAAAACTGCAAGAGCCTTCAATCTCTTTAAGCACTGTCTCTGGGGAAAATGCGGGTTTCTCCGCTACTTCAACTTTTTGTTTTTTTCTTCCAAACATGTATTGGCCGTGGTTGCGAGAACTCAGTGTTTAAGTTTAGTCAGGTTTGATATTTTTATCGGTTAATCGAGCAAATTCACTGAGCGCTTTAGTCAAATTAAACCTTAAAGTTAAGCACAGCCTTAATTGATATTATTGTCATTAATTGCAACAAACTGTAGTTTTGAGGGTCGGTTCACCTTTATTGCAAATCAGTTGTACAAGGAATACTGATTAACCCTAACGAAGCTATTTGAACGCAGGTTGACCAGTGTATAACGCAAAAAGCCATCCGATAGGATGGCTTTTAAAGGGTATGATGTAAGTTATTGACAGTTGGCTACAAAAGACCAAGGACCGCCCGCATCCGGCTTGTTGTTAGTATTCCACCAACCCGCACGGTAGATCTTTCCGTTGTAAGTGACTTCATCACCGCCGACATAGATCTTGTTTGGATCCCATGCCAATGGACAAGACGTTCCGGCTTCAAAGCGCACTTTCAAATCAGCATTCGCACCCAAATTAGCGAAGACATAGTTGCTTGAAGATGGGTATGAAATACCATCAACTATGATTTCTGCCACTTTAAACCCGCTGTCTGGGTTAAAGGTCACTTCGAAATCCGCACCGCCTCGCGCCACAATCACACCTTGAGCATTTGGAGTTGGAGAGATAGACCCACCAGTACCGATTACTGAAGCTGTAATGTTGTAGAAGACTGGAATATCTATGGTGGCTTCACTGTAGTTGCCAGTAAAGCCAGCAAAATTAGCGCCTGACAGCGTTGTTACGTCTGTATTCTTCAATATGATTTTCTTCTTGTCGCCACGTGCAAACGGTTCAAGCACTGTGATTTCCGTATCGGCGACATTCTGGGTCAGTTTGATAGCTGAGAACGGCACTGGCGCATTGCTCGGAACTGTGATTACCGTTTTCGCAGCGTCGAAGCTGTCAACGGTTAGTGTCATGTTCCAACCCCAGTTGGTATGGTCTAGCGGCACGATATAGCCCAAGCGATCATAGCTGCCCGTAACGTTAGCAAACATATCTGGATTGAGATCCGCTAGCGACAAGCCAACCAGTTCGTAAGACGCGTAGATACCACCATCTTCCGCTTGCGGGCCAACAACTACAGACGTTGGAGTTTGGAATGCTTTTAAGTGCTTAAAGCCGATTCCCGCTGAGCCTTCAATCACATCGACCAAAGGATTAAAGCCATTCACGACCACTTTGCCCGTGTTCCAAGCCAATGGGTAAACTTTGGATTGCAGAATAACCGCATCAGGATTAGCTTGAACGCTGGCTGCAGAAACGTTGTTCAGTACAACGGTTTGCCCTGCAAATTGCAGTTGAGTAGCACCTGAAATATCGGCAACAGTTAAGTTACCCAGTGCATTTGCATCTTGCCAGCCACTTAGAACAATCTTGTCTTTTCCAACGACAAAATCAGTTACGGTAGTGGTCGAACCGGCCTGTTCATTGAGTTTCAGCGTATTGTTACCACCGCCCAAGATTACGGTATCATTCCCCCAGCCTGCAGTTAGTACTTCATCGTAGATTGAGCCTTGAGTCGTGCTGTCTCCCGGTACATCGAAGATGGTGTTGTAGTTCCTGAACTTATAGACGTACTTCAGGATACTTGTGTTGGTCTCATCAGCAGAAAGCTTGTCTGAAATCAACAGCTTTGCAGTACCCCATGCACCGCGCAAGTGAGCCGCAGCTAAGATACCAGACATATTTGATTGTACGTTATATGAGTTACCTGTGTCCTTATCGTCCCAAATCCAAGATTTTTTAAGGACTTGGTCCCACGTTAAGTTGGCGTCGGCAAGAAGTTTACTAAGGATCTTATAATTGAAGTGCATAGCATCACGCATCACCAGTTCTTGCTTGGCAGGAATCAAAAGATCAGCAAAACTGTGAATGCCATTCTTGCCAACGAAAGTACCTTCCCAGCGGTTGGTGTCAGTCACGTAAACTTTATTGCCACCAGAGCCTTCGATTTCAGCAAGTGCTTCGGTCTTACAACCAATCCATGTCTCATCGGGTACGAACATGTAAAAACTGTCGTATTCTTTACCCGAAATGGTGACAGTTTTCGGGCTGTAATAACCAGCATCAATCATGATGGCTTCACCCAACTGATAGCCAACAAAACCCCAAGCGTTCTTTGATTGGTATTGCATGGTCTTGAACATTTCAGGGTCATGTGGAGTTGCGGTGCTGTAGATGGTGTCCAAACCCAGTTTCTTAAAGTAGTTATGTACCGTCGTCCACTCTTTGATCATCGAACCGGTGGTACAGTCGCGAACTAGTCTTCCGGGGTATTCGACTTTCGCATATTCCAAAATCGGGTTGTCTAGGTTGTCTAAATAAAATTGGCTTTTAGCTGGGTTGATTCCTGATTCAAAATTTCTTAAATCATCTAGGAAATCTTGAACGCCACCGTTACTTGCAAACGCGGAACTGGATAACGCCATTCCGACTGCAAACGCTAGGTAACCTTTGTTTAGCATGTGTTTTCTCCCTATCGTGTCATCACTGACATTGACGATTTTTCGTCAATGTTCTGAATTCTTCGAAGTATCTCCAATAAAAAATTCAATATATTGAAGATTAAAAATAAGCAATTCCGCTGCAATTGCGGCACCAATAGAAATCGTAAATTTCCACCTAAAATTGGGTAAATTTCGATGTCTATTTTTTGATAACACATTTATCTTCAAATTACTGAAGATTAAGTTCAAGCGCTTTGTTTACTCTTTTCTCACTTGTCGACTAGATTCGTGATTGGTTTCAAAGTTGACTTACAATGCGTTACATTTCACTAACGAAATGTAATATTCACCATGAAAATAACTTATTTATCATAGGTATAGAAAATTTCAATTTTGTAAAATAGGGAGTAATTAGTCGTGAATAAAACGACTACAAAAACTAGATAGGTATGGTGAAAGCTAGATTGCGACTAAACCGTATAGAAAACCTTAATTACTATTGACAATTTAGTCATTTTCATAGATTTATTAGTACCACCTCACGCGAAACCACACTAAACAAAACTGGTGATTAAGCCGCAACTCTAAAAATGAAAGTATTTGAGAGCCAAGTTCTTTTTGGCAAGGGTGGTAACTTGAACTAGAGCTTTAGGCCCGATTCCAACAAACTTGTAAACTAACGAAATTCAGTAAACCAGAGCGGCAAGTTAAGTGCTTTTTTGTCAGAAAATAAGCCTGCTTTCCAGTACCGTCCTTCTTATGGAGTAAACAGGATTTTTTCCATTAGAACCGCGTCATCACCATAGGTTGAACAAACCTCTTGGTCACTAACGGCCTCAAAATCATGTAATGCCCAAAAGCTCTCCGCCCCTTGAATAGCAACTAGGCGTATGGAGCGAAATCCCTTTTGGCGAGCAACTTCAAACAGCTTCTTTGTCATTTTTCCGCCCAGTCCGTTTCCTTTGGCTTCAGAACTGACTGCCATATCATGTAAATACAAGTTGGCACCAGCTTTTACGTTTGTAAGAGCTTCAAACAACTTCGGTGGTTTTACGTCGTTCCAAGGGTGGGCCAATACGTATCCAAGCACCTTTCCCTGCGGAGACAAGGAAACCAAGCAAGTCTCTGGCGATACGACCCATTTACTTTTTAGAACTTCTAATTTTTCAGGCTCCACTTCTTGATACGCCTGGTTCTGAATTTCTAAGATTTCTTCCCAGTTTGATTCTTCAATTTGTGAAATTTTCATGTCACTCTCAACTTTAACTTAGACTAGTGTCAGCCGGTGCACAGCGCTGAAGTTTTTAGAGTTGGCAGTGTCTCGGGCAATCGCGTAAATCACCCGAGGATGATATCTGGTACATCGCTGTTCATGATTTCGATTTGGCATTCGGCCTCCATCGAACCAATACCTTGAAATAAAGCACTTAAAAAGATGACCTTGAAAAAATAACAAATCTTTCAAAAGATTTTTTTAATCAATGGGTTTGCGCAAGCTAGTCAAGTTTAAATCCCTGTTTGCGAATATAGCTGCCAAAATCTTCTCGAACGGCATGCGAATACTGTCTGGTGCGCTTTTCAGACCAACCATAATTGGGTGAAATACCGTAAAGCTCAATGTCTCTTTGCTGCTCTGGCCTAGTCTTGTCGATTGCTTCTCGCCTTGCATCATAAGCTGAGACTTCATCGATCAGATTAGAATCATCGTACGTATCGATGTTGACCGTAGTCGACATAGGCAGACGCATACTTAAATCAGGTTTGTCTGCAGGCCAACCAACACACAATCCAGCTACAGGAAAAACGTGCTCAGGTAACTCCAATTCATCGGACAACAATTGGATATGGTCTCTGATTTCACTCACAGGACAACACCCGAGTCCATAAGACTCTGCGGCAATAATGAAGGTTTGCATACAAATCGCTGCATCTACCGCGCAATTCATAAAAGCATCAAGATGATCGTTTGCAAATGTGTGCCCGCGCCACTCGGAGAGCTTTCTTATCCGGCGATTGTCTCCACACCATACAAGAAAAACTGGCGCATCTGCGGCCCACTTGGTCTTATGGGATGCATTGGCAATTCGTTGTTGCTTGGCCTTGTCTTGCACTTGAATCACGCAGGCTTGTTGTAAGTCAGACTTTGACGGTGCTGAAAACGCGGTCGCCAAAAGAGTATCCAATAAATCCTTTGGGATTGTTTCTGATTTATATCGTCGATGACTTCTACGCGTTAGGATGTTGGATATTGTCTCATTTCCTTCCACTGATTTACCCATCTCAGTAGCTAGTCCAAATCTGGAACTAATAAGGTCATTTACGCTCATACTCACTCATCCTTGAAAATCTACTTTAAGCTATAACAATCAATAATTTTTGCTTTATTAACGCATCAATAAGCCGCTTTTGACTCAAGGTGTTTTGAGTGAGAAATTGTCTTTTTAAGAAAGAGAGACCCGCGATTTTCTCCAAATTTAGCTCCTTTTTAACAGGCTCCATTTCCATTAACTCAACAAGCTATAAAACCAGCTTGAAGCCTTCATGTGTCGCTTCAAACCCTAGCTTTTCATAAAACCGAATAGCATCAGGGCGCTGCTTGTCACTGGTGAGTTGGATAATTGAACAGCCTTTGGTCTTAGCAAGCTTAATCGCATGTTCAAACATTTGTTCTCCTACCCCCTGCCCTCGGTAATCGCTATGGATTCGAACACCTTCGATAAGACAACGCCAACTACCAATGTGGGTTAAATAAGGAATAAAAGTAATTTGAAGCATACCAACTAGAGTTTGCCCAGTTTCAACTACAAGCAGATCGTTGTTAAGGTCTTTTGATATGGCATCAAATGTTTCTAAATAGCGTTTATTCAGCGGAGTTGAGGCGTCTTCTCTTTGACTTCCTAGCGGGTCATTTGCAAGCAAAGCGACCAAGCTTTCCAAGTCTTCAATATTGGCAGAGCGAAAATTCAATTTCAAAAACGGTTCCTTTTGCTTTCTAATACTTTGGCTTTCAAAGTGAATCTAATGCCTTCACTTTTAAGGCAAATAGATAATACAGATGCTAATTGCTGTGGGTTTCGGAAACTTTTTACTACTAGAGTGGTTTAACTAGCAGTGATCTCATCAATCACAACGGTGCATCCCGCAGATTTTATGCCCATCTAGGTCCAAGAAATAGCAAAGATGCTTTTTTCCCGTGGAATTGTCACGTAACCCCGGTGGTGCTTCTATGCTTGTCGCACCGTTTGCTATCGCAACCGAGTGGAATTCTTTTACTTGTTCTGGCGAGTCACAAACAAACCCAATGGTAGATCCATTAGCTGTGCGCACTGGCTCACCATTTATCGGTTCAGTCACACCAAACACTGACCCGTTGTGAACATACATAAGACGCTTTTGCCCCGTGTCATTTATATTCTCCACGGCTTCTTGGATTCCCACTACCGCTAACACTGTGTTGTAAAAACGCTTCGAGCTTTCGATGTCATCCGTTCCGATCATGATATGACTAAACATTCATATTCCCTTTTGATGCATGTTTACGATGTGCTTTTGAGGTTGTCTTGGCCAAGGTAGATAAGCAGCGTTCAGGCCTTATTACAAAAGCGGCTTAAAACTCTTATTGGAGTTAGAGTACCGCAGAACAAGCCCCAAGAGTAGATGTTATAAACAAAACCAATTAATCTCGCTTCGCTGATTATTCGCAATGTCCATTTAAGAAGTGAACGTTTTTCAGCCCAATACGTTTCCAAATTCTTACCTAAAATTAATTCATCCCAATTTTTGACGCTTCACTCCCCATTTTTGCCAGTTCGTCGCATCGGCAAACTAAGCAACACTAAAGCCATTATTCTTATCCCCATTGAAGACAAACGTTTAAAAACGAAAACTAAAATGGACCTGGCAATGAACACAAACATCGATACAAATACTAATACAGAAACCAATACAAACACTCAGAAAGAACAGCTACTGGCTCAAATCCAAAAAGAGAAAGAGTTCTACACGCACCTAACCAAGTACCTGTCAGTAATGGCGTTGCTATTTGTCATCAACTTCGTAACCGGCGCAGGTGATTTGTGGGCAATCTACCCAGCATTAGGTTGGGGCATATTTTTGGTTTCGCACGCGATCAGCGCATTCGGAATATTCAATTTTCTCGGCGACGACTGGGAAAAGAAACAAATGGAAAAACGCCTAGCAAAACTGCAGAAGTAAACGTTGGGAAGTGTACGTTACCCAGTGTGGATTGGTGAGATAAGTGTTTATCTCACCGTTTTTCTTTCGCTTCACACAGGCTCCACCAACAAAGTTAGTACCAACTAACTATACCAATGAACAGGGAAAGCGAATTGGTTAGCGTTTAGCCACAATCCTCATTTCCACCAGCGCATTCTCTGGGATAAATTCTGATACGCCAATCGCTGACCAAGCCGGATAAGGCTTTTTAATGTATTCATCTTTGATTTTCGAAAACACATCTATGTGCTTCTTCAAGTCGATGTGAAATGTCGTCATTTCGAGGATGTCATCATAGGATAACCCTGCGGCGTTTAAATAAACTCCGAGCTTATAAAAAGCATCATGGAACTGCTCTTCTGGGTTCGTACTGATTGGTTTATCTTTGAGAGCCGCTGTGACGCCAGAAAGATACACCGTTCCATCGGCTTCAATGACTGGCGAGAAATGCCAATCATCAAAATAATGTCTAAATTCATCAGGAACTATCGATTTCTTCATCGTTATTCTTAGCCTTCTCTCGGCACTAATTGCCTATTTTTTTAAGGAAACATACCACGCGCGCGGTTTCTTTAAATCCAAGATGTAAATGTCTATCAATGCTGCCAGTGTTGGTTTGATCTGTATCGCTTGCTAATTCGGTAAACCCTTTTGATTGCGCCCAGTTTTCTGCCGCGCTCATCAGAGCACTACCAATATTTTTGCCACGAAACTCTGGTTTAACGAACCAAGCTTCAACAAATGGAACTGAGGATTCATGGCTACCTTCTGCAAAGTTGCGGATGTTCAGTTCGATAAAACCTGCAATGTCGCCTTGGATTACCGCGACAAATGTCTGAACAACATCGTTAGATGTTCCTGAAAAGTACTTCGCTAACTCTGGTTTGTGGTCTTCATCATACTCAGGCCAAAGTGCTGAACGCATGTCAGCCCAAACATCGATGTCTTCCGGTATTACATCTCGAATATCCAATTCAGCCTCCAATTGACGCACTTAAGCGTGGCACATTCTTTAAGGGTAATGTGCAATGCCTAATCCGTTTCCTCTACAACCACATGTTCTCACGAACTTCATAGTGGTTGACGTGGCGATCAGGAACCAGTTGGTACTTTTCATCTTCGGGATACAGTTTAGCGACACTAATATCTTCGCCAGAAAATGCTTTGATGCAGTCAAGATCTTCCCAATAGGTCAGCAAAGTGATTTCGGCATTATCACCTAAATCTCGATCAAGGATTTGAGCACCAAGGAAACCGTGTGTGCTAGATGTATCTTTAATGCCCGTCTCGTAAAGGTATTCAATAAACCCTTCTTTAAACTCTTTAGGGCAAGTCGCTTTCCATTCTCTCGCTATCATAAATATTCCATTGTTTACGCGATAAAAACACTAATCGGATGGTTGGTAACCTAACGATGTAATCACAAACTAAACTTCGTTCATGTCCCGATGTGGCTGATAGCGCTAAAGATTTTTAGCGCCGATTTAAACATCGTACAACATTTCGTATTCAACGTTGTTTGATTCGATGACTTTAAACCCAATTGAATCGTAAAGATTTTTTGCTGGGTTACTTTTGAGGACACTTAAGCCTACAGGCAGCCCGTCCCGCTTAGCCTTTTCACAGATATTAGTGATCAAGTCGCGACCAATTCCCAAACCTTGGTACGAAGGGAGGAGTTGAATTTGAAAAATGTACCATTGCGATTTTTCAGGCAGGTAACTGGCTTTAAACAGCCCAGCATTTTCGTTGTCGATTTGAATTATCTGAGCATCTTCGAAATTGTAATGAATGCGGGAAAGATGCTGTTCATCGCTTATGTCCTCACCGACCGCTAACAAGTACTCATCCATAGTGGCTCGGCGTAGGTCCAATAAAAAATCCACATCGCCATCTTCCGCTTTTCGTAGGGTGTAACTCATTGCGTTTTCAAACCTCAAAAATAGTCAACTTCGCCCAATGTGGGTGTTGGGTATCTGGCAGGCGTATACACGACGAGTGATTGCCAGCACTACACACAATTATCTCCCGAAAAACAACTTGTTGAAAAGCTTAGTTTATTACGTAGATCTCAGCTTTCTATCTGAAGGTATCCTCTCGTCTTCAGCTTGTGGTCCACCTTAACGATCTCATGCAATGCTGGAATCAGCTCATGCCCTAGTTCAATCAGTTTGTATTCTACAGAGGGCGGGAAGTAACGCGGACGTGACGTTTTAACCATACCACGTTCCATTAGTTCAACCAGACATATTGAAAGCACTTTGGCTCATATTGGCGGGATATCAGTTCGTGTGTGGGTGATAGAGTTGGTGTCGTGATTATCGATTTGCATTAGAGGCTTTTATTTTAATAAAACTGGGGAGATAGATATTTCCACAGCATAACGTTTTGCTTCCTCATAAATTTTAAATTGTTTTATGTCTGCTTCATAGACAGAGCCACGCTCTTGATAATAAACCAACCAATAAGGCGGCTGTTTGGCAAAATAGTAGCCGTCAAATGTTCCTCTCTCTAGAAATATTGTTGGCGGCCAACCGTGCATATCAATCCATTTTTCAAGCTCGCTATAGCTAATGTCAAAGAATTCATTAACTTTTTCATTATCGTGTATAGATATTCCTAAGTTCTCAAAGAACTCAAAAATTTTTCCAGTTCCTAATATCTCGATTTGTTTCTCTTTAGTTATTTTCATACTGTTAACGTCCAATCAACGTGTTAGTAATGCTACCAGGAACTTAAACCATTGCTCCGTAGAAACAAAATCCAACGAGAAATGGGCAATATCAAGTATTTAGAATCACTCTTAAATACTGTGCTAGCGTTCTAACGCCAAAGTAGACTGCAAATAATCATCACTGACTTCTAATTTGTAAACTGTCTTTGATTTTACTAGACAATTACGCATTTCATTACGAGCATTTATATATAACGCATCTGTCAGCTTATGATCTTTTTCCCATTGTTCACGACTTGGCCATTGAGCATAACCAACAAGAATGTTCGGTTTATCTGATGTATGAAGTCTTGAGCCAAAACTATCACAATTTTGATAAATTGCTTTTGTAACTTCGAGCCATGCTTCTCGAAAGGAAAATTCCATACCACCTTTTATTTCGAACTCATAGACTGCTATAAACACTTTACTCCTCCTTGAGTACTAACGCCTGTAATTAGGTCTGTCCCATTGAAGCAACAAAGCAGGCCAAACTCCGCACCAAAACCGCAGAATGTAACGCTTCACCTTGATTGCATTGTTATGTTTTGAATTTCATACGAGCTTTGTATCTTTCTTTTTGCTGAGGTGACAACGCCTTCCAAATTAGCTTTTGTGACTCAGAATCCATATTTAATAGTTGATACTGATTATAGGAACTTCGAAGATTAACGGAATACTGTTCTGGATTGAAATCGATATCAAATTTAGTCAGTTCGTTAAACAGGATACTTAAACATTCTGGATCGACACCATGTCTGTTTTTTATGTCTTTGGCTTGACGGTGAATAAAATCACGCCTCTTGAAATGTATGCTCCATAATTTTCTCAACGGCTCCAAACTTATGTCTATTTGTTTATCTTTCAGGGCCTTTTCAAGAACTTTTCTTCTATCATCAAATGCAGTGACTTGTTGTTCGTTTTCGTCAAAGACAACAATTTCCTCAAATCTAAGTATACATGATGAACCAACCCAAAGAGATTTACTGGTTTGCTCGTTCTCAATTTTATAGTGGTAGCGCAATTCATCGTGTTCACAAAGTTCACATTTTTCGTAGGCCTCGCCATAATCAATTACTTCACCAGAAAACAGCCACTCACTGAAAGCGGCTTTAGAATCCTCTGAGATACTGAGCGGTAATATGTTCTCAATTGACTTTTCTAACCAAGGATTCTTCCTTTTCTTAGCCATCGAATTACTCCATTGAAAACATGACAATTGTTCAAACACAAAATGTCCATATAATCCTTCCACAGACATCAATGTTGGCTTGCAGCTATCTTCACCAGACTAACATATGACCATATGTAAACTCTGATGGTACTGTTCATGCATTCAGGACAGCTCTCGCAAAAATCTAACAAAGTGGACACTAGCTAAACTTGAATTAGACCGTATAAGAAAACAGTGCATTTATACGCCCCAATAAATTTTTTCTCTAACCAAGGTTACTTACATACCTGAATAAATCCTCCAACAAACCTTCCCTATCCTCCTCGGTCGCAAGCACTACATCTCTCGAGTCGACTAGTTGCAGTTTGATGACGGGCGCGTTTTGCTTTGGGAAGTTCCAGATGATTTTTAGTAGTGTTGGTGAAATTTTTATTTCAGGGCAGTTCCCGGCAGGACCGAAAAATAAGGGAATCGAGGTACTAAATTGGGTGTCCGTGTTCGCTTAGAATACAAGCGCTAGAACTAGCAATCAAAAGGAGGGCGTTGAGGGCGTTGAGAACATTGAAAGATGATCAACGCCCCTTTCGGCGTACTCGGAAATCAAGCAAACTCAAAATCCAAGTGAGAGAATTGAACGCCGAATACGACACTAGAGTAGGTACCCTTGTTAGCTGGAATAAACTTACGGCGCACAGTAAATTATTGGGATTGCGTTCATATCTCTAACTGCATGTGCGAAAGATGAAATAATCCACAACAACTGAGTAATATGCCCTGGTACAGGCTCACCCCGTTGAACCTTCTGAAATTGTGTCTCGATTGATGACTTCGACATGAAAGAACAACTAAGGATACATTTTCTATGAAGTTGGTAGTTTTTTAGCAAATGCTCAAGATCTTGCTCTATAGTCGTGAGATCTCCCTTGCGTACACGGCTGATATCAGTTTGAACACTGTTGTTAGAATACATAGCATTGAACTTGTCTTCTATACGTTGAATAAATTGTGTCTTATCAAAGAACATATTCCCCAAGTTTTTAATACCTGACCAACCACATCATGTAACTTACTTGCGGACGTCGTTTGGTCACCATGTTTAGAATGAATAAATGAAATACACCCATCACCAAGGTTAAAAGTAATATGGTCCGCCCACTCTGTGCCTAGATCATCACAAAAGATATAGTCATCAGGAGAATGTATATGTTCAACAAAGTGAAACATTGAATCATCAGTGAAATTCGTCTGAGCCGGAGAAAATTCACCTTTCTCAGAGGTAATAGCAGACATGCCATCGTGTGGTTGTAAGATATCAAGGATACTGTTTATTTCTGAAACACCAGAAGAATCTTGGAAACAAGCCCCCATAAAATACATATACTTAGGGTCTGAAAATGTAATGCTATAAAATCCATTTTTAACAATGAATTTTTGTAAAGTAACTTCCTTACCGTTTTCAATAACTCTGAAGTTAGCTAAGTTTTTAGACTGAATTGTTAGGGATTTTGTATTACGTCTTATCTTTGCATCGGACTCAAAACCAACAATTTCATCATCTGAATTAACTTCAAAGGTTTTTTCAAGCTCTTGAAAAAGTTTATTTTTCACCCTATTTGAAACTGTTATTAACTTACCATTACTTAACTTGTACTTGATTGCCAACCCATCTTTTTCTATTCGTTCAGATAGATGCGTACTTTCAATTAACAACGCATTTGGATCAGTAACATCCAATACATCAACTAACTCAACTTTCTTAGCAAATGCCTCAAGAAACTCGTTGTCAGTAGCATTTGCTAATAGGTCCACCTGTTCTTTAACCCATAATGCAATGTCATCAATAGAGATCCTTTGGGAAGCCTCGACAATTCGACCAGTGCCCGAAATGGATTTTGTTGATGCGCCCTGCCTAATTTTTAGGTAATACGGAATAGAACGACCAGCTGAGTGTGTAGACAGTAGACCTTTAAGATCTGCAGCTTCATAAGAACGTGCTCGCATAGCCCTATCAGAAATAGTCATATTTCTTAGTGCCATTTTCTGATATTCAGCATCTTGGCTAAAAGTGCGAGTTAACTCAGTACTCCCAATTAACTCAAAGTTTTCTTTAAGTATCTCAGTAATATTAGAGCAGCTCTTTTTCATAACTGCATAGTGATCACTGTATTCAATAATAATTATATAGGCATGAATCCGGTCTTCGACTTGATCATCTAAAAAGTACACAGGTCGCACAGAGGGAAAGACTTTAATGGAATACACATAGCGTAGCTCCGTGTCCTCCACAACTTTTCGTTCTCTAAATTCATCAATGAGGTACTCCCCAGCAACCTCCATATTATCAGTTGCTGCATCCATGATGCTCTGAATAATTTCGTCTGTTACTTCATCTTTAGGGAGGTAGAAATGTGCATTTTTTGTTAACTCTAATCTTTCTGGCATCTATGCTAACCTTTTACTAAACGGTGTGTTTTCTGTGTATGCAAACAATCACTCAAAGTCAAAACGCGCAAAAGATCTGCCCACAGGCGGAGATTTCGACTTACGGATAAAGGCCAAAATAACACATAAGCACTTGTAATACATAACATTTATAACGCGTAACATACGATAAATACCACGATTCTGAATCACCTACGATTACTCGGTTTCTAAAATCGCCCCAACAACTTTTTCCTATCCTTCTCAGTCCTAACCACCAAGTCTCTCGAGTCAACTAAGTGCTTTTTGATGGCAGGAGCGGTTTGACTTGGGAAGTTCCAGATGATTTTTAGCAATGTGGGTAAGATTTTTATTTCAGGGCAGTTGTCGGGTAGTTCTGGGCGGGAATGGAATAGGTAGGGGATATTGCGTTTTATGCAGCGGAATAGGCATAAAGATCTGGGTACGTCGAGGAAGATAACTAAATCAGCTTGGCGCTGAATGTTGGTGGAAACGCCTTCAATAACCCAACTTGGCTTAGCTGCGAGTTCATTTTCTTTTTGAAGGCGTTCTTCTCGGCTTGCAAGCTGCCAACCGGGTTTCCAAACAACCGAATCTAGGCTGTAAACGGGCAAGCTTAGTTGCTTGCCCAATTGTTTTGCTAGGGTGGTTTTGCCTGAACCGGCATTACCTGTCACCAAGATTCGCATTGATTGTCCTAATTTGCGGATTATTTGTTTTGCACAGTATTAGCTTATTTTGCCTCAACAATCTCTCTGCGAGTGATAAGCGCGTTAATGGCCGCTGCTGTCATGGCGCTACCACCAAGTCGGCCAGTTACGGTAACAAACGGAATCTTGCCGTATTCGATAAGTGCATCTTTTGATTCACGCGCCCCAACAAATCCGACAGGAATACCGATAATCGCAGCTGGCTTGTAACCCGTTTCTTCAATGATTTCTAACAGACGGAATAACGCAGTTGGCGCATTGCCAATAGCTATGATTGCGCCGTTGATTTTCTCTCCCCACAACTCCAGAGCCGCCGCTGAGCGTGTGGTGCCCAGCTCTTTGGCCTTCTCGGCTATGCCTGCTGCGGTTAGGGTGCAAATCACGTCATTGTTGTATTCCATGCGCGATTTTGTCACACCATTGACCACCATTTGCGCATCACAAAAAATGGGCGCTGAGTTGGCAATGGCTCCGTAGGCAGCTTCGGCAAAGTCGTCAGACATTACTACCGAGTCCGCCAGCTCAACCATGCCACAGGCGTGAATCATTCGAACGACTACGCGTTCTTCATCAGCGTTGAAGCGAGCTAAGTTAGCTTCGGAGCGAATAATTGAGAAAGATTGGCGATAAATTTCATCGCCATTTTTTATGTATTCTTCTGTCATGTTGTCATCATTATTGACCTACTCAGAGGTCTTTTTTAAAGGCTGGATTACTCATAAATGGATGTTTATAAATGGATGTTCATAAATGTGTGCTGTGAACAAAGGCTTTGGCGTTGGCGTAGTCTTGTTTAACTTTTACAAACTCATCATCTAATTGCGCCAGTGTAGTGGCTAATTGCTCTAGGGTCATGGGTTTTGTGAGTTCGCCATTGGGCCTTGCGTTCAAACCCAACTGATAACCCTGTTCTGCTACCAATATGGTCAATTCAGACGGGTTACGATGCGCACAAGCTTTAACACAAGCGGAGATATGCAGGTTAAGCGAGCCATCTAATAGGTTTTCACAATAAGGTTGCAGTAGAGTGAGCAAAGAGCGGCTCTCGCCATTGGCGGTATCGCAACGCGGTGCACCAACACAGGCATGAACGGCAAAGCTGCCGTCATGCAAAAAGGCATTGAGCTTAGGTAAGTCTTCGCTTTCCTCAACCTTCAATTCACGTAAAATCTGATTTGTTTCAGCCTGCGTTAGGCTTGGTAATACAAACAAGCGGTGAGGCGTAATAAAGCTTTCATCAGTATTGGTTTTTGCGGTTAACTCAACCAAAGCGCGCCACTGGCTTACTGTGAATTCACCAAATGCTAACCCTAATAGCCCCCAATTGTTTTGAGTAGCTAGATCCTGATAGATGTTAAGCACATCGGCTTCTATGCTTTTAGAAGCTGGCGTGACTGCGTATTTTTGCGTGAGATAAGGCTTAAAGCGTTGGCGATCGGCTCGGTTGAGCCAGTAGTCGTGTGACGTATCAAACGCGGCTTGTAGAGCTTGAGAAAGCTCAGTTGCCAATGAGTAATGGTCTGAGGTTTGTTCAAGTACCACTGCATTGCCGCGTTCACCGCCAAATGCGAGCTGGATTGTAAGGCCAGAACCCTGTTCAGAGGCGTTTGTTTGCTCTGAATTTAGAATGACTCTGACATCAGCAAACGCATTCGCCATCAGAGAACTTGCGCCATTTTCGATCAGCCACGTGAATTTAGCGGGTACTACAATGTCGTCGGCAATGGTTCGCAGTAATTGCTCAAGCGCTTGATAAACTACCGTCATCTGCGGGCGAAGCTCATCCACCAGCAAACTTGGGTCTACCACTATGCTGCGGCGTCGCTCTGCTAGATCTGAATCGTCTACCAAATCAAATTCACGAAGGTATTGAATGATCTCTGGAATATCGGCTTGGTCAACACCGCGCAACTGAATGTTCGCTTTGTTGGTAAGCTCGATGGTAGGAGCAGAAAAACGCTCGGCAACATCACCAATGGCGTTAAGCTGAGTGCTGGAAAACGTCGCGAGCCTTGGTTTAACGCGAATGATAAAGCCATCCGCCGCTTCCATCGGCGCCATCAACCCCGGACACCACCCTTTTATTGGGAATGGAGAGCTTGGTTTGGCTGTATTCTCACTTGTTGCCTTGTTTGTTTTGTCTGTTGCACTCATTTGCTGTTACCACTTCGCTTCAATGCGAGGCTCGCGCTTATACTCAAGTGACGTCAGTTGCGATGAATCTTGAATCATTTCTGCTTTTTCATCAGATAACAATCCATGATCCAACCGTGCTGCTGTTTAAGGGTAGCGCGAGTATCTAGGATTTGTTGTGAAACCTGATCCAATTGACCAGACATCAAGGTTTCATTTTCCATTCCCAAATACGCGCCCCACCAAATCGTGATGTCATCACTTAACACAGCTTCAAATGCACCGCCTTTGTCCAACATAACCGCCACGGCGTTAATCCCGTTTGGCCAACCATTGTCTCGCAAGTGTCGACCTGTGGTGATCAACACAGGTTCTGCCAGTGGATTAAGTGGAATGGCATGAGCCGCAGTCAAAGATTGCAAGCTGGTTACTCCCGGATAAACCTTGAGTGAAAGCTGCAAACCGGATTCAACTAAGCGTTCTACAATTCGCAGGCTACTGTCGTACAGCGATGGGTCGCCCCATACCATCAAGGCAGCGGTGCCACCTTCTGGCAAATGGGATTCCAGCACTTTTTGCCAGCAAGCAGTAATCGCATCGTGCCACTGATTCACATCATCAAGATAGGCTGGCGACTCGGCGCGAGTCGGCATATCAAATTCCACAACTTTGTTAACACCAATGGAATCACATAGCTGTCTTCTTACATCGGCCAATGCCACCTTGTCTTTGCCCTTGCGAGGTAAAACAATTAGGTCTGACTGCGCCAACGCTTGACGTGCATCTTGAGTAATTTGGCCTAGCCCACCGGGGCCAATGCCTACAAGCCTCAATTCAAAAGCCACGACTATACCTCTTGCCACTTGGCTAAAAACTGCGCGTGATCAACGGAAACGGCGGTCATAGTCACACGCGTATAAACGACTGTTGTTAAAGCTTTCGTTTTCCAACACTGGGCCAACCAAAATCAGTGCCGTACGGTTGATCTCTTCTGGTACTAATTCAACGATAGATGAAAGGCGACCACGGACGATTTTCTCATCTGGCCAGCTTGCTTTCCAAACCACCGCAATCGGACAGTCTTCACCATAAAACGGCGTGAGTTCTTCCACCACTGTGGTTAGGTTATGAATGGATAGATGAATCGCGAGTGTTGCACCTGAGGCTGCAAATTGGGCCAAGGTTTCCCCTTCAGGCATTGGTGTAGCTCGGCCATTGGTGCGGGTTAGTACGAGTGACTGCGCGACTCCCGGCAGTGTTAGTTCTTGCCCTAAACTCGCCGCAGCTGCCGCGAATGAAGGCACGCCCGGTGTAACCGTGTAGGGAATCTCTAACTCACGCAGACGACGAAGTTGTTCACCCATGGCTGACCATACCGATAAATCACCCGAATGCAGGCGAACAATATCTTTGCCTTGCTCATGGTGGGTTTGAATCTCGGCCATAATGGCGTCCAGATCCAATGGCGCGGTATTAATTAAAGTTGCGTCTTCTGGACAGTGGCTAAGCACTTCCTCTGGAATAATTGAACCCGCATAAATGCACACCGGACACGAGGCGATAAGTTCTCGGCCACGAAGCGTTAATAGGTCGGCAGCGCCCGGTCCAGCGCCAACAAAATGTACCGTCATGTTTTGTTCCTTGTCTGATCGTCTTGTGAGATTGAACGTGCAATCGCGCACGTTGCTTGTCTGTCTTCAGAGATCTGACGTTGATGTAGTAATTCTGCACCATCTCCGCTGGCCACTAGAGCCAAGGCTTCTGCCACACTTCCGGTGGCAAATTCGCTCAGGCAGCGAGACGATGAACTTAAAGTATTGATGTGTTGCAATTGGCTGCGCTCAACCAAAATCAAGGGTAAACCTAGCTGCTCTGCTAACGGTTTAGCGGCGGTTTCTCGCTCTGGCAAAGTCGCCAACGCATCGAGCTCGATATTGGTTTGGTTTTGCTGTTCTTTTTTCTGCACATTTTTCTGAGCAGCCTGCAGAGCTTGCTGTAATGCGTTCTCTAGAGAAGCCGTATCTGCACCACTCCGGCAGCCAATGCCCGCGACTATCACAAGGTGACTCGCCATTGCACAACAGGGTAGTTGGACTTCCAACCACGCATTGAACCAATTGGGGTACTTTGTGATAGCTCGATCTTAATAAGCTCACCACCCTTCGCTGCATGCCAGTGAGTAAGTACTGACTCAGACTCTAGAGTTACAGCGTTTGCCACCAGACGAGTACCAGCTGGAATAGTTTGCCAAATGCGCTCAAGTAATTCGTGGCTCAATCCACCGCCAATAAAAATCACATCTGGAAGCGGATTTTCGTTCACCGCTCTTTCAAGCTGTTCAACGGCACTGCCTTCAACAACATCTAGGTAATCAACCCCAAGGTTGTTAGCGTTGGCGCGAATGTTACTGGCGCGATTTTCGTTACGCTCAAAGGCAAGGGCTTGGTTATGTCTGTCGCTCAATAACCACTCGATGGAAATCGAGCCTGAGCCTGCACCAATGTCCCACAGTCGTTCACCCGATCTGGGGCTAAGCGCAGCTAGCGTGATGGCTCTAATATTTTGTTTGGTGATTTGCCCGTCGTGTTTAAACCAATGCTCAGGCAAACCTGATGTTCTCGGAATCGCTTGGCCTTTTTGGCCAACCTCTAACCCCACCATAACTGGGTGTTGAATGTCTTTAGGAACAAGCTCATCAACAACAAAGGTGGAGATGCGTTCTCGCTCACCACCTAACGCTTCAAAAACATGGACTTGGGTGTCAGTAAAACCCCATTGTTTAAGTAGTTCTGCTAGTTCAGAGACGGCATCACCATCTCGAAGCAATACCATGATTTTTTGCTTAGCTTGCAGGTGCGGACGAACGCGCGTCAGTGGCGCTGCATGCAAACCAAGGCAAGTGATTTTCTCTAGACCCCAGCCTAGTTTGGCGCTCGCAAGACTAAATGAAGACGACGAAGGGATTGCAGTCCACTCATTCGGCTCAAGGTGTTTGGCCATAACGGTACCTGCTCCAAACCAAAATGGATCGCCAGAGACCAGCATCACCACTTTTTTGCCGCGAAAGGTCAGTAGCTCAGCAATGCCCTCGGAAAAAGGCACCGGCCATTCTCGCACTTCAGCAGTTAACAGTGGCAAAACAGTGAGGTGGCGCTTGGCACCGAAGATAACATCCGCATCTTCTAGGTGCTTAATACTTGAAATACTGAGATCGCCTGTGCCATTCTCACCCCATCCCATTACGGTCAGCCAAGGTTGAGTTGCTGTGTCTGAAAATCCGTCCGATAAACTGTGCTCAGGCATGAATCGTCCTTTTGTTCCCCGCCCATTGATTTTGGGTGGCACCAGTGAAGCCAGCGCCCTTGCCCATCAACTTGCCAAACAAAGTGTTGATGGCATCTTTAGCTATGCCGGCCGTGTTAAAACGCCCAAAGCTCAACCCTTGACCACGCGCATTGGTGGATTTGGTGGCGTTGATGGTTTGGCGAAATTCATTGTTCAAGAAAACATCACACATGTTATTGATGCCACTCACCCTTTTGCTAAGCAAATGAGTGAAAATGCGTTTTATGCCAGCGAGAAAACCAATACCCCGCTGCTGACCTTGACCAGACCTGCTTGGCAACCTACCGCTGGTGACAACTGGATCTCGGTTGCGACCATCGGAGACGCAGTCGAGTATTTGAGCGCGGCTAAATCGGGTATGACTGCTTCGGAAAATGCCGCCAAACGTGTGTTTTTGGCTACTGGTAGACAGCACATTGCCGAGTTTAGTAAGCAAAGTCACCATCACTACGTGGTTCGTGTGGTGGATGAGCCCAGTGAACCTCTTCCTTTTCAGCATTGTGATGTTGTGGTCGACCGAGGGCCTTTTTCCTATGAAGGCGAGCGAGACTTGCTCAGTCGTCATCAGATTGATTTGATTGTCTGCAAAAATGCCGGCGGAGCGGCCAGTGAAGCCAAATTGATCGTGGCAAAAGAATTGGGTATTCCGGTGTTGATGGTGCAACGCCCTACCATTCTCGGCCAACACGAACCTGTTGGAACGCACAGCCGAGTGGAGACACACAGTGTCGAGGAAGCGTTGCAATGGCTCAATCACTGCGCCGACCTTGGTGTGTAAATCCAAGCGCTGTTTTTCGAGTCTTGGTTTAGACGCTCTATCACCCGGGTTTGGCTGGAGCCGATAATCACCAGCGTTTTCATATCCGCCATATCGGCAGTCGCGTCTTTCACCGATGAGATTCGAATGCTTTGATTGGGTGTCGATACCGCGCGCGCAAAGATCAACTTTCTTGCCGGATCACATTCTTCATTAAGCAAGTTCAGCAATTTCTCAAACCCTTCTGGGCGAGATTTGGAACGCGGATTGTAGAGGGCAATAGCAAAGTCCGCTTCAATCGCTAAGCGCAGGCGCTTGTCGATCAACGACCACGGTTTAAGGTTGTCAGAAAGGTTAATACAACAAAAATCGTGACCAAGTGGCGCACCAATACTGGCGCTGGCGGCAAGCATTGCGGTAATACCCGGAATCACCTGAATATCGAGGCCACGCCATTCTTGCTCGCCATGTTCAACGGCTTCATACACCGCTGCTGCCATAGCAAACACACCCGGATCACCCGACGAGACCATCACCACTTTTTTGCCTTCTGCGGCAAGTTGCAGGGCATGACGGGAACGAGCAATTTCTTCCCGGTTATCGGTGGGGTGTTTTACCAATCCTTCGCGATCTGCAATACGCTCAACATAGGGAATATAACCCAGTACATCGGTAGCCTGGTCGATAATGGCGCTTGCTTGTGGCGTAATCATGTCTTGCGCACCCGGCCCTAAGCCAACGATGTACAAATAACCTGTTGTGTTTTGTGGTGTATTTTCGCTCATGGACGACGTCCTTGACCGTGAATCAGCACGATTGAAAAGTAAGGCATATCACGGTCAACTTGGCTGAGTGGCAGTACTTCTTGCTGCTCCATGGCGGCGTACTTCACCACATAAGCTCGGTCCGTTTTGCCTGCTTCATCCAGCACTTTGCGAATCTTTCCGATATTGCGGCCGACTTTCATAATCACTAGGGCATCGGTTGAGGCCACATGCTCTGCCAACTTCTCTTCAGGAAGTGTGCCCATCAAAACGGTCAGTACATCGTCACCCCAAGTTATCGGAGAGTGGGTCGCGGTCCACGCCGCTGACATCCCCGTGATCGCTGGCACGACTTCTACGTCAACGGTTTCAATTAAACGGGTGTACAAATGCATGAAAGAGCCATAGAAAAACGGGTCGCCTTCACAAATCACGACAACGTCGTGGCCTTGCTCGGTCAATGCCAACAAAGACTGTGTGCACTCTTGGTAAAAGTCAGCCAGCAAGGTTACGTAATCTTGATCTTGAAAATGAATCTCTGTGGTTACGGGGTATTCCATCGCAAACTCAGTGACATTTTCAGGCAGCATGCCTTCCACTATGGTTCGCGCATGGCCTTTGCGGCCACGCTTTCTGAAATAAGCAACGTGTGTTGCGCCGCGAATTAGACGGTCTGAACGAACACTCATTAAATCTTGCGCGCCGGGTCCTAGCCCTACGCCGAAAATCTTACCTTTAGTCATCGTATTTCGTCGACCTATCTACCATTGGACATGCTCCGTGCTTTTTTGCACTTTTACTTAGACGTTCTGGTTGGTCTACCAACCCAAGTAAGCTAGGTTTTATCGCCTTAAATTCAAGCAATATGCACCCAGTACCTATAGACGGCCTAAGTTTTAATCATAGTCGAGCCATTAAGGTTTCAGGCTCAACAAAAAGGAAGAATTATACTATGACGGCAGTAAAGGGGTGAACTGATAATTTGAACGATTGAGCACAACATACGGTTGAGCAAACAGACATTAACCATCGACATTGACGATATGAAGCAAAGTTTCACTACTTATTATTGATAGTTTACTAACCTTAAGGATGGTATTTCTCCTATTTTGATGTGGTACAAAAGCTATGGCTTTGCTCAACTCTTTCCTAAATTCATTGCGCGTTGCGTCTAAAATTCGCCTGATCATACTCATATCAAGCATTGTGGTAATTGGTATGGAGATCATGGCTGCAACTAAACTGCGCGAAGACATGTTGCGCGAGAGACAAAACTCAGCACGCGCACTTGTTGAGTCTGAAGTTGCGCAGATAGAAGGCGTGATCAAAGCCAATGGTGAACTCACCGCAAAAGACGCCGCAAAAATCATAGAATTTGCGCGCTATGGTGAAAATGGTTACTTCTTTATCCACGACACAAAGGGTGTGACGATCATGCACCCGATCAAGCCAGAGCTAAATGGACAAAATATGATTCAAAGCTCTCAGGCCCATGTCTCTAATGCGTTTCAACAATTTGTCGATGTTGCTAATTCTACCGGGAGCGGTTTTGTTTCTTATCAATGGCCGCTACCGGGCAGTTCGGAATTAGAAGTTAAAGTCTCGTTTGTGCAGAAAGTACAAAACTACCCTTGGGTAGTGGGAACCGGAGTTTATGTCTCCGATATTGAGCAAGCTTTTTGGCAACAAATTCGCTCGTCGTTAATCATTACGGTTTTTGTGCTGTTTTTCTTAATTCTAATATCCGGACTCATTTCCCGAAACATCATTAAACCTTTGAAAAAAATCACCCGCACCATGGAACACATTGCTAAATCCAAGGATTTAAGTATCAGCCTAAAAAACAAGGGCTCCGATGAGCTGTCTTCTATGGCAACAGCGTTCAACACCATGAATCACAATATCAAACACGTAGTTGAAGACATCACCTCTAATACCACGTCATTGGCGACACAAGCGGAAGAATTGTCGACTGTCACCAGTCAAATACAAGCCGGTGTTGCTGAGCAAAAACACAAAACGGATTTGGTCTACCAAAAGATCAATGACTTATCTACGGTTTCGCAAGAGGTCTCCGATAAGGCCAACGAAGCCGTCAACCAAACTCAATCCGCCAAGCAATCTGCCAGTCAGGCCAATACCAGCATCGCTGACAACATCCACTCGATTGAAACCATTAGCGCCAATGTGTCTAAAGCGGTAGAGACAGGCCAAAGTTTAGAGGCGTCTTCAAATGGGATTGGAGAGGTGATTGATGTCATCACACAAATTGCCGACCAAATTAATCTACTGGCACTCAACGCCGCCATAGAAGCGGCAAGGGCAGGCGAACAAGGTCGAGGATTTGCGGTGGTAGCTGATGAAGTCCGATCACTTGCTTCAAAAACCCAAGAGTCAACTGGCAATATTCATGGCTTGATCACTCGCCTGCAAGAAGATGTCACCACCACACTCGATATCTTGCAAGAATGTGAAAGCCACACCGAGTCAGGTATAGAAAAAGCCAAGTCTTGTGGCGTATCTCTAGAGGATATAAATCAGGTTATCATTCAACTTAACGTTATCTCCGAAGACATCAATCAGTCAGCGCAAGTGCAAAGAAGCCAATCCGATGAAATTCACTTAAACCTGACTGATATTGCGAAGGTTTCTGAACAAACTGAATTGGGTGCCAACCAAACCAATCAATCGAGCGAGCACCTCAGCCAGATGGCGCAAAAGCTCAATACGTTAGTCAATGAGTTTAAGTTGAGTTAACAAAAACCTATGCCTGTAATGAGGCCTTGTATTAATGCCTTGTATTGGGGCCTTGTATTGGAGCTTAGTATTTAAGCAACTGCACCGCTCAATTTTCAGGCGGCACTGGTACTTGAACATAAAATGCCGCAGGTACTCTGTCACTAAGCAAAAACACAAATATAAATGGTACTTATATGTACAAATCGTTCGATTTATAGTGATTTATATCACATATATTGAGCGCAATGACATTACTGACTGCTGTCTAAACGATAATGTTTCGCATTATTTTCTTACATTTTTATCAATTGAATGAAGCCGTTAAATTCAATGTTGAATGCGCTTCGAGTCGCTTCGAAGATTCGCCTAATAATTCTGCTATCGAGCCTTATGCTACTTGGTTTGGAGCTCGCTGCCACTGTCGACCTAAAACATGAAATGCTTAACGAACGTAAAAATTCGGCTAAAGCCTTGGTTGAAGCTCAAGTAACCCTAATTGAGAGTGCGGTTGACAAATCAAGCCCACTTTCTGTCGAGCAACTTGTCGAAGCGACACGTCACACTCGTTTTGGCAACAATGGTTACTTCTTCATCCATAACATCAATGGGGTGAATGTAATGCACCCGATTAACCCGAAATTGGAAGGCGTCAACCTACTCAATAGCCCCGCACCTCATGTTGTCGATGTAACCCGTCGCTCGGTGGAGCTCGCCAACACACAAGGCAAAGGATTTGTGGAATACAATTGGCCAAAACCCAATAGCGATGAATTAGAAGTTAAACACGCCTATATTGAGCGCGTAGCTGGAACACAGCTAATGGTAGGCACAGGCATCTACATTTCAGATATTGAAGCGGCGTTTTGGAGTAAACTTCGTTCTACCATGTTGATGACACTATTTGTGTTGGCAATATTGGTTTTTGTCTCGTCGCTTATCTCCCGAAACATCATCAAGCCACTAAACAAGATCACTCGTACCATGGAGCATATAGCTGACTCCAAAGATCTCTCTATCGAGATGAAAAGTCACGGTCGTGATGAACTCTCGGTGATGGCATCAGCCTTTAATACCATGAACCAAAACATTCGTAGTGTTGTCACTGACATCAATGCCAGCACTCATTCACTGGCAAGTCAGGCCGAACAGCTATCTAGTGTGACAACACAAATCCAAGCTGGTGTGGTTGAACAAAAACAAAAGACCAAGCTGGTTTACAGCAAAATCGATATGCTGTCGTCCATGTCGCAAGAAGTGTCAGATAACGCTGGTGAAGTAGTTAACCGCACTAACAATGCGCGCGAGTCAGCAAGTGCGGCAAACGCAAGTATTCAAGATAATATTCAAGCAATTGAAACCATTAACGAAAACGTAACCCTTGCAGTCACTACGGGTGAAAGTCTAGAAAAATCGTCTAATGGTATTGGTGACATTGTCGAAGTGATTAAGCAAATCGCCGATCAGATTAACCTTCTTGCGCTTAATGCCGCCATTGAAGCCGCACGAGCTGGCGAACAAGGACGCGGTTTTGCTGTAGTAGCAGATGAAGTTCGTTCACTTGCCTCTAAAACACAAGAATCTACCGTAAGCATTCAGGACTTAATCACCAGCTTGCAAGGCGATGTAAATACAACCGTCAACATCTTGCGAGAGTGTGACAAACAAACCACAGACGGCATTGCTAAAGCGCAAGCGTGTGGTGAGTCTCTACAAGATATCTCGGATGTGATTGAAAGCTTGAGTGCCATTGCTGAACAAATTAATGCCTCGGCTCAATCACAACGCGGTCAAGCCGATGACATTCACGGCAACCTAACTGACATTGCTACCGTGTCAGAGCAAACAGAGGTTGGTGCTGACCAAACTAACCAGTCCAGCCAGCAACTCAGTGAAATGGCGCAAAAGCTAAATGCGCTGGTGAATGAGTTCAAGTTAGCGTAAGTTGCAAAAAACCCCGAGTGACAACCGGTTCACTCGGGGTTTGTTTTTTACGTTGCCTTAGTTTTTTTAAATTCGTCGGATCACAATTAATCTGTAGAGCACATCATCACGATACAAACTACACGTATCTAAAGTCAGTTTCTTTGTTTTTACCTACCTCTTCTCATCAACCCCAACTATCCAGAATTGACCTTTCAAAATCAGCAATAATTTATCGTGACGATAAATTTTTACTGTTATGCTGCGATTGATTCATTTAGAGACAAGTCAATGGACGTAAAAGTTTTTCGCACCTTTCTAGAGGTTGCAAAAGTGCGCCACTTTGGCCGCGCTTCCGAAAACCTCTATATCACCCAAGCAGCGGTGAGCTCTCGAATTAAACAGCTCGAGACTTACTTTGACACCACGTTGTTTATTCGCGATCGCAACGCTATCAAATTGACATCAGCGGGTGAGCGTTTAGTCGGCTATGCAGAGGTAATGTTAACCACCTTGGAAAAAGCCAAGTACGAGCTTTCTCTTGAAAAAGGTAAAGCGCTTCAACTCACGATTGGTGGTACACCAAACATTTGGGATGCGTATTTGCAAAGCCAACTTTCTAAGGTAACCGCTGCATTTGATGGTTATGGCTTTATTGCCGAAGCGTTATCGCGAGAGCAGCTTAGTCGCAATTTGCTTGAGCGCACGTTAGATATGGCATTTTCACTTGATCAAATCAAAGCAGATGAGCTTCACAGTCAAAAAGTCACAGAACTAAAACTTGTCATGGTATCGACGGAATCAAACCGGTTACAAGACGTGTTTTCAGGTCAGTACGTCTATGTGGATTGGGGCACTAAATTTGCGTCTGAACATGCTGAGCGCCACCCCGATATTGCTGCGCCCTACATGAGAACGTCAACAGGTCGAATAGCGTTAGACTTTATTCTTGAAAAAGGTGGTAGTGCCTATCTACCCGTTTCGCTGATTGAACCGTATTTACAATCGGATCAATTACAGAAAGTAGAAGATGTTGAAGAGTGGTCTCGCCCAATTTACTTGGGTTATCGCAAATCAAGCACCTCTTTAGATGCCATTAAGCAGGTTGAGCAACTTGTAACGGAAAATGAGATCCAATAATGAATTTATACAAAGCAAGCTGTTTATGCGGTTCTATCCAAATAGAAATAACAGGCCCCATTAAACACGTTACGCACTGTCACTGTACTATGTGCCAAAAAGCCCATGGTGCAGCTTTTGCGACCTTCGCAGCCGCTCGCGACGAGCACTTTAATATTGTCGCTGGCACAGATGTTATTCAATCCTATCAATCATCACCTAATGTCGTCCGAACCTTTTGCAAAAATTGTGGCTCCAACATCCAGTGGATGGACGATTCAACATTTAATATGGGCTGGTCTTCGTTCGCGTTGGCTTTGTTAGACACAGAATTCAACCGAGACAAACAGAAACACATCTACATCAAATCCAAAGCCGATTGGTTAACACTGGCCGATCACCATCCTAAGTGCCAAGAGTACGACGCATAAACACCGCTTTCCGGAAACATGATCATGGCTCTTGCCTTGATCATGCTTTCGTAAAGGAAATGCTATAGCGCATTTTCAATCAGTGCTTTCCATTGCTTTGGATAAGTTTGACTCACTGCAATATCCGAGCAGCCATTAAACTGAGCAAAACGCTTAAGCTCCACTACAAACGCCTCTAAAAACGCTGGTTGATCTAAGTCATTGGCTTCAATGTGAACGGCTTTCAGTTCTAATCTCTGCTGTTTGCGATGTGCTTTACAATCTATCCGGCCAACAAATCTGTCTTTGTACAGAATGGGTAAACTGAAGTAGCCATATCGACGTTTTGCTTCAGGTACATAACACTCAATTTGGTAATCAAAGTCGAATACCGATTTGAGTCTTTCTCGTTGAATCACAGCATTATCAAACGGAGAAAGAATACTGACTCGATTGCTAACACGAGGCAGTGATTGTTCAAATGTCTCGCACTGCGCAATGACGGTCTCACCAGTCTTCAAGCGAAACTCAGCAAGCTCCCCCACGTTGATTTTTTGCTTTAACGACGATTTCAGCAGAGCCGTAACACTGGGCGATTTTTTATAGTGGTAAAGCAGGCCTTTCGTTGTCGCAAAGCCTTGTGAACGAAGTTGGGAATTGAGGATATGTTCAGCAAATTCTTGATCCGTAGGCATACTAGTATCGATATCACTGGGCAATACTCGCTCAGGTAAATCATACGCTTTTTGGAATCCATCGCGGTTGGCCACCATTAGCTGACCTTCCATATACAGCTGTTCCACGGCTTTCTTCGCAGGTTTCCAATCCCACCAGCCTTGATTGTTACCGGCGGAGTCTGCACTTTCTAGATCACGTGAACGCAGTGGACCTTCGTGTTCAATTCGCTGAATCACTTCAGCCATGAGTGCTCGGTCAGGGTTTTTAAACCAATGGCGTTTTCCATTTTGCAACGACTGCTTATAGGGCAATGAATAGCGGAAATCTTCAATAGGCAAGAAGGCGGCGGCGTGTGACAAATACTCGAAAACCTGTTTTGACTCTAGAAGCGTGGCTAGCTGATCAGGTTGGTAGTTAGGAACGCGAGAGTACAGCACATGATGATGCGCTCGTTCAATCACTGAAATGGTATCAATTTGCACATAGCCTAAATGCTTGAATACATTTAGCGCGCCTTTAGTACTTTTGCCAAAACAAGATTGTTTAAGTAAGCCTTGAGCCTGCAGTGCAATTCTGCGAAGGCGTGTATAGTCTTTTACGCTGTTTAGATTCTTGGATTCATATACTAAGTGCAACACTAAAATTTAAAACAGTGAGCTGTCATAATTCTTGTGTTTTCCTCCCGCCAAGAAGAAAAAATACATGAAATACAAACAGCTCACTGAGAATGAAAGGTATATGCTTTCTATGCTCAGAAAGCAAGGTTATAACCAAGCTCAAATTGCTCATGCCCTCGGAAGACATCGGAGCACGATCTCCCGAGAAATCATTCGTAACTCATGCAAAATTGATAAAGCCTATCGGCCTAGCAAAGCCCAGAGTCGGTCCATTCGGCGAAGAAGTTGTTCAAGGCGAAACAAACGCATCACACCAGAGCAATTCAATCAAGTTAAGCAGTTGCTGGTTAAAGACTGGAGCCCTGAGCAGATTGTCGGCCATCTCAAAACCACCGGTAAATTAACGATAAGTCACGAATCTATTTACCAGTATGTCTGGAGAGATAAAGCTAATGGAGGCCAGTTATGGCAACACCTCAGGCAATCGAATAAGAAACGTCGGAAGCGTTACGGGGCCTACGACAGCCGTGGTCGTGTTGCTTCAAAACGCCACATATCCGAACGGCCGGCTTCCGTTGAAATCCGAAAAACACGTGGTCACTGGGAAATCGATACGGTCATGGGTGCTGGCTCTAAACATTGTATTGTCACTCTGGTTGAGCGGAAAACTGGTTATACCCTGATAGGCCAACTGAATAATAGAACCACCGAATCTCTCAACCGGAGAACCATTAAAATTATGAGCAAATTTGATGGACTATTTACTTCTATTACAGCTGATAACGGTACTGAGTTTAATCAATACAAAGAAATTGAAGAAGCGACCGAAACACGCTTCTACTTTGCCACTCCTCACCACTCATGGGAGCGAGGGACGAATGAAAATACCAATGGATTAATACGTCAGTATCTCCCTAAAGGCACATCAATGGCGTCGTTAACACAGGCTAAATGCAATGCCATTGCTAAGCGATTGAACACACGTCCTAGGAAACGGCTAGGCTTTAAAACACCAGAGGAATGCTTTGTTGGTTACTACAGATAAATGTTGCACTTCAAACTTGATATCAGGATTATTCAATGTGGCCCATACTCGCGGTTGTCTGCCAATTAAGCGTTGGCAAGGTCGATATCATCTGAATAGTCACCGTCGACTTCTTTAACTAGGGCTTGGCCAGCAATGGTTGTTTCACCGTTGAAGGTTATTGTAGGGCTACCGTGTAACTCCCACCCTCGGTTTAGTGCTTCACTGATTCTTTTGCAAAATGTAGCGTCATCTGGGCCGGTTAAAAATCGGTAAAGTTTCATTGTTTTCGTCCTTGAATTAAGGTTGAGGCTCTAAACAGAACCAGAATAAGTCAGAGCCTATTAATATACCTTGTTAACCTACTTGGCTGGCATCAGCGTAAACCCAGGCTTTTGTGCCGGAACGAAATTCAGCTTCCACTCGTGCGTATTCTTCAACCTCATAGTCGTCGGCTTGTGCCAGCTCTTCATCAGTGATTAAAAAAATCGTACCTTCAACAACATCCTCGGGATTACCAGTATGTTTAAGAATTGGGTGGGTATCAGTACCACTTTTTTCTATGACGGCTTGGTCTTGAATGGTGACTTCACCTAATACATAGCCAATCAAGGTGTCTTTGGTGCCTTGTAGCAGTCGCCCAAAGGTTTCCTTTTGCACATTTTCCATTTGCAGAGTGCCGTAAGAAAAGAGCTTGTTGTTCATATCTAGTCCTTAGAATTAACGTGAATCGGGCACTTACAACGAGCGTGCCGCTCGAGATGCTTGATCATAAAAGCCTGATAGAGTTCGCATGATGGTCGACATATCGGACAGCTTATCATTGAGGTTCATTTGATTGATCACTTCGACTAAACACTGCTCTCGGATTGCTTTGTACTTCTGGCAGTATTCTTTGCCTTGGTCTGTCACTTGGTAATAGGTGTCTTTACCTTGACGAAAGCTTTCAACTAAATTCAGCTTGACCAACTTGCGAACCGAATAGGACACATTGTGTAGGTCTTCAATGTTTAACATGAAGGCCACGTCAGCAATACGTTTTGATCGGTCTCGGTGGAAAATATTATGCACCACCAAAATGTCTAGCGACCCTAATTCAGGCATACCCGACGTATCACTGCAAGACTGCATCCAACGTTGAAACGCGTTGTTTACCATGGTTAATGCATATTCAAACTCACTGAGTGACGCCGCCTGTTCACTGGCAAGGTGCGCTGAAGATACAATAGGTAAATGCAATGCGCCGTTGTCTTTTTTGTCCATGTGATATCCCTGAATTCTGATTCTATAAAAAAGGCCTCGATGAGAGGCCCTATTATTTTATTCTTTTAACTTGATGTCATGGTTGTTGGCAACCAAGTGACTATTTCTGGCCATACTGTGACCAAAACCACCGCCAACATCAAGAGGAAAAAGAACGGTAACGCTGCTTTTGCCACATATAGGATGTCTCGTCCGGTTAAGCTTTGAATGACGAACAAGTTAAAGCCCACAGGTGGGGTGATTTGCGACATTTCGACCACAAGTACAATGTAGATACCAAACCACAATGGGTCGATTCCCGCTTGAATCACCATAGGTAGTACTACCGATGTGGTTAGTACCACGACTGAAATACCATCTAAAAAGCACCCAAGTACCACAAAGAAGATGGTAAGTAGGAACAACAGCATAAATGGTGACAAGTCGAGTATCGCAATATTCTCAGCCAGCATTCTAGGAATACCGATAAAGCCCATCGCAACCGTCAAAAATGCCGCGCCTGCAAGAATGAGGGCTATCATACAAGAGGTACGAACCGCACCCATTAAGCTGGCAATAAAACTGTCTTTGTTGAGCGTGCCACTAAACACCGCCAACGCAAGCGCACCTAATACGCCAAACGCTGCCGCTTCAGTTGGCGTGGTTAACCCACCGTAGATGGAACCAAGAACAAACAACACTAATAATCCAACTGGTACCAGTCGAGATAGTGCTTTTATCTTGTAGCTCCAAGAGTAAACCTGTTCAGCTTGTGGCATTTCGTTGCGATGACGGTACGACCAAAACGCGGTATAGCCCATAAACAAAGCCACCAACATTAGACCCGGTATCGCACCCGCAATAAACAGACGAGCAATCGAGACTTCCGCGGCCACACCATAAACAATCAAAATGATTGAAGGTGGTATCAAAAGACCTAATGTTCCTGAACCAGCCAATGTCGCGATTGACATTTTGTCGCTGTAACCCTGACGCTTAAGCTCAGGTAACGTCATGCGACCAATGGTCGCCGCTGTCGCCGCTGATGAACCTGAAACCGCGGCGAACATGCCACAGCTCAAGATATTGACGTGCAGTAATCTACCCGGCACTCGGCTAAGCCAAGGCGTTAGCCCTTCAAACAGGTCTTTGGACAAACGAGTTCTAAATAGAATTTCACCCATCCAAATAAACAAGGGGAGCGCGGCCAATGACCACTCAGATATTGCTCCCCATGTCGACGTAGCGTAGATAAGTCCAAATGCATCATTGCCCAAGAGGATCATGCCAACGGTTGCAACAATAATTAGCGATAGTGCAACCCATAATCCACTTGCTAGCGTTGCAAACAACACTGCCAGTAAGATGAAACCAATCATCATTTCGCTCATGCTTGGCCTCCTTTGTCGCCATCTGTCACATCATCTAAATCAATTTTTTGAGTCTCGACCAAGGCTTCTTCCTCTGACTTTGGAATCCGAGCACCAAAAAGGTAAGCGCAGACAGTTTGGTCAATAACAGAAATTGCGAAAACAATCATACCCACCGCCATAGGCAGTTGTACGAGCCATAACGGCACCGGAATATAACCCGTCGTTACTTCTTCGAAATCCCATGATTCCCAAACCATGAAGCCTAGTTGGTACGCCAAGTAAGCCGTCAAAACAGAAGCAATGCTAAGAACAGCACGCTCTACAGTGATGAGCTTTTCCTCGGTCAGGCGAGACAAGAATAAATTGACTCGAATGTGCCCACCGTTTTTAAAGGTGTAGGCCAATGCCAAAAAACTGGCAGACGCGAGCAGATAACCTGCGAAGTCATCGCTAGATGGGACAACAATACCCATCCAGCGACCCACTACGCGAGCTAAAATCAGCACACAAATGGCAACAATGCATAGGCCGGACAAAACACCGGCCGTGTTATACAACTTATCTAACAAGCTACGCATAGTGGTTACCGATTATTGCTGGTAAGCGTCAAGGATAGCTTGACCTTCAGCACCGGCTTCTTCTGCCCACTCTTGTGCCATTTTCTGACCAATTTCTTTAAGAGCAGTCATCAGAGCTTCTGAAGGTTGAGCAACGTTCATACCATTTTCAGAAAGCGCTTTGGTTTTGCTGACCGTTTCTTGTTCAGCCAACTCCCAACCACGTGCTTCGGCGTCAGCAGCAGCTTTTAGCAACGACTCTTGTACATCTTTGTCTAAACGTTTAAACGCACGCTTGTTGACGATAACCATGTTCTTAGGAATCCACGCTTGAACATCGGTGTAGTTCGATACGTAATCCCAAGCTTGGCTACTTACACCCGTTGTTGGAGAAGTGATCATCATATCGATGATACCGGTGGTGAATGCTTGTGGGATTTCAACAGTTTGAACAGTGGTTGGCGCCGCATCTAGCAATACCGCAAGGCGTGATAGTGTTGAGCTGTAGGCGCGCATTTTTGCACCTTTGATGTCGTCAACTGAATCAACCGGTTCTTTACTGTAAATACCTTGTGGTGGCCACGGCACAGAGAAAAGCAACATCATGTTTTCTTTGTCTAGCTTCTTCTCTAGCTGAGCTTTTGACGCTGCATACAGTGCTTTAGCTTGGTCAAAGTTCGTTGCAAGGAAAGGTAAGTTATCAAGCTTAAACACTGGATCACTGTTACCCAAAATACCGATGAACACTTCACCCATAGGTACTTGTGAGGTACGAACTGCGCGAGCAATTTCGTTGTGTTTGATTAGAGACGCACCAGAGTGAACCACAATTTCCAACTCGCCTTCCGTAGCGGCTTTTACATCATCAGCGAACTGAATGATGTTCTGTGTGTGGTGTGTTGCATCAACATACGGTGTAGCCATATCCCATCGTGTTGAAGCAAAAGCAGTCGAGGTAGACAACGCCGCAAGAGCAATTACGGCCTTTTTAAGCATAGGTTTCATGACGTTCTGTCCTTGTTTAGCTCATCGGGGGATGAGGATTCCTACTTTGTAAGCCTTGGCCGACAAGGGGTTAGCGTTGTTTTAATGGAATAAAAACACCAGTTAAAATAGTCGGTTACAGCACAATATTCGAAATCGATAAAATTATCGACAATAAGAAGTTATCTTGCTGTTAACGATATTGCAACACTTTAAAAAGATTTTGCATACAAATTGTATTCAATGTATGTTCAGTGCACACTTTTAGTCATCGCAATCAATTTTTGGTTGCGCTGTTTCACGCTACAATGCGCGAAATCTGGTCTCATTTTGAGTGTTTAAAAAACACGAATCTCCAATTCAGAAGTGAACAATTAGGAACAATCGGGTATGAAATTAAACTGCGACATGGGCGAGAGCTTTGGGACATGGAAAATTGGCTTGGATGAGCAAGTCATGCCTTGGGTTGACATGGCAAACATCGCCTGTGGGTTTCATGCCTCTGATCCTGACATTATGTCTAAAACCGTCAAGATGGCCGTTGAGCATGGGGTGAGTATTGGCGCTCATCCAGGCTATGAAGACAAATCTGGTTTTGGCCGCCGTTCGATTCCGCACACAAGTGAACAGATTACCCACTTAGTCGCCTATCAAGTCGGAGCAATTCAAGCGATTTGCCAACTGCACAATACCCAAATTGATTATGTAAAGCCCCACGGTGCGCTTTATAACGACATGATGGCAAATGAAGCCATCTACCTTTCGATTGTGAAAGCGGTATCTAAGTTATCAGTTGGTGAGGATAACGACACCCCTAAACTGATGATTTTAGCGAAAGCCGATAACACTCAATACCAAAAAATTGCCGACGACCACGGTGTTGAACTACTGTTTGAAGCTTTTGCCGACCGTGCTTATACCCCGGAAGGAAGCCTTGCGCCTCGCAGTCAGCCCAACTCGGTATTCCACGATCCGGAACAAATCATCGCGCAAGTGTTAAAGTTAGCGGCAAGCGGCGAAGTAGTCACAACAGATGGCGAAACCCTTGCTCTAAAACCAGACACAGTTTGTGTTCACGGTGACAATCCTGAATCGGTCGCCGTCATTCAAAAACTGGCTGAAGCAATCAACGTTAAATAATCCCTATCAAGCAATGAAATTTTGTAAGTTTGAACAAGTCAGTGAGACTCATATTTTGTTTAATCTCGCTGACGAAATAGATCCAAGCCTGTCGTCTCAAATAGGGACAATGTGTGATCACATCCGCCTTGAATACGGTTATGGGGTTATTGAGGTAATTCCTTCTTACACCACTATCTTGGTGGAGTTTAATCCTTTGAAGCTAGATGGTCGGGTTCTCGGTTCTGGTGTGCAGCGTCTCGCGAGAAAACTGAACTCCACCAGTATCGAAATCGAAGGCAAGTTGGTTGAGTTGCCCGTCTACTATAGCGAAGAAACAGGTCCAGATTTAAAAAACTTAGCTAACCATCGCGGGCTTACAATAGAACAAGTTATCGACATCCACAGTAAAACCATTTACCACGTGTGCGCGATTGGCTTTGCGCCCGGCTTTGGTTTTTTGGCGAGTGTTGACTCTAGAATTGCCACGCCGCGTCACACCACACCGCGTGTAAAAATTCCCGCTGGCAGTGTCGGTATCGCCGATACCCAAACTGCGGTTTACCCTGCCGATTCCCCCGGTGGCTGGCAAATCATTGGCAACTGTCCAACACCGTTATTTAACCCAAAGTCAGATCCGATGATGCCATTCGAAAATGGCGACAGAATCCAGTTCTCATCGATCGATAAAACTGAGTTTTTACGCTTAGGAGGCCAGTTATGCACGGATTGGAAATAGTCAATCCCGGAATGCTCAGCCTGCTACAAGACAGGGGAAGAATGGGTGTCGGTCATCTAGGTCTGAGTTCAGGCGGTCCAGTGGATTGGCACGCTTACGGCTGGGCCAATAAGCTTTTGGGTAACCACGGTAACGCTGCTTGTATAGAGATCACCATGGGCAACGCCAAGTTCAAGGCGCATCAAGATCTTTCATTGGCCCTGACGGGCGCTGATATGCAAGCCAAAATTGATGGGGTAAATATTGGTAACTGGCGTTCGTTTCAGTTGAAAAAAGGCCAGACTCTTTCTTTTGCCTTTGCCAACGGCGGTTTACGAAGCTATCTCGCCGTCTGTGGTGGATTTAATATCAACACATTTGCGGGCAGTGTTGCCACCGTAATGAGAAATCAGTTAGGTGGCTTGCCTCAAGCCAACCAAGAATTTGGTTTGGGTGATAAGCTGAACACGGGTGATTTGTTGCCCGTCGGTTGTGATCAAGTAAGTACTCACACTGCCTGTAAAGTCAATCACTGCGTTCCTGCCAGATACCAACGTCACTATAAATCCCCCGTTGTGTTGCAGGTTATCGAAAGCTATCAGAGTGAACAGTTTGAAGCTCAGCATAAGCAAACCTTGTATTCGAACTCTTATACCATCTCGCCACAAAGTGATCGCATGGGAGTTAGACTCTCAGGCAAACCGGTTGAATGTCAGATTGGTGGTGTTATTTCTGAAGGAATTGCCTTAGGCGCAATCCAAATTCCTGCCGATGGCCAGCCAATAATTTTACTGAACGATAGGCAGACATTGGGTGGTTATCCAAAAATTGGCTGTCTGACTCGTGAAAGTATCAGCGCACTGGCTCAAGCAGCGCCAGGAAGCCAAGTTACTTTCCAAAAAGCTCAACTAAGAGCAGCAACCGAACGCTGGAAACAATACTGCAAATTCTTTGCTTGGAATTGATGCCGTCCCTTCATGCAAATGTCATGATTATTCGATAAATACATGTTGTTAGTTCGATAAGCGGTTTACTACTTGTTTATCGGACTTTAGAGCTTTTAAAGCCAATCCGCTTTGAAAGTGAATCGTTTCTCACTTATTGAAATACATTTCAGTTTACTGAGGCTAACAACATGTCTGACATCCAAATTCGTCCAGGCACGAAACGTTTTTTTGACAATAAAAAATTCCCTCGAGGTTTTGCCAAATCTGGCGACTTTACCCTTACCGAAGAAGATTTACTGATTCAATATGGTGATACTCTTCAAGCATTAGAATTAGGTGAATTGGAACCTAGTAACCAAGAAGAAAATCACTTTCTGAAGGTGCTAGAAGCCCCCACTAAAGCGAAGAGTAAGTTAGAAAGAACTTGGTTGAAATACGTAAAACTATCGCGCGGCCGCCGCAAATTTCACACTCTTAATGGTAAGCACAAAACGGATGTTGCCGAAGAGGTCTCAAGCTCAACCGAGGAGCTTGACGATGATACGCCAGAAATTGAATCAAGTGTTGAAACAGACTAGTTACACTCTACCTGAGTTGACCCTTATAGGGAGTCAACTCAGGTGTATTCTGCTTGCTCGGAAGTGTTTACTGACTAAACACTTCCTTAAGTAATTCTGTTGTACGCGCAGCCGGATTCTCACGGATTTTCTTTTCTTCCGCGGCTAAGACGTAGAATAAGCCATTCAATGCTTCATTAGTGACATAGCTATCCAAATCCACGTTCACTTTATCTCCCACAAATGGGACATTTTTGGCTTGTGATGCCAGCTCGCCATAGTAACGAGTTGCACCCACTTCATTTAAGGATTCTTTAACGCTTGGTTGGAATAGAGCTTTTAACTTTTCGCTGGTTTTGTCTTTAAAGTACTGAGTCGCGGCGTCATCTGGCCCAGAGTAGATCTTTTTGGCATCTTCAATGGTCATCTCTTTAAGTGCACCAACAATCAAGTCTGTTGCATGTGGCGCAGCCTGTTCTGCTGCTCGATTCATGCTTTGCTCAAACTGATTAACTTGGCTTTCTAACCCGTAATTTTTCAACAATGACGCCACGTTGTTAATGCCGTCAGGTAAGGGAATACGAATATCCAGATTGTCGAGATAACCTCCAGGCTGGCTAATGGTATCTATCGCACGTTTACTGCCTACTTCCAGCGCTTCTTTAAGCCCATTAATGAGGGTGTTAGTATCCAGCCCGTTACCTGAAGCTGAGCTGTCTGAACCCAACGCAGAATCAATCACAGTTTGTTGCAGCTGTTCGTCTTCAGCAGCCGATTTTAGTTTGTCCAGCCAATTGGCTGAAACGGGGAATGTGGACACACTACCAATCAACAGTAGACTTAACGCTACTTGTTTTTTCATCACAATCATCCTTAATCAAAATGGCTATCAGCCGCTAAACAACGTTGCACATTGAGTTATGTAAGTTCTTGATCATAGCAAAAACTCACTAGTACCTATGTCAAGATAATAAGAATATCAAAATAACAAGTTTGTTAAGTTTAACCCCTACTCGAGCCTAAAACTGAGTATACTGACAACGATGTTAGTCTCTGAATTTAAGCCGTTTCAAGGTCAGGTCCACGGTAACGATCTTTATCAAACTTGGACGCCACCTGCTCCGATTAGCCATTGGGTACACTATTTTTGGCAGATCTCTGTTCCGAATGGAGAGTTCCAATATCGAAGTGTTCCTGACAATTGTGTCGATCTCATTATCAATCTTAATGATTTGAATGACGCGGTACTCGTTTCGCCATTTACCTCACCCATTGTCTACCCGCTTAAAGGGCCGGTTACGTACTTTGGGGTTCGTTTTCGAGTACTCGGTCAGCATGCGCTGCTTTCAGAACCTATTAGTGAATGGTCTCCTAGCGATCATCAATTACCGACTAAAGACATACTTTCAGCCGGATTTATTGACCAGATGCAGGAATCTTTGTCATTTAATGAAGATTTTCAACAACGTAGTATTCGTTTCGCGAAAGCGTTGGCTTCTAGAATAGAAAGGCCAATTGTTGACCCAAGAGTTCTCAAATTTGTTCGATTTTGTTGTGGGGCCAATGACGGTATTGCGCTAAAAGACTTTGCGTCGCACGAGTTAGGGATCACTGACCGTCAATTAAGGCGTCTATCACAGCAGTACCTAGGAGTAAGTCCAAAAGCTTTTTGTAAAGTACTTCGTTTTCAACACACGTTAAGAGCTTGGCAAACCGTACAAGATCATCAAGCTTGGGCCGATTGGTACTTTGACCAATCACATTTTTCTAGGGAGTTTAAACAACTATCAGGAGTCACTCCGGGACACTTTTTGCATATGTCCGTTTTGTACAATAGCACTTCTTCTCAATCACGCATCATCTTACTCAACAACAACGAGTAACCACTTAAACAGAAATAGTTAGGAGAAACCCATGATTGAATTTAGTGCGATGTTCCCGGTAATGGTGACTGAAAACTTGGCAGAGCTTAAAGCGTTCTATGAGACTTTTTTTGGCTTTCAGTCTGTCTACTACCAAGAAGATTTTTATCTACATCTCGTTTCAATGGAAACCGGTGTCCAGCTTGGCTTTTTAGTTCCAGACCACCCTTCGCAACCAGAATTTCTTCACCGCTTAATGGATCCAAAAGGTTATGTCATCAGCCTTGAAGTGGCCGACGCAGAGAAGGCTTTTCAACAAGCAAAAGAGTTTGGTATGACATTTTCAATGGACTACAAAGTAGAAGACTGGGGACAGATTCACTTTGTGGTTGAAGATCCCGCTGGAATCAATATTGATATCGTTCAGCACACGGCAGAAAGTAACTAACTTCACGTAAACAGGTGTTCTACTTGAGCACCTGTTCTACTTTCTTCAAAAATGACTCTTTTTGGTGTTCATGGTCATAGTTGAAATGATAAGTGTTGTGAAACCCAACACTCAACTCCACGCCATTACCTCGAAGAAACACAGTGTAGCCATCGTAATCTGAATACGCTTCTAACCCTTCATAACGTGTTACACCGTCGGTTTTGACTCCGTTGCTTACTATCACCTCATAGGCTTTCAGAATCTTTGCAACGTCTAGTTCATTCCTCATCACTTTCCTTGATTAACGTACTTATATGAAATTTGAAATTACTATTGCTTTCTACTGACTGATCGAGCGGTTAGATCTGAACCAATATGATTTTATGTCCTCAAGGTCTATTCCCTTGTTTTAGGACGCATACTATCAAACTAAAACTATTGTTGTAGTAAGAGAACCCCCTCGCTAATAACTTGGTTTAATTGAATAAAACCTACTTAAGCACTTATTTACATACGCACTATTGTCAACATTATCAATATTGAGACTAAACGCAAGAACTGACATTTACTGTATTCCATTCTCTATTGTTCTGTTTATTATTTAAACAATCGCATTTTATTACATCGCTCGCATTTTTAGCAGTATGCATCTAGACTAGTAAGTGAACACCTATCGGTGGAGCTGAGTTATTACCCAAACAATAGAAACTAGAACAGGGTAAGCCCCCGATTTTTACAGAACGTTAGACCGTTAATTAAACGCTGAATTTGTAGTTGAAGCGCGCAAACGATCTCGGGGGAGCTGTAAATGGCCGATAACGAAAAAAATAGCCCAGAAGTATTTTCACAACTCAACACGCTAACACTAGACCAGAATGCTCGGGTTAGTTTTATTTATGGTGACGTCGTTACCAATGTTAATGGAATTCAGCGCGTTTTAGCGGCTGGTGACCAAATCTCATCAACTGAACAAATCTCTGTAAGTGCCAATGCCGTTATTGTGATCGAGCTAGAAGATGGTTCTATCTCTGCTGTCGTTTCCGAAAACCTCAGTGATGAAACTGTTCAAGACGTCACGACACAAATTCTACTTACCACGAACTTAGACCCAACCACTGTACTCGAGCCTACAGCTGCCGGTGGTCAAGGTGGTGTTGGAGACTTTTTTGTCCTCAGTAGAGACGGGGACGGCACTGTCGCTACGGCCGGTTTTGATACACAAACCGATAATGGTGGTGACGATAATGACACCTTGTTTGATAGAACAGCATTATCTGGAGATGAACTGCTCGATACGATAGCGCCCACAGCTCCTACTGTTTCACTTTTATCAGATACCGGCAGTAGTGCGTCGGATTTGATCACATCAAATGGCACTATTGCTGTCGCTGGTTTGGAAGCTGGTTCGCTTGTAGAGTTCTCCATAGATGGAGTGAACTGGGGGACAACTTACACTCCGGTTGAAGGAAGCAATACAGTTTTTGTGCGTCAAACTGATGCTTCTGGCAACATCTCTCCTAGCTCTAGTTTAACTTTTACGCTAGACACCACGGTAAACACACCCACGGCTCAGCTAACTACTGATAGTGGCTCAAGTGACAGCGATTCGATAACAAATTCCTCAGCAATAAGTGTTGGTGGAACGGAGACTGGTGCCGTTGTTGAATACAGCACCGATGGCGGAACAACATGGAGCAATAGCTATACAGCAGTAGAAGGCAACAATACAGTGCTGGTTCGCCAAACAGATTTGGCCGGTAATGTTTCTGGAAACACCAGTGTGAACTTCACGCTGGATACCCAAGTTGCTGCACCGACTGTGGCCCTGACTAACGATACTGGTTCAAGTAGCTCGGATTTGATCACCTCGGATGGCTCATTGAACATCACTGGTTTGGAAACAGGCGCAACGGTCGAGTACTCAACCGACGGTGGCACTACTTGGACTAACAGCTTCACGCCAGCCGAAGGTGCCAACACTGTTCAGGTTCGTCAGACTGATACCGCAGGCAATACGTCCGGTGCAAGTTCGATCAGCTTCACGCTGGATACCCAAGTTGCTGCACCAACCGTCGCGTTGACCAACGATACCGGTTCAAGTAATTCAGACTTAGTCACCTCGGATGGCTCACTAAACATCACAGGATTGGAAACAGGCGCTACCGTTGAGTACTCAACCGACGGTGGCACTACTTGGACCAACAGCTTTACCCCAGCCGAAGGTGCAAATACAGTTCAAGTTCGTCAGACCGACACCGCGGGTAACACATCCGGCGCAAGCTCCATCAGCTTCACTTTAGATACCCAAGTTGCTGCGCCATCAGTCGCGTTGACCAACGATACCGGTTCCAGCAGCTCAGACTTGATCACCTCTGATGGCTCACTGAACATCACAGGATTGGAAACTGGCGCAACGGTCGAGTACTCCATCGATGGCGGCACTACTTGGACCAACAGCTTCACCCCAGCAGAAGGTGCCAATACGGTTCAAGTTCGTCAGACGGATACGGCGGGTAATACTTCTGGTGCCAGCTCAATTAGCTTTACGCTCGATACTCAAGTGGCTGCACCAACGGTCGCTTTGACTAACGACACCGGCTCTAGCAGCTCAGACTTGATCACCTCGGATGGCTCATTGAACATCACTGGTTTGGAAACAGGCGCAACGGTCGAGTACTCAACCGACGGTGGCACTACTTGGACTAACAGCTTCACGCCAGCCGAAGGTGCCAACACAGTTCAAGTTCGTCAAACCGACACCGCAGGCAATACATCAGGCGCCAGCTCCATTAGCTTCACGCTGGATACTCAAGTGGCTGCGCCAACAGTGACTTTAACTAGCGATACCGGCTCAAGTAACTCGGATTTGGTTACCTCGGATGGCAGCCTAAACATCACAGGTCTTGAAACAGGCGCGACTGTCGAGTACTCAACCGACGGTGGCACAACTTGGACTAACAGCTTCACTCCAGTGGAAGGTGCCAACACAGTTCAGGTTCGTCAGACGGACACCGCGGGTAATACATCGGGTGCAAGTTCAATCAGCTTTACATTAGATACTCAAGTGGCTGCGCCAACAGTCGCTCTGGCTAACGATACCGGTTCAAGTCATTCAGACTTAGTCACCTCGGATGGCTCACTAAACATCACAGGATTGGAAACAGGCGCAACAGTCGAATACTCCACCGATGGCGGTACCACGTGGACTAACAGCTTCACCCCAGCCGAAGGTGCGAATACCGTTCAAGTTCGTCAAACCGATACCGCGGGCAATACTTCGGGCGCAAGTTCCATCAGCTTTACTATGGATACCCAAGTGGCTGCGCCAACCGTCGCGCTGACTAACGATACCGGCTCAAGTAACTCAGACTTGGTCACTTCTGATGGAAGCCTAAATATTACTGGGCTTGAGACTGGAGCAACAGTTGAATACTCCATCGACGGTGGTACGACTTGGACCAACAGTTTCACACCAGCCGAAGGTGCCAATACGGTTCAGGTTCGTCAAACAGATACTGCTGGCAATACATCCGGCGCAAGCTCAATCAGCTTTACGTTAGATACTCAAGTTGCGGCACCGACTGTGGCTCTGACCAACGATACCGGCTCAAGTAGCTCGGATTTGGTCACTTCAGATGGAAGCCTAAACATCACAGGTCTTGAAACTGGCGCGACTGTTGAATACTCAACCGACGGTGGCACCACGTGGACCAACAGCTTTACCCCGGCTGAAGGTGCTAACACGGTTCAGGTTCGTCAGACCGATACGGCTGGTAATACATCCGGAGCCAGCTCAATCAGCTTTACATTAGATACTCAAGTGGCTGCACCAACAGTCGCATTGACTAACGATACCGGTTCTAGCAGCTCTGACTTGATCACCTCTGATGGCTCATTAAATATCACAGGCCTAGAGATTGGCGCGACGGTCGAGTACTCAACGGACGGCGGCACAACGTGGACCAACAGCTTCACCCCTGCGGAAGGTGCGAATACGGTTCAGGTTCGTCAAACGGATACCGCGGGCAATACATCCGGTGCAAGTTCAATCAGCTTCACTCTAGATACTCAAGTCGCTGCACCAACGGTGGCACTGACTAATGACACGGGTTCTAGCAGCTCAGACTTGATCACCTCTGATGGCTCATTGAACATTACTGGGCTTGAGACTGGCGCAACGGTCGAGTACTCAACCGACGGCGGAACAACGTGGACTAACAGCTTTACCCCTGCGGAAGGTGCGAACACAGTTCAAGTTCGTCAAACCGATACGGCTGGTAATACATCTGGTGCAAGTTCGATCAGCTTCACACTCGATACTCAAGTTGCTGCACCAACCGTCGCTTTAACCAACGATACTGGTTCAAGTAACTCAGACTTAGTCACTTCAGATGGAAGTCTAAACATTACTGGGCTTGAGACTGGCGCGACTGTCGAGTACTCAACCGACGGCGGAACAACGTGGACTAACAGCTTCACACAAGCGGAAGGTGCCAACACGGTTCAAGTTCGCCAAACCGACACGGCGGGTAATGTTTCTGGCGCAAGCTCCATCAGCTTCACTCTAGATACTCAAGTTGCGGCACCAACAATCGCTCTGACTAACGATACCGGCTCAAGCAGTTCAGACTTGATCACTTCCGATGGTGCCCTTTCGATAGGTAATGTAGAAACCGGCGCAACGGTCGAATACTCAACCGACGGCGGCACTACCTGGACTAACAGCTTTACCCCAGCGGAAGGTGCCAACACGGTTCAGGTTCGTCAAACCGATACCGCTGGTAATGTTTCTGGCGCAAGCTTTATTAGCTTCACCTTAGATACGCTAGTTGCTGCGCCTACTGTGGCGCTGACTAACGACACGGGTTCTAGCAACTCAGACTTGATCACTTCCGATGGTGCCCTGTCGATTGGTAATGTAGAAACTGGAGCAACTGTCGAATACTCAACCGACGGTGGCACAACGTGGACTAACAGCTTCACCCCTGCTGAGGGCTCGAATACAGTTCAGGTTCGTCAGACTGATACGGCGGGTAATACATCTGGAGCCAGCTCCATTAGCTTTACGTTAGATACACAAGTCGCTGCACCAACGGTCTCATTGACTAACGATACCGGCTCAAGTAACTCAGACTTGATCACTTCCGATGGTTCGCTAAACATCACGGGACTTGAGACTGGTGCGACGGTCGAATACTCAACCGACGGCGGCACTACTTGGACTTCGAGTTTCACGCCTGCTGAAGGCGCCAACACGGTTCAGGTTCGTCAAACAGACACCGCTGGCAATACATCTGGTGCCAGCTCCATTAGCTTTACGCTGGATACACAAGTTGCTGCACCAACCGTCGCATTAACTAACGATACCGGTTCTAGTGGCTCGGATTTGATCACCTCGGATGGCTCACTAAACATCACAGGTCTTGAAACTGGCGCGACTGTTGAGTACTCAACCGACGGCGGCACTACGTGGACAAACAGCTTCACCCCTGCTGAGGGCTCGAATACAGTTCAAGTTCGTCAAACCGACACCGCTGGTAATGTTTCGGGCGCAAGCTCAATCAGCTTCACGCTAGATACTCAAGTCGCTGCGCCAACAGTGACTTTAACTAACGATACCGGCTCAAGTAACTCGGATTTGGTTACCTCTGATGGCTCATTAAACATTACTGGTTTTGAGACTGGCGCGACTGTCGAGTACTTCACTGACGGCGGTACGACTTGGACCAATAGCTTCACACCAGCCGAAGGTGCCAACACAGTACAAGTTCGTCAGACGGATACAGCGGGTAATATATCGGGTGCAAGCTCCATCAGCTTCACGTTAGATACTCAAGTTGTCGCACCAACGGTCGCGTTAACTAACGATACCGGTTCAAGTAACTCGGATTTAGTTACTTCAGATGGAAGCCTAAACATCACGGGGCTTGAGACTGGAGCTACGGTCGAATACTCAACCGACGGCGGCGCCACTTGGACAAATAGCTTCACTCCAGCCGAAGGCGCGAATACCGTTCAAGTTCGTCAAACCGACACGGCGGGTAATGTTTCTGGCGCAAGCTCGATTAGCTTCACGTTAGATACCCAAGTTGCTGCACCAACAATCGCTCTGACTAACGATACCGGCTCAAGTAGCTCAGACTTAGTCACTTCAGATGGTGCCCTTTCGATTGGCAATTTAGAAACCGGCGCAACGGTCGAATACTCCACTGACGGTGGCACAACATGGACTTCAAGCTTCACGCCAGCCGAAGGTGCCAACACAATTCAGGTTCGCCAAACGGATATAGCGGGTAATACATCAGGCGCCAGCTCCATCAGCTTTACGCTCGATACCCAAGTTTCGGCACCTACTGTGGCTCTGACTAACGATACCGGTTCAAGTAACTCAGACTTGATCACCTCTGATGGTGCCCTTTCGATAGGTAATTTAGAAACTGGAGCTATGGTCGAGTACTCAACTGACGGCGGTACTACTTGGACCAATAGCTTCACTCCAGCTGAAGGTGCCAACACGGTTCAGGTTCGTCAGACGGATACGGCGGGCAATACTTCGGGTGCCAGCTCAATTAGCTTCACCTTAGATACACAAGTCGCTGCGCCAACAGTTGTTCTAACTAACGATACGGGTTCAAGTAGCTCAGATAACATCACCTCTGATGGCTCACTAAACATCACCGGCCTTGAGACTGGCGCGACTGTCGAATACTCAACCGACGGTGGCACTACTTGGACCAACAGCTTTACCCCTGCCGAAGGTGCCAATACCGTTCAGGTTCGTCAAACCGATACGGCGGGTAATACATCTGGTGCCAGCTCAATCAGCTTTACGCTCGATACCCAAGTTGCTGCACCAACGGTCGCTTTAACTAACGATACCGGTTCTAGTAGCTCCGATTTGATCACCTCGGATGGCTTACTAAACATCACAGGATTGGAAACGGGCGCTACCGTTGAATACTCAATCGACGGCGGTACCACTTGGACTAACAGTTTTACCCCAGCGGAGGGTGCGAACACTGTTCAGGTTCGTCAGACCGATACCGCAGGCAATACATCCGGTGTAAGTTCCATTAGCTTCACGCTAGATACTCAAGTCGCTGCACCAACCGTCGCTCTGACGAATGATACTGGCTCAAGTAACTCGGATTTGATCTCCTCGGATGGTTCGCTAAATATTACAGGGCTTGAGACTGGCGCAACCGTTGAATACTCAATCGATGGCGGCACAACGTGGACTAACAGCTTCACCCCTGCTGAGGGCTCGAATACAGTTCAAGTTCGTCAAACGGATACGGCAGGCAATACATCCGGTGCCAGCTCCATCAGCTTCACTCTAGATACTCAAGTGACTGCGCCAACTATCGCATTAGCAAATGATACAGGCTCAAGTAGTTCAGACTTGATCACTTCAGACGGGGCTTTAGCGATTGGTGGATTGGAAACCGGCGCCACAGTCGAGTACTCCATCGATGGCGGCAGTACTTGGACCAACAGCTTTACCCCAGTTGAAGGCGCGAACACAGTACAAATTCGTCAAACCGATACCGCAGGCAATGTCTCGGGTGCTAGCTCAATCAGCTTCACGCTGGATACTCAAGTTGCGGCACCGACTGTGGCTCTGACCAACGATACCGGTTCTAGCAGCTCAGACTTAGTTACTTCAGATGGAAGCCTAAATATCACGGGCCTTGAGACTGGTGCGACTGTCGAGTACTCCATCGACGGCGGCACTACTTGGACCAACAGCTTTACGCCAGCTGAAGGTACCAACACGGTTCAGGTTCGTCAGACTGATACCGCAGGCAATACATCGGGGGCAAGCTCAATCAGCTTCACGTTGGACACTCAAGTCGCTGCGCCAACGGTCGCGTTGACTAACGATACTGGCTCAAGTAACTCGGATTTGGTTACCTCTGATGGTGCCCTTTCGATTGGCAATGTAGAAACCGGGGCAACGGTAGAATACTCAACCGACGGTGGCACAACATGGACTTCAAGCTTCACTCCATCAGAAGGCTCCAATACAGTTCAGATTCGTCAGACCGATACGGCAGGTAATACATCCGGTGCCAGCTCAATTAGCTTCACGCTGGATACCCAAGTTGCTGCGCCAACGGTCGCGTTAACTAACGATACCGGTTCTAGCAGCTCAGATTTGATCACTTCCGATGGTACCCTGTCGATTGGCAATGTAGAAACCGGCGCGACTGTTGAATACTCAACTGACGGCGGCACTACTTGGACCAACAGCTTTACGCCAGCCGAAGGTGCCAACACGGTTCAGGTTCGTCAGACTGATACCGCAGGCAATACATCGGGGGCAAGCTCAATCAGCTTCACGTTGGACACTCAAGTCGCTGCGCCAACGGTCGCGTTGACTAACGATACTGGCTCAAGTAACTCGGATTTGGTTACCTCTGATGGTGCCCTTTCGATTGGCAATGTAGAAACCGGGGCAACGGTCGAATACTCAACCGACGGTGGCACAACATGGACTTCAAGCTTCACTCCATCAGAAGGCTCCAATACAGTTCAGATTCGTCAGACCGATACGGCAGGTAATACATCCGGTGCCAGCTCAATTAGCTTCTCGCTGGATACCCAAGTTGCTGCGCCAACGGTCGCGTTAACTAACGATACCGGTTCTAGTGGCTCCGATTTGATCACCTCGGATGGCTCACTAAACATCACAGGATTGGAAACTGGCGCTACCGTTGAATACTCAACCGATGGCGGTACTACTTGGACTAACACCTTTACCCCAGCCGAAGGCGCCAACACCGTTCAAGTTCGTCAGACGGATACAGCGGGTAATACTTCTGGTGCCAGCTCAATCAGCTTCACGTTGGATACTCAAGTCGCTGCACCGACTGTGGCTCTGACTAACGATACCGGTTCAAGTAGCTCAGATTTGATCACCTCGGATGGCTCACTAAACATCACAGGCCTTGAAACTGGCGCGACTGTTGAGTACTCAACCGACGGCGGCACTACCTGGACTAACAGCTTTACCCCAGCCGAAGGTGCCAACACAGTTCAGGTTCGTCAGACCGATACGGCAGGCAATACATCCGGAGCCAGCTCAATCAGCTTCACGCTGGATACACAAGTTGCTGCACCAACCGTCGCATTAACTAACGATACTGGCTCAAGTAACTCGGATTTGGTTACCTCTGATGGCTCATTAAACATCACGGGATTAGAAACCGGCGCTACCGTTGAATACTCAACCGACGGCGGCACCACGTGGACTAACAGCTTTACGCCAGCCGAAGGTGCGAACACGGTTCAGGTTCGCCAAACTGATACCGCAGGCAATACGTCCGGAGCCAGCTCAATCAGCTTCACGCTCGATACTCAAGTCGCTGTGCCAACGGTCGCGTTGACTAACGATACCGGGTCAAGCAGCTCAGACTTGATCACCTCTGATGGCTCATTGAACATTACTGGGCTTGAGACTGGCGCGACTGTCGAATACTCAACTGACGGAGGTACTACTTGGACCAACAGCTTCACCCCAGCCGAAGGTGCAAATACGGTTCAAGTTCGTCAAACCGACACGGCGGGTAATGTTTCTGGCGCAAGCTCGATTAGCTTCACGTTAGATACCCAAGTTGCTGCACCAACGGTCGCGTTGACTAACGATACCGGCTCAAGTAGCTCAGACTTAGTCACTTCAAATGGTGCCCTTTCGATTGGCAATGTAGAAACCGGAGCAACGGTCGAGTACTCAACCGATGGCGGTAACACTTGGACTAACAGCTTTACCCCAGCCGAAGGTGCCAACACAGTACAAGTTCGTCAAACAGATACAGCGGGTAATACATCAGGTGCCAGCTCCATAAGCTTTACACTGGATACACAAGTTGCTGCGCCAACAGTCGCATTGACTAACGATACCGGCACAAGTAGCTCAGACTTGATTACTTCCGATGGTGCCCTTTCGATTGGCAATTTAGAAACTGGAGCTACGATCGAATACTCAACCGACGGCGGCACAACGTGGACTAACAGCTTCACTCCTGCCGAAGGTGCGAATACCGTTCAAGTTCGTCAAACTGACACGGCGGGCAATACTTCGGGCGCAAGCTCAATCAGCTTCACGTTAGATACTCAAGTCGCTGCACCAACGGTCGCTCTGACTAACGATACTGGTTCAAGTAGCTCAGATAACATCACCTCTGATGGCTCATTAAATATTACAGGCCTAGAGACTGGCGCGACCGTTGAATACTCAACTGACGGCGGTACGACTTGGACCAACAGCTTCACGCCAGCGGAGGGTGCTAACACGGTTCAGGTTCGTCAAACCGATACTGCTGGCAATACATCCGGTGCCAGCTCCATCAGCTTTACACTGGATACACAAGTGGCTGCGCCAACAGTCGCATTGACTAACGATACCGGCACAAGTAGCTCAGACTTAATCACCTCTGATGGCTCATTAAACATCACAGGATTGGAAACTGGCGCGACTGTCGAGTACTCAACCGATGGCGGTACGACTTGGACCAACAGCTTCACCCCTACGGAAGGTGTAAATACGGTTCAAGTTCGTCAGACCGATACCGCGGGCAATACATCGGGTGCCAGCTCCATTAGCTTCACGCTAGATACCCAAGTCGCTGCGCCAACAGTGGCACTGGCTAACGATACCGGTTCAAGTAATTCAGACTTAGTGACCTCTGATGGTTCATTAAATATTACAGGCCTAGAGACTGGCGCGACCGTTGAATACTCAACTGACGGCGGTACGACTTGGACCAACAGCTTCACCCCGGCCGAAGGTGCCAACACGGTTCAAGTTCGCCAGACGGATACGGCAGGCAATACATCTGGCGCAAGTTCCATCAGCTTCACATTAGATACTCAAGTGACTGCACCGACTGTGGCTCTGACCAACGATACTGGCTCAAGTAACTCGGATAACATTACCTCTGATGGTTCATTAAATATTACGGGCCTTGAGACTGGAGCAACAGTCGAGTACTCCATCGACGGCGGCACAACGTGGACCAGCAGCTTTACCCCAGCCGAAGGTGCCAACACGGTTCAGGTTCGTCAAACCGACACGGCGGGCAATACATCCGGAGCCAGCTCAATTAGCTTTACGCTCGATACCCAAGTGGCTGCGCCAACAGTCGCATTGACTAACGATACAGGTTCTAGCAGCTCAGACTTGATCACCTCAGATGGTTCATTAAATATTACAGGCCTAGAGACTGGCGCGACTGTCGAGTACTCCATCGACGGCGGCACCACTTGGACCAACAGCTTTACGCCAGCCGAGGGTTTAAACACCGTTCAAGTTCGCCAAACCGACACCGCGGGTAACACATCTGACGCAAGCTCAATTAGCTTCACGTTAGATACCCAAGTTGCGGCACCAACCGTCTCGTTGACTAACGATACTGGCTCAAGTAACTCGGATTTGGTTACCTCGGACGGTTCATTGAACATCACGGGGCTTGAAACAGGCGCAACGGTCGAATACTCAACCGACGGTGGCACCACGTGGACTAACAGCTTCACCCCAGCCGAAGGTGCCAACACGGTTGAGGTTCGTCAGACTGATACCGCAGGAAATACGTCTGGCGCAAGCTCCATCAGCTTCACGCTAGATACTCAAGTGGCTGCGCCAACAGTGACTTTAACTAACGATACCGGCTCAAGTAACTCGGATTTGGTTACCTCGGAAGGTTCATTGAACATCACGGGGCTTGAGACTGGATCAACTGTCGAATACTCAACTGACGGTGGAACAACGTGGACTAACAGCTTCACACCAGCCGAAGGTGCTAACACGGTTCAAGTTCGTCAGACTGATACGGCGGGTAATGTTTCTGGCGCAAGCTCCATCAGCTTTACTCTGGATACCCAAGTGGCTGCACCAATAATCGCTCTGACTAACGATACCGGCTCAAGCAGCTCAGACTTGATCACTTCCGATGGCGCTCTGTCGATTAGCAATGTAGAAACAGGCGCAACGGTCGAGTATTCAACCGACGGTGGCACAACTTGGACCAACAGCTTCACGCCAACCGAAGGTTCGAACACGGTTCAGGTTCGTCAAACCGACACCGCGGGCAATACATCCGGTGCCAGCTCCATCAGCTTCACTCTGGATACTCAAGTTGCTGCGCCAACGGTCGCTTTAACTAACGACACCGGTTCAAGTAACTCAGACTTGGTCACTTCTGATGGAAGCCTAAACATTACTGGGCTTGAGACTGGAGCAACAGTTGAATACTCCACTGACGGCGGCACCACTTGGACCAACAGCTTCACGCCAGCCGAAGGTTCAAACACAGTGCAAGTTCGTCAGACCGATACCGCAGGCAATACTTCGGGTGCCAGCTCCATCAGCTTCACGCTCGATACCCAAGTTGCTGCGCCAACCGTCTCGTTAAATAACGATACCGGTTCTAGCAGCTCAGACTTGATCACTTCCGATGGTGCCCTTTCGATAGGTAATGTAGAAACTGGAGCTACCGTTGAATACTCAACCGACGGTGGTACGACTTGGACCAACAGCTTCACGCCAGCCGAAGGTGCCAACACTGTTCAGGTTCGTCAGACTGATACCGCGGGCAACACATCCGGTGTAAGTTCAATCAGCTTCACGTTAGATACTCAAGTTGCTGCGCCAACAGTGGGACTGACTAACGATACGGGTTCAAGTAGCTCTGACTTGATTACCTCTGATGGTTCATTAAATATTACAGGCCTTGAGACTGGCGCTATCGTTGAATACTCAACCGACGGTGGTACGACTTGGACCAACAGCTTTACCCCAGCGGAAGGTGCCAACTCGGTTCAGATTCGTCAAACTGATACGGCAGGTAATACATCGGGTGCCAGCTCAATCAGCTTCACGTTGGACACTCAAGTCTCTGCGCCAACAGTCGCTCTGACTAACGATACGGGTTCAAGCAGCTCAGACTTGATCACTTCCGATGGTTCGCTAAACATTACAGGGCTTGAGACTGGGGCAACCGTCGAATACTCAACCGATGGAGGTACGACGTGGACTAATAGCTTCACCCCGGCTGAAGGTGTGAACACGGTTCAGGTTCGTCAAACGGATACGGCGGGTAATGTTTCCGGCGCAAGCTCAATTAGCTTCACGCTCGATACCCAAGTTGCTGCACCAACGGTCGCGTTGACTAACGATACCGGCTCTAGCAACTCAGACTTGGTCACTTCCGATGGTGCCCTTTCGATTGGCAATGTAGAAACTGGAGCTACCGTTGAATACTCCATCGACGGCGGCACCACTTGGACCAATAGCTTCACGCCAGCCGAAGGTGCCAACACGGTTCAGGTTCGTCAGACCGACACCGCGGGTAATGTCTCAGGTTCAAGCTCAATCAGCTTTACGTTGGACACTCAAGTCGCTGCGCCAACGGTCGCGTTGTCTAACGATACCGGTTCAAGCAACTCAGATAACATCACCTCTGATGGCTCACTAAACATCACGGGGCTTGAAACTGGCGCGACGGTTGAATACTCAACCGACGGTGGTACGACTTGGACCAATAGCTTCACGCCAGCCGAAGGTGCCAACACTGTTCAGGTTCGTCAGACTGATACTGCAGGCAATACGTCCGGAGCCAGCTCAATCAGCTTCACGTTAGATACTCAAGTCGCTGCGCCAACGGTCGCGTTGACTAACGATACGGGTTCAAGTAACTCGGATTTGGTTACCTCTGATGGTTCGCTGTCGATTGGCAATGTAGAAACTGGAGCTAACGTTGAATACTCAACCGATGGCGGTACTACGTGGACCAACAGCTTTACCCCAGCCGAAGGTGCCAACACAGTACAAGTTCGTCAAACAGATACAGCGGGTAATACCTCTGGCGCAAGTTCAATCAGCTTTACGTTAGACACGCAAGTGGCTGCACCAACGGTCGCTTTAACTAACGATACCGGTTCTAGCAGCTCAGACTTGATCACCTCGGATGGCTCATTAAACATCACAGGATTGGAAACGGGCGCAACGGTCGAATACTCAATCGACGGTGGTACGACTTGGACCAGCAGCTATACCCCAGCGGAAGGTGCCAACACGGTTCAGGTTCGTCAAACCGACACGGCGGGTAATACATCAGGTGCCAGCTCCATCAGCTTTACGTTGGATACGCAAGTCGCTGCACCAACAGTCGCTCTGACTAACGATACCGGTTCTAGCAGCTCAGACTTGATCACTTCCGATGGCGCTCTGTCGATTGGCAATGTAGAAACAGGCGCAACGGTCGAGTATTCCACCGACGGTGGCACCACGTGGACTGACAGCTTCACGCCAGCCGAAGGTGCTAACACGGTTCAGGTCCGCCAAACGGATATAGCGGGTAATACATCAGGAACCTCAAGTATTAGCTTTACGTTAGATACCACGTCACCACAGGCACCAACTGTGGTTATTTCTGAGGACACCAACAATAATGGCATCATTACCAACAATGAGCTTAGCGGCCTAATTGACGTGCTCGTAACGCCTCCAGCTGGTGCTCAAGTCGGCGATATCCTCAAAGTCAGTGGTCAGGCAGATGTGGTTTTGAGTGCTTCAGATATCTCAGGTGGCGTAAGCTACCAATACCCAGTACCTTCAACCGGCAGTACTCTAAATGTTTCTGCCGTACTTGAAGATCAAGCTGGCAATACTTCCGCTATTGGAACTGATTCTGCTCGCGTTAACGCTCCACCACAAAATCAAAGCTTCAGCGCCTTACTCAGTAACTCAGGTACTACATCGATTAATTTCACAAACCACGTTAGTGATAGTGAAGATGATTCATCTGCAACCGCATCCACTCACGTCGTCATCACAAGTCTTCCACAACAAGGTTCGTTAACGGGTATCTTGATTGATGTGAACGGCAATCCAACGACTCGAGTTCCAATAACCAGTACTCATGTATCAAATGGACAGACATTTGATCTCTCAAGTATTGAGTATCAAGAGCCGCCTATTTCAAGCAGTAACTTCTTTATTGGTAGTGATGTTAGTGCAACCGGTAGTCTCTCTGATTGGGGCAGTTACAACCCAACGACCAAACTCATCACCAATAGCGATATCGGTCTTGAAATATCGATTGTCCAAGGAAATGGGGTTCAAGATGGTTTGCAACAATATGCAAGTACCACAGGGCATATTGGTACAGGTTTAGGGGACGATTCGAACGATTCTGGTATTAACCGTGATGAAACACTCACTCTCGAATTTGGCAACAATGGTAAGAACCTACCGACTGAAGTGAAAGTTGGCTTGGATGGTATGGGAGGGCATTTCTCTAGCAACGCGTCTCAAAACGCCAAAGCCACAGTTGTAATCACATACGGTGATGGCAGCCAATCGCAAACCTTTACTTTCCAAAGACAGGGAGGTGATTCAAGAGAAATCACGATTGGCGACGGCCCTCAATTCAATATTAACACTCAGGGGCTGAGTATTAAGTCTATCGACTTTGGGACCCAATCAAATAGTTCTGGCTCAACTTGGGTTCTACAATATGTAGGCACTGAGATCCAACAAACTGTGCCCGATTCCTTTGAATACCAAGCAATTGATAGTGATGGTGACACGAGTGGAACGAGTTCATCGGTAACTCTTGTCGAAGATCAACTGCAGATCGCTCTTTTGAACGATGCAAATAATGACGGCAACTTGTATGGCGATACTGAGCTCAACGGTAATACCTCTTTAGATGTTCGCGTTTACCTCAATCAAGCCGCTGTTGCTGGGAATAGCCTTGATTTGAACTTCCAATCAAGTCCGGTCACTTTGACCCAGACAGATATTGACCGCGGTTGGGTGGACTTTACGCGAAGTATCCCAAGTACAGATGGAAGTCAGGTGGTTGTTACTGCTCAATTAATGCAAGGCAACACAACGTTAACCGATATCGTGTCTGATGATGCTATTTTCTACAACTTCGCACCCGCTGCACCGACCCTGTCAAGCATGGGGGCAGCGGTAACATCAGATGAAGGGCTCGCTAACGCCAACACAGATGTGAACTCAGCATCTAATGAGTCTACCGCGAGTTTTATCATTCGAGATGTCAACGTAGGCGATACCATTACGGCTCAGTTTGCGGTCAACAATGGTTCTCCTGTTTTTGATGGTGGAACACCTTCGTTAAAGTCGGGTGGTGAAGATGTTGTCTGGTCTGTGCAAAACGGAACTCTAGTTGGCACGCTTTCAGGAACATCTACCAAAGTCATCGAAGTGACAATCACGGCACCAAGTTCGCAAGGTATTACCGACCGACAGTTTGATTACACTGTGAAACAATACCTTCCTTTGGACCACTCAGATTCAACAACTGAAAATGAGCAACTCACACTGACACCTTCTTTAACAGTAAGCGATGGAAACAATCAGATTAATGTTGCCTTAGATATTGCAGTAGAAGACGACAGTCCAACGTCTAGCAACATCGTTAATAGCACGGCAGAAGCTGCACCAACTAATATTCAGTTTGTTATTGATATTTCAGGTTCGATGAACAACAGCAGCGCCAGTTGGTTGACCTGGACTCAGAATGCAATCAGCAACTTACTCACTAACTTTGCGGTAGGGGAAGCTAAAGTACAAATCGTCGCGTTCAATGGCGCTATTGTGATGGACACTGGTTGGCTAGATCCAGCAGATGCCACCACGCAAGTTAATACACTGACGGACTCAGGCTGGACCGAATACCAATACGGTTTGCAAGCAGCATCTTCAGCGTGGTCCAAGTCAGGTCAGCTAGACAATGCCAATAATATGAGCTTTTTCATCTCTGATGGAGAGCCGACTTCCAACTCCAATTATCAGCAGGAAATAAATACTTGGCTCTCAACGGTCTCTGAAAACAATATCCTCTCGCAAGCATTAGGTGTAGGTACGCCAACTTCAGACGGGGTCACCGCATTAAACCACATCGCGTTTGACGGACACTTAAACCGAGACATAGATTTCACCTTGGTGGCTAGCTCTGCAACGCTAAATGAGACGATTGCTTCGGCGGAACAGAATCTAGAGATGATTAGTGGCCAAATTCCATTATCAGCAGGGGCCGATGGTCTAAAAACGTTCTCCATCACCTGGGGAACCAGTGAGTACGAATTTAATGTCGCGGACCAACAGTTCTACAAAGATGGAGACACCAGTAAACCTCTAGGGTTACAAGTTTTACTATTCACTGCGGCAGGTGAACAATTCCTAGTCAAGAGTGACGGCAGCTACACGTTCAAATTCGCAAACCGAGACATCAACGCCAAAACCATTGATGTGAGTTTTGAGATAACTGATCAGGATGGTGACAGCTCGACCAGCACCTTAAGCATTACGAAACCAGCGTTAAGTACCGTTAATCACATTGAAACTTACGCGGGTAATGATGCGATTTATCTCAATGGCACACCACAACTAGCCCTGATTTCAAACTCAGTCAAAGTTGATACCACAATCTATGACCAAGCTACATACGGCTCAGACTGGCGTCTTGATGCAGCTGCGAACATTGCCGAAAATACCAGTGATACCGTATATAGCGGAGCAGGGAATGACCACGTTGAAGCCGGCCTGGGCGATGACATTGTCTATTTGGGTGACAGTGGTAATAACTCGGCCAGCCTAGACGATGGTGTAACGTTTACCTTCCTCGATGATAGTTCGGTCTATCAAGGCCCCAATGCCACAGAAGACTCAACATTGCTTGCCAGCGCGGCCAGTACCTCTTGGGGCGATGTTGCACAGGGCGCGCAAGGGAATGACATTATCTTTGGTGAAGCGGGACATGATTTGATTTCAGGTGGGTCAGGCAATGACTATCTCGATGGCGGTACTGACAGTGATTTCATTCGCGGAGGTTCCGGCACTGACACAATCATAGGTGGCAGTGGTAACGACTATATGCGCGGTGATTTGGGCTCAGACCTATTTGTATGGGATAGCCAGCATGTTGATGCATCAGGGGCGACGGATAAAATCTACGATTTTGATGCCGACCAAGATACCTTGTCATTAAATGGTTTACTCAAGGCTTCATACGATAACATTTCAGCGACTTACTTCAGTGAAACCGATGCAGGTTATGGCTTATCGGGCATCAAACTCACCATTACCGATGTGAACAACGGACAGCAGGAAATCTTGCTAAACAATGTTGGAACATCTGGCAATGGCGTCGTTCTCAATACCTTGATAGACGGAGACATAAAACAAATGGTTATCACCGACAATAGTGCAGGTATCACGATTGGAGAGATTCTAGATATTGAGATTAAAGATTTGGATGTTTGATTTAATCCAACCGAAAATCGAGGATTATTGGAACTAGAAAAGACAAACGACAAGGTTTTGAGTTTTGAAGGGCTCAACCTTGTCGTTCTATTTACACTGTAAACCTACCCTCTCGGGATATTAGGCTTTTGAGATAGCGGTGACTTTTTCTTCGGCTTCGGTAGTTTCTTTGGCTGGGTGAGTTTCACCGTTGAATTTGCCACCTTGATCAATACTTAGATTGTCAGTGTAGATGGCGCCTCTCACTCGGCCGTTTTGCAGAATCTCGATTCGGTCTGCGTAACAGGTGCCCTCAAATTCACCATTCACTACCACGTGACCTGCGTAAACCTCACCATTCACTCGACCACTTTCAGAAATCAGTAGCGCTTTGGCAACATTCACTTGACCTTCCACCAGCCCATCGACTTGGATATCACTTTCTAGTTTTAAGTGTCCGGTGACTGTGCATCCCTTTGTGATGAGAGTTGTAGCTGACTGCTGACTCTTGACTCCACCTTGTTTACTAAAGATTCCCATCGTATTCCTCTCACGTTTGTGAAAATGCTTTCAAAATTATCCAAATCCCAACTGATGAAGGGCTTAGGGTCGAGTGGTCGACCCACAAAACGTACTTCATAATGCAAATGTGGTCCGGATGACAATCCGCTATTTCCTGAATAAGCGATCAAGTCACCCTTTTTGACAAAATCACCACTCTTTACTGCAAACTCTTTTAAGTGAGAGTATGAGCTGGAAAAACCGTAATTATGTTGCAGCTCCAGAAAGTTGCCTGAGCCCTTGTCGCTCGGTCTAGTGACACGCACAACACCATCAGCGGGGGCATAGACTGGTGTACCGGTATTGACTGCAAAATCCTGTCCACGGTGCCATTTTATTTTGCCGGACACGGGATGTTTGCGTTTGCCATACCCAGAAGACGTTCGCGCATTTTGCACTGGAGCACCACTCGGTATGTGAATCAACATTTGTGTTCGTACCGACGAAGTGATTGCGGCCGCATCAAGACGCGACTCTAGCTCTTCCCGGCTCACTTCCGAACCACTTTCTAAATCCAGTAACTTTTCTAAATCACCCAGTCTGTCAGATACCATTCCAATGCGGTCTTCGCGATCTGACAAATCACTCTCAAGGCTGTTTTTGAGAGAACGAAGCGAGCTGATTTCCTCTGATAAGCTTGAGGACTTTATTTCTAACTCGTGCTGGCGCAACTTGGCAAAGTCGACTTCATCTTTGAGATAATAAATCGCACTACCAGCGGTTATTGCCCCAACTACGCTTACAAGCAAAAATCCTTTTAGGCACTTTCTTAGCCACTTGCCTACGTAAAAATGTTTGGTTCCGTGAATCGAGGAAACCGACACCACTAAGGTTTCTTTCATCTTCTACGCGCTTTTGTCATTGAATAAAAAAATATTAGCAACGGATTGCATACACTAATGAGCTACTCAGTATTTTGTTGCTTAAAACTGAGCAAGCTCTCATTTCCGTGCAACATGACGTATGCACAACTCTGTACCCAAAACTGGATTAGCGGGTCTATTAAACCTGCTCATTACTTGTTTCGCATGGGTTTTGGGCGGCAAATGATACTATGTACCTGAAAAAAATCACTGCTTTACGGTTGTGGATCAAAAGACTGTGAACTAAGACACTGACAGTTCTATAAATTGTGATGTGAAAAACTGTAAAAACAAAAACGCACCCAATATTCGGGTGCGCGATAATCTCTACCAAAGCATTTTCTTGTGCCGCTTGTTCAGATACCGAAAACGAAGAAAACGGTCTTCTTCATCATGAACTATTAGGGTAGTCATAGTGCGTAATTTAAGCTTGTTCCAAGGGTCGAAACTATGCCTCCATCACTATCATGTAAAGCTGGCCGCGGGCTCTTCCCCAAAAAGTAAAAAACAAGGTAACCGGTTACTCGCTACGCTTAACCTTGAGCGCTCAGATTTTTAATAAAACGGTTCATTGGATCAATTACCAGCCAAGTTACTTAAAAGTGATTATTCAGAAATTTAAATTTAAGCACTAAATACGCCTTTACAAATAATGACTTGCAGGATATTAACCCTTGTTCATATTAATCTTAATTAGGTTTCAAGAAATTCAACATGGTCTCAGAGACAAACATCAAATCTACCGATTCACTTAACAAGCAGCTAACAGCAGAAATAATTAAAGAGTCTTCAGCAGTAGTCACCAATATATTTGAAGCGGCGAACAATAAAAAATACCTACAGGGCTTAGATTACTACTCAAATGATAGTGATGCCTTCTTTGTTAGCGACGGAGCGATCAAAACCTTAGATGAGCTAAAAACATCCTATGCAGCTGCAGGCGAGGCGGTAGAAGATTTACATAATGAAATTTTGGAGTGGAACGTGAAGGTACTGAATGCCGAAATGGTGACATTTACCTTGCCTGTGAAGCTTCGCCTAAAATTTAAAGGTATTAAGGAATACACAGGGCAAATCTTTTGGTCAGCGGTATTAAAGAAGTTTGACGACCAGTGGTTGGTCGTACAAAGCCATGAATCTTGGCTAAACGCTGCTGAGATGACTCAGGCACTATCAATAAACGAGTAGAAATTAGAAAAACATCAGTAAGTGAATATGTGGAGGCTGCGGGACACTCCCGTATTTTGATTACATTCCCGCTTACTTAAATAATAAGCAGCTTCTGCCTCATAAATCACAGTGACATTAATCGCTATTTATTGACTATATCATTAGCTGTAATAATTCAGGTCTAACTCTTCAAGTGCCTGATAAAACTCCTCACCTGCACCCCTCTTCGCTTGCAACCTGCAGTTGGTTGACAACATACCTTTCAATTATATGTTCAGACATTTTTCTGCCGATATAACTTAACTTTGGCCTAAATGCACGATAAGAGACTACGAACTAAGACTGTGAGAGTGCAATAAATGTTGATCTAAAAAACGGTAAAAACAAAAACGCACCCAATATTCGGGTGCGCGATACTTTCTCTATCTGATCGAATTATCCGTTCATGCAACTACGCTTTCACGCAATGGTTCGTCGTTTACCGCGTTCACTTTTGCTAGTCGGTCAAAGGCGAGTTTGGCTTGATCGCAGGTCATTACCCGCCCGTGCCCTTGCCCTTGTGAAGCGATAATTTCTACCAAAGCATTTTCTTGCGCCGCTTGTTCAGATACCGAAAACGGAGAAAAACGGTCTTCTTCATCGTGAACTATCAGGGTAGTAGCGGTGCGTAATTTGAGCTTGTTCCAAGGGTCGATACTGTGGATAGGATAGTGATATTGCTGGGCCACGTGGTCAATGACCTTATTGGCCAGACGCATTGAAAAGCCTGAACGTTCGATACTATTAAACATATTCTCCAGATACTTGAGTACTGGTGCGATCAGCAATATTGGGATGTTTTTTAGTTTTTCGTGTCGACACTCCAATACACTCGCCGACCCCATGCTGTGTGCAATTACGCCAGCAACCTGCGTTTGAGAGTCTAATACATCTTCTAAACCTTGAACAAAACCGGGGATATGGCCGACCAAACCCTCACTCTTTCCGTGAGCCGGATGATCGTATGCGACAGCCGTAAAACCTTGCGCGGCGATATGTTCCATTAATGGAAAGAACTGGTTCGATGATCCTGACCAACCGTGAGTAAGAGTCCAAACAGGGCCAGTTCCCAGCGAATAGGCTTGAAGACGTCCCTCTTTTGAATCGACAAAAAACTCTTTTAACCCTGTTGGTACCGCGTTGCGATCCGACATCCGATTTGGCGTCATCAAGATTTTTCCCGCCATTTTTTCCGCGTGTTTTGGGGCAAGTCGGTGATGAAGACGAGTAGATACATTAACCAAGCTTTTCTTAAGACTAAACTTGTTTGATGCATTGAAATAGATTTTGTCACTCATTGTATTTTCTTTCCCTTGATTCGCTCTAATGGCGGATTGTTTTTCTGACGAAGTTACTGACAATTAAAATTAGTACGGTCGTGCTTTTAACCTTTAAAATAAAACCACAAGCAAAAATAGCCGTGGTTGTTTAGTAGTTTGTTCGCTACTGGTTAGTCCAGCGAGCCATCAAGCCATCAACGCTTTTCCAAAATAAAGCTTGGCTGTGATTGTTATCATGTAAAGCGTAAAACAGATGTGCGCTCAAGTAGGCCCCATACAGTTCAAATACGGCTTGGCCTGCATCTAAATCCGCAGCAAACTCCCCCAGCTCTTTACCTTTTTCAATTTGTAACGTTAGGTAATCGACCCAGCGTTGCATGGTGAGCTTTAACTGCTGTTGTACAGAATCGAAAGATTCTTCAGTCTCTCGCCACGCATCCAAGAACATACAGCTACCTTGAAATGAATGGTTCCAAGACAACCAGTTTTGTAGCAACTCTCGAATTTTTGCTTGCTGAGTTTCAAACTCCTGATCGCGGACTGGTGTCACCACTCTCTGCTGAAACGTAAACTGAGCAAACTCCAACACCGAGTTTTGCAGATTTTCTTTTGAGTTGAAGTGCGCAAACAAACCACTTTTGGACATGGAGCAGTGTTTGGCGAGTCCGCCAATGGTCAAGCTCTCGAGGCCCTCAGAACTCGCCAAGTTAAATGCTTGCTCAAGAATAAACTCTTTGGTTACTCGGCCTTTTCCCATCAACTCTGTCTTTGGTATTTATAACTTTCTAGTTTATAGCACGAACGTTCGTTTTTTTGCAAACCAGAATTTTGTTGTTAACCACGACTTCAAAGTACTAAGTACGCTCTTACATTAGCTGTCAACTGAGTTAATATGTTCAAAAAAAAGACAATCTGGGTTTTTAAGCGGATTAGATTGGCAATGCCACAAAGGGGAAAACATGAAAAAGCAATTTGAACTGCTCGCTCAATACAATCAATGGATGAACGCAAATCTGATCAAACAGTTATCTGAGCTGGATAACAATATGCTTTATGAAGATCGCGGGGCCTTTTTTGGATCCGCATTTCATACGTTTAGCCACCTGTTTACCTGTGACTTACTTTGGCTTAGTCGATTTATCGGTGTCAATTCTCAAACTAACTTGGAGCATTGTCTATCGCACTATCCCGTCCCCAACTCCATCAATGAGCATTTCTTCGATTCACTCGATAACCTGCAACACCATAGGACCCAACTTGATGCCGATATCATAGATTGGGTTGGTTCAATTGAGGCAGAGTCGTTTGATAAATCCTTGGTATACCAAAACTCAGTTGGGAATGAGTTTGTCGAGCCATTTGCTTCCGTATTACTGCACTTTTTCAATCACCAAACTCACCATAGAGGCCAAATCACCACCTTGATAAGCCAATCTGGTAACAACGACTATTGCACGGATTTATTGGCAATCATTCGGCGCTAAATTATTTAGCCGTAACACGAGTAGAATCGCTATCTGATTTTGGCGACTGAGTTCATTTGATTTAAGTCGAAGTCTCTAAGGTAGGTTTTTGAACTAATCGTTTCATCCACGATCTTGGGGTGTGCAAGATAGTAGCCTTGAAATAGATGGACATTGAGTTCCATCATAGCGAGCAACTGCTGTTGCGTTTCTATGCCTTCCACCACAACTTGGCTGCCAATCTGATTGGCAAGCGAGATGCCTCTTACCAGCGCTGTCGTATCGCCTTGTATGTATTGCTCTAGAATTGTTCTGTCGATTTTCAAAATATCAGGCAATAAGCTTTGCACCCTAAACTCATTCGAACCATCTACACCATAGTCATCAACCGCGATACGTATGCCATTTTCTTTAGAGATACGTATTGAGGCACGTAATTCTTCAATGCCGTAATCATCCGGCACCTCGTGTTCAAGTACTTCTATCACCACCTGGTTGGCTTCTATGCCTAGCTGTTTTAAGCGAGTCAGCATTAACTTTTGTCCGTAAAATGTCTGTAAGTTTGCCACAGCGGTACTGGGCAACAGATTGACAAACAGCTGAATGGGCGAACGAAGAAGCGAGAAATTTCGAAAGTGCAGCACGCGGGCCAATCGGTCCATATTAACTTGATGATGATATTCATCAGTATCAGGGACTTTTGGCGCGAATAGCGCCGCTGGGTTAACCCAATCCTGGTTAACATCCGTCACTCGAAGAAAGGCTTCTACCGCAACGAGGTTTAACTGACGATTATAAATAGGTTGAAAAGCCGTTCTCAGATAAAAGTTGTTGTAATTAGCGCACGTCACACCGTTTTTATGCGTGACAAGATGGGATTCAAACTCAGCTTGAGACGATAACATCTTTACCATGACACCTCCTCACGCTCGCTAATGACAAAGTTAAAGATAATAGTAAGTAAAGAAGATAAAGCGGCCTCTTGGCAAGTCAAAACCACAATATCGCTGCCTCAAAGGTAAGACTGGAAACGACTCTTGACACATATACTCGATTTTCGATTAGTGCAGCCATACCTTTAAATTGATGCCTTGCCTGAAAGCCAGTTAGCTCGCGCTAAAACTACATCTTGAGGTCACATTGACATAGCGAAAGCCTAAACCGATTAACCGCCTGTTTAACCGTGATTTTTTCTGGTTTTACTACAAACTTTTTGCCGCCCTGACTTTAGTTTTATTACCGCTTATGTGAGCATGTTTTTTCATACACTTAGCAGGTAATGAATTGTGCCTGAAATAAAAACTGTGGGTCTTTTTGTGCTCACTGCAATTGCCGAGATTTTAGGGTGTTATCTACCCTATTTGTGGCTAAAACAAGACAAGTCGATTTGGCTATTGATACCCGCCGCCATTTGTCTGGGATTATTTGCTTGGTTGCTTACGCTTCACCCAACTGCGGCAGGTAGAGTGTATGCTGCCTATGGCGGTGTTTATATTTTTGTCGCCATTTTGTGGCTATGGGTGGTAGATGGCATAAAACCAAGTGGCTGGGACATTCTTGGTGTGAGTATTGCAATGATTGGAATGGCAATCATCATGTTTGCCCCAAGAAGCGTGTAAAGGATTTTTCTATGCTAGATATCTACCCAGACTGTTTTGAAGCGGTTGCAGACAAATGCGAGATGGAAGGATTTAAGTCGCTGTCCGAAAAAGAAAAAGTTATCTACTCGGTGTGGTGGCTAGAGGCCGAAGTCAACAATGGTGGTTTCTTCCAATATTTCTACAACACCACAGGTGACGACTATCAATTAGCGCTGGACTCGCTAGAAAAGATTGGAGCGTTTCATACCGCGTCCATTCTAGAAAAAGCTATCTACGTAGCATTCGAAGGCGAAAACCCCAAAACACAGATTTCGAGGCAACGCTTACTTGAACGAGACGAAGATGACAAGCATGTTCAGCTTCTCGAACTGGATGACTTGTTCTACGAATACGAAGAAGATTTTCTGCCAATGATGAATAACTTCATTAGCAAACAGTAGGTACAAATAAAATAAGCTCACTTGGTTTGTAAACGTGTAATCTGAGGACGAACAATAATGATCACCGACTACAGTAAATACTCGGCAAAGTCTCTACTTGAAGCCAGAGCGTTTGTGGATGATAAGGCCTATCCCCATGTTGCAGAGGCCATAGATCAAGAGATGGATTCGCGCCGTGAAGAGGTCTTGGCTTTTATCGAACAAAAACGAACCGCTCGTCGAAAACGGATGTTTTGGTTCAAGCTCATTCTCGCCATCGCATTAGTCGCATTTGCGGGTTTTATTGCGTTTAAACATCTGATGTGATCATTCGATTTAGGAAACGACATGTTCAATTGGATTCGTTCGATTTTTAATAGCAAGCCTGCGTCAATAACCTATCCGGACGATGTGATCGTCGAGCTTGGGCAACCCGAAGACGATGAGATAACCAAAGAATGGGTTAGAGTAGTCAAGCCTGAGAATAAAGATATGTTCGGTGTAAACTTAGCGCTAATCGACAAACGAGTTGTCGATTTAAGTGGTTTTCAGTGGCAATTGTATTTCTCGGCGGGTGAGTTTATTCGTGAAGAACCATTTGCCTCCAATTTATCGCAAACGATCCAAAAGTCTGCGTTAAGTGTTCAGGGTGTAGAAGAAGTCATACTTGAAGATACTGAAAAGTTTGCCATTTCCGGTGAGCTCGACGGCGAGGAGTTAACCAAGGCTATTTGCTACGCCGTCGATGAGTTTATGCAATGTCATCTGCAGTCTTGGACTGAACTTCAGTAAGCCATTATCACGTTAATGTCAGAACGGTGATAACTGGCGAACACACTCATTTACCTAAAACGCTAAAATCTACATCTGGCAAATACTCTTTCTCTGGTCTGGCAAACAAATAGCCCTGCATCAGTTCAATACCGTTTTGTTGAAGCCAGCGATACTCGCTTAGTGTTTCTACCCCTTCAGCAAGTACTTGTATCTTAAGTTCCCTCATAATGACTAACACACCTTCCATAATCGCTTGGCGCGCTTCATGTGTATCGATATTCCTAATCAAGTTCATGTCGAGCTTGACAATGTTCGTCTGAAAATCGGCTAATAAACTCAAACCAGAGTAGCCTGCTCCAAAATCGTCCAGTGCCGTTACAAAACCCAAGTTTTTGTAGTAATCGACGATATTTCGAACGTGACTTGCATCGTCAATTTTTTCGACTTCAGTAAACTCAAACATAATGCGGTCAGTGGGAAAGTCGTACCTTTTGGCCGCCTCCAGCGTGGTTCGAATACATCGCTCAGGTTGATAAACGGCATTCGGCAAAAAGTTAATACCTAACATGCCGGATAGAGACAATTCTGCCGCCAATGCTATCGCTTTGGTACGGCATAGTTGATCAAATCGATAGCGGTTTTCATCCGTTACTTGGCTAAGAATCACTCCTGCGCCTTCGTCATTTATCCCTCGGACTAGCGCCTCGTAACCAAAAATTGATTGGCTCTTAACATTTACAATTGGCTGAAATGCCATTGTAAAGTCGAATCCGAGTGGTTGTTGTTTTCTACATTGCTCACACTTGGAAAGATCGGTTTCCATTTATGCTCCGAGTTCGAAATTACCAGCTAGCTTACCGTTTTAAGATTAGTTGCCCGTGAGAGTAACGGCGAATAAAAACGCCAAATCGATGGCAACAGGTAGTTAGGCCTGCACTTTTGGGTAAGGTTAGCGGAAAGGAAAACAAGACTACAAACAATTAGGTCGTCAAGCTATCCTTTTAGCCTTTCACAATCAGCATAGTTCAGTAGCCGAGTTAGTGTTAAATGTACTCTGTTGCTGATTTATCGTTTAACTCTGACTTTGTTTGCCAATAACTGACAGATAAGCAGACAACGAGAAGCTATTGCATGACTGACTGCACAATATTGTCACAGACGCGGTAATCGCTCAGCAAACTCCTAGATTAGCAACTAATTTTAAGGTGGCGGATAATTTGGGTTAAGTGCTCCAAATGTTCGCGGATCCATTAACTCCGAAAGATGACACCTTTCTCGGCCGCTGCATAAGCGGCCATTTTTTTAAGTCAGATGACTAACGCCCATTTCTTTTTCTATAAAAGCCCCATAAAAAACCAGTTGCCTACGATTCCGGTCATGTTAGTGTTTAAAGTGACGCTAAATTTGAATTGGTAGCTTGATGATTATTCGAGATGTTCAAGAAAAGGACCTTAAGTCCGTGAGCTTAATATGTTTGGCTGCTTTTCATGAGTCGGTTGCAGCAACTGTTAGTGAGCAAGGTGTGGAAACCTTTAAGAAAATCGCAGCGATTGAAGCATTTCAAAAGAGAATGAGTGAAGACAACCTGATGTTGGTCGCTGAAGTTGACCAACAAGTTGTCGGCATTGTTGAGTTAAAAGAAAGGCGACATTTAGCCATGTTGTTTATTGAACCTTCATATCAAAAGCGAGGAATAGGTTACGCACTATTTGAGAAAGTGGTTCCACATGTTACTGCCGAGCAATTTACTGTAAGCGCGTCACTTTCGTCAGTTAAAGCCTATGAAAAATTTGGGTTTTCTATCTCGGAAGAAGTCAAAGAAATCGAAGGTTTGGTTTTTCAACCTATGGTGAAATTAATGCAGGATGATTCGGTTGTTCCTAGGTAGTCAAAGCTGCCAGTCCTAAAAACGAACTGTACCACTACCCATATTACTTGAATAAGAACATCACTTTCTTATTCTAAGTGAGGTAAAACAAATGAAAGCAGACAAACACGCCTAAGCCAATCAACACCAACCCAATCTCATGCCCACGAACGCCAGCCATATCCATTTTTCCTGACACAAGCTCTCTTATGTTGCTAAAGAAGAACCTAGGATTAAGAGAAACGCCAATCAGAAACAAAGAATAGCCAAAGTCGCGAATTACTTCCAACCACGTTGTTTCTCTTTCAATAAATTGACTTGCTCCGTCGAAAAAAACGGCAAATGCAATCGTAATTAGGGCTATGGATACTAATCTGAATTTATTTACATTCTTCATTTAAACAGCTTCTGTTTTTATTGCTTGTGGTTGATTTGTTGTATTGACTAGAAAACTCTTTATTAAACTCACTCACCACAAATAATTATTTACCAAAACGCATAGTGCAGTGATTCAATTTGTAAGTGATGTGTAAGCAGGAATATAGATTTTTCACTTCTCACACCACAAACAGCTTAACCTTGCGTTAAACCAATCAAACGTATAGGGTTATTGGCCATAGCAACTGGCACCTGATTGATATGAAACCCACGTTAACCATTCTGGACGCTCGCTCAGTACTGACTCCCTATTATTCTCAAATACAACTGGAGTTTGAGCGTGCATTCTCCGAAATTACTGAACATCTCGACCTAAGAAGTATCGATGTAACGGTTAGTGCTTATTCGCCAGAAAAGTGTTCTCCGTTTGGGATTGGTGGTTTTGGGCTGAATGGGCATAGAGTCGAAGTTTTTCTAGATGCTAGTCGTTCAGACTTAACCGAGGTTATTTCAAAAGAGTTACTCGCAGTTTTAGGCCATGAACTCAATCATTCTGTAAGGAAAAGTCTGCAACACCCCGAATCACAACTGCAGGATTTGTTGGTTTTGGAGGGGTTGGCGTGCCACTTCGAGCAAGTACTGGCTAATGGCGCGATACCATCTATGTTTGTTGATGTTCAACAATATGATTGGCAAGAGTTGTACAGAGCAATGAAAAACAAACTGACATCTTCCGAATTCAACTTCCAATTATTGTTTCTAGCAACTGAACAGCAATCCATGCCTCGTTATGCTGGCTATTGGGTCGGCTACAACCTAGTGAAAAATTATGCTGACTTTCACAAATTGTCTCCTCGACAATTAATAACTGTCCCCACCAACCGTTTTATCGAGTTCTATGAGCAATATCGTTAAGTTTCACAACCTTGATTTAACAGATTAGAGTTCCGTTTTTGGCGAGTCATATTCTTTTGTGTTGTTAAAGTGAAAGCTTAACAACAAGGAGGAAATATGAGTTTTGATTTTGTCGTCGAAGGCCTGAATTACCAAGAGTTTGCTGATTGGTTTGCTCTCCCGGAAGAAAAACTCGCAGAACTACATGCTTGTGTGATTGTTGCGGATAGCAAACCGGGCTACCCCTGCAGAGTTTCTTTAGAGGAAGCCGAAGAAGGGGAACGTATCCTACTAATCTCTTACCCTTATCACCAAACGGAATCTGCCTATCGTGCATCTGGACCAATTTTTGTTCGCGAAAATGCAAAAGGAAAAAAGCGTTGGGTTAATGAGTTGCCAGAAGTAATGACAACCAGGTTAATGTCGCTACGAGCGTATAGCGAATCAGGTCAGATGGTCACTGCTGGTCATGCACAAGGGACAAGCAAGATCTTATCTTTGATTCAAGACCAGCTCAGTAATCGCGATGTGAGTTATATACAGGTACACAACGCAAACCCAGGTTGTTATAGCTGCTTGATTAAACGAGCTTAGCTCTCTGGAATAATCGTTTTTTGGAATAAAAGCTTCTTTTAAGAAATGGGCGCTTCGCTAAATTGACATTAGCGCCCATATGACTCAATGTCGTTAAACACCCATGTGATATTTGATTCACTCGTTTGGTGAAGTCACTCCCTACACAAACAGTGCTCGATTTTGCTTTATCCAGCTTGCGAGGCTCATTGGTGCACGCTTCAAAAGTTGTTCGGTATCATTTCTCGGCCCAAAATCGATGTTTTTCATAAACTGACTTTCAATGTTTATGTAATTGGCCAGATCATGTTGACCTGCATCTTTTAAACCAGCATCCGTATTAACAAAACGGATATCACGGCCAAGTTCATGGCTCAACAACGCCGCTATGTCGGTAAATGTATATCGATCTTCACTGATGATCATGTACTCTTTGTTAAGGTGTTGCTCAGGCTGCTCACTTAGAATGTTCACAAAACATTGCGCCATATCTTCATCAGCCAACCAAGGCCGTGCAATATCAACTCCAGGTAACCTAAGCTTATTTAACCGCTTTACATCATCCGCAAAAAACCACGGGATATTTGAGGTGAACCAAGCCAGCAAATTCACGTAAGTGAGTGGCAAATCAGTTTGATCTAGCAGATGTTTTCCCAAGGTATGCAAAGCGACACCTGCTCGACTTGCCAAATACTCTTCCGGTAAATCTGATGGCGTCAAGCCCACTGGTGTCGCGATTGAACGCACTATTTGTTTGACGCTGTCGCTTCGTCGAAACGCTTCGACAATATTTGGAACGACCTGATATTCATCAATAACAAAATCAGGTGGAATGATTAGGACTTGTTCAACACCAGAGAACGCTGACGTTAAGCTGTCAACATCATAAAAATCGGCTTGAACACATTCGGCGAGAGGATATTTGCTTTGCAGCATGGATACTGCGTCTTCTCGGCTACTTGAAAGTCTTAACGTGATTTCCGGAGTCTTATATAGTGAGTCAACAATGATTGAGGACAGTCGTCCCGTGGCACCTAAAATCAGAATATTCTTCATGACAAACTCTTACCTGTTATCTAGCGACTAAATAGGGATGTTTTTTGCTGAAAATAAAAGCAAAGCTGAGAGGGTTACTCTCAGCTTTAGTTCGTTTGTGATTACTTTTGTGTTTGTAGCCAATCCTGCATGGTGCTCTTGATTTGTAGCGGATGATCTAGCGTATCGGCGTCTGGGTTCTCACCAACTTTTTCTGTGTATTTCAGCAGTTCTACCGCATCGATTAACACTTCATCTTTTGATTCTTCAGCGTAAGCCTGAGATTCCTCATTATTCATATGGAAGCGCTCATACCCCATATGTTTGGCAAATTCATCAGCCGCCTCAATGAGCGTTCGCTTCTCTGGGCCTAACAGGGTAAGACGGCGATTGTACAAGCTTGGCTCACCATAACTTTCCACTACTGCTTTTGCGTATTCGCTAGCGTTGACCCAACTTAGCTTCTGAGTGGCGTCACACATGGTGGTAACGGTGTTTTCTTCCGTCAGCAAGTACAGGGTTTCGTAGAACCAGCTCGGTAGATAAGCGAGGTAATCAACGTCACTTTCTGCTAACAATTGTTCAGCGGCTACTTTTGCAGCGGTATCCGCCCGAAAATCATTTCGCGAGTAAGCCGACGCAGTAGAAATCATACTGATTAACTGAGTGCTCTCATCTTTGGCAGCCAGTACCGCCTTTGTGCCGTCAATGTGGTTCTTTCGGTACGACTCAGGTGAGTAGCCACTCATGTTCAAGTGGATTGCGTCTACACCTTTCAACGCTTCTTTTAGCTGCTCATGATTGAAGATGTCTGCCTCTCGAAACTCTATACCAAGTTCTGGATTAAATTGAGACGATGACTTTCCGGCGTTTCTTGAAATCACAACCGTTTGATATCCTGCTTTAGCAAACTCTTCACTCACTGGTTTGCCCAACAATCCTGTACCACCGATAACTGCTACTGTCTTTTTCATTTTGTTTTTCCTTTTCTTAATCAGGTCTTAATCAACGAAAATAAGTCTAACCTTGTAGATTTAATTTGATAATGAGTTAAAGTGGCTTTCAGAATCTCATTTTTGAGTTAATAGAATATGGATATCGAAGCGAGTTTTTGGTTTGTCACCGTAGCCAAACATGGATCCTTTACCAAAGCAGCCAAAGAATTAGGTGAACCAGCAAGTACGGTAAGCCGAAGAATCGCCCAGCTAGAAAGTGAAATTGGTCGGCAATTGTTGGTTCGAAACACTCGAAATATGAGACTGACTGAAGCTGGCAGGCAGCTTTCTGAATTGATGGCCAATTTAGATCGGGAATACCAAGGCGTTTTAGATTGGGTGCACAGCAAAGATGAAATATCTGGCAAGTTTCGGGTAACCGCGCCGAATCAATTTGTAGAATACCCGCTCAGTGACTGGCTAATCGAGTTTAAACAAGCCCACCCTAACCTCACCGTTGAGGCTGTGGGAAGCAACGAGTATCTCGACTTTTACCACCATCGAATTGATCTGGCTTTTCGCCAAGGTCCGCTGCCAGATTCTGGTCTGCGTTTACGTCGAATCTTTAATTTCGAATATGGCTTATTCGCTTCGCCAACCTACTTGGCTAAAAACGAAGATTTAGACAGCTTAGATTGGTTGAAACAACAAAAAACAATTGGCATCGGAGCAAGTGGCCGGCGCTTTCCATGGACGCTGCAACACCAAGGTCAACCGCTGCAATACACGCCAAATACGGAGCTGTTGTTGGAATCCCCAGCGCAAGGAACAAAAGCGGCGGCAGCAGGTTTGGGTGTCGTTTATACCAATGCTTACGATGCCCACAACGCTGTATCATCAGGGGACCTACTACCTGTTTGTCAATCCCTGTGGCCAGAGCCCATCGGATTCTATATGGTGTTTGATGAAACAAGGATGAAATCAAAAACACTGCAAACCTTTATGGAATTTGCCGAAAAGAAATCTCGAGAGTTACATCAGTTGCCGGGAATTTCCGCTTAAAAAGAAGACTAAATGTAAGTGCCTACTATCTTTTCTTTACATGCCAATTGTATAGATCATCGTTATGGCGGGGTAAACTGTTTTTTAGTGTCTAACTCTCTAATCAAAATATCTATCTTATTTTCATAAAATTCAGAGTGTTACACACAAAAACATTAACGATGTTTAATCTTAATTGTACTCGTGTTTTGTGCATTCCGTGTTCTAATGGTAGAGATTAGACAACCAATTCCGGTCGAAAGTAAGTAAGCACTAACATCGAATAGAGTCCATGTTATGACTGATATCCTTTCCAACTCAAATGCAATACACAGCAGCAACACCACTGCCAGTAAACGAATCGCTAGCCTAGAATTTGGGCGCGTATTTGCAATTTTGGCCATCGCGCTCATGCATTGCGGTCCAATGTACGGTTATTGGCACATCAATGAAGAACCTTGGGTCGCGATTATCTTCAACCAGATAACGCGTTTTGGCGTGCCTTTGTTTTTCTTAATCTCTGGTTACTTGATCCAACCTAAGTTGGCGGCAACCCCTTTCTCAACATGGTTGAATTACAGTAAACCACTGGTGAGAATGTGGCTGGTATGGAGTGTGATTTGCTTGGCGGTTCCTTTCCGGTGGGGCGTAGTCATGGAGCATGGCTATCAAGCTGAGCGCGCAGGTTACATTGGATGGTTGATGGAGGCCCCGCTCAATGCCTTTATGGAAGGAGGCTTAGTCCATCTTTGGTTCTTACCTTCACTCATCATGGCAGTGGGTATTGTGGCACTCTGCTATCGCTACCGCTTGATGGTGTGGCTACTGCCCCTTGCAACTGGCCTATACGTTTACGGTGTATTAGCAGGCAGTTACGTCAACATTACCGAATTATCTTCACCTTTCTTTACGCGCAATGGGCCATTTTTTAGCACCCTATTGGTGGCGGTTGGTGTCTTGATTCGCGAAAAAAATATCAAAGTCGACAGTCGAACCGCACTTTTGATAGCACTGGTTGGTATGTTGATTCATTTGGTGGAAGGCGGCGCACTCACACTATTTGAGCAACCGATGAACTCCATCGACTATGCTTTTGGCACCGTATTTTGGGGCGCGGGTTTGTTTATGTGGTTACTCGCCAATCCTAATGTTGGCAATCAACCATGGATTCAAAAAGCGGGGCCACGAGTACTCGGTTTTTATCTAAGCCACATGCTGTTTATTATCATCTCAATGAACATTAGCGGCATGATGCAATTAGGTACGGTACAAAATGACCTATTTGTGGTGTTTGGAATGATCGTATTTACATCACTGTTCGTAGTAATCATTGAAAAGTCGCCGTTGCAGCGGTGGCTGTTCAGGTAACCTTTGGAACATGTGTCATCATTTCCGCGGCCAAGTGCCGCGGCTTTTTTTATTAACGATAGAAAAGCACTATTTTGTTTCTTAATATTTCCAACTGTAACAAACAAAAGAACTGAATAATGCTCACCTCAACGCGATATAAACTTCATCAGATTTTGCTTGCACAAAAAACTCCTACAAGTTCATAAGCTTAAAAAATCCCTATCGGTAATCTGTTTAGACTTCTCGAGCATCACCTTCTTTTACACTGCTGTTATCCGGCTAAATGTTTCAGAGTAAATAAATCGCCATTATTTTTTATCGAGTTTACCCAATGACCATTAAACAACTGATTGCACTTAACGACCAGTAAAAAATTTAGCTAGCAAGATAAGACACTAATTTTGATGAAAAAATAATTCATTTCTCATCAGATAGTAATTTGGGCTTTTTGCTTTTTATCTTTTCTATTGACGCACCTAATTTGTAAATAAATATATCAATAAGTCAGGTTGATATGAGTCAATCGTTTGCTAATTGAAGGGAGTATGTTTGCCTCATATCGTAAACATTGAGGAAAACATAATGAAAAACCGCTGGTTAATCGCCGCTGCGGCAGTCGGAATCCATGGTTCAATTGGTTCTGTCTACGCATGGAGCGTATTTAACTTACCCCTTGAGCAAACCTTTGGATGGAATCGCTCAGATGTTGCCAACACCTTCAGTCTAGCTATCTTCTTTTTGGGTCTGTCGGCAGCCATCATGGGGCATTTTGTTGAGAAACACGGACCGAGAAAAGCGGGTCTGCTAGCCGCCACTTTTTGGGGAGTGGGGCTACTCGTTGCTGGCTTTGGCACCAGTATTGGTAACATCCATTTGCTATGGCTTGGCTACGGTGTTCTCGGTGGCATTGGCTTAGGCATTGGCTACATTACACCAGTATCTACCTTGGTGAAGTGGTTCCCTGATCGCAGAGGCTTTGCCACTGGTCTCGCTATTATGGGCTTTGGATTTGGCGCTATGATTGGCGGGCCGGTTTTTGGTTACCTGATGGAAAACTACTCTATCTCTACCACCTTTTATGCCTCAGGTATTACCTACATGGTGATCATGTACCTTTCAGCGCTATACCTTGAGCGACCACCAGCAGGTTGGATGCCAGAGGGAATGAAGCAAAGCATTGATAGTGGGAGCAAAGCACCAGCTCAAGACTTAACCCAGCAAACAGCAAATGAAGCAGTAAAAACAGCCCCGTTCTACTGGCTATGGGCGATGATGTTTATCAATATCTCTTGTGGCATTGGTATCATCTATTCAGCTTCTCCACTGGCTCAAGAGACCATTGGCTTAAGTCCAAGTGAAGCAGCAGCAGTCGTTGGTTTGATGGCGGTCTTTAATGGTATTGGTCGACTTGGTTGGGCAACACTGTCTGATTCACTCGGTCGTGCAAACACTTACATCACCTTCTTTGTCCTACAGATCGTTCTGTTCACCTTACTACCGAACATCACCAGCGTGTTGATGTTCCAAGTAGTGCTGTTCACCATTATGACCTGCTACGGCGGCGGCTTCGCCACTCTGCCAGCATTTATCGGCGACTTGTTTGGCACAAAACAGCTGGGTGCGATTCACGGCTACATTCTTACAGCATGGGCAGCGGCTGGGCTAGTAGGTCCACAAATTGCCGCTTACCTACGTTCAGTAACCGGTAGCTACGAGCTTACGCTGTACATCTTTAGTGGCGCTTTTGTTATCGCGCTAGGTGTAGCTTACTTGATGAAGTCTTACATCACGAAAGCAAGAGCTAATCTACAAGCTGCGGCAGCGTAACTCCAAGCGATTAGCAATGTGTATATGGGAGTTAAGATTAACTCCCATTTTTTATTAAGTGATTACCCGTTTGCTGCTTACTGAAGCATCATGCTGGCCAGCATTAGGTCCCTCCATTTCATTATCTACTTCTCAGCTTAAGAAAACTTAACTCCCACTGTATTCTTTCAACGGTATACTCGTTCCACTTTCAACCACTCTGAAAATTGCTATGAAACTCGGCGTTCAACTTTACGCGGTTCCAAAAGAAGTATTAGAAAGCGACATCGATCGGGTGTTAGAGCAAGTTGCAGAGCTTGGCTATCAAGGTATTGAATTACCTTGGATGGTAGATTGCCATACCAAATTAAATGAACTGGGTCTTGAGTGCTCAGCGCTACATATTGGCCCCGAATCTCTGACTAATCTAGATGAACTAATAAGATTTACCTCAAGGCATTCCTGTTCAAGGTTGTGTTTATCTGGCCCGCTTGGTTGGCATGATCGGTCGCTAGAAAACTTTGCCAAAACTGCACAGCTAATGAATGAGGCTCTGCCTTTCCTTCATCAAGCCGGATTAGAGCTGCACTACCACAATCACGAGTTTGAATTCGAAGCAGCTGACGGTAACAAGACGCCGATATCGCTTCTTAGCAATGAACTCGAACCAGAAATTGGGTTTTGTGTCGATACGGGCTGGGTTGAACAAGCCGGTACTTCGGCAGTTGAGTTTATGGGTCGCCATTCAAATAGGATTAAGTACGTTCATTTACGTGACTTCAAAAACAATGAGGCCACGGCGCTTGGTAAGGGTGATGTTGCGGTGGACTCTATTTGGTATTACCTAAAACAGAATCCCAACATCGAATGGGCAATCATTGAACACGAGCCTTGCGATAACTACCTTGAGGTTTATTCAGACAGTCTATTGTTTCTGAAAGAGTTAGGCGTATGACGTTATAGCTTTAAAGCTAGAGGCAAAACCTGTTCGCACTCAGCCAAGTATTTCAAAGCAAGTGGTTTGAATTCAAACCTTAATAGCTGATACTCTAGCCTTTTCAGAGACATAAATGGATTTAGCTCGTGGCAACTCGTCTCACCTTAGATATGTGGCAAGCATTCATCGCTATTGCAGAGCAAGGAAGTACTAATAAAGCCGCAGAACATTTAAACAAAAGCCAGTCAGCCGTGGCTCAAAGCCTGAAGAAGGCTGAGGTGCTTCTAGGTAGCTCATTGTTTCGAGTAGAGGGTCGACAGTCTGTATTAACTCAGCTTGGTGAAGAGCTTTTGCCCAAAGCTCAACGCCTAGTGAGTGAAGCTTGCGCAATTGAGCGTTCTGCATCTCACCACTCGGGCGAAGTGATGCACGAACTCGCACTTGGCGCCGATATTTTATTGGAAAAGGCACCGCTTCTAGAAGCAATTGACCGTTTTCATTACCTGCACCCGAATACATCAGTTAGATTGTTAGACACAGCACTATCCGGTGTTCAAACACTGATGAGTAAGGGAAAAATCTCATTGGGTATTGCCGGGCACTTCCCGCCAGATTGTGTTCAAGAGCCCCTAACCTTTATCGAATTGGTTTGTGTGGCATCACCTGAGCTAGAGCCTTTAGCTGAAAAAGACTTAACCATAGATACTCTGCACCAATATCGACAAATCGTTTTAGCCGATACTGGAGAGGAAGACAGAAACAGTGGCTGGCTTGGTTCTCGAAAACGCCTTACCGTCTCAAATGTCACCACAGCAGTTGAAGCTGTAATTAATCAGCATGGATTTGCGTGGCTACCGCGTAAACACATCAGGACACTTTTGGCCTCGGGGCAGTTGTTCGAAATCGATTTGCAAAAAGGATCTCAACGAACTGTGCCTATGTCCATTGGATTTCCGACTGAGCTTTCGCACGTAAAAGAAGTCAAAGACCTGTTCGAGCTGTTACAAGGCACACTCGGCAGCACCAAGTAGCTTTTCTACTTATACCTATTAATTTTTCCACATATTCAAACAATACCCGCCCTCGTAAAGTATCTCCTATCGCAACATTGATAACGTTTTAGGAGATACTCATGTCGAAAATAACCATTGAATTTTTTCACGATGCCGTCTGTGGCTGGTGTTATGTCATTAGCCCTCGCCTTCGCAAATACCAAAACGATCCAGACATTCAGTTTGTGCAACGCTCCTTTGTTTTGCAGCGCAACCAAAACGAAATGATTGAACGTTTTGGCAGTATGGAATTAGCAAAAAGTGAAATTCTAAAGCACTGGCAAGCCTGCCAAGCAAGAGCCGATGACCCTAGCCGTTTCAATATTGAAGGGATGCGTGCTCAGCCTTTTCATTACCCTAGTGGATACCGAGCGGCAGTTGCGGCCAAAGCAGCTGAAGTGCTAGGTGGTCAACAAGCTCATTGGGACTTTTTTGATGAAATTCAGCATAGACATTTAAAGCTCAATCAAAACATAGCGGACGAAAATGTGCTGATAGAAGCCGCTCTAACCATTGGTCTAGACAAGCAGGAATTTTTGAAACTTTTGTATTCAGAGCACACTCACAGCGCTGTCGATTTAGACAATCTTCTAGCACGTGAATATCAGATAGCAACTATCCCAACCATAGTGATCAACGGCAGACGCGTTATCTCCGACACTCTGACACAAACTCAGTTAGACCATTTAATTGACCAAATCAAAGCTCAAGCTACAACTCAGCAAGCTGCTTAATACGCCTAGTAATTACAATAAGGAGTTTAAAAATGACAAAAGTACTGGTTCTGTTTTATTCAAGTTATGGCCATATTGAAACCATGGCAAACCTCATTGCAGAAGGCGCAAATCAAGTACCAGGTGTAGACGTGACAGTGAAAAGAGTTCCGGAACTGATTCCTGAAGATATTGCTCAACAAGCAGGAATTAAACTGGACTCTCAAGTAGAGATAGCATCGCCTCAAGAACTGTCTGAATACGATGCCATTATCATCGGCACCCCGACCCGCTTTGGCAATATGGCATCTCAAATGCGTAACTTTTTAGACCAAACGGGTGGTTTGTGGGCAAAGGGTGCGCTGATAGGAAAAGTTGGCAGTGTCTTCACATCAACAGGTACTGGTGGAGGTAACGAAACGACAATTCAATCGACCCATACCACCTTGTTCCACCACGGAATGGTCGTCGTTGGGTTGCCCTACAGCGCCCCCGAACTAGCAGATATCTCCGAAGTAAAAGGCGGTTCACCATTAGGCGCAGCCTGTATTGCAGGGCCAGATGGTTCCCTACAACCCAACGAAAAAGAGCGGGCACTTGCCATGTTCCAAGGAAAACATGTCGCGGGCATTGCCAAAAAGCTGAATGAAAGCTCGTAATTGGCTCTTGTTAGCCTGCTAAAAGAATATGATAGACAGGGCACTAACTGGTTTTAGTGTCTTGTCTTAACCGACGAGTGATGGTCACACAATGCTTCTAGGGCATTCGATAATAAATCGCCTAAAACGATGGGAAACCAGAGTGAAAGTTAGAACTTTCCTCTTAATTTACTGTTTTATCAACACATATTTATTAAATATTACTGAAGAAATGTGTTGTTTGGCCTAAATTTAAATAACTTACCTTTTTTCATTATTGAGCTGCTAACTTGAAACGAGATCTCAAAGGTTTCACCTTAATTGAATTGATCGCCGTTATCGTGGTCATTGGCGTGCTTGCCGCAGTAGCGGCACCTAAATTTGTAAATCTCGTAAACTCTGCAAAAACTTCAGCTATACAAGGTGTAGCAACGGCTCTCGAAGGAGTCATCACTCAAGTGCAAGCCAAAGCCTATGTCAAAGGTTTGGTTCCCTCGACGTCCAACCCCGGTGGCACTGTACAAACTGACTATATTATTGACTTTGGAATAGGTTCTGTGGAGGTGGATTGGGGAACCTTATGCCCTGAAAGCCGCGGAGAATCAGCAGACGCACTAAACATGGTAGACTTTTTAACACTAGATACCGCGGGTGCCATGACATCCGATTTTGGCAATCGACATACCGTGGTTGGCTATGACTATTCTTTCTCTTCTGGGCAGTTGAACAGCAGCAACATCGTCACCCTACCTGCAGGTTGTTATGTACTGTATGACTCGTTTGGTGGCAGAACGTCTGGAGACACTTGTCCTACAACTGGCTGTGTGTGTACCGTAAGAATTGAAACATCAACTTGCTAAAATCTTCGTTTCAAACTCTCCATGACTCGCTTTTAATATGAAGTAGAGATAGTCTATTGATTTACATTGTAAATCGGAATCGCATATTGAATTTCCGATTGTTCAGTATCAGGTCGATACTTGGGCCCGTAGATTTCTAAGTCTGGTCCCAAGGTATGTTGAACAGCGTGATTAAATAGCCAGCTTGAGTAGATATAATCTACGGTTTGGTTTAGACCTTTAGCCCGTCCGAAATGGGTGAATATCGCATATTTCGCTTCTGGTATGTGAACCTTGGTAAATCCTGGTGGAAGGTTGCAATCAGGTTCGATTTGAACAGCCGCATAGTATTCGAGTAAGTCAGATTCCTCACTCGTTGGCTTAATCACTCCGTAAGCAAGATTAGCTGGTTGTGCACCTTGTATCTCACTCATTCTAGGGATAAATTCTTCCCAAAGCTGTGGCAGTGAATCCGCAATGTTGTTTTTTTCGGAATCGACACTGTGAAACTGCGTATAAAGACCCGCGAGCCACATTTCAGGTCGAGTCACAATTTCACACTCAAATTCACCATTGATCGACAATTGAGACAGATAGTCTTGGTTAATCTTAGGCTTGTGCAGCCATTGCTTTTTCGACTCCAAGTTTCGATACTGGTTGGGCGTTACACCGAATAGATTTTTAAACGCCCTCGTATACGCTTCTTGTGATTCAAAGCCAGCTCCCATCGCTATATCTATAATCCGTTGTTTTGGAGAACTCAACGCCACCATAGAGCAAGACAGCCGTCTGTTTCGAATGTAGCTTTTCAATGTTTCTTGAGTGACTGCTTTGAATATTCTTTGAAAGTGCCATCGACTCAAGCCGGCCGCTTTGGCAACATCATTCAGCTCAATATTTTGGTTAAGATTGTTTTCAACAAACTCAATCCCGCGTTGAATATGTTGCCAATACTTCACATTCACTTCCTTTGGAAACCCTGGTCAAAACAATTAGGCTGGCACTTGGTAAAAAGCTTGTGTTTCAACCAGCAGCCCCTCTTGGTTGTATTTACCAAAGCTGATTCCTTCCCCTATTTTTGTCCCTTCAGGACTCACCAGGTCCCAGTTTGCTGCACTGTTGAGACCATGTGACAGAAACCGAGTCGTCACAAAATATGCACCAGCACTTTGTTCATGAAACTGCTTCATGTATACCAGCAGCGATTCAAAACCTTCAGTATTCATTAACGGATCGTTGTAGTGAATATCGGAGGACAAACTACGAGACATAAGTGCTTTCTTCTTATCAATATCTTGCGTTTTCCAGCTTTCAACGTAGGTCTGCCAAGTGTCTTGATGTGTCATTTTTATCTCCTTCGATTGAGTGAAGGTTAAAGTCTGGCACGTCGAATCTGACAATTTTTGATATTTTGTGCGAAAAACTCGCGACATTTTTGCCGGTTACTTCATTGGTTCATGATAATCCGCGACTTCAACTAACAATTCTAAACAATCAGAGGATTTGCGTTTGACTTGGAAATATCCGCCGCGTTCGGAGAGCTGAACGGCATCTAGCTCATCACTATCCAACTGATTAAACCAATAGTCTGCGATGCTGCCTTGCGCTGTGCCCGTGGCGATGTCTTCATTAAACCCAGAGGTCGGTGAGAAATAGCGTAATACATAGCGAGAGTCACTGGCTTTAGCGGTTATAATCAAGCCCAGAACTGTGGTGAGTCGACGCAGTTGTACAAAGTCCGGCTGGTAGGTGGCAACACTATCCAAATCGGGCAAAACGATAACCAAGTGACGCGTCTTAAACGCGTCCACCGCGTTGTCAGATAGCAAGGTGACAAGAGGATCGTCTAAAGCAACTTTTCTTCTCTCCCAAACTGGCAATTCCATTTTGAGCTGCTCGCCAGCTTGATCAACTCTGACAATGCCATAATCGCTATTCAAAACAATCGGAGTGGCGGCACCCTGTTTGATTAGGTGATGCGCGCCGCACACTGAGCCGTGACCACACAAACCAATCTCACCCGTCGCGCTGAACCAACGCACAAAGTGCTGTTCACCATGTTCATTGTATTGGCTTGAAATAAAGGTCGTCACTGGCAAATGGTTGGAATGGTGAATAGACATCATGACACGGTCACTGGGCCATTCACTGACTGTGACCACCGCAGCAGGGTTACCTTTAGCTGAGTATCCAAGCCAATCAGAATCTGAGTGACAAAATGCGCGATAGCGTGCGATATGCATAACTTCAACCTAAGCCGTTTTTTTGCAGTATAACTTCATCGCGAAATGTTGCAAAACCGACAGCCGATTTTACCAACCGCGTCTGACTGACCATAAAGGCGGTGGCTTTATGGTCACTTAACTAGATGTTTTTATTATTGCTAAATCAGCTTGTAAAAGACTGTAGAGAGAGGTGGCAAGGATAAGAGTAACGACTGTGGTAAGCCCTCACTTTCCACCTGTTCTGTATCAATATCAGATTTAACCGAGTAACTACTGCCAAAATAGCGCTGGTCATCGGTGTTGAGCAATAACTGATAACCACCAGCACGTGGAACGCCAATGCGAAAAGCGTCTTGCGGCACGGGGGTAAAGTTGGTTATCACTAAAATCCGCTCGCCGTCTTTGCTAATCCGCTCATGGGCAAAAATACTCTGATTCTCGTCATCTTGTAATCGCCATTCAAAGCCTTGTGGTGCACAATCTTGATCATGAAGCGCTGGCTCATTGCGATACAGATGATTAAGGTCGCGAGTGAGTAACCACACGCCCTGATGGCGCTCAAAGTCTAGTAAGAACCATTGAAGCTGGTCATCGTGGTCCCACTCCCCAGTTTGACCAAACTCAGCCCCCATAAAGTTGAGTTTTTTGCCTGGTTGACCGTACATATAGCCGTAGTAAGCGCGAAGATTCGCCGTCTGTTGCCATTCGTCACCCGGCATCTTGTTGTGAATGGAGCCTTTGCCATACACAACCTCATCATGAGACAAGGACAACACATAGTTTTCACTGAAGGCATAGATGAGTGGAAAAGTGAGCGTGTTATGGTGGTATTTCCGGTGAATCGGATCTTCTTGCACGTAGCTTAAACTGTCATGCATCCAACCCATATTCCATTTAAAACCAAAACCCAACCCGCCGAGATACGTAGGTTGGGACACACCGGGGAAGGCGGTCGATTCTTCTGCAATTGTCATCGCATTGGGAAAATGGCGATAGACCTCTTCATTCATCCATTTCAGCATGGCAATAGCGTCATAATTTTCGTTACCACCATCGACATTGGGTACCCACTGATCGTGACTGCGCGAATAATCTAAATAGAGCATCGACGCCACCGCATCGACGCGAATACCATCGATGTGAAAATGCTCAAGCCAATACAGAACATTCGACACAAGAAATCGTCTTACGTGCTCTTTACCGTAGTCATAGATAAAAGAATTCCAATCTTGGTGCCACCCTCTACGAGGGTCCGCATCGTGAAACAGTGGTGTACCGTCAAAGTTCGCCAGCCCATGACCATCAGATGGGAAGTGCGCTGGGACCCAATCGATGACAACACCTATGCCCGCTTGGTGGCACTTGTCGACAAAGTATTTGAAGTCATCCGGGCTGCCATAACGCGATGTCGGCGCAAACAGCCCTATGGGTTGATAGCCCCAAGAGCCATAAAATGGGTGTTCAGCAACCGGCATTAATTCAACATGGGTATAACCAAGTTCGGTTAGATAAGGCACCAGCTGCTCGGCGATCTCTCGGTAGTTGAGTGGCTTGCCCTCTTCTCCTAGTCGCCAAGAGCCCAAATGCAATTCATAGAAAGATAAGGCTTGCTCTCGTTTGGCGCTCACTGGCCGCTGTTGCCACTTTTGGTCTTGCCATTGATACTGATTGTGATCATAAACAATGGAGGCAAATGACGGATGCTGCTCTGCTTGAAAGCCCCATGGATCAGCCTTGTGGGGAAGGTCTTCTCCGTTTGGCCCCTTTATTTCAAATTTGTATTGTGCGCCAGTGGTTAAATCAGGAACAAACAGCCCCCAGATCCCGTAATCCAAACGTTGCATGGGCAGACGCCTACCATCCCAGTGATTAAATCCTCCGATTAAGCTACAAGACGACGCATTCGGTGCATAAACCAGAAATCGGACACCGGAGATTTGCTCGTTTCCTCGCGTTAACGTCGTTAAATGCGCGCCGAGATTGGCATACATATCCTTAGGCGTATGTAGATCGTCGTAAGCGGCATAGATATCGTGATATTGATAGGGATCGTCGACAATTTGTTCGTTATCCGGCCATTGAACTTTAAGCCGATAATGCGTATGAGTCAGATCTAACGATGATTTGAGAATGAAGCCACCGCTCTCCTCAGAGTCGAGTACTGATTCATCACCAGACTCGGTAATAACAGAAACAGAATCTGCACCAGGCATATAAACCCGAAGCTGGCCTTGGTCTTTCGGTATGTAAGGGCCTAAGAACGAAAAAGGGTCGGCAAAGTTAGCAAGCGCAAGTTTATGATAATTATGGTTAACGCGCGTTTTTAAACTGGTTTTCAAAGAAGTTCTCCCTAACCTCATGGGGTTTTGTATCCTTGTTCATGCATTCGTCGGCAGCAAAAAATCGACGGGAAAAATACAATTGTAGAGTCTTATGACTTGGTTTGATTTAATGAAATTAAGGTTAAGTCTCAATGACATGGCAAGCCAGATTCGTCATTTCGAAATAACCTAAAGCTTCTGCAGAGATATTACGCAACTGCGTACGGTTTGTTAGTGACCCCACCTGTGTTTTCAAGGCAATCAAAACAGGTAAACACTCAATAGTTGCGGTTTGTTGGGCCTAATTCTTTTAATCTATCCATTTCGCGCTTGATTGATGGCCTGCGCCAAATTTTGAATTCTTGGCTCATTGAGCCACACATCCAGATTCTGAGTCAGTTTTCGCCGCCAGTTGGGGTATTGATCTGTCGTTCCGGGAATATTGACCGGCGAGTCCATCGCTAGCCAGTCCTCAAGCTCAACACAGTACAAGGCCGACGATCCAGCAGCCAAATGGGTTTGCATGGCGCTCGCTAGATTCCAGTCCATTCCAACATATTGAGCATCTCTTCCCACCGACTCAGGCAGAGTGCCATGCCACGCCATGGAATCTAAAATGGCTTGCTTGTCTTTCAAGCGAGCGTCAAATAGCGATTTTAATACGTCGAAATCAAGGTACAGCCCGAGCTGTTCACCGAGTTTTAGATCATCACAGTGCCAAAACCCTCGCAAAGTCGGCATGTCATGAGTACACAAGGTCGCCATGGATTGCGGTTCGTAGTGGCCTGGTGAAATAAAGCCACCATCTTGCTTTGACGTTTCGAAAAAGAAGACCTTGTAAGAATGCACGCCAGCCCCTTTAAGCAAGGTTTTGATCTCTTCTGGTACGGTTCCAAGATCTTCTCCCACTACGCTGCACTGCTGGCGATGAGACTCAAACGCCAATATTGCCAGCAAATCCTCGACCGGGTAGTGACGATAGACCCCTTCAGTCGCATCACTGCCTTTGGGAATCCACCAGAGTCTTAGCAGCCCCAAGACATGATCAATTCGCAATGCACCACAATGCGCCATATTCGCGCGCAGTAAATCAATAAACTCGCGATACTCGTGTTTGACAAGCCAGTCAGGATCCATTGGTGGCAAGCCCCAATTTTGTCCTAAAGGCCCCAAAATATCGGGGGGTGCGCCAATGCTCACGGATTGAACCAAACAACCTTTGTCACCCCAAGTTTCAGAGCCACCATCAGACACACCAACCGCCAGATCTCGGTACAAACCAATGTCCATCCCCGCGTCTTTTGCCTCAATCTGACAAGCGTTAAGCTGGCAATCGGTTTGCCATTGCAGATACATTTCAAACTCCACCAGCTCAGGATGCTGAGAGGCGAACGCTTTTACTGCGGGCGAATCAAAGCTTCGATACTGTTCTGGAAAAGCTGGCCACCCCCAATGTCCTTGTTCCCCCAGATGGAAGTGCAGCGCATCAAATACCGCTTGCTGCTCGAGTGCTTCGCCACCTAACTGTTTAAAACGCGCAAAGCACTGCGCCCTTGATGAAACGCTGTGTTGCGATAACTCTTGCTGACAAAAATTGTCAAACAGTAGTTTCAAAATCGGTCTTTTCGCCGCCATCACACCACTGTAATCCACCCAAGGCGATGCACGCAGTTTGTCGAGGCTCAATTGAAACTCTTGGTCGTCAACGTGCAGTTGTGCCTGCTCGCAATGGAAGTAATCAGCAATATTCGCCACATCAAGATAAATCCAATTTAACCACCGTCTAGAGGACGGGCTATACGGGCTGGCACTTTCTGGATTAGCAGGAAACAAGGCGTGAATGGGATTCAGTCCCACGAAATCTGCGCCAAATTTAGCCATCCCTTGAATTAAGTGTTTGAGATCGCCAAAGTCCCCTATTCCCCAATTATTGTTGGATCGCAAGGTATAGAGCTGAATACTGGTTCCCCACATCTTTTGCTGCCTAGCCAATTTTTCTGACAAGTAACACTGGTCAGGGGTGACAACAAACCCTGCTCGCTGAGTGTCTTCACCCTGTCGCTTGACGACCAGCTGGTGGTAACCCAGTGGCAGTTGTTTTGGGATCCGTACGGAAACATGATCAAGGCGATCCACTAGGTTCAATTCAATCTTGCTATCGTTTTCACAAACCAGTTGTACCTGCGATTCCGACCATGTGTGATCCAGCTGTATATCGGCCAAATCACTTTGCTTGAACACATACACTGATTTCAATTCGCAATGCTGATTATCTTGATTGCGAAGTTGATTCAATAACGATTCCGTATCACTCAGGTCATAACCGACAGAAGTTAATAGGTTAGTAAGTGCTGACTCTGAAACCTGAGTCGGCTGACCATGCGCATTGATATAGTCGGTACTAAACCCAGCAAGGTCAGCGATGTGTTGCAAAGTAGAAAGTGAAGACGACATCGACAAATCCTCTATTCGTTACGTGAAACGCAATCAAGTTTCCAAATGGTGTTAACGTAGTCACGAATACTTCTGTCTGAGCTGAATTTTCCAACCAGTGCGGTATTCAGAATGGCTTTTTTCGCCCATAAAGTCCTGTCGCGATAGTCTGTATCAATAGCCTGTTGCGCTTGAACATAAGAAGCAAAGTCAGCCAATACTAAATAAGGATCTCCTCCACCCAGAACACTGTCATAAGTGGAACGAAGCCTGCCGGGTTGACCCGGTGTGAACTCATCGCCAACTAAGAGTTCAAGCGACGCTTTAAGCAGTGAATCGGCGTGATAAAAATCATACGGGTTATAGCCTTGGCTGCGCAACGATTCTACCCCTTCCACATCCAGCCCAAAGATGTAGATATTGTCGTCGCCAACCTCTTCGCGAATTTCAACATTAGCGCCATCCATAGTGCCCACAGTTAACGCCCCATTTAACGCCAGCTTCATATTACCGGTGCCTGAAGCCTCTTTACCTGCGGTCGAAATCTGCTCTGAAACATCTGCGGCGGGAATGATCAACTCTGCTATCGAAACGCGATAATCCGGCACAAACACCACTTTCAACTTGTTACCAATTCGCGGATCTTGATTCACTTTTTCGGCGATCTTGTTCAGTGCGTAAATGATGTCTTTCGCTAAGTAGTAACCTGGCGCGGCCTTGGCTGCGAAAATGAACACGCGCGGCACCATATCAAAGTCGGGATCTTTTAATAAGCGATGATACAGAGAGAGAATATGCAGCATGTTCAAGTGTTGCCGCTTATATTCGTGCAGGCGTTTAATTTGAACATCGAAAATGGCATCCACATCCAGTGTGATGTTCATATTGCTTTGTACCCAGTCAGCAAAGCGCTGTTTGTTGGCGCGCTTCACCGCTAAGTATTTCTCTTGAAATGTTGTGTCTTCAGCAAACGCCTCAAGCTGTTTAAGCTGATCTAAGTCGGCGACCCAGTCATCACCAATGGTCTCAGAAATAAGTTGAGATAGGCCGGGATTACACAGCTTCAACCAACGTCTTGGGGTAATACCGTTAGTCACGTTTTTAAGTTTATCTGGATAAAGCGCATCAAACTCAGGAAATAGATCCCGTTTCACCAATTGTGAGTGCAGCGCTGCCACACCGTTTACCGCATAGGAACCCACCACACTGAGATTTGCCATTCGAACCACTCGGTGAAAGCCTTCTTCGATAATCGATAGCTTTTGCTGTTTGTGGACATCTCCCGGCCATTTGTCGCGTACCACTTGCAAGAACCTGTGGTTAATCTCGTAAATGATTTCCATATGACGAGGAAGAAGACGCTGAATCAAGGCTTCATCCCAGCTCTCTAGCGCTTCAGGGAGCAAGGTGTGGTTTGTGTATGCGAAAGTCTGCGAACTTATCTGCCAAGCAGATTGCCAGTCCAACCCTTTCTCATCGATTAAGATCCTCATCAGTTCAGGAATGGAAATGGCTGGATGGGTGTCGTTCAGTTGAATCGTTTCATATTTAGGCAAGGAGGCAAGCGTGTGGCCCGCCATTTCATGACGGCGAAGAATGTCTCTCACCGACGCAGCACTGTGGAAGTACTGTTGCATTAAGCGCAGTGTTTTGCCCTTTTCGTGATTGTCGTTTGGATAGAGCACTTTGGTGATGTTGCCGGCATCGATAAGAGCATGTTGCGCTTCGAAATAGTCGCCATTATTGAAGCTATCGAGCGAGAATGGTGCGATGGCCTGACATTCCCACAAACGCAGCGGATACACCGTATTGCTTTGGTAGCCGACTACAGGCATATCCCAAGGCATGGCTTTGACTCGCATGCCGGGCACCCAGCGTCGTTTTTCAACACCTTGCTCTTCATAGGTTTCAACATGACCGTAAAACCCAATCTCTTGTGCCAGTTCAGGTCGAGCCACTTCCCATGGATAGCCCTCTACTCCACACCATGCATCGGGCGCTTCCATTTGATGACCGTCTTTAAAAGATTGTTGGAACAGACCGTATTCGTAATGCAGGCCGTAACCTACAGATGGAAACTGCTGCGCCGCCAGTGAATCCATAAAACAGGCCGCTAGTCGGCCTAAGCCCCCATTGCCGAGAGAAGGATCGCGTTCGTGCTCAAGCAGATCACTCAGATTTAATCCCAGCTCGGACAAACATTCTTCCACCTCTTGATAGAGGTCCATATTAATTAGGTTGTTACCGGTCAATCGCCCTATCAAAAACTCGAGTGATAGATAGTTCACGCTCTTGGCATTGAGGATCCTAGTGTCGAGTTCAGTATGCAGCATATCTAAAGTCGTGATTTCTGCCAGTGCTTGCCCCATGGCCAAGTACCATTGCCGAGACGTCGCGGTTTCTGGTGTGGTGGCATAAGTCGCAGACAAATGCTTGCGCACGCTCTTCTTGAAAGTGTTTTTATCAAATTCCAAGCAATGGATCGGTTTCATGATGTTTCCTCTTGAACTCTCTACATACTGGCAATTCTTTGATTGCTCAGGTTTCGGTGAAAGTAATTAAGCCTTTATAAAAACTAGTTGCCTTAACCGACGATCACGGCTGGGCAGGAGCAACTTTTTTCAATATGCTATTGAAATCACATTCCGTGTTGAAACAATCCAGTGCTTCATCAATAGTCACCTTGAATCTGCAGTTGAAATGAACTTGTCTATGGTGATTTCGTATGACAAGCAAACACATACCAACTAGAGCTCACAATGACCGCAAACAGCGTCCAAACTTCAATGCCTGCGTTGACCGTTTTTTATGACGGGACGTGTCCCCTGTGCGTAAAAGAAATGCGCCAATTGTCGAAACGAGATGTGGAACACCGACTGAACTTGGTCGATATCTACAGCAACGACTTTTTGAACTATCCGGATGTCGACCCAGTAGAGGCATCAAGGGTGTTGCACGGTATTGATAGCCAAGGCACCTTACACCTCGGATTGGACGTGACTTATCTAGCATGGAAACACGTTGGAAAAGGCTGGCTGTATGCGCCGCTTCGCTGGCCCGGTATCAAAATCATAGCTGATTGGTTTTACATCAAGTTTGCCAATAATCGTTACAAGATATCGGCGTTGCTCACCGGTCAATCTCGTTGCGAAAGCGGAACTTGTGGTATCAAAAAATAGTTAATACACGTTGTTAATCGGACTTTAACGTGTTCCTCTCCCACCATACCCCGCCAGGTTAGACACGTTTTGTTACATTAAGCCAAATAAGCGTTCTAGTTCACATTATGTTCTGCTCAACTTCGATAAGTTGAGCTAATAACCCTAGGGCGTGTTGACCTTTCGAGGTTAAATTTTGTTCGAGATAAAAGCGTTTTAATCGCGGCGAGAGGTTTGTAGCCTAGTCATTCTAAGCAAAACACCTCTCAACAAAGAGTAAAACGCTTTTAGCCGAACCCTACGGGCAGTGTTTGTGGCTCCTTTCTACGGCGTTATCGGCTTATCGAGTAGAATAACTACACATCAAAGCCTCTGCCTTGTATAAAGAACCCACAAACTGCTGCAAAAATCAGCTCGAAAGGTCAACACGCCCTAGTTATTTAGAACTATAAAATCCAGATTTTGGCACAGAAAGATAAATACCATGTAAATAGAGCATGACAGCCTACAACGCGGAAATTGCAATCCTCGGCTATATTCTATCTATCAGATAAACATGCCACGGGTATTTTGTCTTCAACCACATCTTGATGTGTCAAATCTACCAATTTGAGAGTGCTTGCTATGACGTTATCAATTAAAAGTCGCTTAACCCTACTTGCTTTAGGCCCTTTGGTTGCCGTCACTTTAGGTGTGTTTCTAGTGACGTATATGGAAGTAAACGCTTTATCAAATTCCCAAGTCGACTCCGCCAGAAGCAATATGATGGAGATGAAGAAGCAGGAGCTAAAGTCTTACATGGACTTAACTCAATCTGCTCTAGAGCCTATTCTGACGCAAGGTGGCAGCTTTGAAGATGCCATCCCGACACTACGAGCACTGTCATACGGCGCTGATGGCTACGTCTTTGCCTACGACATGAAAGGGACTCGCCTAACGGTAGGGAAATCGGACAACGGAATCGGGCAAAACTACTTTGATTTGCAAGATCAAAAGGGAAACTACCTGATTCGGGATTTGATCAGCAACAGTAGAACGGGCGAGTTTACCACCTATTACTTCCCTAAACTCGGGGAGACAGAGCCACTACCTAAGCTCAGTTACAGCATCTACATACCTCAATGGGATCTGATATTGGGTACCGGTTTTTACACCGATGACATCGATGCCATCGTGCAACAGATGAAAGCCAACTCAAATCAGGTTCTCAACCAATCTCTGTTCGTCATTATTGCGTTTTGTTTGGTGTTAGCGGTCGTAGCATCAATCTTTGCCATTTACGTCAATCGTTCCATCATGAAACCGATTCAAAGCTTGGACAAATCGATGCAAGAATTTGCCAGTGGTGAAGCTGATCTCACCGCGCGAATGGAGTCTTTTAACGCGCCAGAATTTGCTAGCTTAAGTCATCACTTCAATAGCTTTGTCGCCAGCTTGCAAGACATCATACGCAACGTTCGAACTCTCGGTGAAAACGTATTAGATGAAACTCAGCAAATGTCGCAGCGAGCCGCCTCGGTAGATTCAATTTCTGGTAAGCAACGCGAAGAAACTGAGCAAGTCGCCGCGGCGATGACTGAAATGACCACCAGTGCTACGGAAATTAGCCACAACGCCGATCAAGCTGCCAGCTCAGCTAAAGAAGCAGAAACCGAGTCCTCGAGTGTGTATCAGATAGTTCATAATGCCGCCGATTCCGTGAAACAACTGGCTAGTGAGGTGGATGGTGCCAGCCAAGTTATCACTCGTTTGGAGCACGATGTGCAAAACATCTCGAGCTCACTTTCAGTCATTTCAGACATTGCCGAGCAAACCAACCTATTGGCACTCAATGCGGCCATCGAAGCAGCTCGAGCCGGTGAGCAAGGTAGAGGATTTGCTGTGGTCGCCGACGAGGTTAGAAATCTGGCCAGTCGAACCCAAGACAGCACAGGTGAAATTTCTGCAATGATTACCAAACTAAAAACCGCTTCAGACGATGCTGTCCACGCGATGAATTCTAGCCAAACGCGCAGCTCAGAAACGGTAGAGCACGCAATGGAAGCCGCAGCGGCTTTGGAGCGTATTCAGGCATCGATTGGAAATATCATGGACATGAACGCGCTTATTGCTACTGCAACCAGTCAACAGAGCCATGTAGGGCAAGACATTTCAGAGCGTATCAATGTGATTTCGGAGCAGAGTACCGAATCGGCAGGATTAGCTTCTCTCAATCGTCAAGGTAGCCAAGACTTGAATGAACGCGCCACGGAGCTCTTTAAAACGGTTGACCGATTTGTGGTTTAGAACTTAGCTAAAATACGGATTTACAGTGTAAAAAAACGGAGCTTGTTTGCTCCGTTTTTACTTTGTGATAGTCAGGCATTACTGAGTCAGTTACTCAACCTGTTATTCCACTACTGTTGCGTTATGGTAAACCTGTTGAACGTCATCACAATCATCAAGCATGTCCAGGAACTTTTGGAAACGCTCAGCGTCTTCACCAGACACTTCAGTATGCGTTTGCGGCACAAATGTGATTTCTTCTACGTCCAGAGTAAGGTCTGGGTAGGCTTCAGATAACGCCGTTTTGGCCTTGAAGAACTCTGTATGAGGAGCAAAAACCGTGATCACACCGTCTTCTAATTCGATGTCAGTAACATCAACGTCAGCCATCATCAAATCTTCTAGAATCTGCTCTTCATCTTCACCTTTAAACTGGAACACAGCTTGGTGATCAAACATGTGGGCAACGGTACCCGGGCTACCGATTTTCGCTCCCGTTTTGACAAAACATTGGCGAACATCTTGGAAAGTACGGTTGCCGTTATCAGTCAGACAGTCAACGATAACGCTGGCACCACCCGGACTAAAACCTTCATAACGAGCCGGCTGGTAATCTTCACCGCCGCCGCCTGTCGCTTTATCGATAGCTTTATCGATGATGTGGCCCGGAACCTGATCTTTCTTTGCTTTCGCAATCAGGTGGCGCAGAGACAGGTTCGCATCCGGATCTCCGCCTCCATTTTTAGCACACATGTAAATTTCTTTACCGTACTTAGAGTAAACCTTAATTTTTGCGCCTTGGGTCTTAGCCATAGAGGCTTTGCGCACTTCAAAACTTCTTCCCATCTGGGCACTCTCTTGTCTTTTTAAACGTCGGCGATTTTAACAAATACCGCCCTATTTTCAATTGAGCTAAACGGTGTCGAGTCTAAACCACACCCATTTGTGTTTTGTATTTAGCAATGCAGCTCAAAAAATGCTCCTGTTCAGTCTGGACAGATAATGTTGCCAACTGGGAGTCAATCGCTTCGGGTCCAGCTTTCGCTTCTTTAATTTTCCAAACGATGAAGGCTGCTTGCTTTTCAATTTCTATCAGATTTTTCTCGTGATCCGGCAACAATGATAAGTTCTGGCTCATGATAAACCTAACTAAAAAATTTAAAGGCAGACACTATACCCAAGAAATCACAGGACTGCGATAACACCGGGTCACAAATGTTGGCTTGAGGATGGGGGTTCTAAATACAAAAAGGCGCATTTCGCGCCTTTGCAAGTTCACCGATTGGTGTGAAGAAATGGATGTACTCTATTAGTGAATGAGGCCAAGTTCACGCGCTTCTTCAAGCGATAGACCACTGTCACGAATTTCCTTGAGCATTTCTATCCTTCTGCGGGCTTCAGCCGATTTTGCCGCGCCAACTTTTTTCGCTGAACGCACATCATCTTCTAATTCCCATTTGTCTGCCATCTCTGTCATTTGGTCATGGTCAATTGAATTTATGGACATATTACCCTCCGAAAAAACCATGTCAGGGACAGGACATCTTTACCAAGGAGCGAATAGGCTTGTTAAGTGATTTGTTTACAGACTGTGATAGCGGTAAAAGTTCTAAACCCTGTTACAAAATCCTATCGAAAATCGCTTTGCAAGCACGTTATTGGCGGAGTACATTTAGGGGATTGCCCTTTTAAAAAATGTGGGCAAATTGTCACCTTCAATTGTGAATGTGTAATCACACTTCCTGCGACTTCTGAGCTGCTATTTTTGCCCAAGATTTCTGCCCTACTTCGCCTCTTTTCATTTGTCACTCATCATTTTTAGACTTAGTTCAACTTTTCAGTTCGGTTAACTTTTCATTGATAACAATAACCTTAATGATATCGATTATCTTTTGTAAGTGAGAATCGTTATGAGTAATAACTTGTTAGAAAAGTCGTTCCACGACGACCCGGTAATTTCTATTCGGAACTTGTGTGTCGATTACATTACCGATAATGGTGATTTTAATGCGGTGAAATCCGTTAGCTTTGATATCGGCCGTGGCGAAATCTTTGGCCTTGCTGGTGAATCGGGTTGTGGTAAAAGTACTATCGCGTTTGCTATCAATCGTCTGCACAAGCCGCCTGCGTTTATCTCCGGCGGTGAGATTCATTTTGATGGTAAAGACCTACTAAGCCTGCCAGACGAGCAGTTGAACGCGATTCGCTGGAGTGAAATCGCAATGGTTTTCCAGAGCGCAATGAACTCTCTAAACCCTGTTCTGCCAATCGAAGAGCAATTTGCTGATGTATTGCGCCACCACCAAGGTTTTACGCGTGAGCAAGCGAAAGAGCGCGCTGAAAAACTGCTCGATCTTGTGAACATTCCAAGAGAAAGACTCAGCGAATACCCGCACCAATTCTCTGGTGGTATGCGTCAGCGTTTGGTGATCGCGATTGCCCTATCACTCAACCCAAAAATGATCATCATGGATGAGCCTACAACGGCACTTGATGTGGTTGTACAACGTGAAATCTTGCAGCAAATATACGGATTGCGTGAAGAGTTTGGTTTCTCGGTTCTGTTCATCACTCATGATTTGGCGCTAATGAGCCAGTTGTGCGATCGAATTGCCATCATGCGCCACGGCGAAATCGTTGAGGTTAATGAATCCAAAGAGATTCGAAACAATCCTCAACACCCTTACACGCAAAAGCTTTGGGCTTCGTTCCCGAACATCCACGAGGGTAAACATAAAGAGCAAGAATCTGCACAAGAAGAGGTAACAGCATGAGTGACCAACCACTAATCCAAGTTAAAAACGTTGTAAAAGAGTTCACTATTGGTGGTGGATTTGCCTCAACAGAACGATTCAAAGCGTTGCAAGGTGTAACTTTCAACCTTCATAAAGGTCGCACTCTGGCACTGGTTGGTGAATCGGGTTGTGGTAAAAGTACCGTTGCTCGTCTGATTACTAAGGTCTACCCATCAACCTCTGGCGAAATCTTGTATAACGGTCGTAATATTGATGAGCTGCAATCTCGCAAAGAAGTGCTGGATTACCGCAGTAAAGTACAAATGGTGTTTCAAGACCCGTTCGGCTCTTTGAATCCCACTCAAACGATACGTCATCATCTAACCCGTCCGTTAAAAATCCATAACCAAGTTAGCAGTAAAGAAGAATTGGATAAGCGTTTATCAGAGCTTCTTGACCTGGTTGAGCTTGTACCGGACACCATTGATAAGTTCCCTCATGAATTGAGTGGCGGTCAACGTCAACGTGTAAACCTTGCACGTGCTCTAGCGGTAGGTTCAGAAATGATCCTGGCCGATGAACCAACGTCTATGTTGGACGTGTCGATTCGTCTTGGTGTGCTTAACCTGATGCAACGCATGAAAGAAGAGTTGGGCATTGGCTTCTTGTACATCACACACGATTTGGCAACCGCACACTACATCGCTGAGGAAACCGCGGTGATGTACAAAGGACAGATCGTTGAGTGGGGTGACACTCAGTCAATTCTGTCTAATCCACAGCATCCTTACACTAAGCTGTTGATTTCTGCAGTACCAGATCCGGATCTGCCATTTGGTAACTTGGTTCATTCTGAACCAAACTTCTCATTGGATGCTGATGAGATTCGCGCTCGTAGCATCGAGTATCAAACTGAGTTTAATCAAGTCGGTGAAAACCACTTTGTTAAGGTCTACCAAGAGAAGGATGCTGCCTAAAATGCCGTTAGAGTCTTGGATTAATGCTATCAGTGAATGGTACCAAACCCGAAAGCATGATCATGATGAGATCTTAGAAGGTCTCATTGTGACTGCGCCAGAGGAAGTTTGGGGCCCACAAGTCACCACAGAGCAAAGCAAAGCCATTGCCTGTTGGCTCGATGGGTGCTTGAGAGTGTATCAGGGAGCCAAGTTTTCAAACCCTGAAAAAGCTTATCAGTTCCTACAATTAGCCTATACAAGACTCGAACAAGCGATTCAAAATCCATTGAGTGCTCAGGAACTTGTAGATTGGGGCCGGGCCCGTTTGCAACACATTACTGTGTTAATTTTGGAGTTTTGCAATCAGCAAGATCAATCCAAATGGCAAACCGAGAGCCATCAAGTAATTGAGTCTCATGTCAGGTTAATGGCCACTTTGGATCGAAAGCATGATCAAGGAAATCATCAGTTTCACTAGATGTTGAGCGATTTTCCATGCTGGTATCGAAAGCATGATCAAGAAAAAATACAAAAATGGAGACGAAATCGTCTCCATTTTTTTATACCGCCATTTCGTCTAAGACTCTAAACACCGATTCATCTAAATGCCCTTCGTAGACGTTTTTACAAACTTTTCGTCGCACGGCCAAGCCCGAGATAAGACGCTCAATCGACAGATGCTTGTTTTCACTCTGTTGATTGTATAGCTCAATCACTTTACTCAAAGTCTCATAGGGAATAGCTTCCCCATTGACACGTAAATAATCAAGCTTCTCAATCAATTCTGAGCACTCTTCTTTGATTGATGATGGGGTATGTCCAGTCATGGCGGAAAGCGCCGTTATACCGCGTTCTAAAGCTTCTGAAGAGGTATACTTTGATAGAGTAATGGTAATTTCATCCGCATTGATCTCTACCAGGTGTTTTTTGAGTTTAACGCGACGGCCCAAACGACCACCGGTATTCGCGGGTTTGCGTTGGATGGGCTCAAATTCACCATCAATAATCTGTGACAACTCTTCCAGCTCTTGGCGACTCACCATTTCATTTCTCAATGGATTGGGCAAGGTAGGTGCCATGTTGCGTTTACCCGCATTGGTGGTACGAGCTCGAGAGTAGCGCAAGACTTCTTCAGCATCGCATTTGATATCGACCTGATAGTCTTTGATCTTACCTTGATCATCGATGGTTTCGATCGTTAAGTGATAGCCCCATAGATTGACTGCAAAAACGTCATCCGACACTTTGCCTTTTGATAATTTTTTCAGCTCTCGGATCAAATCCATGGAGAATCGGCGCCATTCAATGTTCCGTGCAAGCTTTTGATTAAGCTCACTTAGCAACATTGAATCGCTGTGCCGACGAGCCATCCTACTGCGGAAGTACGAATACAGCTGAAACACAAGCGTATGCTGTCTAAGTATCTCAGGCGGAAACAAGAAAAAGTAATCGCGAGTCAGAAGCTCTTCATAAAACGATGGCTCCCAGACTAAGATGTACAAGTTAGGTTTAATACGAATCTCGCCTGAAGCCCCTTCCACGGGTGCTTCTTCTGACGCAGTAACCGTTCTTGCAATAAACCGGAATCGATCACTTTTGAATCCTTCTGGCATGTTTTCACTGAGCCAGCGACCTGTGAGTTCGTGTAGTTGAAAATCGGTAAATTCAATTCGATCGATACTGTCTCGAATCGAGTCTCGTGCCGGCCCACTGTCCTTTTTGCCACGAAGTTGCAAGATATCCGTGATATACAATGGAGTCTTATTTGGAGCTTGAGCGGCGTCGAGTTGGTATTGAGCCTGGTGATGCTCGTGGTACTGAACTGTCAATGTAAACAGGGCAAACAAGGTCATCAGATCATCAACGGTCATGATGTTTTTTGAAGAGCGGGTTTCTATTACGGCGCGTGTACCGGAAATCGTTACCATGCTCTTTTGATAGTTCTTGCGAGTGCGTGGTGGCGCTAACGCTTGATCAATGATCCCGGCCCAGTTTGTTGGAGACACCACAAATTGATCAGCTTCGTCCTTCATCGCTGGTGGCGTATTGAGGCCATGTTCGTTGAGTAAGCGTTTATTAACTCGATTCTGAGCCAGTGCCTTTGAACGTTTTTGACGCTCATTGTGTTTAACCGTTTCAGTTACCAAGCTGGTTGCGCCGAGCGCAGAGATGAGTTGGTTTGGGTTAATAAAACGGTGGAGCATCGTTTTGCCCGCTAACCCTTCTTCGAATCGAACACCCGTTTGAGAAAACAAACCAACTGTGACTGCTGCTCTTAGCCTCTGTTGAATGGCTGCTCGAGTAAGCTTTCCGTCTGTCGCATCGATCAATTCTGTCGTGGACACTAACCCGTCTTTACTCGATAAACCTCTCAGGGCAATCAAGTTAAGAAGCTCAACGATGCTTTTTGTGACCCCTTTGAAATGTTGATATTGTTCTACCCAACTAATCGCTGATTCTGTCACTTCAAATAAATGACCGTCTTTGTGACTTCTCGGAGCCTTGATCAGTATTTTTTCCGTTGGGCTTGTGTGATCCATATCTCAAAGGCCGTAATATTAGTATGTTTCCGGAATGGTAAAGAAAAAAAGATCATAAATAAAGAAAAAAAATGATTTTTTATTTATCTGATCTTTATGTTTATTTCTGATTATATTGATTAAATGATCTAATGATCTGAGATGCGTTTTGATTGTAAGTTTATGTAATTAAAGGGTAAAAATAAATAGCTTTCGAAAGCATGATCATACAAACCTCGAAACAATGATCATATAAACATTGAAAGCATGATCATTACAGCAAAGAAAGTATGATCAAGACGTTTATGAAAGCATGATCAGTATGATTCGAAACTATGATCATCAGCACTTCACATCTTATCCACATCTCTGACTAAATAAATACTCGTTTTTTAGTTCCTTTAACTGAGAACACTGACAGATCTTGTTCGAAAGCATGATCAAGAAAGTGAATGTTCGATATCGATTAGATAGATTAGTTTATTTTTTGAACGTAATTCAGTGCATCAAGATAAAAATCGTATTTATCAATGGTGAACATCCACTTTAGCTGTGAATGTTGTATTTACGAAAGCATGATCAAAGTAACCAATAACTCTACTCTTCTCTATTGTGTGTCGTTGAATTAGCAAAACGAAGTATAACAAATCTCGACAAAGCCCGGTCTAAAAGACATCTGCCGTATTTTGCCTACAAAAACACATGCTTCCGAAAGTATTGCCACTTGATCATTCTTCCGTTGTAAAAGATCATCTAACTACAGGGTAACTTGTTGGATTAGCATGCTTATATTCCTTGATCATCGTTTCTATTTACACGTGAGTCTCCTGAAAGCATGATCATGAGGAATCTTGATCATGTTTCCTGTTGTCAGTGCTATTCGTCTGATAATACGGTCTACAGCTATTTAGTCGTTAGGACTGACAAGTTCCGTAATTTAGTGGCCGTTAATAATCGTTCCGTATTGGTAGCAAAGTCATTTCAAGGTGCAATAGTCAGCCTAAGTTACCTTGCATTCAGGTAACGCACCTATTTGAAGAAGCCATTCGAAGAGGTAAACGCTGCGCATCGAGTATTGATAACTGAGTAGCAGGGCTAGTTGAAATCGACATTAGAAGTTTATGACGCTATTACCACTTGGGAAGAAAATCTGGCCAGAATAAATCGCTACGTCTTTTGAACTAACTTTATGAAATTTAGATGATTATTTTTGGTCCTTGCTTCGATTTCCTCAATTTGGATCTGTAGAGAGGTGTTGAATTGCAAGTGTATTAGGAGCACTAAGCGACTCCAAAACGGGTAGTACCAATTTTTTCATTTGCACACATCGTCACCAATTTAACTCGTCAGGTTGTTTCGTAACTTATTTGCTAATAAAACATCACACCCTTTTTAGCCATGTTGACGAACTAAAATGAGATGGCTATTTACATTGTAAATACGTGACACTGTAATTGGTGAAAAGTAGGTGACTTTTAGTAGATAGTTAAGCGTCTTTACTGAGCGATTTTTACTACTTCTGTACCAACAAATTGATGGATTTAACAATAAGTATGGATTTTATCTTTTAGTGTGATTTTAATCATAATTTTGCAATACACCTTTTTATTGTATCTAGTGTAAAAAGCTGTACAATTTTGTTTTAGTTAAATCAACGGATTTTGGCTATGAACAGACAGCAAACTATCGATAACCTGGTGCACTTAGCAGAGCAAACAGCTCAAGTACAAGCTGACCGAATTGAAATAGTATTAGAAGAACGGAGAGATGAGCACTTCCCGCCAATGTCGAAGGCATTGATGGAAACTCGTTCTGGCTTAACTCGACGCAAATTGGACGATGCAATTTCAAAACTGGAAGAGCAAGGCCATCAATTCACAAAAAATAACGCAAACCACTATTCCATTTCGTTAGCAGAAGCCCACATGCTGATGGACGCCGCTAATGTCCCTACATTTGCACAGCGTAAGAAAAGCCAAGAAAACAAGCCTTGGATTATTAATGTGCAAAACCAAAAGGGTGGAACAGGCAAATCCATGACAGCGGTTCATCTCGCGGCATGTATGGCTTTGGATTTAGATAAGCGCTACCGGATCTGTCTAATCGACTTGGACCCACAGGGTTCGCTGCGCTTGTTCCTGAATCCGCAAATCAGTGTTAGCGAAAATACCAATATTTACTCAGCTGTTGACGTCATGTTAGACAATTTGCCTGAAGGGACAGAGGTCGACAGAGAGTTTTTACAGCAAAATGTGTTGTTACCAACCCAGTATCCAAACCTGAAAACCGTATCGGCGTTTCCTGAAGATGCCATGTTTAATGCGGAAGCGTGGCAAAACTTATCACAGAATCAATCACTTGATATCGTAAAGTTACTAAAAGAAAAGCTGATCGACAAAATTGCTGACGACTTCGATATCATCATGATTGACACTGGTCCTCATGTCGATCCCCTTGTTTGGAATGCTATGTATGCATCCAATGCTTTATTAATTCCTTGTGCTGCAAAGCGCCTTGACTGGGCCTCAACCGTAAACTTCTTCCAGCATTTACCTACCGTGTACGAAATGTTCCCGGATGACTGGAATGGGCTTGAGTTTGTTCGATTGATGCCAACCATGTTTGAAGACGACAACAAAAAACAAGTCTCCGTTCTGACAGAAATGAATTACTTGCTGGGCGATCAAGTTATGATGGCCACCATCCCAAGAAGCCGAGCGTTTGAAACATGTGCTGATACCTATAGCACCGTATTTGACCTGACTTCTGGCGATTTTGAAGGCGGTAAAAAGACTCTATCGACGGCGCAAGATGCCGTTCACAAAAGTGCTCTGGAGCTAGAGCGGGTCCTTCACAGTCATTGGTCAACACTAAATCAGGGGTAATTATTGATGGCGATTAAAACTTCCGATTTGAATGCCAAACTTTTTGGTAAAGCCAACAAACGTCACGCTTCGACGCCGAAAGAAGCACAACAAGCTGCGCGTGAACAAGCGCAGACTATCGAGTTATCAGTAGCAGGCGAGCAAACCGTAGTGTTTGAACTTATCACTATTGATGCTGCCGACGTTGCCGATAAAACTACCGTATTTTCTGAGAATGCTCGTGAACAAGCGTTTTTGAATGAACATGCGCTGTCTGATGTGTTGGCAACTTTGCGTGAGCGCGGTCAACAGTACCCAGCTGTCGGACGAAAAACGGACGATGGCAAAATTGAAGTGCTCGATGGTAGCCGCCGTCGCATGTCTTGTATTATCGCGAACAAGCCCTTTCTAGTATATGTAGCGGAGAATATTACTGGCAAGCACGCCAAGTTTCTTTCTGATGTTGCCAATGCTCATAAGCCCTTATCATTGTATGAAAAAGGTAAGGAAATGCAGGGCCAGTTGGCAAGTGGTGAGGCTGAAGACCAGAAAGCGCTCGCCAAAATTTTCCAATGTAGCGAGGCTTTGGTTAGTGGTGCACTTAAGGCCGCTGCGTTACCGCTTACCTTATTGCAGGCTTACCCTAATGTTGCTGACTTGGGCAGACCAACCATTGTTAAGCTCCACAAGCAGTATTTCTCGCTATCGGAGAAACAGCAAGCCGCTCTATTGGCGCGATGCGAATCTGAGGCGGCTGCACTTTGGGGACAATCTCAACCTCAAGGAATCGCTAGGGTGACTAAAGAAGTCACTGAGACAATCGAGAGTTGGATAGAAGAGCTGAAGCCTTCGACAGACGCTCCATCCAAGCGCTCCGAGTTAGTTAAAGGTCAGGTCAGTTATGTTCGCAAGGGCCAAGGCCTCGCACTAAATATAAAGAAAGTCGATGATGAGTCGTTAGCGGAAATCCTAGAATTCGTTAAACAGAAGCTTGCTTAACTAATTAAAGCTAGGTGATCGAAAAACTCGTAAAAAGCCACAATAGTGGCTTTTTTTGTATCCATCGTGTGGTGACTAATTACCAAAGCTTCCGCTCTAGTGAGGTTAAACCTCAATTAATTTGCTCATTCTTACTTCGACAACATACTTCGATGGTGAGTCTTTGATTAGACGTTTTGACTGGTATAATCAGGCATCCAACCCAGTTAGCGAAGACCAATGCGTGACACAAGCATAGATAAATTGACGCAAAGCGTTCAAATAAAACAACAACGTATGGCTTGTAAGCTTAAGGGTGACGTGGAGTTTATTGAGCAAGTCGTATGTGGGTTACTCGATAATACAGTCCCTAACGGCAAGGATATTCCTGTATCTGTTTTGCTTAGTGATGTTCCCGATGATTTTGCTTTTTCCAAACAGTTAACTTGCCTGCCGCTAAAGGCTGGAAAACAACTTTTGGGGCAAGAATACACAAGGCTGTTTATCGATCTACGTTATGACTTCGACGCAAATAGTATCTGCGCAGCACTCGGTACCTTAGTGGCGGGTGGTTTTGTCTTTTTTTTGGTTGAAGACGAAGAATTCATTTATTACCAAGGCAGCCCAATACAAGATTGGCTTAAAGCGACTTTTTCCTCGGTTCCCGAGTTTGCAAAAACCGGTTTATCTAACGCTCCCGAACCTAGTGTTGCTGAATTTGACAGCAATTATGCAGAACAACAGACAGCAATTGAACAGGTCACAAAGGTTTTGTCAGGCCATCGAAAACGCCCGCTACTACTGACCGCAGACAGAGGTAGAGGAAAATCAACCGCACTAGGTATAGCCGCTGCAAATATTGTGTGTGAAGCCGAAAAACGCATAATTGTAACCTCGTCAAGATTTGATAGCGTAACCACACTCTTTGAGCACGCGGCAAACGTGTTGGATCTTGCGGAAAGTCGTCACTTACAAGCGAAGGGTGATATTCGGTACCAAGCGCCCGACGAGCTTCTGTCAAACGACCATCAATGTGACTTACTGATCATTGATGAAGCTTCCTCTATTCCAGTTCCCATGTTGAAGCGCCTTTTGGGGAAATATTCACGAGTAGCACTTGCGACGACCGTGTTTGGATACGAGGGTTGTGGTCGCGGCTTCTCGCTTAAGTTTCAGCCTTGGCTTAAACAACATTTTCCCAATGCTAAATTTCTCAGTCTGACTAACCCTATTCGTTGGGGGCAGGGCGACTATCTTGAGGCTTGGCTCAATCACACCTTTTTGTTAGATGCAGAGATTGCACCGCTTGATGCCAATCTTACTGAAGGAGTCGAACTCGTTGAGTGTAACAAACGCGAGCTGGTAAAAGACGTAGCGACGCTGAGAGAGGTGTTTGCATTACTGGTCAATGCACATTATCAAACTAGCCCTAATGACCTCATTCATTTATTGAAAGATACCGAGACTCGTTTGTGGTTGGCGAAGTCAAAAGACCATATTTTAGGTTGTTTACTTGCTGTCGAGGAAGGTCAATGGAGCGAGGAACTGCTGCAACAAGTTCGCAGTGGAGCCAGAAGACCAAAAGGGCAACTGGCTGTAACGACACTGGTTAGCCAGCTAGCGATAACTGAGGCTGCGAAATCTAAAAGCCTTAGAATTATGCGAATAGCTGTGCATCCCGATGTGCAGCAAAGAGGTATTGGCAGCGCACTCGTGCAATTATTGCTTGAATCAAAACAAAGGGGTGAGGTCGATTTCGTAACCACCAGTTTTGGATTGAGTGACAACCTTCTACGCTTTTGGAAACAAAATTCCTTTTCCCCGGTCCATTTAGCTACAACGATAGACAAGTCTACAGGCTGTTATTCGGCGCTGTGCGTATCGGATAGTGAATCTTGGGTAAAAGCGGCTAGGCGAATGTTCAATCAACGTCTGCATTATTTGCTGCCTACACATTATGGGCAACTTGAAACTTGCATAGTGCGTAACTTACTCGAAGTAATTAATGCTTCCGATGAAATCTCATGTAATCCCGAGCCTAGCCAATCAGAAGATATTGATGATGTATTTCAATTAGAGAAAACCAATCTTTTGAATTACCTCCAGGGTGGTACTCAGTTAGAAAGTGTGATTTGGTTTGTTTATCAACGATTGATGTCAGGCTACTCAGTTGGGCAAGCCAGTGATCTGATGTTGCGAAAAATCGTACAAAACAAAAGTTGGCCTTCTTGCGTAAACGAATTCGCACTAACGGGTAAAAAATATGCTCAAAATCAAATGCGGAAAGACATAGCGGAATGGTGGGTGCAGTAACACCAATATTTACAGTGTAAATTACTTAGCCAATACGTTAGGTAGAGTCAGTTTACACTGTAAATTGACAAATCTCCCTACATCGACTATCCGCTATCAGTTCAAAACGCGTCTCTACTTTTTCTCACTGTGAAAAAAAATGTCCTGCGGACAAAAAAACGAGGTAACCCACTAATAATCAATGGGTATTTTGTCTCTTCAACAATTCCAGATGCAAATCTTTTCAAAAACCATAGCTTAGCCAAGTTTGCGATTCGCTAATTCCTTCCTAAACTCATTTTAAGCACGTTGGATGTTTTTGTTTAGCAACGACTTTGAGGCAATAAACGGGATGAGTTTAGTTCTTGCGGAATCGTTGGACATTACTACGGTAATGGACTCAGGTGACCAATACAAAGCAGCCTTGAATGGCGAACAACCATTGATATCTGTCAACGGACAGCAGGTGAATCGTGCTGACGCTGCAGGAATACAATTGTTGGCGTCACTTTTTCTAACGGCCAAAAACAATCAAAAAGACATCGTGCTTGAACAACCATCAAGAGCGTTAATTGATGGCATTACAATATTGGGTCTGGCAGACCTATTTGAGTTATCGGATCTCGTTAGAGAGGCTTAATATGACGAAAATTTTGGCTGTGGATGATTCTATCTCAATTCGACAGATGGTCAGCCACACACTCAAAGATGCGGGCTATGAAGTAGAAACCGCCAACGACGGCAGAGATGCACTGACGAAGGCTACAAGAGAAAAGTTTGATGTGGTTATCTCTGATGTGAACATGCCAAACATGGGCGGTTTTGACTTGGTCAAAGAGCTGCGAGGGCAAGCCCAATACAAGTTTATTCCTATTTTGATGCTAACAACTGAAACCAGCACGGAGAAGAAGATGCAGGGAAAATCGGTTGGAGCAACAGGGTGGCTGGTGAAACCATTTAATCCGGACACGCTACTAAAAACACTGAAAAAAGTCACAGTATAGAAAGACGCTCGACCTGACTCTTTCCGGTATTTCAGAATACTCGTTGTGACGTTGGCAAGGATACCCATATGGCTTTAGATATGGACCAACTTCGTAAGATGTTTTACGAGGAATGTCGTGAAAATCTCGAAGTTCTAGAAGATATACTGTTGAACTTGGACGTCGACACGGTAGACGATGAGTCCATTAACACTATATTTCGTGCTGCCCACTCAATAAAAGGGGGAGCGGGAACGTTCAATCTCATCGACATCATGGAATTTACCCATGCAGTCGAGGCGTATTTGGACTTAGTCCGAAATCACGAAAAGCAACTTACCGTTCAAACCATCGATATCTTACTTAAGAGTTGCGACTGTATCTCCGGGATGCTCGCGGGTCATGAATCAGATGCTGACGTCGATGAAGAGCTGAAATCGGCAGTCAGTGCCGAGTTAGCAAATCTGCTTGATGCGCCAACCGACGAAGTGATGCAACCTGATAGTACCGAGTGTGGTGTCAGCGTCGAAGCACAATCCATATCGAATCCCTCCGTTCCTGGTTTTTGGAAAGTTACGTTCGTACCACATAAGGAAATGTTTTTTAGTGGTAACGACCCGCTGAGGATTCTGCGCGGAATTAAAGAACTTGATGACAATTGCTCGATTTTTGTCGGGACAGATTCCCTTCCTGAACTACCTGAAATTGAACCAGAACTGTGTTACCTGCGTTGGACCATCAACCTAGATGGTCAAGTGCCGCTCGAAGATGTTCAAGAAGTGTTTGAATGGGTTGAAGATGAATGTGACCTAGAAATTGAGCAAATTGGTGGCCAGCATCACGCAGAAGATAGTCAAACGTCTCAAGAAGATACAATCTCAGAGCAAACCGAATCCGGTAATGCATCGCCTGATTCTGAGGTGGAACATACGACGAGCCCCGACAACTCTCAGCAGGAACTAAGCTCTGATTTAGCGGATGCCAATCAGCCAGTTAAGGCTTCTGCACCAGAGGTTGTGGTCAATTCGGAAACATCGGCTCCTGAAAAGGCAGCTTCCCCAAAAGCTGTACCAAGCAAAGAAAAATCCTCAAATAAACCTGTTAAAGCCGAGTCCAGTGTCAGCAGCATTCGGGTTGATATTGACAAGGTTGATAGCTTGATCAACTTAGTGGGCGAGCTGGTCATTACTCAATCCATGCTGACCGAAATTGGTAATGACTTTTCTATCGATAAGCTAGAGAAGCTTAAAGCCGGGTTGTCCCAGTTACTTCAAAACAGTAAAGATTTACAAGAGAACGTGCTGAATATTCGCATGTTGCCGATGAGTTTTGCATTTAGCCGTTTTCCACGTCTAGTCAGAGATCTTTCTGGTCGACTTGAGAAAAAAGTTAATTTGAACATCAACGGTGAAAATACTGAACTCGACAAAACCGTGTTAGAGCGAATTGTCGACCCGCTCGTTCACCTTGTGCGCAATGGCATTGACCATGGCATTGAGCAACCTGCCGACAGAGTTGAGGCGGGCAAACCCGAAGAGGGCACCATAGAGTTAAACGCCTATCACCAAGGTGGTTCGATCGTTATCCAAATCAAAGATGATGGAGCGGGTCTAAATTGCGATAAGTTGTGGAATAAAGCCATTGAGAAGGGCGTTCTTCCCGCTGACGCGCGTCGCGAGGAAATGAGTGAAAAGCAGGTCATGGAGTTGATTTTCGCTCCCGGTTTTTCTACCGCTGCTGAAGTCTCAGACATCTCTGGACGCGGTGTGGGTATGGATGTGGTTAAGCGTAACATCGAAGAGCTCGGTGGCCATATTGAATTGGAGTCCGAACTTGGCAAGGGAAGCTGCTTTACGATTAGTCTGCCGTTAACCCTAGCAATACTTGATGGCCAGTTGGTTAAAGTCGCTGGCGAAGTCTACATCATTCCACTTCTTACCATTATCGAGTCTATTCAAATTGATATGAGTTGTATCAAGCGCGCGTCAGGCGGGGTTGAACTCTATCGTCTTCGCGAAGAAAACATTCCAATTCTTAGACTGCAAGAAGAACTCGAAATGGGTGACAGTGGTGAATTGCAGGGGCGGATACTGTGTTTTGTTGAAGCTGCTGGCAATCGGGTTGGCTTGTTGCTCGATGAATTGCTCGATCAGCAGCAAGTCGTAATCAAAAGCTTAGAATCAAACTACACCAAGGTCTCAGGTATCTCAGGTGCAACGATTTTAGGCGATGGCTCCGTCTCTCTAATTTTAGATATTCAGGGCTTAATTACCCAATTCAAAAAACGCTCTGCCGATGCCAAAGGCATAGCAGCGTAACCCATAACAATCAGGCCTCAGTATTGAGAGAATGGTATGGAACAAACGGAAATTGCCTCTGAAGTGAAACATACACCCCCTGCGATACCTTTGGGTGACCGTGAAGATGCCAGTGAGAGTGCAGACTTTTTGAGTTTCCAACTGGCTGATGAGTTATATGGGGTTGAAATTAACGATGTGGAAGAGATCCGTGTTTGGGAGCGTCCCACCCCAATTCCTCATTCGCCACAACACGTCAAAGGGGTGATCAACTTAAGAGGCATGATTGTTCCTGTCATTGACTTACGTATTCGCTTTGCATTGGGAGTCAGCGAATACTTACCCACAACCGTTGTGATTGTGCTGCGCAGTGATGCGGATGGAGAAGAAAGGCTGATGGGGCTGGTTGTCGATGCGGTCAGTGACGTTGTAGGGCAGGGCAACAACGAACTCTATCCTTCAATTGGTGAATCTCAAGTGACCCCGTATTTGCAAGGCATGATTAATGTCGATGAACAAGTAATGTCGCTGTTTGATACCAACGAATTACTCAACATTGAACACGTGCTGAAAAAGGTTTGAATATGTCTCAAGAGTTTCTCAGTTTCGTTCTAGAACAAGAAGAATATGGCGTCCCTATTCTAGATGTGCGGGAAGTAAGAGGGTGGAGTGAGGTTCGAGCGATCCCTAATTCGCCTGAATTCTTGATTGGGGTGCTAGAAATTCGTGGCGAGTATGTGCCCATAGTCGACCTTAGACAACGTTTTCAATTGGCTCCGGCTGAAATCACGGCCACTACCGTGGTGATTGTTCTTAATGATTCAGAATTTAAACCATTGGGCATCATTGTTGATGGGGTTTCTGAAGTCTACGACTTGTCAGATGACGAAATCAAAGCGGCGCCAAACGTCGTGAGCTCAGTGGATTATCTATTTATCAGAGGCATAGCCTCGGTAGACAACGGACATCTAATACTAATTAACCTGGATGCGCTTTTTGATGTTGACGAGCTGCATAAGGTCGCAATGGAAGAAGCATAAGCAGAGGTGACACATGGCATTTTGGAAGCAAAACAACCAACCGCAGCAACCCGCACAAGTACAACCGCAAACGCCGGTTTACGAAGACCCGTTGGCCGGATACGAGCCCGATCCCGATCCTGAGCCCGAACATGGCATTTCCCATGCTCAGCTTTTATCGGCATTAAACGCCGCGCAGACGGCTTTGATGATGATTGACAGAGATTTCAACATTACCTTTGTCAACCGTAAGTCGATTGAGTTGCTCAAAGTACATGAAGTGCTATTCCAATCTGTGTGGCCTAACTTTAGAGCCGATGAAGACCACTTGATGGGATTTTGTATAGACGGATTTCATGCCAATCCAGCGCATCAGCGTCAGCTTCTCTCCAACCCTGGCAATATGCCCTATGTCACAACTATTGATATTAAGGGCGTTAAAATCGAGCTGAATGTTGGCGCTATTATTGATGAGCAGGGCCAATACGTCGGTAACACGCTCGAATGGCAGGATGTCACCCAAACGTTACAAGACAAAAATGACATGGCACGTTTGCAGGCCGCCGTCGATCAAGCTCAAACCGCGATGGTGATGATAGATAGAGATTTTAATATCACCTACGCCAACCAACAAACGTTGGAGTTGTTCCAAAAACATCAAACCACATTTAGAACGGTGTGGCCTGGCTTTACCGCGAGTGAAGAGTGGTTAATGGGACGTTGTATCGATGAATTCCACCGCAACCCAGCGCATCAAAGACAACTTTTGGCTGACCCTAGTAACCTACCTCACAAGACAGACATTACCATTCAAGATGTCATCATCGAATTGAATGTGGCCGCGATTCACGACGCGCAAGGGAATTACATTGGCAATACCTTGGAATGGAGTGATGTGACCGAATTGCGCAAGCAAGAGACTCAAGTAGGCAGCTTGGTTTCAGCGGTTGAAGGTATGACTACCAACTTAATGATGGCTGACAAAAATGGCGTGATTACCTACTTAAACCCATCGTTACATCGATTGCTGAAAGGGCGAGAGCGGGAGCTGCAAGAAGCTATGCCTGGATTCAGCGCAGACAAGTTGGTTGGTGTCAGCATGGATACCTTCCATCAAAATCCAAACCACCAGCAAAGCATTATCGCCAATCCAGACCGTCTGCCATTCAGTTCGGATATCAAAGTCGGCAGTCTCGAATTCAACTTAACTTGTATCGCGATGCGCGATTCTGATGGCACTTTCATTGGCCCAGCGTTGCAATGGGAAGACATAACTGAGCAGCGGGACGGTCAACGTCAAGTAGAAACACTGATTCAAAAAGCGATCAGTGGTGACTTGAGTGACCGAATAGACACCAAAGCCTATAGCGGCTTTATGAAAGAGCTGGGTGACGGCATCAACAACTTGCTTGAAGCCGTAGTTGGGCCTTTAGGGCAATGTATTGACGTAATGAGTTCAGTCGCCGACGGCAACCTCAATGAAACGATGGATGAGAGCCAAGGAGACTTGGGTCGCTTGTCCAATGCGGTTAATACTTCAATCCTTAACCTTCGTAATATGGTTGACAAAATTACCCAATCTTCGGCGCGAGTGGCTACGGCCTCAACCGAGATAGCCGACGGCAACAACGATTTGAGCCAGCGTGTTGAAGCTCAGGCTTCCAACCTAGAAGAAACCGCGGCCAGCATGGAAGAGATGACTGCAACCGTCAGACAAAATGCAGACAACGCGAAGGGAGCCACTTCACTTGCCGATGACGCTACTAAAAAAGCCAGCAAAGGGGGAGAAGTTGTTGGGCAAGCTGTATCCGCGATGTCAGAAATCAACTCTGCGAGTAAAAAAATCGCCGACATTATTGGCGTTATCGATGAAATTGCCTTCCAAACCAACTTGCTTGCACTTAATGCTGCGGTTGAGGCGGCGCGTGCAGGTGAACAAGGTCGCGGCTTTGCTGTGGTGGCCGGCGAGGTTCGCAATCTAGCCCAACGAAGCGCAGCGGCGGCCAAAGAAATTAAAGGCCTTATTAACGACAGTGTTGAAAAAGTGGACGAGGGCTCACGCCTTGTCGACGAATCAGGGGCTACGCTCAATGAGATAGTAGAAGCAGTGGAAAAAGTGGGCGAGCTGATTGCGCAGATTGCATCAAGCAGTATCGAACAATCAACCGGAATCGATGAGATTAACCGTGCCGTTTCCGCCATGGACGAAATGACTCAGCAGAATGCGTCCTTGGTTGAAGAAACATCTGCGGCTAGTCAATCACTCAGAGATGAAGGTAAAGAGCTTATCAACTTGATGAACTTCTTTAGCACTGACGATAATGTGGCGACGTTTGAAAGCCGCCAACCGAGTCGCCCTGCAGCCAAACGCCCGGTAAGCTCGGCTAAAAGTAATGTTCGCGAGCTGCGAGGCACCAAAGTATCGGGTGGTAACAGCGGCTTCAATGCGAGCGAGGATGGAGACGAATGGGAAGAGTTTTAACCCAAGTTTCAGAGGAAAAAATGACTGAGCAGGAGTTTGAACTCACAAGCAAAGACTTCAAGTTTATCCAATGGTTTATGCATAAAAACGTTGGAATATTTCTCAACGATAGAAAGCAAGCCATGGTGTATGGCCGTGTCAGCCGACAAATGCGTCGGCTCGGCCTACGACGTTTTATTGATTATCGGGAAGTCATAGAAAGCGATGATGAAGAGCGCATGCACTTTATCAATTCCTTGACGACTAATAAAACCGATTTTTTTCGCGAGTTTCATCATTTTGAATTTCTCGAAAAAGTCTTACTCAAAGAGTGGCAAAGTCATAACCAAACTGGGGTAAGGATATGGTCTGCAGGGTGTTCCACTGGACAAGAGCCGTATAGTTTCATTTCGTCTTTGCAGCATGGTGGCGCTTTTGAGTGGATGGATGAGCTCGATATTGTGGCCAGTGATCTCGATACCAATGTACTCAATACTGCCAAAACCGGCGTGTATTCTGAGGAGTCACTAAGCTCGATACCCAAGGAATACTTAAAACCGTGTTTTATGAGAGGGAAAGGCAGCCATATTGGACAAATCAAAGTCGCGAAGTTTTTTCAGCAGTTCATAAATTTTCAACAGATCAACTTGTTGGACAACTGGAAATTTGAACAACCTTTTCATTTGATCTCTTGCCGTAATGTGATGATTTATTTTGATAAGCCTACGCAAGAGACCTTGATTAAAAAATTTTACGACGCATTGGTACCAAATGGAGTGCTGTTTTTAGGACATTCCGAGAGCGTTGGGAGCTGTGCCAACTTGTTCCATCACCTCGGTCACACGATATACGTAAAACAGTAGGGAAAGGGAATGTCTGGTCTTAATCGCTATAACGAAAGCGCATACGAAAACAGTCACTACAACCGATTTTTCAATTCTAGAAAAAATGCGCATATGGTGAAGGTTCTGCCTGGTGGCTTGTATTGCACGGGAGATGCGGAAATTATCGCCACTGGACTGGGTTCTTGTATTTCCGCCTGTATTTGGGACCCAGAGCTTGAAATCGGCGGTATGAATCACTTTCTTTTGCCTTTCGACAGTCAAGATCAAATGCGCCATTGGCATCCGGATGAAGTGATTTCGACGGCATCTCGATACGGCAGTTATGCGATGGAGATGTTGATCAACACTTTGTTGTCCAAAGGCGCGAGCCGAGATCGTTTGTTGGTTAAGGTGTTTGGTGGTGCACAGATGATGGGCCGTTTTTCCATGATAGGTAAGAAGAACATCGAGTTCATTCTTAATTACATAGAACAAGAATCTTTACATGTTGTGGCGCAAGACCTCGGAGGTATGGAGCCGCGAAAAATTTTGTTTGACCCTCAATCTGGCCGGGCGTGGTTAAAGCGGATTCCATTTACTGAAATTCATCATCTACAACAAGAAGAAGAAAAATACGCCTCAAACTTGGATAAAGAATCTCATCGTCCTCACGATGATGACGTGGAGCTATTCTAATGAAAAAAACACGAGTGTTGGTGGTTGACGATTCTCCCGTTTTTCGAGCCTTGCTACAGCAAGTGATCGAATCTGACGACGACCTCGAAGTGGTTGGTACCGCTCAAGACCCGTATGAAGCGCGCGAACTCATTAAAAAACTCAATCCCGATGTGCTTACACTAGACATTGAAATGCCGAAAATGAATGGGGTTCAGTTTCTCAAAAACCTGATGCGGCTGAGACCGATGCCAGTGGTCATGATCTCCACTTTGACCCAGCACGGCGCTGAGCCAACTTTGGTAGCGCTTGAATTGGGTGCGGTTGATTACTTTCCCAAACCGGCAGTGGATAGCTCGGCAGACCTATTGAGTTACAAAGCTGAAGTGGTCAACAAAATCAAAATGGCGGCGACCGCAAACGTTAAAGGAGTCGTCACTCGCAGTGAAAAGAATGTGGTTGAACGTCAACATGTCGGCTCGCAACGAAGTAATCAATTTGAAGTAATAGCGATTGGGGCTTCCACTGGTGGTACAGAAGCGGTTCGACATGTTTTATCTGCGCTTCCTGGAAACCTGCCGCCAATCGTAATTTCACAGCACATCAGTGCCATGTTTTCCGAGTCATTTGCCAAAAGACTAGACGCGAGCAGTGATATTACAGTGCGAGAATTACAGGCTTCAAAGGCACCTTTGATCAACGGCGTTGCTTATGTGGCATCTGGAGACAAACACTTGGTCATTACTAAACGTGGCAACCATTTGTATTGCCAACAAGATGATGGCCCACCAGTTAATCGACATAAACCTTCAGTAGACGTGATGTTTGACTCTATTGCCGAGGCAGTGAGGGGGAAAGCCATTGGCGTTATTTTAACGGGAATGGGCAATGACGGCGCCAAAGGAATGCAAAGAATGCATGATCTGGGTGCGGTAACAATTGCGCAAGACCAAAACTCCAGTGTGGTATGGGGAATGCCAAAGGTGGCCTATGAGTTGGGGGTGGTCGACCACCTAGTTGACTTGGATAAGGTAGCCAAAGTGATCTGTGAGCAGTTTACTCAAAATCAAAAAAATACCGTTTAGTAAAAGCTAGGTGACCGCATGAGCGCAACGATAAATAAAACTAAAATACGAAATACTAGGCTTGGTGTGTTAACCGCTCAAGTCACCGTTTTAGTTGCTTTATCTTATTCCTCTTCAACCTATTATGCGGTGGGACTAGCCGTTTTGGCTGCAGCGCTACCTTGGATCTTTATTAACTATCTTTGCGCTGGGACTCAAACTAAATCCTCTGACAATACTGGCCAAGGTTCTCTTGCTCAGGCCACTCGTTTGGTTGGTACAAAACAACTCAGCGACACAATCACCAAACAAGTTTCTGATCCTTTATCCCGCCAAAGGCAGGTTGTCGACGAGTCGGTTGAAACCTTGAACGAAAGTTACTTTGCACTGCAAAAGTTGGCGGAGCAACAAAACGCCATGACGGAAAACTTGGTTGGCACATTGATGAGTTCGGATGGCGGCGATAGAGACATTGCACAAGTGTTGCCCAAGACCGAGCAAATCGTCGTGCAGTTTGTTGATACCTTAGTCAACGTATCCGAAAAGAGTATTTCCGCAGTACACAGTATTCACGATATGTCGGACAAGTTAGATACGGTATTTAAGTTGATTAATCAGGTCAGAGGGCTATCGGAACAAACCAATTTGCTCGCCCTTAATGCCGCGATTGAAGCCGCGAGAGCCGGCGAAGCCGGACGGGGGTTTGCTGTCGTAGCGCAAGAGGTTCGAAACCTTTCTGTACAAGCTCACAAGCTCAATGATGAGATAGAAACAGAAATCAACGTCGCACAGGAAACGGTTGCCGAAGCGAGCAAGATGGTGGGCGAAATGGCCTCGATTGATATGACGGAAGCGATAGAGTCCAAAGAACGGGTAGACACCATGTTATCTGCCGTTCAAGAGATAAATAAGGAAGTCGAACAAGAAGTGAAGCGAATCCACGAGCTCGGATCACAACTACACACCCAAGTTGATAATGGCATCCGAGCGCTTCAGTTTGCCGATATTATTGTTCAGCAAGGCGATTATGCGCAGGGTTCACTAGACTTTTATACAGAGCTTATGGAAGCGGTAGACGGTTTTCTTCGAGGTCAGCTTTCCTGTGAACAGTTAAAAGCCGTCATTGAACAATTGGATAGTCAAGTGAGCAGCCGCGGCGAGCCAGCCGCCAACCAGTCAAATATTGAAGAAGGCGATGTTGAGCTTTTTTAAGGAGAACGTATGGCCGTCAACATGACGATAGATGAAAGTAACAAAAGCGCAGTGATCAGTATTGAAGGCGCATTTGAATTCAAACTGGTTCAAGAGTTTCGCAAGTGTTACAGCGAAAGGAAGGACTTAAAGTACGTAATCGATTTGAGAAAAGTCGACTACATAGATAGTGCGGGCCTTGGCATGCTTTTGAACATGCACAAGTTTCTTTCACAAGGTGATGGTTCGATCAGAATTATCAATACCTTACCTCAAGTCCGGAAGATCCTTCTAATTTCACGATTCGATAAAAAGTTTGTGATCGAATAACAGCCATTACAGGGGAGGTGTGTGATGAGAGTAATGGTAGTTGATGATCACGCGACCAACAGAGAATTGTGCCGCTTTATGCTGGGCCCAATGGTCGAGCATTTTGACTCCTTTGAAAACGGCGTTGGTGTCGTCGAAGCAATGCAAGAAATGGATGTGTTGCCAGATCTTATTTTGCTTGATGTGATGATGCCAGTGAAGGATGGGTTTGATACCGCGGCAGAGATACGACAAGCCTTCCCCGACACCTTGATTCCCATTATCTTCCTGACCGTGTTGGATGACCATGACTCTTTTGAGCGTTGTTTGACTCTCGGTGATGACTTTATCCTAAAGCCCGTAGACAGAAGTGTTTTACTCGCTAAAGTTCAGGCGCATTATCGAATCGTCAAAATGCACAAGGAAGTGAGCAATCATCGCGATGAGCTACGACACTTCCATGAACAAGTTCAATACGACTACACGATAGCAGAGTCCATCTTCGCGAATTTAATGGAAGAAATGAGTACCCAAGTTGAGCACATCTCTGGTATTCATTACATATCCACCCCATCGACCGTGTTTAATGGTGACTTAATTGTGGTTGCCAATCGCCCTCATGGCGGTATCTACGCGATGATCGCCGACGCCACAGGGCATGGTTTGCCCGCTGCAATTTCAGCGATACCTGCCACCCGCGCTTTTTTTACCATGGCCGCTAAAGGTTTACCGCTCGGAGATATTGTTGAAGAGGTGAATGCCTCTTTGGTGAGATTTCTCCCTATGGGAATGATGCTAGCCGCCAGTGTATTTGAAATTCGTGCAGATGGCCTCGAAGTGTCTTGGTGGGGAGGTGGCTTGCCCGATGCGTTTATTGTCGATGAGCAAAACAACATTGTAAGCAAACTGGAATCTAAGCACATGCCTCTTGGGGTATTGGAAGGCGAGGAATTTGAACACAATATCGAACATTACAAACTGGTCCCTGGGCAACAACTGATTTGTTATACCGATGGTGTGGTAGAAGCCAGTAATCACGATGGCGAGCAGTTTGGTCAGACGAGATTGGAACAAGTCATTTCCGATGGAAACAAGACGATTCCACAGCTCTACAAGGCGGTGAAAGATTTTGCTACGGAAGTCGCCGATGATGATTTGTCTATTTTGTCTATGACTTTTCCTATTGTTAGCGACACAGTGAGCGAGGTTAACGACTCCAAAGCTGTGTTATCTAAGGTACCTGTCACCTCAACGTTGAAATATGACGCTGCGATACTAAAACAAATCTCAGTGATGACAGAACTGCGTCGTTTTGTTAGTGGTGTAATAAGTAAAACCAGCCATCTCGATTTAGTTTGTTCGGTGTTGTCTGAGCTATTTGCCAATGCCATAGACCACGGGTTACTGGATTTGGACTCGTCGATCAAAGAGCAGGAAGATGGCTTCTTTGTTTACTACCAAATGAGAGAGGAGCGCTTACAAAACCTAACGCCAGATGCATGGATTGAGTTGACAATGACCTATCAGCCTTCACCGACTAAGGTAGAATTCCGACTAGAGCATAATGGTAGTGGCTTTGATTATTCCAAAGTGCAAGATACTCAAAATGAAGAAGAGGTTCACGGTAGAGGGATAGTTCTGATTCACGAGTTGTGTGACAGCCTTGAATATTCGAATGAAGGAAAAACCGTCGATGTGGTTTACAGTCTGGATAAACCTCATGCCTTCCCCACATCTCTTTAGCAATTAAGTGATTTAGCACTTTAGTATGAAATTTTAATGCCACCAAAGTCTGGTGGCATTTTTTATGCTTGTTAGTTTGATGGGGCTCAGTGACGATCTTTGATTTAGGATTTACACTGTAAAGGTAGCAACCCAAGTGAGCGCAAATAGGTTTAAGATCTTGAGTGCGCTTGGCTCAAGCCAGTGACGGATGCCGTACTTTTAAGCATGATTACTTTGGGCATTGTCTCATTTTCTATACACTGGCGTGAACTTAGGCTGTAGTGAGATGTGATATGTGGGCAAAGCTGATTGCAATATCTGATAATAATCAAGAGGTTATTGCTAAGCTTCAACCTGAGATGAGTGTTGACCATACGTTTGGTACCAACGGTCTTGAACCTGCACTCAAAGCACTCAATGTTGATCATTGGCGATTACTCGATGATGAAGTCGCCCGTTTTGTGTCTTACGCCCAACAAGCCAAAAGTGAAGCTTTTGTGGGCGTAGTAATCGCTCGTCAGCAAAATGCGACTGTCAACGTCTCTTTGTCTGAGCAAGATATGCTCGCCACTCTCACGGTTACCGGCGCCTATGGAGGTAAGCCGCTGACTGCCTCACAAATTGTTGAAGCACTCAATGAAGCGAAAGTCGTCAAAGGCATCAACAAAAACGCGCTAAAAAAAGCGCTTGCGGACAGTCAACACCTGAAGGCTGGCGAAACGGTTGAACAGCCTGTTGCTCAAGGAATCAATCCAGTTCAAGGACGTGATACCCAGTTTCAGCCAATGGTTGAAGACCCGACTAAACGCATTCTTGCCCCCAAAGAAACCGATGGCAAAGTCGATATGCTGGATCTAGGTGAAACCATTACGGTCGATGTGGGGGAGCCATTAATGAAGCGGATTCCTGCAACAAAAGGTCGCCCCGGCATTACGGTCTTAGGTAAAGTGATTCCACCACAGCCTGGCAAAGATCTGATGATGAAAGCCAGTAAAGGTTCTGAAATCAGTAAAAAGGATCCCAACCTCCTGATTGCCAGCGTGTCTGGTATGCCAATGTTCAAAGATAAATCGGTTGAAGTTGAAGATGCACTTTGTTTAAAGAACATTGGTGTTGCGACTGGCCATATCAAATTCAAAGGCAACGTCGTGGTAACAGGCGATATCGAATCTGACATGGTGGTCAGAGTCACGGGTTCACTAACTGTCGCCGGGTTTATCGAGTCGGCGGATGTACAAGTTCAGGGCGATATTCAAGTTGGAAAAGGCATTATTGGTCATGCGGTCGATGATGACGAAGAAAAATCCTGTGTGGTGAAATCCGGCGGCCACATCACTGCCAATTATGCTCAGTTCTGCGAGCTTCAAGCCGCCGAAGACATCAAACTCACCGTACATTGTATGAACAGTATAGTGCGCTGCGGTCACAACTTAATTGTCTCAGATGAAGCGGGCAAACAAGGAACTTTGAGTGGCGGCAATATTAAGGTGGGTGAAAAAGTTACCTGCGTTAATTTAGGGGTCGAAGGTGATACTGCGACCCACCTAGAAGCTTATGCCAGATACAACATGTACAAAGAACGCTTCAATAAGTTAAAAGAGTATTATCAGCAAGCGCAGGAAAGGACCATGGATTTGGTCCGCAAAGAACTCGAATTTAAGAAAAAGCCAAAAGCTGAGCGCGGCCCTGATGAAGAAAAACAACTTGAGTTGATGAAGTCTCAAGCCAACTCTAAATTAGAGCAATCCCTTAATGCGAGAGACAGTTGGGAGTTAGAACTCAACTCCATGCTTGAGCAAAATATTGTGGAAGTGACAGGCAAAGTGTTCACTCATGTCACCATTCAGTTTGGCGACGAAAAAGTGTTAACCAAGCGTACTCATGGGCCGAGTATCTTTAGTTTCAATCAATACGAAATCAAATGCCAATCCATGCTAGACGAAGAAGATCTCGAAGTAGACCTCTAGGCTCGACCAGAGCTAAATAACGAGCACTTATATCAGGAATAACATTTGGTCGTTTTGGTTAGTGGAGGATTCGACATAGAATCCAAAATTATTCAATCGATTAACTCTACTGACCATGTCTAACCTTATTGAAAGAAAACGCGGCAAATACCAAGGCCGAAACAAGTCCAGTGCTTACCAAGACCTAGTGTGGACCGTTGCAACTGCAGCTGATACGTCCCTCGATATTGCGGCGCAAACCGAGCAAACTCTTCAAACAATCCAAGACAACTTAGTCGAATTGGGCTCAGACAAATCTCAAATCGTTAGCGCGCAAGTTTATATCGCTAATATGGCAGATAAGCTTCAAATGGATGGTATCTGGTGTAAATGGCTTGGTGACAACCCCCAACATTGGCCACAACGCGCGTGTTTGGGAGTCGCACTAGAAGGCGATGTATTAATTGAAGTGACGGTGACCGCCGTTCGTAAACTGTAAACCTCCTACAAGTTATCTAGATAATCCGTTTTACAGTGTCTGCGTTTAGCTCAGCGTTCAGTTTTTGTGCCAATTCAGCTACAGGTATTGGGCTTTGTTTGGTTTTGATGGATTCGAATGTTGGAGAACTCACACACCTTAATATCCCAACAGGGACGGGGAATTCTGGATAGATGAGTTGTGATAGCGCAAAAGCGTACTCACTACCCAATTGCTCATTGTGATTAAACATAGATGGTGAAGACTCAGCGTCTGGATAGTTGGCTATTTTTGAAAATCCAAAGGCTTGCGGTTCCAACCTATAACTGTCGTTATCAAAAGATAGAGGGTGATTATCTTTTAAATAAAGTAAGTGTTTACTTCGATTTTTGGGGCCGTAGTAACTGTTATGAACACCGTCATTAAAAATCACACAGTTTTGCAAAATTTCGACAACCGCAGTGCCTTGGTGCTGCGCGGCTCGTTTGAGTACATCACTTAAATGTTTCGCGTCGTTATCCACGGTTCGCGCAACGAAGCTGGCACCACTGGAGAGTGCCGTTGCAAGTGGGTTTAGCGGTCTGTCTACCACACCTTGAGGCGTTGACGGACCCTGCTGACCCAGATTAGAAGTGGGAGAGGCTTGCCCTTTGGTCAATCCATAAACGGCGTTGTTAAACAGCAGAATTTTGATGTTGTGATTGCGTCTTAACGTGTGCAAGTAATGGTTAGTGCCAATGCTTAGCGCATCGCCATCACCGGTGATGACCCAAACGTCTAGCTCTGGATTGGCAAGTTTAACGCCACTGGCAATGCTTGGTGCCCTACCGTGGATTGTGTGAAATCCGTAAGTGTTTAAATAGTAAGGCAATCTTGAAGAGCAGCCAATACCAGACACAAACACGACCTCGTGTTTTTGCTTGCCCGATTGAGCTAGCACTTTTTGCATGACGTTGAGAACATTGAAATCTCCGCACCCTCGGCACCATTTTACTTCTAGGTCACTGGCCCAGTCTTTGCGGCTAGCACGCACTTCAGTTTGCTTATCCATATTGTGATTCCTTACTTGGATCAGACGCTTTCAAAACAGCCATTGGTTGCAAATACCGAATTAGTTTTTCAATGTCTAAAGGTTGACCATCTACCTGCTGGTAACCCACCACTTGCCGTCCAGAGTGACTTTGCAACAGGTCCCGGAACTGATAGTGACTTTGCTCAATACTTACCACCTGGGTGTATTGATTAAATATATCCGCTAAATCTTTGGGCAACGGCTGCAGACATCTAAGGTGCATGTGACTGAAGAATTCATGAGTCGGATCTAACTGATCAATACAGGCATTGATTGTGGCAAAAGTACTGCCCCAACTGACCAGTAATACATGCGTCCGCTTGCTTGTTTGGTACAGTGGCTTGGGCGCTTTTGCTGCGCATGCTTGAAGTTTTTGCGCGCGTAGCTTGGTCATCAACTGGTGGTTTTGCGCATCGTGGCTAGGTTTTCCGGATACTCGATCTTTTTCTAACCCACCTGTTCTGTGGATACCATGTTCAGTTCCCGGAGCTACCCATTCGCGAGCATAGGTCCTCGCATCGCGAGAAAATGGCGAGTGCTTTAGCTGTGAGTTTTTTTGATAGAGGGCGGGTATATCGGGAACAGACCAAGATTGTGCCCCCATGGCGATGGTAGCGTCAGATAGAACAATGACAGGCGTCATAAACTCGACCGCAATATCAAAGGCGAGCAAAGTGATGTCATAGCAATCTGACGCGTTCATGGGGGCTAAGACCGGTATCGCTGAATCACCGTGTCGTCCAAACAACGCTAGTCGCAGGTCAGATTGCTCAGTTTTGGTCGGCATCCCAGTTGACGGGCCTGCTCGTTGCACGTTGACAACAACTAAGGGCAACTCAGCCATCACCGCGAGGTTGATGGTCTCCATTTTTAGCGACAAGCCAGGGCCGGATGTTGCGGTCACTCCGAGCCTTCCGGCAAAGGCTGCTCCTAACGCTAAGCCTGCCGCGGCAATTTCATCTTCCATTTGCACTGTGCTAATGGGGAACCCTTTGGCATCAGAGAGCTCATGCAAAATGTCTGAAGCAGGGGTGATCGGGTAGGCGCCAAACACCGCTTCTTTTTGGTGTCGATACGTCGCGGCTTTTATCGCTAACGCCGTGGCTTGGTTGCCAGTAATGACTCTGAATAGCTGCGTATCTAACGGCTTATCATGATGTGAAATATCCGTTGGGGGATTGGAGGGCAGCTCTAACGTCTCAGCAAAAAAATACCCAGATTGTAGCGCTTGTAAGTTAGCATTGAGAACTGAGGTTTTGTTGGCAAACTGCTTCTCAAGCCATTGCCTTCCTGCATCCAAAGGTTGTGCGTACATCCAAAACAAGATGCCTAGAGTGAAGAAGTTTTTGCATCGAAGTTTGGACTTTTTGTCTAGGTCATGGTCTTGTAAAGCACGCAACGTGAGCATTGCGAAATTGTGCCGAACTAGTGTGAATTGCGATAGAGCGTTGTCGCTTATGGCGTTTGAATCTAAGCCGACTTTGCTTAACGATTTATCATCTAACCCTGATTCATCAAGGAGTAAGTAGCCACCAGCGGATAATTTTGGCAAATGGACTTTTAACGCTGCTGCATTAAAACAAATCAAAACATCGTAGTGAGCGCCAAGAACCACATTAGGTTGATTACAGAACGCAAGACGAAGCGAAGAAACGCCATCTACACTTCCTGCTGGCGCACGTATTTCTGCGGGGTAATCGGGTTGCAACACCAAAAAATAGTGATTTGCCAATGTATGAGCGACGGGTTTGGCGGTCAATTGGACACCATCTCCAGAATCACCAGCAATACAAATTGATGACCTTTGATTCACGTAACCTCTCCTAATCTGAGGTGAATTTGCGGCTTAGAGGTAATGTTAAATAGTTTAAAACTATGTAAAAATGGCTCGGCTTTCACTTGATTCGTGAACAAAGTTCATGAAGGTTCAACAGTCTTGGGTTGGAGTGGTATGGATAAACTCAATTTATTGCAATTGTTTAGTTTGGTAGCCAACAAAGGTAGCTTTGCCGCCGCGGCGAGTTTTCTCGGGCAGTCTCCCTCCACGGTGAGCAAGGCGGTCTCTCGTCTCGAAAAAGACGTTGGGGTGAGATTGTTTCACCGGACGACTCGGCAGTTGAACTTAACCGAAGCCGGCGAACAATACCTCTTAACAGTGCGACAAGTATTGGAGTCATTGGAACAAAGTGAGCACGCACTTACCCAGCACACAGGGTCGCCATCAGGGACACTGAAAATAGCCTTACCCGTTTCCTATGGCTTGCGTTATATCAGCCCCATGATTCCCGCCTTTCAGGAAAAGTACCCAGACATTATCGTCGACATGGTGTTAACCGATGAATACAGCGACATTGTAAAAATGGGTGCGGATGTTGCGATCCGTAGCGGCCGACTCGAAGACAGTCGGCTGATCGCTAAAAAACTATCACCGATTGATATGGCGATTTACGCCACCCCCGAAATTGCCGCGCAACTTCCAGAAAAGTTGGATAAGCGCGTGCTGGAATCCACGCCTTGGGTGCATTTTCGCTTTAAGCAATCGGGAAAATATCTACCAATTTTTTTCCGAGAACAGGGTGAAGACTGGCAAGAGCTATCACCTCCAATCACCTTAGTGACTGATAATGGTAGCTCGTTAACGTCGTTGGCTTGCAACGGTGGGGGACTGGTGTATCTACCTCACTTTTTAGCTAAGGAGCACGTTCGAGTTGGTCAGTTGGTTCAAGTGGGGGAAGCGCGACGTGACCCCAACATCGCTGTGTATTTGTATTACACCAGTCGCGAATTTATGCCGGTGAAAACGCGAGTGTTTATCGATCACTTGGTCACGGAATTACAAGCGATGGGAGAAAACAGCACTCAAACCTGGTTGTTGTAAATCTTTGGTGAACAATCACTTGCTTGTGTAACGTCAGTTTAACAATTCGTGACAATGATTCACGAAAGCCATTCTGCAGACAATCTGTTTCACCGATTTGTTTTTGAGTAGCCTGATTGGGCTCAACATAAAAACAAATAGGTGATTCAATGTCCAAACCCAATCTTGTTGTCCTTGGTGGCGGAGCCGGCGGTCTGTCACTGGTCACGCAAATCATCAACACCCAAAAAGGCTCTTCAAAGTTCAACCTGATTCTAATTGATAGAAACGATCACCACATTTGGAAACCTTGGCTACATAAATACGTTCGCGGCAAACTCAATCGTCCGAATGATCGCGTAGAATACCGTAGCCATGCAGCCAAGAAAGGCTACCAGTTTGTACAGGGAGACATAGTCAGTGTTGATCGGCTAGAACGGGTAATTTCACTGACAACACCGTTTGGCAACCAGTCAATTCGTTACGATAAACTGGTGGTTGCGGTAGGCAGCCACGCCAATGATTTTGGCACACCAGGGGTCTATCAATATTGCCAGTTTTTGGACAGTCTAGAGCAAGCCAACGCCTTAAAAACTCGGGTAAATCACCTTCTCAATCGACCTAATAGTGAAGAAATTCAAGTTAACATTGTTGGTGGTGGCGCCACTGGCGTTGAGTTATCTGCTGAGTTGATCAGTATGTCTCCGTCAAGAATCAAAGTGAGGTTGTTTGAGGGTTCTTCTCGCTTGCTACCTGTCTTACCAGAAAAAGTTTCCTTACAGGCAAAAGAAAAATTGGAGAAGCTGGGTTGTGAGGTGAACTTAAACAGTCGAATCACCAAAGTCAGTGAAGGCCATCTTGAAGACGTGGATGGTATTCATCACCACGCCGACCTGCATATTTGGAGTGCGGGCATTATTGGTCCTGAGTTACTGACCCGGTTTGATGGTTTGGAACTGACCAACAATCGCCGACTAAAAGTCACCCCCAATTTGCGAGCAGAAAACGACAGCAACGTGTACGCCATTGGTGATTGCTGTGCGTGTCCTCAACCAGAAGGTCATGAAGTACCAGCGAAGGCGCAAGCAGCACTGCAGATGGCTAAATATTTAGCGAAGCACCTAAACACTATTTTGGATGGTCAGTCTTTCGACGACTTTGTCTATGTCGATCAGGGCTCTATTGTGGCAGTGGAAAAAGAGGCGTTTGGTAAGTTGGCGCTCGGCCCGTTTTTGGCTGGTCGTCTCGGTTATCGAATTTACTCCGCTTTGTATCGCAAACATCAGCAGTTGGTGCTGGGGACAAAAACTATGAGCTTGTCTTTTTTAGCAGATTGGTTATATCGAATGTCCACAAAATAAAATGTCGACCAAGTAAAACAGCTAAAGATTTAAACTCCTGTCGTTCTCTTTTGGGCCTGTCCTTGGGCCCATTTTTTTGATCAAAAAAGCTGACCGTAGTCAGCTTTTTAACGGGTGGTAGCACCAGCTACCTATTACTTTATTCGCCTTAGTTCGGCTTCTTTTCTGCTTCTTTATTGCATTCTTTCCAATATTGAATGCGAACCCGATGCAGCTGGGCTTTTCGTGTTTTCTTCATAATGCAATCCCTCTTGTTATTGTTGATAGGATCTAAACAAACTGACTTCGACGTTTCTGTGTCAAAATTCTGTTGCGGACAACATCTATATCACGATGAACATCACTTTTGTATGACAATTTCATGGAAGATTAGTTTCATAGAGTGATTCTAATCGCAAATCCAGTGTTTGCCAGTTTTTGACCAAAAAATGTCATTTAACGCCAATATTTCAGCAACATAAAGTTAACCCTAATGTCACGTCAGCCGACTAATCTGAGCCCACAAATAACGATAATCCTATGTGGAGTTAATGATGAGCCAGCCTAACGACCAAGAGTCAAAATTTAGTCAGATGATCAACGCACAGCTATCACGACGTACCTTTCTATCTGGTACCGCCGTGGCAGGCGCTGGCGCGTTTCTCACCTTAAACCCGGTTGCCAAAGCCGTTGCCGCGATGAGTTCTTCATCTTTGCTCAACTTTGAGCCGGTACCAGCATCGACAAAAGATGCAGTAATTGTGCCTAAAGGTTACAAAGTCGACACCTTGATGGCATGGGGAGACCCTATCTTCGTCAACGCACCTGATTTTGACCAAAGCGGAACGCAGAATGCGGCTGCTCAAGGGCAGCAATTTGGTGACAATACCGACGGTATGAGTGTATTTCCGATTGGTAAAAATCGCGCAGTATTGGCGGTGAACAACGAATACACCAATTACGAATACCTATTTGACCACAAAGGTGAAAAGCTGACGGCGGATGATGTGCTAAAAGCACAAAACGCCCACGGTGTTACTGTGGTTGAATTGGTCAAAGATAGCAATGGTTGGAAGATTGACCGCTCGGGGGAAAGAAACCGCCGCATTACCGCTAATACTGAGATGATGTTGACGGGTCCGGCTGCTGGCCACGAGTTACTGAAAACCAAAATGGACCCAGAGGGCATGAAACCGCTAGGTACGTTTAACAACTGTGCCAACGGTGAAACGCCATGGGGAACTTATCTAACCTGTGAAGAAAATTTCCACGGCTATTTTGGTACCAGCCAAGACGTTGAGCTTAGTGATAATTACGCGCGTTATGGGGTAAAAGCCAAGCTAGAGGGGCGATACAACTGGCATAAGCACGATGAACGTTTTGATGTATCAAAACATCCTAATGAGCCCCATCGCTTTGGCTGGGTTGTTGAAATTGATCCAAATGACCCGACGTCCACCCCGCTTAAGCGCACGGCATTAGGTCGATTTAAGCACGAAAACGCAGCGCTTTTGATTAATGAAGATGGCCATGTGGTGGTGTACCTTGGCGATGACGAGCGCGGTGAACATCTCTACAAGTTCGTATCGAAGAACCGCTATCAGCCAGGCAATAATCAAGCAAATCGAGACTTGCTAGAAGAAGGCACCTTGTACGTAGCCAAATTCGAAATTGAAGATGGTGAGTTGAAAGGTAAAGGTGAATGGCTTGAGCTGACTTATGGCAAAAATGGCTTAACCAAAGAAAACGGTTTCAACGACCAAGCCGAAGTCATGATCTTTGCACGTAAAGCCGCTACTCAAGTCGGTGCTACGACCATGGATCGACCGGAATGGGTCGCAGTACACCCAGATAATCAGCATGTCTTCTGTACCCTGACCAACAACAAACACCGTGGCAAAAAAGACAATCAACCGGTTGGTGGGCCTAACCCGCGAGCCGAGAACCACTACGGACAGATCATTCGTTGGACTCCAGCACAGGGCGATCATACTAAATCAGATTTTGATTGGGATTTATATTTGATTGCAGGTAACCCAGAAGTTCATCAAGGAACCATGTACGCAGGTAGCACCAATATTAACAAAGACAATATGTTTAACAGTCCTGATGGCATTGGCTTTGATAAAGCTGGTCGTCTGTGGATTCAAACAGATGGCAACTATTCCAACGAGGGCAACTTCGCCGGTCAAGGCAATAATCAGATGCTGTGTGCCGATCCGATGAGCGGAGAAATACGACGCTTCATGACCGGTCCAATCGCTTGTGAAATTACAGGCCTTGCCTTTTCTGAAGATCAAAAAACCATGTTTGTTGGCATTCAGCACCCAGGTGAGCGCGGCGCTCCGTCTCATTTCCCTGATGGTGGTGATAGCAAACCTCGCTCTGCGATTGTCATGGTGACCAAAGACGATGGTGGCGTGATCGGGTCTTAATCATCATTGGTAGATACCAATTAAAAAGGCGCATAGTGCGCCTTTTTTTAGTTTGCTCTAATCCTGATTTTTGATTGCTGGTTAAGCCGCGCTCATTTGCGCCGCGAGCTCTCTGCCATTCCCTCTGAACTTGTCTATCGTCCCTGCAAACAACGATGAAATATGGAGCAGTCGAGAATCAGGATGATCAGCAAGATAGGTAGCTTTGGCCTGATCAGAATCTAACGTATCCCAATCGCTGTGAATTTCTCTCGCAAAATGTATGGTAGCCGCGAGTTTAGGTGATACATCGGCTTCACGTGGATCGTGATAGTGCTCAATGGCATCCACCATATCATCAGGGAACTTCCACGATTTGGCGAGTTTGGCACCTAAAGTGGGGCCAGATACATCCAGCATCTCTTCTTGAACGGCAATCGGATCTTCACCGTTCTTAACACGCTCCATAATCTTAACTGCATCTTCTGGAACTAAGGTGTGAATCATCAGGTCACCTATGTTATGCAGCACGCCGGCGGTAAAGACTTCATTGGGATCAAGCCCTGATTCAGCACCTAACTTGCTGGATATCACTGCGACCTCAAACGTGTCTTCCCAATATTGGTCCATGTCCAAGGTTTTAATCTTTGGAAACGCACTTGAAAGGACGGAAGCGACAACCAAGGTTCTTACTGGACCTGTGCCTACTCGGACTAAGGCATCATTCACCGATGATGTGGTTTTGTTACCGCCGAAGTGGGCAGAATTAGCCATGCGTAGCAAGCGAGCACTTAGGATTTGATCCATGGCGATTTTGTCCGCGAGTTCGCCAAAATCGACTTCATCTTGGTTCACCATTTCTAACAGTTCTTGTAGCACTTTTTGGATTCGAGGTAATTCATTGAGGCGAGAAATCAACGCAGATTGACCCATATGGAGTCTCCTTTCCTAAGTTAAGCCAGTGGAGTCATCTCTAGATTTGGCTTTTGTTACCAGTCACATACTGTCAATGGGCTCATTTGATGTGAGCAATTTTTTTGCAAGAGATGTCACCTCACTAACTATAGGTCAGGAATTTCATTTGATACAAAGCGCGATGCAAATCTTTGATTGAAATGCAATTGATTGCATTATTTGTTTTCTAATCTTAAACCACCTTCTTTAGAAGGTGGTGATCGTTCCTTTGGGCTATGCCCGAAGAACGCTCATGTTCAAGATGTCCTCGTTTGTAACCAGCAAATTAAGGAAATAAAGAACATGAGCAGATATGAATCCGCTTCACACGTTTATTACAGGTGCCAGTACCACATAGTCTGGACACCCAAATACCGCCTGAAAATCTTGAAAGGAAATTTAGGTAAAGAGCTTTACCGCAGTATCTACATCTACAGCAACATGAAGAACTGTAAGGTTGTAGAGTTGAATGTTCAAGTAGACCATGTACACCTTGTCGTGAGATTGCCACCTAGTTTAAGTGTTTCGACATATATGGGCTTTGTAAAAGGACGAACCGCGATTCGCATGTTTAACAAATTTCCGTATTTAAGAAAGAAGAAATTATGGGGTAACAAATTCTGGCAAAGAGGCTACTTCGTTGATTCGGTAGGGATGAACGAGGAAATTATACGCAGGTATGTCCGGCACCAAGATCGTGTTGGAAAGGAAGAAGAAGAGCGTCAAATGCGTTTAGGGTTAGAAAACTAACAGTGAGCCCCCTTTTAGGGGGCCTTTCAAAGCCACCTGCTATGCAGGTGGATTTTTACAGGTTGAGATTAGATTGGTTGCTTGCAAACACTGACCGTTCAAAAGTGGGATGAGCTTAAGTTCGATACCGATTTTTGTGTCAGTGATAGCCTCGCTAACCAATTTACACCGTCAATGAGTCAAAATAACGCTGACATCCAATCCCAATAACTGGTATGATTTTTGTCAATAGTCGGGGTGCTCGTTAAGAGCTGAGATCGTTATTGAGACCCGTTGAACCTGATTCAGTTAAAACTGACGTAGGGAACTATGAACCGTTCACCATTAAGTGTGCTCAGATATCTTTGCAGTATCTCAGTGTGCTTCACGTTGTAATGGCTCTCCTACGTAGTACCACTAGGAGATGTTATGACCAATGCTAACTCTGTCGTTGATACACCCATTGCCCTAACCATTGCTGGTTCAGATAGTGGTGGTGGTGCTGGAATTCAAGCTGATATCAAAGCAATGTCGGCCACTGGTAGTTACGCAGCTTCCGCCATTACTGCCATCACGTCTCAAAATACGCAAGGTGTGTCTGCAATTCACGCCATTCCCATAGAGCACGTAGAAAGCCAGCTTGACGCCGTTTTTTCCGATCTAAAAATTAAAGCCGTTAAGGTTGGAATGCTGGCTGATTCGAACATCATTCGTGCGGTGGCAAAAAAGATTCGTCAGTACCAGCCTCAGTTTTTGGTTGTTGACCCCGTGATGGTAGCAACCAGCGGCGATTTACTGTTGGAGCAATCAGCGATTGAAACCCTTAAGTCTGAGCTTTTGCCTCTGGCGACCATAATTACCCCTAACTTACCTGAAGGTGCCGCGTTGATAGGCCGTCCTGTTCCCAAAACACAAGAAGATATGGACGCCATGATTGCCGATCTACGAGCATTAGATGTAGATACCATTTTGTTGAAAGGTGGTCACCTAACTGATGACGAGAACAGTAATGATTTACTGATTTTCCCAACCCATGTTGAGTGTCTATCCGCCAAACGTATCGAGACAAATAATACTCATGGCACAGGTTGTACTTTGTCATCGGCTATCGCTTCTTATCTCGCTCAAGGCCATTCGCTAGAAAAATCTGTGCAACTAGGTAAAACCTATATTTCGCAGGCTATTGCTCATGCCGATGAGCTAAAAGTGGGCAATGGGCACGGTCCAGTAAACCACTTTTTTCTAGGCCACACTTATGTCTAACGCTGATCTAGCACTGAGCTTTCGCGGTGCTAATCTAGGTTATAAAGACTCAGATTCTCTTGTTCTGTCTGGGCTCGATTTGTCGGTTTCTCGCGGCAATTGGACTTGTATCCTCGGGCGCAGCGGAGGCGGCAAAACCACACTTTTGCGCTATTTGGCTGGTTTGCTGGATAACAAAGTGACATTTTCCGGTGAACTGCACTTAGATAATGAGCTTAGCTCCGGCCGATTATCGGACTCGATTGCTTACATGGCTCAGCAAGATTTGTTGTATCCGTGGTTAAGTGTGCTCGACAATGTATGCTTGGCCGCTAGGTTTGAATCCAAAATTGATCACCAAGCGTATCGAGCGCGGGCAAACGAGTTGTTGCAACAAGTTGGATTGGAACAAGTTAAAGACTCTCTACCACAAACCCTCTCTGGTGGTATGCGTCAACGAGTGGCTCTGGCTAGAACTTTAATTCAAGATAAGCCCTTGGTTCTAATGGACGAACCATTTTCCGCGTTGGATGCGGTTAATCGTCATAAACTGCAAACGCTCGCCTGTCAGTTGCTGGTGGACAAAACCGTCGTGCTAATCACTCATGATCCACAAGAAGCCGTGCGATTGGCTTCTTCGTTATACGTCTTACAAGGACATCCTGCACAGGCAAGAAAGTTAACGGTCCCTGTTACCGCTGTGCCAAGGGATTTGGATGCAGAGTGTGCCACTCTCCAGCAAAGCATTATCGAGGAGTTGGAGGCGGACCATGTCTGAGCTGACTCAAATTCAAAACCGAACCTTAAACTTGAAAACCAAAGAGAGTGGCTCAGGCTCTGTTTTTCGTTTTTTGGTGACTGTGCTCATCCTAATTTCTATCTGGCAAGGTGTGGTGTGGGTGTTTGAACTCCCTCGGTATATCTTGCCAAGCCCATTTGAGGTTTTTGACAGGCTGGTTGCACGATTTGATGTGTTAATGCGCCATGCGTGGGTGACCGCGCAAGAGGTGCTGCTTGGGCTCGCACTCGGCCTTAGCGTCGGCTTATTTTTTGCGCTGCAAATGCTGTTGTTTAAACCAGTAAAACGCTGGCTATTGCCCCTATTGATCGCAAGCCAAGCGATTCCCGTTTTTGCCATCGCACCACTTTTGATGTTGTGGCTAGGCTACGGCGTTGCTTCGAAAGTAGTGATGGCAGCGATCATCATTTTCTTCCCGGTAACCACCTGTTGTTACGACGGCCTAAGAAATACTCCCAAAGGCTTCTTAGATTTGGCGCAAACCATGGGTGCAAGCAAGTGGCAAATGTTGCGCCATGTTCAGCTACCGGCGGCTATGCCGTCATTGGCCTCAGGGCTTAGAGTTGCGGTTGTGGTCGCCCCAATAGGTGCAGTCGTCGGTGAGTGGGTCGGATCCAGTGAAGGTCTGGGCTATTTGATGCTGCAAGCCAATGCTCGGATGATTATCGACGAGATGTTTGCCGCGCTTTTTATTCTCTCTTTAATGGCGGTTGCACTGTATTTTGCGACTGACTATTTACTAAAAAAACTTATCCCTTGGGAACAGTAAATCAAAAGGAAAAACTGTGAAAACTAAAAAAATATTTGGTGCCGTTGCACTTTTAGCCTCATTTTTTGCATCGTCAGTGCAAGCAGAAAAACAAGAACTTGACCTGATGTTGGACTGGTTTGTTAACCCTAACCACGGTCCTATCGTAATTGCTAAACAACGTGGCTACTTTGAAGCGCAGGGGCTTGAGGTAAACATTCAAGAACCTGCTGACCCAAGCACACCACCAAAGCTAGTAGCGGCAGGCAAAGTAGACTTAGCGATTACTTACCAACCAAACCTAACTATTGATGTGTCAGCGGGCCTTCCATTGATTCGTTCGGCAACGCTAATTGCAACACCACTGAATACATTGATGTCACTAAAAGACGGCAAAGTACAAAATATTGCTGACCTAAAGGGCAAAAAAGTGGGTATCGCTATCGCGGGTAACGAAGAAGCAAACGTCGGTACCATGCTAGAAACTCACGGCTTGAAGTTTAGCGATGTTGAAATCATCAATGTAGGTTGGGCACTGTCTTCTTCTTTGGCGTCTGGCAAAGTTGACGCGATTTGGGGCGGCTACCGTAACTTTGAAGTTAACCAGCTAAACATTGAAGGCCACGAAGCCAATGTTTTCTTCCCAGAAGAAAATGGCGTACCGGCATTTGATGAGCTAGTGTTTGTTGCTCACGCAGAAAACCACAACAAAGAAGCACTGGCTTCTTTCAACAAAGCACTTGAGCTTGCAACGACTTACATCGTCAACAACCCTAACTTAGCTTGGGAGCAGTTTATGGCGTACTCACCAGACACGTTGGACAACGAGCTAAACCGTCGTGCATGGCGTGACACGCTAACTCGCTTCGCACTGCGTCCATCCGCCGTTAGCCTAGAGCGCTACGATGCTTACGCACAGTTCATGTACGACAAGGACCTGATTGAATCTTTGCCTAAAGCGCAAGACTACGTTGCACAATTCTAGGAGTTAGTAATGAACTACCAACAACTGATTGAATCTTGTAAAGCTGATTGGCAAGCCTACACCCAGCACGAGTTTGTTCAGGGGATTGCCGACGGTTCACTGCCACATGACTGCTTTTTGCATTACCTAAAACAAGACTTTTTGTTTTTGAAGCAATACGCTCGCGCTTACGCGTTGGCGATTTATAAAGCGCGTACTTTAGCAGATATGCGTAACCCAGTACCTATGGTGCAAGCACTATTGGAACATGAAATTGCGCATCACATTGACCTTTGTCAGCAGTGGGGTATCAGTGAACAAGAGCTTGAAGCTGAACCGGAAGATTTCGGTACGGTGGCTTACACTCGTTATGTACTTGATGCGGGTATGACGGGAGATTTGATTGATCTTCACGCTGCTCTTGCGCCTTGTTCTATCGGATATGCTGAAATTGGTAAAGCGTTGCTAAACGACCCTAACACCAAGATTGAAGGTAATCCTTACGCGAGTTGGATTCAGTTGTATGGTGGCGAAGAGTTCCAGACTGGCGTTGCCCAAGGTGCTGAACACTTCAACAAGCTGCTAGCGGAAATCGACATCGAATCGACACGCGGCCAAACTCTGGTACATGAGTTTACTACCGCAACGCGTATGGAAGTTGCATTTTGGCAGCAAGGCTTGGATGTAAAAGCCTAGACAACGTCTTTTAGTAAAATATAAGCCAGCAATTTAGCCAGTATGGATTGCTGGCTTTTTTGTATCTTTAAAACACAAGCGGATTAGATCAATGTAAGCGAGGTGGCCAAAGGAGTAAATTGTTGGTTAGGGGAGACTTCTATCAATAGGTTGAGCATGGACTATCAATTGGTTAATGTGCATCGCTATGCCAAGGGACTAGTGGGGGCGAGCCAATACTTCCACGACAAGTGGGGCACACGCTACAACTATCGGTTTTATCTCGACGCGATTCAGCATTCAAGTGATGATGGACGTCAGATACCTCAATTCTATTTACTGATGAAAGGCGAGCACATAGCCGGTTGTTATGCTTTGATCGCCAATGATTTTGTGAGTCGTCATGATTTAACGCCTTGGTTTGCCTGCGTCTTTATTGAACCTGAACATCGCGGAAATAAACTCACAACACTCATGTCGACCCACGCGGTGGACGTATGTCGGAATATGGGCTTGTCAAAATTGTATTTGGCCACGGAGCATGAGACTTTGTATGAAAATCTGGGCTGGAGACGCTACTGCAAAGCGTTTGACCCATCAGGAAAACCGAATTGGGTGTATAGACTATCCATACAGTAAGTATCCATAAAGTAAGTAGCCATAAAGCAAGTAGCTGAAAGTAAAGGAAGCAAAATGTCTCGTGTTAGCCTAGTGGGCCAAATAGTGGTACCAATTGAAGAATTGAACATTGTTTTAGAGCATCTTCCTCGACACATTGAGTTAACGCGTCAAGAAGCAGGCTGTTTGAAATTTGAGGTGGTTCAGAATCCTCAACAGCCTACTGTTTTTTCGGTTAGTGAGTTGTTTGAATCTGAGCAAGCTTTCGAGCTGCATCAACAGCGGGTGAAAAATTCGGAATGGGGTATGGTGACCAAAAATGTAGAGCGGCATTATACCATTCATACAGTCAGTTAACCCATGGTCACTCTTTAAGTAAGTTACTCATGACTTGCTTGATCAATTAACTGTTGAATGTTTAACACCACGATAAAGGTGACAAAGATTTCAATCAGTGAAAACAGACGCACTTCAGCCACACTAGATGCGACAAACAAGTACACCATTAAGCAGATATAGGTGGCTGAGGCGAGCGTGCAAAACCATAGCTTCTGTTTCGATCTAAACATCAGCGCCGATCCATAAATCACACTCGGTACCAATAAAATATAAAAGACGAATAAACCGACTTGGTAGGCTGCTAGATCCAACCAACCCGATATTCCAGCTGTCCAATGGACGGCGTAAAACTCTATCTGACTAATTAAGTCCTTGTTTGCCTGGAAGATGAGCATGAGTTGTGCGTCCTGCAAAAAAGCAGCGCCTCGCATTGAGGCGCTGAAATCCTAGTTTTTGTACACGATTTTCGCGTTAAGCTCTGGATTCTCTATTTCAAGATCGATGTCTCGTTCAATGATGATTTTGCCCAATACTTTGGTCTCTCGACTAATAAACAAAGTATCTTTGCCAAATCGGTCATTGTCGTTGTCGTCTTTAAGCTCGATATCACCGTGAATGATGCTTTCGCCTCTGATCTTGATATCACCGTTTACGTTGGCAATATCGCCTTTGACGTTAGCGTCTTTAACAATAATATTGCCGTTTACTGATTCGATACTGTCCGTTACGTCCAATCCTTCTCCGAAACGTATATCGCCATTAACGGTAGTAATATCGCCATCAACAAAATTGTGGTCTCCACCTTTGATTTGGCCATTGACTGTGGTGAGTTCATCCACCTTCACATGGCTACCTAGCTCGATACCGCCATTAACTGTGACAACGTCTTCTGCCGTCACGTGATCACTGAGGTCAATACCACCATTGACTGTGCTTAAGTTCCCGGTGGTGTTGTGGCTGGCGACATCTATTCCACCAAACACTTGAGAGGCATCTTTGCCATTATTCGAGGTATCAATATGGACCGAACAACCTGCGACAGCCAAAATCGCGCCAAGAGCCATAACTAGTTTTGTTTTCTTCAACATGTGAAATCCTTGTTTTTGTATTGGCAAAGCTTTTGATAGGTTAGCCAACTGAAGCCGCCATGAATGCGAGACGTACCACTCGCGTTAGGTGTTCATATAAGAGCAACCGTTGTGCCATTAATTGATAAAGCTGATAAATAAATTTAAGTTCATAAATAACAATGAGTTAGCTTTGTTTCTTCACAAGTTTTATAAACTGAAAGTTTGGATTCATCAATTAGGGTGGTGAAACTGACCAATAATTGGTTTTTTATTCACTATTTCTCTAGGTGTGGCGTCGTTTTTTGTATTTACTTTGAATGACTTGCCCAAGTAAGACAGATGAAGATTCAATGTCGAACTGCATTCTTTGGTTAGTGTTTTTAAACAACGGACTGGCGAACAGTGGAATACCTTGTCCAAGTAGCAAAGGAAACGTGGATAGAAGGAGACAGGCTTTGGATATTACAGAGCCAATGAGATTACTTCTGAGGACCATTGACTCTGTTAATTAAAGAACAGTCAGTGCGCTACTCAAAACAATGATAAACGTCTTGTTTTGAGTTCTACAAGTCACGCATTAAAGTTTCGTATTCCTCTTGAGCATCGTGAATCAGTCGGCCAAGCTCGTTAGCGTCTCTATGCGATAGCGAGACTTGCCAGTTGATGGCAGAGGTACTGTTTTCTTCCACTCCTTTAATCTGCGTCAGGTCTGGCTTTCTATCAAACTCAAGGGCGTCAAAGTTGGTGCAAAAGTGTTGTTTGGTTTCTTCTATGTCCACTTCCAGCTCTCCCACCGGATTAACTGCAACATGGGCATGAACGGTTCGGGTTCCTTTTCTGTCACCAGAACGCAAACAATAGTTCCTATGAATGCGTATCATGTTTCCCTCCAATCAACGTTAAGTTTTCAGTGACTTCGCACAAAGCGACAAGTCGGGTAGGCGATAAAGCACAAGCCGTTATTATCAGCGTAGGTGATGGAAAATTATTCGATCTTCGAAATAACCGCGAAAATTGATCAAGATTCAGATTCTTTCTTTTTGTTCAATTAACTCGGAAAAATGGCAGATATCTTGCCTTATTTTTAAGCAATTGATTTCGTATTAAATGCGCGTTTTAACGTGCTAGATACAATGACTTTATGAAATGGAATTATGGCTGATAGGTAAAGTTGACCAAGTCGTGTGATGGGTTCGACGACGGTGATTAAATCGATACTAGATTCACGCACATCGACACAGATCCACATCCTCATATGTTTATCTTCAGCAAAGGTAATGATCAACTTTTCTGAGAGTTGAGTAATGGTCAAAAAGCCTGCTTTGTCACCAACTTCTACAGCGTCTGCTAGCGGTTCAATGGCCATTTGTGTGCTGGACCCAGAAAAACCGAATGGCTTAACTAGCATGTTACGAATTTTGAACAGCACAGTGACCCATTCCGGTTGATTCATAAAAATCGCATTGTAGTAGTCCAACGCTTTCCAACCTGATTTGATTACTGGTCGAGAAATAGTTTCTTCAAAACGTTTAAATGGTGTGACTTGTGTCGGTAGAAGCTCAGTGAATTTAGTCGTCATTAATTACGCTCCACTTAAACCGGTATCTGTTTTAATTGCGATTTCTTAATGACTACGTTAATAAAAGTTGATGTCACTTCTTTACCACCAATTATGCAGAGTACTGCTACACCACCGGGGATCAATACCGCCATCAGTAGTGGTCCGACAATAAATAAATACGCAAATATGAATGAACAAAAGAACGCGAATTTAGACCATTTAACTAAGTTTTCCATAACTCCTCCAAGTTGAAATTACAATAAATGAGCGCGCTCATATTTTATAATTGAGCGCGCTCAATATGTCAATTATCAATTTAGAACAGGATCTTGGAACTATTGGTATCACTTGAGGGAAAAGGTAAACTAGCTTAAGAACTTTTATGGGATGTGATAGCAATGGGTAAGCGTGAACAAACGCGAGAAAAAATACTGCAAGCCGCATGGGCTTTGTTTGAAGAATACGGCTATCACGCCACCAGTACCCGAATGATAGCGCGAGCCGCTGAAGTGGCAGACGGAACCGTATTTAGCCACTTCCCCACTAAGCAAGACTTACTGCGAGCAAGTTTTTCTCGATTAGTGGAGGGATTTTCAGATGATCTCACAGAAGAGCTCAGTGAAAGATTCGCGTCAATGACGGCCATCGAGGCCTTTTTTGTAGCCGCTAACTATTACTACCGTTATTACTTCCAATACCGCGATTTATCGATTGCACTTTTCAGCGAAATCATCTGGGATTTGAACTACTACAACCAGCTCAACGAAGAGATGAGTGAGCCTTTCCGAGATAAATATCCTAAAGCGTGGTTTGACGTGCTATTTGATATCTATCTAATGACATTAGTGCGCTATCTCAGTGACCCGGAAAGCACGGTCGAACAAGCGCTATCAGCATTGGAAGACAAAGTCGCGTTTCTGAAGACTTGAATTATCAAATAAGTCCCCACCTAACCGCGATCACGGAAGCATGAACTGAGTTCTTGGCATTGAGTTTTCTCAGAACGCTAGCGATGTGTTTTCTGACTGTACTGGTTCCCACATTCATTTTTGTAGCAATTTGGTCGTAGGTAAGTCCGTGAGCCAGCCAACATAGAGCATCTTTCTCTTTAGGCGTAAGTATGCTGGCGGTTAAATGTGTTGAGTAGTTGGTTTTTAGAGCGTGGTCAGTTAATGCATAAGAAAATTGAGCAATGGTTTTTTGATACTCTTGATAATGACGTTGGAACTGCTCTTTTGAGCCGTCAAAAGCCAAGCTTACCACACCAACAACACCAGGTACGGTTGAAATAGGTAACGTTAACCCATGACAAATACCGCACTCATTTGCTTCGCGATAAACGCGTTTTTCTTGAGGGGTAAAATGACGTAGATTTGTGTTACCTGGCCAGATAAATGCAGAGTCTGTGTTTGATAAACAATGTCTAACGGCTCTGTCATTGGTTGCGTAGTTATTTTCTGAATAGTGCTCCATCCAAGTTCTATCGTAATCAGTCACGAAGAGATCGATGTTAGATTCGGGCCGTGAAAATGTCGGGAAAGTAGTAAAAAGCGACTGGGAAAAACCGAGTTGGTCCGCAAAATTAAACAAAATCTCATTCAACTGTGCTTTGGTGTCTAACTCTCTAACATCCATAGTCTCACTAAGTCGGTATTTTATTTGGCTAGATATCACACCATTTTATTTGGTTTATACTCGTTAGACTTTGCGATAGTGCTGAGTATTGATTGTCGAACTCGGGAGTTGTGCGAAGTCACTCGAAGTTTCAGTGACTGTTTACTGCCTTTAAAAAGCCACTCACCCTCATGGGTTAGTGGCTATTACATGTTTCACTACAGATAATCTAGCGCGTGAATATTAAGGTATAAGGTTTTTGGGACACACGATCTACCCCAGTGATTTCAATACGGTTCGTCGAAATAAAACTCACACTGTCGATACGAATACTTTGCTCGAACACGCTGAGCCCAGCCTTGAAATCTGTTGCGCTGATCGGTAAGGGTGCTGCGTACAATTCACCATTATTGGAATCAGTATATTCGCCGATGTATTGGCAGTTGTGTAAGATCAATCCATTACTTGAACTCACGATGAGTCCATAGGCGCCATTGACATAGGTCCATGTGACATAACCGTATTCAGCTTTGTCAGGGCAGTTTTCACTTGTGATGGAAAAAGACCACTCGCCCACAATGTCTAGTGATGTCGGGTTACCGTTTAACGAGGGTTGTGTATTGCCGCTCGACTGTGCGTTGCCAAACGTCATTGGCCATCCCCCACGTGCTGGTGGGTTTGGCAATTTTAAGCGGTGCATTTTGTTCAATGATGAATCCATTAGGACAAGGTTTCCATCATGACTTGCCTTTAATATTGCTCCTCTGTGGGGGATGTCCCTCTGCCACAGCACGTTACCAGACACCTGATCTAACGAAAAGAGGGACGCACCGTTCGAAACTATGAGCTCATTATTTTCAGTTAAGAGCAAGGTCGTAAAACCATCACCAAGTAAATTCTTTGTTGGTGCTTGAACTCTATATCGCCAGATTTCACCACCCTGTTTATCAAGTTTGGTCACATCGTAATGACGTAGCAAGTTTAGATACTCAGAGCTGTTCTTGTCCTTGATGCGTGAATCTTCATTAGTGTTTAAGAGTGAAATATATATTCCGCCTTCTTTATCTATAACCGGCAAAGAATTTATATATATCCCAGAATCCGCATTTCGATCGCCGTATTTTTTAGTCCAGTTCAGTTTACCTTGGGAGTCTATACTATAGACAGAGGATTGACCGGTGACGACAAAGTTACCTGAAGGATCGACAGCCATAAAATGTGCATCTTGTTCTATCGAGGTACTCCAAACGATTTGGCCTTTGGTATCAATGTGGTTGACAAAACTAACCAACCTAGAAGTTTCAGAGTCGAACTCTGAAGATGAAGTAACTAGCGTTCCTTCTCTTGTAATATATGGTCTGGAGCTTCGGTCAAAGGGGAGTTCTAGCGAGTTCTTAATCGACAGTTCAGAGTCAAGTTCGAACCATTTGTTCTGAAAAACCAGATGGATATCCCCTTGGTAGTCAAACGTTACGTCATCGATATCAAGATTTTTTTCTACGAAAAAGTTTTTAATGGTTTCTCCGTTATTGTTGAGCAATGCTATGCCATCGCTCAGGGCATAAACTATATTGTTAGGACCTACAATGACTCCATTTTTGCCTTTCCTGTGCCACTTCGTGAGACCATTGGTTTGGTAAGCACTGGCGTACTTCATTACAGTCGTTTGTGCAACAGCGTTAGTAGAATAGATTTGTGGCAACTGCTTTGTTCTAAAGACGTGAGAGACATAAATAGTGCCGTCTCCACCTATTGCTGTTACGCCACTAATAGATTTTTCCAAATCTATGGTGTTGATACTGACATCATCTGGTAAGTAATCTGAAAAACTGAGATAAACTGCATTTGCTCCCTCTCTCGCGAGGTCAGCCTGCTTCTGAGATTCTTCAGAGCTTCCACCACATCCGATCAATATTCCGCTTACTAATAACAGTGCGTAAATTAGTCTAAGATTCATTATCTTGTGTTCCCTAGCTCAAAATATCAGGTTCGATTTTGGATAACCTAGGTTTTTGATTGAATGGGCCGATTAACCCATAAAACGCAGTTTTGTGAGTGACTTTGTGTTGTGAATGAGCAGAAATGAAATGCGAAACCGCCGCTTAGATTTACATTGTAAATCTAAGCGGCGGTTTTATTTTACGGATAAAGTCTAGTTAAGCCGCAACAACTGCCTTTTCTCGTTTAGTATCAAAAAAGGCTTGGTGGAGGGCAAAGATGGCGGCTTCGTATTCTTCGTCTCTGACTACAAATTGTACATTCACATCACGCATTGAGGCGTGAACTGCGATCGGTGACACTTGATGATTGGTCAGCGCCGCAACGCCTTGACCGAGAGTGGTGTTGCTATTGATATTGGAACCAATCGCCGAAATCAACGCCACCATCTTTCCGGTGATGTGTGCATTGGGATAACGCTTTTCAGTACGATAGAGAACTTGATTCAATACTTCACTGGCGCCACTTATATAGTAAGTAATAGCGTTTGCGTTCATTTCCTTACCGATCAAACTCACGCTGGCGTCCGCGACAATATCCATCACTTCACGGCTGACGGTATCGATATGACCTAGCATGTTTTGGTCAAAGATATGCAGCGCAAATACTCGGCTTCTTCCCGCGATAATTTCGATTTTACAATCTGACGGGTGATAGTCGTTCGAGATATAGGTGCCGGAATGCTCAGGCTCAAACGTGTTTTTGATTTGCAGGGGAATTTGTTTCTCACGCAATCCTGATGCCGCGTTGGGGTGAATGGCTTCCATTCCCAAATTGGCCAATTGGTCTGCCACATCGAAATTGGTTTTGCCAATTGGAACCACTTTTTCTGGGCCAACAATTCTCGGGTCAGCACTACTCAAATGGTATTCTTTGTGAATAATTGCTTTGCTCGCCTCGGTGAGACAGGCTAGGCGACTAAACGTCATTTCGCTGTAACCGCGGTCGTAGGTTTTCATTAATCCTTCTTTGCAATAGGCGTAACCGGTCACTATGGGCAGTTCAATCTCCGGATTAATGTCTTTGAAGGCTGCCAAAATCACCTCATCCAACGAGGATTCTTGATGATCATCCCAACCCGACAGGTCAACAAACTTAGAATTGATGCCAAGAGTTTTTAGCTTTAAAGCAGTGTTGTAAGCACTGTGTGCTTCTCCTATCGAAGATAAAAACTCTCGAATTTGCGGTAAGTAAAAGCGCAAGCTGAACTGCCCGTACTCACAAGTTTGCAGCAGATTTTCAATACACAATTTAGCTTCACTGATTCGCGAACGTAAAAATTTGTCTGCGCGCATGCGGTTGACCGGATCGGCGAACAAGTTTTCGTTGATCAACAACATGCGTTGTTCAAGTTCAGCCAGTTGTTCACGCCATTGGATATCGTGGCGAGCAATTTGTTGGTAAATACCCGGCTTACCTGTGCGTTTGCATTCTAGTAGGGCGTCGGTAATACCAGCGTACGCTGAGACCACAAACACTCGGTTGTACGGGTTTTTTGGTTGCAAGATGATGTTATCAATCACGGCATCAAATGCCGACATAGAAGTACCGCCGATTTTTTCTACGGTAAAAGACATGAATACTCCTTCGAGTTTGTTGTGGGAAAGGGGCTTATGCCCCTCACATATTTTGCAAAATCCTAAGCGCAGTTATCGCGAGTCAGATTTAGTCGACGAGCGGGTAAACACCGTTTTCATCGTGGACTTCGGCGCTAGTGATAGGCGGGTTAAATACACAAGCCATAACCATTTCCGAGCCTTTGTTCGCTCTGAGATAATGCTCGTCGTGTTTATCCAAAATGTATAAGGTGCCTGGTTCAATTGAATACGTTTCACCACCAATAATCTCGATTTCACCTTCACCGAACATGCAATAAACCGACTCTAAGTGGTTTTGGTAGTGAATGTGGGTTTCGGTACCTTCATAGATGGTTGTGATATGGAACGAAAAACCCATATTGTCGTCTTTCAACAACATACGAACACTTTCCCAGTTTTCCGAGACCACACGGCGTTCGCTTTGCTGACACTCTTTCAATGTTCTTACAATCATGATCTATTCCTACGATGCTTTTTTCAGTAATTGACAAGAAGCTCTTTCTGCGGCTTTTTCGAAGATGGCCAAACCTTGTTCTAACTCGGATTCACTGATGGTGAGTGGCGCAAAAAACTTCACAACTTCATCGTTGGGACCGGCGGTTTCAATAACCATACCCATGTCAAAACAGTGCTCGGTGACAATATTGGCAACGTCACCACTTTGGCATTCGATACCTTGCATCATGCCGCGTCCCTTAGCTTGAACAAAAAGCTGTGGGAATCTACGCAACGCTTTTTGTATTGCTTTGCTTACCTGACTGGCACGTTGTTGAATATGTTGCTCAAATTGGTCGTCTTTCCAATAGACTTCTAGCGCTTTTGCGGCTGTTATGAACGCGTGATTATTACCTCGGAACGTACCGTTATGCTCACCCGGCTTCCATTGGTCTAATTCTGGTTTTAGCAGTACTAACGCCATCGGGAGCCCATAACCACCAATAGATTTTGAAAGTGTCACAATATCGGGTTTGATACCTGCTGGCTCAAAACTAAAGAAAGTTCCCGTGCGTCCGCAACCGGCCTGAATATCATCCACTATGGTCAAAATGCCGTGTTTCTTACAAATTGAATCTAGTTTGATTAGCCATTCAGTTGATGCCGCGTTAAGACCACCTTCTCCCTGAACGGTTTCAAGTAGAATCGCTGCCGGTTTATCTAAACCACTAGAGTTGTCATTTAGCATGGTTTCAAACAGCTCTAGACCATCAATGTTGGCGTAACCTTCAAATGGAATTCGAGATGTACCAGATAGAGGTATACCAGAGCCACCGCGATGGTGTTGGTTACCAGTTGCTGATAATGCACCAGACGTACAGCCATGGAAGCCATTCGTGAAGGTTACTATGTTGGTTCTTCCAGTGACTTTACGCGCCAGTTTCATTGCTGCTTCTACAGCATTGGTCCCCGTAGGTCCAGTGAACTGGAATTTGTAGTCAAGGCCACGTGGTTGAAGAATGAAGTGCTCCATGGCTTCAATAAACTCAGCTTTTGCACTGGAATGCATGTCTAAGCCGTGAGTTATGCCGTCGGAATCAATGTAGTCCAGCAAAGATTGCTTCAGGATGGCGTTGTTGTGCCCGTAATTAAGTGATCCGGCACCTGCGAGAAAATCCAAGTAGCGTTGGTCATCTTCCGTGTGCAGCCAGCAACCTTTGGCTGAATTGAATACCACTGGAAAGCTATTTGAATATGAGCGTACATTTGATTCTTTTTTGTTAAAGATATCCATGTTTAGTCCGTCTTAATTTTTCGGTTGTTGATGCTCGTAGTGAGTCGGCGCAAAGCTGCATCAGACTTTGCGAGACTAGTTTGAAATCTTTTTACAATAGAGGCAGACAGCCCTAGTTCAGCGGGATCCGGTATAGGTATTCTGAATCGTGTTCACCGTCAAAATGACGGCTTTTGTCGAGAAATACTCTGGTACTTCCCAATCCCTGCTGGTTTTTATCCAGCTTTTCAAATAATGCCCAAGAACCTTTATTGCCACGCGTAATGGTGGTTTCGATGGCGTTTATATGTTGAAGCTGTTTACGATTTAGCAGTTTTTTCAGCATGTTAAAAGCCAAACCTTGCCCTCGAGCTTTGTCGGATACCGCCACTTGCCAGACGAACAAAGTCTTAGGATCTGAGGGTTTCAAGTAGGCTGATATGAAACCCACAGCGTCATCGTTTTTTGTTGCGATTATGCAGGTATCACTGAAATGCCCAGTCTGGAGGAAATTGCAGTAGCTAGAGTTTGTATCTAACGGTGGGCAGTTAGCAATCAAACGGTTAACTCTCCTACCATCATTAATAGTTGGAGTACGAAGTATTATTTCATTTTGATGACGATTTGATTGACGATTCTTTTCGTAAAAAGTAATGGATGTATCCATAATTCTAATAATTAGTGTACTAAACGAATTTGTTTTTTAGCTTACAATGATTTTAAGCAAATTCAAGTTGGTTTGGAGTTGTTTTAGGTTTTTATGTGCACAAGTGTTTGATTATAAATATAAAAATTTTCAATTAATTTTTTTTGATGTTTTCGGTTTTTGGTTTTGATGTCTAATTAAATTATTGGAGATACGAACATTAAACTAAGTAAGGTTCGATCTCTTTCTCATTTTGATGGTTGATTACACATCTATCCGTGCTTTAAAAAATACCAGTATCATAAGGTCCTTTAACTTGTTGAAATTAAACAATAAAAATTACATTAACTTTATTTAATTCCAAAAAACCTCCTATTTTAATTAGAGTTCTATTAATTATTGCTGTAACCTTTATGGGGTTCACTAACAATTTTGAGGAATAGAATGTCGACCATTTTGGAAGTGAAAAACCTCTATAAAGTATTCGGAGATAAGCCAAATGAAGCTTTCTCTTTGATCGAGAAAGGGTTAGATAAAGACCAAATTTTTGAAAAAACTGGGCTAACCGTTGGGGTAAAAGACGTATCACTGAGTATCAAAGAGGGTGAGATTTTTGTGATCATGGGCCTTTCTGGTTCAGGTAAGTCAACTCTCGTCAGACTACTCAACCGTTTAATTGAGCCGACGCGAGGCAATGTGATCCTAAAAGATCGCGATATAGCGCAAATAAGTGAAGAGCAGTTGCGCGAGGTGAGACGAAATGACATCTCAATGGTGTTCCAGAATTTTGCGTTAATGCCGCACATGACGGTGATTGAGAATGCGGCTTTTGGACTCGAGTTAGCGGGTGTCGATGTTGAAACCCGCCACAAGGCAGCAATGAATGCGCTAGCACGTGTTGGGCTTGACAGTTACTCAGACTCGTTCCCCGATGAGTTGTCTGGTGGTATGAAACAGCGAGTCGGTCTTGCTCGAGCATTGGCCTGCGACCCACAAATCTTGCTAATGGACGAAGCGTTCTCGGCATTAGACCCGTTAATTCGAACCGAAATGCAGGATGAGTTGATTCGACTCCAAAACGACGATAAACGCACCATTGTCTTTATTTCACACGACTTGGACGAAGCCATGCGTATTGGCGATCGAATTGCCATTATGCAGGACGGGGTAGTGGTGCAAGTTGGTACACCTGATGAAATTTTGAATAACCCAGCTAATGACTACGTACGTTCTTTCTTTAAAGGTGTAAATGTCGCAACGGTTTTCACTGCAAAAGATATCGCCCGTAAAAAGCCAGCCGCGCTGTTCAAAAAGTCCGACCACGACGGACCATCAAGTGCATTGCAGCTATTGATTGATTCCGATTCAGAACATGCGATTGTCATCGACAGAGGATCCAAGTTCTTAGGTGTGGTTTCGCTAGATTCTCTGAAAACTGCCAAAAAGCATAACAAAGAATTGGTCGATGCGTTTTTGCCAAGCATTGAACCCTTATCACCCGATGAACCTATTGGAGAATGCATCGGAAAAGTCGCGAGTGCGCCGTTTCCTGTTCCCGTTGTAGGCGAAGACCAAACCTACCATGGTGTAATCACCAAATCTCGCTTGTTACAAACTTTGGATGGAGAGTAATTATGTCATCTGAAAATACTACGACTAATCAAGATCCATGGGGTCAAACAACCGAGGCAGCGTCTGACCCTTGGGGTAGCCAACAAGCTGATACATCCGGAGCATGGCTTAATGCTGAAGTCGAAGACAAAGCAGCGTTTGATTGGTTGAACCCTTTTCAAGAACCCGTCGTGCCACTGGAAAGCTGGGTTGAGACCGGGTTGGATTGGTTAGTGACCTACGGCCGTCCCGTCTTTCAGGCAATCCGAGTGCCCGTTGATTTTATCCTGACTTCATTTGAAACGGCGTTGGTTTCGACACCAGCACCATTTATGCTGCTGATTCTATTTTTGCTGACTTGGCAATTTTCCGGACTCAAACTCGGAGTTGGATCTTTGGTTGCCATGCTGAGCATTGGCCTGATCGGCGTATGGGAAGAGGCCATGGTGACCTTGTCGCTTGTAATGACGTCTGTGTTCTTTTGTTTATTAATCGGCCTGCCAGTTGGTATTTGGTTAGCGCGCAGCGATACAGCCGCCAAATTTGTCAGGCCTTTGCTGGATGCCATGCAAACCACACCAGCATTCGTATATTTAGTCCCAATCGTAATGCTGTTTGGTATCGGTAATGTGCCTGGTGTTGTCGTGACTATCATTTTTGCCCTTCCACCAGTCATTCGCTTGACCATTTTGGGTATTCAGCAAGTACCAGAAGATTTGATTGAAGCAGGGCACTCTTTCGGAGCCAGCCCCAAACAGATGTTATATCGCATTCAGTTGCCGCTCGCATTGCCTACAATTATGGCGGGTGTTAACCAAACTTTGATGCTGTCTTTGTCTATGGTGGTGATTGCCTCAATGATTGCGGTTGGTGGCTTAGGACAAATGGTTTTGCGAGGAATCGGTCGTCTGGATATGGGACTCGCGGCAGTAGGCGGCTTGGGCATCGTCATCATGGCGATCTTGCTTGACCGAATCACCCAAACCATTGGTGAGCGTTCTGGCGATTCTAAAACTCGTTGGTATCAAACCGGGCCTATTTCTTTACTCGTACGCCCCAAACAAAACTCAAACAACACGGACCTAAACAAACTAGGAGAGAACAAATGAGTACATTATTCAATGTATCTTGGAAGCATGCATTGACCGCTGGCGCTGTTGCGCTGGCGTCAACTCAAGCTTTCGCTAACGACATGCCTGGTAAAGGTGTGACCGTCCAACCGGTACAGTCTACGGTTGCTGAAGAAACATTCCAAACTCTGATTGTGAATCGGGCACTTGAAGAGCTCGGTTACGATGTACAAGAAACCAAAGAAGTGGACTACAACGTTGGGTATGCATCTATTGCTAAAGGTGATGCGACATTCCTCGCAGTACACTGGTACCCGCTTCATGCTGACAAGTACACTCAGTCAGGTGGTGACAGCAATTTCTTCCGTGCTGGCGAATACATCAGTGGGGCTGCGCAAGGTTACTTGATTGATAAAAAAACCGCTGAAAAATACGGCATTACCAATATTGGTCAACTTAAAGATCCAAAATTGGCGAAGTTGTTTGATGCCGATGGCGACGGGCAAGCAGACCTTACTGGTTGCGATCCAGGCTGGGGCTGTGAGCTGGTTATCGAACACCAAATTGAAGCCTTTGGCCTAGATAAAACCGTTGATCATAACCAAGGTAACTACGCGGCTATCATTGCCGATACGATTTCTCGTTATAAAAAAGGCGAACCAATTCTGTACTACACCTGGACTCCGTATTGGGTAAGTGGTGTGTTGGTACCGGGTAAAGATGTGGTTTGGCTTGAAGTACCGTTCTCTGCGTTGCCTGGAGAGCGTGACGGAACGGATACAACGCTATCAAACGGTAGAAATTACGGCTTTGAAATGAACTCTATGCGTATTGTGGCCAATAAAGAGTTTACCGAGAACAATCCTGCGGCGGCTAAGTTGTTCGACATCATTAAACTCAATATCAATGACGTGAGTGCTCAGAATATGATGATGAGCCAAGGCAAAAACTCAATGAAAGATATTGAGTCACACGTCAATGGTTGGATTAAAGCTAACCAAGCCCAGTTCGATGCATGGATTGCAGAAGCAAAAGCGGCGGCTAAGTAAGTTATTAAAAGGCGTTACTAGGCCAATTGTGGCTTGGTAACGCCTCAATCTTACTTACTTGTCAGAGGAGGCATGACTTTTGGAACGACACGAAGAAGTATTGGTGGCGTTGAGACAAATCATTCGCGCGGTAGATTTACACTCCAAAAAGCTCAATCGCGAGTTAGGAATCACCGGGCCTCAATTGGTGTTGATGCAAGCCATTGAACGTCTGGGTGAAGTAACTATCAAAACCCTTTCAGTTGAGACCAATATGAGCCAAGCAACGGCGACTACTATCATTGATCGTTTGGAAAATCGTGAGATGGTTACCAGAGTGCGTAGTAAAAAAGACCGCAGAGTCGTGAACACTTACTTAACACCAGCTGGCAAAGCCGTATTACAAAAAGCACCTCAGCCGTTACAAGACACGTTTGTGAAAACTTTTGAACAGCTCGACGAGTGGGAACAAACTCAAATTCTTTCATCTGTGCAGCGTTTATCTAACATGATGAATGCTCGTGCCATTGATGCCGCTCCTCTTCTGCACGTCGAAAAGCTTTAACTACCCATTGCGCAAAGTTCAACATACTATTTCTCTATTTTGGCCAGATTCGATAATGTTTTATCCAACGCCAGAGAACATAGAGTGAAACGTATGAAAGTTGCTGTTATTGGTTTAGGCGATATTGCCCAAAAGGCCTATCTTCCAATTCTTACCTCAATGCCAGATATTGAGTTAGTATTATGCACTCGCGATGGCAACACGCTCAATCAGCTTTGTGCGCAATACCGAATTTCCCAATCGACGACGGACTACAAACAACTGCCCGATCTTGGTGTAGACGCCGTCATGATTCACGCAGCCACATCGGCTCACAGCACCATGGCTGAATTCTTTCTTGTCAAAGGTATCGCAACGTTTGTCGATAAACCGCTGGCTGATAACCTGAAAGACGTCGAGCATCTCTATAAGCTCTCTGAGCAATACCAAACTGTACTTTATACTGGTTTTAACCGCCGACACTTACCTATTTTTGAACACCTAGGGTTGACTCAAGACACATGGTCATCCGTGACAGGTATTCGTTGGGAAAAACATCGGCACAATTTACCCGGTGAACTCACTACCTTCGTGTTTGACGACTTCATTCATCCATTAGACAGTATCAATATGTGCGCCAAAGACGACCTCAACGATGTTGATGTGCGAGTGCAAAAACATCAATCAAAAATCGCGAGAGTCGACGTTCGTTGGCAAGTGGCTGGTGCTTTGTATGAAGCATCAATGAATCGACTAGCAGGGCAGACTAAAGAGCAGATTCAAATTCACCAACACAATAGGCTGATTGAGCTCCCAGACTTTTGGCGTGCTGAGGTGTTTGAAAATGGGATGAACAAAAGCGTGTCACTACCGGACTGGACGCCGACTTTGGCTTCAAAAGGTTTCACCACCATGATTAACCACTGGCTGGACTGTGTGAATAAGCAAAGTGTGCCGGATTCCCATATCAGCCGAACCTTAGCAACGCACAAACTGGCACAAGCTTTGGTCGATAAAATAGCGGCTCAGATTTAGCCGCTTAGTACCGCGCTCTGGCTTGCTTGAAACTGTTTTCGGTACTCGATTGGTGAAATCCCCAACTTGCGACGAAAATGATGCCGCAAGGTTTCTGATGATTCAAACCCAGCGCGCTGCGCAACGTTATCTATTGGTAGGCTAGTTTGCTCCAATTGAACCTTTGCACGCTCGACTCGTTGCTCGATAAGCCAGTGCTTGGCAGACACTCCAAAACTAGCTCTAAATTTCCTATCAAAAGTCCGCCGAGACATGCTGGCTCTAGATGCCAATTGATCCACTGTAAACGCATCAGACAGGTTCTCAAGTGCCCAGTCAATAGCAGAAGAAAAGTGATTGGGTACGGCAAGTATAGGGCTGTCGACAAACTGCGCTTGGCCGCCTTTGCGATGAGCGGGAATCACCAGTCGTTTTGCGACTTGATTGGCAACGTCATAGCCAAAATCATCCCTTATTACCTGTAACCCCAAGTCGAGCCCTGCAGCGCTTCCAGCCGATGTCCCGATAATACCGTCATAAACATAGAGCACATTGTCTTGGTATTGAATTGCAGGAAATTGTTGGCGAAAACTGTCTTCATATCGCCAATGAGTTGTGGCAGGTCTGCCATCTAAACAACCGGTTTGCGCCAGCAAAAATGCACCCGAACAAAAGGACAAGATGCGTTTACCTTGGTGATAAAACTTTTGAATTTCAGCTTTGGTATGCTCATCTACTTTGCTTTGATGTGGCCAACTGGTAATTACAAGTGTGTGGTAGGCATCTAAACTTTTGACCTGTTTGCAACCGAGCGTAACGCCACCACAGCATTGCCCTTGTTCTCCACCTAGTGTCACGACTTCGGTTTGATACCAGTTTTCGTATTCTGGACGAGGCAGTGCAAATAGTTCAGTGGCGCAGCCGAGTTCAAAAAGGGAAGATTCCGGGTGCAGCAATAACGCGACTTTGTACATAGCAGACTCGTGTTCAGTTGTAATCGATAAGAGAATCGATGACAGACTAGCAGACATTTTAATTGGCTTAAAGTTAACGGGTAATGTCTTTCAAGTCAGTTTCGTAACTTGTAAAAAATCAGCAAACTGTCCCTACACAGACGTTACGAGATAAACATAAGGAGTTGTTATGTCTAGTGCAGTAGCTCGAGTTCAAGCCGCCAGTTCTGAAGAGGCGTTGGCGCATTTCCAGTCTCTATTGAAATTCGAAACGGATTGCTGGGATGTCCATCATGCACTTTCTAATGAAAGACAGGACTTTGTGTTAATTGATGTCCGAGGCGAAAGCTTGTTCCAGAGTGGGCATATTGATGGGGCGATCAACATTCCTCACCCTAGGTTAAACCAGAAATCACTGAACCACATTCCGCAAGAGACGCTAATCGTTGTGTATTGCGCTGGTCCTCATTGCAATGGAACGGAAAAAGCTGCCATCCGTTTGGCCAAGTTAGGTCGCCCTGTAAAAAAGATGATTGGCGGGGTGACAGGCTGGATAGACGAAGGTTTTTCGTTAAAGGTTCTAGAGCATACCGAGTAGGCGGTTTAGCGTGCAGTTAAACAGTGAAAAGAGTATGATCGTGATTTAGGTAAACACACCCTAGTTACTCTTTTCTGATGACCTCAAGTTTGGTTTTTAGGCAACGCTATTAAGTGTTGCCTATGTCCGTTTCTTCTCATGCGGTGAGGTTATGAGTTTGGACCGTGAGTTAAAGTCGTCAAATGAATCTAACGTATTGAGGAGCTCTCTTGGAGTTATGGTTTAATCAAGCCGGAATCCTGGCTATTGTGCTGATTTTCATCGGTTCTTTTGTACAATCTGCGATCGGTTTTGGATTGGCAATTGTCGCCGCCCCCTTGTTATTTGCGGTTTCTCCCGATTACATTCCTGCGCCAATATGTCTGGTGGCGTTGTTTTTGTCTTTACTCAATGCCGTCAAACACAGAGCCAGTGTCGAGATTGGTGGCCTAAAAATGGCGCTTATTGGCAGAGTACCTGGCTCTATTGCTGGTGGCTTCTTGTTGGTGATGGCATCGGCTGAAGTGCTCTCATTGTGGATAGGTGCGTTGGTACTATTTGCTGTGGCGGTGAGCTTGTTGCCGTTTCGGCTAGAACCGACGCCTACCCGGATGGGTATTGCGGGCTTTTTCTCAGGGTTATTTGGCACTAGCTCTTCAATCGGTGGCCCTCCCATGGCTTTGTTGTTACAGCATCAAGAAGCCAACCACTTACGCGGAAATCTCTCTGCATTTTTTGTCTTTAGCTCTCTGATTTCGTTAATCATTCAAATCCCCGCCGGATTTTTCACCTTACATCACTTGTGGATCACCATCCCATTGCTACCCGCATCTTGGCTGGGTTACAAGGTGGCAATGGCAACCACGCATCGCTTACCCAAAAAACACATTCGCTATGGCGCTTTAACGTTATGTGCGTTAAGCGGTCTGTCGGCCATTTGGCAGGTGCTGTAAAAATTAGCTTCGCCGACCCAACTCGCTCGGATTTGGGTCGTAGAACAAAATAGCCATGCTGCGGGGTGCAATGAGTAACTCATCTTCTAAGACGGGAATCATAGTGTCTGAATGTTGAGTGTCGCACAGAATGCACCACGATTGACGTCTATCGAGTGGTAAAATAAATCGAGCCGGAGCGACTGACTGGTTGATGCAATACAAAAGCTCCAGTCCGTCGCTGGATTCTCCGAGTTGAAGCATGATGGCTTTGTGTTTGGCCCAATCTTCGTGCTGCAGTGGCTCGTTATCAACGCGCAACCACTCTATGCGGTTGGCGTTGCGGGAGGGGCCACTAAAGGCCTTTATCATCCTCGTCATGTATTGGTTTCGTAGAGAAACAACATCGGCGAGCCATTGCTGAAAATCGATATTGTTGGCATCCAAATGCCAGTTGAGCCAACTGATCTCATTATCTTGGCAATAGGCATTGTTGTTGCCATTTTGACTGTGAGAGAGAACATCTGCCATCAGAATATGGGGAATCCCAAAGGAAAATAGCAAGCTGGCCATAAAGTTACGTTTTTGCCGATAGCGAGTTTCGATTATTGCCTCATCGTCACTCGGCCCTTCTACGCCATAGTTATTGGATCGATTGTCACCGTGGCCATCGCGATTGTTCTCTCCATTCGCATCGTTGTGCTTTTGAGAGTAAGACACCAAATCGTGCATGGTGAAGCCATCGTGATAAGTAATGTAGTTAACGGTTAGCTTTTGTGGCCAATGCGCCGCGCTGTAGTAGTCTCGAGAACCCATGAGGCGAGTCGCAAACTCGGTCAGCAAACCTTCGTCTCCACGCCAAAAACTGCGCATGGTATCTCTAAGTTTGTCGTTACACTCGTTCCAACCAACGGGGAATTGGCCTACTTGATAGCCATTGGGTCCAATGTCCCAAGGTTCAGCGATTAATTTGATACCTTTGAGCACAGGATCTTGCGCCACCGCCTTAAACAAAGGTGCTCCCGGATTGAATTGTGTATCTTCTCTGCCTAGCGTTGCCGCTAAATCGAATCGAAAGCCGTCAACATGGTATTCGCTTACCCAATGTCTGAGTGTATCCATCACCAGATTGAGAGTGGGCTGGTGGCGAAGATCCAGCGTGTTACCGCATCCGGTGTAGTTACAATGGGTATGTCCGTGAACGAGGTAATAATGACTATCCAAAGCTTTGAGGTTAAATATCTGGCCTTTTTCACCTGATTCAGCAGTGTGGTTGTACACCACGTCTAAAATCACTTCAATGCCATGTTGGTGCAGTACTTTTATGGCCGTTTTTAACTCGTATACCGCATTCGATTCAGCGTAACGAGGGTCAGGTGCCATAAAGCAATACGGGTTGTAACCCCAATAGTTGGTTTTATCTTGCTCAAGCAAATGCGGCTCTGGCATACAAGCGGCAATAGGCAATAATTGCAGGGCGGTGATATTTTGATGTCGATAAAAATCTAACATCGCTGGACTGATTAACCCTAAATATCGCCCTCGATGACACGGGTCAATATCGGGGTGCAATTGGGTCACGCCTTTTACATGAGTTTCAAACAGAACTGTGTGTTCTTTTTGGCGAAACAACGGGCGGTCACCTTGCCAGTCAAACTGGTCAGAAGTGACCAAACACTTAGGTAGAGAATGGCTTTTTTCAGCGCTGAATGGTGGAAGGTAATAAAGCGCGGATTCAAGCGCTTTGGCATAAGGGTCGCTGACGTACCAAGTTTTATCTTCAATTTCGACCAAATAGCCATAGCGCTGGCCTTCGCCAATACCAAATACATAGGTGGAGTGTACACCCTCATTATCTTTTTCCAGTGGTACCGTTACTACATCTCCCGCGTTGTCATACAAGGCGAGTAACAGTGATTTAGCACTCGGAGCATGTATCGCAAAATTACAGCCATTAACGTCTAAATGCGCGCCAAGTGCCACGGGTGGATTGGAGTCTATTATCATATTTATTAGTAGCTTGCAGCGCCAAATTAAAAACTAATATCCTGACTTAAGTAAATGCAGCGGAAGCGGATAATTCAAGTCAGCTTGATAACTATTACTGAGCCATGTGATCTCAGAAAGACAACAAATGATGTGGAAAGTGATGGATTAGAAGTGAAATAACCATTGCTAAATCAAAACCATCGAAAAATGCCACCTATACAAGGTGGCACTGGATTATCGGCCTGCTATTGCAGCGTGACCACTTGCTCTGGGTTTAATGACAATTTGATTTGACTGCCATAATTGTAGCGTTCGGCACCGCGATGGTGAGGATCGTCGACCATTAAAGTTTGACCACCGACATCTACGCTGTAGCGGATCAAATGGCCCAAAAACTCACTCTGAACAACCGTTCCATCAAGTACAATATCCGATCTTGGTGTATGACTTGTTGCAGTGAGAATCGAGAGACTTTGAGGTCTAAAGATTAGGCTAATGTCATTTTGAGGCTTGCTGTTAAATGGGAAATGGATACCGCTTGGCGATTTGAACAAGGTGTGTGTGCCTGATTTTTCTATCGATCCATTTAACACATTTGCCGTGCCTAAGAAGTCCGCTACAAAACGATTCGCCGGATTGTCGTAGAGGTCAATCGGTTTCCCGACTTGTTGAATAATGCCTTGGTCTAGCACTGCGATACGATCCGAAATCGTATTCGCTTCTTCTTGATCGTGTGTGACAAAAATGGTTGTTAACCCAAGTTGACGCTGGAGTTCCAGTAAGTCTCGGCGCATCTGCTCACGCAGATTGGCGTCAAGATTAGATAAAGGCTCATCGAGTAACAGAATTCTTGGTTCTACCACCACGGTGCGCGCGATGGCAACACGTTGCTGCTGCCCCCCGGACAACTGAGACGGTCTTCTGTCTGCAAGATGGAGTAAACCTACCAGATTAAGCGCTTCATCTACCCGCTTTTTTATCTCATTTTTGGCCACTTTCCGCTCTACCAATCCGTAAGCGACGTTTTGCCATACGGTCATGTGTGGCCATAACGCATAGCTTTGAAACACCATGCCGACATTGCGTTTCCATGGTGGTTGGTCAACGATGTTTTCATCATCAATCAGTATTTGGCCTTTAGGCACGGGGCCAAAGCCGGCAATCGCTCGCAGCAATGTGGATTTACCTGAACCCGAGGGGCCCAAAAAAGCGAAGAACTCCCCGGGTTGAATGTCCAAATTCACACCTTTTAAGACTTCGGTTTCACCGAATGAAAGAGACAGATTGTCGATTTTGATTCCGACTTGCTTTGACTGGGATAAACTCATAATCATTTCCTTAATTTAGTGTTCTTTCGCGCCATGGGCGGCACGGGTACGTTCGACAATCGTATGAGAGATGTAGGTAGCTAAACCGACGATCAGCACGGCGATGACACCAAGAGCGGCTCCCGGACCTCGTCCAGCGGCACTTTGCATAAAGAGGTATAAGCCGTAGGCAAGGGGAGCGTCAGATTCTTTAGATACCAACATGATGGTGGCGGACAATTCAACGGCAGCGGTAGCAAAGGCGGTGACAAAGCCTGCTAAAATACCGGCGGCCATCAGTGGTACAACAATTTTTCTTATCGTGGTGGTTCGGCTAGCGCCTAAGTTTTCAGAGGCTTCCTCAAGTGATGGACTCACTTGTTGCAATGCCGCGACACAAGATCGGAGTGCATATGGCAATCGTCTTACGGCCAATGCGATAACAATGATTCCCCACCAAGTTGCCATTGAAGAACCAACGATGGGCAGTTCGACATCGTAAAACGTTCGAAGGTAACCAATACCTAATACCACACCAGGCACTGCAAGGGCCGCCATGGCACCAAAGTCGAGCCACTTTCTACCCGCAATCTTAGTTCGCCAGACCAAATAGGCGATTGCGGTACCTAGAACAATGTCTATCAATCCTGCAATACCGGCATACATCAAGGTGTTGGTAATGAACCCTGACGCTTGAGTAATAGCGGTAGAATAGTGATCTAATGTATAGGCATCTGGCAATGGGCTGAACGACCAAATCGTACCGAAAGACAGAAGCAATAGCGCGAAATGAGGTGCAAGAACCAATAGAAGGATAATTCCTATCACGGCGTAACACCCAATCATCTCACCTGGGCGTAATTCTCGTTTAGAGAGTCCACCGCCACCTTTTTGCGTGGTTGAATAATCTTTGCCTCTCAATGCTAAGAAAGAAACCCAAAGTGCAAACGCTGAAAATGCCACAAGGATTACCGAGATGACGTAGCCCATCGGATCGGTTATACCCACCGATGAAATTCGCAGATAAGCTTGAGGTGCAAGCATGTTGTTAACGTTCAGTAAGAGCGGCGTTCCCAGATCATCAAAGACTTTAACGAAAACTAAAGACGCTCCGGCGACATAGCCTGGCATGGCTAATGGGAACACAATGCGTCGAAAGAGTTTTAAGCCAGAAGAGCCAAGAGACTGAGCGGACTCTTCCATGGAACGGTCGATGTTTTGCAGCGCAGCGGAAAGGTTAATTAAGATAAATGGAAAATAGTGAACACTCTGTACGAATATCACACCATTTAAGCCTTCCATGATGGGAATGGTAAAGCCCAGATACTCGTCTAATAGCAAGTTCATGGTTCCGTTTTCACCAAATAGCAGCTGCATCGCTACCGCGCCAATAAACGGAGGCATGATGAGAGGGACAATGCCCAAGGTCTGAATCAACACCGTGCCTTTAAATTGAAATCGACTAGTGAAATACGCCAATGGCATGGCAATAATGGACGCCACAATGACAGACATAAAGGCGACGTAGAATGAGTTAAAAAAGGACTCGCGAAATAAGCTCGAACTGAAAAAGTCCTTAAAGTTGACCAGTGATAAGTCACCATTAGTGTCTTGAAATGCAACAAAAATGACCTTTACCACGGGAACAAACAAAAAGACCAAGATAAAGATTGCAATGATCAAAGCACTTAAATATAAGCCCCAATCTTCACGAACTTTTTTTAGCCAGCCAGATCGTTTTTGCGCATTATTATTGTCAGGCTGAGAAAGAGAAACACTACTCATGAGAGTCTCCGTTATTGGAATAAAAAGCCCCCTAGGCACTGAAATGTCAGTGCCCATTCGCTAAACAGGGGGAGGAAATTAGAATTAGATCAAATCTAATGCTTGGTTGGCGAGTTCGGTGGCACGCTCGTAATTCTCAACCACTTGGTTGTCCCAAGATTGCTCAATTTCAGCCTGACGAGCCCCAACTTTGTCGGACTGTTTTTTACGTTTTTTGGTAAAAATTGCCGCAAATTCTGGGTCGCTTGCTTGCTGTGCAGTAATTGGCATCTGATTAATGAGAGCTTTAGCTTGAGCAACCAGTGTTAGTGCTTCGCTGTTGTTGGCTTCTGTTGCTTGTTTTTCTGCTTGATGAATAAGTTTTGTCGCCTCTCTGAGCTCTTTGAGTCGGTAGGTGATCATCACATCGAACAAACTGTTTACCACGTTGTAGCGCGACTTAGATAAATCGAGGTCGAAGTCGACTGTTCCCAGTTTTTGGCCAGTAAATGGATTTGGAAAGCCTTCCGGTGTTTGTGAATACACAGCGGGATTAACAGGCAAGCGCTGAATTTTTTTGTCTAGAAGAAGTAATTGCCCTTCTTCCGACAACAGAAAATCAATGAAAGCTTTGGCCGCTTCGCTGTTTGGGGCATTGTTGATTTTGCCAACATTAGCCGGGACTAACGCGGTAACGGTCGGGTAGTGGAAATCGACAGGGAACCCGGTCGCTTTTGAAGATAGCCCAAAGAAGTCAATGACAATACCAACACCAAAAGAACCACTGTTTACACCATCGGGCACCCCAAAACTGCGCTCGGTGACGGTCTTAAAGTTGCCCGAAATCGCTTTAAGCGTCTGCCATCCTTCCTGCCAACCTTGACCTTGCAATATCGCTTCTACGGTTAAATGGGTAGTGCCTGAACGCGATGGTGCGGACATGCCAACGTGTCGGTGATATTCAGGTTTGGCCAAGTCTTCCCACTCTTTAGGTACAGGGAGTTTTTTGGCTTTCATGTAACGCTCGTTCCACATCATGCCATAACCGGAGAGTGCAAAACCTAAGTAGTAACCATCCGGATCATTGATTGGAAACGTACCGACTTTGTCTGGGATACCAGCGACATTTGGTTGGTATGCAGCAAGCAGCTGGTTGTCTTTGAGGACTTCAAACGCATCAGGAGCAGAGGCCCAGAATATGTCAGAGCTATTTTTACTCGAGGTTTCTTGTAGATATTTAATACCAGCGGTGGTTTTTTTAGAAAGAATTTCGACATTCACACCGGGGTATTTCTTTTCAAATGCGCTCTTGTAGACATCGGTTACATCGGTAGGAAACGAGGTAACAATAACCAATTTTTCATCATTCATTGCCAAGACTGAATTGGCAAATAGTGCTGAGCTGATTGTGGTGATTATGCTGAGTTTTTTGAATCCATTTGTCATTATGCACTCCTTGAGTTGTAGGGCGAAACATCTCGTTTCACTATTAGTAACTCAATTGTTGTGCCAATGCTTTTAGAATGTTAAATGTATATTTATCAACGCCTTATGTTGGTTTAAATTCTCACAATAGGTCAGTTCGGGAATAATAGCTCAATTGTGTAGGTCAAAAATGACCTACTCTTCAAGACTGGGCTCATCGGAATAGTTTTCTCGACTTAGTCCATACTTTTTCATTCTCAGGTATAAGTTTTTTCTCGGTATATCTAGATGTGCTGCAGTTTCGCCAATATGTCCCTGAAAACAGATCAGGGCATGATGAAGAACTTGTTTTTCAAACTGAGCCATTTGATGCGACAAGCTTGTGCATTCAGGTTGGTCGTAGGGAGTGACAATATCTGAAATGCCTAGGACTAAACGGTCAGCTTCATTGACTAACTCACGAACATTCCCAGGCCAATCGTGAGCGATTAGTTGCTGAAATTGATGAGGTGAAAGTGGTTGGCAAGTTTTATTGAGACGCTCTTGAGAGCGGTTAATGAAGTGGCTTAACAGCAAAGGGATATCCGTTTTTCTGTCTCGGAGGGGTGGAATTTGCAAGCTTGCAACGTTCAGGCGGTAGTAGAGGTCTTGCCGAAATTCGCCTGCCTGTGACAAGGTCAACAGGTCAGCTTTAGAGGCAGCCAAGACTTTGAGATCAACCTTGATAGTTTGATTGCTGCCAACACGTTCCAGCTCTCCTTCTTGAAGCACCCTGAGCAAGCGAATTTGAGCGGAAGCTGGCATACTTTCAATTTCGTCTAAGAACAAGGTGCCTCCTGAGGCGTACTCAATCTTACCTATTCTTTTCTTGGCTGCACCGGTAAAGCTACCTTGCTCATGTCCAAACAACTCTGATTCAATTAAGTTTTCTGGCATGGCACCACAGTTTATGGCAACAAACGGGTGGTTACTTCGCGCTGACTGGCTGTGTAGGGTTCTGGCAATCATTTCTTTACCGGTACCCGTTTCGCCGTTGATAACAATATTGATGTCCGCATCAGCGAGTGTAATCAGTCGCTCCTTGAGTTTTCTCATTGCATCGGATTGACCAAGCAGCACTTCGTCTAATGAGACGTGGCGGGGTGAATCACGTTTCAGCTTGCGATTTTCTAAAGTGAGTTGTCGATGCTGAATGGCTTTTTGAGCCAAGCTGACCAAGCGCTCCGGTCGTAGGGGTTTTTCGACAAAATCAAAGGCTCCAAGTTTTACACAGCGCAAAGCAAGTTCAATATCCGCGTGTCCTGAAATCAAGATGACCGGGAAACTGGGGTCGGTGGCATGGACGTGTTCCATCAACTCAATACCTGTCATATTAGGCATTCGAATGTCAGACACAATGATTGCTTTAGAACTGTATTGGATAAGTGGTAGCGCTTTTTCAGCATTGGGAAAGGCACTGACCTTTATCGAGTGAAGCTCGAAGATTTCAGTCAGGCTCTCTCTCAAGTCTGGATCGTCTTCTACTAAAATGATGTGGTATTGAGACATAGCTGTACCTCCGTGCCTAAACTGGGCTGTGAGCTGACGGTAATCTTTCCGCCAAAATCTGTAATGATGTTGTGAGAAATAGACATACCTAACCCCAAACCTTTGCCAACCTCTTTGGTAGTAAAAAAAGGTTCAAACAATTGGTCGATGTCATCTTGGGACATTCCACAACCATTATCTCGAAAGCGAACCAAAACTTGTTTATTGAGCAATTGAGCCGAAACTTCGATATGTGCAGCAAAGTGTTGTTGTTCTTTTTTCGCTTCGACCGCATCGATACTATTGCTGAGCAGATTGACAAAAACCTGCTCTAAACGAATGGGATTGGCGGCAACAAGAAGGTCGCTGTCAATCGAAGTGTTTACCTCAATACTGATGAGCTTTTCGGTAAATAACTGCAGAGCATTTTCCCAAGTACTTAACAGCGGGGTTGGTTGAACTTGCTCATCGCTTTGACGAGCAAAGGACTTGAGATGTTGGCACAGTTTGGTCGCGCGGTCGGCGATTTGGTCAATCTTTTTGAGTTTAACTGCGGCATCAGAATAACGTTTGTTCTCCAGATACTGTTCTAGCAAGTAGCTATTAGATTGGATTGCTGCTAGAGGCTGACTGAATTCGTGAACAATGCCCGTTGTCAGTTGTCCCAGGACCGCGAGTTTTCCTGCCTGTATTAATTCTCTGTGGGTTGTTTTTAGTTTTTGCTCGGCCTCGATCCTAATTTGAATTTCTTGCCGCATCAGTTGGTTGTTCTGTTCGAGTTGGTCAGTGTACTCGCGTACTTGCAGGGTTCTTTTTTGAAATACATTGGTGGCTTCAGCCAAACGAGCTAGTTCATCTTTTCCTCTTGCATCTAGGGGAGCAACCTCTTCCCCTCGAGCGAGGTGGCGCATGGTCCACAAAATATGAGACAACCGGTTAAGTATCTGTGTCCGCAAATACCAAACAATAACTAAGGTAAGAATCAGTATGGCAGTCATACTGGCGTTCATTTGTTGCTCATTTGCTTGGATGAGTTGCGATTGCTGGCTTGTCAGTAATTCACTTGCCGAATTGACCCGTTGAATGCTTGTATCAATGAGCGTTTTAATTTGCTCAATTAGCTTTGCATTGTCTTCTAGTAGTACCTCATTTTGTTCAGTCAACAAAATGACTTTTAGACTGGTATCGACCGGATTTGAAGGACCGTAAGCATAGTCTTCTAATTGAGTCGCCATTTGTCGCAAAGTGACGGTACTGGGCACGTTATTTAGTGGTTTTGATTGCTCTTGGGTGATCGCAATGCTCTCGTCAATTAGGTTTTGCGCTGCAATGACTTCTGAGGTTTGAGTAAATAAGGAAACGCGTTGCAGTAGGTCCAATGTTAAATTGACATTAGATCGCAGCTCTGTGAGCTGAGATAAGGTGTCGATTTCTTGTTTAAGTAAACGCTGGTTTAGTTCGGTTGTTGAAGAAGATTTGGTAAACCAAAGATCGACATTGTAACGACCGTCCGCCAAAAGCGGCTCAACCTCTTCGGTGAAGTCTACTTGTAACCAATGAAGGCGTTGATTGGTGCTGTTTAGCTGACTGACGAGCTCTAACCGTTCAATACTGTTTTCAAATATAGCATCAAGGTTATCCGTCAATTTAGTAAAGAGGTTTTCAGACGCTCTTGGGTCGTTGACAAAATGGGGGGCGATTAATAATTGCAGGTTTGGCAGTTCTTCACCCAAACGCTTTTTACTGCTTTCAATTTTTGTTCGGTCGTAATGAGTCGCTAAGATATTGGCATCATTCGTAATTCTTCCACCAATTTGCGCAATTTGGGCCCCGTTTACCAAAGGTGGAAGGTGAGTGTGCAGCAGATCTTGGGTTCGGGTGTTTAAGCTGGTCAAGGAGATGATGTTGGTTACCGCCAACAATATCGTTAGTGATACCAACAATACAAAAAACAGCAAAATCCTCGTGGCAATACTGTGTCTTTTTTTCATGGAGCTCCGCCTTGGTCAACTGATTGCTCAATGGCTCGTAACGTAGCGATAGCGTTTTCGGCCACTTGCTTTTGTTCGACTTGCCACCGTTGGATCATTCTTTGCGAGTTGGGGTCGTAGCGAAATTGCGGGCTTAACTGTTGGTTCAGTTTAGGATCGGTCGCCACGGCTTCATCGATAGGAACTTCGACCACACTTAACATAGCGTTGTTTGCCCGCTCTTGATTTTCTGCGCTCAAGCTAAGCAGGTCAATGTTGTGCCAAATCGAATAGAAGCGCTGTAATTCTGGCAGGCGATGTTCAACCATCACATCAAATATCTGATTGACAGTGTGGTAACGAGCGGCAGATAGTTGAGCGTTAAATGGTGTCGATTTCGCGTTGGAGTTCTTATGCTCTCCTTTTCGCAAAGAGATACGATTGATCTGCGGTTGCTCTAACAAATCTTGGCCAAGTTGAGACAATAAAAAGGAAACAAAATTCTCAGCTTGGAGAGGCGCATTACGTGTTTTTGCCACTTGAGCTGGAATTAATGGAGCATCCGGCAGAGAGACGAATTTTACGGGGTGGCCATTTTCACGAGCACTTTTGTAAAAAAAATCGATTGTCGGTGCAACAGCAAATCTTTGTCTCAAAATCCCCTGTTTTACACCAAAACTGCGCGCGGTAAGTGTCGCTAACTGACCTCCGAGTTGGCTGATCAACGCCCAGCCTTTTTGCCATCCATGTTGTTGCAATATCGCTTCGATGATTAGGTGATTGGTGCCAGATCGAATCGGCGCACTCATTCCCACTAGGCCGTGGTAGTCACCTGACAATACCACTGACCATGACTTAGGCTCTCGGATCTGGTTTTGCTGAGTAAATGACTCGGACCAAAAGAAGCCCAGTTCAGACCAAGCAAATGTAGTTGGTTCTGAAATCGCCTTCATGTTTAGCATAAGGTTCATTGCATCGGGGGACGACACCCAGACGAGATCTGGTTTTGGTGTTCTGTGTTGGGCGAGGTGGGCAACAATAGCTGGCGTTTTTTTGTTTAAAAAACGGATGTTAGTGTCAGGAAACTGTTGCTGAAACGCGGCTCGAAAAGGCTGTACGAATGATTCTGGGAATGACGTTAGTACGAGCAGCTCAGATTTTGCGGTATTTGATACCAATAACAATACAACCAACAGAGATCTGAACCACATAGCATTGCTCCATTTTTGCGCCCTTAACAAAAATGAAACATTTTGCTGTGAGCAGAGCTAGCTTTTATTGGCTAAAAATTGAGTTGTTTCACAATGAACGCAGTTCATCGAGCTTCCGAGCGTTGATTGGTTATTTGTGAGTGAGTAAGTAGGCGCAAACAAAAATGCCACCCTGTGGGTGGCATTGCGATTCTACACGCTAGTGCAAAGCGAAGGCTTAGAAGCCTTTGATATTTTCAGCTTCTAGCTCAGAGAAGTACTTAACTGTCTTCACTTTAAGTTCTTGCGTTGCTGGCTCATCACATACGATGATGGATTTAGGGTGAAGCTGTAGCGCAGACACTGTCCACAAGTGGTTAACTGAACCTTCAACGGCTGCCTCTAGAGCTTGTGCTTTGTTGTGGCCCGTTACAAGGATCATGATTTCAGCAGCATCTAATAGAGTACCAACACCGATAGTTAGTGAGTACTTAGGAACTTGGCTGATGTCGCCATCAAAGAAACGAGAGTTCGCGATACGTGTATCTTCAGTAAGTGTTTTGATACGAGTACGTGAAGCAAGAGAAGATGCTGGCTCGTTGAATGCGATATGACCGTCATTACCCACACCACCCATGAACAGGTTAATGCGTCCGTAAGACTTGATTTTGTCTTCGTAACGTTGGCATTCAGCTTCGTGATCGTCAGCGTTACCATCTAGCAAGTTAATGTTTTCTTCTTTAATGTCGATGTGGTTAAAGAAGTTGGTGTACATGAATGAACGGTATGACTCTGGGTGGTCTTTTGGAAGACCTACGTACTCGTCCATGTTGAACGTAACAACGTGCTCAAAGCTCACTAGACCTTCTTTGTGCATGTCAATCAACGCGCGGTAAGTTGCTAGTGGCGTACCACCTGTTGGTAGTCCTAGTACAAAAGGACGATCAGCAGTTGGTTGGAAATCATTGATGCGTTTAACGATGTGCGCTGCAGACCATTTGCCCACTTGAGCGGCGTTGTTTAACGGGATAAGTCTCATGTCTTGCCCTTAGTGCTTAGATTATAAACTGTACAAATGCATTAATTCGCATTATAAAATAAGTGACCTAGATCTTCTATTGTTTTCGGTCAAGTTTTGCTTTTCTCATCTTAACGTGATCGTTTGCGTTGATCTTGCTATGCAAGTTCGTTTTTTACTCAAATTTTCATCTTTTCGCTGATTTCTTCGTGAAAGAGATTGGAAACGACTCGTCACTCCACCGCATTATCTTCTTTGAAATAGGCAAGAGTCACGGGCTCTGAATTCAGTATCTTGAGTTCAATTTGGCATAGCTAGTGTCAAAGTTGAGCGAATTCTGTACATATTACCTATTATTAACATCATGATATGCAGCTTATTTTGTATGTGAGTCAGACTTCCATCAACTATCTCACTACAAATAGCCGCAAAAACGGTTTAGGAACGCTTTTTCGTTAACAAAGATCAGGTGAACGATTACTATGGGACTTTGTACAAAGCAAATAAGGCTGGACCATAAGTTCAGGCGTTAATGTAGGTATTAATGAACATTGTTGGCATGGCCATTGGGGCAACAGGACTATTACTTCTCGCTATGGTGGCGTGGATGTTGGTGTTGTCTGTTCGAAAAAAGCGGATTGAACTTGAACGCAAAGAGCGAGAGATTGCCAATAGAAAAGCGATTGAAAAACATCGTAAAAAAGAGCGCGATGAACGAGTAGCCAAGGCGGAAGCTGGCAATATTCCTACTATGTTGTTTTTGGCCAAAGAGGCCGAGCGCACAAACTACAAAGAGGCGCTCTATTGGTATGACAAGGCAGCTAAAGCTGACAACATTACGGGCATGTACGGCATGGTCCGTATTAGTCAGCGTTTTAGTGATGACCTAATTCTGAAAGAACAAGCCAAATTCTGGCTGACTGCGATTGCGGCCCATGAAGGCGACCTCGAAAAGCACTATGAAATGGCGGAGTCTTTGTTTAGTGGCCGTGGTACCGATAAGAACATCCCCAAGGCGGTTGCCGCGTTCAAAAAGGCAGCGCAAAAGAATCATATTCCCTCCATTTTATGGCTTGGTGATTGGGCAAAGTCCTATGAGAATCCCAAGCCTAATCCGAGCGCGGCTTACAATTGGTATAAACGCGCCGCGGTTCTTCGCAGTAACAAAGGAAGGCGTCAACTTGGTCAGTGTTACTTGGAAGGCGTTGGTTGTAAATCGAGCAATAAGCGAGCTTGTTACTGGTTCGAACGTGCCGGAGAAAAAGGTGATTTGGAAGCCATGTATTTGGCTGGACAAACTTGGATGAATCAGGGCACGGGAATGGGCAATGCTTTATCTTACATTTGGCTTTTTATCGCAGCTCAGCTAGGTCATGACGGAGCCAAACGACTTCGTGACCAAGTTGCAATGAATATTGGCGTAGATACTGTGGTCGGGCTGCAAGCCGTTACTAAGCCGATGGTTCGCAAGATTAGAGATAATCGAGTTAACAAACATTCCATGATCAAAGCTTTGAACCGTTTGTACAAACGAGACTTACCGCTCTATGAAGATCTCGGTGAAGACGCAACAAGTGAATCAGATAGTGCGACACAAGCCGGGCAAGCCGGATTAGAAACCACATCGACACAGGCAACTGCTACCGAAAGTCCTGGTGCGGATACTAGCGTTGAAACTGAGAATGCCGAGCCTCGACTCGATTTCAGCCAGACAGAATACCCAAAAGTTTAGGTCGCCAAGCTCAAACCAAACTCAACCGCGACTGGTCAGTGGGACCTAAAAAAATGCCGCTTCAATGTGAAGCGGCATTTTTGTCAATCACCAATATTAGTGGTCGTGGTTGTGATGTTTCATTGCACTCGCGACTTTCTTAACTGGTGCTTTGACTTCAATCGATTCACCGTTTTTGAACGTGAGTGTCACCATGAGCTCGTCACCTTCATTTAGGCTCTTTTTAAGCTTCATAAACATAACATGAAGGCTACCAGGCTTAAGTTCTACCTTGCCGTTAGCGGGTACGACAATTTGCTGAACCTGACGCATTTTCATTACATCACCTTCGGTGATCACATCGTGCAGTTCAACGATATCAGTGACCGATGAATCTACAGAAGCGCTAACGATCACTCTGTCTTGATCTGACTTATTCATCACCATAGCGAACATGGCGCTGTTAACTGCCGTAGGGGGGGTAGCACGAACATAAGCGTGATGAACCATGATGTCGTTGTCATGACCGTGTTTGTGGTCATGACCGTGGTGGTCAGCCATTGCAAATGGGCTAATGAATAGAGCTGACATTAAAAAGGTTAAAAATCGCATGATTTAGGATCCTTGATTTAGTTTTTTTATTGCGGCAACCAGAGGCGCGGGAGTCATGGTGTGAGGCACTTTAGTGATCAGCTCGCCATTGGGTTTTAGGAAATAAAAATAAGAGCTGTGGTCGAGTGTGTACTCAAGCTCTGAACCTTCCAACGTTGTTTTCCTAAATATGACGCCATACTGATCAGCAATGGGCTTCGTGACTTCTATCGGAGCAGACAACCCTTCCAACATGGGATGGAAAAACTGAGCATACTGATGGGATGCTTCTGCTGCGTCGCGCTCAGGGTCGAGCGAGATAAAGATGGGACGTAATTGGCTCGTTACATTCTCATCTAATTGGTTTAGCGCACCAGCTAACATAGCCAGTGACGTCGGGCACACATCCGGGCAACGTGTAAACCCAAAGTATACAATTCGAGTTCGCGTATCTTGTGGGTCGAATAAATCGACTTGCGAATTATCAGGGCCACCGACAAAAACGGCATTGGAAGGTGTAGCGGCTTCATCTGACGGCTGTTTATCCAAATAGGTTTTTACACCAAAACCTAGGGCGAAGGCGACTACTAAAACGAGAGACCAATTTTTACTCATCTTTCCATCCTTACTGTGATTTTGACTGTTTGATTGCCATCGGTAATTTCGCCTAACCAGTTCATACTTTCAGTCGTACAGACAGGTAGAAGAATATCGCCAACAAATTGCCCCGACCCATCTTGGCTGAGGCGAAACTTTGATATACCCATGTCCATTTCGACACCTTCTAACGTGACATCAAGAGTTTGAACGGCTTTGTCCGGCCACACTACAGATAACTCACTTGGAACGAGTGGATGAACAATATCGTATTCAAATTGCACACTGACAGAATCCACCTCACAGCCATTGGTGCTAAGCACACAGGCGTCATCGAGTGTTTTTGCTAGCTGTTTGTTGGCGGCCTGCTCTGAATACCAATTAATGGCTTCGGGCAAAAAAAATCCAGCTAACAAAGCTAAGGTAAGGATAAACGCCTTTTTCATGTCGAGATTTCGTGTCGAGACCGGGTATTGAGCGCGCAGTTTAGCATAACTGGTCGGATGAAAGGTAAATTCACGTGCTAGGCAGTCCACAAAATTGTAAGGGATTTCAATTTTTATTGGCAGGTCAAAAATAGGGCAATAAGTTATTTGAATCATAACTTTACGCACGATGCACACCACAAGTTTCTCGCTGTTCTATTATCAGAACTGTCAATCAGAGTTGTGGAAACTTGTTCTTTATCAATTAGCGAAAATTTAACCTGGTGTAGAAATGTAACCTCGCTAGACGGGGAGTTTCGATGACGTAATGTCGGCCAAAACTCAATAAAGCCGTTGATATTCTTTCGTTTGTCAAACTGTATTTTGCTTTGTGGCACAAGTTGCTTGTGCAACGGAATTTGGATCACAGTCTTGTTTTTTAACATTATTTTTATTGTGGTTAATGTGGTTAAGTAAATATGTGTCATGTTTATTAAGGTCAAGCCCTGTAGTTATGTTTGAAACAACATTGCCTGATGAAGGTGCGCAGTTTTTAGATGTTGTCTTCGGAGTGTCTGATGCTCTGGATGCCATTGGTACCGATGATTCAAGTCACGGCCATCGAGTGGCATACCTGGCCTATCACATCGCGCAAACTGCAAAATACAGTCGCTTAACCTGTGATAATGCTTTTGTATGTGGACTCATCCATGACGTCGGTGTGTCACAGTCGGATGAGCGTGATCGAATTCGACTAGAGTTTGATCCACAAGATATGGCGCAGCATTGTTTGAAAGGGGCGCGTTTAGTCGCGAGTTGCCGTTCTTTGCGACATTTGGCTTGCCCTATTAACTATCACCATACCCCTTGGTCGACTTTGCAGTCTATGGCGCTCGACCAAAATCAGAAAGACCTCGCCGCAATTGTTTTTTTGGCGGATAGAATCGAGTGCTTGCACTCCATCAACCAAAATGAAGGGTACACAAACGACACAACCTCTTTGGTAAATCGAATCGGGACTCAACTTACCCAACATTCTCCCCACCTGTTTCACCCAGATCTGGTTCAAGCGGCCTTCAATTGGCTAAGTTCAAACCCAGATGCTTTATTGATTTCTCGCGACCAAGTACGTGTGTTTGCAAATTCAGCACTGTCACCTAATTTGGTGTCTAGACAGCTCGGATTGGATGAAGTGATAAACGTGGCAGAATTACTGGCGAAAGTCATTGATGCCAAAAGTCCATTTACTTTTTACCACAGCCGCTATGTGGCGGAACTGACCCGATTTTTAGGGAAAAAGCTTGAATTCGGAATACGAGATCAGAAGAAACTTTATCTTGCTGGCTTAGTACATGACCTCGGCAAGCTACATACTCCAACTCATATATTGCATAAGCCAAATAGCCTAGACCAAGACGAATACATAACCATTCAACATCACGCGACCGATACCAGACTGGCACTTCAGGCGCTCTTAATGATGCCGGATGTGGTTAGCTGGGCTGCCAATCACCACGAGCGAATTGACGGCTCTGGCTACCCCAATCAGTTATCTGGTGACCAACTGGATTTACCCAGTCGAATCGTTGCGGTTGCTGATGTTTTTCAGGCCATGACTCAGTCTCGTCCCTATCGAGCTGGGTTGAGTTTGGATAAAACCTTATCTTGCATGTTACAGATGGTAAATGACGTCAAGCTAGATAAACGGGTATTTGAGTGTTTATCTTTGCACGCTGAGCATTGCTATGCACTTTCAGTCGGCATGGAAGATATGGAAGTCTCCTTTGCAGCGGGCGCCTGCACTATTTAACCTGCCTTTATAAATCACACTTTCTAAACTTGTTAAACAACCCAGTTTCTTGGGCTTGTGATGCCAACTTTTAATCTTAATTGACAATTTTTGACATTCGTTTATCGACACAATGTAACAAGGTGTGAGTTAAGTGTGGTTTTGGCATGCTTTGATCGCGAACTCTCTTGATAGCTTTTCAACTCTCTAATTTGTTCTCAAATACTAAGTCTCGATGACCCCATCTAGGGCGGTTGTGGTGGTCAGTTACTGCGAAAAAACAAATGAGAGATACATTATGAATCGATTCACTTGGTGCGCATCGGCGATTGCTTTGGCACTGTCTTCGACAGCAATGGCGGCACCGACCATCCCACAAATAGATATGGATGGCTCCAACTACCTTAACTTCTCCAAAATCCAACTTAATTTAGAAACGGTATCTGGCTATAACAGCATGGTTCAGTACTTTCCAGAAGCCGATATCAACATCAAATTTAACCAATGGAGTGGAACCACGGGCAACACCTACAACGTGTATTTTGACAATGTAAAAGTTGCATCTGGACCAATATCGGGCAGTACCACCATCGCAAACTTCAAGTATGCACAAGGTGGTAAATACAACATGAAGATAGAGGTCTGTGATGGTGCCGTATGTAGCGTTACACCAGAATACTCGCTGGTGGTAGCCGATACCGATGGTTCCCATCTAGATCCGTTGACTATGAATGTTGACCCAAACAATAAGAATTATACAACGCCACCTAACACGGTAGTAGGTACTTACTTTGTGGAATGGGGAATCTATGAAAGAGCGTTTACTGTCGACAACATACCGGCAGATAACCTGACTCATATCTTGTATGGCTTTATTCCAATATGTGGGCCTAATGATTCGTTGAAACGAGACAATCCTCTGGGACACCGTGCGTTAGTCACGGCATGTAGCGACGTGCCTGATTACGAGGTAGTGGTTCACGATCCTTGGGCAGCATTCCAGAAATCTTTCCCACAGGCTGGGCACGATTCTAGAAGTCCGATTCGCGGTAACTATGCCATGTTGATGGCGTTAAAGAAAAACAACCCGAACCTGAAGATCGTTCCTTCTATTGGCGGTTGGACTCTTTCTGATCCGTTCTACGATTTCACTAACAAAGCGAACCGAGACACCTTCGTCGCATCGGTAAAACGCTTCTTAGAAACTTGGAAATTCTACGATGGCGTCGACATTGATTGGGAGTTCCCCGGTGGTGATGGCGCGGCTCCCGGTAAAGGTGACCCAGTGAATGATGGGCCTGCATACATAGCACTCATGCAAGAGCTGCGCACCATGCTAAATGGATTAGAGGCATCGACTGGCCGTAAGTACGAACTCACCTCTGCAATAGGGATGGGTTACGACAAGATTCGCGATGTGGATTACGCGCAAGCTGTACAGCATATGGACTACATCTTTGCTATGACCTATGACTTCTATGGCGGTTGGAGCAATGTGTTAGGTCACCATGCTGCTTTAAACTGCGGAACTTTCATGGCGCCAGGACAGTGTGAAGGAGTAGGTAACGCACCGGACGGAACCCCTTATGGCGGTCCAGCATATACCACAAGCAATGGTATTGACTTACTGCTTCAACAAGGTGTGCCAGCCAACAAAATCGTTGCTGGTGCAGCTATGTATGGTCGAGGCTGGGAAGGCGTGAGTGAATCCAGTTTAACCGTTGCGGGCGACCCAATGACAGGCGTTGGTAACGGTCCATTGAAAGGCACCTCTGCTCAGGGTGTATGGCAAGACGGTGTGATTGACTACAAAAACGTAAAGTCTGACATGGTTGGGGCGAGTGGCAACGGCATTAATGGCTTTGAAGTTGGCTACGATACTCAAGCCGAAGCAGCATGGGCCTGGAATCGTAGCAATGGCAAATTAGTCACTTTCGATAACCCTCGCTCTGTTAAAGCAAAAGGTAATTATGTAAGAAGTCTCGGTTTGGCCGGCTTATTCTCATGGGAAATCGACGCTGACAATGGTGATATCTTAAATGCGATGCATGAAGGGTTGGCAAACAGCAATGGCAATATCCCACCAGTAGCCAATCCGGGCGTTGATCAGACGGTAGATGGTGGTGCAGCTGTGACTCTTAATGGTTCTCAGTCTAGCGATTCTGATGGTCAAGTGGTTGGTTTCTTATGGAAGCAAATTAAGGGAACATCTGTTGCACTAAATGGGGCAAACCAAGCGCAAGTTAGCTTTACCGCTCCAAGTCCTGCAACGAATGAAAACTTGGTCTTTTCGTTGACAGTAACCGATGACAAGGGCGCTACCGCAACGAAAAATGTCACCATTACCGTTCGAGGCTCTGCGGGTAACCTACCACCTGAAGTGGTTGTCACTGCGCCTGCTCAGGTAAACGCTGGAGATAGCTTTATCATTGATGTAAGCGCAAGTACCGATCCAAATGGTGATACACTGACGTTTAGCTGGCAGCTACCTGCGGGTGTCGACGTAACAGATAACGGGTCGTCAATTAGTGTGGTTGCCCCTTCGGTAACACAAGATACTAATTACGACTTCACTGTAACTGCTTCCGATGGTGCATTGCAGACGAGTCAAACTGTAACCGTATTGGTAAAAGTGGCGAGCAGCTGTCCAGCACCTTGGAACGCGAGCAACGTTTACGTCAAAGGTGACAAAGTACTGCACAATAGCAAGGTCTATGTCGCAGGCTGGTGGAATCAAAATGAAGAACCTGGTGTGAATCCATGGGGAGCATGGAAACTAGATACACCAAGTACTTGCCAGTAGTACAGTAATTTACCCCCTAACTATAGCCCCGCAATCGCGGGGCTATTTATATAAAACTCGACTATCAACAGCCAAACTTTCTGTTAACTCGCATTTAGCTTATTTCTTTGGTTTTCTGCGAAATTACGTGGGATCGTAATTTAGAATAGCTTTTTAAGGTGAATCGTTGAGTTTCATGTGTATCAAGGTGAAATCCTTTATCAGTATTCCCCAAAACAAGATCTTCTATTTTCGAGTGCCGCTCAAAATGAATACAAAAAACGTTATGGTTAGTTTGGTTACTAAATTAGCTGACATGTGTGAAGATAACGAAAAAATCCTGAGAAAAGCTCTGATAGAAAGTCCTTATGAACCAGCAATAAATTGGATTGAGAGCTTTTGGAAAAGTAACGAAACAAGTTTATGGAAAAAACTCAAGATTTTAGAACAAAAATGGCGCATGGGAGTAATTGAACTAGAGTCTGAACGTTATAGGAAGCTTCGTAGGGAATTAGGGGTAGAACATTCGAATGATAGAATAAAAAGTTATTTAGCTAAATGTATTAATGAACAAAGTAAAGAGTTTATCAATCAAAGATATTCAATTTTCCTCAAGATTAAAGAAAATTATAGCGCGTTAAATTATGATGAGAAGATTGAATTTAAAAATAGAAAGGACTATGCGTTTTTTATCTTTGATAAATATTTTGGCTCTCTAAACTATAAATATGATTCGATGATGTCAAAAAAAAGATTTGCAATCTACAAAAAAGAAATTTCAGGGAGTCTGAGCTTTTGCTTGTGGATTGACTTGGAGAAGTTAGAAAGACGCCGTAACATGGATGTTGTCGATTTTATGTTTGATTTTTCGATTCACATTATCGAAGATAATAACATCAACAAACCCGCTGTTATTCTCCCCATTACGGATATATTTGATGTAGGTATATATCCTTTTAATTGTGTATATTCCCATTTTTGGCGGTTAGAAGACTTGGAAAAATGCGTGAAATTTTATAGTCATTTGGTTGGTAGTGTAGATGATAAGATTATTGCTCTGATTCGCGATGAACTTGAGAGTAAAGGATGATTAAGCAAGTTATCGTTCTACTAACAGTGTGTCTAATCGGTTGCTCAGAAAATGATTTGAAAGTTACACCTAAAGAGAGGCTGGATCTATTTATAAAAAGCTCCATGCCAGAGTCTTCACTCATACCATTTCTGGTTGATGGAGGTGAGGAAATGGTACCTATCTTGATAACTGAAGCGAAAAATAAGGAGTCTGTAAAAAGACGGTACATTATAAGTGCAATCGGCGAATTGAAATCAAAACAGTCACTAGATCCTCTTGTAACTATAGTTTTTGACTCTAGCGAGGAAGTCTATTTTAGGTGTGATGCATTAGAAGCCATAGATAAAATTGACCCAAATTATTTGAGTAGGAAAAACCTTAAAGCCGGAGTTATTAGTCTTACAGCTGATTGCACCGAATACTAGAAAGAACAAAGGTCGCTATGAACATTGTGGAAAAGTGCTTTTATATGCTTTGGTTTACCATATGTCTGGGGTTTATTACATATGGAATGATTAATCCTAATAGTGAAATAGCTGAAGGTTCTTTCCTACTTGTTGGGGTAATAAACCCATTGGGCACAGCATTGCTTTTATCTATTTACTTGGTTTCAGAACATGCAGGTTTTACTATTTTTACAAACGAATCAGTATCAATTGCTACGCAATATACTGTAATTATGTTCGGTGGAATTATCCAGTGGTTTACTCTTATTTGGATGATAAAGTACGTCTTCCGAAAACTAAAAAATAGAAAAGATTAGTAATCAGGCTCAGTTGAGATAAATGATTGATAGTTCTCCTCTAATCAAAGACATAAAGGTTAGTGACATTGTTAATAAAACAAGCTTAAAGACCTACAAAGCCACTGTAAACTTAAGCCCCGATATGAATAAATTCATATCGGAGTTTTCTTTAGCACAGTCTCTAACCGTTATCGACGATAAAACCTTGGAACGCTTCAATAAAGTGCTCAGACAAGAAATCAAGCTGAGTCTGGGTTTCAACTCGTGAAGCAATGGTCTTAATACCCAAGTTATGAGCGGTTCGAGAGATAGAGGTGAGTGTATATTTCTGCTTCTCGTCGTCTAGGTGGTGGGTATACAGGTAGTCCACTTTAACGTAGGCCGGTCTGAATTCGTTGATGTAATCGAGTGACTGGAAATCACGACCGTAGTTGTCGACACCAAAGTCTGCACCTTGGTCACGAACCGCATTACAGAATAGCGCTGTATGGTGTGGCGCATTAATAAAGCACGACTCAGGAATTTCAAAGTGTAGACGGTTGGCGACGGCATTATGTTTCTTGAGCGTTTCCGTCACCCAGCGGATGAAACTAGGCTCCGTAATACTGCTTTGTGAGATGTTAATCGCCACAATCTCAGTAACCTGACCTTGCTCAAGCTGACGAATCATAGATTCAATCACGTATTGGTCGAAGATATGGCTGGCATGAAGCTGTTCAAGAGCAAACAAGTACTGGTTGGCACTGTAACGTTGGCCATCTTTCTCAATTGCCGAGAAGACTTCCGTATGGAAGGTTTGCCCCCAACTGCTGTTGGCAGCTTGGAAGCGGAAACTGATCCAATCGTTTTTAATGGCTTCTTCGACCAAGGCTTTCCACTGTTGTTTACCCATGGCTTTGCCTGAGCTTTGGCTGGTCACAAAGCCAAATGGCTGTTCGGGATTGGCCTTAGACTGAGCCAGTGCGTTATCCAGTAATGACAAAATATCAGAGCTGTTTTTCTTCTTGTCGTTGCACACAAGTCCAAGTGCCACACTGGTGGAAGCCGCGCCAGATGGGTCTGAATTGAGGTCGGATACGTAACTAATAATGCTATTGGCGAGTAGTTTTAGCTCGCTCTCTTCCATGTTAGGAAGAATGAACGAGAACTCATTTGAGGAGATTCTAGCGATGCTAACGCCGTTGGACGAAATGGAGTTTTTAAGGTGATCGGCTAGGTTTTTCACCATGTTGTCACCGGCCTCATAACCTTGTTCATCATAAAGGTCTTTGATGAAAGACGCTTCTAGGATGGCAACACCGCCAATGCCGCCTTCATTCATCCAAGCTTTAATCTGGCTCATATAGTAGGCACGGTTACCCAGCTTAGAAACGGGATCAATGTATGCGCGTTGACGTAATTGCTGCGCTTCTCTAACTTGGTCTTTAAACGCTTTTTCAACTTGCGCTGACATTGAATTAATGCCATCCACAACCGATATCAAATCTCGGGTAGATGGTCTTGGCAAAGGTTCACCAAATTGTTGCCTCGCGACTTGTTCCATTTTGCTGACAATGGTGCCAAGTGGTTTCATAGCTCTATCAAGAATGAAGGCAATAGCAACCATACCAACGATAAAAATGATACTGAAAGCGATCGCTAGGCGGATACACGCCTGCCATAGTTGCGAGTATGCGGTACCAGGGTGTGAAACGATTTCTACCTCTGCCAATTGTAACCAGCCACTGGTCACGACACGGCGGTCATGAATGGGTTCAAATAGGCCCAATGATGTAAACCATTGCGGTACGTTGTTTGGGCGAACTGGGTAGGTTCGAACAATTTCTTCGCCTGATTCAAGGAAAATTAGACGCACTACCGAGTAGCTACTGCCATCAAACAGGGCGTTGATAACGGATTCCGCCGCGACTTGGTCTTTATTTTCAAGATAGGGTGCTAGGGCCAAGCCAACCGTATTGATGGTGTTGCTGACCTCTGATTTTTGTTGCAGCTCAAGATTGTCTCTAGTGGTATTAAATTGAATAGCGAACACTGCCGTGAGTAGCAGCATAAACACTCCAATCATACCGATGACGATTTGTTTATATAAAGTCATGATTATTTCCGGTCATAATTGACTTTTGGTTTTTGTAGTTTTAGCGCTTGTTCCCGCGCACGTAAGTCATTCCATAGACTCAAGCGCGACGATTCCCCAGCCAGTTGCCCTTTCGCAGACTTCATAAGCCACAAATTTTTACCGTTGAAAGAGTAAATCGGCAATAAGTCTTTTCGCAAGTTCGCTTTCTTAATCTCAGGAATCAGGTTATCCAAAATCACTGGTTGAGAACTTGGTGTTTCATAGTAGGCCAAAACCATGTGAAATTGGTTCAAATTTATGGCCTTAACATACACTAAACGAAGCTTCTGATCTGAGACACCTAGTTCAAGAAGCGAAAAATACTTTGCAATTGTGAAATCTTCGCAGTCGCCCGCATTACTGCCTAAAAATTCAAGAGGTGTTGCCCAGTAATCCTTCTTGCCCCACAAATCGATGTCGTTAACAAAGTTGAGTTGGTTGAAGAAACGGTTTACCGCAACGAGCTTTTGTTGTTCAGGGAGCTTTTCAAAGCGCGTTAGCGAGGTGCGCCACTTTTCGACACGCGTCGCTGCGCGATCACCATAAACGCTGCGTACTTTTTCGATCCACCTCCGTTCTTGAGAATTCAAAGCACTCAAAGTAGTCGATAAAAGTAAGCTCAGTAGGGCGACAGTGACTAAACGTTTCACAGATTCACTCTTAGGCAGTTTGTGTGATTAAAGCGGATGACAATAGCCTCATAAAATGATGTGTTTAACTGACAAATTTGTTGCGAGTCTGCGCGCAATAAAACCTGCAACATAATGATATCTCACAATATAGTGAGCAACGCTCAATAACTCCAACCAAAAAGATGTTTTAAAAAATTAACTGTGAACTGTTCCCGGAAAAGATTCGTATGTCTCACTTATCAGAACATATATACCCGAGTAACCTCAAGATACTAGTTTCAGCGAGAGTTAACTGACCTTCAGACAAGGCATCGATTTGAAGTTATAGTCATTCTACATCGAGAATCGATAACGCAGTATGAAGGTCAGTTAAATTCGCCTTTGGGAGCTCATATTCTGTCTCATTTCTTCGTCAAAGAACTTGGAAAGGACTCGTCATTCCGCTGCGTTCTCTTCCTTGAACTGAACCAGAATATGAAGCTCTGAATACTGTATCTTGAAGTCACTCGGGTATAGACCCTAATTACTAGAGATTGATTTCAGCAATACCTATAGAAAAATTAGACCAAACTTGAAGCTTAATATGAGCGATAGACTTGTGTTTGAACTGGGTAAAGCGCACAATCGGCGCTAACGGAACGTCAATCGCCACAGCTTTGGCTAGGTTGCTGAAAGCTGTGCAATTATCGAAGAGAAACAGCATGGAACTTGAAGATATTCGTCGCGACTACACCAAGGGCGGACTTCGCCGTAAAGATTTAAACCAAGACCCGATACAGCAGTTTGAGCATTGGTTACAACAAGCGGTTGATGCCGGCTTGTCAGATCCTACCGCTATGACGATTGCGACTGTGGATGAATCAGGTATGCCTTTTCAGCGAATTGTGTTGCTAAAGCAAGTCGATCAAGATGGCTTTGTGTTTTTTACTAATTTGGGTAGCCGTAAGGCTCAGCAAATCGAAGAAAACGGCAAAGTGAGCTTGCACTTCCCTTGGCACTCATTAGAAAGGCAAGTTCATATTACAGGCGTTGCTGAAAAAATGTCCGTGACGGACAATATCAAGTACTTTGCATCACGTCCTAAGGCGAGCCAAATTGCTGCGTTAGCTTCAAAGCAAAGCAGCCGAATTTCAGCCAGAGGTGTGTTGGAAGCGAAGTTCTTGGAGCTAAAAAAACAGTTTGACCAAGGCGAAATACCAACCCCCAAATTCTGGGGTGGTTTCCGTATAAAGCCACAGAGCATCGAGTTTTGGCAAGGTGGCGCGAATCGTTTACATGATCGCTTCTTATACGCCAAGGAAGGGCAAGATTGGACAATTGATAGATTGGCTCCATAACCAGCTGCTTGCTATTGTAGACGACAAAAAAACGCCGCTATTGAGCGGCGTTTTGTATTTCGTACAAGGACTAACGAATGTCCCTGACCACTCGGAAGCCGACATAGTTTGCAGCTTCTTCTGGTGAAATGTAGAGTCGTTGGTGACTTGCCGCTAAATCTGGGGCAAAGTTCCATGCACCGCCTTTGGCCATACCTCGGCTGTCTTTAGTCCATTGCCAAACGTTACCAACCGCGTCATAGAGACCAAGACCATTTGGTTCAAATGCTCTCACTGGAGATGTACCTTTGTTAGACCAAGGTGTTCCGCCCCAACCAGTGTTTGCTTTGCCTGTCTCAAATTCATCGCCCCACCAGTACTGCTTGAGGCTGCCATCACGTGCGGCAATTTCCCATTCATCTTCACTCGGTAGACGGTAGGAAGAGCCTGTTTGCTTAGATAACCAATTTAAGTAGGCGCTGGCATCATTCTTACTAACGCAGACGACGGGAGAATCAGGTGATTGTTGGAAGCCAGGCGCTTTCCAGTAGCGGTCTACAACCGGAATCACATTCGAATTTTCAATCGCTAAACATGTGTTGTTAAGCTCAGCGTCAGTCTGATAGCCGGTTGCAGCGACAAAGTCACTGAACTGTTTGACTGTGATCGGCGCAGTGGCAATCGCAAATGAATGGCGCAGTTTGACTTGGCGAGCGCCTTGCTCAGAAACGAAAAATTGATTGGGTGTGATGGTGACCAAATCTGGTCCAACTTGACCGTCTTTGATTGAATCGGCAAAGCGCTGACCGTGTTTTACTTCGTTGCGCTTTTCAGTCAACACAGCACGAAGCGATTGGTCATAGTTGACGACCAAAGTTTGATTAAACGACGAAAAGCCTTCTTTGGTTACTGATACTTGGTGTTTGCCTTTGGGCAACATAACTTCAACTGGTGTACTGCCATAGTTTACGCCATCAATAACCACGTTATCATCGTATTGGTTCGAGCGAATTGAAAAGCTAACCCAAGCGATTTCTCGTTGCTGCTCTTCTTCCAATTCCATTTCGTCAACGATGCAGTATTCAGATTCAATTCCAAGAAGCTTACAAGCGACATGAGCCTTAGGACGAGCTTCAACTTGCGCTTGCACTATCGTGCGGTACCTTTTGCCATCGTAGAATCCAGAATCACTCACGTCGTGCTCCATTACATGGATATTTAACGATGCTTGAGATAGGTTCTTTTTGACGGCTTTGCTTTCGGTTACTTGGTCAACCAGTTGCTCTTGATACTGTTTTACCGCTTTTTGCAGTGCCAACTCTAGGGTTTGATTGTGACACTGAGCGATGGTCAAATTGCTTTGGCAACGATTGGTGAAGCTCACTTTTAGATTTTGCGGAGCCGTTAATTCAGAACGCAGTCGTTCAACCCGAGCACGCTGTTGATTACCTTGGATAGAAGCCACTTGGTTTTCGAGCAGTTTAATGGCCGCCGCAATTTCAGAACGTTTGTTTATCAGGTAGTCGAGTTCTTGCTCGGCATCGAGCTGGGCTTGCTTATTTGCTTTGAGTTTTGCCCAAGCGTCTTGATAGGCCGTTTTTGAAGGCGTGATATCCAAATTGGGATCAGAGATCATTTTTTTGAAGTCACGGTCTAAATTCTGTTTCGCTTTAGCAAGCGAAGATTCGAACTGTGCTGTTTCAGTGGTCAAACGTTGCAGCGTTTGCTTCTGATTGCTGATGCGAACCTTTTGTTCTTCTTGGTCTTGAAGAGCATTGGTTAACTCAGCTTGCTTGGTAACTAAAGCATCGTCGAGTTGGACAATGGTATCAACTGGAGTCTGAGCAAAGCTGGGAGCACTGAATAAGCAAGGTGTTAGGGCGAGCAATAAAGCTGGTAAACCTTGTCGCATTGTCATTCTACTTCGATGATAAATGGATTAATTGATTCATTCTAAACGAAAACACCGCTTTGTCTGAAGTCATCTTGTGATAACTTTTTGGCAAAACGGTGTTTTTTAGCATCTTTGTGAGTTGAGACTGAAAAACGTGCGGTTTAGGTATCTTTGCTACGTCTTAGTTTAACCCAAACTGTGTCGTTCCCAGAAACCGTAATCGTACGGTTGTAAGTCTCGAAACCATCTTTTGAAACGGTCACTTGATGACGACCTGCAGGCAATACCACTTCTACTGGCGTTGAGCCATAGTCAACACCATTGATAACCACTGAGTCGTTGAACTGGTCAGAACGCACTACGACGTTTGCCCAATCTTTCTGTTTTTCAGACTTAACTTGCGCCTGCCCACTTAGACAGTAGCGAGTAGCAACGTTTAGCAATTTACATGCTGCAACGGGTTCAGGTTTGGTAGAGATCTGAGCTTGCATTTGCGTGAAGTAATCTGCGTTGCCTTCGAAGCCTGCTCGAATGATTTGGCTTTCTTGAATGAATACGTTCAATTCAACGTCTTTTGCGTTTTGCTTCACTAGCGCCGATTCTGTCAGTTTGTCCAGCAAACCATCGCGGAAGCTTGATACCGCTTTTTGCTGAGTCAGGCGTTTACCTTGGCTTGAACATTCACCTAAAGTCATAGTCGTAGCACAAGTGGTTTTAAAGCTTGCTTCCACAAGTGAGCTTTCACGAAGTTCAGCTTCTAAACGCTTGACTCGCGCTTCCACTTTTTGCTCTTTTAGGTAAGAAAATTCAGACGTGAGACGAGCTTGTTTCTGTTTTGCCTGGGACAAACGCATTTCTGCTTCGGTAATCGCTTGTTGAGTACCTAGCTGTTGAGTTTGGTTATCTTTAACCGCTCCCCACGCTTCTTGATACGCTTTTTGGAACGTCAACAAATCAATATCTGGATCTTCTAAAAGGCGGCTATATTGTTTGTCCAGAGCTGCTTTGGAGCGATTGCGTTTGCCGTCCAATTCCGTTCCTGCTCGCTTGAGCATGGTTAGGTCATTTTTCAGCTGTTGAAGTTTTGAAACTTCCGTTTCGTATTCGGTATTGAGCGCTTCAATTTCGGCGTGCTTGCTTTCTAGCTTATTATCAATGACAGCAACTGGGTCGGTAGTTACTTTGTCATCAGCGAAAGACGTGTTCATTGCCCAAAGAGGACAGAGCGCGAGAACGAGCGCGGGTATGCGACGTGTAATCATAAATCCCTGCAACAATAATCGTTGTTTAAACTGTCGTTGCTTATTCCGAGCAAACGAGCGAAAGACAATCTTTTGACATCAAGAAAAAGCGCCAGTTAGTACCCCCGACTGTGTCGCTTTTTCGGTACTTTCAGGTGTGTTGATTGGCTAACTCACTGTTAGTCAAATGAAAGTACTAGTTTCATTTTGAGGGCAATCCGAAAATATGCAAGGTGAGAATGTTGATCTGTATGTAGGAAGTGTTGATGAATAATCATTAGCCATCATTTCTGTGCACTTGATCATTATTCTGAGTGTGATCAGAGACATGTTTGCAGACTTTGTAGCCAGGTATTGATGTAAAACTCATCAAATTTCCTCTTGGTCATGGCACAGTTATCGTCACTGAATGGTTAATCGGGTACACTTTGCTTGTTGAGTATGAGATGAAAAAGATGACTGAAATTAACAAACCCTCTGCTCAGCTCTCGCCTGTTCCCGCCAAAGTATTGGCACCTAAACCGGCGGAGTTGATCACTTTGCCAAGCTTTATGGATTGCCATGAGCACAGCTACACCCAAATCGTGATTGGCCTAAAAGGTAAGGCTGAATTTGAAGTGGAAGGGACTGGCAATTTTATTGGACCTTGGCAAGGGTGTGTAGTGACATCAGGTCGAGATCATGCTTTTGGTGGCGTGGTTGGGCAATCGGACATTTTGGTGCTGAACATGCCTAAACCTACCGAAGACGAGCCACTGCTGTTAGCGAGGCTCAATGAACTCAGTCAATCCAACATCTATTTCCAATTAGATAACCAAATACAGCGTATTATTCAATTGTTGGTGGCTGAAATGACCGCAAGCCCTGACGATTTACTGCTGAGTCGCGCATGTAACGATACTTTGGTAGCGCTATTGCAACGTCACATCAGCGATTTTAAGCCAAGCAAAAAAGATTCTCGCTTTGATCTGCAGGCTGTCGATCGTTATATCGACGAGCATCTTGGTCATAAAATTTCCGTGGCTCAACTTGCAGGTAGTGTGTTTTTGGCGGAAAGTCAGTTTCACATGTTGTTTAGAGAGCGTATGGGCGTAACGCCACATCAATATGTGTTGAACAAGCGCGTCGACATGGCAAAAGATCTGATGATTAGTGGTCAGTATACACTGGCGCAAATCGCAGAAATGACCGGGTTTTCCAGTCAAAGCACATTTACACACGCTTTTACACGAATCCAAGGTGCCTCTCCTTCTCAGTTTAAGAAGAACCACTCGTAGTCGTAATTCGACATACCAGACTCAATTCTCATTCCATTTTTATTCCAGTCTTATTCCAGTTTTATTGAGTTATTAACTCTCACGTAAGTCACTTCACAAATTCACAGCACAAAAAAATCATCTGTAGCCAGTTGCGAGTCAGCTCACTCACGACTAGATGTAGATATTGTTAAGGTGTGTTAAATGCGCAGCAGAAAATATTGCTAATCTATGTGTGATACTGTTTTTACTTTGTTAAAAAACAGAGAAAACAGCAAAATTACCGGAGTTTTTAGCAAGTAATCTATAAAATGCGCCAATACACTCCCTGCCATTGTAACTAACCTGTCATGAGATAGGTGTGAGATTGAGGAAAACGCATGTTTACTGCCACTGATGTGCTGAAAAAAGAGTTTGTTGAGCAGCCGCTCGATAACTTGTGGTCTCAGATCTCGCCACTTTATATGGTGGATGAGTCTAAATGGTTGAGCGAACTGTTGCCTTTGGCAACGCCGAGTGACGAAGAAAAACAGCAAATGGCGCAAAAAAGTGCCGCTTTGATTGAAGCAGTCCGTGCGGATAAGCAAGCGGTGCAAATGATAGATGCCTTGTTACTTGAGTACAGTTTGGATACTCAAGAGGGCATTTTGCTAATGTGCTTAGCGGAAGCGTTAATGCGTATTCCAGACTCAAAAACCGCTGACGCGCTCATCAAAGATAAGCTCAGCGTAGCTGACTGGAAATCTCACTTAAAAAATTCAGATTCTGTCTTTGTTAACGCTTCGACATGGGGCCTGATGTTGACTGGTAAAGTCATGGGTTTAGGAGAAGAAGACCCGAGCGCCACAAGCGCGGTAAATCGATTGGTCAATAAGCTCTCTGAACCGGTTGTGCGCAAAGCCATGTATCAAGCGATGAAGATCATGGGCCATCAGTTTGTATTGGGCCGCACCATTGCTGAAGCGCAGAAAAACGGAAAATCAAACCGTGAAAATGGCTTTACCTATTCTTATGACATGCTTGGTGAAGCGGCGCTGACGGCAGTGGATGCTCAGAAGTATTTCAAAGATTACTTGATGGCAATTGAAGCGGTAGGTCGCGACAAGTCGGGTGATAAGACCAGCCCAGCGGCGTCGGTATCAATCAAGTTGTCAGCTCTACATCCACGTTATGAGCCAGCGAACGAGTCACGTGTCTTAACAGAATTGTATGACATCCTAATCCAACTTCTGCAACGTGCCATTGAACTCGATGTTGCAATCACCATCGATGCGGAAGAAGCAGACCGTTTAGAGCTGTCGCTAAAACTGTTTGAAAAAGTCTATCGTAGTGAAACAGTCAAAGGCTGGGGTAAGTTTGGCCTTGTCGTACAGGCTTACTCAAAACGCGCACTACCAGTCTTGTTGTGGCTAAACCGCTTGGCAGCGGAACAAGGTGATTTGATTCCACTGCGCCTAGTAAAAGGGGCTTATTGGGATAGCGAAATCAAGCTTTCTCAAAAAGCGGGCTTTGATAACTATCCGGTTTATACCCGTAAAGAAGCCACTGACGTTGCTTATTTGGCGTGTGCTCGTTTCCTACTGAGTGACGCAGTTCGCGGCAATATTTTCCCGCAGTTCGCGAGCCATAACGCTCAAACCGTGGCGGCAATCGCGGTCATGGCAACACACAAAGACTTTGAATTCCAACGCCTGCATGGCATGGGTGAAGCGCTTTACGATCATGCGGTCGACGCTTTCAAACAAACAGTTCGAATCTATGCGCCAGTCGGCAGCCACAAAGATTTGCTTCCGTATTTGGTAAGACGTTTGCTTGAAAATGGTGCCAACAGCTCGTTTGTGCATCGCTTGGTAGATGCTCGTTGCCCGGTTGAAAGCCTAACTCAGCACCCAGTTGAAATGCTTCAGTCATTCGAAACACTACACAACGCGCAGATTCCTCTTCCTCCTGCCGTATTTGGTGACCGTAAAAACTCATACGGCGTGAATATTGATATTGAAAGTGAAGCCAAGCCGTTTGAAGCGAAAGTACAGGCTCATATGAATCGTACTTGGATTGCGGGCCCGATGATTAATGGAGAAAATCTCGCGCAAGCTTCGATTGAAGCTGGAAAAAACATCGAAGACATCAGCTCTCCATACGATAGAAGATTACACGTTGGGCAAGTGGCCTTTGCCAACGTAGACCAAGTGAATCAAGCCATTGAAGGTGCTCAGCAAGCATTTTCCCAGTGGCAAAACACACCAATCTCTGAGCGTGCGCAGTATCTTGAAAAACTAGCGGATCTTCTTGAACATCACTTAGGTGAATTCATTGCCTTGTGTCACCAAGAAGCTGGTAAAACCATTCACGATGCGATTGATGAAGTCCGTGAAGCAGTCGATTTCTGTCGTTACTACGCCAAGCAAGTGGAGTCACTAAACGGCTTTACCATTAAGGGTTTTGACGGCCAAGAACGAGTAGTTACTCGAGAAGGTCGCGGTGTATTTGTCTGTATCAGCCCGTGGAACTTCCCACTCGCTATTTTCTTGGGGCAAGTCACTGCGGCATTGGTTGCGGGCAATACCGTTGTTGCCAAGCCAGCCGAGCAAACCAGTTTGATAGCGGCACGTGCCGTTGAGCTCATGAATGAAGCAGGGTTCCCAGCTGGCACGATTCAACTGCTTCCAGGTCGTGGTGCAGAAATCGGTTGTGCGTTAACGTCGCATACCGCCATCGCCGGAGTAGCCTTTACGGGTTCAACCGCGACAGCGCAACGAATCAATCAAAGCCTAGCCGAGCGTGACGCTGATCCTGTGCCGTTTATTGCGGAAACCGGTGGTCAAAATGCGATGATTGTTGACAGTACCGCGTTACCTGAACAAGTGGTGAGAGATGTGATTCGCAGTGCTTTCGCTTCTGCCGGTCAACGCTGTTCAGCACTGCGTGTATTATTTGTTCAGCAAGATGTCGCCGACCGTATCGTGACATTGATCAAAGGCGCAATGAATGAGCTTCAAGTGGGTAACCCTTCATTGCACAGCACAGATGTTGGGCCTGTGATTGATGAAAATGCCAAGAACAAACTGCTAGCGCATATTGAACGCATGTCTAAGACACAGACCTCCGTTGCGCAATTGTCCCTAGAAGATGTCTGCGAGCACGGCGATTTTGTTGCGCCAAGTGCGTTTGAAATTAGCGATATCAGTGTGCTTGAAGAAGAACAGTTTGGCCCAATTCTTCACATTGTTCGCTTTAAAGCTCAAGACCTACCGAAAGTGGTTGAGCAAATTAACGACACGGGCTACGGCCTCACCATGGGTATTCACAGCCGCAATGAAACTACCTATCGCTGGATTGAACAGCATGTCCGTGTGGGTAACTGTTACATCAACCGTGACCAAGTGGGTGCGGTTGTAAATGTTCAGCCTTTTGGTGGCCAAGGATTGTCAGGCACGGGGCCAAAAGCAGGTGGTCCACACTACCTGTACCGTTTTACGCAAAACCAATACCAATAATTGCCAGTAAGGAGAATCGAAGATGGTTCATCAAGCAACACGTTTTACCGATGCTTACTCGGCATGGGAAACATGGAACTTAACAGATTTTGACGCACGTTCAGATGCAGTAATCAGTTTCAACTCAGCGCTGAAACAAGGTAATGCAACGTTAGCCAATGTTGCCGGATTTCACATTGAACATGCGTCTAATCTATTAAGTGAAGTACACGATTTGGTTGGTCCAACGGGCGAAACCAATGAGTTATACACCGCCGGGCGTGGCGTGGCATTGATTGTCCACGATACCAGCGGAGAGCAATCTCAGTATGCCGTTATCGCTCAACTAACGGCTTCTGTGCTGGCAGGTAACAGCGTGATTTTGTGCAGTGATGATAACGAGTTATCTGACATCATTCACAATGCACTTCAAGAATCCGCAGTGCCTGCCAATCTGGTTCAATGCGCTTCACTAGAAGCTTATCAACAACTATTAGAATCAGATATTCGGTGTCTAGGTTACATCGGCAGCCAAGACGTTGAACGTCGACTAAATAGAGAGTTGGCAAAACGTCCGGGTGCGATTGTGGCTTTGACATCAGAAACGGATCTAACTGCGTTACCCGTGGCTAATGATCCGTATCTTTCGCTTCGTTTTATCACGGAGCGTACTCGTACTATAAACATAACGGCTGTTGGCGGTAACGCGACCCTATTGGAACTGGGAAGTGAGCCACATTAGAGCCGGCTTTGTCGTCCTTTGATGTCATTTGGCGTCAAAGGGCACAGGGACAGTGAAACAAAATTAAGAGGACTAGATTGATGGACAATAGCTTCGCTATTACTTCCACATTTATTGTGTATTTAGCACTAATGCTCGGTATAGGTGTTTACGCCTACAACCGAACCAAAAACTCCACAGATTACTTTCTAGGTGGTCGTTCACTAGGACCATGGCCTGCAGCACTATCGGCTGGCGCTTCAGACATGAGTGGTTGGTTGCTACTTGGACTTCCTGGCTACGCATACGCGGCGGGTTATGAAGCGTTTTGGCTGGCAGGTGGTTTGCTTGTCGGTACTTGGGCTAACTGGCTAATCAGTGCACAACGCTTGCGCACCTATAGTATCACTACAGATGCGCTAACCTTACCTGAGTTTTTATCTCGTCGTTTCAACGACAATTCGAAACTGATTCAAATTATTTCTGCCTTCTTTATCCTTCTATTTTTCCTTTTCTACACAAGCTCTGGCTTGGTAGCTGGCGGTAAACTGTTTGAAACTGTATTTGGTTTGGATTACACCACGGCGGTTATTGTCGGCACCATTTGTGTTGTGTCCTACACGCTATTTGGTGGCTTCCTAGCCGTATCTTGGACTGACCTTGTACAAGGTCTATTAATGGCGGCGGCGCTGCTTATCGTGCCTATCATCGCCAAAGAGGGTGACCTCAATACACAACTGACTGCGATCAATCCTGAGTTGCTTACTTTGTGGAACGACGCCAAAGGTGAACCGCTAACTGCAATTGCGATCATATCATTGGCTGCATGGGGCTTAGGTTACTTTGGTCAACCGCATATTCTGGCGCGTTTTAAAGCTTCTCGTACTAACCGTGAGCTGCACACCGCTCGCCGTATTGCAGTCGTTTGGAGTGCGCTATCAATGGGTGGCGCGATGTTGGTCGGCCTAGTGGGCTTGGTTTACATGACTAACTCTGGCGGATCTTTGGCGGATGGCGAAACCATTTTCATGGTGTTGGTTAACGCGGTTTTCCACCCTGTGATTGCGGGTATCTTGTTGGCGGCAATCCTAGCAGCCATCATGAGTACTGCTGATTCTCAGTTACTGGTTTCCTCTTCTGCGTTGGCCGAAGACTTTTACAAGCAAGTAATTAAGAAAGACGCAACGTCTGAAGATGTAGTGAAAGTGGGTCGTTTGGCGGTAGTTGCGCTATCAGTTGTTGCCTTATTCCTGGCGATGTCTCCAGATAGCTCTGTGCTTGGCTTAGTATCTTACGCTTGGGCTGGTTTTGGCGCGGCGTTTGGCCCAGCGATTGTTTTGAGCCTGTACTGGTCTAACATGAACCGCAATGGCGCATTGGCAGGTATCTTGGTTGGTGGTATCACCATCGTAGTGTGGAAGCAGCTTACTGGCGGTTGGTTCGATGTGTACGAAATTGTACCGGGCATTATTTTCTCCACCATTGCGATTGTTGTGGTAAGCAAGTTATCTGGTAAGCCTGATAGCCAAGTTGTTGAACAACATGAAACATTTAAGAAACAATTACAAGAGCTTGAATAATCGCTTAGCGCCGTAATTGTGAGAAGTGAGCCCTGCAAATATGCAGGGCTTTTTTGTAGTTGCAGAAATAAGACAGCACATATCACATTTTACTAATAGAAGAGTAAATAATTGGAACCGTGAGCAAAAAACTGTGTCAATCTTGCTATCCACTTTCTCAACCGGACTGAGTTATGCCTAGCGAATATTGTGAATGTTGCCAAAGAGTTACAGAACATAAACACGTAATGAAACGCAAAACTATGCAGCAATCAGGAATGTTCGGCCAAACTTTTAATTTATTGTCTGCATTGGTTCGCGGTGATCATTATGTGGATATGGAGCAGCACAGCTATTGCCGTGCTTGCAATCACTTATCGACCACCAAATCTGCTGCTCAACATCTGGATACACAAACCATCTAAATCATCGGCAAAGTGGATGCGACGAGTAGCATTCCCATTGTCCAGTTAAACGCTTTAAAGCGAAACTCCGACGTTAACCAGCGTTGCAGCTGTGTTCCTGCCAATACCCAAAATCCGCCTGACGGAATATTTGCCAGAAAGAATATCCCTGCAGTAATCCCCATTCCCAACCAAGTTGCATCTGTGTTGTAGACCGTTACCGCAGTTAGCGCCATCGACCACCCTTTCGGATTGACCCATTGAAACGCTGCTGCACCAAGAAAGCTAAGTGGTTGGTATTCATGGTCGGCTGAACTGGGTTTGCTGGTGACGATCTTATAAGTCAGATACAGCAAATAGCTAAGGCTCACCACTTTTAGTATCTGGTGCACGAGAGGAAATTGTTCGAACACTTGGGTTAACCCCAATCCAACTAACAGCACCATAAATGCAAATCCAAACGTGATGCCCAATAAGTGAGGCAGTGTTCGTTTAATCCCTATATTGGCACTAGAGGTCATCAGCATGATGTTGTTTGGTCCCGGTGTAAATGTTGTCACAAAGGCAAACACAGCGAGTGCAATGAGTTGTTCCATGTTCATAAATTGTCCTTATGGAAAAGAATAGAATGCTTTGTGACCGGTCAAGTACATGATATGTAGATCTTGACGCAATTTTATGTTTATTTATCGGCATTACACTTTAAGTGAGCAACAAAATACCCCAATGGACAATTTTGACGAAAGAATATTGCAAGAGTTGACCAGAGATGGACGAGTTTCCAATGTTGAATTAGCTGAGCGAATCGGTTTGTCGGCTTCGGCGACGTTGCGGCGGGTTCAAGATCTTGAAAAACGAGGGGTGATCAGAGGATACAAAGCTGTCTTGGATCGCAATCAACAAGGCATTGGTTTTATTGCTTATGTTTCGATTGGGCTTTCCAATCATTCGAAAAAAGCTCAGCTAGAGTTTGAACAACACGTGGAGTTTTTTGAAGAAGTGGTCGAGTGCCACAATATCACCGGTCAAAACGAATATTTGTTGCGGGTTGAAACTAAAGATCTCATTTCATACAAACGAATTCATGCTGATGTTTTGGGTGAAGCGCCATGGGTAAATTCTATCTCGACCATGGTGGTGATGGGCTCACCCAAAGATGTAAGGTGATACACCTTTGGGTGAGGTAAATTTATTCAGCCTTTTTGTTACGGTTAACCAGTACAATTGAACCTGTTACTAATGCCATACCTATGGCATGCCAAATCGTAAACAACTCACCCAAGATCACCACGGCTAAAATTGCGGTTACCAAAGGTCCAATGTTGTTTGATAGGCTAAGTTCGGTTGGCGTTAACCTCGCCATGGCTGCTGCCACAATATACGAAGGCAAAACGGTACAGAAAAACCCCATAAATGAACCAATGGCGATTAACTGCCAACTCCAGCTGGTGGGGTCTAAGTCAACGGCAAGCGCATGAACCAAAATAGCCACACCTGCAGACATCATCCCTAAGCTGTTAAACAGCTTACTGCCCATTTGAGTGATTAGCCCTTTACTCAATACTAAGTAAACTGCAAAAACGAGTGCGGAAGCGACGGCCAATCCCGCACCAAACCATACCGCGTCACCAAACGACTGCATATCTTGGACAAAGACCACAGCGATGCCCAAGTAACCCATCAGTGTGGCTAACGCCGTCATCAAAGTGGGCCTTTTACCAAAGGCAATCCACGTGATCAAAACAACAAAGGTGGGGAACAAAAACAACAGCAAGCGTTCAAGTTGCGCCGAGATAAACTCCAATGCCACAATATCGAGATAGCTGGCTCCGTAGTAACCCAGAACTCCGATGGCGGTGGCCTTCAAACCATGAGTTTTTACCAGCTGGCGGTTTTCGGTTTTGCGGCATAGCAGAACTAGAATAACCAAATAAAACGGTAGCGAGGTAATCGCTCGCAGTGACATGATCGATTCCACGTCGCCGCCATGCTGATAAGCAAGCTTAACCACTATGGGTTTGATTGAAAAAAGTATTGTTCCAAGCAGGGCTAACACGACACCAATTTGAAAAGATGAAAGTCCAAATTTGCGTTCAGTAACCACAGACGTTGGGGAGTTATCCATGAATTCTCGTTTCCTATTTTTGGGTTTGGGCGACGAGAAAAGTGGCGAGTTGTTGGCTACGATTCTCGTAGCCAGGCACACTAAAACCTACCGACTACGGGCAATATCGAGTAGGAGCCAGAGATTAGTGTGGATGAAAGTCATTGTTTATTCTCAATGTGATTGAATAATCACCATATTGGTTTAAATGCGTTCTGGCAAGGGGTTTTTGTAAGCAACAAGTTACATTTGTAAAAAAAGATTGAGTATCTTACGGCCAGAATGACTAGAGTTTTGCGAAGAAAAGCCCGAGATGGGTTATCTCGGGCCAAAATAGTCTATCTCGGGCAAAAATAATTGTCCTATGAGGGACAGTTTTCCATTTCGCAGATTTTTTTCATCGTCCGTTTGTACATAATCCAAGCACTCAGTCCTGCCAATACGTTACCTACAAACACACCAACAAATAGGCCTTGCAAGTCAGCGAGATAAGCACCTACCCATAGGCAAGGAAGGAAAAATACAAAAAGACGCAGTGCCGAGATAGTTAATGCCGAGTAGGCTTTACCAAGTGCATTAGACACGGATACCAACAGCATACATATTCCTAATGGCGCTAAACTAAACGGTACCAGTGCTAGGTGCCAACTTAAGGTTTGAGCCACACTTTCATCGCTGGTCATAAGAGACGCCAATTGCGCAGAAAAAATCCAAGTGATTACAGCAATTAGAGTTTGGAAAACCAAAATAAATTTGATTGCAATGGAAACCAGTCGATAGATGTCTTTGTGATTTTTTTCTCCTAACAATCGGCCAATCATAGGAGGCATAGACATAGTCAGAGCGAGTACTGAGACAATCGCGAAGAATTCAAATCTAGATGCCAAAGCCCAAGCTGCAACAGCAGCGGTACCAAAACTTGCCAATAACTTGGTTGCTAACATGGAAGAGACCGGTGGCAACAACTGACTGATCATTGCTGGTCCCATAATGTTCATAATATTGCGCAGGGCTGATGGAACTGCCATTCCTTCAAACTGAAAGCTAACCCATTGCTGCTTAAGGACCTTACGAGCAACAATTAAGAGTCCCAAGAAAAAGGAAACGGTTGTTGCCATCGCAGCGCCATCAAGCCCCAAGTCAAAAGTGAAAATAAATAAAGGATCGAGGGCTAAGTTCAAAAGGCTGGTTACGACCATCATGGTGCCGGGCAACATGGTATTGCCGTTCGCTCGACATACACTGTAGAAAAAGTAGAGCATTGCGCCAGTCCAAGCACTGATTAGCCAATACACCCAAAAGCTATCTATCACTGGATACAAATCTTGTGGCGCACCGAGTAGCCATAAAATGGGATGTCTAAGCGCGTACAACGCTAATCCCATCAGACCGATCCCTAAGCCACCCATTAATATGATTAGGCCACCCAGTTGTTTCGCTTCGGTATCGCGTTTTGCTCCTAAAGCGCGAGATATAATAGCGGTGGTTGCGATACCTAGCCCAACCTGAATTCCGATAATGACCAGCTGAATGGGCAGTGTGAAGCCTTGCGCTGCCAGTGGCAACACACCAAGCTGACCAATGAAAGCACTATCAACCAGTTGAAAACTCATCATAGATAACACGCCAAATACCATTGGCCATGTCATATTAAAAAGTTGTTTGGCCAGTGATGATTCACTGGAACTAGATATCGTTGTATCTGTCATGCAAATTGCTCGATAGGCGTTACGCCGTTTGTTTGGGAAGAATCCTGTTCATAACCATGTCGTAGACTCTATGAACAGATAGCACAAAAAACCATCTAGTGTAGATTCACTCTAGCTGAAGAAATCAACATGGATTTGAGTGAAGGGGGTTGTGCGTAAACTCAATATTGGGTCGATTATCATTATTTCAAGCGGTCACCAGTTTACTAAGCGAATTCGTAGTGGATACGGCTTCAATTTGACTGAAATTCTATTACTAGCAGGCAATATTTCAGACTGGCACTTGATAAAACCTCTTCTAAAATTAGAGGGTAAATGTGTCTCCCTGATGAATTTATCACAATATCTGGCTAGAGGTTTCAATGAAAGAACCGAAGTTTCCTGAGAACGAATCTTCACGACTAGCAAGTCTAAAGTCATTGCACATACTGGATACTGAGCCAGAAGAACGGTTTGACCGAATAACTCGTTTGGCAAAGCGGCTATTTGATGTACCCATCGCATTAGTCAGTTTAGTTGACGAAAATCGCCAGTGGTTCAAATCGTGTTACGGGTTGTCGGTACGCGAAACACCAAGGAACATATCGTTTTGTGGCCACGCCATATTGGATGACAAACCCTTTATAATTGAGGATGCCGAAGCAGATGAAAGATTCGCAGATAATCCGCTGGTGCTTGATGAGCCTCATATACGTTTTTACGGCGGCATTCCGTTGACCTATAGCGATGGCACTCGGCTGGGTACTCTGTGCATTATAGACAAACGGCCGCGCAAGTTAGATGAAGAGCAACTGGCCGACTTTATCGATCTCGCGAAAATGGCAGAAAGGGAGCTGTCGTCGACCTATGATGCTTCTCTCGATGAACTGACCCAAATCTCCAACCGTCGAGGGTTTGTCACCTTGGCCAATAAATCTTTGCATTACTGTCGTTTTGGCCACTTCCCTTATTCTGTTGCCTTCATGGACTTGAATGGCTTTAAAGCGATCAACGATACCTATGGGCATATCGAGGGCGACATGGCACTGCAAACCTTCGCTGAGCTATTGAGAAGCAGCTTTCGCGATTCTGACGTATTTGCCCGGATTGGTGGCGACGAGTTTGTTGTCTTTATGTCTGGTGCATCAGCCAAAGTTGGTGAAATTGCCATCAAGCGCTTCCGAGATGTCGTGAACAAATATAACCATTCAAGTGGCAAGCCCTACGAGCTGGCTTTCAGCTGCGGTTTGGTGTCTGAGCCACCTAACTCTGAGAAGAACATTGACCAACTGTTAGCTGAAGCTGACAAACAGATGTACAAGAGCAAAGGGAACTAATTTTATGAAAAGAGCCGCTTATAGCGGCTCTTAGTTTGAGACGGACAAAGGCTACTAATTTAGTACTTTCGCTACGTCATCGAGCATAATGTGTGTAGCGCGAATACCACTAGCCGAGATGTACCATGCTGGCGTTGTAAGAAAAGAAATCTTCTTGTTTTTAAACGCGTTAGTATTATTTATCAGGTCGTTGTCAAAGTCAGCAGCATTATTGTCTTTACCAATACCTATGGCTTTATCTCTATCTAAAACCAATAGGTAGTCTGGATTTACATCTGAGATGTACTCAAAGCTAATAGCGTTGCCGTGGCGAGTAACCGTGCTGCCTTTACTTGCATCAGTAAATCCAAGCTCTCTATAGATAGCGCTATAACGACTTTTTTCACCGAAAACAGTTAGGTTTCCACCACTTGTCATGACTGTCAGCGCTTTTGCGTTTGTCGATTGAGCAAGGTGTTTTATTGAATCCAGTCGAGTTTGTACCTTGGCGATTTCAGCTTCAACTTCATCCTGTTTAGAAAAAATCTTGCCTATCATTCGCCACCCTTTCTGAGTCGTATTCCAGAAATCTAAACTGTCGGCCATAAACACAACCGTAGGAGCAATCTTTTGTAGTTCTTTATATACAGGTGACGTACGGTTACTCGCAATGATCAAGTCAGGTTTTAGGTTAAAGATTGTTTCGTAGTCTGGCTCAAACAAAGAGCCCACTGCCGCGTACTTATCTTCCTGAAATTTGCTCAAATAATCAGGCATTGGCGCCTTGACGACTCCAATAGGCTCAATGTTCAGCTCTTCAAGAATATCCAACGTATCCATGCCCAATACGATGACACGTTGAGGGTTAACTGGAACAGTACTTTTTCCAAGTGCGTGTTCCACTTCAATGGTTTTGGCTGACACAGAAGTGGCTAGCAAACAGAGAACCGTGAGGGCTCTGGAGATTAGTTTTTTCATTGTCTTTCCTTAGAATTGGTAATTTACGTCAAAGCGGAAGTCACGGCCTGGGTTGTCAAAACCTTGAGCTACGGTTTCGTATCCCTTGTAACTTGAGTAAGTCGCATGGTCTCTATAGTGCTCGTCAAAGATGTTTTTGACAGCAAAGCCCAAAGAAACGTTTTGGTGATCTTCTGGTATCCAGCGAACACTAGCATCATGAATGTTGTAGCTTGGTTTGGTAGGGAAGAAGCTGTCAGCGGAAGCCAATTCAAGCTTTTCAACAAAGGTACTGTGCCAAGCTAGGGTTAGCGTTTCACCAAGTAAGTAGTTAACGTCAAATGTCCACTTATTGCCCGTTGAAGTGCCTAGTTCAAAGTTACCGTCATTTAATGGTTTGTCATCCAGCTCTGGAGTGGAATTGGTGTAGCCCAATAGAACTGATAAAACTTCATCTTGATAGCCGAACTTGGCAGAGAATCCGGAATTTTTGTATTCATCACGATTTGCGTAGGTCTTTTTTCCGCCAATACGTTCTTGAAGAACAACATCATCTATCTTGTTGCTAAAGGCAACTAGCTCTGAAATGAAGCCCGAATTATAGTACTCAACACCGAACTCAATATTAGTTGCTTTTTCTTCTTTACGAGCTTTGTCGTGCACCGCATGGTCAAGTAAGAATGTTTCCATGATTTTCTGTCCACGCAGTGCTTGGGCGTAGCTAGCATAAACCGTTAAACCATCTATTGGCTTAAGTTGAAGCAGGGCGTTTGGACTAAACCCATTTGCATCGAACTCGATTTCTGTTTTATCGAGATTAGCTTTGGTATTTAACGTATAGGAGTCATAACGACCACCAACAGAGACGAAAACGCTATCCAAGACCTGCCAATCGACTTGAGTGAAAAGGCCATAAACGCTTGCATCTTCCTCAAAAGAAGATGCAGACTCCACGCTCAGTAACTTTGAATTATCTAAGCGGAAATCCAAACCATAGTCCAATTTAAAACTATCTCTTTTGTTTGTTAGCGTTAGATTCCCACCTACTGTTTCTACCGTGGCAGTGGTAGAAACGTTCCATCTAGGATTGTTTTTGTGCTTTAAGTCTTGAATGTTGTAGTAAAGGGTTGAGTCTGCAGAAAATGCGTCACTGACAGACAATTCGTGATTGAGTGTAAAGGTTTGGCGAAGTGTTTCCTGGTTCAAACTTGGGTTACTATCGCCAGAAACAAAGTTAGGCTTGTTTAAGTTTTCACCATAGTCTTTTCTTTGTTCGGCGCTTACAGATACCAAATTTGAGTCAGTAAGTTGTGCGGATAGCTTTACAAGGCCATTGGAGTTGTCTGTCGCTGTTTCTTGTTGTTCTACATCGTTACCGCTTGTCAGGTTATCTGTCTTAGTTTTACCAATTGAGGTTAATATGCCAAAGCTATCGTCAAGTAGACCAAATGCGGTTGCTGATGTTCTAAAACCATTGTTATTGGTTTGATAGGAATTTTTAACAAGTGCACCGAATTCTTTGTCACCTTCTAGAAGATCAAATGCATCTTTAGTTTCAAATTCTACAGAGCCACCCAATGCCCCAGGGCCTTGAGTTGCTCTACCGGCGCCCGGTTGTACTTCAACACTTTTGATTAGCTCTGGTTCTACAAATATTCTGCCTTGGTGGTGGAAGAGTGTTCCTGCTTGATTCGCTCCATCGATGGAAATGTTTAGCATTCCATCTTCTAATCCACGAATATAGATTTTTTGAGTTATTCCATCAGAGCCTCCAACGGTTACGTCGCTGGTGGAACGAAAGATATCGTTTAGGTCTTGCGCTTGAATCTGCGACAGGTGCTCCTCATCGATTTGAATTACACCGTTTACAGCAGTACCGTAGACTTGAACAACTTCGTCGCTTTCTTGAGCTAATGTATTGGCCGAAAATCCAGCCAAAGTGATCGCAATCGCCAGTTGGCTTAGTTTGTGATCAAATTTCATGAGTATCACCCATTCCTTAATGAGAATTATTTTCGATAAGGATTTTCGTGATTTGGTGAGCTGAGTAAACGAAATTTACAATTGGTACACTCGTGATAGTGGATAGGTTGAATAGCTTGAACTTTGGAGTGCAATATCTGAATACAGACAAAAAACCACTTTCGGCAAGAAAGTGGTTTTTTTAATCAAATAGTGGAAACATTGCAGCTAGGTTAAAGGCAGGGATATTACGAACTCCAAACCGCTATCTTTCTGATTAGTTTTGTCTCGCCAATTTCGCGCATAAATAGTGCCATTGACAGCATCAACATGCTGTTTCGCTAACGCTAAGCCCACGCCAAATCCTTTGCGTCCATCAATTTGGTTATCTGCTTTAAAGAAGGGTTTAAATATTTCATTGGTAAGCTCGTCTTCAAGACCTGGGCCAGTATCTCTGATGAACATTGAAACATTATGCTTAGTCAGTTTCACTTGGACATAAAGATTACCGTGGCCTAGCGAATATCTGAGTCCGTTGCGCAGTATGTTTTCAAATACTTGAGAAAGAGCGCGCTGGCTGGAGTTGGTTAGCAATGCCTCCTCTGGAAGTTCCGTGTGAATTTTCACGTTTGGGTACTCAAACTGAGCATCTTCCACTATAGTCTCAACCAGTTCAATCAGGTCGAAATCCTCTCCAACTAGTTTGGGTTGTTCGTTTTCCAACCAAGCCAGAGTCAGGGTATCTTCAGCCATTTGACGAACTTGTTTGATCTCTTGCTTAATTCTCTGGTTCATTTCAGAAACGTCTATTTGCTTTTCAATACAATCGCTGGCCAACTCAATTCGAGTGATTGGAGTACGTATCTCATGAGACATTTCTGCAATCAGCCTACGATTGTGACCAACTACTTCACCTGTTCTCGAGGCCATTCTGTCAAACGTTTGGGCAACTTGCCCAAGCTCGTTATTGCCAAGGTTTAGGGTATCGCTAATTCGTACGCCATAATTGCCGTTTTCTACTTGTTTGGCGGCGTAATGAAAAATGTTTAGCGGGCGCATTATGTATCGGTAAACATAAACACTAAGCGCTAGGAAGGCTGCAAATGGAATGATTACTCGAAACAACCAAAACGCATGAGACATATAGGTTCCAGGCAGCATTCGTCTAGGCAGTCGAATTAGAAAATGGTAGTTCTGATTCTCAAGCGGGACTTCCATGACAGGGTCAACGTGAAACTCCAAATGCAATTTCCATTCAACACTGCGGCCAATCCAAAAGTCTTCTGAAAATCTCGGTTCAATAGGGTTTCCTGCAACACTTTTAAACTCATTTTTAACTAGGGAAGCCCAAGTATTTTCGCGTTTTGAAAGCTCATCGATCCAGATATCGAGCTCATCTGTTTTTCCTTGATCTAGTAAAGTCTGAGCATACTTTCCCCATGAAACGATTTCATCTTGATCCTTTTGAGCGATGAAGCTCATTTTTTCATTAGAGAGAATTGCGGCACTGTGCAATAACGAAAAGAAGATCACGCCGCCGAGTCCAACCACGACAAACAGGCGCCAAAAAATAGTTTTTTTCATTTCACCAGATACCCTTTGCCATGAACGGTCTGAATTCGGTCCATTTCCATTCCAGCATTCGTTAACAATTTGCGTACCCGACTAAGGTGCATGTCTAAACTACGATCGTATTGACTGAATTCTTTCTCTAACACAGCTTGGTAAAGGTATGGTTTGCTTTGTACTACGCCATGATCAGCAACCAGAGTCCACAAAAGCTTAAATTGAATCGGTGTTAATCCGACGGATTGACTCTGGCCGTTATTCGTCACAATTACTTGGTTTTCGATTTTGTTCAGCTCGAGCTCTAAATATGATATTGAGCGGCTTTGGCTACCGTTGTTCACTGGCAGTTGTTTAACTCGCCTCAACACCGCCTCAATGCGCAGACTCAATTCAGTAAAGTGGCAAGGCTTGGAAATGTAGTCATCAGCACCATATTTTAAACCGCGGATTCTGTGCTCTTCTGCACCATACGCAGTCAGCATTATCACTGGGACATTGGAATCTTTGCGAATGTAGTTTAATAGCTCGAAACCTGATACTTGAGGAAGGTCAACATCCAGAACAACAAGGTCAAAGCTTTGATGTTGAATAGTTTTGAGTGCTTCTTGGCCGGAAAACTCACTAGTTATTTCGTATCCCTGTGAGCTCAGTAACTTTGACACTTGATCGTTCAGAGCGACATCATCTTCAACTAACAACAGGTGAGCACTAGATTCCGGTTTTTCAACTTCTTTGTGCAATCCCGCGCAAATAGCGTTCATTTCACACCCCAATTAATGATAACTACTATCATTATCAATAATTGGTTGCGCGACTGCAATAAAGGAAAAGCTTGTCTGAAAGGGTAAAAGTCTTGGCCAATAAGGTTTAGGTGCCGTGATTACGGATAAATGACAATTAAATCATTTATTTAGATTGTCGCGTTACAATGCGATTGAGTTCACTTAAAGTGGAAACAGTGATCGAAGCCTGGGGTGCAAATTCTTCGCTTAAGCCATTATTGGTGACTAAACACGAAGGACTGCCAGCGTTGGTGGCGGTATGAAGGTCATAAACATAATCGCCGACGTAAAGCAGTTGTTCCGGTAACAATTGCCAGCGCTGCATCAACAGATTCAGGGCTTCTGGATCTGGCTTGGGTTTACAGTCTTCTCTGCTTATCAAAACTTCGGTGCGAATGTGATGCTGTTTCAGCTTTTGATCACTCGCTTCACGGCAATTCCTTGTCACGATTGCGGTATGAAGGCCGTACTCATTAATAGTCGCGAGAAGGCTCGGCGTTCCAGGTAACAATTTGCATTGCTTAGCGTCCGATAACTCATGATCCAAAATGATTGCATGAGCGTGGTGACGGAGTGCTTCAGTAGGCAGTGAATCCGCGAACTCTAATACGTCGATGCCCTTGGGACATTGCATTTGTTCACGCAGCGCGCTGAAGTTAAGGTTGGATGAAACTAACGTGTTGTCTAAATCAAACACGATAGCTTTGATTTTATGCCATTCGAGAGGAATTGGTTTCATGGTGGTTGTATTTGCCGTATATCTAATAAAGCATTTAAACTCATGTATACGGCAAAATAGCTTATTTAGGCGAACTCTTTTTCTAAATACGCGACAATGTCAGAAGATTCGTATAACCATTCGGTGCGATCGTCATGTTCTATGCGTAAACACGGTACTTTTACTCGACCGCCACCTGAGAGTAGTTCAGAGCGGTGTGCTGGATTGTTCTTGGCATCTCGCAAGTCGATTTTTACCGATTGTCTTTTCATCGCTCGGCGCACTTTTACGCAAAATGGACAGGCCTCAAACTGGTACAAAGCCATGCTTTTGGCTTTTTCGTCAACGGCCGATTGGTGAGCTGGAGCTCGAACCATTCCTTTAGGGGAAAGCAAAGTGTCTAACAATAAAATGATGCGGCCCAAAACCCAACGTACAAATTTCATCTATAGTTCCTTAGTATTAGAAAGCCAATATTACCTCGCTGTAAGGCGAAAAAAAAGTGTCACAGAAGTGTGGTAAGCATGATTTTGTGACGGCAGATTAGTGGTGATCAGCGTTTTGTTTAAGCTAGCCAATGGGTTGCGAATCATACAGAGAACTTTGATCGCTAAATCAAAAGTACAACAAAAGTTTTAGAAGTGTTTGCTTTCTCAATCTCGATACGGCTTAGATAGATGTTGTGTGCTTCACAATGAGGAGAACCTATGGAGTATGTCATTGTTAATGAGGTGTCTGAGGCGCTCAGAACAACCATAAAAGATGGGCTATGGTCGTTTAATGAACCCCACTTTCCCCGTGAAGATATTGAACCTTTAGCGTGTTACGTTTTGGATGAAAATGATGAGGTGTGCGCAGGTTTGATAGGAGAAACCTTCACCGATACATTGTTTATCGAGTTTCTTTGGGTTCGGGAAGAATTAAGAGGTGAAAAACTCGCCACCAATATCTTGGCCAAAGCAGAATTAGAAGCATTAGATCGAGGTGTCGCACGAGCGTATTTGGATACCTATAACTTTCAAGCTCGCGAGTTTTACCTAAAACACGGGTTTGAGGAAGTCGGTCGTTATCGAGGCTTCCCAACCGTTGATGTCGACAAGATATTTATGCAAAAGCAGCTTAAGTAATCAAAACTCCAATTAAAAAAGAGCGGACATCCGCTCTTTTTGTTTTCTAATCTTAAACCACCTTCTTTAGAAGGTGGTGATCGTTCCTTTGGGCTATGCCCGAAGAACGCTCATGTTCAAGATGTCCTCGTTTGTAACCAGCAAATTAAGGAAATAAAGAACATGAGCAGATATGAATCCGCTTCACACGTTTATTACAGGTGCCAGTACCACATAGTCTGGACACCCAAATACCGCCTGAAAATCTTGAAAGGAAATTTAGGTAAAGAGCTTTACCGCAGTATCTACATCTACAGCAACATGAAGAACTGTAAGGTTGTAGAGTTGAATGTTCAAGTAGACCATGTACACCTTGTCGTGAGATTGCCACCTAGTTTAAGTGTTTCGACATATATGGGCTTTGTAAAAGGACGAACCGCGATTCGCATGTTTAACAAATTTCCGTATTTAAGAAAGAAGAAATTATGGGGTAACAAATTCTGGCAAAGAGGCTACTTCGTTGATTCGGTAGGGATGAACGAGGAAATTATACGCAGGTATGTCCGGCACCAAGATCGTGTTGGAAAGGAAGAAGAAGAGCGTCAAATGCGTTTAGGGTTAGAAAACTAACAGTGAGCCCCCTTTTAGGGGGCCTTTCAAAGCCACCTGCTATGCAGGTGGATTTTTACATTTTTTGGTTGCGCATTAACGTCTTGAGTTAATTACAGAGAAGCTTGATGTGCTTCAATGAGTGAACTCATCGCTAGATTTGCTGCTTGTTCGGCTTCTAAGTAGGTTTGCTCAGCGTTAAATGGTGAACATACTTCGTAGTAGCATTTTAGTTTTGGCTCTGTACCAGATGGACGAACGATAACACGAGCGCCACCCTCCAGACCGTAAATCAGCACATCGCTGCTTGGCAAGTCAATGCTCTCTTCGCGACCATCGGCAAACACACGCTTACCCAGCTTCAAATCTTCTACCACTTCAATCGCTAGGCCAGCGATATCTTTTGGCGGCTCAGCACGCAATTTATCACCCACGGCCGGAGTATTTGGTGCAAGCGCGATACTGCGTTGGCTATTGATGACCATACCGTGCTGGCGATAAATCTCCTCAAGCTGATCCCACAAGGTTTTACCTGCGCGATGCAGTTTGTCAGCGAGTTGAGCAAAGGTAACCAGTGCTGACAACCCGTCTTTATCCCAAACTGTTGTTCCTACGGTGTAGCCAAGCGCTTCTTCATAAGCAAACAAGAATGGCTTGTCGCTGGTTTGCTTTTCCATGGCAACGTTAGTCAGCCATTTGAAGCCGGTCAGCGTTTTGATGTATTGAGCGCCCGCGGCTACCGCGACTTTCTCAAGTAGGCTTGAAGAAACAATCGTATTTAGCACTAGCGATGACGGATTGGTCTGCAATAGGTAGTGACCCAGCAATGTCCCCACTTGGTCGCCTGTTAACATTTGGTATTCACCATCAGCTCTGCGAGCAGATACCGCTAGGCGGTCGGCGTCAGGGTCGTTGGCAAAAGCAACATGAGCACCTACCTTTTTCGCAAGGTTGGTAACCATATCCATCGCACCCGGTTCTTCAGGGTTCGGGAAGTTAACCGTTGGGAATGTTCCATCTGGATTGCGTTGCTCGGCAACCGAATGGATAGCGCTAAAGCCTTGATCGCTTAACAGGGTTTCTGCCATGTTGGCACCGACGCCGTGCATAGCGGTATAGGCAAGTACTAACTCTGATGGAGATTCGGATTTTTCGAGTAATGGAGAAGCATTTACGGCATCGCGATAGTCTTGGTAGTACTGCTCTCCCAGCCAAACAAGTAGGTGCTGCTGTTCAGCAGCAGACAGCTCCAACATGTCAATGTCTTGCTGCGCGGCGATATCGATTTCAGTGGCAATACCAGAGTCGTGTGGCGGAATGATTTGCGCGCCATTTTCCCAATAGACTTTGAATCCGTTGTATTCAGGTGGGTTGTGGCTAGCGGTTACCACTACTGCGGCGGCAGCGTTCAGGTGTTTCACACCAAAGGCCACGATTGGTGTCGCTGCCACATCGTGTGTTAGGTAAACCTTAATGCCTTGGGCACATAGCACGGCTGCCGTGTCGTGAGCGAACGCTTTTGAATCAGGTCGGCCATCGTAACCAATGACTACACCGCGCTCTTTGGCGTTTGAAACCTTTTTTACTAGGTAACGACCTAAGCCAGTGGCAGTTTCCTGAATGACCAATCGGTTCATGCGGTTGGGACCTGCGCCAACTTTGCCACGCAAACCTGCGGTACCAAATTCCAAGCGACTACTGAAGCGATCTTCCAATTCCGCTGTATTGTTGCTGTCGATCAGAGATTGCAGCTCATCACGAGTTTTCACATCAGGGTCTTTAGCCAACCACAGACTCATTTTTTCGTTCATATCGATAACCTTATGTTTCGGATAGCCTGATTTTAGGTGATCTACATCTAGTTTTACGAGAGCGCAATCGCTAAAACCAGTCATTATATTGTAACTGACGTCACGAAAGACGGGTGGAATCTAAGAGGTGAGCAAGAGTCAAATAATGAGTGAAAAACAATAAAGTATTGATTTATATAAGTTTTAAAAGGAATTTGCGTGGAATAATTCGTGCCACATGGATTTTCTTGTTCATGTTTGTTGATTTCTTGAACAATTGAATTTCCTTGCCTAGTCTCATTTACATAATGATAACAAAATTAACAAAAATTCATCAACGCATGGAAGCGGTACAGTCACGGACATGACTGATTGATGCTAAGTCATCTTTGTCTCTCTCGATAGTCAATTACTCCACCAGTATCGAGATGTGGCTAACACACGACAGCCTTTGCGATTTTTGAATTGGTCGATGGCCCAACAACTTCGGATTTTTATTTCTCACGGCCAGTTTTGGTACTAGAAGGAAAGATCGGTAAGGAGACGTTGCTTGAAAACAACCTACTCAATGTCAATAAAGCTCGCGGGTGCGATTTTGCTGCCAACACTAGCCTTTTTTAGTCACAGCGCTGCCGCCAGCAACTTTAACATGACCCAAGGCGTGACCAAGATCAGCGAAGAAGTGTATGACCTTCACATGCTGATTTTCTACATTTGTTGCGGTATTGCTGCTGTGGTATTCGGGGCCATGTTTTACTCCATCTATCATCACAGAAAGTCCAAAGGAGCGGTCGCGGCTCATTTTCATGAAAGCACCAAAGTTGAAGTTATCTGGACGGTTATTCCGATTATTATCTTGGTCTTGATGGCGATTCCAGCGACCAAAACCTTAATCGCTATGGAGGACACGTCTCAGTCTGACCTCACCATAAAAATCACTGGTTCCCAATGGAAGTGGCATTACAGCTACTTCAATGAAGAGGTCGAATTTTTTAGCTTGTTAGCGACCTCTCAAAAGCAAATCGACGGTATCGAGGCGAAAAACGCCGAGTATTTGTTGGAAGTGGACAATCCTCTCGTTCTACCTATCAATCGCAAAGTTCGGTTTTTAATGACGTCAGATGACGTCATTCACTCGTGGTGGGTACCGGATTTCGCGGTAAAGAAAGATACCATTCCCGGCTTCATTAACGAAGCTTGGACCAGAATTGACAAACCCGGCGTCTATCGCGGGCAGTGCGCCGAGTTGTGTGGCCGAGCCCACGGCTTTATGCCGATCGTGGTGCATGCGATGGAAGAGCAAGAATACGATCAGTGGTTGGCGAATAAAAAGCTAGAACTTGCCGCCGCCAAACAAGCGGCACAGGATGCCCTAAGCTCAAGCATGACCATGGAACAAGCCATGGAGTTAGGTGAGCAAAAATACCTTGAGCGCTGCTCGGTGTGTCATCAGGCGAATGGTGAAGGTCTACCGGGTGCATTCCCAGCAATTAAAGGTGCAGCCATTGCCAAAGGTCCGATAGCCGATCACATAGAGGTGTTGGTGATTGGTCGAGCCGGGACTGCAATGCAAGCATTTGATACTCAGCTAAGCGAACAAGAAATCGCTGCCATTATTACTTACCAGCGCAATGCGTGGGGCAATGACACGGGAGACTTGGTACAGGCCTCAGACGTGAATGCGTGGAAATCATCCGGTCAAGAGGATAAATAATGAAGCCTTCAGCAACCGAAAATACGATTAAATCTTCTCCTGCGACCGACGCTGAACTAATGGGCCAAAAGAGCACATTGGCGGGTGATATTGAACACGATCATCACGATGACCATCACCAGCCTACGGGTTGGACCCGCTGGGTCTATTCCACTAACCACAAAGACATAGGCACGCTCTATCTCTGGTTTAGTTTCATCATGTTTTTAACCGGCGGCGCGATGGCAATGATCATTCGTGCCGAATTGTTCCAGCCCGGATTGCAACTGGTCGACCCTGATTTCTTCAATCAAATGACAACCGTTCATGGATTGATCATGGTATTTGGCGCGGTGATGCCAGCGTTTACCGGTTTAGCTAACTGGATGATACCTATGATGATAGGAGCGCCCGATATGGCGCTGCCAAGAATGAACAACTTGAGTTTTTGGATTCTCCCGTTTGCCTTTTTGATCTTAATTGCGTCCTTGTTTACCGAGGGTGGCGGGCCAAACTTTGGCTGGACTTTCTACGCGCCACTTTCAACCACGTACGGGCCTGACAGTACTGCGCTATTTGTTTTCTCTGTTCATATTATGGGTATCAGCTCCATCATGGGGGCGATTAACGTCATCGTAACCATAGTGAACATGCGAGCTCCGGGCATGGGGTGGTTTAAGCTTCCAATGTTTGTTTGGACTTGGTTGATTACCGCATTTTTGTTGATTGCCGTGATGCCCGTGTTGGCAGGAGCGGTAACCATGATCCTGACTGACAAATACTTTGGCACCAGCTTTTTTGATGCAGCCGGTGGCGGCGACCCTGTGTTATTCCAGCACATTTTTTGGTTCTTCGGTCATCCAGAAGTCTACATTATGATTTTGCCGTCATTTGGCATCATTTCGGCCATTGTCCCAGCGTTCAGTGGCAAAAAACTGTTCGGCTATCACTCCATGGTTTACGCGACTTGCAGTATTGCACTGTTGTCTTTTTTGGTCTGGGCACACCACATGTTTACCACGGGTATGCCAGTATTTGCTGAACTGTTTTTCATGTATTGCACCATGTTAATCGCGGTGCCAACCGGGGTAAAAGTGTTCAACTGGGTTGCGACCATGTGGCGCGGTGCGATGACATTTGAAACTCCCATGTTGTTTGCCATCGCCTTTATTGTGTTGTTTACCATTGGTGGCTTCTCAGGATTGATGTTGGCGATTGTGCCCGCTGATTTTCAGTATCACGATACCTATTTTGTGGTCGCGCACTTCCACTATGTGTTGGTGTCTGGCGCCGTATTCTCGATTATGGCGGCGGCTTATTATTGGTTACCCAAATGGACCGGACACATGTATGACCACAAACTTAGTCTGTGGCATTTCTGGTGCTCAGTTATCTCGGTCAATATCTTATTCTTTCCAATGCACTTTTTGGGCTTGGCGGGCATGCCGCGCCGAATTCCCGATTACGCCATCCAGTTTGCCGACGTAAATCAAATTGTTTCTATTGGTGGTTTTGCCTTTGGTTTGTCGCAGTTGATCTTCTTGTGGCTAGTGATCAAGTGCATTAAAGGCGGCGAGCCTGCGGTTGCAAAACCTTGGGAGCGAGCCGAAGGCTTAGAGTGGACCGTTCCGTCACCCGCTCCGCATCACACATTCTCCACCCCTCCTAAGATTGAAGAGGATGTGCGATGAAAGATGTGGTCAAAGAACTTAAGCACGCTAATGCAGCGTTAACACTAAAGCTGGCTCTGGCAACCGTTGCCATGTTTGGTTTTGGTTATGCTTTGGTTCCTTTGTACGACGTGATGTGTGATGTATTGGGTATTAATGGTAAACCCGATAGTACAGCAGCGATTCAGCCTAGCTCTATGGTTCCGGACACGTCCCGCACTGTTCGCGTCGAATTTATGGCACACATGAATCAAGGCTTGGCGTGGGAGTTTGAGCCTAAACAGGTGTTTATGGATGTGCACCCCGGACAAGTCATTCAAACCGCTTATGTGGCTAAAAACTTGTCGGCTGAGACGGTTGTCGGACAAGCAGTGCCATCAGTTTCTCCGGGGCTTGGCGCTAAACATTTTAATAAAATTGAGTGTTTTTGCTTCAATCAACAGCCGCTGGACTCTCAACAAACTGCCGAACTTCCACTGATTTTTTACATCGAACCCGAATTGCCGGATTCGATTCATACAGTGACCTTGTCTTACACCTTGTATGACATAACCGAAACCGCTTCTACGTTGGATCTGCTATCCACACGCAAAGCCGCGCGCGATGCGGCGGCCACCCAACGCCAAGTTCAAATCCAAGGCTCGAGTGCTAGCGATAGCCAAATCGAGGTGATGCAATGAAAGACAAGCAAAGTTATTACGTACCTGCAGAAAGCATTTGGCCGATTGTCGGAGCGATTGCTCTTTTTCTGTTGGCATTAGGGGCGGGGCTAACCGTACAAACCATGTCGTCAGGGGGCGATGCCAGCACATTTAGCAAAATCATTTTGCTGTTTGGCTTTTTGACCTTGTTGTATATGTTCGCTGGCTGGTATTCCAATGTGATCACCGAATCCATGTCTGGTCACTATTCAGAGCAGATTGCCCGTTCATTTCGACAGGGAATGAGCTGGTTTATCTTTTCAGAAGTCATGTTCTTCGGCGCGTTTTTTGGCGCGTTGTTTTACGCCAGAGTGTTGTCGGTGCCTTGGCTCGGAGGAGCCGGAAACAATGAAATGACGGGCGAAGTCTTATGGCCGACGTTTGAGGCGATGTGGCCATTGCTCACTACCCCGGGCGGTGATACCACCCAAGCCATGAGTTGGAAAGGGATTCCACTGCTAAATACCGTCTTGCTTCTAACGTCTTCAATCACCTTGCATTTGGCCCATACCAGCCTTGAAAAAGGCAAACGCATGGCGCTAATTGTCTGGTTAGAGCTAACCATAGTATTGGCCGGATTTTTTATTTACTACCAAGGGGTGGAGTACGCTCATGCCTACCAAGACCTTGGACTCACTCTACAGTCAGGTATTTACGGCAATACTTTCTTCTTACTGACAGGCTTTCACGGTCTGCACGTGTGTTTAGGGACCATTTTCTTGGTAGTTCTGCTGTTTCGAATCGCCAAAGATCACTTCACGCCCAAAGACCATTTCGCTTTTCAAGCGGGCAGTTGGTACTGGCATTTTGTTGATGTGGTTTGGCTGTGTTTGTTTGTCTTCGTTTACGTGTTGTAAGGGGAAATCAGTGCTTGGGTCAATCAAATCATTAATTCAAGCAATCAATTGGATTAGTAGGGACGACCATTGGGCTCTATCACACCAGTAAGCAGCGCAACAATAAGTAACACCACCGCCAAAGTGGAAAGTACAACTCGGCGTCCTAGATAGTGGCTCATGGGCGTGTCTTGGTCTTCATCTGGGCCTTTGACCATTTGAATCATGGCTCGGGCGAGGTTGAAAATGACAAAAAGTAATATCAACACAATCAGCAGTTTAAAGAAAAATACCATGGCGGCTCCGAGCGTAATCAATTGGAAAGTAGGTTTGGCATTGCTAGTAACTGTGGTTGTGTTTTTGTCATTGGTCAAATTGGGTTTGTGGCAAATGTCGCGAGGTGAGTTTAAGCAAAATTTGGAACAGCAGCTTATCGCGAATGCACAAAGACCCGCGGTATTGCTGAAAGATTTTGTTCGCGATGCGAGTTTGTTGAACGAAGAAAACGCAGATTTAGATTTGGCAATTAACCAGAGAAAGGACTTGCATGGAGCAGTATTGACGGGAATGAAGGTCCGTTCCAATTGGCGGTTTGATCTAGACAAACGTGTGCTTCTAGATAACCAAACCTACAACGGCAAGGTCGGCTACTTGGCGCTGCAGTTGGCTTATACGCCTTGGGGTAATTATTTGGTTGAGCTGGGGTTTGTCGAAGCGGGATTGGATAGGAATCAGTTGCCGCAAGTCACTTGGCTGGAAGGTGACATTGAGCTGGTAGGTCGGTTTTATCAACGTTCGCCCAACCCGCTCAGTTCGGAGTTGGGACTAGAAACCCATGTTGGTCAGCAAGATTTGGTAAGCGAGTTCAAGCCAGTGAGTCGCATACAAAACCTAAATTGGCAGCAGTTAGGTGAGGTTTGGCAAATCGAACTAGAACAAGTGGTGCTTCAACCGCAGCAAAAGGGCTGGCCATTGCCTCAGCCTTGGAAGCCTTTGCCTATGTCGTCGACTAAGCATTATGGCTACGCATTTCAGTGGTTTTCGATGGCGACTGTGTTTGCGTTGTTGTCAATGTGGGTTGGTTGGCGAGCACTCAGAAGAAACAAATAGCGGCTTCAGAGAAGTCTACAAAAACAGGGGAAAGACGATGCAGATGACCAGTACTCAACCATCGGTATGGCGTGGAAGAGCAGTTTTTCTTCTGTTGCTGGCGTTTTTTATTATTCCCTTTATCGCCGCAAAGCTCATTTTGAGCAATCACTGGTATCAAGCGGGTGTAACCAACCACGGTTTATTGATCGAACCTCGGCTTACGCTCACTGATATACAAATGAAGCAAGTTGAAACCAAACCCACTTGGCAATTGGTGTATGTGATTCCACAAAAATGCACTGAGCTTTGCTCTGAACAATTGCAGCTTTTGCATTCCACTCATAAAGCTTTGGGCAAGTATCAAGACAAAGTAAAACCCGCAGTTTGGGCAGATTCCGCATTTAGTGTGCCGTCATCACACGCAACGCATTTTGCAACATTGTCAGCAAGCGCAAAACAAGCGTTGAGTGAAGGGGACTTTGTCATCGTTGATCCACTAGGGCAGTTAGTGATGCGCTTCCCGACCGTATCCTCGCAACCGGAGCTGAGTTTGATGATGAAAGGACTGCTGGGGGATTTCAGAAAACTATTAAAACTGTCCAGAGTGGGCTAGCTGAAAATTTATTTTTCTGTGAAAACAGGGGAGGCAGTATGCTGTTATTGCGACTGGTTAGAATGAGTTTGGTACTGACTGTAGCGGTCATTATTCTCGGTGCTTTCACACGCTTAGAGCATGCCGGTTTGGGCTGCCCCGATTGGCCGGGCTGTTATGGATCGTGGACAGTGCCAACGGAACCTCATCAAGTCGCGTTAGCGGAAGCACTCTACCCTGAGCTAACCATAGTCGCAGACAAAGCGTGGCTGGAAATGATCCACCGCTATTTTGCGGGTGGGTTGGGTTTACTGGTGTTTGCTATCAGCACTGTGACTCTCGCTCGTCATAAGCAGTGGTCAGGACTGGCCGTTGCATTGAGTAGCCTAGTGATATTTCAGGCCATGCTGGGTATGTGGACGGTCACGATGAAGCTGATGCCACTGGTGGTGATGGGACATTTGCTTGGCGGTTTTACACTGTTTAGCCTGCTTTGCCTCTTTTATTGGCGGATGCAAGATAGCCGAGGCCTCACCACACATCGCGCTCTAGAGGCCGATTTCAAGGTGCCTTTAAAACTGAGAATTTTAGTTTGCGTAAGTTTTGTAGCAGTGGTGATTCAAATTGCTTTGGGTGGCTGGACCTCATCCAATTACGCTGCGCTGATGTGTACGGAATTGCCAGTATGTGAAGGAGAATGGCAAGGGCATTTGGCCTTCAAAGAAGCCTTTACCTTGATCCAGCCTGCGCGAGAAACCTACGAGTTTGGAACCTTAGATTACGGACCGAGAATGACGATACACGTTGTTCATAGGTTTGGCGCTTTAGTTGTATTCTGGTGTGTACTGGCGACGTGCTATCAACTGATAAAAACGCCTCATCGCCAACTGCACAATATTGCTTACCTAGCATTAGGGCTACTTTGCCTTCAGATCGCTTTGGGAATTAGCAACGTCTTATATAGTTTGCCTCTAGTTATTGCCATTTTACACAACGTCGTTGCCAGCTTTTTATTAGTGACATGCCTGCGAGCCTTGATGCTTGTTGGAGTGAAAGTACCCGAATGGACTTGGGTGAGGAGAGAATCGGTATGAGTAAGATGTCGTTTTTATCTGCGGTTATCTCTGCGGAACGCCAATCAAAAAACGTCACTTGGACGGCAGTTCTGTCGGCGTATTTTAAGTTGACCAAACCAAAAGTCGTCGCCCTTATGCTGCTAACGGCATTGGTTGGTATGCGATTGGCCGTGCCTAGTGGAATGTCGGTTCAAGTCGTCATCTGTGGGCTACTGGGTATCGGGTTGATGGCTGGTGGTGCGGCGGCGTTCAATCATTTAATCGACCGCCGAATCGATGCCATCATGTTTCGTACCCAAGACCGTCCACTACCTCAAGGCACACTCAGCGCAACCAAGGTGGCTTCATTTGCTCTGACGTTGAGCGTGGCAGGGTTTATCGTGTTGTTTCTGTGGGTTAACGAGTTAACCGCCTGGCTAACATTCGCGAGTTTGGTTGGGTACGCCTTGGTTTACACATTGTATTTAAAGCGAGCGACGCCGCAAAACATTGTCATTGCCGGACTTGCTGGCGCTATGCCGCCCCTTTTGGGTTGGACATCAATTACCGGTGAAATGCATCCATTCGCTTGGTTGTTGGTGATGATTATATTCATCTGGACACCTCCGCATTTTTGGGCGCTGGCTATTCATCGCAAAGACGAATACGCCAAGGCGTCCATTCCCATGTTGCCGGTGACACATGGTGTCGAGTTCACCAAAACTGCCATTTATCTCTACACTTGGTTGCTTGCTATTGTCTGTTTACTACCTGTCGTCGTTGGAATGAGTGGGCTGTTTTATCTCGCGGTGTCGACGGTACTGAGTGCATTGTTTGTTTATCAAGCTTGGACTCTGAAATATGGCCAAGGTAAGCCGATGAAAGTGTTTGCGTTTTCCATTTTACATCTAACATTGCTGTTTATCGCAATGTTGGTCGATCATTTGTGGTTTGGGTGATCGATTCTAGTATTGGTCAGTAAAAACGCTATCTCCTTCTATTTGGGGTGATGTCAATCGACCTCGCCGCTAAGACGCTTAAATGCAAGGTTGGCGCAAATATTCAATTCATAGTTAACGCGTATCGCTAATCTATTCTCAACAAATCGAGAATAGGGTCAGCAAATGCGAATTCAAAATACTACTTCCAATCACGCCACACCGCATGGCAAGCCGGAGCCTGGCAATCGTGTTAATAAAGAAACTAATGCATTAGTTTTTGACCGCAAAATGGCCAATAACCGCGCTACATTCACCATGAAAATGCGCTTTGAGAAAGGCGAGAAAACGGCGGTAAAGGCCATTCGAGAGTGGTTCTGCATCGGTGACCAGCCCATCTCCACTGAAACATTAGAGTGGAGTGCTGAAAACGGCATTGAACGTGTCTCAATGCATAATCTCAGCTTGCAAGAACGAGGTGAGCTTCGTCATAACAACCAAGCCGGTGAGTTTGAGTTATGCAGCCCAAAAACCCAAATGGTCGCGAAGGTAAAAAATTCAACTTTTAAAACCTCACCCGCCACTTTGCTCAGTCTACCTTTGGAAGTCGCGAAGCATTGGCAACAACTGCAACGCGGTGAAAAAATCATTTTTGATTATTCCGTACTGAAAGTGCAAGCGCACACTCCGGTGTCGATTCAAGCGAAAAAAGAAAACGGCATGCTGGTGGTGCAGCTAACACCTTTGTCGTGGTTTTGGCGTTTAGTCTTTGGGTCAACGTATATGTATTTTGACCAAGACAAACCAGTACTTAGAAAGATTGATGGTCTGATTGAACCTAGAGATAAAAAGCCCAACGGACGTTATTTAGAGTATCTAGCAGTAATTGAATTTGAGAATGCCATTGATTTAAGTGAGTTTACTGATGCGTCATCTAATGCCGCGGTTAAAGGAGTAGCGTAACAATGAAAACAGTTTTAATTACCGGCGGCACTCGTGGAGTAGGTGCGGAATTGGTCAAACAGTATCTGGCGCGTGGATTCAAGGTCATCGCGACTGGTAGTTCAGTTGAATCGGTGAACAGAGCTCGCAATGAGAGAAGTGATGTGGAGTGGTGTGTCTGTAATCTTTCGTCAGAAACAAGTATTAACCAATTCTGTGAATCACTTGATGAAGTGGCACTTGATATTGTTATTCATAATGCAGGTATCCAGCAATTACGTAACTACTTTGATGGCTCACTTGAAAAGGCCGAAACCGTGATAAGTAGCCAGGAAGAAACCATGGTCAACCTGACTGCGCCCATCATTATGACCGAAAAGCTTATGAATAATGTGCTGCGAGCAAAAGGGACATGTGTCTATGTCACCTCCGGGTTAGCGATTGCCCCTAAACAAAGCTCTCCGGTTTACTGCGCGAACAAAGCAGGTTTACGTGGATATACCAAGTCTTTACGGGCTCAAGTCAAACTCAGCCAACAACCGATTAAGATTTGCGAGGCCATTTTACCGCTGGTGGATACCGACATGACACGCGGGCGAGGCAAAGGAAAAATCAGTGCTGAAGACGCGGCAAAACAAATCATTAGCGGTACGGATAAAGCCAAACCAGAGATTCAGGTTGGTATGACTAAGGTACTGATGAACGTTAGGAAGTTATTCCCTAACCTGGCTGAAAGCATGATGTTAAAGGCGTAATGATGGCAGATAAACGAGAAAAAAAACCTACGATGGCTCGCCGAATTATGGCTTGGGTCGGAGAAAATGGCGCAAAACCGAAGGCGCTACCGATACTGGGAGGTTTGTCTATTGGAGACTTTTTCGTACCGGCCTTACCAACTCAAACGTCAGTTATTTTACTTGCCTGGCTGCAACCCCAACGGGCGGTTCTGATTGCATTAACATTTGCCCTAGCTGCTGCGATTGGGGCAAGCATATTGGCGGGTATAGCGTTTAGCATCGATGGCTATTTACTGGCGGCAATACCAGAAGAAGGTTCCGAGTTGTACGCTCATTGGCAACGTCTGCAAAATTGGATTGGTCAATATGGTCTTTGGACATTGTTAGCCATGTCTATGTTTCCAACGCCGCCAAGGTTATTGATCATATTAAGTTTGTTGACCGGAATGGTGTGGTTTCATATTGTGGCCACCGTATTTGTTGGTAAATTGGTATGGTTTGGACTGGTAGTGACACTGGTTACTAAAGCGCCCGACCTACTACTTTCTTTACCTTGGATTGGCCGAAAATTGCAACCGATATTGAGCCGATAGGAGACCACTTGGATAAGTTTGCACCAACTCTTTCTACCGAAGCGGTACCATTTGCTAGCCGAGCAATGATGGATATTCTGGTGTCGGGGTTGAAAATTCACCAACTTAGTCATGCTGGCGTGTCCTTTAGCCCAAATATGGCGAAAGTACCGCTATCGACAAAGCGCGAGTTCTTAACTCAAGTTGCCGAACAACATGGCATTGAAGTTATTCCCAAACTTGGTCGCGGCGCGGCACTTCACTTAAAAGAACCGGTTGGCCGAGCACTGATAAGCTCAAATTCGACCGTGGCTAAGTTGTGTTCGCGATGGCAGCGTCTCGAGCGTTATGTGCATGCAAATCACTTTACCGAGATAGAGCTAGGCGAGCAGCATATTGTCGTTCGTCATCTATCGCGAACCGGTGAATCACCGTCACTACTGGAAGACTTGGCCGTTTTGGGTTTGATGTGTGCGTTGATCGCTCAATTGAATGTCTCCGATGTTGAGCTCTATATCGGAGCTAATTTTGAGCATCTTGTTTATCAATACACTGGCAATCAAGTGAATCAATCAGCTCTAACCGAGGCAAGCGAGTGGAAAATAAGCTGGCAAGCCATTAACCAACCGGGTGATACACCTGAGCAGCAACTTGATTCGTCGATGTCATGGGAGATGAAAACTCGGCAATCGATAGAGGCCATTGGTTTGCTCGATTGTAGTTTAGAAAATGTCGCTAGCAGTCAGTTTGTCTCAACCAGAACACTGCAACGAAATTTGGCGTCCGAGGGCATCAAGTTCGCCCATTTAGTACAGGAAAGCCGAGTCAATCAAGCTTCGAAGTTGATACTGGAAAACTCGTCCTGCTTGGCTGAAGTTGGATTTCTGTGCGGATTTAGTGATCAAGCCCACTTCACTCGAGTGTTTACGCAGTGGAATGGCATGTCACCCAAAGTGTACCAGTCAGTGGGTGGCTGATTTTTGATCTGATTGACAAAAAAGCGCCGTGACATGTCACGGCGCTTCAACGTTATGAATAATATAATGTTAGACCAATTCTTGTAGCAGGCCTTCGTGGTACTCGACTAGCGGTTCGCCTGCTTTTACTCTGGCGATGTAATCCGGGTTGGCAATAAACGGGCGCCCGATTGCCAGCAAGTCAAATCGATTGGATTCGATTGCATTCGAACCTGTTTCTGCTGTATACGAACCGACGCCCATTAACGTGTTTTGGTATCGAGCACGAACGTAATCGGTCACGTTACCACCGAGGTATTCGAAGCTCATGCTGTCGTCGAAAATCCCAATGTGTAAGTAGGCTAGGTTACGTTTGTCCAACTCAGGAACAAAGTAGTCGAATACCTCGCGGTCTCTGTTGTTTGGCGACATGTTGAAGTAGGCGGCAGGAGAGATTCGAATAGCCGTTCGGTCAGCGCCAATTCTTCCGATGACTGCATCGACGACTTCAAGCGGGAAACGGGCCAAATTCTCTGGTATTTCTCCGTACTGGTCTTGACGTTTGTTGGTGTCAAAATGCAGGAACTGGTCCAGCAGATAGCCATTGGCTCCGTGAATTTCAACACCGTCAAATCCAGCTTCTACCGCGTTTTCAGCCGCTTTCGCAAAGTCTTCAACGAGTTGCGAAATTTCATCTGTGCTCGCGGCTTTCGGCGTCACGTATTCAAGATGTCGCATTCTAGGTACTGAACCATCAAGTCGCTGTGCCGAAGGTGCGAGCGCATCGCCACCACCAAAGAATTCAGGGTGCGCCACTCGGCCAGTGTGCCAAAGTTGCAAGAAGATTTTACCGCCTTTTTGATGCACGGCGTCAGTGACTTTACGCCAGCCTTGAATTTGCTCAGCCGAGTAGATTCCCGGTGTATTCGGGTAACCCTGGCCATCTGGGCGAATAATCGTGGCTTCAGTGATGATAAGCCCAGTCTCAGCGCGTCTGGCGTAATAATCCACCATAGCTTGAGTTGGCACTAAATCGTCGCTGGCCATGCAGCGAGTTAATGGCGCCATAGCTACACGGTTTTGTAGGGTGAGGGTGTCGTTTAGCTTAAATGGCTGGAACAGCACATCAGTCTGTGAATCACTCATTGGAAATCTCTCTTATTTGAACGTTTATTCAAGATAGGGTTTCTTGAACGATCATTCAAGTACTTTTTTGAATGATGATTCAAATTAGATTATTATTCGATCCATCTACATGTGGTGGAGTGCGTTATGAGAAGTGCAGAATTTGATAGAGAAGCCGTACTGCGAAATGCCATCGAGGCGTTCGTAGAAAAAGGCTACGCAAAAACCAGCATGCAAGATTTGAAAAAAGCGACTGGCCTGCATCCGGGTTCGATTTATTGTGCGTTTGAAAACAAACAAGGCCTGATGTTGGCAGCAATCGCCCAATATGACCAAGACAAAACCGACGAATTCATTCGCGTTACCGCTAATGCTCCCAGTGCTATGGCGTCACTTTGGAGTTATTTGGAAAGCATTGTTGACGAGATATCTCATTGTGAAAGTGGCCCTCACCGCGCTTGCATGACACAAAAAGCGGTGACAGAGCTAATCAATGAACCTGAGATAGAAACCGCGTTGCGCAGTAGCTTGGCAAAGTGGCAAAACGGTTTACAGCAGCTGTTTGTAGACGCGCTAGAATGTGGCGAGATTTCGGATGAGCGAAGCCCGGAGCTTCGAACGAAAAGCCTTGTGATGGGCATTTTTGGATTGCGAAATTACGCTCAACTCTATTCTGATTCAGCGATAACTTTACAACTTGCCAAACAGCTGTTTGATGACGTTCGTCGTTAAGCCGCAGAAAAGATTTGAAAACAGCGCCAAATTGGCGCTGTTTTTTGTTTACTTGTCTTATTTCAATTTCGGCTGGATACCGAAGTGATAAAAGCAAAACGCGTAGATATCCGCATTGAGATCCAACACTTTGGACATCGGCATCCCCGCGCCATGGCCCGCATTCGTGTCTATGCGAATTAACACGGGATTGTCACCTTGATGCTTAGCTTGCAACTCGGAAATGAACTTGTAGGAGTGCGCTGGCACTACTCTGTCATCGTGGTCAGCGGTGGTTACCAATGTGGCTGGGTAGTCCACTCCGTCTTTGACATTGTGGACTGGCGAATAACCAAGTAGGTATTCGAACATCTCTTGGTTGTCGGCAGAGGTTCCGTAATCGTACGCCCAGCCTTCACCTGAGGTGAAAGTGTGGTAACGAAGCATGTCTAATACGCCGACAGCAGGCAGTGCCACTTTAAATAAGTCTGGACGCTGGGTCATGCACGCACCCACCAACAAGCCACCGTTTGAACCGCCTTGAATCGCGAGCATAGAAGAGGATGTGTAACCCGACTCAATTAAATACTCTGCGGCCGAAATAAAATCATCGAACACATTTTGCTTTTGCAACTGAGTACCGGCGATGTGCCACTCTTTACCATATTCACCACCGCCTCGAAGGTTGGCGACCGCGTAAACACCGCCCATTTCCAGCCATGTGGCGACCGATGCACTGAATGTTGGTTCTAGGCTGACATTAAATCCACCATAACCGTAAAGGATGGTTGGGTTTTGACCGTTGAGTTCAATCCCTTTGCGATAGCAAATGGTCATTGGCACCTTAGTTCCGTCTTTCGAGCGATAAAACACCTGCTTTGATTCAAGTAAATCGGTGTTAATCTGACACTGAGATGCGCGATAGAGAGTGTATTCACCGGTTTCTAAATGGTATCGGTAGGCCGTGCTGTCTTGCACTCGGTTAGTGAAATTGAAATACAGCTCCGTCTCTTTTGCCTTGCCGCTAAACCCGTATACACAGCCAAGTCCAGGCAATTCAATATCTCTTATTAAATTGCCCTGATAATCAAATTGCTTCACTTGTGTATTAACGTCAACAAGGTATGAAGCAAATAGGTAACCACCACCGGTAGAAACGCTCAATTGCTCTTTTTGCTCAGCGATAACATCTTGCCAATTCTCGTCTTGTGGTTGGGTAGCTGACACTTTAACCAGACGATTAAGAGGTGCGTCGAGGTTGGTGTGAATTAGCAACTCGCCATCGCGATGATCCACCACATAGCTATCAGCATGGTTTTTTGTGGTCACGGTGACAAGCACCGATGAGGGATTAGATAGATCCTTTACAAACAGCTGGTTGCCTGATGTTGATTGCGCGCCTGATACCACCAAAAACGCGTCATCTTCGGTTGTATAACCTCCAACATAACGGAATTTTTGTGATTCATCGCCGCCAAATACTAACTGGTCTTCAGATTGTGCGGTTCCCAATTTATGGAAATACAGCTTGTGCTGTTCGGTTCGGGCAGACAGTTCGCTCCCCTCTGGTTTGTCATAACTGGAGTAGTAAAAGCCTTCATCTTTGAACCAGGATAAATTAGAGAATTTGATGTCAACTAATTCAGGTTCGAGCTGCTGTTTTGTCTCAGCATCAATGATGTAGACCGTGCGCCAGTCGCTGCCACCAATCGACACTGAATACGCCACGTATTTGTCATTTTTAGAAAAGCTGATACCACCTAATGATGACGTGCCATCTTCGCTGAAGGTGTTGGGGTCTAGAAAAACTTCTTCCTGGCCTTCAGCGTTTCTGCGGTAGATAACCGACTGGTTTTGAATACCGTCGTTGCGGTAAAAGTAGGTGTAGTTACCGTGTTTGGAAGGCGCCGATTCTTTTTGGTAGTTATTCGCTTGTTCTAGCTTGCTACGAATATCATCTCGAAAGGAGATGGCATTGAGATGAGAAAAAGTTAGCGAGTTTTGGCGAGTCACCCAATCTGCGGTTTCTGCATTTCTGTCGTCCTCCAGCCAACGATAGGGATCTGCGATTTTGTGGCCAAAGTAGTCATCAATCACGTCATCTTTACGTGTTTCTGGGTATGTAAGCACGGAGTCTTCCTTATGAATCTGTTAGATTTATTCATGCATTATGCCAGTAATTAGGGCGTGTTGACCTTTCGAGCTGATTTTTGCAGCCGTTTGTGGATTCTTTATACAAGGCAGAGGCTTTGATGTGTAGTTATTCTACTCGAAATGCCGATAACGCTGTAGAAAGGAGCCACAAACGCTGCCCGTAGGGTTCGGCTAAAAGCGTTTTACTCTTTGTTGAGAGGTGTTTTGCTTAGAATGACTAGGCTAAAAACCTCTCGCCGCGATTAAAACGCTTTTATCTCGAACAAAATTTAACTGCGAAAGGTCAACACGCCCTAGAGAGTATAGAGAGTCAATATGTCCCAAGTCAGTGCAATTGTTGAGCAAGTAAACCACGAGCTTTCGTCTATGAAGTTATCGAGAGCACCGGCTGAACTTAGAACGGGTGACATTAGGAAATTGTCGTCCAAGATTTATCGACAACTCGATGATAAATCCATCGATTCGGTTTTATTGGTTTGCGAACAGTTGTTGTCACAAAAAGAGTGGGCACTGGGTGTGATTGCGTATGACTGGGCCTATCGAGTGCGCAACCAGTACCGAGAAGACACCTACTCGATCTTTGAATCTTGGTTGTTTAACTACGTAGGCGGCTGGGGAGATTGCGATGATTTCTGTACTCATGCATTTGGTGCGCTATTTGTTACCTATCCCACTCTATTCGCTAAGGCCAACGCTTGGCTAACTCACGATCATTTTCCCGTTAGGCGAGCGGCGGCAGTGAGCTTGATTTATCCGATCAATAAAGGGTTTGCAGACAAATTTGAGGTGTTTAACATCGCAGATTCTTTGCTTCAAGATGAACACGATTTGGTTCGCAAGGGCTACGGTTGGATGCTCAAAGTGTATTCTCAGTCTGAGCCTGAAAAGGTAGTACGTTATCTGCGCCAAAATCACAAAACTATGCCTAGAGTGGCATTTCGCTACGCCCTAGAAAAGTTACCGCAAGCACAGAAACAGCAATTAATGGCTCTTTAGCGCCTCGGTAATTAATCTGAAATCCGTACTATACTTCTGATTGCGTTCACATTTTCGTTTATAAAGTGAGCAGTTGTCGCATTTTTGCTACTCAAACTATAACTAACTCTTTTGTCATTAACGTAAAAGCGATAGAGTTGATGGTGAAGAGTGTTGTTAACTTATTGATAGTTAATGCTAAATAGGACAGCGTCTTGAAAAGAGATGAGAAAGAAGAGCCAAAGCACGATGAAGATAAAGTTAACCCCGGCTTTATGATCGCAGTTGTCAATTTCTTCATCGCTCTACTAGTTTGGATAGTCTTTTTTGACTGAGGCCATGCCTCAGTCATTGAAGAAATATGACTAAATTAGTCAGCTAGCTTAATGTATATCGAACCTAAAGTTCTTTGCATTTTGACTCGTCACGAACACCATCTATCTGCCAAATGCAATTCGCCTCAATAGCGGCTCTAGCGGCCCTTTTCCAAAGACTTTTGCGTACATTCCAATCATGATCGACGATACCAAATAGACCATAAATGCCACTAGCACGAGTTGTGGGTAGCTCAATTGGTTAAACCATCCCATTCCATATTCAGCAAAGCAAAATCCTGCGAGCACCCCCTGCAGTACATAACAAGACAGTGTATTGCGACTGGCAAGTCGAATTATATTTGGAAACGAGAGTCTAGTATCCAGCTTAACGATCAGATACAAATAGCTGGCAGTGAGTAAAGGCGCGGTTAGTAGAATGACCACCAATCCACTTAAGGTAACTAAACCGCTTGGCTCAAACTGTCCGTAATTGTTGGTCCAGGCGAAAAATAGCGACCCCAAAATACCAAGAACGGAATATGGCATGCACTTTTTCGCGAGTGCCTTGTATCCTGTACTTTCTTTGGTAAACCACGGGCTTTTTGCACTTGCTAGGCCGAGCAAAAATGCGCTGAGGACCAAAGGCGCTTGAAGCAAAACTAACAAGCCAAAGGTTGGTAGCCAAGAATCGAATCGAAACATCATGCCATCCGTGTAGGTGCCGCCTAATCTTGCATCTTGGCTCATCAGTGTTTCTTCACCCGCAATGACCACCAGTACCAGCAATGTAAATAGCGTCGCGAATATACTCCACTTGGCATAGCGAATCAGGTTTTCAACACTGCAGTCTTTAAAGCCCCAAAGGATTAATGCAACCAACCCATACAGCACCAAAATATCACCGTGAAACACCAATAAGGCGTGAAGAACGCCAAGCGATACTAACCCGACAATACGGTGAAAATAAGACGGTTTAGGGTCGAGTCCTTTTGCTTTCATCGACTCGAATTGGGTAAACACACTCCAGCCAAAGGCGAACGAAAATAACAAAAAGAACTTCATCATGAACAAGGATTCAAACACCAGTTTTAGCCCAAGCCCAAATGTTGTTTCAGGTGGTGTGTGATAAAGCGATTCGGTCATACCCATAATCGGTACATTGACCAAGCAAATACCTAGTAGGGCAAAAGTACGAATGTTGTCGATATGGTGGTTGCGTTTGCTATTTGTAAGCGTTTGACTTTGACCCGCAAGGGTTTGGCTTAAATCGGACATGATGGCAAAACTCGTCATTGGTGGTATTCCAATGTAAACCAGCCCAATTCTGCCTATGTATCTGGAATTGCGCTTTGGTTTTTTAACCCAGTGCCTTATCTACCCAAAGTGGACTAGAGCGCCAAGTGAACAAGAAACTGAATCTGAAATCATCTATCCCAATAGGGATTATCTTCACCATAAAACTCGACGGCGAATTCTAAAAACGCACGCACTTTGGCAGGCAAATATTGCCTCTCAGGGAAAACAGCGAAAAAAACGTGATCTGGTATTTGGTATTGAGGAAGCAACCGAATGAGTTGCCCGCTTTTTTCATATTCACCTGCAATAAAAGTTGGTAATCGACCAACGCCAACACCTTCTAATACTGCGGAAAGAATCGCTTCGCTATTGTTAACCCGATAGTTTCCCGCGACCTCAACTGTGCACTTTTCTTTTTGATGCTCGAATGTCCAGATATTGCCATCTTGAGAGTAGCTAAACAGCACACAATTGTGCTGGATAAGATCACTGGGTGCTTGTGGGTAGGAGGTATTGGCTAAATAGTCTGGTGTTGCGTAGATGGCTTGGCGCAATGGGGCAAGCTTACGCGCTATAAGACTCGAGTCGGGTAGAGCGGCTGCGCTGCTTCTTATCGCGATATCAATGCCCTCTGAAACTAAATCAACCTGCCTGTCGTCCATTAACAATTCAACATCGAGTTTGGGAAAGCGTTTTAAAAGCTTGGGAATCAGTGGTGCCACATGAAGTCTGCCAAAAGACATAGGACTACACACCTTGAGTTTTCCGCTGGGTTCACCTTGTAGCTCAGTTACGGCATCTTCTGCTTCGCAAGCGGCTTTTAAGGCGATTTTGGCGTGGTCAAAATATCGTTCCCCAGCTTCTGTGAGGCTGAGTTTTCGAGTTGTTCTGTGCAGAAGGCGAACGCCAAGGTCGTCCTCTAGCTGATTGATTCTCTTACTGATTGCCGATTTAGATACGCCTAAATTACGAGCCGCCAATGAAAATCCACCGCTCTCGACGACCGCGACAAAGATAGGTATTGCGCCAATTCCTTTCATGTTTATCTCTGTGTTGAGTTTTTCTCAACAATTATTCCACGATTAGCATTATTATCAATCAAAAAGAAACCTTATAGAGTAACTGCCATACAGATATCGACTCAAAGAGAGTCCGATTTGAACTTAGTACTCAAGGAGAAATAGACATGAACATCACTGTATTTGGAGCTGCAGGCAACGTAGGGCGTAGAGTTGTGTCAGAAGCAATCAATCGAGGCCATGAAGTGAATGCGGTTATTCGTCGTCCCGAGCAGAAACATCAATTACCGAAACAGGCAAATGTCGTTGTTGCTGATGCGACTGACTCACAACAAGTCAAATCACTTTCTGAAGGACAAGATGTCGTGATAAACGCGACTCGCCCACCTTCAGAAAATGGCGCGAAAGCCGTGAAGGGTCTAACCGAATCTCTATTGGCAGGTATTCGCGAAAGTCAGGTGCGTTTGTTAGTTGTAGGGGGAGCCGCAACTCTTAAAGTACCAAACGGAGGCGGTCGAACGGTTATGGAGGATGCACAGTATTTACCTGTGTCGGCTCGACATGTCGCGGTTGCGAGTGCTGCCCAGCAGAAGACCATCGCTGAAGAGAAGCAGATAGATTGGGTGTATCTTAGCCCGGCAGCTAGCTTAGTAGCGGGTGAACGAACAGGCCAATATAGAGTAGGCACCGATGATCTTGTGGTTGATAAATTTGGTATCTCAAAAATCTCAATTGAAGATCTAGCGGTCGCACTCATTGATGAAGCAGAAACCCCTAAGCACCACAGACAACGTTTCACGGTAGCGTATTAAATACCTAGATAAATTGATGTTAGGTCTGCTCTTGCTGAGCTCGGGACAGACCTAAGGCTTCTTCGCAGAATTCAAACTTGATTTAAACTTCACTCAAACATGGAAGCGTTGATACTGGCAATTGGGTAGTCATTGGCTTTGGCGTTGCTCACTTCCAAATACCGCATTTTGCCATTCGGATCTTGCGGAGCGGGTAAGATGCCGCTAAAGGCAGTCATTTTTTCTGCGTTAGCATCGATTGTAAACTCAAGTGCATCCATAAAAAATGCCATACCAATGGAGCCCGGGCCGACTTCTACCGTTATGGCGGTCTCAGTTTGCTGTTTTATTGAAAACTTAAATGGAGCCAGTTTCTTTGCTTTTAGAACTGGGCCAAGGCACTTTATGGATTTCCCACTCTGTAATGCAGACATATGCGCTTTGGCAAATTCGGGAAAAAGTTCAGGCAGGCATAGCGGCAGTTCGCCTCGTTTGTTAACCCAAAGCTCTTTCCCAGCCGTGTCGTAGGCGATGACTTGTTCGTCGTTGATGAGCAGACTTCCCTTCTGGGAGGCATGCCCCTCATAGACAATAAGCTCAATCGCGTTGGTCGACCAGCGAACATCTGCTTGATAGAGAATTCGGTCATTCTCTAACACCCGATATTGTTTGCCCGATGAGTTGTTTCCCGTTAATAGAGTGTCAGATTGAATTAAGACACTTGCACTTGCCGAAAAGGCAAAGCCGCTTGCCATCAAAAAGGCAGTAACCGAACGCGTTATGTTAGTCATAACCAAACCCTAGTGTTGTGTTGATACTACCCAATCTAGGGTATGGGCCGAGCGGGGTATTGAATATACACGCCAACTCCCTATCGAGTTGTTCCATGACTTGTACGATTCAAGTGAATGAGTGAAAAATAGTCAATAGTGTGTTTTTTAAAGACTTAGTACTAATATGCGCTTGTTTGTATCAAGTGTACAAAAGTGTGTTCTTAACTGTAGGTTGTACATATCTATAGTACTGTTTTATCTGGATAAAAATGAGTGTAAAAAAATAATTACACATAGGTGTGAATTAAAAATATGAAAATATTTGCCAAATTAAAATAATAATGCTTGCAACCATCTTTGTGAGGCGATAACTTAACCAGCATAGCGAGCAACACTATTTAGCTCAATGCCCATGAAAGCCTGAAGGCTGATGATAAGTGCATCAGGGAAAGATGCGATAAATTAGGAAGTTATAAGCGATGTTTCAAACCGATGATGTAAGAATTAACCAAGTCAAAGAGTTATTGCCGCCAGTAGCTGTTTTAGAGAAGTTTCCTGCCACAGAAAGAGCGTCAAGTACTACGTTTGAATCTCGTGAAGCCATTTCTAATATATTGAATAATAAGGACGATCGACTACTCGTTATCATTGGTCCATGCTCTATTCACGATCCGAGAGCGGCGCTTGAGTATGGTGAAAAACTGAAAGTTTTACGTGAGCAACACAAAGGCGAATTGGAAGTTGTGATGCGCGTTTACTTTGAGAAGCCGCGTACCACTGTTGGTTGGAAAGGGCTAATCAACGACCCTTACCTAGACGACAGCTTCAAAATTAACGATGGCCTAAGAATGGGCCGTAAGCTGCTGCTCGACTTAACGGATATGGGCATGCCCACGGCGAGTGAATTCCTAGACATGATCACGCCTCAATACGTCGCTGATTTAATTAGCTGGGGCGCAATTGGCGCGCGTACTACCGAATCTCAGGTACACCGTGAGTTAGCTTCGGGTTTGTCTTGCCCTGTTGGTTTCAAAAATGGTACTGACGGCAACATCAAAATAGCGTCTGATGCGATACGCTCGGCCAGCTCTTCTCACCATTTCTTGTCAGTGACTAAATATGGTCACTCTGCAATTGTAGAAACAGCAGGTAACCCAGATTGCCACATCATTCTACGTGGCGGCAAAGAGCCAAACTACAGCAAAGAGCATGTTTCGGCGATCAAAGATGAGCTAGAAAACTCAGGTTTGCCTAAGAAAGTGATGATTGACTTTAGCCACGCAAACAGCAGCAAACAGTTTAAACGCCAAATGGTAGTGGCAGAAGACGTTGCTAGCCAAATCGCCCACGGTGAAGATGCGGTATTTGGTGTAATGATCGAATCTCATTTGGTTGAAGGTCGCCAAGATTTGGTTGCCGGCAAAACACCAAGCTACGGTCAGTCAATTACTGATGCGTGTATCGGTTGGGCTGATACTGAAAAAGTATTAGAGCAACTTGCCAATGCGGTGAAAGCCCGCCGTCAGTAGTCGCAACTGAAGACTACGCCTAGCTTACTAATTGTTGTTGAAGGACGCCTTGGGCGTCCTTTTTTGTTTTCGTCTTTTTTGTTTCTGAGAAATCTCAATCAGCCTTGACTCTGGGTTTACAAATTGATGACAAAGTTCTTTGGGCTTCTTTGCACACTGATTCCATTCAATTCTCATCACATCGTTTAAAACAATAAGTCAGCCGACTTTTCTGGCTCTAGGAAACCGAACCATGGACTTTACTCAACAAGATCAAGATGCGCTTTATCAAACATGGATGTCGCAAAAAGCCAAACTTCGCATTACCCAAATGGAATTCGCCAAAAAATTAGGATTAACACAGGTCGAGTTTTCGCAACGCGTGCGTGGCAAACAGCCATTAGATAGCCAGTTTGTACAAACATTTTGTAACCAGCTCGGGTTAGACCCAACTCAAATCATTCCCAGTTTAAAACCTCACAACCAATGGCTAGGTGAATGCGTAAAGCTCACCACAAGGCTGACTATTGATGGCACGATAGAAAGAGCCTACATCGAAGGTAACGATGTGGTAGTAGAGTATTCACATCAGATAACTCAGTGAGCAAATCTAAAGAAACCCAAACAGAATGATCACAATGCAAGAACAATTTTTGATCAATTGTTCGGGTTTTGAACAAACTCACATTGTAACTGGAGTATGAAAAACAGAGATTTTGACTATCAGATCTATCTCACTTTTTAGACATTTAGTGAGTAGAAACTCAGTAACTGGTCTTTATTGCATCAAATTGGATTGATATTCTCAATTAAATGAAATGGCATTCTAAAAATAGAGATCTCATATGCCATTTCAGAGTATTCCTCTGCAGTGCCCGACCCTACAGGGCTAGAGGATAGGCAATCCAATAAAAATACAGGCCGAAATATGAACTCTTTACCTCTAAAACGAAGTGCGTTTGCAGTGGCAAGTGCTTTATTCGTGGGCACTTTTGCTGCTCACTCACCAACTGTTATTGCAGCCGATGTTGCTGCTAATGTGAGCAGTTACAATACTTCTTCTGCGTCATTGTCAGAAGTCGACCAGCTAGCGCTTCAGCTATCTCAAGACAACTTAGATAAGTTCCGCCGTTCCGCTCAGGCTGATAACCTAACCTTGCTGCAAAAAGCACTGCCATTTGCGCAAGATATTCAAGCAAATGGCAGCTGGGCAGACATCAATTACGCAGATACCCAAGCGTTTGGATGGTCTCCTGCCGATCATTTAGTTCGTATGCGCTGGATGGCGATGGCCTTCGCCGATGCCAATGCGCAAACCCAAACCAGTGCCGATTACCAGTTATTAAAAACCTCTGTGCAAAACGCGGTGCAATACTGGATAGACAGAAAACCTACCAGTACCAACTGGTGGTGGCGTGATATTGGCCCTCAGTTGCACTTTGGCCCAGTTGGTTTGGCAATGCGCCAACATTTATCAACCTCTCAACTCAACTACATTGGCAGCTTGATGCCACAAGAGTTCGACCCTAAAAAGGACACTGGCGCCAACTTAACAGACAAGGCACTAAGTATTGCAACGGGAGCGCTGATTTCCGGCGATGAGACCAAACTGAAGTTTGCGATTGATGCCGTCAAGCAAACGGCGCTCACCACAGATGGTGACGGTCTGCAAAAAGACCATTCTTATCTGATTCACGGACCGCAGCTTTACAGTGGAACCTATGGCCAAGTGCAGTTAAGTACCGTGCTTAAGCTGGCGTATCTAACACGCAACATGTCGTATGCGTTTAATCAAACTCAACTAAACGCGATAGCTGAGCACGTGTTGGACGGCGACCAATGGATGACCCGTGGTGGTGTTATGGACCACCATACTATGGGCCGCGGTATCGCCCGTGTTCAAGATGATGTTATCGATAATACAGCCAAACTGGAGCAGCTTGATCAGTTAAGAGAACTCGTTCCGGCTCGAGCGAGTGAGATTGCTTTATTCCGCGCCCATTTAACCGGGGGCAAAGCTGGAATTAATGGCTTTAAGCACTTCTGGCGTAGTGACTACTCGGCTAGCCAACGCCCTGACTTTTTATTCACAGTAAAAATGGCTTCGAACCGTGTTACAACGCAAGAAACCAGCAAAAAAGAAAACCTATTGGGTTACTGGCTCACACACGGCAGTACCACACTGATGCTTGATGGTGATGAATACCGCAACATTTATCCAGTTTGGGATTGGCGTTTTATTCCGGGTGTAACCGCACCAGAATGGCAAGGTATGAGTGCTCCATGGGGTGTGCGTGAACACAACCAACCTTTTGTTGGCGGTGTGTCTGACGGCCAATCTGGTGTCACTGCAATGGATTTCCGTGCTCGTGGAACACGTGCCAAAAAAGCGTGGTTCCATTTTGATAACGAAGTCGTCGCACTCGGTGCTGATATCTCATCCAGCAGTAATCAACCTGTTACAACAACGGTGAACCAAGCACTACTCGACGGCTCTGTTGAAGTTCAAGGCTCGGGAATTTTACCATTGGGAAGCCGCAGTATTGCCAAAACTCAGGCAGGTGGTGCGGGCTGGGTTCATCATGACAACGTCGGTTATGTTTTCCCGCAAGATTGGCAGGGTGTGCTGAGCAACCAAAGCCAAACGGGCAATTGGTTTAAGATCAACAACACCAAATCTGAGTACAAAACACCGGTTAGCAAAGACGTATTTAACTTGCGAATTGACCACGGCTTAAAGCCGCAAAACGCGAGCTACCAATACGTTATGTATCCGGGTAAAACAGCTCAGGAGACCTCCAACTACTCAGCCAATCTACCACTGAAGGTGCTAGCGAATACTGCGACCGTTCAGGCGGTGCATCACAGGCTAGAGAACAAGGTTGGCGTGGTATTCCATCAAGCGGGTTCTGTGACTTTATCTAACGGCAAGCAGCTTTCGGCTTCTAAGCCTTCAGTGGTTCTACTCGACCAATCGCAAGCCGTGGATGTGCTAAGTGTATCTACACCGAGTTTAGCTGGTGGCACACTGGAAGTTTGTTTGGGCGATGGCAATGGGTACGGGCAAAAGCAAAGTATTTCTATGCCAAGTGGGGCTGAACAGGGCAAAGGTGTAACAGTTGAGTTTAACGGTGTGTATTCACAATGTAACTTTACCGCCCCAACCGCCAAAACAGTTATCAACCCGACGGATGACTCCTTTATTCGTGGTGGTAGCTATAAGTCATCGATTTATGGAAACTGGGGTAGCCTAGCGGTTAAGCAAACAGCTAATGAAACTTGGACTCGTCATTCCTATCTTCGTTGGGATCTTGACCAACTTAATGCAACTCAAGTTCGCAAGGCTACTGTTCGTTTACATGTCTCTATCTTCAAAGATGCACCTTCTGCTCAACTTGCTTTCCATAAAGCCGGCGACGCGTGGCACGAAGGTGATATGAAGTGGTGGTTCCCGGGTACCAATATGGGCTGGCGAATGGGCACCGCGACGGTAAATCAATCTGGCCAGTGGGTAGAGTTTGATGTGACTAGCTTTGTAAATGCTGAGCTTTCTGGTGACAAGTTGATGTCGATTGGTTTGAAATCAGAGACAAACAACGCTTGGATTTCAATTACTAGTAGCGAAGCGAGTACTAACAAACCTGAACTGGTTGTACAATACTAAGCTTAGATACTGAATGAAGCCCCGGCCTTGGCTGGGGCTTTTTATTTCCTGTAAACTACTCTCATAAATCTACCGTCTGGAAGTGCCGTGCTAAAAAAAGAAAACGTCCTTAAACTTGCTCGTATGAAAATGCCGTTTGGAAAATACGCAGGGAGAGTGCTTATTGATTTGCCCGAAGAATACCTTTTATGGTTTGACAAAAAGGGCTTTCCCAAAGGTGAACTGGGTGACCTGCTCAAGTTATGTCTGGCGCTTAAAATTGAAGGGCTAGATAGTGTGGTCAAACCGATGAAACTGCCCGAAAACCGCTACTACTGATTAACATAGACATCGATTTTTATACGATTCGCGATAGTGGACTAGTCACCCCACTGGCACCTCGTTCAAGAACATGAGTATAAATTTGTGTCGTTTTTACGTCTTGATGGCCAAGCTGCTCTTGCACGGTTCGAATATCTGCTCCTGCTTCTAGTAAATGAGTCGCAAAGCTATGTCTTAATGTATGACAGGTAACAGGCTTACCAATGTTGGCAAGCTTGGCTGCGCGTTTCACTTCCCTCTGTAAACTTTTTTCATTGATATGATGTCTCCTCAATTGATTTGACTCTGGGTCAATCCCCAAACTTCTAGCAGGAAACAAGTAGTGCCAGCCGAACTCCAGAGCAGCTTTTGGGAACTTCCTCCGCCAAGCAGGTTTTAGCCAAACTCCAGCGTAGTTGGGGTGGCGAATATCAACCTGATATTGTTCTTGGGTAGTTTGGGTTTGAAGTTTTAACTCTTGGACAAGTTCGGGTGCCAATGTAACCACTCTGTTCTTGTTCCCTTTACCTTGCCAAACTCGAACCGCTAGGTAATCGTAATCAATATCTTGTACACGCAATCGAACACATTCCATAACGCGTAAACCTGAGCCGTACATCAGCTTTACGGGTAGGGCAAAGCTGGGATTAATGTGCTTTAGCAAGCTGCTAATTTCTTCTGGTGAGAGCACAACCGGTAGTTTTCTATGTCGTTTGGCATAGCGGTATTCAAGCTCAAAATCTGATTGTTTTAGATACTCCACGTACAGATAGCGCAAAGCATTAAGTGCGACAGCCTGAGTACCGGCAGCGACGTTTTTTTGTAGAACTAATGAATTTAAGAAGGCTTCGACATCAGATTTACCGAGGTCTTTGGGGTGTTTCATTTGATGAAACCGGATGAATTGAGCAATCCAATGCAAATAGGTTTTGATGGTGCGCTTGGCGTAATGCTTAAGCATCATGTGTTCTTTAACACTTAACAAAAATAGACTTTTCATAGCTTCTCAAGCACTGTTTTTATATACAGTTGATTAAAAATCAACCAATGTCCACTTTGTTTTTAAATGTGTAACGTTTTTGCGACTGCGCTCTTACGTGAATGAATGATAACTTTATGTATTACATGGCCTTATATGCTAGTCTGAGGGAAATATCCACAAGCCAAAAATGATGCCTGTGGACGGATTATATGGACATTTTGTCTTTGAATAATTGTTAAGTTTATAAGGAAGGATCATGTTTGAAATCGCTCTGATTGCTTTACAAGAAGCAATCCAAAACTTAAAAGATAGGAGTCAACGTAAACAAACTCTATCGGATGAGCAAGAGAAGCAAAAAGAAGTAGCTTTTACGGCTGTAATGACCGCAATTGTTGCTACCAAGGCATACTTAAGAGACTTGAAAGATGACGAGAGTTTATCGTCTAGGCAGAAAGAGTTGGAACTTTCAGACCTTTGGCTAGCTGCGTCAGAGGCAATTCGTAAAATTGACAGGCAGCTGTTTAAAAGCTCTCAAGTCAAAGCTCTTGCATGGGCTGATAGAGGCGAGTGGGCCAAGGCTCAATCAAATGCATCGACAGTTAAACTTGATGACTTATTGGCACAAGTTAACCACCTGCGCGACCAATAAACTTAACAAACTGTTCAAGAGGGATTCGCAACGCGTGGCATTTTCACTATGCGTTGGTTTTAGTGTTTAGGGTGGCATGCGGCGACTTCGGTATTGCGTCGCTCACCCCTTAACAGGGCGTTAAGCACACTTCCACATCAGGAATTAGAAGAAATTGAAAATAAGAACAAGAGAAGAGCTTGTCGAATTTGTAAACCATGGAAATAAGGTAAAATATGTCTTTTTCTGGGGGAATCAAAAGGAAGTTGGTCGAGTAACGAAAAACTGCTTTAGCCAATGGTATGACTCAAAATTCGAAGAAGACGGCAACGAATTTATCACTGCCGAACATTATATGATGTATCACAAGGCAAAGTTGTTTGGTGATAATAATGCGTGCGAGAAAATTCTTTCTGCAAACAACCCTGGAGAAGCCAAGGCAATCGGTCGAGAAGTTATTGGTTTTAAGCAAGATTTATGGGATCAAAAAAGATTTGAAATTGTTGTAAAAGCCAACTTTGCAAAGTTCTCCCAAAATCCAGAGTTAAAGGAATTTCTTGTAAATACAGGAAAACGGGTATTAGTCGAAGCAAGTCCAGTAGACAAAATATGGGGTATTGGATTGGCTGAAGACAATCCAGCATCGGAAAATCCCAATACGTGGAAAGGCCTTAATCTTTTAGGCTTTGCGCTAATGGAAGTTAGAGACCAATTGTTAAATCAGTCTGGTGCTTAACAAAAACATGTTGGCGACGCAAAACAGTCTGGCGGTTTTGGTTTAAAAATTCAGTGTGTGCTGCGGCTTAATCGTGGCGCACCAAATGTAAGTGTTATACCCCATTTTTTAGTTAGTGCTTTTTGTGTTTGTATTTGTTAAAAGTTCCTCGCCCTTTTTAGCTCGTTGCCAATCCTCTTTTCGCGTAGTTTTAGGTTTCGAGCGGTTCAGCAAATATCATCACTAATCATTGAGTTAATCACATGATTTGTACATCTTGGTGGGGCGGACAAGCCGCTTTAGGTTGCGAGCAGAAGTCTAACAAGCACATGTTGGCGACGCAAAACAGTCTGGCGGTTTTGGTGTAAAAGTTCAGTGTGTGCTGCAGCTAAGTCGTGGCGCACCAAATGTAAGTGTTAGGTATACATGGAATTTCTGCATAAATTTGCATGTTTTGATTGTCGAGTGGCATTCAAAAGGCGTGCGACTGAAGAGTCAAATACGGGTACTGCTTGGCAAACTGAATCAGAACTTGAGCATAATTGCCCTAATTGTGGTCGCAAGATGGCTTTTTTAGGTCGTAATTTTCGTGCACCAAAACAATCGAGTAAAAATAAGTGGCAATCGGCGATGTTGCTTTGGGAAGCTGGCTTTAGGTATTGTGGCAGTGGCTATCATTCAGATCCTGTTCTCCCTGAAAGCAAAGTTGAAACAATTGATTTCATTAAAAATAATCCTAACCACACTCAAAGAATAGCTAGTAGTAACTGTTGGGAAACGTATACCTAACAAATTACTCAAAAGGACGTAAAACGCTTGGCTTGCGCTCCTTCGTCGCTAATTTTAGCCAAGCATTTTACGCCCATTAGTAAGGCGTTATACCCCATTTTTTAGTTAGTGCTTTTTGTGTTTGTATTTGTTGCAAGTTCGTCGCCTTTTTTAGCTCGTTGCCAATCCACTATTCGCGTAGTTTTAGGTTTCGAGCAGTCCAGCAAAAATCACCGCTAATCATTGAGTTAATCCTGTGTTTTGGGCATCTTGGTGGGGCGGACAAGCCGCTTTGAATTGTGAGCCGAGGTCTAACAAAAACATGTTGGCGACGCAAAACAGTCCCGCGGTTTTGGTTTAAAATTCCAGTGTGTGCTGTGGCTTGGTCGTGGCGCACCAAATGTAAGTGTTAAGTTTATGGAGACAAAGAATTGGAACAGGGTATTTTATATTCACAAGAGCAAATTCCCGCATTTGTGTGTCCAACATGTAACCAGGGTGACATGAGTCCGCTAGGTGAACCCAATATACGTCAAATTTCAGATGTTAGAACTGGTGGAGATACAAGGGCAATTTTACGGTCAGACTTACAGTGTAAAAATCAGGAGTGTGCAGACGCTGGAGTTCTGGTGATGTCAGGTGAGGTCTACTTCGATGAGGAATGTGGATATGAAATGTTATTTACACCAACCTTTATAAATCCAGCTCCCAATTTCTTTCCATTGGACTCAAAGTACCCGTACAAGATTAGAATGTTGTTGGAAATGGTGTTTTCACTTTTCTGGGTAGAGCAAGCATCATGTGGCAATAAGTTAAGAGTCGCTGTCGAAGAATTGTTGACTCAGCTAGGTATCGAACAGCATAGAACCAAAAATGGTGTGGACGTTCTTAGCAGCAAAGGATATCCAAAACCTATTCCATTACAAGAGCGCTTAGATAAATGTAAAAAGCTTGGAAAAGTCGAGTGTAAATGTATTAGAGCACTTGAGGCGATTAAATGGTTAGGTAATGAGTCCAGCCATAGTCCAGATGGTGTCTTTCAACATACAACTTACCAAGCAATCATGGTATTTGGCGCAGTATTACAACAAATTTATCTAGGTGTAGCTTTACCTAAGGATCTGGATTTTAACGTAAATAATATCAACTTTTTCTATAACCCTAATGAGCAAGAAGCAAGACCGAAAAAGTAAACTTAACAATCTGTTTAAGAGTGATTCGCAACGCGTGGCATTTTTACTATGCGTTAGGTTTGATGGTTAAGATGGTATGCGGGAACATCGGTATTGCGTTGCTCACACCTTAACAGGGCGTTATACCCCATTTTTTAGTTAGCGCTTTTTGGTTTCGTATTCATCGAAAGTTCCTCGCCTCCTTTGGGCTCGTTGCCAATCTACCTTTCGCGTAGTTTTAGGTTTCGAGCGCATCAGCAAAAATCATCACTAATTATTGAGTTAATAGCATGTTTTGGGCATCTTGGTGGGGCGGACAAGCCGCTTTGGATTGTGAGCCGGGGTCTAACAAAAACATGTTGGCGACGCAAAACAGTTCGGCGGTTTTGGTTTGAAATTCGGCGTGTGCTGCGGCTTAGTCGTGGCGCACCAAATGTAAGTGTTAGCAGCCAAGGAGACTTTGATGGTCATAAGACAAATTAAAGCGTACAAAATAGTCTCTATTTTGTCATTAATGGCGGGTATCGCCGCACTTCAAAAAATATACATCAATGAAACTCTTTTGATAGCTGGTTTTGCGTCTGGTGTCCTTGGTACATTTTTACTCGGGAGTGCTGCGATTGTGACGGTAATTCGATTTGTAAGAGAGTTTGTAAAGGTCAAAGGGCTCACAATTTTACATCGCTTTATAGGTCTGGCTTTGTCGATATCGCCAATAATATTGTGGTACGTGTGTAATGCTAAGTTTGTTCTTATTCCTGCGTTCAATGCAGAGCAACTATCGGACTTCTTTATTCCATCTGCTCTATCTGCGATTAATGGTGGAGTAGGCATTTATCTTTTCTTCGTAGTAGTTGATGTAAACAAAAAGCTCCTCGCGAAAGGGATTAGCTAACAAAACCATGTTGGTGACGCAAAACAGTCTGTCGATTTTGGTTTGAAGTTTAGTGTGTGCTGCGGCTTGGTCGTGGCGCACCAAATGTAAGTGTTATACGCGTTAAGAGTACGAAAATGACCTCGATAGAAAAGCAAATCCTAGAAAACTTGTTTGATGCACTGGATCGGTTGTTTGATGGAGATTGCAAGGTAATAGATTTGCACGCTCTAATTTATGCGTCTTCCGCGGCCATGGAAAACAATCCACCTCCATTATCATTACAACCTTATGAGGAACAACTTAAAGCTATAATACGTAGCGGTAAACCAGAAGAAGTTGCGCGTGAAGAATCACTTATAGTAACTAACGACCTACGTGACAAATTGAATGAGTTGCTGCCAATCTAGCATTGCGCATAACAAAGCCATGAAAAGCGGACACAAAACAGCTGGCTTGTGCTCGTTCCTCGCAAATTTAGCCAGCTAATTGTGCCGTTTATGGCAAGTGTTATACCCCATTTTCTAGTTAGTGTTTTTGGGCTTTGTAATTGTTGAAAGTTCTTCGCCTTCTTTGGCTCGTTGCCAATCTACCTTTCGTGTAGTATTGGTTTCGAGCGGTTCAGCAAAAATCATCACTAATCATTGAGTTAATCGCATGTTTTGGGCATCTTGGTGGGGCGGACAAGCCGCTTTGAGTTGTGAGCCAAGGCCTGATATCAAGTTTGAAGTGCAACATTTATCTGTAGTAACCAACAAAGCATTCCTCTGGTGTTTTAAAGCCTAGCCGTTTCCTAGGACGTGTGTTCAATCGCTTAGCAATGGCATTGCATTTAGCCTGTGTTAACGACGCCATTGATGTGCCTTTAGGGAGATACTGACGTATTAATCCATTGGTATTTTCATTCGTCCCTCGCTCCCATGAGTGGTGAGGAGTGGCAAAGTAGAAGCGTGTTTCGGTCGCTTCTTCAATTTCTTTGTATTGATTAAACTCAGTACCGTTATCAGCTGTAATAGAAGTAAATAGTCCATCAAATTTGCTCATAATTTTAATGGTTCTCCGGTTGAGAGATTCGGTGGTTCTATTATTCAGTTGGCCTATCAGGGTATAACCAGTTTTCCGCTCAACCAGAGTGACAATACAATGTTTAGAGCCAGCACCCATGACCGTATCGATTTCCCAGTGACCACGTGTTTTTCGGATTTCAACGGAAGCCGGCCGTTCGGATATGTGGCGTTTTGAAGCAACACGACCACGGCTGTCGTAGGCCCCGTAACGCTTCCGACGTTTCTTATTCGATTGCCTGAGGTGTTGCCATAACTGGCCTCCATTAGCTTTATCTCTCCAGACATACTGGTAAATAGATTCGTGACTTATCGTTAATTTACCGGTGGTTTTGAGATGGCCGACAATCTGCTCAGGGCTCCAGTCTTTAACCAGCAACTGCTTAACTTGATTGAATTGCTCTGGTGTGATGCGTTTGTTTCGCCTTGAACAACTTCTTCGCCGAATGGACCGACTCTGGGCTTTGCTAGGCCGATAGGCTTTATCAATTTTGCATGAGTTACGAATGATTTCTCGGGAGATCGTGCTCCGATGTCTTCCGAGGGCATGAGCAATTTGAGCTTGGTTATAACCTTGCTTTCTGAGCATAGAAAGCATATACCTTTCATTCTCAGTGAGCTGTTTGTATTTCATGTATTTTTTCTTCTTGGCGGGAGGAAAACACAAGAATTATGACAGCTCACTGTTTTAAATTTTAGTGTTGCACTTAGTATATGAATCCAAGCCATATAACAAGCACATATTGGCGACGCAAAACAGTCTGGTGGTTTTGGTTTAAAAGTTCAGTGTGTACTGTGGCTAAGTCGTGGCGCACCAAATGCAAGTGTTATGAGTCTCTAGAGAAATGAGTCAAGAAGAAATAAAAGTGGAAATTTGCCAGTTCGCTTTAGAAGTGTGTAAGAACAATCGCAAAACAATGCTTCCCTTAATATATGAGTCAATTGAAAACCAATTGAATTGGCTAATTTCTTATTTCAACGGTGAGTCTAGCGACAGGCAAAAGTTGTTTGAATTAACTTTTGGACATTTTGCTGTTCGTGAAATTGATCCCAGAGAAGTAGAGGTCATTGCAGCACTTAACAGTGCATTTTATGTTGCCGATAGAACGCGACGAGGACTTAAACTGGATTTAAAAGTTTTGGCATAGATTCATAACAAAGCAAATTAAAAAGGGCGGACAAAAATCAGTTGGCTTTGTTCGTGCTTCAAAGATTATAGCCAACTAATTTTTGCCGTTTATTTTCGGCGTTATACCTCATTAGAGAATTACGATGTTATTAAACGTTGAGATAGTCGAATTAGAACGAGAGCTGAACACTCTTGTTCCTGAGGATGTGAAGACTCAGTATCGTCAATCTAATGGTTTGCTTGGACCTACAGGTTGTAACTTATTGTATAGGTACAAATCAGGTGACAACGGTGACATCATACATGTGAATAGAGTATTGAAATCTGAAAGCTGGTTTCCTGCCTCGTTGATATCAATAGTTATCTATGGAGACGATGGCTGCGGCAACTTAGTGTGCTTTGATAACTCAAAAAACAAGGCGTTTCTTTGGAATCCTCAAGATGGTGAAGTGACCCAAGAAGAACGGAATACAGTTAAAGAGTTGTGGGATCTCATCATTGAATGGTACGAAAGTGAGGTATAACTAAAACATGTTGGCGACGCAAAACAGTCTGACGGTTTTGGTTTAAAAATTCAGTGTGTGCTGCGGCTATATCGGGGCGCACCAAATGTAAGTGTTAGCCGTCTTGGAGCTTGCTATACCCAAAGTGATAGAATAGTATCACTTTAGTATTCCTTTGGAGCAGCTATCATGAAGGTAGAACTAGTTACATCACTCAAACGTCAAGCAACTAAGATCCTCGCTGATCTCCACGACACCAAAGAGCCAGTGTTAATTACTGAGCATGGTAAGCCATCCGCTTATCTCGTTGATGTTGATGACTACGAGTTTATGCAAAATCGTTTAGCTATTCTTGAGGGTATTGCACGAGGAGAGCGTGCACTAGCTGACGGTAAAGTGGTAAGCCATGACGAAGCTAAAGACAAAATGTCAAAATGGCTGAAGTAATCTGGACTGAACCAGCGTTATCTGACCTCAACGACATTGCTGAATATATCGCACTAGAAAATATCGTAGCTGCAAAGCAGTTAGTGCAAACGATCTTCTCCAAAGTCGAACGCCTACAAACTTTCCCAGAGTCAGGTCGTATTCCACCCGAACTAGAACATCTAAGTTATCGTGAAGTTGTCGTTAATCCATGTCGTGTTTTCTATAAACAAGACGGTGACAAAGTGTTTATTCTGTTTGTTATGCGTGCAGAGAGAGATTTACGTAAGTTCCTGTTGAGTAAGCAGTAACCTTTTGGGAATGAGCGGCTAACAAACGTTAAAAATGACTCCTAACACTTGGCATCTTTAGCGCTAAATTTGAGCGCAGTGTTTATGGTGACTAACCTTGGTTAGGTGTTAGCACATAAGGAGAAGGCTTTGAATTTAGAAAGAAAATTTGAATGTTCAAGTTTTGTATTTACTCCAATAGAAATCGCTGATGCAGTGTATCTATTAAGCGCAGTGAGCTCTAATTTATTTCCTGCGTCCCTTCCACTAGCAAATATTAAAACTCTAACTCAAGCTGAGAGTTGGTGTTCAAATTGTGTGTCAGAATGGAATATGGGCAAATGTTATGTTTGGAGTTGTCGTCGGTTGCACAACTCCCATGTTATTGGTCAGGTCACATTACTTCCTCAAGAGAATCGTTTGGCTTTAGCTTATTGGGTTAATCCGGAATTCTGGGGTCAGGGTTTAGCGACGCAAATGTGCGAAGCTTTGGTATCACATGTACGTAGTTCGGGTTATCAAGGTAGTATTTGGGCAGGTGTTCATTCCTGGAATAGTAGGAGCTCTTCGGTACTAAAGAAACTCGGTTTTAAACAAACAGTTTCTAATAGTGAAAATACAGAGGAGTACAGCTTGGATATTGTGTACCAAAAAACAAGTTAACAGTGATTCAGCACGCGTAGTATTTCTGCTATGCGTAGGCAGTATGTAAACAGTCTTTTTTATTTTGTGTACTCTATTTTCTGGTAAGAATTAGTCATCAAAATGATGCATGGGGCGTTAGTTGGTCGTCTTTAATACCAGACATAATAGTCATTAGCTTTTTAATTATTGAACTTAATAAGGTAAGTAATATGTTTCGAAACATTCGTTCTTATGTTTCCGGGAAGTTGGTATTAGTTCTGTTTGTTGCGGCCAATGCGATATATGCGACGATGCTGATTTACAGTATCCCCAAATTGATGCAGTACACAGATGGGTTGCCATTATTTGATATGTCACCATTTGGTTATAGTTATCAAGATGCATTGACACTACTCTCTGCATTGGGTGAAGAGGGGCGCAGCGTTTATGTGTCGCTTCAATTGGTATTAGATCTATTTTATCCGTTTCTATTTGCACTTTGTTACTCGGCCATGCTCCTTTGGTTGAGCCGTATAGGGAATCTCACTAGCCGTTTTTGGCTGTATCTATCGGTCGTTCCAGTGTTAGTTTGTCTATTTGACTATGCAGAGAACGTTGGAGTTTGGTATATGTTGACTGAATATCCGGCTGTTTCAAAAAATCTGGTAATGATGAGTAGTGTATTCACGTTGGCAAAAAGCATGTTAACGATGATTTACTTTACTGGGCTAATTTCTGCCGTTTGCGTCGCTGTCTTTTACAAATTTTTTGGACGAAACAAACGTCTCGTGAGTTAATCGATAGCCACAATAGACGTTTAACATATGGCGCTTTGTGATTTTGGCGACCAGTCTAAATTCTATGTGGTTGATAGCAAGTTCTCGAATCTTAGTCGTTAGATCTGACATGTATTAGTACGCAAGGAGCAATCCGTGAAACCAGAGAACAATCTTGATGACTTATCGAATGGTTGGGAAGAGGTTGCACAAGAATTCATTTCTGCACGTTCTTCTATTGGAACGTCTACTATTGGTGGTTGGAGTAACTCACTCAATTCAGATCAAGCTCTGTTAGATGTTGGTTGCGGTTTTGGCGAACCATATACGCAAAGCATTTTAGATAAGGGTGTCAGTGTATTTGCAATCGACGCATCAGAAACATTGATACAAGAGTATATAAAAAGGTTCCCGGCAGCACACGCAAGGTGTGAATCCGCCGAAATGTCCCCATTCTTTGGCAGAAAATTTGATGCAATTTTGTCTGTTGGCCTAATTTTTTTGTTGCCTGAGCCTGCTCAGGTCTTAGTTCTACAAAAAATGGCAAGAGCGTTAGAAGAAGGGGGAAGCCTTTTATTCAGCGCTCCATATCAAACTGTTAGTTGGGATGATTTACTAACAGGAAAGAAGTCTCTGTCTTTAGGACGGGAGAAATACGTAGAGATTCTCAGCGAACATGGCTTGAGCCTGGTTGACGAGTATACCGATGAAGGGAAGAACCATTACTACAGCTTTAACAAGTAAAGGGTTAGTAGCGTGTAATACAATGAAGTTCTGATGTATTTGGGTTGTACATCGCGCAGTTAATATAAATGTCATTCTCCGCAAATAAGTTACTGCGTCGTGAAGTTATTACCAATGACAGTACTACTTCCTATTTCACTTTGAACGTGTTTTACGTTAGCGTTGGTGTGCAATTATTCGTAAAGGATTAAAAAATAAATGGCAAACCTGAATACAGTAGAAATAAAATCTTTTGTTCCTGCTAAAGACTTCGATGTTTCAAAGCGCTTCTATCAGTTGATTGGCTTTGAGCTTGCCTCTGAATTTGATGGTGTCGCGTATTTTAAGTCTGGCTCTTGTTCATTTTTGCTCCAAGATTTTTACGAGCCTATTCACAGCGAAAATTTCATGATGCATTTGTTAGTCGAAGATGCGCGGGATTGGTACGGGCATATAAGCAAACTCAATCTAGAAGATGCATACGGCTCAAATGTTACTGACTTGGTAGAGCAGCCATGGGGCATGCTTGAATTTTGTATGACAGACCCGTCCGGTGTTCTGTGGCGTATTGCTGAGAACCTAAAGTGAGCTAAGTGGTTCCATTTTTATCTCTTCCTAATGTACATCGATGATTCAAATGGTTATCGATTCAGATGCGAAGATTTTTTCCAAGGTACCTGAGTATTTTCACAAGCTATGAAAGTAGATATTAGACCTGCAAGGTTAGATGAGCTGGAATTGATTCACTCATTGATTATTTCAAATGATGAGTGGACTAAATTTAACGGTCCCTACTTCCCATATTCTCACCCATCATTAGAGCAGTTTAAGCAATCTTTGTTCCCAAGGTTACTAGAAGGTTCAGATCTTCAAATTATTACTGCTGATGACGTTCCTGTGGGGACGGTGAACTGCTATTGGGAATGCGAAGAAACTCGTTGGCTAGAAGCCGGTGTAATTATTTACAACGCTCAGTATTGGGGTAAAGGGATTGCGGCAGCGGCCTTGCCTCTATGGTTATCTTTCTTGTTCAAAAGCAAAGTAATTGAGAGGGTAGGGTTAACCACCTGGTCTGGCAATCCGCGCATGATGGCATTGGCGTTGAAATTGGGTTTTCAACAAGAGGCGAGACTGCGAAAGGTGCGTTATTACCAAGGTGAGTATTTTGATTCGGTTAAATATGGCGTGCTCAGAACCGAGTGGTTAGAGCATAATGAAGGCTGTACTTAAGCCGTTTATAATTGCTGGGTCTACATCTTTACACCTTATCAGCACTATCACAAAAACATACAGATAAAAGCACGGAGTTGTAATGAGTAAAATCGTCTACGTTGCAGGCAGCTTTAAGCATCTGGATAAGATGCAAAAGATACGTAAATCATTGCTCAATGTTGGTATTGAAACGACGATTTCCGAACCACTTCAAGCCAATGGGATTGATGGGTGCTTACAACGGATTCGGCAAGCGGACATTATCTATATTTTAAATTTTGATGGTTATGTGGGCAAAAGTGTTGCACTAGATATTGGTTATGCACTTGGACTTGATAAACCCGTCTACGCGTTAGAATCCATTTCCGATCCTGACATTTCTCACTTATTCGCAGGTATTGCTTCGCCAGACGAATTTATGGCCGAGCTAAAACAGTGATAGATGGCTAGCACGCAGATTCTGTTGACGCGTAATGTTTGGCATTAAAGCTCAACCAGAAGTCAATGTTAATAGCATTTCACCCAATCTTTTAGTCAGATTTCAATAAAGCACATAAATATCAGCTAAAGGTTCCAACAATTAGAGTAACCACCAAGTTTTTGCCCCACAAGATTGGATCTATCTACGTAAACTTGTCTTCATTTGTTATATAAGACGAGATTGCAATGATTAAACTAATTTATTCGATCTGTATTCACCTATTTTTTCTGATGCTGATTTATTCGGGAAGTTTTGAGGGGATGATTAGTACCCTCATCTTAATATATGTATTTCCCTGGACATTTTCTGGCAGTGTTGGAGGCATCTTTGCGATATTAGCTCATAAAAAATACCGTAATTCATGGCTAACTTTTGGGGCATTTTTGATTCCTAGTGTTTTAACTCTTGGTGGCCTGTTTCTCACTGCGGTGCGCATGATGGAGACTGTGAGCTTTATATGATGAGAGATAACAAACGATGAAACTGTTCTTGTTAACGCTATTTTTCACAATGCTCCCTAAGCTTGTTTCAGCCAGCACTTGTTATGGTACGACTTCCAATGGACGTTTAGAAAGTGGTGTTCAATTACCAGCGGCGGGTGACAATTTTGTCGGATACAGCACTTTAGCACGTTGGGCTGGAAGGACTTATGTGCATTCTTCTGTTAGAGATATTGTGCTGGAAGCCTACGATCAGCTCTTGATTACTCATCCTAAAAAGGTCTTCAAATATGCAGAAACAGGGTTTGAGGACGGTGGCAAGTTCAGTCCACATAAAACCCATCGCAATGGACTGTCAGTAGATTTCATGACTCCTATGGTGAATTCACGAGGGGAGTCTGTTCATTTGCCCACCCACCCCTTTAATAAGTTCGGTTATAACATCGAGTTTGACCAAAAAGATGAGTTTGATGGATTAAAGATCGACTACGATGGAATGGCGGCACATATTGTCGAGTTGCACAAAGCTTCGGTAAAGCAAGGCCATAACATCTGGCGAGTAATTTTTGACCCCAAATTACAACCACCATTATTTAACACAGCTTATGGGCCATACCTCAAAAAGCATATTAAATTTTCAAAGCGACGCTCTTGGGTCAGACATGATGAGCACTACCACATAGATTTCATTGTGCCATGTAAACCATAAACTTGATTTACCTGAATTGCTCTGGTTATATGCATCTCTACACATTTTACTGTCAACGGTTTTTATGCGCCGCTTCTTCTTTAAGTCACTAAAGCGAACACTTTTTGTGTTGTTACTGACAATAATTAAATCTACCCGTCAACGCATGGGTTTGTTTGGCGTGCTTATCATGGTGCTGGCAGCATTCTTGTTTTTGTCATTCATTACAACCTTGTTGTTTTATCTGGTAGTGATTGGCGTTATCGCATTGCTGACGTTGCAATTTAAGAAATCAACGATGTCTAAGCTGCGACGACGTTTTCAACGCTACAAAGGCGCTATTATTCAAAAGGCAGATCGTATTTAAGAGTGGAATTTCATCCTGTCTGACTTGTTAGTTTGGCCTGTATTGCTGATAGCACTTGGTCCGTTTGGTTAGATTTACACCATTTAATTTAGAGGGCCAACACACTTTTCCTGTGTTAGCCCTATTACTTTTTGCTCAACTTTCTATTTCTTGCTTATAGTGTCAGTTATTGCAGTGCCATAACTGTACTCCATTCAAAAATGCTCGTTGTGTAGACGAAAGGAACTCGTTTATGACTATCAGTAAAACTAGGCGGCTATGTACCGCGAGAGAATACATTGCTGACCATTGTTTTGAGTCTTTAAGTCTTATGGATGCAGCGGGCACCTCGTTTATGTCTTCTTTTCACTTTCTACGCGAGTTCAAGGCGAACTATGGTGAAACGCCGAATGAGTTTTTGATCAGGCTGAGAATTGAAAAAGCCAAGCAAATGCTGATCACTGAAAACTATAGTGTGTCTGAAGTGTGTGAACGGGTCGGTTATGCAAGTCTTGGCAGTTTTTCATCTTTGTTTACTAAGCACGTTGGTATGCCACCGACGGCTTATCGACGAGTGTTATGGAATTTATCAACTGAGCCTTTTCGGTACCCATTGCAAGCGATTCCGGCTTGTTACGCACGTTTCTTTGTAACGAAACCAATAAAGTTAACGCGGCCAAGCTATTGAGCAAGATTGGAGAAATCAAATCCATCGTCTGCTTGTACACTAACTGTCGACAACTACTCAAAGGAAATGACATATGATTACATCCATTGCACACGCTACGGTTTACGTTTTAGATCAAGATGAAGCCTTAGATTTTTACACCAATAAGCTTGGATTTGAAGTTGGCGAAGACATGACAGTTGAAGGCGGGTTTCGTTGGCTTACGGTAAACCCTAAATCCCAGTCGCAGATACAATTGGTATTGGCCGAGCCAAAAGAAGGCCCTATGTTTACCCAAGATGCTGCCATGAAAATTCGTGGCCTTATTGAAGAGGGGGCATTTGGTGCGGGTGTGTTTGAAACTGACGATTGCCACCAAACCTATAATGATCTTTTGGCCAAAGGAGTCGAATTTATTCAGCCTCCCACAGAAGAGCTATACGGAATAGAGGCAATGGCAAAAGATAACTCCGGAAACTGGTTCAGTCTCGTTCAGAAAGCAAAGTAAACCCTCCAGCTTGTGGTCGATTGGCCACAAGCTTTTCTATTCCTTTTGAAAACCCGTTCGTCGGACAAACTCATTTGCTTCTGCACCAACTCAAGTTAGCTTCTCGGTCTAAACTAAAGTAAGCCTTAGGTTTGGGTTGGTTGGGAATGAGACGCGAATATTTAGCCAAAAAGTTCAGGTGGTTCACGCTTTTTGTTTTACTGGGATGGTTGGTATCGTACTCGAAGTATGCCTATACCAATACTACTGAAGTGATGATTCTTACCGATGATGCTTATCCTCCATATAGCTTCTCCAAAGAAGGTAAGGCGGTTGGAATTTACCCAGATATTATAGCGCTTGCCGATGAACTTATGCCTGAATACCAGATTGTATTGGAGCCTGTTCCTTGGAAGCGTGGGCTAAGGTTGTTAGAAACCGGACGAGCATTCGGGTTACTTCCCCCTTATTTCTATGAGCAAGGTCGGCCGTACATAGCGCCCTATTCGGTGCCTATTTTGAATGAAGAAGTCGTCGTTTTTTGTCATAACGATGTATTTTCCTCTGAAAGCTTCACCGAGTGGCCTAGAGACTTTTATGACTTGAAGTTTGGGCTTAATGATGGATTCAGTATTGGTGGACGAGAGTTTTGGAAAGCCGTCGACCGAGGCGATATAAAAGTTGAACTGGCAAGTGGCAACCGCAATAACCTCGCCAAACTGCAAGCCAATCGTATCGATTGTTATCTCAATGATAAAATTTCCGTGCAATGGGAATACGCGCGTATGAAGCGCGAAGAAAAGCTAGATAAGGCTCAGTTTTCTGTTGTGCTTGAGGTAAGCCGCGAACAAGGTTACGTAGGCTTCACCAATCAAAACCTTTCAGAATACCCCTACAAAAACGCCTTCATTGAATCCTTCAACACAGCCATTCGCTCACTTCAACAATCCGGGAAGGTCGATAAAGTGGTGGCAGGATACATCGAATAGTCGCGTACTAAGTATGTTCACATTATTACTTTCCACTGTGGAAAATAAATGCTTGCCATATTGGAAAATAAAGGTTACTTTATAACTTTCCAGTATGGCAAGTGAGGAAGGTATGAATAATCACAACCTTAACAAAAGTGAGGCGCAACAAGCGCTTTCCAATATCAGTAACAACCGCAACACCACTATGCGTAATTTGAAAACACCGAGTTGGTTGGCTTGGATGATGTCGATATGTGCAGGATTTGCTGCCTACTCTTCGACACTTGTCGATAAGTCTTCAATGTGGACTTTATTATCAGTCCTTAGCGCAGGCTTATTGATTTTGGGAGCGAGCTTTTATTTTTTCTGGATCCGTCAGAAAGGCTACAAGCTGTCTAGATCTATGGTTAGCACAAAAAGAAAACTCAATAACGTGTTAGCTGCATTGGTGGTGGCTGCTGCAATCCTAGTATCAAAACAGGTTGTCACCCAAGGTTTTACTTTTGTGTCGTGGGGAATTGGTATTCTTATGTTTGCAATTACCTTTTACGCGCTATCTAACTATGTGAATGGTGAGCGTTTAGAGGAACATAAAAATGACCACTAGCCAATTCGACAATTTGATTCACGCCCCAAATCGGCTGCAGCTATGCGCCATGTTGGAACCGGCAGAAGAAATAGAATTTTCAGTCGTGAAAGCACAATTGGGTGTTAGTGACTCTGTGGTATCCAAGCAAATTCGCCAGCTTGAGGAGGCGGGCTACGTGCAATCGGTAAAAAGAACATCTTTGGGAAGATCACGCACATGGGTTGGGCTTACATCAACTGGACGTAAGGCTTACCGAGCCCATGTTGCTGCTCTGAAAGAGATAGTGGGCAACCTCTGAGTCATCGTTTTTACGATTAACAGTTTTTCGTATTCAACAACTTAAGTTTGCTCTCATACATTTGGCATAAATTGCGCTGGGAATTTTGGTTCTTATTGGTGATTTTTCATTGAGATAAACAACAAATAATTTGGGTTCCAGACTGGATAAACTCGCAAATGCTAACTATAGATTTATAGATGTGTTTATCAATAAGGCCTAATGATGAAATTTAGCCATAAGATTGTTGCAGCGTCGGCGTTGTTACTTTTGGTCACGGTTTCGCTGCTGACCGCTAGGCAGTACTTTAACATGCGTTCAGAATTGCGAACTCAAGTGGGCGCGAGTGTTGAGGAAATTGTAAGTGGGGTGCGAAATACGGTTGCCTCTGAAATCAATGGACGGAAATCGATAGCAGCCTATGCGACGAGTCTACTTGAGCTTAATTTAGATAGGGCGGCGGTTGAAGCTGTCATTAGCCAACCTGTTGTTAAAGAAACGTTTTTATTGGCGGGTCTTGGATTTGAAAGTGATGGTTCTAATGTCAACAATGACCCAAGTTGGAACCCGGGTGACAGTTGGGATCCAAGAAAGCGTCCTTGGTATATTGATGCTAAACAAGCGGGTGAACAAATCATTACTGCGCCTTATGCTGACTCGGCCACCAATGAAATTTTAGTTTCCATTGCGAATCCAGTGACTAGCAATGGGAAGTTTGTCGGCGCCATTTTTTATGACGTAAGTCTTGCCGGCCTGGCGGAGCTGGTTAACCAAGTTCAATTGTTTGATGCTGGTTATGTGTTTATTGTTGCCGGTGACGGTACCACTATCGCACACCCAGACGCAGCTCTAAACGGCAAGCCGATGTCAGAGTTTTTGGCCAATACTCAAATTTCTGAAGAGCCGCAAAACATCGAATTAGAAGGTTTGGTGTATACCGTCGACTTTGCCAAGGTTCCCGGTGAAGATTGGTATGTCGGTGTTATTTTGGATGAGCGTATCGCCTACGCTGCGATTGAAGATATCCGAAATAGCTCACTTATCTACACCACATTTGCGTTGATCATCAGTATCGCTGTGTTGCTATTCCTAATCAAAACGCTGATGAAACCACTTGATAGCTTGAATGCTGCGATTAATGATGTGGCTTCCGGTGAAGGGGATTTAACCAAACGCTTGGATACCAAAAGTGATCCTGAGTTTGCGCAACTGGCGGTGGGGTTCAATCAGTTTACTGAGAAGCTACAGCAACTGATCAGTCAATCCAAAGCCATCGGTGGTGAGATACTGAGAAGTTCAGAAGCAACCTCAGCAGGGTTGGATGAATCGGCAACCGCGTTGCAAAGTCAGTTACATGAACTAGAGCAATTGGCAACTGCGATGCATGAAATGGCGGTGACGTCTAATGATGTTGCATCGAATGCTCAAGGCGCGGCGACCGCGGCTAAAGAAGCCGATGAAGCCACTCACGACGGAACTCAAGTAGTGACGAGTACCACTCAATCCATTGATGAGCTCTCTTCTCGTATCGACGATGCAGTAGTGGAAGTTCGAGCCTTGGAAGAAGCCACAGCGAACATCGAAACTATTCTGAAAGTAATTAATGACATTGCTGACCAAACCAACTTGCTCGCGCTCAACGCGGCGATAGAAGCCGCTCGGGCAGGAGATTCTGGCCGTGGCTTTGCAGTGGTGGCCGATGAAGTTCGAACATTGGCACAGCGCACGCAGGAATCGACGACTGAAATCCGTAGTATGATTGAGCAGTTACAAGCAGGAGCAAGCTCGGTTGCGAGTGCAATGGATCAAAGTAAAGAGACAGCGGAAGGCGTAGTAACCCATGCTCAAAAAGCCAATGATGCACTTGAACGTATTCGAGACGCTATCGTTCGAATTAGCGACATGAATGTGCAAATCGCTTCGGCGGCAGAAGAGCAAAGTTTGGTGGCCGAAGAGATCAACAACAATACGTTGAAGATTAAAGATCTCTCAGTGCAAGTTTCGGATTTGGCGAACAACGCAAACATATCGATGCAAGCACAAACTGAGAATATCCGCGACCAAGACGCTGTGCTGAACAAGTTTATTGTTTAAGTTACATCGATATCGAGTATCAACGGCCAGCCTTATGCTGGCCGTTTTAATTTGGGTTTAAACTTATTTTTTTAGTTCGTCAGTCCTGCCTGCGAAAGTGCCACGTATGCTTCATTAACATGTTCGGGAATCGGCTGTTCGATTTGAAAGCCTTTTTCTGGATAATCTCTGACTCGCTCGAAATCGGCAATGGTGGCATGGATGACGTGATCGAGCGGCATGTCTTCAGTAGGGTATTCGTTTAGCGGAATAGGGGGTGACGTGACCACCACATTTTCAACGGGAGTTGGCCACTGTTTTAGAAACGTCGCGTAAGCTCTTCTCTCCATAAATGGCTTTTGAACCAAGATGAAACTCTGGAAATTGAATCCAGCACTTTTCATGGCTTGGTAGCCCAGCGTAACATTTTCGCCCGAATTGGTAGCCTGTGTTTCTAAAATGAGTGCAGATTCTGGCACACCTTCATCGATTAGTATGTCGGCAAAGGTTTCAGCTTCCGATTTTTCAAATGCACCTTCTGTGAATCTGCCTTCGCCACCTGAAATAAGAACACGTTTGGCAAGGCCTTGTTGGTACAACTTGGCAGCGTAATCGGCAACTCGAAGATCGTTACTGCACATGATAAACAGGCAATCGGCGGGTTTGAGCTCATGTCCCATCAAATGGAAATCCCAAAGTGTTTGTAAGTGTTGATATAGGTGCTTTGCCATGATGAATCCGCAGTAAAAAAGCCCCAAGTAGCCAATACTTGAGGCAGGTTTCGAGACATTTATGGGTACATGTTATATCAGGAGTTTTGTTGGATATAACCCAGTAAAGTCAGATATTGCGACTATTCAGTCATTGCACGTAGCATCCAAGCCGTTTTTTCGTGTTCACGCATACGGTCAGAAACAAGGGCGGCTGAAGATTCGTCGTCAGCATCCTGTGCCGTTTTTAACACTTGCCTTGCAGTGCGAACCACTTGCTCATGGCTTTGGGTAAGGATTTCAACCATTTCTGTCGCGCTTGGTACACCTTCCACTTCTTCGATTGAGCTTAGCTCCGCGAATGCACGATAGGTTCCAGGAGCCGCGACACCTAGTGTGCGAATGCGTTCGGCAATTTCATCAACGGCAAGAGCAAGCGCGTTGTAATGTTCTTCAAACATCACGTGTAGCTCTCTAAATTGCTTACCGGTGACATTCCAATGGAAATTATGTGTTTGCAAGTAAAGTGTGTAAGAGTCAGCAAGCAAGCGCTTTAGACCTTCTGCAATTTCAATACGGTTTGTTTCTGAAATACCAATGTTGATTGTCATAATTTGCTCCAGTTGTTTCGTGCTGTATTCGTTTGATGTAGTAAGAATAGAACAAAGTTATGATAGGTTATAATGGTTGGTTCTTATTATTTCGATAGGTAAAAACTATTTTAAAGTGTCTGACATGACATTATTGCTTGTCGAGAGATTCAAACAGTTTGAACTGCTCAATCAACCAGTTGGTTTTTGGATCTTGTCTTCTGGTGCGATGCCAAAACCAGGTTAGCTCATAATCTGGTACCTCAAATGGAATGTCAGATAACTGCACTGGAATGGTCTTACTCATATGGTTGGCAAGACGAGTCGGTACTGCTAATAGATTGAGTGTACCGGGTAGTAAATAGGGTCCCGTCAACACGTTGGCACATTTGACCGCGATGCTTCGTTGTTTACGAGTTTTGGCAAGTACCATATCAATAATGCCTCGCGACTCGCCATACGGCACGACCAATACATGCGGATAAGCCAAATAAGAATCCAAATCAAATTCACCTTGGTGCGGATGGTTGGCGCATCGAACAATTCGGTAATCATCTTTAAACCAAGAGTATTGGATTAAGCTTTCGGCGTAATGTGGCTGGTGGCTAAATGTACAAATAAAGTCGACATCGAGCGACTGTAAGGCTTCTTCTGGTAGGGAATCTGGCTGACGGACAAACTCCAAACTGACGTGAGGGAAATGATGGTTTAAATAGACAACGAATTCTTTTAGGCACCAGTTGGTGTAGTCAGTTGTCGCTATTTTGAAGTGATTGGGTTCGGTCGGATCAAAAGGATGAGCAGACGAAAAGCCGGACTCCAGCTGCGCCAACGACGGCAAAACAAAATCAGAGATTCGGATGGCGTATTCTGTTGGCTGCATCTTATTATCGATTCTTACAAACAGTTCATCATCTAAACGTTCTCTGAGTCTTTGAATTGCATGACTACATGCAGACTGACTCATCTTTAACTCTTGAGCCGTTCTGGTAACCGATCGATGTTTAAAAAGGGTTTTAAAGACAACGAGTAGATTTAGGTCCAACTGATGGAGCTCTTTCATATGCATGATTTTAATTTATCAATTCATTACTATGCATTATCAACATGTAGCTAGGTTTTGTACACTGTGATTCAAATGTTGCGGAAACCAAAAAGGATCAGGAGAACCAATGTCTATTACTATTCGACCAGCTCAAGTAGATGATTCCCAAACGATTTTAGATTTTATTCAGGGCTTGGCTGATTATGAAAAAGCCAGTGAGTGTGTCCTCGCAACCGTTTCTGATATTGAAAAATGCTTATTTTCAGAAGGTGCAACCGCACACGGTTTGATTTGCGAGCAAGACGGTAAACCGGTTGGCTTTTCAGTTTATTTCTTTAACTACTCAACCTGGCTTGGCAAAAATGGATTGTATCTAGAAGATTTGTTTGTTGATCCAAGCGCGCGCGGCCTAGGAGCTGGCAAAGTATTGCTGCAGCATTTAGCCCGTATAGCAGTGGCAAAAGATTGCGGACGTTTTGAATGGATGTGTTTAGATTGGAATCAACCTGCCATCGATTTTTACGAAAGCTTGGGAGCGGAAATGCAACCTGAGTGGAAGTTGTTCCGCTTAACGGGCGATAAGCTTCTCGCATTTGCAGAACAGAACAAGATTTAAGTTGAGTGACTTGATTATGACTAGGTATGCAGTAGCTCAAATGGCGTCGGAGCGTGGCAATGTTGACAACAATATAGCCAATCATATCCGGTTTATTGAAAAGGCTGCAGAGCTAAATATTGACTACATAGTGTTTCCTGAACTTTCGTTAACAGGATACGAGCTGGATTTGGCAAAAGAGTTGGCTTTTGTTGAGAGTGATAGCCGGTTAGCACCCCTTATCGATGCCTGTGTACGAACCGGTGTTGCTGTTGGTGTTGGATTACCTTTGAAAGGTGAAAATGCACCTTATATTGGCCTCGCTATCATAGATAAATCAGGGCTAGTTACTCACTACAAAAAAATGCATTTGCATGATGGTGAAGAGGCTTATGTCTCTAGCGGAGAAAGTTACTCTATTATGAGTCAATTTAGCCTACCGGTCGCCAACGCAATTTGTGCTGATACTATCAATCCTCAACATGCGATAGGGTGCGCTGATTTGGCTGCACAACTTTATATTGCAGGCGTTTTAGTTACCCCAGGAGGGTACGATAAAGATGCCTCAATTTGGGCGAAAAGCTCCCAAGATAATCAGCTCGTCGTGATGGTTGCCAATTACAATCAGCCAAGTGGTGGTCTTGAAGCCGCGGGTAAAAGCGCAGTTTGGGTAAATGGAGAGCTTTTAGCTCAAGCGAGCACCACTGACGATTGTATTGTTGTGGCTGAAAATAGAGGGCACTTTTGGTCTGCATCGGTTAGCGTTATTTAGCTTAGTAAGCCAACCAGTAGGCAAGTAGGCGTATCATAGTGCCAATCTATATCAGATTAAGATAAACTCTCTTAGCATCTATTTAAGCTGCTAAGAGAGATTCATGGAAATCCTGAAATATCAAAAAATCAAAGCCGAATTTAAGCCATGGAGCCCCGTTTATTTAGAGGTGGCGGAGCATCTTGCAAATCTGATTCAAACTGATCAGATAGAGGTACTGCATTTTGGATCAACGTCCGCCAAGATAGGTGGAAAGGGAATTATTGATTTGTCGATTTTGTATCCCACTGGCTTTTTGGATGTCGCAGTGCAACGCTTGGTAGAGCTGGGCTTTCAGGATGAAAATAGTGACAATCCGTTCCCCCCAGAACGTCCGCGCAAAGACGGTTCGGTTTTATACAAAGGTTCGAGATATCAGATACATGCTCATGTCATCGAGAAGGGCTCTCAGACACATCAGGAGCAAATAGCGTATAAAGAATTTATGCTAGCGAATCCGCAAGCAAGAGCTGACTATGAGGCATCCAAAAAACACATCTTGGAGCAAGGCGTCACCGATCAGGCAAGTTACGGAGAGCTCAAATCGCCATTTGTGAAAGGGGTTCTGCAGCAGTTTCGCTAACACAATCGCATTATGGTCAAAAGCAGCTTTTGAGGGATTGTTGCATTGGGGACAATGTAGACAAAGACTATCCCGGAGACATCATGTGTTATATGCACAGGAATACAGTAAAAATCAGAAAATTATACGATTGTCTGCCTTTGCTATTTTGTATGGGATAGTCATTTACGTTTGTGAACGTTTTTTCTTACCTCAACTACGGTTGTTAATTGAGCATCCTAACTGTGTTACTTGGTTCGGTGTTAGCGGTACTAAGTTTGTGTGGCATCTTGTTTTTATCGGTATACCGGGTCTGATACTTTTACCGACTTTGTTCGCCATGCCTATTGGTATCAAAGCACTAAAAGAGAAGCAGTTTCCACCATCTTCGATGAAGGTTTATCGACGCACCCGGATACGCACCGGATGGACCGCAAAAATCCAGGCTATCACGTTGACATTGATGCCACTCATTGTACTGGGATTAATGTTATTGCTTTTACCATTCGTCAATGAATTGAGCTCACAAATGCCGGTCGAGCTTCCTCCATGTGAAGGGATAGATAGTTTAATTAAACACAGTGCCCAATCAGCTAGTTCGGTGAGCTAGCAAGTTCGGAATGCAAAGTTTTTGGTCGGGATAGTCTTCGAATACCTAGAACCACTCCAACAATCAAGAGCGTCGCAGCGGTTGCCTCTGACCATGTTGGAAAACGGCCATCCGCAATAAATCCGTAGCTAAGTCCAGATAGTGTTTCAAAGACGATTATTTGCCCTACCAGTGCGACTGGGAGAATACGCGACGCTTGATTCCACCATAATGTGGCAAGCCAAGAAACAACAACACCTAGGAAAATACAGGACAATACAACGGGTGCAGTCATTGCCTTATCAAGTTTTTGCATGGCTATTTCTCCGTTACTCCACCACCAGGCTGCAAGCCCGACGACACTCATGGCTAAGCAGCCAACGCCAATGGCTCCTGACCAAACATGATTGGATATATTTGGGTTATTTTTCAAAAACAGTGCATTGGACACGCCATACCATGTCCAGAGTACTAAACACAAAACCGCCAAACCTAAACCAAAGAACAGATCTTGCAGACTTGCGCTGTTTTCACTCTCTAACAACTTACCGATCTTTAAGGTAGCAATGCCAGACACAATCAAAATGATTGGAACAAGCAGCTGTGAATAGGATGTCGTTTTCTCTTTTGCATTCCCAACTAATGACATAGTAATGGGCAGCGCGCCGACAATGAGAGCGGCTGGCGTGATCCCACTAAAGCTAATGGAGGAGGTGAGCAACCAATAGTAGCCTAGATTGCCGGCAAAGGCGTACCAACATGCCCAGCCCCATTGTCTGGGTGTTAGGCTTAGAAATCGATGTCTATGTGGGACAATAATGACTAACGAAACAATGCCATAACTTAGATAACGTCCAAGTGCAATGAGGGCAGGGTCGACATCGCTGAAGTAGTAGGGAACTAAAAAGGCAGTTCCCCAAAGGCAATTGACGAGGATGGCAAGGAAAATGGCAGTAGAAATAGGCACGTATTTGTCTTTATTGCTAACTTGTTGGTGCCACTATCCTACGGCTTAAACTGAGTTTTTGATAGCCGGGAGTTTGTCTAAGCAGTCTGTGATTCAACTTATCTTTTTGTAATTAATGTGGTTTTTACCAAAGTGCATTTTGACGATACGCTTTATTAATGATTTTCATGATGACGGTTTTCGACTCAGCTTATTGTAGTGCGTGGATATACAAAGCATTTGCCGTCAACACTGCCCAAATGCTAAAAAACACTGCCCAACATTTTCCTATTGTTCCTCGAATACTGGCTTTAAAGGGTGGAGAGGCTTTAAATACGCAGATTGAAGAAAACATGGCAAACGCAGGAAATAAGCTGATCTTTAGCCAAACTAATGTCTCAGCGTTAAAAAATGGGCGCATTGACTCTAGTGTAAAGAGAATGAGGTAACTTCCGACAATCTGCATTGCCAGTGCTTGCCACAGTGGTAATTCACCACTTGTCCAAGATTGCCAAAAAGACTTGGGTATAGTTGCAGTGTTCATGCAGTTACTCCTGGTGTAAATAGGTCTAACGATTAATTCGCTTAGCAATAAGGATTTACCATAGGGTCAGTTCGCTCTGAGTTTAATCTCCCGAACTGAAATTAAGTAATTCAATGAATTCATTATCTTACCTTCTAAATCTATGTAAGTTTCTGTTGTCTAGCTTATAAATGGGTTGCAGCGCACTCCAAAAGAATGCGCTGCGATCTCAGGGTTCCGTGACTAAGGGAGCCCGGAGAAAGGTGACCGCCGGGGGAACAGCAGTCGTTTGGGTTTCGTGTTATGCAGGGGCAAGTGACGGTTCATTTTGCTCCAGCAAGTTTGCGACAAATTGGGCTTTGGCACCTAGGATAACTTGTAGTCCTGTGTTACCTACTTTAACCACGCCCATTGCGCCGAGGTCTTTAATCGCTTTCTCGTCGACTAGCGACATATCACGAACTTCTAGACGAAGGCGAGTGATACATGCGCCAATTGAAGTTAGGTTACCGCGTCCACCAACGTGAACTAGGATTTCTTTTGCTAACTCTTCATCGCTTAGTGTGATTTGTGTGGTTTCTTCCTCACGGCCAACCGTTTGATAGTTGAACTTGCGAATGACCACTCGGAATACGGTGTAGTAAATTGCCGCGTTGATCGGACCCCAGATAAATAGATTGACCCAGTTAGTGTCAAAGCCTTTCAGACCAGGCATTACACCGTATAGCACAAAGTCGATGATACCTGCCGAGAAGGTTTTACCCATTTGCATATCTAATGCATAAGATACGCTGTACGACACACCAGCCATGAACGCGTTGAATACATAAAGAACAGGAGCAACGAATACGAAGGCGAATTCAACTGGCTCAGTAATACCAGTAACAAAAGCGGTTAGTGCAGCTGAACCTAGCAAGCCCGCGGCGATCTTTTTGTTTTTGGTATGTGCTTCTTGATACATGGCCAAACATGCTGCAGGGAAAGCAAACATGTAGATAGCGAAGTTACCGGAAATAAACGCGCCTGCATTTTTGTAGCCACCGCCTTCAAAAGTATGGACTCCGTCAGCAAACATGCGCCACCAAATATTAAATGCACCGTTAACAACTTCGCCATTTTGCGCCGTGTATTCGAAGAAGTTGAACCAGTATGGGCTGTAGAATAAGTGGTGAAGGCCAACAGGAATCAGCGCTCGCTCCATAAAGCCGTAGAAGAATGTTGAGACATACATATTGCCGTCAGCAAGGCTAGTAGAGATTGAGCTAAGACCTGATTGAATTGGGCCCCAAACGTAAGGAAGGCCTAAGCCGATAACAAAAGCTGCAGCACAGGTGGCGATAGGTACAAAGCGTTTACCAGCAAAGAACCCTAGGAATTCTGGAAGCTTTATATTATGGAATCTGTTGTACATATATGCGGCAACAAAACCCATAATAATACCGCCAAGAGGACCCATGTTTAAGGTTGGGATACCCATAACAGTGCCATGATGGAGGTTAGTTGCAACAGTTTCCGGAGTTATACCTTGGGAGACGCCAATTGTTTGATAAAGAACCAGAAGGCCTGCTATTGAGGCAAGACCTGCCGCCCCTGAATCTTTAGTTAAACCTACTGCAACACCCACAGCAAATAGTACCGGCAAATTACCAAAGATGATGCCACCTGCTTGTTCCATTAATGTCCAACCAATGGCGTTACCTATACCCAGTAACAAACCAGCGGCAGGAAGCAGAGCGATAGGCAGCATAATGGCTTTACCTATAACCTGCGCCTTACTCATCACGTTTTGTAGTGCACTCATAAGAGACTCTCTATTTTTAAAAGGATTAGTCAAAGTGGTCCTCGTTCCAAATCTAAAATCTGGATTGAGGAGCTAATAGAGAGATTAATAAATTAACGAGGGTTCAAGGTTACAAAAAGCTTCGTGTTTGTAACCGTATCCCATGCTTTGTAAGTGGCTGATTACAAAAATTATTACAGGTTGATTTTTGGGCAGTTGATGAGGTCGCTCATTTGATTTTGGTCAAATATAAGGCGAACTAGATGTTTAGGTTTTCAAAATTTAATTAGGAAATATGAACTTTGTAAGCAGGCGCAAATAAATAAAAATCATCCACTTTAACGCTTAGTAACTTTGGGATTTGATCTATTAAACACTTTTGCTATCAGTAATACCAAGATGTGCAACAAAACGAATTCAGACGTGTAAAATGTTGAGATAGTGTCAATAGTTTGAGACATGCTAAATTTCATGGAGAGATTATCTTGAATGTTGCTAAAGACGCACTGGAAGCGGCTGAAGACTGGGCGGTTGAGCACCATGAAATACCTATCAGGAGATGGGGTGGCTTGGCGATGAACATCCAGCGAACTTTTTTAACCCTAGTAGTTTCGCCAAGACAGACTGGATTAATAAACAGCTAATTAATGGTGCTCAATTAGCCGAGCCGAAATACTTTAAACTGTAAACGATTGAACGAATGACATTAGATATACCCACTTTATATGCTGTAAGCGTACTCACCAATGTGCTGAGTACCTTCGCTGTTATTGCAGTAGCGGCACGTCAATCTATCCCCGGCCTTAAACATTTAGCTTGGGCGTTAGTGTCTAGCAGTGGTTTTTATCTTGTACTTGGAGTACGTGGCACCATAATACCAGAGCTTATCGCAGTCAGTGTCGGCAATGGTTTGGGTGCCTTGTCACTGGCTTTTGTGCTGCGTGCAGTGCTGCGAGCCTCTGGCAGGCAAATGCACATGCTTATATACATCACACCAGTGATAGCAACATTTTTAGTCAGTATTGCCTTTGTCGACGATAGAAGTTCTCGGCTCATATTATCTTCTATAGTTTCGGTCTATCAATTGGCACTGGTACTTTGGACCTTAGGTAAAGCAAATAACATCGTTGGACGTGGTAAAGTCATAATGACGGTAGCGATGGCGGTAAATCTTTTTGTCTTAGCCTATCGTGCTGTTAGCTTGCACTTTGGTATTCATGGCGTCGCCGCGTTTCAAAGTAACGATGTTCTCAACACCTTATTTTATCTTTCGATATATCTCTGCAGCATCTTCACCTTTATGGGCTTTTTATTGATTACGGCTGAACAATTGGCCGAGAACAATCGACAGGTTGCGTTAAAAGATCAGCTTACGGGCTTGTATAACCGCCGAGGCATCTTTGAAAAGTTAGAATGCCTTTTTGAGCAGGAAGATATTAGAGAGTCGAACACCAGTGTGCTGGTAGTCGATGTCGATCACTTCAAACGAGTTAATGATACTCATGGTCACCTGGTGGGCGATACGGTGATCTGCCATGTGGCAAATACCATCAAAGCATCAGTCCCTGAGGCGAGTATCGTCGGACGAATGGGGGGCGAAGAGTTTTTGGTTGTGTTACCTAACACGGTGAGGCATCGAGCAACATTGGTAGCAGAGCATTTGCGAACGCAAGTACAAAACAACCCTAAACTTTCCTACGGTAAAGAAATTCCCTTAACCATAAGTATTGGTTTACATACCTTGTCGCGCTTACCCCGTTTCCAAAGCTTGGATTCGTTGGTGGCAGAGGCAGATAATGCGCTGTTTCGGGCGAAGGAAAATGGGCGTAACCGGGTGGAAGAATCGGCGCCGGCATGGGCGGCCTAACTATGCGTTGCTTCAAATTCGAACATGGATGAACGATGACTTACGAAGAGTTTAACCAAATTTGCCAGAGTTTACCCCAGACTACTTATGTAATGCAGTGGGGAGAGTCCCATGTGTGGAAGGTCGCCGGCAAAGTGTTTGCAGTTGGCGGTTGGGGGCCAGACAAGCAGCCTGCTTTTACCTTCAAAACATCTGAACAAAATTTTGTTTTTCTGAGTGAATCTGAAGGTTTCAGACCTGCGCCGTATTTTGCCAACCGTGGGATGAAGTGGATTCAAGCGTATACGGACAAGCCAAGCGATGATGATGACATCAAGTACTACTTGCAAGAGTCACATCGACTTGTTGCGATGGGTCTAAGCGGTGTAAAGCGCAAATCTTTAGGACTTTATCAAGACTGAATTCAACCCTTGCAGTTGAAACCCGGTATTATTGCCGGGTTTTTGTTTTTAGAGAACGCTAAAGTGATGAAAAATCAAAAAGACTATTCTGATATTGAGTTGGTTACTATTGAAGTCGTAGACCGCCAACTATTTGCTTACAACAACCGAGATATTGAGGCCTTTGCGGCGACTTATCATGAAAATGTTGAAATTTATACTGCTGAAGGTGGACTACAATACACAGGACGAGATGAACTCTATCGACGATATGGGGAAAAATTTGCCAATCTCACCTGGCTACATGCGTCTTCATTGACGCGCATAGTACAAGGCAACTATTTGGTAGATCACGAGTTAGCGCAATCGTCTTCTCGAAGCGATCACTCGGTTGAAAATAGCCTGACTGTGATCGCGGCTTATGAGGTAAAAGACGGCCTCATCACTAAAGTGACCTTTATGCGTTAGTACAGGTGCCTACTAGGAGTAATTAACAAGGATTGTTTATGAAAAAAATACTCGTGGTTTTGTTTATCATTGCGACGTCTGGACTCGCTGGATTTGCTGTGGGTGTATATATGACACCAATACTTATAGCACCTGATTCACCAAGTGAATCTGAATTGGCTGACAGAGCCGAAACCGCCACTTATACCGCGCAGTTTGATCGCAATCGCAAAGACAGTGATGGTTTGCATTGGGGGGAGGGCACAGTGTCGATATCAAATGAGTCCATTTCATTGCAAGGCAAGCTTGCACCGGGCCCAGATTACAAGCTGTACTTGTCACCCCAATTCATCGAAACCGAAAGTGAGTTTTTGGCGACAAAAGAACAAATGGTGCAAGTTGCCGACATCAAAACGTTCGAGAACTTTCTTGTCGATGTACCCAACGATATTGATCTCGCTAACTACAATACAGTCATTGTTTGGTGTGAAACGTTTGAGCAGTTTATAACTTCTGGGCAGTATCAGTGAGCCTCGCATCTTGAGGTCACTTTGGCTTTGGCAGTATTTAACTTTTTGCAAAGCGTAACAGAGCACGAATGGAAAATCATATTCGACGACCGATTGCTAAAGTCACCTAAGTGAATCAGTGTGTTGTGAGCAAAGCAAAAAGGAACAGATGTTGAACGCCGATCTATTTAGCCGACTGGAAAAGGTCAAACACTTTATCGAAACTCATCTTGATGAAGATCTAGACTGCGATGCGTTGGCAGCCATGGCATTCTACTCCAAGTTCCATTTCCATCGATTGTTTCTAACCCATGCAGGAGAAGGCGTGTATGCGTTTCGAAAACGCTTGTTGTTAGAACGTGCGGTTCGGCAGCTTCAATACGGTAGTCAAGCCATTACTGAGATTGCTTTTAACTCTGGCTATGACAATCAAGCGTCTTTCAATAAGGCGTTTAAAAAGCAGTTTGGTTTTACGCCAAGTCAGGTTAGGAAGCAACTGGTTCACATCCGTTCAGAACAACTAGTTTTGGTTGAAAATCGAGGTGTGACTATGAAACCAGAAATCAAAATCCTAGAAAGCCGTCGTCTAATTTCTGCCAGAGGTACCGGCAGTTATTCCGATGCGGCGAGCGAAGCTTGGGGAAAAGTGATGAAGTTTGCTTACTCAAATCGGCTGATGAAACCGCAAGTGAGCATGTACGGTATTTCCTATGACGACCCAAGTATCACCGAGCCAAATCGTATACGCTATGACGCTGGGGTTGATATTGATGCAACCATCGAAGGCGAGAATACAGATACTCTCAAGTATTTGGATATTGCTGCAGGAAAATACGCCATGTTTCTTCACAAAGGCAGTTACGATGACTTAGGTAAAACCTACCAGTCGATCTTCCAGAAATGGCTGCCGGATAGCGGTGAGCAACTCAGAGATTTGCCCTGCTTTGAACGATACCTTAACCGCGACCCGCGAAGAACCAAGCCGGAAAATCTCAAAACAGAAATTTACGTTCCGCTCCAGTCTTGAGCATATATCTTTAGAAAAAATGGTGGAGTGCCACACTCCACCATCTCAAACATGCCCTAGTATTCGTTGAAAATGGACAGTCCATCTTTAGAAAAAGCAATAACCTTAAAGTTTTCGTATTTCTCTCCAGGTCTTGCCATACCCGGAGATTTGGCCGGCATACCGGGAGCCGCTATTCCAGAAGTATTGGGCTTCTCATCTAATAAGCGACGGATATCGGCAACGGGAACGTGACCTTCAATGAGATACCCATCGATGATTGCACTGTGGCAAGATTGCATCTGTACTGGCATGTTGTGTGCCTTTTTAATCTCCGTCCAATCTTGTTGATGGTGGACATTAATTTCAAAACCTTCTTGTTTCAAAATCTCAGCCCACTCAGTGCAACAACCGCAACTTGGTGACTTGTATAGATCTACAACGGTTGCGGCAAAAGCGCTGCTAGAAAAGGACGCCAATAAGACAATGGCCAGTATTTTAAGTCGTGTCGTGTCAAAAAGTTTCATGGTGTTTCCTCTAAATTCTTTTTCGTTAATTGTAGTTTTAGGTTTTTAACTTGAAGTGTTTGTTGATGCTTGCTTTCTAAAACCGTCGCGAACGAACCATAAGCGGGTATCGAGATGAGCGAGTGTTTTTTCGGAGATAGCTCTGCGACATCTATGTTCACTTGATTGAGCGTGGTATTTTGAACGACTAGCTGATAACGCTTAGATGGGGATAGGTCATACAGTATCAGCTCACTAGGAGAGTCACTGTTAATTACCCATTCAATCAACTCTAATTCACCTAGATACTGCAGATATTCACCCGCTAGACGTTTGTCCTGTTCACTCATTTGCTCGCCCAACAAGCGCATGGTTGGCTCTTGTTCGAAGGCATTAGCAATATCTTGTTGGGTCGCTTGACGAATATTGCCACCCACATTGCCAGCGCCATTGGCAAATTCGCCGTGACAGGCATCGCAACCGTATCCACCTGCATTGAGATAAACGTTTTTGGCCTCTTCGAGTCGCTGGTTTTCAATATCAAATGACTCAGCGTACACGGGTAGCTGGGCACACCCGAAGAGCAGAGTGCAAATAGCCGTATTTTTCATAAATCTAATACCCTAAAAGGATGACAAACTACGTAAGTGGGTACTTACCTAATGAATATGCCTTGAATGGCAGTGTTTCGGATATCAGATAATGGGAGGTCTAAGGTTAGGCTGGTATATTTGATTGGCGTAGACCGGATCTTGCCAAGTTAAGACAATAGTTTGCGAGCGGGTATAACCAAGTACAAATCGGCTGGTGAGATAAACTGAACTAGGGGACGTCGAACACGCGTTACATACGGTACTGCAGTCTTCACAGGTGTGGGTGTCAATAGTTGAATAGGAGTTGGCGGTACAGACATTTTCTTGAGCACAATGCTGAGTTTGCGTATTGCTTGTAGCTCGGTGACTAGCGTGTGTGTTTTCCAAAGTTTGGTTGGTTACATTTGCAGGCTGGACAAGCGTAGCGACAAGAAACAGTAGAGATAGTAACGTCAACAAAACACGAGTGTCTAAGGACACGGTCTTAGTGTTAGTTCTTGTGTAATGTGACGCTTGAGATTTCAACGCTAAATAAACTCAGTTAACAAAGCCACGAATGTTCTAAGGTTAAACCTTTCCCATGGGGCAAGGTCAATGCTTTCAGACATAGAGGCACCAATTCCTCAGTGAGTTTTGACTGCAATCAAATATTAAAGTCAGGTTCAACAAAACTGACTAAGTTGCTTGGTGATCTTGTATTGGCATTATGTGACCTAACGGCGATACTAGCGCTCATCAACTATTCACAAAGCTTAATTTGCTAATGAAGGACAATGACCATGTACCATGCACACGTGTACTTCCCGCTAAATCAAATGGATAAAGCCAAAGCGCTCAGAGAGAAAATTCAGACCGAACGAAAGGATGTGCTTAGGGCATTTGACCTAGTTCCGCATTTGGTTGGCCCACATAAGATGCCAATGTTCGAGGTACACTTTGCCAATGACGACAGCGGATTTATTGATTGGCTGGATACACAAAGAGACGGATTTAGCGTATTAATTCACCCCGTAAGCGATGAACACTTGGCTGATCACACGACCCGTGCAATGTGGTTGGGTAGAGAGCTGGGCGTGATTGAAGATGTACTGAAAGACTTAAGCTGAACTGTGTTAACGCTTTAATGTTGAGTTGATCTAGCTTCTTGAAAATAAAATGAACTTTGCGGCTTAGGTTGCCACTAATTGGTTCTTAAATGTCCTTTCATATTAGTTTCAAGGTGTTGCAATGTTCAAAATCCGGATTGCCTTATTAACATCACTGTCGCTTATCGGTTCAGTAAGCGTCTCAGCTTCAACACACACAATTGAACGGCAAGATGGCTCGTCATTAACCTATTATTTGACCAAGTCGTCGCCAAATCAAACTGATACTTTGCTAGTTATCATGCAAGGCTCTGACTGCAATAGCGTTGCTCACAGTTCGTCAATCAAAGATGAATTTTCTCAGGTAATCCCCGGTGCTGACCTACTGACGGTGGAGAAATACGGACTTAGTCAAGAGATTAGCTGGAATCCCAATGGCGACAGTCCAGATTGTCCGGCCGTCTATGTCGAAAAAGATTCGCCAAGTCAGCGAGCTGCCGATTATCAGCAAGTGCTAGAGAGCCTCGACAGTCAGTACGAGGACATTGTTGTATTAGGAGGCAGTGAAGGTGCATTGGTCGCTGCTATGGTGGCGTCCCAAGTTTCATCAGTTGACACTTTGGTGTCGTTGAATTCAGGTGGTCGCTTTTTTGTTGATGACGTTCTCTTCAACATGGAGAAGACCATGCCACCAGAGGCTTTTACAGAAGCCAAAAATGGTTTCTTAGGGTTTCAACAAGCGGTGGTAAACGCGGACTTTATGGATATCAATATGAGTGGTCACGGGTTTGCTTGGTGGAAAGACATGTTCACGCTAGATCAAACCAACATTCTTAGCGGCGTGAGTGCAGAAACGTTCATTCTGCAGTCTGAGTTAGATATTAACGTGTCGCCAGAACTCGCAGCAAAGCAAGCGGAAAAGCTAATGCAATCTAGGTCGAATGTATTATTCTCAAAACTTAACGGTCTCGATCATTCCTTTAAAGACCCACAAGGTGAAAGCCAAAAACAAGCAGTTATTGAGCAAATTCGAGAGTTACTGGACTAGAGCTGTATCTCCACTCTCCAAGTACAACTTTTAGAAAGTGGAGCTAGAGTCTTAACCTACCATTTGTAACGGAGCCCAACAGAGAGAGCTGAGTGGTCAACATCGGTGTTATCAATCTTTTTGGCTAAGGTGGCCAACTTGTATCCAATCGTTAGATCTAAATGCTTAAACTGATACCCAGTCTCAACCCCCAAATTGTAAGCACCTCTTGAGGTATTTCCGATAGTGGTGCTTGAGTTCTTTTTGTTATCGTAAAATAAACGATAACTGCCGTAACCGATACGACCTGAAATAAAAAATCCGTTGTCTGCTAAGTGAAAGGTTGGTTTAAAGTTTAAAGAAATAGAGTTCCACTCGTTTTTACTATCAAAGGTAGCACCAGATTCTGTCCATTCTCCAAGTTCTTGGTATTCTATTTCTGTTCCCAAAGAAAAATCTTGTGATAAGTAGAACTGATAACCTGTGTTTATTGCAAAACCAGTAGATAAGTCTCGTTTTTCATGGCCACTGGTCAATGAAATTTTATATTTATTATTCGGTAGTATCTCTATTCCTGAATAAAAATATGAATCTGGTAGTTCCGACTTCGAGTCTTGAGCTAACAGAGTTACAGGTGTGAACATCATAAAAAACACTAGCCACCTAAACATAAAGTTTCCTCTTTGTTATTCAAATTAGTAGTAAAGAACTAGTAATTTGCAGGATATTTATGTGGAAAGGCAGCCAAAATAGTAGTTTGTTTTTTATATGCGATGAGATTTATAGGTAACGATGTAAACTCTGAAAACAAGATTCTCAAAACCTGAACTTAAAAAGCTACCTTATTGATTTAAAACAATATGCAACCTTGCTTTAGATATCTTTAACATCAAAACTTATACCTTAAACCCACAGAAATATGGTCTAGGTCGATATCTCCCTGGTCAAAATCTTCGAGCAACGTCGACCATGTATAGCCTAGGTAGATATCCAGAAGATCAAACTGGTAACCGGTTTCCAAACCCAATGTTAATGAAGGCTCAGCAGTGTAGTCCATGTATCTCATCCCGTTATCCGTTTGATCTACGTTGACTGTGTGATTACTAAATCCGGCCAGTCCTGCTATATAAGCGTCAGTATTGGGTATGTGGAAAGCGGGCTTTACCGCGGCGACACCTGCTACCCACTGATTCTCAAGGCTACTATTGTTTTTGTTTGTCCCGATTGAACCCAGATACTGGAACTCAATTTCTGTCGTTAAAGAAAATGAACGTGAAAAGTACTGCTGATATCCAAGGTTGATTGCCCAACCTGTACTTAGGTCTCGGCTACCGCTACCAGTATGGTGACTGTAGGAGTAGCTACTTTGAGGAACTAACTCGAAACCAATATACAAGTTTGACTCTGGGATTGTCTCATCCAGGTCTTGTTGTGCTATGGCTGCCGATGAAAGTAATAAACCGACAATGGGAATCCATGAATACACTCTATTAGTGAAAGACATAACTAACCTATTAATAAGAAAAATTCACTTATTAATCTAACTTATTGATTTAATTTTGTTTGTAAGCGTTTGTTATTGTTTTGTACGGGTGGGAAATGTTTAACGAGGAAAGGAGCAACACGCTACTAACACAGCAGGTTGCTCCTTACAGAGGTCATAAAGTGTTTAAAACCTGAGCGTTTTAAGCGGCTTAATTGTCTGCTCTGTCTGTTTGACCACGCCAGCAACATTGCTGAGTAGGTCTAATCCGCTTTGCTGGGTTTTCTCCGACTCTTGGCTTATTGTCTCCAAACTTTCTGCCATCTCTGTTGAGACAATGTCTTGCTGCTCAGTGGCGGTTGCGATTTCTGTGTTTTTGAGGTTGATGGACTCCGCCTCGTCGACGATTGATTTAAATTGCATCTGCGCATTTCTTACTTTTTCTAACGCCTGCTCTGAAGTTTGATTGTTGTTGTCAATGGTGTTGGCGGCGTGACGAATGTCGTTGGAAAGCTGCTCCAGTAGCTGGTGGATGTTTTGAGTTGCTCCTTGGCTGCGACTGGCGAGTTGTCTTACTTCATCAGCGACTACGGCAAAGCCTCGTCCTTGCTCGCCCGCACGGGCAGCTTCAATAGCGGCATTTAGCGCGAGTAAATTGGTTTGTTCGGCGATTTCAGTAATGGTATCCGTGATGCCTTTGATTTGTTCACTTTGCGTAGCAAGGGCTTGGATGTTGTCGGTGGTCTGGGATAACTCTTCTCTGAATTCAGTTAAGGTCTGCAAAGCGTCGGTTATCGCAATGTCATTGCGCTCAATGGTACTGGTTAACTGATCAGAAGAGGCGGACGTGGCCTTCACATTAATAGATACGTCAGCAATTGTCGCCGACATTTCATGCATACCGGTGGCAACTTGTGTGGTGTGCGCGTTTTGCTGTTCCATATGACCAAGTACCGCGTTACTGCTGTCAGAAAGTACTTTTGACATGGCTAAACATTCGTTCATGGCATCGGTAGATTGCATGAAGATGGCCTTGTATCTCGCTTGCACCATTTTTAGAGATGACGAGAGTTGGATCATTTCTCGGTTACCAGTTAGTTCTATGGCATGAGTAAAGTCACCTGCGGCCAACAATTCGTTGTGTTTGACGATGTTTTGCAAAGGAGAAAAAAGACTTTTGAAGTTAAACATCAAGAGCAGACTTTGTGCAATTAGACTCGCTCCGGCAAACCCTTTTAGCCAGTTTTCTCCCAATATGATGATGGCGATAGCGAACGCTGCCATAAAGAAGTGTAAAACGGCATTGACCAAGCGGGTTGAAAGTCTTTGTATGACAGGGTCTTTTGGTAGCCGCTTGACCTTGCCGGTGTCGATTTTTTGGTAGAGCTTTTCAGCTTGATTAATTTGTTCGCGCGTTGGAACACTGCGCACCGACTGATAACCTTCAACTTTTCCATCTATGGTAATCGGCGTTACAAAGGCATTAACCCAGTAATAATCTCCATTTTTACAACGATTTTTGACGATACCCCGCCATGGGTGACCCGCTTGAATGGTTTCCCATAGATCTTGAAACGCGAGTTTGGGCATATCAGGATGACGAATCAAATTGTGATTGGCACCGACTAGTTCGTCTCTTTGATAACCGGAAATATCAATAAAAGCCTGATTTACATAGGTTATACGCCCTTTTAAATCAGTCATGGACACCAGGTCGTGTTTAGGATCAAATTGGCGTTCCACACGCGTCACTGGAGGTGTAGTCATAGCAAGCTCCAAAAAATACAATTCACAGATAAACAGTGAGTTAAATTGAGTAATCTAACGCCAGTTTAGAGGGGCAGAAACGTGCTTGATTTGATAAGAATCAATAGGGGCAAATACTTGTGGCCTGATTAGTATTAAGTTTTTCTTTCAGTACAACATGCTGTTATTGAAAGAAAAACCTAATAAATGACTAATCAAAAATGAGACAAGATATTGTCGGTTAAAGAAGGAAGAGAACGGAAATTTACTTTTTCCAAACTAAATAAAGAACGAACAATCCACCGAGAGCGGCGGTAACAATTCCCACGGGTAACTCTTGTGGTGCCAATAAGGAGCGGCTCAATACGTCACCTCCGCTCATTAACACCGCCCCCCACAGGGCAACTAGAGGTATCACGCGTTTGTGGGTCATTCCGGAAAAGGGGCGGACTAAGTGAGGCACCATTAACCCAATGAACCCGATAACACCGGTTAAGGCGACGATTGAAGCTGTACAAAATGCACTAACGATAAAAATTTCGCTGCGAAGTCGATGTACATTGATGCCAAGAGAATGAATGGTTTGGTCGCCTACCAACAAGGTATCTAATGCTCGATAGCGTTTGAACGCCAAGACGACCACGCACATTACACCAATTAAGGCAAACGCGAGATTATCCCAGCGTGCCAAACCTAATCCGCCCATGGTCCAGAATAGTATCGAGCTTGCTGCCCGTTGATCTCCAGAAAAAATCAGGAAACTGGTGACGGCGCCAAATAGAAAAGAGATAGCGAGGCCACAGAGTACCAAATTGTCGTTGCCACGTTTTTTCTGCATTGAAAATAGAATGATCACCGCAGTGGCAGACACTATGCCTCCGGCAAATGCCGCAATGGGTAGTGTCCAAATTCCAAGCGCATCACCAAGTCTAGTGATAACGAGTACTGCACCAGCTGAAGCGCCAGAGGATAATCCAAATAGGAAAGGGTCAGCTAGATCATTGCGCGTGGCGGTTTGCAGAAGTGCACCCACCATGGCCAGACCGGCGCCAGCCAGTATGGCTAAAAATGCCCTGGGCAAGCGCAAGTCCACCAAAATTCGGCTAGTCATCGACATATCGTCATTGCCCATTTCGGCGAAACCTTGCAAGACTTCGGACATCGACAAGGATATCGAGCCAAATCGCAAGCTCATCACAAATACAACTGACAAGGCCAGTGCACCGAGTAGCCACATGACCTTATAGCCGCTGATTTTCGCTGACCGCAACTCCATTAGTTTTTGAAGAAGCCGTGTGCGAGTTTTTCAACCGCTTCGATGTTTGCAGGACCCGGCGTTAATTCTTCATAACGTAGTTTTACGTAGCTAGCGTTTTTCACCGCATCGGTGTATTGCATTAGCGGGTGATCTTCTAGGAAACGACGTAATGCGTCAGCGCCACCGCCTGATTGGTAATCAAGCAGAATGATTACTTCTGGGTTTGCCTTAGCGACCGTTTCCCACGAGGTGCGCGCCCAGCTAAACTCCATATCGCCTGCGATGTTGTCACCGCCCGCTTCTTGAATCATGGCGTTTAACATGGCGTATTTACCAGAGGTAAATGGTTTGTCTTCACCAGAATCATACAGGAACACACGAGGTGCTTTTGCTCCCGCTTCTGGCTTAGGCAGCGCAGCCATTTTTTCTTTCCACTCTGTGACTAGCGCGTTTGCTTTGTCCTGCTTATCGAAAATCACACCCAGTTTCTGAATGTCTCCGTACAGTAGCTCCATTGAAGCAGGTTTTTTCTCTTTTGCAGTGTGTACACAACTTTCAGTAAGGATAAGTGTGTTCACGCCGTAAGGCTTTAACGTTGCTGGCGTTACTTCACCACCAACTTTCATACCGTAGTTCCAACCCGCGAAGAAAAAATCAGGTTTAGCAACAAGCAGGTTTTCTAATGTGGCGTATTTTGGTGCCAGTTCAGGAATCGAACCTAGCTTAGTTTTGAACTCAGGCGACATCTTGTACCAACCAGTAATGCCCGTTACCCCGACCATGTCTTCTTGAAGGCCTAGAGCAAACGCCATTTCTGCCATGTTGATGTCGTGAACTACAACGCGACTTGGACGCTCATTAAAGGTTAGTGGCACACCACAGTTATCTACAGTAACTGGGTACTGTGTGGCTGCAGCATTAGCCGCAAAAGCAGGTACTAGTAGCGATAAAGCTAAAGTCCATTTCATGGTTGGATTCCTGTTGTTATTTTTACGATGAAGGTGACTAACTGGCTGCCTCAAAATGATGAATAGAGGCGCCTTGCTTGGGATGGTCGAACGTTAACACGCTCAAACCAAAAATAGGGGTAATATACTGATCATTGAGCACTTCTTGCGGCGTACCACAACGAATCATGGTTCTGTCAGACATCAGGACAACTTTATCCGCAAAAGGTGAGACCAATGGTAGATCATGCAATACCGCGATTGAGGCGATCTTTTTACTTTTGATCAGTTCCAAAATCTCGATGCGTGCTAATGGATCAAGGTGATTTGTAGGCTCATCTAGAAGCAACAATTTTGGTTGCTGCGCAAATGCTCTGGCGATATGAGCGCGTTGTTGTTCGCCACCAGAGAGTGAGCCCATATTGCGGCTAATCTTGGCAGTTAAGTCGACATCGGCTATTGCTGCTGCAACAATCTGATTGTGCTCTTTTTCACTGTATGAAAACGTATGTGGCACGCGTCCTAGGCTGACGTACTCTTTGACCGTTAACCTGTGATCAACGTGATCGTTTTGCGCAACCACCGCAATCAGTTTGGCTTTGTCGGTTGGGTTTAGCGAATGAACGGGTTGCCCGTCGATGAGCAGAGAGCCAGCAGTCGATTGGTACTCGCCAGTGATCGCTTTTAGCAGACTCGATTTACCACTGCCATTTGGTCCAATAACCGCAACACACTCTTCACTGCTTACATCAAAAGAAGCGTTATTGAGTGCTTGCCATCCATGTGTGGCTTTTGCGGCGAGATTGTCCAATTGCAGCAGCATATTCGGTCGTTTTACGATTAAATCATCGTCCTAATTAGTTCGGCGTGGGAGTATACCAGAAAAGCGACTATCTATCGCATCCCACCCTGAATGATTAGTAAGTTATTGAGACACCATTATTGTTTAAATTGTCACTGCTTATCACATGAAATAATTACATGTTGAAAGTGAATCCATTTCATATTCGCCCCGCTACTATTTTGGACCTTTTTCTTCGCTCAAAATCTTTACGACGACGTACTTGTAGGTAAGCGCGACCGCAACGATAAGACACGCTCCGAGCAACACGGGACTCACTAGAAACATCCAACTTTGGCTGGTTGTCATAACCAAAATTGGATTGGCACCAGCGGGTGGGTGGGTCGTGTTGGTCAGCAGCATAGCGGCAATGGCTATCCCGGAAGCGAGCGCCAATGTTAATGCGTTCACGTCGGTGAATTCGACAAACAGCACTCCAACAGTTGCAGTGAGCAGATGGCCAACAATCACATTTCTGGGTTGTGCCAAAGGGCTACTGGGCAAGGCAAATACTAATACGGCGGTTGCACCCAATGGCGCCATGATTACCGTGATACCTGTAAACTCCTGTTCTAGAAAAGCCAATAATCCGATGCCTAAAGCACCGCCAAAACCAGCAAGTAAGCTAGTGACTAAAGTTTTTTTATTCATGTCAATCCTCTTTGAAAGCATACCGATCTGTCTACTTGATTTGTTATGGTAGACAGATCGGTATACATGTCAACAAGGATCATTAAAAAGCGCATCCTGAGATGCGCTTTGGTTGGTTATCAAACCCTGTGAAATTAAAGGTAAAGTTGTCAGTTTGTTAGTATTATTGCTCAGTTTCACCGCACTCGGTTTGCTGTATTTCTACTCCGCGTAACTTGAGTCGTAAATAGTCATTTTGTGCCAGTCGCTGAGTGATTTCCGATTGGAACAGCTTGGACACAGCTTGATCGTTTTGCTCATTAATTAAATGCGCAGTGTGCTCAGCGGCGAGTTCAGGGATTCCACTTTCTACCGATGTAAGCGTTAGCTCCGCAGGCAATAATGAATGAGGGCCTTCGAACGCTGGTCGTGCGTAGACGCGGATTGGAGCGGCCTTCTGCGTGGCTCGAATCAAGACGGGCGCAGTGCCCCATTCAACCGCTCTTGGATTGGCAAAGTTTTCTGAGTCTCCCACTAAGTGCGCCTCCCCGGTAACAGTAAAGTGAATTTGGTTGCGAGCCAAACGCTTAACGGTGCCTTGCTCATCTACCACACTGGCAATAATGGTGAGAGTATCAGAGCCATCGGCGACAAGCGCTTGGCTATGGGGCGCCACTTCCAGTTTAAGACGAGTCGGGCGCAATGAAGAGTACTTCTTCTCTTGGCACACCACTTCGCCGTTAACTAAACCTTCTACCAACAAATACGCGTCTTCGTGCTTGTCTTCACGATGCATGGTTTTTAGGTCCATATAGTCATAGACGTTTTTGAAGACGGCGGGTTTAAAGCGAATTCCGGGTTGGTCGTTTTTCACAGCGATCGTGCCGAGTGGTTTACCAAAGAGCGTAGCTCGAACGGCATCAACGTTGGCGTAGATTGTAATATCTGGACCAGAAAACGGGGTGAGTTCATGAAGAATCTCAATGTGATAACCGCTTTCCGCGTTGTACAAATCCACCTTCGGGTCACGCTGTGCGCAGAACATGCCGTAGCTGTATTTGGGTTGTCTAAATGCGTCCATAATACCGCCCCAAAACTGGTCAGGGTGGTAGCCACGATCGTGGTCAAAGCAATGCCACAGGGTGCCGCCAACATGCTGCGCGGGTGTCTTGTTGAGCACATCAAGATTGGTGGTGTACATATGCTCAGGTGAGCCTGAGCCTACGGCATAGTGATTGGCTTGTACTATCTGAGGCTGTTCGCCCCATGACCTATGTACTCGACTGCTCGAGTTTTGTGCATTCCAATCGTCACAGTTGTCACCCCACTCTCGAGTGAAACTGCTCTTATCGGGGAATTGATCAAAAATCAGCCTTCCATCGGGTTGCTCACCGCCTTTCATTTGATTGGGGTGGGCATAGATGATGTCGGAGTACTGGTGATCCTCGATGTAGCTGTCCGCCGGCACGTTTGGACAGGTATAAGGATGCTCTTCATGACATACGTCGTATATGCGAATAGTATGTTCCGTTGGTAAATAGGTTTCGTTAAGCGCAGGTTCATAACTCATGACGCTAGGATGGTTTCTGTCGCGACGAATCAGATTTCGTATGTTTGCGATGTGTTGTTCGGCAAACTCTGGAGAGTCGTGCCAGAACTGCCAGCCGATGGTTGGCACAAGCAGAAGAATACCTAGTTCATCACAGGCATCCATAAATGCAGGGTCTTGTGGGTAATGAGCGGTGCGAACCACACGAGAGCCGGAATTTCTGATCAGCTGAGCATCGCGATAGTGCATGTTGTTTGTCATCGCCATACCCACATAAGCGTGGAATTGGTGACGATTCACACCCAATAAAGGCTCACCAAAGGGTTCTCCGTTTAGATACAAGCCTTCTGCGCCTCTCATTTCAATTGAACGAATGCCGATTCTTATTTTGATCGAATCAACAACTTGGTCCTCCTGATCACGAACTTCCAGCTTCAACCAGTACAAGTTTGGTTGATCGGGATGCCACAGTCGTGGTGAGGTGACCGAGTGTTGCAGTTCAATGTGTTGGTCAGTTTTCGCCAAAATAAAATTTAGTTGATTGGTTGACGAAGCTTGCTCGCCATCCATCGTTAGTAATTCACTGCGCACGGTGATGTTATGGTCACTTTGTGTCGTATTGTTCACATGAACCTTGACCATGACCTCCGCAGAGTGCTGGCTAACATTCTGGCTGTAAACGTAAACGCCACCGCCCGCAACATGATCCACCGCTTGGCTATTGGTGATGTATAGATTCGGAGTGGTGTATAGCCATACGTCGCGATAGATGCCACCAACGTACGCCGAATCGACCTCAGCATGCGGTTTACCCGGTGGGTAAGTAGGATCATCACTGTTATCCGCTAGTACCGCGATAAGGTTGCGGCCACCAACATTTAGATACTCAGTGACGTCAATAACAAAGCCAGTAAACCCTTCACGATTGATTTTGACCAACGCGCCGTTTATCCAAACTTTGGATTTGCCTTGGACCGCTTCAAAATTAATAAATACTTTTTGGTCTGAGAAGGTTTCGGGTACGTCGAAGTGCTTTCGATACCAGACTTCGCCCAGGTAAGCGACGGTGCCGCTTGCATCTTCAGGTAAGTACTCAATGGCATGTGGCGTGCACACGAGCTGCCACTCACTGTCTTCAATCTCTGGTTTGTGGGCGTCGGCAAAAGAACCTTTAAAAAAGCGCCATCCAGTACCAAAGTTAAAAACTTGACGAGGGCTTGCTGGCTCAGGGTAGAAGCCGGCAATGGAGAATCGTTGTTGCGGTTTTTCCGGATCACAGGTGAAAAAACTGGTCAAAGATTGGGTTGTCATGAATATTCCTTAAAAATTAACCTAAGACGGCAGGCGATAAAAAAGATGATTTGCTTACTATGGGCTGAGTCAGAATTCCTGAGTGGATAATCTCCTCGAGTAAATAAACCGCGTGATAACTCGGTTCTAACGAGCGCAACTGCTTAGCTTTTTGTTGCCAACGAGGGTCGCCTAATCCAGCGAGTGCCAGACATTCGAGGTAGAGCTCGTGGCACTGAGTTGCTCGATGTTCATCTTGATGAAAGCTAACCAACTGAGGCAAAGACACTGCAAAAAAGTCGCTTTGTTCAGGTTGTGATGCCAAGTTCTGCGCCCAGTTGTGCATATCTTCGAATAGCTGATTGGCTTTGGCTGGATTGCCCAGCGCTCGCCATGCCAGCGCTTGATAAAACAAATAGTCGACAGGTTGGTCGTTATAGTAGCGCGCGTGTGATAGCGAACCATCACCTTCAGTCGCGAGTTGCAAATGGCGCTGTGATTCCGCGGTTTTGCCAAGGTGTGCAAAGCAAATCGCCAGCAGAAGATGAACATCGTTGTCGGTTTGGCCTATCAGTCGCCCTTCCGCCAAGTTGTCGGGATAGACCAACGCGCTCTCAAATTGGACGATGGCTTGGTCAATTCGGTTTTTTTTGAATGCAACTAAAGCAACTCGGACTTTGCTGTTGATGTACTGCTTGGTGACGACGCCTTCGCCCCCTTCCCAAGGATGAAACTGGCGCGTATCAAAAATCGTCAGAGCGTGGTCAGTGGCTTGATTTTGATTGGCGAGAATCAGATATTCTGCCATTAAATCATCGCGTTGTTCGACTAAATCCAATCGCGATTGCAGTCGATTAAATCGGACCGCTACTGATTCTTGTTGAGCTTTGGCGAGCTGATCGCTTTCCATCAATAGTCGGGCGTTGTTATCGTCCAGCTCTAGGGCTCGTTCCATACAAAATTTGGCTTGATCTGGAGCAGACAAATGATTGTGATGAGCAATGGCCAGTACTCGCCAAGCGGGACTGTAATCTGGTGTGCGTGAGGTGACCGATTGCCACAACTGAACGGCAGGCGAAATGTTTTTGTGATGGTAATAGAAGCAACCAAGCAAATAATCACAAAAATCATACCCAGAGAGTTTGTGTAAAACGGCCACTTCGCTGTTGGTATTGGCAAATCGCACGTGTTTGGCAAAGTTTTGCTGCGCTTGCGCAACCCAATATTCTGGAGTGTCACTGATGGCAGCTTGATACAAATCGACAAATGGGTGACGTGTCGAGGTGTGATCAATTAAGTATTGAAGCAAGCTAGGGCGTTTCAACTCGTATAGCCAGGCGCATAAAAAGGCAATGGTATCGTTTTTCTGACCGAGAAGAGACGCTAAATCTGTGTTCGGCGAACCGATAAACGCAGATAAAAAGTGCAGTTGGTAGTGCAATGGGTGGGATTTGAGCATCAAATCAGCCCATGCCCTGGCTTTTTCTAATTGCTTGGTTTCAATTAACGCCAACATGTTGAGCGCAATGCCGTCATAATGACGACCGTTGAACGACAACCCCATTTGTGCGTGCTCAAGCGCTTGCTCGGCATCTTGATTAATCAATGCTAGCTTGGCTAACCCAAACCAAGCAGAATCTCGACAATTTCCACTCCACGTCGCTTTAAAATAGTGCGCTTCGGCTAGAGGGTAGTGCTCATTGGCCAAAGCAATGTGCCCTTTTAACAAACTGGCTTTGCCACATTGAGGGTTTTTATTCCATTGATGTGCCCGTTGCAGCGCAGCGTCCAAATGTAGGTCGGCACTGTGGTAATCCGTTGTGTTGTAATCAAGCTGCGCCAATGCCAAGCGGCACAAGTAGTGATTCTCATCGAGCTCGATGCCGCGTTGGTAGTAAACTCTTGGACTCACGTTGGCGTGTTTGTATTGTTCCAAATGCTGTCCGATAAAATAGGCTTGATCGGGTGAATCTAAGAGGTGCGCTTCTTCTGGGGCTTCAGCGGGATCGGGGAGCGGCACTTCTTTGCTTTGCGCTTCGGCATAGCTCAGCATAGGCAAATTGTTTTTGTCTACAATATCCACTTCAAACAAAGCGCTATCAAACTCCGCTAGGCTGTGTTGCCACACTTCACTTGGTGACAATGAAATTGGACTCGAAAAAACAACAGCGCCGCTTTGTTTCAGTTCAAGTGTTCCCTCAATGCTTCTCACCGCATACACGGCCAGATTCAAGCCTTGTTCGCCCCGCTCTGCTTTGAGCGCAAGTGACGTGCTGGCGTTATGAACCGTACCAAGAGTGTGGTATGGCATGAAATTTTGGCGAAACTGCTTTTCTTCTCCCGAATCAATCCAGGTAAAGTCCGGTTGGTTGTCTGTGAACACACCTGTCATTAATTCGACGTAGGGGCCATCTTGATCGGTTAGTTGTTTGTCCCATGCTTGGCCAAACTCACCGTGTCCCCAGGTCCATTGTTTTTTGCCCGGTGCAATATGGTGATTGGCAACATGCAATAGGCCACCTTGCTCCTCGTGGCAATACGCGCCAACAAAATCATAGTGTGAATTGACCGCCATATAAGAGGTGGGCACCGGTACATTTTTGTAACGCGCAATATCCACGCCTGCAGAGTAATCCACTTTGTAATAGGTGCCGTTGGCAATGGGAAAGGCACTCACATCGCGCTTGCCGTGATCATAAACGGCAGTCACATCTGGTGGGAATATGCTTTGATGCCCATCGCCTGCTTTGACTGCAGGATTGGCCCACCATAGAAAATGTCTGGGCGTGTTGTTGCCGTTATAAATTTTGCCATTAATCTCTAGAAGTGCAGCATCAGGGTACAGGGTAAAACCCGTTGTGACTTGCAAGCCACGCATAGCCTCTACTTCGCCAACCCAAACGGTTTTGGCTCCTGAGTCGTGAGATTGAATATTCACATCAACAGGCTTTAAGGTGGTCGGACGATGGTGTTGTGGCCAGTTAAACTCGATACCACCAGAGATCCATGGACCAATCAAACCCACTAACGCCGGTTTAACGACTCGGTTGTAGTAGACAAAATCTCGCTGTTTAACCTTGTCGTAGGCTCGGTGCACTCGTCCACCAAGCTCTGGAAGGATAAGGATTTTTAAATAATCGTTTTCTAACCAGATACCCTGATAAGAGACCTCGACCTTTTCTCCGGTAAAGGTGTCTCGAACCCCATAGGGGTAAACAGACCCAGAAGAGCCTTGGTAAACGCGTTTTTCCAAAAAAAGTGGACTCGTGTCATCGTCGCCCAGTTGGTACGTCGGAAAAGACACGGTTTCTTTGGTCACTGTGACAGCGCTCGACGTGCGTTGCGTCAACATATTCATTTAACCTTGTTTAATACGTAACTCGATTTTGTCCATTTTATTCGCTCTGTTTTGGCTTTAATCTCGGTGACGTCGCGGTCAATTGTTAGATGAGTTAAGTAATGGATGTTTTGGGGCTAAATAACCAACGTGTGGCGATGCATAACCGCAGTTTAGCGATGCAGTATTTTTTTCAGAACAAGCAGATGACCAAGTCAGACTTATCGAAAAAATTGCAGCTCACCCTGCCAGCCACCAGTCAAATAATGGCGCATTTAAATAGCCATGGTTGGATAGAGAAATCTGACATCAAACGTCAGGGGAGAGGACGAAGTGATGGCGTGTTTCGACTCAATCGACAAAGAGGTTCAACGATTGCGATGTGCATTAGTCCAACCTTGATCGAATCGGTCAGATTAGATGCCGCGTTGGACGTGGTAGCTTCTTATAACGCGACCGTGATTGCGCCGAATAATGCAGATGAGTTTATTGATTGCATTGTTGCGCAAGTGAAAGCGCACCGCCAACAATCTGGTATGCAAAAGTTCCAACTGTCGATAGCGGTTCATGGACAAGTTGATGCCGATACGGGGGTGTCTTTACATATGCCTCAAGCCAGCTTCAAAAGTCGTATTGAGCTTAAGTATCTGCTGGAGCAGCGGCTAGAGTTACCTGTGTTAGTCGATAATGATTGTGTGATGCTGGCGTTGGCGGAGTTGTGGTTAGGAGAGCAAAAGCAAGATTTTATGTTGCTCAACGTGGACTACGGTGTTGGCGCGGCTTTGTTGCTGGATAAGCGGGTGTATAAAGGTGCCAGATTTGCAGCAGGGCAAATCGGCCACACGACAGTTGAAATGAATGGCAAACCTTGCGGTTGCGGTCGTCTTGGGTGTTTGGAAAAGTACACCGCAACCTCTTCATTAGAGCAAGATTGGATGGCGGACAACCTCAATACCACGGATTTATATTCTGCGGTTAAAATCAACGACAGTCGAGCCCTCGATATTGTGCGTCAGGGCGCACGTTACACTGCACTGGCACTTTGCAATTGTCTGAGTGTGATGGATCTAGACAAGGTTGTGGTGTACGGCAAAGTGCGCGAGCTGGGAGAAGCATGGTCTGCTACCGTTCGAAGTGAGGTCAATCAAATGCCGTTTCCAAGTGATGACCCCAAAGACAAAATCGACATATCGTTTGGACGTTTATCCAGAGAGCAGCAGGTCACGGGTATCGCCTATAGTTATGTCGAAAAGGAGCTTCAAAAAATTAAACAAGAGGTATAGCGGGCTGTTCGTCTAATCGGGCGAGTCGAGATATCCAGATTCAACATTATGTTTCCAGTTGAGCATTAGGGTTGTGTTAGACAGATTTGTCTACCCATGTCAAACTAGTGAAGAACTAATATATGCCCAGTAAGGAAAAAAACATGAGCGTTAAGAGACAGCTTCTGGTTGATACGGCGCTTGAACTTTTTTATCGGCAAGGTATCAATGCAGTTGGAATTAACGAGGTGCTGCAAACCTCTGGGGTGGCAAAGCGCACGCTTTATAATCACTTTGAAAGCAAAGAAGCTTTAGTCATCGCAGCTTTGCAGCAACGACACCAAGTGTTTATAACATGGCTCGAATCTGTATTGGAAAAGGCAACCACCGACCGCCAAATCATAGAGAGCTTGTTTGATGGCTTGGCCGATTGGTTTGAAGGACGTTCAACTCAGCTAGGTCCGTTTCGAGGTTGTTTTTTCATTAATACTAGAGCGGAATTTGCCGATGGCCAAAGCGCAATCGCGCAGTTTTGCCAATCACACAAACAAGAAGTCGCAGACCTGATCAGTGCAAAGTCGTCTTCAAAAAATCAGACGTTGATTAATGCAATGGTTTTGCTCAAAGAAGGAGCGATTGTTTCAACTGCGATGAGCGGAAACGGCGAAAAAACGTGTGCGCAGAGTAAAACAGTGTTGTTAGAGCTCTGCCAGTAAGAACTTTGTGAATGAGTATCCTGTAAAGAAGCTAAAGAGTGGGGCTTTCTAGCTTAGCCCCACACCAGTAACCTCTATGATTGAACCGCCTGGTTTGCTAACCATTTGGCATCCGGTCGGCTACGATACGCCAAGTAAGCTGCCAGCAACAAAAAGATGAGTGCTGGTATGAATGACGGGACCGCGTACACGATGTGGAAGTATATGGCCCCCGTCATTATCGGCGTGAGTGCCAGCGCGGCAAACGCTCGGTAGCCTTTGATAAAAAGCAAAATACCTGCGATGAGCTCGGCGACACCAATCAAATACCCAAACCAAATTGGCAAACCCATGGCCTCAAAGCTTTTGTGCAGTTCTGGTACCCCTGCTAACTTTGCACCACCTGCGATGATCATCGGTAACGCCAACAAAACGATTGGCAACCAATAGCCTAATGTTCTCAATATCTTCATGATTTCCCTTGTTTGTAGCCATTTCGAATTTCTTGAAGTCAGACTTTACCTATGAATGGGTATAAATAATAATTATTGAAATTAATCAAATTGATAAATATTTGTAATCATGGCGTCGTTAGAACAATACAAAATGTTAGTCACTGTGGCGGAGAAGAAGTCGATAAGGCTGGCTGCTGACGCATTGCACAAAACGCAACCCGCAGTGACTAATGCAATGAAAAAACTGGAAAATGAATTTGGATTTGCTTTGTTTGATCGCTCTGGTTATCGGATTCAGGTGTCCGAGTCTGGCGAAAGAATTGTTGAGTTAGCAAAACAGTTGCTAGACCAAGCCGCAGGTATAAAACACGTCGCAAGCGTATTGCAAAATGGAGAAGAATCGATCATCCGAGTGGCAATCGAAGCGTCTTACAACCTGGAGCGTATGGTTGAGCCGCTTCAAATGCTCCAGCAAGCGCACCCCAACTGCCAGATCAGTTTACAGCAAGAGTATTTATCCGGTGCAATTTCTAAATTGATGGCGAATGAAGTGGATCTTGCCATTAGTCCAATCGTCGCAAACCTTTTCGCAGTAGGTAAAGTGGAATCTAAACTCTTGTACCAAGGTGGTTTTGTTAATGTAGCAAGTCCTGGGTTTGTCGCAGGCGTTGGGTCTTTGTCCTCGATTGCTGATCTTAGTAACCAATATCAAATACTGGTTAGCGATTCAGGTCAGTTAACTCAGGGTACCAATATTGGCGTGCAAGAAGGACAACGGACTTGGCGAGTGAATAGCTTCGAGAGCAAAAAATTACTCATTGAACAGGGGCTGGGTTGGGGAACTTTACCTAAACACAAAGTAGAAAAGGCGTTGGAATTAGGACAGCTGGTGGCTTTGCAAATCGAAGACTTTCCGGTAGCAGAACAACTTGAATACCATGTTATTAAGACCAAGCACGCCATGCTGGGACCTGTTGCCAGCAAACTCTGGGAACAGCTATAACCAGAATTACAGAACCCAAATAAGAGAGGGGTGCGTTTAGTTTCGTCTTAGCTAATTCGTTAACAATTTTTCGCTAAACAAATTACAATGCTCAGCTACACTAACTGTTACGTTATAACATACTAACGTGTAGAAGCATTATGAGCATCAATATAAATACAAAAAAATTGCCAGTTACCGTCCTTTCAGGGTTTTTAGGAGCTGGGAAAACTACGGTGTTAAGTCATATCTTAAACAACCGTGAAGATCGAAAAGTCGCCGTTATTGTTAACGACATGAGTGAAATCAACATAGACGCGGCGATTGTCCAAAATGAAGTTTCTCTCAATCGAAGTGAAGAAAAACTGGTAGAAATGAGCAACGGCTGTATTTGCTGTACGTTGCGAGAAGATTTGCTGGATGAGGTCACTAAGCTAGCCAACGAAGGCAGATTTGATTACTTAGTCATCGAGTCAACTGGTATTTCAGAGCCGCTGCCAGTTGCCGAGACGTTTACCTTTGCAGATGAAAGTGGTGTCTCGCTGTCTGATATCGCTAGGCTCGATACCATGGTGACTGTGGTCGATGCCGTTAATTTTCTAAAAGACTATGATGAGGCCAAAGATCTTCAGGACACGGGTGAATCACTCGGTGAGGAAGATGAGCGCAGTGTTTCCGATTTGCTAATAGACCAAGTTGAGTTTGCCGACGTAATCTTGATCAGTAAAACTGATTTGGCGACAAGTGACGATATTGAGCGTTTGACAGCAATATTGAAAACGTTGAATACAGGGGCTCAAGTAATTCCAATTGCCGAAGGCAAAGTCAATCTTGAAAACATACTGGATACGCGTCTTTTTGATTTTGAAAAAGCGCAGCAATCACCAGGATGGTTGAAAGAGATGCGAGGAGAGCACGTACCGGAAACAGAAGAATACGGTATATCCAGTTTCAATTATCTCGCTCGCCGTCCATTCCATCCGGCTAAGTTTTTTGAGTTTCTTCACAATACCTCCCAATTCGGAAAGTTAATCCGTTCAAAAGGCTATTTTTGGCTGTCGACTCGACCAGATTTTGTTGGACATTGGAGCCAAGCTGGCGGTATCGCCCGGCATGGTGTCGCGGGTATGTTCTGGCAAGCTGTGCCCAAAGAACAGTGGCCGACTGACTCAACGTACCTAGAGTCCATTGAAAGGCAGTGGTGTGAGCCATATGGCGATAGACGTCAGGAATTAGTATTCATTGGCCAAGGGCTGGACCAAGTCAGACTGACACAAGCATTAGATGAATGTTTGTTGAGTGAAGAAGAGGCTAGTCGAGGAACGGAATATTGGCGTTCACTTGACGATCCATTTCCAGACTGGGGTCAATAACTCGCTTTGTTGATGTTAAAAGTTGGTGCGTTGAACTTCAAAAGCCGGTTCATCGTACCAAGTCCTTTAACAGAGTTTTGATACAGCCTTCTTTGACCGAAGGTGAGTTGGAGGTTTGAAATGATTACCGAAATAGAACAAGCGATGATCGACGCGCCTGAAGAGGATTACATGAATCAGGCACAGTTAGATTTCTTTCAGCAACGCTTGGAAGACTTGTATGACACCACGTGTGAGCGGATTGAAGAAGCACGTAAGGTGATGGAAAACCCGATTGAGCTTAATGATGAGCAAGATCGTGCCTCGTTTGAAGAGCAGAGTGCGCTTTCAATTCGTATTGTTGAAAGAGAGCAGAAACTATTGCCTAAGATTCGAGAATCTCTATCCAGAATCAAGGCTGGAACCTATGGGTACTGTTTAGAGTCTGAGGAGCCGATTGGGGTGGCCCGCTTGCTGGCTCGCCCTACAGCGGAATACTGTGCTGAGGTGAAAGCACTAAAAGAAATGAAAGAGCTGCAGTACCGAGAGTGAAAACTCTCGGTTTCTTTAGATTACAGCTCTTGGACCATGCAGATGCTAAGTTTTATCCTCTGAGGTGTTTGTTTTCGTTTGATTTGATGCATTCATTTCCAGTGCGACCTTTTCATCAAATTCTGAAATCCGAGCCGTAAGCGCTTGCTTGTCTTGTTTGGAAATAGACTTAGCGAGTGGAATTTTTACTTTCAGTGGGTCGACCGGTTTATTTCGTACCAAAACCTCAAAATGCAAATGCGGGCCTGTCAAACGCCCGGTCGCTCCGGCCAGCGCGATCTTTTGTCCTCGTTTCACGCGCTGCCCCTTTTTCACCAAGCTTTTGTGTAGGTGAAGATAGCGGGTTTTATAGACACCATTGTGCTCAATAACAATGTACTTGCCAGCGTAACGATGTGTTTTAACCGCGGTCACACGCCCGTCACCGGTGGAATAAATTGGCGCGCCTACAGGGGTCGCGAAGTCAGTTCCATTGTGAGGTCTTATTCGACCAGTCACTGGGTGTTTACGACGAGGATTAAAATGTGAAGTAACCCGTCGGTACTTTTCGTCGATTGGATAACGATTGAAAGCTTGTTCTAAACTCTCGCCGTCTCTGTCATAAAATCGTCCGTCGGGCGCTAAAAAGGCTTCCACATCTCTTCCTCGAAGTGACAACGAAATACCTCGAATTTCACTGTTGCCGGTTAGATGTGTCCCAAGGTACTGTTGGTTGATCAATACTGAAAACTCATCGCCTGCGCGTAAGTGCTTCGAGAAGTTCACTTTGGCACTTAGCAGCTGAGTAATGTTTCCAATTTGATTAGATGACAGCCCAAGCTTATGGGCAGAATGAGAGAAGCTTCCGTCAATGGTTCCGGTAAAAACTCGCTCTTCCCATCTGCCATCTTGTTCTTCAAATCGGTAGGAAAAGCCTTCATCTGCCTCCTTACGGTAAATGGATCGTTCCACCAAACTTTCGTGAAAGACGAGCTCTTGTAACTCATGATTGATAAAAGCGAATTCCAGATGATCTCCAGGTTTAATCATATCGAGTTTGAGGTGGTTTTCGTCAGACTCCATGATTTGATGCAAAATACGATAAGGAATCTGTTTGTCAGAGAATATTTTGCTCAACGTGTCACCGACTTTGACAACATAATCGGTTTTTTTTATTTCGGCTTGATGTTCAACAACCGTATCAAGCTCAGCGACCTTTTGATCTTCAGAATCTGATGCGCTTTGCTCTAGAGTATTGGTAAAAGTTGGTTTTTCTTTTTCAGAGTGATCAGGTATTTCGACTGAAACGCGTTTGGTGTTAGGTTCTTGCGCTTCATTGTTTACAGGCAACAAAAAGGCAATCGTTAAAGTAATGATGGCGGTGAGTGTTAAAACGCGTTTTTGATACTTCATTAATTTAAAGCTATAGCACTGAATAGTTATGTTATAACATAACAAAATATTGCAAATCGTTATGATAAAAATAATGGAATATTGATGGCTATGGACAAAATTGACAAGGTTCTAATTGTTGCTGGCACACATGGAAATGAGCTAACTGGTATTTACCTGAATCACCTGATCAACGAAGGCATTTACAATGCGGATCGTGCTTCATTTGACACACGAGCAATCTTAGCAAATCAAGCGGCCATAGATGCCAGAGTGCGGTTCGTTGATCAAGATTTAAACCGAAGTTTTGCAGTAGACCCAAGTGATGAAAGTAAAGCAACAAAAGAATACAAACTTGCGGAGGACTTAAAACAGAAGTATGGCAGTACACCTAACCAGCTAGTGATTGATATGCACAACACCACCAGCAACATGGGTGCGACCCTTATCCTAGTTTCACGCTCGCCTTATTATGAAAAAATGGGTGCTTTTGTTAAACAGCACATGCCTGAAGCAAATATCTTATTTGAAGATGAAAAAAGTTGGCAAGAGCACCCTTATCTTTGCACCATGAGTGAATACGGAGTGATGCTCGAAATTGGATCACACGCGCATGGTGTATTAACCCACGAAACTCTTGATTTGATGAAGCGCCTTATGACTCTAGTATTAGACTATGTCGATATGGTAAACCAAGGTAATTCGTTCGGCACCGATTCATACAGCGCTTATTTGCTAACGTCAGAGGTACCTTTTCCGATGGACGATAAAGGAATGCGATCAGCCCTTGTTCACCCAGACCTCTGCGATCGAGATTATTTACCGCTTTCCAAAGGCGATCCGATGTTTTTAACGCTTTCAGGTGAAACCATTAGTTGGCAAAGTGAAAAAACAGTGTACCCGCATTTCATCAATGAAAGTGCTTACAGTGCCGCGAATATGGCGATGGCTTTAGCTGAAAAAATTGAAGTGAAAGTTTAGTTTCTTGTTCTTATAAAAAATTTGGCTAGCTGAAAAGCTAGCCAAATTTGAAGGTTTTTTATATCTACTCTTTATTGCAGACAAGCAAGGAAACGCTGCTCTAGACTTTCTTCCACAGTGGGTGCGATGAGTTCTATGCGACTTTCGATTGCATCGTCAAGTTCTGCCACTGTCATACCATCTGCGGTGTAGTTAAACCCGTAAATACCATCATCAGTAATGAAGACAGCCTTTAAACGTTCAGGTCGCAACGTAATCAACACGTCAAATAAACGCTGTCTGTCGAAAATTTTGTTTGGAGCAAATCGCCATCCCACACTTTGATAACCCTCGCCTTGATTGGTCGCTTTGAGGTAACCAGATTCTGGAATCTCCAATTCAGAGGCCAAGGGCCTAGTCTCATGGTCATGAGGATGGTGATGGTAGTTCCTGGAGTTAGCCCGTGTCTCGCCATTTAGTTCATTGGTATCGAACTGACCGTCTTGAGCGAATATAATTCGAGCGTCGGGTCCGTTAATTTTTTGGGTATAGTCGCGCAGTGTTTGACGTTCATCGTCGCCATACAAATCAATTTTGTTTCCTATAATGGTATCGGCAATGGCGATTTGTTGGTTAAACGTTGGGTGATCTGTGTAATTGCGATCAGACAATTTACGAGGATCAACCAAAGTTAACGTCTTTTGCAGGACCAAAACACCCTTGTAATTATCCGACTTAAGAATTTCTAGAACCTCGCGAGGGTGACCGAGACCAGTCGGTTCGATGAGTAAGCGATCTGGTTTTGCTTCCTGCAGCAACTGATTAAGGGCAATTTGCATTGGTAAACCAGCGGCGCAGCACATGCAGCCACCGGGAACTTCGCGAATAAAGACTTCTTGTTCATCAGTTTGGCCGCTAACCAGCGCGCCATCTACACCAATTTCGCCAAATTCATTGACCAACACTGCCCAGCGCTCGTTATCTGGTTTGTGCTTCATCAGGTTCAAAATTGCGGACGTTTTACCAACACCGAGAAACCCGGTGATAATATTGGTCGGCACTGAACGCACAACTTTTTCTATTTTAAACAATTGCTTATCCTATGCTCTTCCTGTGTGGTTGTCACAATCGCAGTAAGTATCCATTTGCCCAAGCTTTTCTTCAGGCTCAAGCACTTTTTCTACGGTAACTTCTGCTGATTAAATCACTCTGTGACGAGAGATTGACTGATCTTAGCGTTTGAATGCCAGACGCATTGCCGCTTTTTCGTTCTCAATAATCGAGCCGTCAGTAAAGACGAGTTGCCCATTCACCCAGGTACTGTGAATCTCGGAGGTAAATTCATGGCCGTCAAACGGAGTCCAGTTACAGTGGTACAAGGTGTTATCGTGTTTTACCGGTGTTGAGCTATCGCGATCAACGAGTACTAAATCGGCGTAGTAACCTTCTCGAATATACCCTCTATCTTCAATAGCGTATCGGATAGCTGGGTTATGAGACACCTTTTCGACTACTTGTGGAAGCGTTAATGTTCCATTATTAACATGGTCAATCAGAGTCAATAAGGCATGTTGAACTAGCGGCAGGCCAGCAGGTGCCTGCGGGTAGGCGACTTGCTTTTCTTCCCAAGTATGCGGTGCGTGGTCGGTTGCAATAATGTCAATTTGACCCGTTTGTAATGCATTTAGCAGTGCCTCGCGGTCGCTAGGGTATTTCACGGCAGGGTTACATTTGATCAAGTTGCCCTTGGCTGCATAGTCTTCGTTTGTGAACCACAAATGATGAACACAAGCTTCTGCGGTAATGTTTTTGCCCTTTATTGGCCCTTTTTCGAATAAATCCAGTTCCTTTGCGGTGGTAATGTGCAAAACATGAAGGTTCGAGCCGTATTTTTTGGCAAGGTTAACCGCGTATGAAGATGAGGCGTAGCAGGCTTCGGCGTCGCGCAACACCGGGTGGTCTTCAATAGTGAACTCTTCTTTTTGTTCAGCTAATTTACGCTTGTTTTCTGCTAACACTTCACCGCTTTCACAGTGTGTCACAATGAGCGTGGGTGCATCACGGAAAATAGCGTCCAGCGCTTCTGGGTGTTCAACCAAAAGGTCACCAGTTGATGCACCCATGAATACTTTCACACCACAGTGTTTACGGGGGTCTAGCTTTTTGATTTCATCCAAGTTGTCTTCGGTTGCACCTAGGTAGAAGGAGTAGTTCCCCAAAGAAGAGGCCGCCGCGATATCAAACTTCTTTTCTAACGCTTCGATAGTGGTCGTGGCTGGACTGACATTAGGCATTTCCATAAAGCTCGTAATACCGCCTGCAACGGCAGCTCTAGACTCCGATGCGATGTTACCTTTATGGGTGAGGCCGGGTTCGCGAAAGTGGACTTGGTCGTCAATCATGCCCGGTAATAGATACTTACCTTTGGCATCAATCACAGTGTCATTCAATGTAGGCTCAATACTTGGCGCGATCTTGTCAATTCGTTGATCAACAATTCTTAAATCACCACTTGTGATTGTCCCATCGGTAACAATTTGGGCATTTTTAATTAGCGTAGATGACATTGGATGTACTTCTCTCCGAACTCAGCGTAAAAACAAAACATGTTAGTTAGCCAGACAAGATTTGAATCAAGAGAGCCAACTAAGCAGATAAATTGTTATGTTATAACATAACAATTTATCTCTACAACTTTATCATTTGTTCGTTGTTCTCCATTCAGTTTCTATGTCGTTCAAGTGTCTATGATAACTGTCTGATAGTCATAACAATGTTTGTAAAACCCGATGAAAAGGCTTTTTTAAAGACAGAACTGTATTTTTCATTTATCAGCGGAATCAAAGACAATTTCACCCAAAAACATGGTCATTAAGACTTGCGTATTTTTAATCTCGGACGGTAGAAGTTTGGTGATGTCATTGTCTAGAATTGCAAAATCGGCAGCTTTTCCAACGTCAATCGACCCTACTAAATGGTCTAGCCCTAAGCTTTTAGCTGGGTTGATTGTATAAGCGTCTATCGCTTCGTAGATATTTGGTAACCCCGATTCATCCATAATCAGACTGTTGGCAATGCCTACGAGTGGGTTTATATCGTGTACATTCCAGTCGCTGCTTAGAGAAATGTTTGCACCTGAGTCGTGCATTTCTCGAATGTTCATCATTGCTTTGGCGCGTCTTGCACCCAAAAATGCTTTGGCCCAACTGTGATCCTGATTTGCAACGTAATCAGAGCCAACCTGAAAGTCAGCGGTAACATTGAGTTGAGCAAAGCGAGTGACATCAGAACGATCAACCAATTCAACATGGGTCAGGGTGTATTGCCGTGTGCTGGATGCTTGGCGCATTAATGCAATTGCATCAAGTGATTCTTTTACCGCTCCATCGCCGATTGCATGAATGTGCGCCCCATAGCCAATGTCGTCTAGGGCTTGTAACCAAGAAGCCAGTTGGTCTGGAGGGATGTAGTTAATACCGCGAGGATCATTGACTAGGTAAGAGTCTAAGTAAGGGGCTAGAGTCTTTGCTGTGCCGTTAATAAAAATACCATCGCTGTACATTTTTACCTGATTGATAATAAGGGTTTGCGAAAGGTCATCTGAATAAAAACTGGCAAGATACTTTAACTGATCCTGTATATCATCATTTGGGTAAATCCATGGTCGTAGAGAAACTCGAACTATGAGTTCATCGTTTTGCTGCGCTTTCTTCCAAGTGTCTAACCAGCCACGTTTCCAATACAGTCTGCCATCTCCAATTGTGGTTATACCGTGAGCGCTTGCTTCTTCGATGCCATTAAGTAGTCCTTGGTAGCTTTGTTCGGATTTGTCTTGAATGGCATTCCAAGCCATCTCCATGACGATATCGCCTGCATTATCTAGCAGTATTCCAGCCAGTTCTCCGTTGTCTTCATCTATTAAAATTCGGCCTCCCTGCGGTGACGTCGAATCTACGGTAATACCAGCGATCTCGAGAGCAACGGAATTCACCCACATTGAGTGGGAAGTTTGCTCCATAAAAATAACGGGCTGCCTTGGAAATATCTGGTCGATCACTTCCAATGGTGTAACGGAGTTATCGTTACTGTAGATGGCATCAAGGGAAAAACCATAACCGATGATCCAACTATTTTCAGAAGTAGAATTCCTACAGGATCTAAGCAGTGCTATTTGGTCGTTTAGCGAGCCTTGCGGGTCGAGCTCACAATCGCCACCAATTTCAGAGGCCGCTTCAAATACGTGGTTATGATTATCGACAAAACCGGGCAAGATAAAGGCTTCATCAAGGTCGATAACTTCAGTATCACGACCAATCTGAGTCTCTAAGTCTTGAATCAACCCAATTGCAGTGATTTTCCCATTGTAGATTGCAATTGAATCTGCGTTATCGTGACCGTATATGATTGCATTAGTTAGAATCGTTTCCGCTTTGTTTTGAGCAATCACACAGCTGCTAACTAGAAGAGTACAAACAATGGCGAGGTGTTTTAAACGCGCATACATAAACACGATTCCCGAAATGTTTCCTGAAACGAGTTTAGCAGTTTCGGTGAGGCTTAAGTGGCCCACCAACTCAACCGCTTTAATTCCCGGATTCGATAGCGCCAGATAAAGATTTAGCTATTCTCTCGACAATGAAGTATTGCTCTCAAAATGTCATGTTCTCTCCATCTTTGATGCCCAGCGAGTTTTCGATTTCAGCGCTTGACGTTCTAATAGCTTGGTATCCTAACTCTTCAGCCTATCCGACCGAATGAGCATTTCAGATACTACAAATTAATTGAGATTTGTCTTGATGATGTAGCTGTTTGAAGTCCACATTTAATTTTTTTCTTCATTGTAAGAATTGAGTTTTGTCCTGACGCTGGTGGATAACATCAGCTAGGGACTGTGAGGTTTTTTCTTGTTTTAAATTGACGCCTTCGTGCTGTAGTAACCACTTCTTTCGCTCAGTGCCTCCGGCATAGCCAGTAAGTTTTCCACTAGCACCAATGACACGATGGCAAGGTAGGATCAGTGTGACAGGGTTTCTGCCATTTGCGCCCCCAACAGCACGAACTGCTTTTGGGTTGTTTAAACGATTAGCAATATCCATGTACGAAACGGTTGTTCCATAAGCAACCTGTTTAAGCAATTGCCAGACTTTTTTCTGAAACTCAGTTCCCCTGATATCCAGTGGTAAAGAAAATTGCGTTAGCTCTCCTGCAAAGTAACCTTTTAATTGAGCCTGACATTCTCTGGTTAAATCATTTGTTTTCACATCCGAAGTTTGTGTGCCACAGAATATCAACTGTGTAATGCCTATCTCAGAGGCTTTGAACTCGATAAGCCCCAATGGACTTTCCATATAATCGTTATACATCTTAAATTGAGGGTTGAGTTAGGTGATGTCGCTAATTTCGCAGATAACGCTGGTGATTAGCCAACAATATAAAATCACAAGTGGCATAAGAAAATCTTATAGTGTTAGTGCATGTTTAGGCGTTTCCCGAAACGTTGTTCGTAATATAAAAGAGGCTTTATGTAGCGTTCCAACTCACCGCTTTTAGATACTAGTAATTTAGATTATGAAGGACATCATGACTCGCGAAATGTCTGTGAAGTTACTGTTTCACAATCACTTCACAAGCCATAAGAGAGGATAAGTGCATATTCAATAGTAGGAGCCCAGCATGTCCTCTGATATTGCACTTAAACTCAATAATCTTTCTCACGGTTTTCGCCTGCCAGATGGCGAGCATATTCAGCTTTTCAAAAACCTTAATGTCCAACTCTTAAGTGGTTCGAGTTATTCCATTGTCGGTCAGTCTGGTTGCGGCAAAACCACACTGTTATCGCTGATGGCGGGGCTCGAACTGCCGGAAAGTGGTGAGGTAAAATACTTCGATAAACAGGCCGCTGTGGCAGTAGCGGAATCAAATCAGTACATTCGTCAAAATAGTGGCTTTGTGTTCCAACAATTCCATTTATTGCATGACTTTAATGTACTAAATAATGTTGCCTTACCGCTCAAGCTGAGAAGTTTGCCTGATGCTGAAAACATCGCGAAAGAATGGCTAGCGAAAGTTGGCCTAGAAAAACGGGTACATCAACCTATCAAGCAGTTGAGTGGTGGCGAACAGCAACGTGTCGCTATTGCTAGAGCTTGTGTTACCCAGCCTAAAATCCTATTTGCCGACGAGCCTACCGGCAATCTAGACCCGAGTATGAGTGAACATGTTTTTGAACTCTTGCTTGAGTCGGCAAAATTAGCCAACTCCACCTTGATTATGGTGACTCATGACCGCTCATTAGCGGAAAAAACGGATTATCGTTTAAGCCTTGAGAATCAATCATTGCATCTATCGGCGAACCAGCTGCTAGCAGAACCATTGCGTGTTGTGGGGGAAGAGTGATGAATTTACTCCAATTATCTGTTGGTGAAGCCAAGCAACAATTGATGAGTCGGCAAGGGGTCTTAGTTTGGTTTTCGCTGCTTTTTGTCAGCTTTTATTTAATTTTGGCCACCATGTTCGGCAGCTCTATTCAGAGTTACTTGACCAAAAATGTCGAAGAGATGTTAGGTGCGGACGCGGTCATTGATGGTTATCAGCCTCTGCCCATTGAGTCGGTAGTTTCACTTTCTAACATGGTGAGTGGAGTTAGTGAAAGTGAGATTTTTGCTTTGACCTTCACCCATCGAGACAAGTGGCAAGAAGCGACGCTTAAAGTCGTGGATGAGCAGTACCCAATTCATGGAGAGATTCAAATTGCCTCTCAGTTAGGAGGAGAAGATCAGTCTTTGTCTCAAGGACCTGCCCGAGGGGAGATATGGTTGGATGAACGCTTACTTGTATCATTGGGAATGAACGTTGGTGAAGAACTAATCCTTGGCTCTGAAACCTTATTGGTGTCTGGCATTTTACTTTTTGAACCTGACCGTTTGTTTGAAGGTCACAGTGTCGAAATGCGGGCGATGGTGAATCGCCGATCTATTGTTGAGCTTCCTCGCCCGGCGACCACACGCTACCGCTACCTGATGGGTGGCAATGACAGTGAGATAGAAATAGTTGAGCAGAATCCATCACTCTGGCAGGGAGCCAATCTGCTAACTCGTAAAGGCGGTCAGCACCCGCTAGCAGGGCTATACATTCGGGTTGAGAACTTTATTGGTCTTAGCAGCGTAATTTTGTTTTTGCTGGGGTCAATCGCTAGTCATTTTAGCTTGAAACCTATGCTCCAAAGTCAAAAGCAACGGATGGCAGTCATGCTGAGCTGCGGAATGACACAAATGCAGAGTGTGCGATTGGCGCTGTATCAATTCCTGGTCAGTTGTGCATTTGTTTTAGCACTCGCGTTCACCTTGTCTTCCTTGGCTGAAGGAACCTTGATGAAGTATTCACAAGGTCTGTTTCCTAACCTTCAATCACAATGGCGCTTACGTGATATTGGGCTAGCAGTCAGCTTGTGTGTGGTATTGTACCTTTCGCAGATGCTGAGCTTTTGGTACCAGTTGGCAAGAGTCAATGTGTCTCAACTTTTGGGTAAGTCCACTCAGTCAAAAGGAGCGAAGGCAATAGGCGCAGCGATACCAGCAATTGGTTTGTCGTGTCTAGTGTGGTTTTATACTGACAATACCTTGCTGACCAGTATCTTGGCGATAAGCTTATTGGTTGGTGCAATTTGTCTGCTTCTAGTAAGTGGTAGCGTATTTTTAATCGCACAAAAATTGGTGCCTAAGCGGTTTGTTCTAGCGGATTTTGCGCTATTTCTCACCAGTTCAAGGATTTGGGTAAAGCTGCCTCAAGTACTTGGGATGGGGATTGCGTTGTTGTTATTTCAGCTGAGTTGGTTTGTAAGCAATGACTTAAACAACGCCGTGGAAAAGGCGACGTCTAGAGTGAATGGCGATTTGTTTGTCAGTCAGGCAACCGTTGACCATGTTGAAGCGCTTCAAGCTTGGACGAATGAAACCAATTCAGAATTGTTGCGTGTTAGACCATTCCAATACGTTTCATTTCTTTCGGTGAATGATGTTGAACTGAGTGAACATGTCACCCAGACCAGTGACAGCTTTTCAGGGGTTCAAAAACCGTTGAGATTGTCTTGGCAGAATGACCTTCCCACCAATAACCAACTTACCGCTGGGAGTTGGTCAGCGGAGAGAGACAGTGAAAATCGATACCAAATTTCGGTGGAATCTGAAATCGCAACTGACCTAAACCTTAATGTGGGTGATGTGTTGAAATTCAGCGTGATTGGCAATCAGTTAGGGTCGGCGCAGCCACAGAACACGTCGACAACAGCTCACAGCAAAGCAGAAATTGAACTTTTGGTAGCAGCAACGCACGATGTTACAGCCGGAGATAGCCCAATTACTTTCTGGTTTCAGCTGATGTTGCCATCGGGTGATAGCAAACCTGACTTTGTGACAAATGAAATGGCGATGGGCAGCTTGAATTTGTCTGAACAAGGGTGGACAGGTCTTACTGAATTCTGGCAACAACACCCGACGTTAAAAATGGTGTCGTTGGCGGAAGTCACAGAGAGAAACCAAAACCTATCTACTTTAATTAGCGTAACCATTCAAGGGTTTGCGTTGTGTGTGTTGGTGATGTCTTGCTTAGTGATGTTGTCTTCAACTTGGTACAACGCGATAGAGGACAAAAAGCGCAGTGGCCTGATGCAAAGCTTTGGGCTATCTCAATCTAAGTTACTGATCATATGCGGCTATGAATGGGCGGTTAAGGCATTAGTAGTGGTTGGAGGTAGCTTCCTTGCGGTGCAAATCGCAGCTGAGCTAACTTACAAACAGCTGTTCAATATGAATTACCAACTGGACGTTATGTTTGCTTCGACACTGTTTGTGGGCTGTATTTCAGTCATCACCCTTATGGGCTTGGTCTTCCAACGCAATACTCTAAGAGTAAAAATCAGGGAGCTATTTGTTAGTTAATTTCAACGGCCTCCTCATCCACACCCCTATGCGAATTATTCGGTAGGGGTGTTTTTGTTTAGTTTCTTTCACGTTCGTTTCACACCTCAAATGAGATAGTCACCCCACTTAAAACACGCCCTTAATAAGGAACGAGTATGAAATTCAGCCATCAATTTTTTTCCCATAACAAGTTAAGTCATTTTGCGTTGAATAGCGTTATTGAAAAGTTGTCACCAAAAAAAATAGCACCAAAAAAACTCGCGCTTAAATCCTTGTTGATTGCAGGTGCAGCAGTACTTTCAATGGATGCTTTTGCAGAAGAGCAAAAAAGAATCCTAATGGTAGTAAGTAGCTACGGTGAACGAAGTGAACAAGGCGAGCTAATCCGACCTGGATATGAGATGTCTGAGCTTGCTCGCGCTTATCAAGTGTTTGATGAAAGTGGGCTTGAAATCGACATTGCCAGCCCTAGAGGCGGGCTGGCGATAGAAGAAGACTACGACAAACAATCTGAAGATGTACAAGCCTTTATTCAAGATGATGCGGCGATGGAAAAAGTCGCTAACACCTTCAAGTTAAGCGCTGTATCGGCTGCCGTTTATGACGCGATTTATATCGTTGGCGGCAAAGGCCCAATGTACGATTTAATTCAAGACCCAGTGTTACAAACCTTGGTTAAAGACATCTATCAAAACAACGGCATCGTTGGTGCCGTCTGTCATGGCCCTGCTGGTTTAGTGAATGTGAAACTCGATAATGATGAATATCTGGTATCGGGGAAACGAGTGAACAGCTTTACCAACCAAGAGGAAACCATTTTTGAATCGAAATGGCGCGCTAATTTCCCCTTTCTTCTAGAAGACCAGCTTAAGAAAAACGGGGCGGTATTTGAGTCGTCGCCGTTTATGTTGGAACACGTCACCGTTGACCAACGTCTTGTCACCGGGCAAAACCCAACTTCAACTTATGGCACGGCGGTAGCTATGGTGGAACAACTCGGTTTGGCTACTCCACAGACAGAGTTAACCAAGATGGAGCAAACGTTTCGATTGGTTAAAAACGCAATTGAACAACCGGAACAAGCGGCATCTCTACTGGATGAAAAAGCACATGCCTTTGACACTAAGTTGGTAACCTTTTGGGGGTTCTTCCAAATTCAAAATGCTAAAGACCAAAATGAGCTAGCCAATGGTGTGGCGTTAACTGAATTAGGCCGACCTTTCTTTACCCGTCCTGTTGTAGATTTTGCTCTAGCAGAAGCATGGGTGAAGCTTGGGAACAAAGATAAAGCGGCGGCATTGTTGAAGTCTTTGCTAGAGGATGAAAAATTTGGCACCAAGTCATCTGAGCTACTAGCCAGTTTATAAACTCGCTATCAAACATTTGGTTCCCACTATCGCGTTCACAGATATCTAGTTCTTGGGTAAGTAAGGGCGTTGAGGCATATACCCAAATAACTTCAAGATAAGAGTTTCAGCGAGAGTTAACTGACATTGAGACAAGGCGTCGATTTGAAGATATAGTTGCCCTACATCAAGAATCGATAACGCAGTATTAAGGTCAGTTAAACTCGCCCTCGGGAGCTCATATTCCGTCCCATTTCTTCGTCAAAGAACTTGGAAAGGACTCGTCATTCCACTGCGTTCTTTTTCTTGAACTGAAACAGAATATGAAGCTCTGAATCCTTCATCTTGAAGTCATTTGGGTATAACACGGAACCTTTGTTCTTCACCAGAAAAACAGATTAGAAAGAAGATGGGGCGTTAGTTTCATCCAATAACAAGTACAAGGAGTGAGTGTGGTGAATCTTTCCATTCTCTTAGTCGAAGATAACCTAGAAATTTGCCGTAATGTTGACGACTATTTTGCCGCAAAAAATGTCACCATTGATTTTGCTTATGACGGTGTCGAAGCCGTCAAACTCGGACTTGAACAGTACTACGATTTGGTGATTCTTGACGGTATGCTGCCTAAACTTGATGGCTTGGAAGTCTGCAAGCTCCTAAGACAAAAAGCGTCGCGTCATATACCCATTATCATGTTAACGGCGCGAGATAGTCTGCAAGATAAACTTGATGGCTTTGAACACGGTGCCGATGACTATTTAACTAAACCATTTGCCATGGAAGAGCTGTATGCGCGAGCATTGGTTCTGGCTAAACGGCATCAAGTAGGCCAGTCGTTTGAATTGCAGGCCGGACCAATTTCTGTGAATACCCAATCTCAGACGGTAATGAGAGAAGGGAAAGCGGTCCAGCTAAACCCAATCCCCTATCAGATTTTACAAGCCATTGTGGAGTCTCATCCTCGACCCTTAAGCCGCTCAGAGTTGACCAAGCGTATTTGGGGAGACGAACCAACGGATTCTGATGCGCTTCGGTCTCATGTTTACCAGCTTCGTAAAGCCATTGATAAACCATTTTCTTACCCGGTTATCAAAACGATTCATGGTATTGGATTTGGTTTGGAGGTCTCCAATGAGTGACAACTTAGCGATAGGTGAAAGGCCGACTAAACCACAGAATAAGCGTTATAGAAGTATTCAGATTCGAATCGGTTTGACCTTCGGGTTTATGATGCTGCTTACGGCATTTCTGTTTGGCAGCATCAGTTTTATCTATGCGTACACGGTGGAAGATGAAATGTTCTATCGGGCCATCAAAGATGAAATAGCCAATATAGAAAATCTGCGAGAGCGCGGTCAGGATATTAGCGCGAATCGAAACGGTTATATGACTCTCTATTCGAGCGTAAATGACCTACCTGAAGCGTTACAACAGATACTTGCCGAAGAGCCTAATCGAAACGAGTTTTATGAGCCTAGCGGGCGAGCTTACCACTGGATGACACTGACCACAGGTGAGTATCTTGTAGCTGATGTTACCGACAGGCTCGTGGTTCGAAATTCGAAAGGAAATGTCGGGGTGTTTTTGCTGGTCATGTTTGGCGTTGTTTTGGTGGCCCTGATCAGCCTAATAGCTTTCTTAATGTCCAAGTGGATGACCAAGCCACTCAATCGACTGGTTGAAGATATAAGCGGTGTGCCTAACGTTATGCCACCAGCAGGTTTTTCAGGTAAATATCAACAAAACGAGATTGGAAGATTGGCGAGTGTATTCGACCTTTCATTGCAACGAATTAATGGCTTCATCAAGCGTGAGCGGAGCTTTACCCGTGATGTCAGCCATGAGGTAAGAACGCCTACAACGGTAATTTCAGGTGCTTGCGAGTTGATGAAAAGAACTGAGTTATCAACAGAGCAATCTGAATTGCTCGGCAGAATCGAATTATCACATCAGCAGCTAACTCAAACTCTCGAAGCTCTATTGGAGTTAGCGCGAGAGAAAAAACAAGACACAGTTGAAAGCTATGCCGTTATCGAGCTGGTGGAAGATTGCATTATCCTGCATCACCAAAAAATTGCAGACAAAGCGATCGAGATAGAGTTGGAAATACCAACGGATTTGCATTGTCAGCTGCCCAAAGGTGCACTAAAAGTGCTGCTATCGAATTTGGTTTCCAACGCGTTTAATCACACCCAATCTGGCATTATCACATTCTCGACCGAACAAGAGGGCAATGAGTTGTGGTTATCAGTGAAAGATAATGGTGATGGGATTGACCAAGATATTCTCGATACCGTTTTGGAAGCCGGAGTAAAATCCAGCCAGAGTAAGGGGATGGGACAGGGACTTTCCATTGTGAAACGACTCTGTGAGCACTTAGAGACCCAATATCAGCTAAACAGCGACAGTAAAGGCACTGAGTTCAAAATTCAGTTGCGTTAACTAATATCGGAGACAGTTTCAATGAACATAATGGGCAAGATAGACGGTTATAGCTGGCGAATGACTAAAAAAGCAAACCAGTTATCCCTTGAAATTGCGGACGATTTTTCCATTGAGCCAGAGGACCTGCCCTTAGTTGGCTTTGGTTGCGCGGGTTGGGTCTATGAACGCTCTGAGATTGATTTGACTGAAAAGGAATTTGTGGAGCTAGCTTTTGAGCATTTCAAACAAGGCAAGCTTAAATATCTACCCACGGTAACTTGTGCCTGTAGTGATTTGTGAACTTTAGAACAGAGGTTAGGGCATGTTGACCTTTCGAGCTGATTTTTGCAGCAGTTTGTGGGTTCTTTATACAAGGCAGAGGCTTTGATGTGTAGTTATTCTACTCGATAAGCCGATAACGCCGTAGAAAGGAGCCACAACCGCTGCCCGTAGGGTTCGGCTAAAAGCGTTTTACTCTTTGTTGAGAGGTGTTTTGCTTAGAATGACTAGGCTACAAACCTCTCGCCGCGATTAAAACGCTTTTATCTCGAACAAAATTTAACCTCGAAAGGTCAACACGCCCTAGTTACTAAAAATCATTCTCATTGCAACGAAAGCGAAATGCCTTTATCTTAACTCTATGATTACAATAGATTATCCACATGAAGTATAAGTGGATTTAACTTCGCGAGTTGTCAAAAACATGAATACCCCAGTGCCAAAACCCATGACGGTTGTCTCTAACCACGTTCTGACCGATAACATGAATCGCATCGTATTACGCGGTGAGGACGTTGCCGATTTCCCAGAAAATGTTGAAAGCGGTTATATAAAGCTTTTGTTCAACGAACAAGGCGGAACGGACATCTCTTCTGTGCCTGAAGGAGAGCGTCCAATCATGCGCACTTACTCGATTCGTTCAATAAATCGGGAAAGCAATGAGATAACAGTCGATTTTGCTCTGCACCAAACCTCAGATCCTAAGTCAGGCTATGGCTCTCGTTGGGCAACTAGTGCTAAAGCGGGTGATGCAGTAAGTATCTTTGGTCCTGGTCGTTTATTACCAATTCCCGAAGATAAATCTTGGTATTTGTTTGCTGTTGATATGACGTCCCTTCCTGCGGCATCAGCAAAGCTTGAGTTATTGCCACGTGATGCGGCTGGCGAAGCCTTTATCGAAGTGACTTCAGAAGCTGACATTCAAGATATTGATGCGCCAAAAGGCATTAAGCTTAACTGGTTTGTGCGATCTGCAGATTCATCATTGGCAGAGAAAGTGACTCAAGTGGAATGGCGTAATGATGATGTGTACGCATGGTGTGCATGTGAGTTCAATGACATGCGCGCGATACGCCGTTTTCTGAGAAATGAAAAGGAACTCGCCAAAGACGACTTATACATCAGCAGTTATTGGAAAGAAGGTGTCACCGAGGAAGGGCACAAGGTTGCCAAAATGGCTGACTTAAAAGAGAACGACTAGTTCTTCCCGTTAGTATGGAAAATTAAAACGCATTGCAAATAACGCAATGCGTTCTTTTACTGAGTTATATTTGATTGCTCGTCTGATCATTTCAGCTTTGCTTAAACTAGATTGCCAACCAGAAAAGCAAAGATGCCTCCTGCAACAAAGCTTCGGGTGTGAAAATGTTCTTTACCTGCCTGCGCATATTGTTCTGCTAGTTGTTGATGATAGCTCTTGATCGCAATTTCTGTGATGTAGTGGCTTTGCATAATCTGTTTCCTTACTCTTGTTAATGTAGGGTTAGCTTAAAACCTTAACTTAAGTTTAGGTCAACAGACTTTTTGCAGTTTTTCCGGATTTTAGGGCAATAAAGTTTTAATTAGATATAAAAAAACCAGCTTACTGCTGGTTCATTTGATAGCGCGTGGTCACAAGGCAAACCGCGGGTTTTTGGTCGGTGAGAAACGCTTGCTTACCGGGAATACGCTTTGCAGTTAACACCATGGTGTCTGAATTTAGCTTGCCTTGAAAGTCCCATTTACTGAACGCTTCATGACGTGCGTCAGCACAATTCGTTTGTAGAAGGTAGCTTTCAGTGACGGTTGCTTGGCACTGGCCTCGTTTGTTTTCCACCCCGTGAAAAGTCATGTGACTCGCACGATCTCGATAGTCGGTAACGGCAATAGAAGTAAACAATTGGGCTTCATCTATTCTACTGGCTTGTTCTAACATACGGTGCGGGTTGAGCTTCAAGCTTTTTGAAGCAAGCTCTGTTAGCAGTTCTTCGCACGGGACAGAGTACTTACTGGCAATGCTATCCATAGAGGTAGTTTGGCGCTGGGTCTCTTCGGCAACGGAAGGCATTGCTGCTGAAAGCAATCCCCAGGAAGCAAGAATAGAGATGATTGCTTGTTTATTCATGAAAGGCTCCGACGAGTTGAGATGGCAAAAGTTAGTGATGAGGTTTCATCTCAACGACAACAAATTCGACGTTATGGATAGTACCATTCTCTTCGGTCAAACTAACGGTAATGGTCTCACCATCAACCAATCGATTGGTTAGGTTAGTGAACATCAGGTGATAGCTATCCGGCTCAAAATCAAATCTCCCGTTCGCAGGTACCACCACTTTCTCCATCTTACGCATCGCCATTCGGCTTTCGCGTAGAAACATTCTATGGAATTCAGTGTGCTTTGCTGATTCGGTAGATACCGAAGTGAACACGATAGGCTCGTCCGACTCATTTATTAGAGTGAGATAGCCGGAACTCACCTTGATACCGGGAATTGTGGCTTGTGCACGGGCGTTTAACACTGAGAGATTTTCAGATAGAGCTATTACTTCGCCTTTACCAGCGAAATCGGGTTCAGCATTGACGTAAAAAGTCACGTAAAAATGGCGCAGGATAAATCCTAGCGCCATTACGAAAACTAACCCTAAACCGAACGTCAAATGACGGTTCATGAGTTTTCCTTCATTAGATGTGCATACTTGGCAATGGTACGCTCAATTTGAGCCGCAAGCTCGGTTGGTGTTGTGCTGTGGCTCATTGAATCAATCAAATCACCATCTGGCGCAATTATGTAGAAGCGAGAGACGTGGTCTACCGTGTAGTCCAGTACCGATTCTTCCATATCCACCAAATCGTAGTAAACGCCATAGTTGGCAGTCAGCTGATCGATTTCTTCTTTAGTACCTGTCAGGCCAAGAATACGCGGGTCAAAGTACTGGGCAAAGGCATGTAAAGACTCTACATCGTCACGACTAGGGTCGACACTGATAAAGAAGCCTTGTACGTCATTGCCGACGCTTTCTGGCAACATCTTAAACGCGGCAGACATTACGCCAACCGAAGAAGGGCAAACTTCCGAACAGTTTAAGAATCCGAAGTAAAGTACTGCAACTTGGCCTTGGTAATCTTCTAGATTGATATCACCCAGAGCACTGTTGAGTTGGAAGTTTCCACCCAACTCATCAAACTGCTTTGGACGTTCGCCAATAGGCACTGTTGTGTTTTCAACATACAGCGCGATGACAATACCAATCATCAAAGCCCCGAGAATCAGGGCTATTTTTACTGGGTTTTTGGTCATGACAACCACTCAGCAACGGATTGAACTAAGATCAACGCATGTTCGGCTTGTGACAAAGGCATGTGTGTGAAATCAACAGAAATCAGTACACAGAACAGCATGATACAGACGATTGAAAGTAGCATAAGCTGTTTGCCCCATTGCTCAGTGGGCATTTTTTCAAAGCCGACTTTAGCAATGTACAACCAATACAAGCTGACTAATCCCATGCCCAATGCAAACCAACTGCCAGCGTAACCGTGGTAGCTGAGTGCCCAACAGGCAACAGCAAAGGCAACGATATAGCCGATGATATGAGAACGCGCTTTCGCAACGCCTTCTTGGATTGGCAACACAGGAATGTTAGCGGCTTTGTAATCTTCGAATCGGTAGATTGCAATCGCGTACGAGTGCGGGATCTGCCAAATACAGAATGTCACAAACAAGATTGCTCCGCCGATATCCAGTTGATGGGTTACCGCAAAGTAACCGATCACTGGAGGACAAGCGCCAGACAAGCCGCCGATCAACGTACCGTGGACTGATTGACGCTTGTAGTACAGGCTGTAGAAACCGACATATACCACAAAACCAAGCACACCAAAGGCAAAAGCTACCAAAGACGTAAAGAAGTACAGAGTAGCGAAACCCGCCAAACCAAGTGCAAACGCAAATAGCAACGCGTGAGAAACGGGAACCAGTTTCTGAACCAGTTCTCGATTACAGGTACGCTGCATTACGGCATCGATGTCCTTATCAATGAAATTGTTAAAGACACAACCAGATGCCACGATGAGCGATGTGCCGGCGCAGACCGCTAAAAATAGCAGCCAATCAATCTGGCCCTGAGAGGCCAGAAAGAATCCACCAGCCGCGGCAACTAAGTTGCCACGAATGATGCCCGGTTTGGTGAGTCGTAAATAGTGCTTGAACATGATGACTTCCGGTTAGTGTCCCATGAGCATGTTGTGGTTTAGGTGTTGCATAATCCACAAAGAGCCAACAAGAACGATGGCCACAATGACCACAGTAAACACCGCTGTGATTATGTTCCAAGCTTGCTCAGAGGAGGTGTTCATATGTAAGAAGAACACCAACTGAACCAAGATCTGCGCAACGGCACAGATTAGGATAACCACAACTTTGGCTGTTGGAGAGCCGATGTCTGCCATTACCATGGCAAATGGAATCATCGTCAAAACAACAGAGTAGATAAGACCCAGAACGTATTCTTTTACGCTGCCGTGAGCTTGACCGCCGTGAGTATGTTCAGAAGACATTACATTACCCCCATCAAGTAAACGACACTAAATACACAGATCCAGATGATATCTAGGAAGTGCCAGAACAAGCTAAGTAGTGCTAGACGCGTTTTGTTTGCGGTAGTGAAACCATCGCGCTTGAAGTGGACGAACAACAGTAACATCCAAATCATGCCTGCGAATACGTGCAAACCGTGCGTTGCAACTAGTGCGTAGAATGAAGACCAGTATGCGCTTGAATCAAACGTCGCACCGGCTTGGCTGAAGTGATAGAACTCGTAGAGTTCCATGATCAAGAAGCCAAGGCCCAGAGCAAAAGTGATCCACAGCCACTTCAACATGCCCTTCATGTCTTTGTTGTGCTCTTTCAGCATAGCCATGCCGAAAGTAAAACTACTTAGTAGTAGCAAGGCGGTACCGCCTGCTACAAACCAAAGGTTAAACAATTCGCTAGGCTCGATTAAGCCTGCAAAGCTGTTTGAGTACACCGCAAAGACGGCAAATAGAGTACCGAATAACAAACAGTCGCTTAGGATGTAGACCCAAAAGCCAAAGATGTCGTCACCGGCGGTATCATGATGATCGTGATCATCATGATGGTCATTAACGTGAGTATTTGTGCTCATTATTACTCCTCAATCCTCATACCGTTTGTGCAGAGCCGTTAGACTCGGTTTGAGAGTTGAAATGCGGGTGATCTTGTTTAACGCGCTCAAGATGAGGGCCTTCAATCGCTTCGACTTCATCGATCTGTACGTAGTAGTCTTTATTGCGCTCGAAGCTATAGGCAATCCAAGATACAACCATACCTAGGAAACCAACAATCACCATCCACCAGATGTGCCATACGAAGGCAAAACCGAATACAAGAGAGAATGCACTGATAACTACACCTGCCCAAGTATTTTTAGGCATGTGAATCTTCTTGTAGCGCTCAGGTTTTTGGTAAGCGATACCGTGCTCTTTGTTGTACTGGTGCTCATCGCGATCGTGGATCTTAGGTAGCGTCGCAAAGTTGTAGAACGCTGGTGGTGAAGACGTAGCCCACTCAAGAGTACGGCCGTTCCACGGGTCACCAGTTGTGTCCATGTTGTCTTTGCGGTCGCGAATACTGATGAAGATCTGCCAAACTTGCGCAGCCACACCAAGCGCGATAATGCCAACACCTACCGCAGCAATCCACAGCAGTGGAGCCCACTCAGGGTTGTCGATAGTCGCTAGACGACGAGTCATACCGTTGAAGCCAAGTACGTATACTGGCATGAAGGCAACAAAGAAGCCGACAGTCCAAAGTACACAAGAGATCTTGCCCCATTTTTCGTTAAGCTTGAAACCCGTCGCTTTCGGGAACCAGTAAGTGAAACCTGCGAAGTAACCGAATAGTGCACCACCGATGATTACGTTGTGGAAGTGCGCAATTACAAACAAACTGTTGTGAAGAACAAAGTTTGCTGCTGGTACCGCTAGCATTACCCCTGTCATACCACCAATTGTGAAGGTGATAAGGAAGGCACAGGTCCACCACATACTAGCTGTGAACTCAACACGGCCTTTGTACATGGTAAATAGCCAGTTGAATATCTTAACCCCGGTGGGTATCGATATGATCATGGTGGCTATACCGAAGAAGGCGTTAACGCTGGCCCCGGCTCCCATGGTGAAGAAGTGGTGTAGCCATACGATGAACGACAGAACCATGATGGTCGCGGTAGCCCATACAAAAGACGTGTAACCAAACAAACGCTTACGAGAGAAGGTCGATACAACTTCTGAGAAGATACCAAATGCTGGCAAGATCAGAATGTATACTTCAGGGTGTCCCCATGCCCAAATCAGGTTCACGTACATCATGACGTTGCCGCCCATGTCGTTTGTGAAGAAGTGGGTACCAACATAACGGTCTAGCGTTAGAAGCGTAAGCGTTACAGTTAGGATAGGGAAAGCAACAACGATTAGCGCGTTTGCACATAGAGAAGTCCATGTGAAGATAGGCATTTGCATTAGCTTCATGCCTGGTGCGCGCATACGCAGGATGGTCACAACAAAGTTAACACCCGTTAACAAGGTACCGATACCTGATATCTGCAATGCCCAAAGCCAATAATCGACCCCGACCCAGGGACTGTATTGCATTCCTGAAAGTGGCGGATAAGCCAACCATCCCGTTGCCGCAAATTCACCGATGAACAGTGATGCGTTGATTAGGAGAGCACCTACAACGAATAGCCAGAAACTCAATGAGTTTAGGAATGGGAATGCTACGTCACGAGCACCAATTTGTAGAGGAACGATAACGTTCATCAAGCCGACTACAAATGGCATCGCTACGAAGAAGATCATGATAACGCCGTGTGCGGTAAAGATCTGGTCGTAGTGCTCAGGAGGAAGATACCCTGCGTCTATCGTATCCAGCGCTTGCTGGGAACGCATAAGAACGGCATCTGAGAAGCCGCGGAACATCATGACCAAAGCCACGATGATGTACATGATACCTATTTTCTTATGGTCAACAGACGTAAACCACTCGTTCCATAGATACGCCCATTTTTTCTGGTAGGTAATGAAACCCACTAATGCCAGACCGCCAAGAATGGCAGCAATCATTACTGGCAAAATAACCGGATCGTAATACGGGATTACGTCCCAATTCAGTTTACCGAAAATTGGATCCGGCTCGGCATGAACATCGCCTTTATAAGCCATTTTGGACTCCTGAATGTTTCTCAATAATGTCTTTGAATTTCAACGGATCAACAGTCGAGTAGTACGTCACCGGGTGCGGCGCGCGAATTTGTTCTTTCTCGTTATCCACCAAAACTTGGTAGCTCGCATCGTTAAGAACCTGCTCTGAGTTCTTCACTTTGTCGATCCATTGTTCGAATTCTACGTCGTCAACAACATGCGCTTTAAAGTGCATGTTTGAGAAGCCAAAACCACTATAGTTTGCTGATAAACCACGGTAGATACCTTCTTCAGCCGCGATCATATTCAAGCGGTTTTCCATACCAGCCATCGCGTAGATCTGGCTACCTAGCTGAGGAATAAAGAAAGAGTTCATCGTAGTGTCGGATGTAACTAGGAATTCAACTGGACGGTCAACAGGGAAAGCCAGTTCATTTACCGTCGCAACTTGCTGCTCAGGATAGATAAACAACCATTTCCAGTTCATCGCAACAACTTGAACCGTTAAAGGCTCTTTGTCGGATTTAAGTTCCTGTCTCGGGTCTAGGGAGAAAGAGGTTACATAAGTGACATAACCTAGAGCCAAGATGATCAGACATGGAACAGCCCAAACGATGACTTCAATCTTCGTTGAGTGCTCCCAGTTGGGTTTGTACTCAGCTTTAGTGTTTGACTGGCGATACTTGTAAGGAAAGTACACGCACATAAACAACACTGGTACGATGATAATTGCCATCAGCAGAACGGAAATGATGATCAATTCCTTCTGTGCTTCGCCGATTGGGCCTTTAGGGTCGAACAGCACCATGTCGGTACTAAACACTAAGCCAATCATTGCGAGGACAGCGACTGTAAGCAATATCAATGTAACCTTAACGTTACATCCTATTTTCATTGTTCCTCCCCGGAAACTTTAGAGTCTTACATAAATCAAGATACAAAGTTAAAAAGCATTTTAGATATTTTTTAATCTGCTTTTCACCCGCTAACAGTTGTCTGAAATTCACTGTATTTAACATTTTTGCAATATAATCATTACATTATGATAAATGCTGATAACATCCTGTGTCACAAGGGAATAATCAAAAAACATTTACTCTTTTAGCTTCGGTGCGAATTAAAAAGGTCATGGCCTTAATAAGCAAGTATTTTAGCGAATTAATTCCCCAAAATTTAATCTAGGTTTTTGTCGGTTTGTTTCCAAATTTTTCTGACTTGCTACTACCTCTGTGACGAAATGAACTGGCTATCTACTAAATTGTTGATTAAAAAGAATTAATGCCTTGTTCATTTTGGTCCAACGCAAACATAATCCCCTGCTTTAGTTGTGGATAAAATTATTGCCACGATTATATTGTGGTTATTTCACCTGTCTGTAATCGAATGTTAAATAACCATGTTTTTTTTGTGGTATATATCTGTTTGGTTTTTGCATTTTATTAGTGTAGTTGCATCCACAAATATAACCATAAAATCGTGGTGGTTATATTTCGGTTAAAAACTAACGCTTACAAAAATAATGCACTTTATTGCTTATCTGGTTAACTTTAAATAACCGTTACTCTGATGTACGCAAAATTCCATAATAAAGTTCAACCTTATTTTAGAAGATGGGATGTTAAAAAAGGTTTAACTTATTGAATTTTTAGAAGAGTTGACTTGGTGTAAAGGCGGTGGTGTTTTAACAAATCGTGGCGAAGTACTTTGTCTCCATGAGGTGGTTACGGCATACTAGCCGCAATGTCGACCAACATTGATTTCATATGAAAGAAATTGGTTTCTCAAGAATCGTTCTGCTATATCTTACCACCTTAATTGTTATCTCAGCGGTGAGTGCAGCTTGGTACCAGCGAGTTTTATACAGCGAGCAGCACAATCAAATTGCTGAGGAAGCACAAAGCGTTAGCGGATACTTCAACAATCAGCTAGAGCGTTACCACCACATCCCTCAGCTGTTGAACAGCCATTATCAGATTCGCAATGCATTACAAAATACCAGGGAAATCAATGCGCTGAACTTACTCTTGCTTGATATCGCAAAGACAAGTGGTGCGAGTGAGGTGTACGTGTTAAATCGTCAAGGTGATGTCGTCGCGGCAAGTAATTTTCAAAGTAAAACAAGCTTTGTTGGTGGCAACTATGCGTTTAGGCCGTATTTTTACCAAGCAATGCAGGGCGAACACACTAAATACTATGCCTTGGGGTTACGCTCTGGCGAGCGTGGTGTGTTTTTTTCATCACCGATAATAGTCAATGACGACATCATTGGCGTTGCCGCAGTGAAGGTAAACATAAGTAAGTTTGAACAAGACTCAGAATGGCTTTCCGGGGCGACCAGTACCAAGTTTATGGTGTTTGGTCCCGATGACATCATTTTTATGTCCAGCTTTCCTTACTGGCGTCTCAAACAACTAAGAATGGTGAACCAAGTCTCATGGGATGAGATCCAAAAAAGCCAACGTTATTTGAATTTGGAACGCAGTACTTTGAAAGAGTCTAAGCGCATAGATTGGTTTAGCGAATTGCCGGTTTGGCGGATCCAAACTAATGATCAATCACTTGGATCATTTCTGTATGGCGAAGCAAGTTTGCCTTTGCTTGATTTAGAGTTAGTCATGCTTGCGGATACCGATGCGTTGTTGTATCAACAATTCACTATGTTGGGTTGGGTAGTGTGCGGCTACTCAGCGCTTTTTTGGGTTTCGTTGTTTCTTTATCGCAGAGTCACAGGTTATCGCCAGTTGTTGTACACGCGAAATGCGTTGGAAAAAGAAGTCATCGCTAGAACCAGCGAGCTGGAATCGGCGCACCAAGCCTTATTGCAATCAGCTAAACTCGCCACCATTGGCCAGATGTCAGCATCCGTAAATCATGAGATTAACCAGCCATTGAGTGCCATCAATGCTTATCTGGCGAGCTGTCGTCGACTCATCTACAAAGAAGAGTTTGATAGTGCGGTCGCAACACTTAACACGGTTGAATCTATGGTTGAGCGGGTTCATAAAATAGTGGGCCAGCTGAAACAGTTTAGTCGCACCAATACGGATTCACTGTCTTGGTGTAAGTGGTCAGATTGTATCAACGGCGCCATGGTGGTCGTCGGGCCGCAAATCAACCAGCACAAGGTGCAAGTTTCGGTGCAGCCCTTTTCTGGTTTGGTGTGGGGCGAGCAACTCAAGTTAGAACAAGTGTTGGTGAATTTGCTATCGAATGCAGTAGATGCAATGCAACATCAGGCGAATAAGCGTATCGACATTAGCTTTGAATCAGAGGTCGACATAGTGAACATCCACGTGGCAGACAGCGGCACAGGGATCAGCGGCCAAACTATCGATACTATCTTCGAGCCTTTTTTCACCACTAAATCTGAGAATGGTCTTGGTTTGGGGCTCTCGGTTTCGCGAAGTATCTTAGAGTCATTTGGTGGCACACTACTTGCCTGCAACAACGCCAATGGAAAAGGGGCCACGTTTACCCTTAGACTAAAGAAGCAGCCAATTCACCAATAGGCGCAACCTTTTACTAACGGACTTCCAAATGAGTGCAACAACAACTAATACGGTGTGGATCATCGACGATGAGTTCATCATTCGAGATTCATTGAGCCAATTACTTACTATCGAAGGATACGCCGTCACCGCATTTGAATCAGCAGAGCAAGCGGTCAAGCAGCTCAATAGAGATTTCTCGGGTGTGATCATCACTGACATTAACATGCCAAAGATGTCTGGGGATCAGCTGTTAACAGAAGTTCAAACCATTGATATGGATATTCCGGTCATCATGCTCACGGGCTATGCAGACGTGAAGCTGGCAGTCACCATGCTACACCGTGGTGCGTATGACTTTTTTGAAAAACCAATCAATGAACAATTGTTAGATAGCGTGTCTCGCGCCGCAGAAAAGCGACGTCTGATTTTGGAAAATCGCGTCTTGAAATCCACTCTGAAATCGACCAAAAAAGGTGGTACTCGGATTCTGGGAGAAACAGACGAGATGCAAGCCATGTTGTCTTTACTTACCACCGTGGCGGATACACCAGCTGATGTGTTGATTCACGGTGAGACCGGTTCAGGCAAAGAGTTGGTTGCTCGTTACTTGCACGAAAATGGCTCGCGCAGCAATGGGAACTTTGTGGCGATTAACTGTGGTGCGGTGCCGGAAAACCTGATTGAAAGCGAGTTGTTTGGTAGCCGTAAAGGGGCGTTTACTGGCGCGACCGAAAATCGAGTAGGTAAACTCGAGTTTGCGAATAAAGGCACGATATTTCTTGATGAAATTGAGTCAATGCCGATGTCTATGCAAGTCAAGTTGCTGAGAGTACTGGAAGAGCGCCGTGTAACACCAGTTGGTGCTAATAAGTCGGTTGATATCGATGTTCGATTTGTCGCTGCGACCAAGGTGGATTTACTCGAGCTGTCGGACCAAGGTACATTTCGAAGCGATCTTTATTACCGACTGAATTTAGTCACGGTTAAGGTACCCCCTTTGCGGGCTCGTAAAGCTGATATTCCTTTGCTTTTTAAGCATTTTACGACAATAGCCGCCGCCCGTTTTCACAAGCAATACGTGCCATTAACCAGTGAAGAAAGCAAAGCGCTAATTGACTACCAGTGGCCGGGCAATGTTCGAGAGCTAAGAAATGCCGCAGAGCGTCGCGTGTTGCTTGAACAGCCTTTTACTACATCTTCAAGTAATGATTCCGAACCTATGCCTCACGACTTATCGCTGAGCGAAAAGGTGGCATTTTACGAATGCTCGCTAATTGAAGAGGCGTTGAGCCAAACCTCTGGCTCGGTAAAAGATACCCTTGCGATTTTAAAACTACCGAGAAAGACCTTTTACGACAAAATTGCCAAGTATCAAATTGAACGAACCGAATACATTAAAGGTGAATAACGTGTCTCAATTGGAGCGGTGTTCTCCAATAAAGTGTTCTCCAATAAAGTGCTCACCAGTAACGTGTCGTCTCTTCGTTTAGTTTTGTGTGGAATTGGTGACAACACGACTTTGTTTTGTGTGTGGAAAGCCACACAAATACTCTGAGGGTAAATAGATTGTATATTTAAGTTATTGAAAATAAAATGAAATAACTTTATTACAAATTGGCAACGCATTTGCAATCTCCTTGGCACGCTTAACGTGAATAAGCGAGTCAATCACGGCCTTGCGCCAGTGAAACAAAAAAGGATGAAAGCAAAGTATGAGTCAAAACAATAAAAAAGTACCCTGGTTAACCCTATGCCTTGGCCCTTTGGTCATGTTGCTAACCCTACTAATTGATCCGCCTTCTGAGGGATTATCTGTTGAAGCATGGCGCACCGCTGGCCTTGCGTTCTGGATGGCAAGTTGGTGGATCTCCGAAGCGGTGCCAATTCCCGCCGCATCACTACTACCACTATTTGTTGCACCCGTTGCTGGTATTGCCAGCATCAAATCCGTTGCTGCACCATACGCACACCCGTTGATTTTCCTATTCTTGGGCGGCTTCTTGATTTCAATTGCAATGGAAAGATGGAACCTGCACAAGCGAATTGCGCTAAAAACCATGTTGATGGCCGGCAGCAAACCAAGCATTCAAGTATTGGGCATCATGTTGGTGACGGCGTTTCTTTCCATGTGGATGTCAAACACAGCAACAGCCGTGATGATGCTACCTATTGCCTTGTCTGTGGTTAAGATCGTGACCGACCGCGAACCAAACAATGAGATGTTTGGTAAAGCCATGCTTCTTTCTATTGCCTATGCAGCAAGTATTGGTGGTATCGCGACCCTTATCGGTACGCCGCCAAATGCGTTGATGGCTGCGTACCTCTCCGATAGCTATGGCATCGAAATTGGCTTTGGCCAGTGGATGATGATGGGCTTGCCTCTATCGCTAATCATGCTGGCTGTTGCTTGGGTATGGTTGACCAAAATCAGCTACAAAGTTGACCAAGCCGGTGAAGTGAGTGCAAAAGACGTCTTTAAAGAGCAGTTAGACAAACTCGGTGCGATGTCAGCGGGTGAGAAGAAAGTACTGGCTATTTTCTTGTTTGCGGCAATCGGCTGGATCTTGCGTCCTTACATCGCGAAATGGACGGGTGTTGGTATCTCAGATACAGGTATCGCGATGGCTGCAGCGATTCTACTGTTTGCTATTCCTGTTAAATCTGGTGACAACGAACGTGTACTTGATTGGGAAAGTGCTCAAAAAGTGCCATGGGGTATTCTGATCCTATTTGGTGGTGGTTTGACTCTTGCGGCCAAAATTAAGTCTTCTGGTCTGGCCGAATTCATTGCCTTACAAATCCAAGGTGCAGACAGTGTGTCACTGATCGTTGGTATCTTGATAGTAACCGCGCTAATCACTTTCCTAACCGAAATCACCAGCAATACAGCAACGGCTGCTGGTTTCTTGCCACTGCTAGGTCCTGTTGCCGAATCCATTACTGGAACACCACTAGTTTGGGTTATTCCCGCCGCTATTGCAGCAAGTTGTGCATTTATGATGCCAGTTGCCACGCCACCAAATGCCATTGTGTTTGGTTCTGGACGATTGCAAATGAGCGACATGATGAGGGCAGGTTTTGTGCTCAATATCGTTGCTATTGCGTTGATAACGCTAGCAAGTGTTACCTTACTGCCACTTGTTTTTGGTAGCTAAAACCACACTTTCCCCCAAGTGTTTTAATTGCCAATTAGTAAGGCACTTAACGGTGTCTTACGCCAATCAACCCATTTGATTGGTTCTTTTAACGGGGGCGTGCGTTGTTGTTCGCCGCCCCCGTCTTTTTACTTTAAGTACCCAATATCATTATGAGTTACAAACGTCCGCTATACATCCCTTTCGCAGGCCCAGCTTTGCTGGAAACGTCACTGCTAAACAAAGGTAGTGCATTCTCTGAACAGGAGCGCAAAGAATTCAATTTAACTGGCTTGTTGCCGAATACGATTGAATCAATCGAGTCTCAATCTGCTCGTGCCTACCAACAGCTATGCTCGTTTAGCACTGATTTAGACAAGCACATTTATCTGCGTAATATTCAAGATACCAACGAAACCTTGTTTCACCGATTGGTCGACAATCACCTTGAAGAGATCATGCCGCTAATTTACACCCCAACCGTTGGCGCGGCGTGTGAGCAGTTCTCTAACATTTACCGACGTAAACGCGGTTTGTTTGTTTCTTACCCTGAACGTCACATGATTGACGACATGCTGCAAAACGCCACGAAACGCAACGTAAAGGTCATCGTGGTGACCGATGGTGAACGCATTTTAGGCCTTGGTGACCAAGGCATTGGCGGCATGGGAATTCCAATCGGAAAGCTAGCGCTTTACACCTCGTGTGGCGGTATTAGTCCGGCGCATTGTTTGCCAGTGGTACTTGATGTGGGTACCAACAATCGCAACCTGTTGGCTGATCCTATGTACATGGGGTGGCGTCATCCGCGCATTTCTGATGAAGAATATCGCGAATTTGTTGATGACTTCATTCAAGCGGTGAAACGCCGTTGGCCGGAAGTGTTACTGCAGTTTGAAGACTTTGCCCAAAACAATGCGACACCGCTTTTAGAGCGCTATCGCGATGAGTTGTGCTGTTTTAACGATGATATTCAGGGCACGGCTGCTGTTTCAGTTGGCACACTCATGGCAGCATGTCGCAAAAAGGGCGAGAAATTGTCTGAGCAAGTGGTTACTTTCTTGGGCGCAGGGTCGGCGGGTTGTGGCATCGCCAAGCAAATTGCTAAACAAATGCAGCGCGAAGGGTTATCTGAGCAAGAAGCCAAGTCTCGAATTTTTATGGTCGATCGCTATGGATTACTGACCGACGACATGACCAACCTGCCAGATTTTCAGCAATCATTAGTGCAACCCGCTTCTTTGCGAAGCCAATGGCAGTCAGACAATGGTTTATGTCTTGAAACCGTGATTGAAAACAGCGGTGCGACAGTGTTAATTGGTGTGAGTGGTCAACCGGGTTTGTTTACGCAAAACATCATCACCAAATTGGCGAGTAATAGCGAAAACCCGATTGTTCTTCCTTTGTCGAATCCGACATCAAAAGTAGAAGCGACACCAGCGGATATCTTGTCATGGAGTAATGGAAAAGCGATCGTTGCAACAGGCAGTCCATTTGAGCCAGTCACCCTTAATTTGGAAGATGGCACCAAATTAAGCCGCGAAGTATCGCAGTGTAATAATAGCTACATTTTCCCGGGCATTGGTTTGGGTGTACTCGCCGTGAAGGCTAAACGTATCAGTGATTCGATGCTAATGGCATCGAGCGAAGCACTGGCCAGCGCAGCCGACAATTGTTCGCTTAAATCGGGTGAAATTTTACCACCACTGAAAGACATTCAGTCGATTAGTCGCCACATCGCCTTTGCCGTTGCCAAGCAAGCAATGGAGGAAGGTCTTGCTCTACCAATTTCCGATGAAGCGCTCAATCAGAAGATTGAGTCGACATTTTGGAAACCAGAATACCGACAGTACCGCCGCACGTCTTTTTAATAGTCTTCTAGCAAGGTCAAAAGATTCAAATAAAAAGAGAGGCAACATGGTTGCCTCTCTTTTGTTGTTGCTTAAAGGAATGTACGTAAGTATTTAAATTTTGGCGATTTTCTTTGGCCACGGGTCGGCAAACTCTTCGCCGTTTTGCCACGCTTCGATTTCCTCATCGGTTAAGAAGCAGCGATTCAGGGTCTCGACAAAGGCTTTGGCTTCGTCTTCTTGACCAATCACCGTCAATCGGCAGCGTCTGTCGCCAAAACGACTGTCAACTTCATCGATTCGTTGCTGAATGATCGCTTTTTGTTCGTCGGTAAAGTTTTGCGAACTGTCATCTAGAATTGGCTCTCGCCAAAATCCAACAACCTCTAGGCCAATATTGCCGTTCGCTTGGTTCCAAAGCAGGGAAACATCGTCTCTAGATGGCATCCAAAAGAAGCCTTTGCTGCGAAACACACCATGGGTGAGATGGCTTTGACAGGCTTGAAACAGTCGAGTTGGATGGAACGGACGGTCATCATTGATGACTTCAGCCACAATGCGTTGGTCTTTTTTACCGGAAAGAGTCAAAGGCTTGTTGACCTGATCTTTGAGCTCTTTGGAAAGCTTATCGACAAGGTGGAAATTGTATCTTTGCCCAGACCGCATTTGCTCTAGCGATACTTTACCCCAAGCACAGCCAACAATGGAGGCGTATGGATTGATCGGGTGAATCGCTTGGCCGATGGTCTGCGCGATTTGCGGGTCAATTTTGTCAGTTTTTGTCAGGATAACTTGGTTAGAGAATAGAATTTGCTCTACCAATAAATTTTCAATCCCGCGAGTGTTCTTTTCTAGGTTGTTTTGCCAGTTTGGAACCAGATCTCGCCCGAGGTCGAAATCATCTCGTAGCCATGTGGCATCCACTAAGGTCACGATACTCTGTAGCTCAAAACGAGTTTGCTTCTTAAAGAATTTCACGAGAGGAAGTGGGTGAGTACTGCCGGAGGTTTCGATAATAATCCAAGCGGGCGGTTTGTCTTTGCACAGGGCTTTTAGAGACTTTTCGAGTTTTTTGATCCCCATTGGGCTAGAAATGCTATCACCACTAATGGTGATGAAGTTACCCATGCTCTCGTTGACAACATCAGTATTGACGACCAACACGCCGTCTACGTCGAGTTCACTCATGTCATTGACAATAACGGCTGGCACTTCATCTTTGTTATGGGACATAGCAAGGATATTACGCAGGATAGTAGTTTTTCCTGAACCGAGAAATCCGTTAAGAATGGTGATCGGGACTGCAGACATGGTGTTCCTATGGCGTTTCAATTCGAGTAGTCGCTAAAGATAAACCAATCCGCCTCGCAAATACATGTTAATTCAGAGTAATGGCTGATTTCTGTCTCGGACGCAGATTGTGAATTTGGTTAAATTAAATGGCTAAGGCGATTTTGGCCGCTCTGATACCAATAATACTTGAATTTTTTTGCTGAGCTAGCGAGCAGCATGCAACAAACCTACAGGAGTCAAGATGTCGAACATTTGGGAATGCCTCGGTTGCGGACATTCAAATGGACAAAACGATGAGAGCTGCTCTCGTTGCAGATCTCCAGGAAAGAATCTGGCTAATAAACAATATGCGAGTCACCTAATGGGAACACAAACCTCTTATCAATACTGTTGCATTAAATGTCAATCAGAGAATTATGAAGTTGGTGAATTACGGGCAACAGCTGGATTCTGGAGCACTTACTTTAACTACAACAAAAATAGATTCTATTTCCTTTCGTGCGCGAGCTGCGGATATACAGAGTTCTACAATAGAGGACTGGATTCTGGACAGAAGTTGTTTGATTTGTTGACGGGTTAGCGGTGAGCTAGGAGCTGTAAATGTTACTAGTAATTGCCTAGCTATATAAATTCGATTTATGAGATTGGCACTGGTATCCAGCAAAAGTGACAGCGTGGCAATAAATTCACCAAAAGATTCCCAAAACCAGTAACCTACGCTTTTACTAAGTTATAGTAACGATCCTAATACCACCATAGTGAAGGAGAACTCGTGCGGCTTATTTATGTAATGGACCCAATGTGTGCATGGTGCTATGCGTTCCAGCCTGAATTTGAAGACTTTCTTTCTAACCAGACTTTAACGATGAATGTCGATTGGATAATGGGCGGGCTTGCCCCCGACAATGATACGCCAATGGATGATGAGTTAAGACAAACTATTTCGTCCTATTGGCACACAATTGAAGGCCGTACTAGAGTTTCATTTAATCACGACTACTGGCAGCGCAACACTCCGTATCGCTCGACTTATCAAGCATGCCGCGCGGTGATTTCTGCAGAGAAGATAAAAACTGGTTCATCATCCGCAATGGTCAAGCAGATTCAAAATGCTTACTACAATCAAGCGCAAAACCCGTCCCTTGATGAGACGTTAGTTGATTGCGCTAGTTCAATCGGGATTGACCAGCAAGCGTTTAGTGCCACGCTTCAATCGGAAGAAACTGAACAAAATTTGCAGCAACATTTAAGTATTGCCTATCAATTGAAAGTTACAGGCTTCCCTGCTTTGTTTGCAGTCGATGACAACAACCGTGCCTATGCATTGGCCCTTGGATTTTGTACTCATGTAGAACTAGAGCAACGTATGCAAGCGGTTAAGAACTCAATCGGGAATACTGCAAACTAACGACGTTCTTTTAGCGAATATTGGCTCGGTGGTACTCCATAAAAGCGTTTAAAGTCACGGCTAAACTGGGACGCGCTTTCATAACCAACTTTGTGAGCACTGATTTGCGCTGAATCTCCGATGTAGCTTATGTAGTGTTTGGCTTGATTTAGTCGTACCTTTTTAAGGTATTGCAAAGGAGAGTCGGTAATGATCTGCTTAAAGGAGCGATGAAATGCGGAGACACTCATATTTGCCACGTTAGCCATCTCTTCAACCGTAATTTTGTCAGCGTGGTTCTGGTGAATGAATTCAATGGCACTGGCGATTTTTGTCTGTTTGCTGTCTTCCTGAACAAAATCGTACAGCATTGGCCCAATCTCAGAGCAGATAACTTCTAAATATAACTGGTCCAGCAGGCCATCAATCACTAGCTCGCTAGTTATAGGATCTGACAAGTTTTGTAATATTTTTCCGACGATAAATTTTGTCTTATCGGTTCGAGTGATACTCGCCATTCCTTTGCTTGTTTCCACAGTATGGAAATAATCTGGTTTGTGTTTGGTAATGACATCACAAACCTTCCGAACACGGTCGAACTCTAAACTTATGTATATTCCGCGTAAAGGGTCAGTGTTGGATGCAACTACTTCACATTCAATAGGATAGGAAGTCGTTAATACCAGCAGTTTTTCCGGATCGTTATCTAGCGATAAGGTATTGATTCTGCCACGCTTAAATCCTGAGAGGAGCAAGACAATGCCGGGCGTATACATAACCGGCTGCGCTTGGTGCGGTTCGTGAGAATAAAACAGTTCAATGCTGGAATTAAGAGTGGCGCTATAGCCATTTGTCCCCTTACCGATACTCGACTGATGCAAAAAATCAAATAGCTCAATATTGTCTGACATATTGTTGGCTCACCACGTATTTACTCTCCGAAACTAGATTAAGTGTTTGTTTAACTTATTCAAACAGAGAAAACAAAAATTGATAGGAATTGGCAAACATTAGGCAGGTTCCTTCATTCGTTTCCAGTGTTGTTCGTTCTAATTTAGAAAAGTGCTTTAGAACAATGAGGAAGAAACATGAAAAACATTTTAGTGATCAACGCTCATCAAAAATGGCCCGGCTTTGCTGAAGGAAATCTCAACCAACATTTTGCAGACATTGCCATTCAGCAACTGCAAGACATGGGTTATCAAGTCAAAACGACAACGATAGAAAACGGCTATCAAATCGATGAAGAGATCGAAAAACATATTTGGTCTGACGGGATTGTCATTCAATCCCCTGTGTATTGGATGAGCGTACCTTGGATGTTTAAAAAATATGTCGATGAAATTCTGACTTACGCAATTGGCGACAAACTCGTTTATCACGATGGACGAGTGAGTGATGATCCGACTAAAAAGTACGGTACTGGTGCAGTGCGGTTTGGTCGAAAGATTATGCTTTCATTGACGTTAAACGCCCCGAGTTATGCTTTTGAAAAAGATGAGTTCTTTAACGGACTTTCTGCTGAAGACCTGCTTCAACCCATCAACAAAGCGTATGAGTTTTGTGGGTTTGAATCACTTCCCACGTATGCCGCGTTTGACGTAATTAAAAATCCAGATTTGGAGCAAGATTTCGCTAAATACAAGAATCATTTGAGAACCTTGTTCTCTTAAATATTTGGGCACTCGGGGTTTTACTAAGCCCCGAGTGAAATTGCTAGTTTCTGGACTAGTTAATTTTGGTCAAGAAAGTCATGTTTACAGTAGATTCGTCGTAAACATCAATGAGCTTCAAAGCATCGGGGTTTGATAACCACTGATGACAATACTCTTCTACTTTGGCTTGTGTACTGCCAATTGCTACATCAGCGTATAGACCATCAGGACCTTTGAGTAGACAGTGCATATAGAGTTCTTCTTGATTTGATAAAAAGCGCTGCTCTAGTTTTTCAACCAACTCCAACAGTGTTTTTTCTTCAACCCCATGTTTGAGTTTAAAAGTGGCAAACTCCATGCCTGAAAAATTGGCAAAGTTACTTTTTAGTATCATTTTATTTTCCCTGTTTATTGGTTTTTCGATTAAGAACAAACACTTCATCGACAGGGAGCAATATAAAAAGGTGCTGCTGACAGCGTTATGTCAGCAATGGATTCCAATTTTAATTTTTGAATGAAATTAGAGAAGTTCATGGAGTTCGGAAAAGCCGCAAGAGCCATCCGAGAGGCAAAAGTGACAGCAAATGATCTAATAAGTCAGCTGGATTAGTTCAACATATCGTGCAGGATTCTTTACGTCCTGCACTTTCGCCCGCCCATTCACTATACATTCAAACCGAGTAATACATTAATTTGTTTCTCCCCTTCTGAAGGCAATCACATTCGTTTGATAAATTGTGTTAACAATCGCGACACACAGGGATGATTACGATAAGTTTGCCCGTAAGCTCATTTTAGAATTTTTAAAGGGTTCGAATGTACAAAGGAAGTTGTTCTTGTGGGTCTATCCAGTTTTCTTTAGCTGGTGGCATTTCAGATATTATTCATTGTCACTGCTCGTTATGTCGTAAGGCCACAGGCAGCGCTTACGCAACTAATGGCTTTATCAACTCAAAAGACCTTAAGCTGGTAGACAGAGATGGGTCTTTGACTTTCTATGAAAGCAGTGAAGGCAAACGTAAGTATTTTTGCAAAAATTGTGGCGCGCCTATTTACAGCTCGAATGCAAAATCACCTGATAAATACCGTTTACGAGTTGGTTCGCTTGATAGCGATATTTTGGAACGGCCAATTTCACACAACTTTGTCACTTCAAAAGCCAACTGGGAAGATTTGGACGCTGAACTCCCAAGATACGAAGCTCATGAGCCAGGCAGAGCTTAGCCTGAGATATTGAGACCCTCCAGCAATCAAAAAGCCCAGTGTACAAAAGCGAATACGGTGAAAACAGATGCAGCAATTGTTAGCCTTTTTAGATAAGCAGCATGATATTTCGGTTGGCTACTCAGAATATTCTGCTTATCAGTTACAGCACTTGTTGAATGTGCCCGTCGCTAAACCATTGCTCATTGTTATTCTTCAAGGTGAAAAAGTCTTAGGTGACGAAATGCAACTGACTCAAGGGCAGTTTGTGTTTCTCTCGAATAGACCTGCTATTGAAATGCGTAACATCCCCAATCAAGGCAGATACAGAGCCTTACTTATCGTATTTGAACCAGACGAGTTTTCGCATTTGCAATTACCCAAACGCAGTCAAGTTACTCCTAGTTCAGGTGAACAAATTGTCACGGGTGAAGTTTCTAAAGCGATAGAGTTGTGTTTGGCTCAATATTTACAGTGGGCACAGGTTGCACCTGTTGAACTGGTTACATCAAGACGCAGAGAAATACTCAGCTTGTTAGTAAAAGTGGGTTATGAATCTGTCGTCGATTTGTGTTCATCCAGTTCATTATCACTACGCTTACATGATTGGATGGCGAGTAGGCTTGATAGTGTGGGAAATCCTTTTGAAATTTCCGCAGAGCAAACTGCCCAAGCTTTTCATATGAGTTCGTCAACGATGCGCAGAAAGCTGTCGAGTGAAGGTGAAAATTATCAAACGATAAAGGAGAGGGTACAGTTAGGCTATGCGCTGCACTTACTGCAAACTACTGATAATCAAGTAGGCTGGATAGCAGAACAATGCGGATACCAGTCTCCTTCTCGTTTTACTGAACGTTTTAAAAACCAATTTGGGTTAACTCCCTCGGCACTAAGACACACCAGAATACGCCAAACGGGAATTCGACCAACACGAATGAGCGAAAAAGGCGAATCACTGCTCAGTTAGCTACTAATTCGGCAATTCAATAAACCGTATTCTTTTCACTCCAAACACAAGGAGTGAATCATGAAAAACACATCAACACTATTCGCAATCGTCTCTACTTTGGCATTTGGTGCTGTCTCTCAATCTGCTTTGGCCTTTTCTCTTAACAGTACAGACATTAATGCTGGTGAGAGCATGAGCAGTAAACACGAATTTAATGGATTTGGTTGTACTGGCGATGACCTCTCGCCTCAGTTGTCTTGGGATAACGCTCCTGAAGGCACTGAAGCTTTCGCAATTACTGCCTATGATCCAGACGCACCAACAGGCAGTGGTTGGTGGCATTGGCAGGTCATAAACATTCCCGCTTCAGTTACTGAGTTAGCAACCGGTGCAGGAAGTGCAGATTCCAAACTTTTACCCGCAATCAGCCAGACAATTCGCAATGATTATGGCACTTACGCATTTGGCGGTGCTTGCCCACCAGAAGGACATGGTGTCCACCGTTACCAATTTACCGTCCATGCGCTAAAACAGAAATTGGCATTACCGGATTCTCCTTCGGCTGCCTTAACGGGTTACATGATCAACGCTAATTCGTTAGCGACTGCCACTCTAGAAGCGTTGTACGAAAGGTAGAAATTGACCAGAATTTTGAAAAATGGGGCGAATGCCCCTTTTTTATCTAAAGACAATAACTTACCGAGTATTTCATGTTTATATCTAGCGGTTTTAATAAGGGTTAGTAAAAACATGAAAAAACTAGTTAGCGTGGCTTGGCTATACATTCAGAACGGCAAAGTCTTGTGTGTTCGTTCAAAAGGAAAAGAGAAGTTTTTCATTCCGGGTGGAAAGTTGGAACCAGACGAATCTCATATTAAGGCACTAAGCCGTGAAATATTTGAAGAGCTTACGATTAGGCTAAAAGAAGAGACCGTCAGCCATTTGATGACCATTGAAGACGTCGCTTTTGGTCTAGATAACACTATGCTGGAAATGCACTGCTATACCGCCGAGTTTACTGGCGGGATAACCATGAGCTCTGAAATAGAAGAGTTGTGCTGGGTAGACAGAACGAATCTGCACTTGTGCGCGCCAGCTGCACAAAGTCTTATCCGAAATTGTAACCTTTGATGCAGAAATTGAGTATTCACTTCATCATAATATTCAGAGTCATAATGGATGAAAAACCAATGGAAATCAGCAAAGAAGCCGCTGACATCAAGTTAGCACTTCAGAAAGACAAAGCGATTCAATTGGAGGATTTGCAACAAGATCGACTTGATTGGGAAGCTTATGCCAGAACATTACCTTTATGCGACGATGCGTCACATCGTTCTATTCAGTTAAATAACTTGGATTGTATTTGGGTGGCACCAAGTAAACAGACATCCAATCAAGCCATTTTTCATATCCACGGTGGTGGATTTATAAGTGGTAGTCCTATCACTCATCTTGAATTTGCCTATCGAATCGCAGCAACCACAGGCAGGCCGGTGTTACTGGCCCGCTATACACTTTCCCCAGAAGCAAAATACCCTAAAGCGATATTTGATTGTATTGGAGTGTTTAAGGAAGCGAGTGTCTTGTTTGATTATGACTGGGTCGTAACCGCTGATTCCGCTGGCGCAAATTTGGCCGTTGCTATGCTGTTGTTTGACGACGTTTTGCGTGATTCGATTAAAGCGTTTGTTGGCTTTTCTGGAATGTATGATTTGTCACTGTCGAGCCAGCGGCTTAAGGAGTTGGATGTCGTCGATCCTTTTGTCTCGATGGCATCTTTAATTCAGTGCCGTGACCTATACATTGAATCAAGCCAGATTTCATTACCTACGGCGAGTCCAGTCAAAGCCAAGCTAACTGATTTTCCACCGACACTTCTATTAGTCAGCAATGATGAAGTGTTACTGGATGATAGTGAACGTTTTTTTGACAAGCTCTGTGAAGAACAGCGTGTTAGCAATCCTCATCGATTAAGTATCTATGAAAACATGTGGCATGTATGGCCCATGGCAGGCGACTTTTTAGAGTCACGACAAGCGTTGGATGAAGTGAAAAATTTTCTCAATACACATATTTAAAGGCTTTAAGTGATAGTAATATCAAAATAAATAATTTTTAGTTAGAACTGGGTCGAGAAGTGTCATTCTTTATCCAACTAACTGATTGTAATCATAGTTTCTTAACACTTAATCGATAACTATTGATTTTTTAGTAAGACAATCAATGTGAAATTTAGGGTAAGAAATTTATGAAAAAGGGAATTTTGGCTTCAATTATCGCGGGTGCTTTATTGGTGGGTTGTGGCGGCGCGCCAGAGCAACCAAAGCAGATTGCGTCTGTTAATCATCCAGCAACCGGAATAATTGCACCGGGACAGATTGGTAAACTCAGTCGTTCAGTAATGACTGACTTCAATAAACTGACTCAAAGTAGCAGTGTGAGCTATAGCGATGACCTAAGCACTGTTACCACGTATTTCTATAAGGGTGATCAAAACCTTCAAGATTACTTTGAGACCAGTAAGCTCATCATGGTCGACCAATACAGTTTAGATCGTGCACTGGTTGATGGAGCGTCAGAAGTGGTGGTCAATGGTACTCCTTTATCAGGGCAAACAATAAGAGCGTACGATTTAGAAAAAGTGAGGGGAAAGCCTGAGTTAGCGTTCGCCGAGTTGCACAGTATTTCCGTGTATGAGTATGAAGACTATTTAATTAAAGTAAGAAATACGACGACAGCATTGATTGGCGGAGACATGACGGCTAAAACGCTGGAAATGAATGCTGAAACGGAGCAAGCTCTGCTACAAGCTTTACTGACAAACGGGATTCCACAATAAGCCTAGTAGTCACATAGTTATAATCAAAGCAGATAGGCGCTTGTCTCTCTGCTTACTTGATTAACGGACCACAAAAAACAATCCTTTAGGTAGCTCATTACTCATGGCTTCAAACCGGTGCGGCGTACCGGCATTAAACCGAGTAAGTACCTGCGGCTTGATCGGCACTTTTTTATTCGCGACATACAAACTGAGCTTTCCTGAATCTAGCCACAAATGTTTGACGGAGCCTTTGCTATTTGCAGCAAAGGCAGTTTTGCCCGCGTGTTTAAAATAGAATTGATACACTTCCGTTTCGATATGGCCAGTTTGTGTACTCAGCAAATGACAGACAAACGCGCTATCTGACTTGCTGCAGATATTTTCTTCAGATGCTTCAAAAAACTCGACTTTCAGATTCTGCTCCGGTGGTTGAACTAACGTCGCGACATCTATGTTCATTGCCTTAGCAAGCTTTGCCAATACCAAAATTGTTGGCATTGTTTGGCCAGATTCAATTTGTGCAATCATAGAACGACTCACTCCCGAGCGGTTCGCCATTGACTGTAAACTTTCACCATGAGCAGCTCGATAACTTCTCAGAAAGTTACCAATAAAACTGAAATCAAAGTCGTCCATCTTTTGTCTTCCTGCAGTTCATGATTTTTCCTCGTCCTATCATAAAGCAGTTTTTGTCCGTTATAACGGAATATTTCTATTTTATGCTCACTTTGAGTTAGCTAGATTGTTAACGTAATTGGACACTTAACCGATAGGATCATGTTATGGAAAGTAAAGTTGTCGCAATTACAGGTGGAAATTCAGGAATTGGCTTAGCGATTGCTAACCAATATTTACAGATGGGCTATCAGGTCGCCGTATTGGCAAGGCGAAAGCCACAATCTCATTGGCTGATGGAACATGGTGCGAACGTTTTATATAGCCAAGGTGATGTTTCGAAATCGTCGGATATCGACACCTTTTATCGTGAAATAAAAAATCATTGGGGTCGTTTAGATATTGTGATTGCCAATGCGGGAATTGCTCGGGCACGGGCCATCGAAGAAGAAACCGATGAATCACTAACTGAGTGCTTTGACATCAATATAAAAGGTGTGTTTTTTACCGTACAAAAGGCATTGCCGCTTTTGCGTGATGGCGCTGCAATTACGCTTGTGTCGTCTATTCAAGCCAATAAAGGTAGTGGCGTCTGGGCAAGCTATGGTGCCAGCAAAGCCGCTGTTCGTTCCTTGGCTCGTTCTTTCGCTGAGGCACTAGGCCAAAGAGGGATCCGAGTAAATTGCCTGTCACCCGGAGTCACCAAAACCCCTATTTTTGATACTTTTGGTATTGAGTCAGACGTACTTGATGAGACGCTAGCTCAAGTAGCACAAGCGACACCTTTACAAAGACTGGGAGAGGTCGACGATATTGCTAGGGCGGCGATTTACCTTAACTCCGAAGCCGCATCTTTTGTAACTGGTGCTGATTTGCAAGTCGATGGCGGGCTTGCGCAAATCTGAGATCGTACCGCGCCCTAGTTGGGGCGTGGTTTACTCTATCCAAACAAGTTATTTTTATTGACAAAATTGTTCTACATCGTTAGAGAGGTATGGCAAGAATTAGTTAATGGTCACTAGTATAGGGTATTGATTTGAAAGTTATTTGTAGTCGAGAAGGTGAAGTACTCGTAAAAGCGAGAGAAATCCGACATCAAGTATTCGTAACAGAGCAGAAGATACCGAAAGAGCTTGACTTGGATGGTTTAGACAGCGATTCATACCATTTTGTGGTCATGGATAAAGAACAAGCGATTGGAGCGGCACGTTTGTATCTCCAGTCAGATCATTATGGGGTATTAGCACGAGTTGCGGTGGTTGAATCTCATCGAGGTTCTGGTGTGTCACGGATATTGTTAGAAAGTGCAATTCAACAGTCAAAACAACTTGGATTAACTTAATTAGAGATTCACGCTCACGAGTATCTACGAGCGTACTATGAAAAATTCGGCTTTCAGTATCAGCGAGATGTCGAGGTGGTAGGCGAGCATCAGTTAGTTGAAATGATTCTCGAGTTAATCCCCGAAACTCAGGTTTAAATAAACTCCTTAAAAATGTTGTTGACCTCAACTCTGGTTGAGGTTTTAGCCTTGTCTTGTTTGAAATAAGCAGTCATAAGCAAGGAAAACAATTTATGAATAAAGTTGGGGTGGTTTACTTTACGCAATCTGGCATTACAGGTCAGTTGGCAGAAGCGGTTATACAAGGTGTTCAAAGCTTTGGAAGTGATTGTTTTCACTATGAGATTCAAGGGAAAGACATTGTAGAAGGGCGTTTTGTAAACCCTGAGGTGTTCGAGAAACTACAAGAATGCGATGCCATTGTCTTTGGAAGCCCCACTTATATGGGCAATGTCTCGGCGCAGTTTAAAGCCTTTGCGGACGCGAGCTCTAATGGGTTTTCTGAGCAAGATTGGTCAAACAAAGTGGCGGCAGGATTTACCTGTGGTGGCTCGGTTAATGGTGATCAAACATCGACGCTGCAATGTTTTAGCACGTTGGCGAGTCAGCACGGAATGATTTGGGCCAACTTAGACAAACCAAGTGGCTATAACAATGAGTTGCTAAATCGCTTGGGCAGCCAAATCGGTGTAGTTGCACAGGGAGAAAATGGTATTGCTCATCCAACAGATGTTGCCACAGCAAGATACTTGGGTACGCGAGTTGCTAAAATCGCAAGCCTGCTTCATCCCGTTAAGCCCTGCTGTAGCGCGGCAGCCTAGCTCAGGAGGTTTAGCATGCTTTCTCAAATTCAAATTGGTCAATATCTAGACCGCTTGTCTCTCAGCACGGTAGCGACAGACAAAATGGAATTGCTTTCTCAGTTGCAATTGGCTCACTTGCGTTCAGTTCCGTTTGAAAATCTCGATATTAGCTTGGGGAACTCGATCAATCTTGAGCCAACAGACATCTTCAACAAGCTTATCACCAAACGCAGAGGCGGGTTTTGTTATGAGCTCAACTTCCTGTTCTATCAGCTTCTCGTCAGTTTTGGATTCAAAGTCGAAATGATTTCGGCGGTAGTGTATGGGGATAAAGACTTTGGCCCAGAGTTTGACCACTTACTACTTTTAGTCAGCATTGAAGACAATTATTTTATTGCTGATGTTGGGTTTGGAGATTCGTTTCTGACACCGGTTGGACTTGATGGTCAGGTTGTGGACGACGGTCGGGCTAGCTATAAGGTTGTTAACAACAGTGGTGAGTTGACACTTTATAAACAAGAGTTTGAAAGTGGTACAGAGCAACTCGAGTCTAGCAATTCTTGGCAACCTCAATATCGGTTTACGCTTGAATTTCGTAAGTTGAGTGATTTCGAAGGCATGTGCCGTTATCAACAAGAGTCTGCAGATTCTCATTTTACCCAAAAGACAATTTGCACCATTTTGACCACAGATGGGCGCAAAACGTTGTCCAATAATCGCTTAATCGTCACGGCTAATGGTGAAAAATACGAAGAGGTAATTCGTAGTCTAGAAGCTTATTTGAGCTTATTAAACGAGGTGTTTTCAATAACACTCGACGCTAATAACGCCAAATTGTCGGACAAATTCAATTGGTTTCAAGATGAATGACAGCTCTACTTACCAATAGAAAAGGTTTGAGTGACTCTGCAAAACTCTAATCTGTCGTGAAGCTTGGCAACATGTTGTTGGGCTTCATCATCAAATAGCACGCCGAAATTCCAAAACAGCTTTGATTGCTTTCGATTACGGATACTAGCAGTCAGAGTTTGACAATTGTTGTTGTCAAATCCGTCTTTGATAATCAATTCAATATCTTGGTGGACTTTGTAATCACACAGGTGTCGGTCAACCTGAATCAAGCATCCTTTGGCTGAAATATCTTTGATGGTACAAGGGCATTGCTTTCCGTTGGGATCCAGCTCGCCGTCTATAGCGATTCTCAGTCGGGCCTCTTCACGTAACCCACCTGCAATTTGAGTGGAAGAAGGGACAGAAACTAAAAACATCGACACGTCACCAGTATTGATCACGTACTCTATTTTGGATTTAAAATAGATTTTCTCGCCTTCTCCAACGGAAGAAATGACGCATGCGGTGATGGTGTAACCTCTTTGAAAGAACACTGCCAAGTCGCTTTGTGAGACAGATGGAATCTCAAATAACAGCAAGTGCTTGGAGTGTACTCCTATGTATTTAGAGCGGCATTTCAGTGACTTACCAATGGGGGTAGATACCTGAAAAGCCACCTCACTAAGTGGCATCACATGAGTAAACGCTTCTTCACCATAGCGAACTTGATTGTCTTGCTCTGTTGCGCTTTTGGTTGCTTGGTTATCACTAGAATTATTTTGCGTCTCGCTGGTGGCGGTAGTTTGTGACATAGAGCCTAGCCCTGATAAATTCTTGATGGTTTATTAAAGAGTCAACTATTAAGGTATATGCCAATAAATGCATTTCGGCAAATCTATAGCGAGCGTTGGACGAGCAAACACGATTCTGATCTGGGGAACGGTATGACTGACTTAAGTTTTTCTTTTCAACAACATGGAACAGAGTGCTGGATTTATCGGCATGGGAAAAAGTTACTGTGTTACGGGGAAAATCAGCAACCACGGCTCTTGATAAATTGGTGGATCAAAACGAAGAACAACAGCAACAGCTGATGGCGCGATTAACGGGCAATTATAAGCGTGGCAATGAAAAGACTCGCTGAAATTCGGTAATCATTGACACTAGTTTTTAACCATTATGCTAGCTTGACCAATAAGCACATAAGATGACAGAAATATTAGACCCCTATAAAGCACGATATATTCATTATTTAGACACCTTGATAAACGGCGGCTGGAAAGTAAAAGTTTATGGAATTTCGCCGACGGATAGTGATGATTTCTCCAAATCGATTCTTCAGTTAAAAGAAAAAGTCTTGACCCAGTTACCTGATTCAGAACTTGGTTCAGAAATTTATGGTGTCGGCTTTGCCATCATTCATCACGGAGTAATGCGCAATTGGTTCTTAATTGACTGGTGGCAATACCAAGATATTTTGTGCCATAAGCTGTTTTCTTCGCCACTGAATAAGCCTCAAAATATAACCCAAGAAGTCGATATTCCCGCGTTTGCGTGTGTGCATGAGCTGCGGGTTATCAATGCAGAATCTCAAGCATGGTGTAAGTTAGCACTCAATGGTTCAAGTGACGTTGACGGTTATATAAACGCAGTAGCAGAGTTTGATTAGAACCGACTTTGATGGTTTTATCGCCGCTTAGCTAAGTTCACCCATTCATCGCTTTTGTTGTATACAGGTTTGCGATACCTTTGTGTTACTTGCCTTTAGGTGAGTATATTCTCAGGGCGGGGTGAAATTCCCCACCGGCGGTAAATTTTTGTTGTGTATAGAGGTTGTCTAACATCTCTTGAAACCGACAAAAAAAGCCCGCGAGCGCTCGATTCGTCGAGGTCAGCAGATCTGGTGAGACTCCAGAGCCGACGGTTATAGTCCGGATGGGAGAGAATCGCAGACCACTAGTTTTCCACTTTCGGAAGCTGGTGCATTTCTGCGTACATTTTATTCCACATACAGCCCTGATTCTGGTGTTTTTACAAAGGAGTAAACCATGAATCAGACTTCTATTCTTGCCGAGTACGGCAACGCAATTCAACGTGTAACAACTGCTATTGAAGCGCTAAAACGCGGCCAAGGTGTCATGCTTTTAGACGACGAAAGTCGTGAAAATGAAGGTGACATGATCTTTTCAGCAGATCATTTAACCACTCAACAAATGGCGCTTATGATTCGCGACGGCAGCGGTATAGTGTGTCTTTGTCTATCTAAAGAGAAAGCCAGCCAGCTGGAACTGCCTCCAATGGTCGAGGACAATCAAAGTGCAAATCAAACTGCCTTTACAGTCTCAATTGAAGCGAAAGAAGGAGTTACAACAGGGGTTTCCGCTGCTGACCGAGTGACCACGGTAAAAACGGCAGTGGCATCAAACTCAAAGCCAACTGATCTCGCTCGGCCTGGGCATGTATTCCCGTTGATTGCCCAAGACCAAGGTGTACTCGCTCGGCGTGGACATACGGAAGGCACCATCGATCTTATGAAGTTGGCGGGCTTGTCTCCATATGGCCTCTTATGTGAGTTAACCAATCCAGACGGTACTATGGCCAAAACCCCTCAAGTTGTTGAGTTTGCCAAGCGGCACGACATGCCTGTACTGACGATTGAAGATATCGTGGAATATCTGCAACAGCACAAAGCCGCGGCTTAGTAGATGTGGTGGCAATCGCCGCTCACTAGTCGCAATCAAATAAAAAAGCCCCGTAACTCATTTGAGTGGCGGGGCTTTTTTATTGGTCATTAAGAATGACTTATAACTAACGTTGTTTTTGTTATTGAAGTTGCTTTTTTTATTGGAGTTGCTTGGCGTATGCTTCTTTTTCTAGCGGTGCGTCTTGGTAACCGAAACGTCGCATCTCGATGAAATAGCGTTCTATGAAGTTATCAAACCCCAATTGTTCAACTTGAGCCACATGCACCAGTTCGTGAGACAGTAAGGACTCAAGTCCTTCGAATTTGGGCTTTATGATGATTGAACGACCTAAAGCCATTCCCCAGAATTCTGGTGAGTCGAACCCCATCTCAAGCAGAATAGAACGCAGTGGCTCCGTTTCTGGAATCTCCATCAACTGCTCACTATAGACAACTCGCACATGCTTGGGTTGCTGTACACCCATTTGTTTGGCAATTTCGACTTCTCTTTGATTTAGAGGTCGGCCTTTTTCCAACAATCGACTTTCTTCTTTATTCGCCCAGTCGACAGCTTGATGTACGAAGGAATCTATCCACGTTTGCTCTGCTTGAGTGAGCTGGTATGGGTAGCTGTCTGTTTCTGTCGATGAGGTCGAAGTAAAAGAAACTAAACCAAGAATGAGGACTGCAATGCTCGCATAGATTTTGTTGCGCATTTTCATAATTGTTAAGATCCTGTTATATTGAGCGAATTGTAAACGATTGACTTTTTGACACTTTTTAGCCTTTCTATATGCCTTGACGCCTAGTCCCTCAAGACAAGTAAAGTATGTCGAACCTCGGTTTGAGCTGATAGTGTCAAATGTCACGATCTTTTATTGATGGTTGTATGTCTTCAATGTCACTGGCTCAGGAAGAGCACGGTTTTTACAAGAGTTATATTCATGATCGGGTTGAACAACTTATCTGGCTTATTGCCTTATCGACGTGTTACTTCTACTGGGTTACAGGTAACAGCGAGATAACGACAAGTTTTACGATCCTTAACCAACTTGTGTTTTTTGCCGCATCAGCACTATTTTTGTTTCTGCAAACAAAAATCAATATGTTGAGTGGTTCTCAGCTTAATACAGCGCAGCCTTATGCGGTTGCCATCAATATTCTATTTCTGCTACTAGCGCATTTCTTTTGCTATTACATGTTTGGTTTGGCTTTTTTGTGCCTTATTTCTATCAACTTCAGATTGTTTTCTCGTCGCTGGGTTTGGATTTATTCACTATTACTGCCAATGCTTTCCGGCTTTTATGATGTCTATTTAAAAGAGATTCCATTTTACGCAGACACCAAGTTTCTCTTTACAGCCTTGAACTTACTGATGCTAACCCTTTGTGAAAAAGCGTATACGGAAAGAAAGACTCAAGCTAAAGCAAATCGATTGATTAAGGAGCTTCAGGCAACACGTTTGATGTTAGAACAATCAGCAAAGAGAAATGAGCGACTTAGAATATCGAGAGACCTACACGATTCAGCGGGCCACTATTTAACCTCGATGAACATGCAACTTGAGTTAGCGCTTTTATCTAAAGGTGATGATGCTGAAGAAAGTATCAAAACGGCTAAGAATTTAGGCGGATTGCTCTATAAGGAACTTAGAAAAAGCGTTCAAGAGTACCGCACATTTAATAGTCAGGATCTTGAAGAGTCTATCGCAGAGCTGACGAAAACTATTTCTGGATTGGCAGTTGAAACCAAGTTGGACCTGAAGAAAAGTCAAATGTCGAACAAGCATGCTGAAGTGGTGTTTCGATGTATTCAAGAATGCTTAACCAATACGATAAGACACAGTAATGCCTCGTCGGTATCTTTGCTGTTAAGTAGCGCGAACGACAGTATTGAGCTGATTTATCGAGATAATGGCTCCAATAGCTCGAAACTGGTCTTGGGTAACGGCTTAAATGGACTAATGGAGCGAGTTGAAGACATTGGTGGACAACTGAAACTCGAGCTTTGTGAGTCGGGATTTGAGCTGCGCGCTGTCTTTAAACACGACTCTCTGGCTTCAGAACAATTTGGCGCTAACTCTAGCCCTGAAGTAAACGAATTTGCATGACCTAACGATTCCGGGTAATGAAACACATGATTAAAACCATAATTATCGATGACCACGTATTGTTTATGGAGGGAATAGCAGCCCTTCTTGGTCACAGCGAAGAAATCCAAGTCGTCGAGAAGATCAGTGATAGCGGTACCGCAATTGAGGTGCTCAAACAAACCGAACACGACATCATTTTATTGGATTACCAAATGCCGATGTTAAATGGGTTGGAGCTGTTGGAGAAAATCGCTAGTAATGGAATCGGGTCCAAGGTTCTCATGCTGTCTACATTTGATAGCCATGAGCTGGTAAAAAGCTGTATGCAAAGTGGCGCACTGGGTTACTTGAGAAAAGACATCGATTATCCAACTTTAATTCAAGCAATTAAGACGGTTTATGATAAAGAACCGTTTATTCAGCCTTTCTTCGCCAGTGCTATTGAATCAGAAGTCTCTACATCTTTGCCTTCAGGCTCTTCAAAAGTAGAGCTAACCGCTGGTGAGCAACAGGTATTGAAACTCATAGCGGCAGGATTTTCTAATCTAGAGATTTCGGAGATGCTGTTTAAATCGAGTGGAAGAATCAGGAACATTGTTAGTTCGTTGCTGACTAAAATGGATGTTCGTGATCGAACCCAAGCCGCCATTAAAGGCTTGCAAACTGGGTTACTCTAGCCATTCAGTGTTTTATCTTTGCATCCGCTAATGCCTTGATGCAGAAGTTCTAAACAGAGCGAGATCGGTTTTTTCCTAGCTAATGATAAGTTCGTAGTTTAATAATAGTTTGTGATGCTTCTGGTGTGCGAGATAATCCAGGCGTAAAAGCAACCAATAACACTAGAGCAAAATTTGGCGCGATCTGATAGTCATGTGGCGCGTTTGGACAGTGTTTGGCGTGATTCGATAATCTAGAATAGTCTCTGTTGAAAACGAAAATGAAACGAAAACCTAAACGTGAAAACGTTACTACGCACTTGATATAGGAGATTACGATGTCAGAACTGAATCGCGCTTTGATTACTGGAGCTTCTGGTGGGATCGGATATGAATTAGCAAAAATTCATGCCGAACGTGGTAAAGACCTTGTCTTAGTCGCTCGTTCTGAAGACAAGCTAGTTGAATTAAAACAACAGCTTGAAGCATCACATAACATCCATGTTGATGTATTAGCCGTTGATTTAACGGATTCAAATGCTCCTCAGCAGGTTTTTGATTATACCCAAAGTAAACAATTTCAAATTGACATCTTAATTAACAACGCCGGTTTTGGCGGTCACGGTAAGTTCCACGAGCAATCGTTGGAATCTCAAATGGCTATGATGCAATTAAACATGAACGCATTGACGTCTCTTAGTCATCTGTATTTGAAACCCATGGTTGAGCGAAAGAAAGGAAAAATCCTCAACGTTTCGTCTACCGCTTCCTTTATGCCCGGTCCTTTACAAGCTGTCTATTACGCGACTAAGGCTTACGTGACCTCTTTTTCTCAGGCGTTGGCTGAAGAAGTCAGACAAGATGGAGTGAGTGTTACGGCGCTATGCCCAGGAGCTGTGGCAACGGGCTTTGTCGAAGCAGGAAACTTGGATGGCGTTGATATTTGGAAAAATGCTAAATCAGCCCGTTCAGTTGCTGAGGTAGGCTACCAAGGTATGATGAAAAATGAACTAGTGACCTTTAACGAGAAGCCGCTGCAGTTTCTGTTGAATTGGGTAGTACCACTGTTGCCAAGGAAAACGGTGTTAAAACTATCACGCGGCACGATGGAAAAAGCCAGTTAAGGACATTAACCAGCTAACTTGAACGGAGTATATGGAAACCATGCCGACAGCACGTAAATTTGCTCTCACCAAAATGTGGACCATGCTTTTTGAAAATTTGGGGGTGGATGCTCGGCAAGCGCTCTCCATTGCTCACTTACCACAAGATCTATTGTTGCGAAAAGACAGTAGCTTAACGAGTGAGCAGTTTTATAAGCTATGGGATGCTGTCGAGCAATTGTCTGGCCATCCGACAATGCCTTTATTGATGGCAGAGAATATGTCGACAGAGTGTTTTGATGCTCCAATTTTTGCTTGTATGTGCAGCGAGAATTTATTTCAAGCGGCCAGAAGATTGGCCAAATACAAACCACTTATTGGACCAATTCATCTGGCTATTGAAGAGTCGCATGATGAGGTGTGCTTTGAGATACAAAATCTAGATCGTCAGTTTCAACCTGCGAAGGTGTTTGCGATTGGAGAGTTAGTTTTTTATACGCAGTTACTCAGAATGTCGACGAGAAAACACTTAAGCCCAACAAAAACCGAACTGCCGTTTAAGTTGGCTCACTCAGCAGATTACCAGAACTATTTTGCATGCGAGACCGTTGTCAGTGATCGAATCGCTATCAGTTTTAATAAAGCTGATGCGTTAACGCCTTTTGTGACTTCTGACAATGAAATGTGGACGCTGTTTGAGGGTAATTTGGAACAGCGCCTTCACAAATTGACATCCGATGCTTCCACATCTGAACGAGTGAAAGCCGTGTTAATCGAAGGAATAGCTGGGGGTGTGACAAGTATTGAACAAGTCTCCGAGCGTCTTGCCATGAGTAAAAGGACGTTGCAGCGCAAACTAGCGCTCGATTCCGCCAGTTTTCAGTCTGTATTACAAGAGACAAGAAGTGAGTTGTCCACCCATTATTTGTTAAAGACAGATTTGTCTTTGGGCGAAATTTCGTTTCTATTAGGGTTCCAAGAGCCTAACTCATTTATCCGTGCCCACAATAAGTGGCATGGAATGAGTCCAAATCAATATCGTCATACCCACACGCACTAATTACAGAGTGTAAGTCTTGGCTCGATAAAATTGGTAACCAGTTTCTGTGCTTAAATTACCCAACACACAATGCTCCGAACTATGTTGATTGGTCAAAGTAGGCTCTTGGAACTTGGTTACCGTTCGCGTCTTGCCCAACTTTTGGAATAGTTGTTTTAGTGTAGTCTTCATAATCAATCTAAATCAGTTATTGAGAGAATTGATTATGTTGGTTTCATGGTGTGGTCACTTCGCCAGTCACCGAAGTATGGTGTGACTTATTGTTAAATAACAACTTTAACAATTAAACTGCGACTTATCGGATCAATGGGTTTATTGTACTGGCTCAAATTCAACACTTGTCATTTTCAATGGTATCGGGTGGTTAACCTTCGGTAACCTTGACATCACTTTAGGTGGAATATGGATGTAGAGCTTAAAATTAACGCTCCGGTTTCTAAAGAGCAGTTTGTCGCAGTCCTTAATAGCTCTGGACTTGGAAGAGAAGACTTAGTCAATGATGATGTGTTTATTCAAGGGATTTTAGACAACACTAATTTGATTGTTTCAGCTTGGGATGGAGAGAAGTTAGTTGGTATTGCTCGTTCAATTACCGACTTTCATTGTGCTTGCTACTTGTCGGAGTTAGCAATCGATTCGGAATATCAAAAACTCGGTCTTGGTAAGAAGCTACAACAAGCAACCAGAAATGAACTAGGCCCCAAATGTAAGCTTATTCTTCTGGCTACTGAAGGCTCAAATAGTTATTACCAAGCCGCTAGGTTTAAGCATAATCCACGTTGTTGGACGCTAGAGAGTGAAGACAACTAGGTCAAAGAGTATTTGAGGTATTTTCTAATCCCTGTTGGTAGCAAAGGAATTGTGCCTTAAGCCGTTAAAATTAAACTTAAGGCATAACGTTTTATTTGCTCTCTGGTGTAACTGTAAAAAGACTCGCGTAATTCAAGAGCACTTTCAACTTACGGCAGTTCAAATACCAAAGCTTTCGAAACAGAAGCAGAGGTATTGGAAAGAGTTACTTTACTTTGGTTCTCTACTTTTGCACCGTCTCCTGAATCCAAATGGGTCCCATCTAGTTCAAGGTTTCCTTCAAACTGATGTACGTAAACATTGCGCCCTTGTTGATAGTCAAAGTTTACCGTCTGTCCCGGTTCCAAGATAAGCTGATAAAGCTTTGCGTCTTGTTTAATCTGCAGCGTACCATCTTCTCCGGTTGGCGAGACAACTAGAGTCAGGCCCGATTCTGTTCCAAAATCTTTTTGTTGGTACCCTGGTTTCTTACCAAATTCGTTGGGTTGAATCCAGATTTGCAGGAACTTAAGCGCTTCGGTGTCAGAACCATTGTATTCACTGTGATAGATCCCACTGCCAGCCGACATCAACTGAAACTCACCAGCAGGAAGGGTTTGTACATTCCCTTCACTATCTTTGTGTTCAATTTTTCCTGAAAGAACGTAGCTGATGATCTCCATATCACGGTGACCATGTGTATCAAAACCTGCGCTTGGCGCGACGTAGTCGTCGTTGATGACCCGAAGGGCAGAGAAGCCCATTTGTGCAGGGTCGTAATAGCTGCCGAATGAAAAAGTATGTTTGCTGTCTAGCCAACCAAAGCTAGCTTTACCACGTTCGTTTGCTGAGCGTACGGTGATCATAATGGTTCTCCTTCAATTTAAAAGCGTTAGTTGGCGTTGTTAGGCTAGTTGCTTGTTTAGCGTATTGTCGGCTGAAAATCTTCCAGCACCTGAAATGACAAGTGCGACACTAGCTGCAAGTAAGGCAAGTCCAAATTCATAGCCGTTGTTAGACATGAACAAACCATTTTCAAAATGCACGGCAAAAATCGCCACAATCATAGTGAAAGCAAGTACAGCCGCCGCTGGGCGCGTTAGCAGTCCTAACAGAATGAATAATCCGCCAAAAAACTCTCCGCTCCCGGCTAGAAATGCCATGGCTACTCCCGGTTCCAAACCGATTGATGCCATCCATTGACCGGTTCCTTGCAAGCCATAACCGCCAAACCAACCAAACAACTTCTGAGCGCCATGTGCCATAAATATAATTCCTACGGGAACGCGTAGGGCTAGTGGCGCAAAGTTTGAATCTGATTGTGTAATTTTTTGAAGTAACGTTTTCATTAGGATGTCCTCACGTCTTAATCTATTCACCAATGTTCATTTTGGTTGAGGGGTAATCCCTCTTTGTTGAATAAAGTTTATGAAAGGTTACTAGCGGAAAAAATCAAAACGTTTTGCATCTTATGTTCAAATAATTTGAATTATTGAAGCTAAAGCTAGTTTGTAAGGGGATTAGCAAAGATTTAGACGTTGAACATTGATATAGTTAATAGGGTGAGAAATCTACTTGAGATGTTTATGTGTCTCGAGATTAGCCCAGCTCCAAGGGATTTGAGGAAGTATCGTTGAGTTTGTGCAAAGTTATTGATGTTTGGAATTATCATTGTGAAGCCGATGCAATGGAAACCATTTTACCGGATGGTTGCCGAGACTTGATCCTTGTCTATCCACTCGACGACAAGCCGTTTTGCTATTGGTCTGATTTGGCAACCAAAACCGAGAATGCCAAATTGAACAAAGGGTCACGATTGATAGGTTTCAGGATGAAGCCAGGAACCATTATTTCATCTGAAAGCGTATCTGTGTTCGAAGACTATTTTGATTCTCCAGAGTTACTTTTAAATGAACTGGAACTCACCTGTCAAACGCACACTAATTTGGACGAAGTGCTAACGGGGATTCAGCTTGGGGAAGTGGTTTCTAACAAGATTGGAGTGAATTTAGGCGTTAGCAAGCGTACAGTGGAACGCATGGTCAAAAGTCAGACTAAGCAACCACTAAGTTATTGGGTTCGGTTACATCGAGTTCGAAAAGCTGCAAGCCTACTTTTAACAAGTAAGCCAGCAGCACAAGTGGCATATGAATTGGGATTTTCCGATCAATCCCATCTATGCCGAGAATTTTCCCGTTGGTTTAGCGTGAGCCCTTTGCAGTTTGTTCAACGACCGGACTTAGTTAGCCAACTTAAACAACCGTCATTTTAATCTGATTCTACCATCTGTACTGGTGTACAAATTTCCACTAAAAAACCGTTGTTATCTTCTACATAGGCGGTTATTTGTCCCCAAGGCATTGCCTCTGGCGGCTGAATCGGCTTGGCTCCGTTTGTTACAGCTCGTTCGAATTGTTTTTCCACAGTATCGGTTTCAAATGCTATTTCAAACGAAGGTGGGTGAGAGGTTGCGGTAGAAACAGACTTTCCTAACGATTTCATGAGTTCGATGGAAGAAAATGCAAGCTTTGTTTCTCCAGTTTTTAACTCTCCGTAATCACTGGATTCGTGAATAAATCCAATATCTAGGCCAAAAGCCTGTTGGTAAAAACTGATAGTCTGTTTAACGTCTGTCACGTACAGGATGGTATAGCCCAGCTTCATTGTGCTCTCCTAAAAATTGAACCACTGTTTAATTAGTGACAAGTTTAGATGGGTAACAAAAAGTGCTATTGGATCTGAGCGACATGGGTGTGCGGTCGGTCAAACAGCTTATACCCAAGTTACTCCAAGATGTGAGTTTCAGCGAGAGTTAACTGGCCTTCAGACAAGGCATCGATTTGAAGCTCTAGTCATTCTACAGCGAGAATCGATAACGCAGTATAAAGGTCAGTTAAACTCGCCCTTGGGAGCTCATATTCTGACTCTTTTCTTCGTCATAGAACTTGGAAAGGACTCGTCATTCCACTGATTTCTCTTCCTTGAACTGAACCAGAATATGTAGCTCTGAATCCTGCATCTTGAAGTCACTTGGGTATAATTGAAGATAAACCTCACAAAGCGTTTGCGATTGGCGACTCAAGGGGTTCTTGGTAGGTTTGAACCTGGTTTCGCCCAGACAGTTTGGCGCGGTACATGGCCTTATCGGCTCGAGACAAGATAGTTTTAATGTCTTCGTCAGCGTTTACCACTTCAGTGACTCCAAGACTGACGGTGACTTTAATCTCGCCGGAAGAGCTCTGGAATGGCTTCCTTTCCAGTTGACGTCGCATGGCTTCAGCAACTTCAACTGTTCGGGTTAGGTTGGTTTCTCGAACAATAATCGCAAATTCTTCGCCGCCAATTCTTCCCATAACACACTGATGGTTGAGTGAAGATTTTAATGTGTGGACCACATGTTGTATCACTTCATCGCCGGTGGAATGTCCGTAGGTATCGTTGACCCGTTTGAAATGGTCAATATCCAGCATGATCAAACTAAATGGATTATTGAGGCTGATATGTTGCGTAAGCGTCGACCTTAATGATTTGGCAAATGCACGTCGGTTGTATACTCCGGTAAGTTCATCGATCTCTGAAAGGCGTTTCAGTTTGAACTCTAGTTGTTGCTGCCTTGTAATATTGCGTGCTAACCACAGAACTGTTCGTTTACCCTTGTGATCTAACGGAAGGGGTTTGATCGTTCCTTCAAACCAAATGGTTTCTTTCTGCCAAAAGTCGTCCAGCGAGTCTGAAACTTCACCGTCAGACAATTTGTATTTAAATACCTGAGTTTGCTGAGTGTCTAAAGTGGTTTGAATATAGTTCAAGAACAATTTTGATAAATGTGGGGGCGATACAGCGTCAATTGTTTTTCCAACATAACTTTTACAATCTACTCGAGCTGAACATTCCTCGCCGCCATAAACATCGACGTAGGTGCCATCTTCATCGAAAATGAAGACATGATCGGGAATTGCATTCAATACGGAATGGTATTGTTGTTGCCTATCCATAATCTTGATGACACCTTAAAAGGTAGTTAACTCATGTTATGTTAAAACATTGTTTGTAAACTTCTATGTTCTATTGAAAAACACGTTAGTAAAACATGAACAAGGGTTTACTAATGAACATTAAATCTTCAAAAGTCTTTTCCCGACCCTATTTAACAAAATTTGTTTCCAATATTACATTTGTTTCATATCTTCGTTGTATGTGTATTTTTGTTTGGCTTGATGAACGACACTAGTTAGCAATAAGTTTAAAGTTGATGGTGTTTCGAAGGCTTGAATACTTCGCTGTGAAAATATCGATTTGAGCGCGGTTTGCGTGTTTTGTAGCTGTTGTTCTACCTCATGGAAGTCAATCTGCGTGTGTTTAGCAAACCGATATTGATTGGGAGTTACGCAACCACGTTTACAAGTGCCAGTTAATTTTTTGTCACAATAACAGGCCGCATTTTCGTTGACTAAACCACAGCTCTTGTGAGTAAAAGCCAAAACCTCGGATCTTGCTCTTTGCAGTTGCTTACGATAACTGGAAGAGGAAGTCTCAAGAATTTCACTGGCTTCATTGTGTTCTAACTCGAGAATTTCACCCAATACATATGCCAAACGCGCTTTGGGTTTTAAACACAACAACATGGCCATGGTGCAGGAAATACGAAGCTCATTGAGCATAATTTGATAGTCTGGTCCAGTTTGTAGCTCTCTCGAAGGGGCTTGCAAATCAGATTCAAGATCGGATTGGAATTCTTCGAATGTTAAACCGAGCTCCGATTTTTTAATCCTTTGATTTGAGATTAAATAGTTAGAAGCTAATCGATAGACCCAAGTTTTGAACTGACTTTCAAACCGAAACGAACCAAGGTTGGTCATGATTCGAATTAGGATTTCTTGAGACGCATCTTCAGCTAATTGATGATCAACTGTCATGCGCAGAGATAAGTTAAACACCTGTGTTTTAACTGAATCTAAAACCAGAGAGAGGGATTGTGAATTGCCTTCAATGGCTTTCCTGATATGTTGGTTTAACTTTTCTGTTTCACTAGCTGTGTCGTGATCTATCGTCTCTTTCTGTTTAGAATCCATGCTATTGCCCCGCAGTTTTTATAATTGTTTTTGGCTTGCTTTTGTAAATATCGGGAATTGCGTAAGTACTGACAGGAATAACAATACCAGTTTTGAAGCGCAATCCCGATTTTAGTGAGTGATTAATTCGACTTATTTTCCAGTGTGTGGGTTATCCATCACAATCAACCAACGACCGTCGTCCTGCAGTCTTAATGTCGCAACCGACAAACCTTCGTCTTTGATAGTTTCACCTGTGGGTAATGTTGCTTCCATCGTCCAGTAGGCAACATGAGTCGCGATGTCGCCGACAATCGTTACTTCATGTCCTTTTGGGTATTCAAATTTTGGCTTAATTGCAAAAGCTTGCTCAAAGCTCTCTTTGATTTCCGAGTGGTCGGTGACCCAAATATTCGGCTCAAACGCCACGGCTGCACGATCTTCATAACTGGCCATGATAGCTTCGATATTAGAGTTGTTAAAAGCAGAGGTCATTGTTTTTACTGCATTTAGAACGTTTTGTTGATGCTGGCTCATATTCATTTCCTTATCTGTAAGTGAAGACGCAAAAGTTGTGGCCGATAGAGTTAGGCCTGTCATAACTAGAAGTGTTTTGAACTTTACTTTCATTGCAATTTTCCTAATCAGTAACACCAAATTTGCGTTACATAGAGTTAGACGCGTGGCGTTCATAAGGTGTGACAAAGTTTTTGATCTTATTGTCACGCTTTGTCACCTGAAGTAGGTAGAGCCCAGCTAGTGAGTGTGGTGTTATCGATACAAAGATTGCTCATTCTGTATACGGTGAGAATGATTTTCTCGCGAACCAAAAGCTATCAAAGGGAATTAAAACAGTGGAAATCAGGCTGGCTATCGACAATGACTATCAAGCTATTTTGGCTCTCTACAAAGAGTTACATCAAGAAGATAAGGATATAGAACCGGAGTTTGGTTCGAACATTTTCAAACAAATTCAGCGCTCAGATTGGTTGCAGTTGTTTGTTGCGCAGCAAGACCACGAGTTACTAGCGACCTGTTATCTAAACATTATTCCCAACTTAACCCGTGCAGGGAGTCCTTATGGTGTGATCGAGAATGTAGTGACAACTCGTCGGGCTAGAGGAATGGGGTTGGGTAAAGAAGTTGTAACTTCAGCGCTTGATTATGCTTGGCAACAGGGCTGCTACAAAGTGATGTTGATGACAGGGTCCCATGAGCCCGCCACTCATAGATTTTATAAACGTTGCGGTTTTGTTGATGGTGAGAAGACAGCTTATCTCGCTAAACCCAACGTAGTGAACAAATAATTTGTATATGGAGTTAAGGCTGTGCCGAGTGTGCTAATCGTTGAAGATGAACGAGATATTGCTGGAATTTTATTTGATCACTTTGAATCAATGGGTTGGGTTCCTGATTATGCGAGTAATGGTGTTCAAGCAGTTAACTTTGCTCAGAAAAATGATTACGACCTAATCGTTCTTGACGTAATGCTTCCAAAGATGAATGGCATGCAAGTATGTGACACTTTGCGTCAGTCAGGTGTATGTATTCCCATTTTAATGCTCACCGCGATAGGTGATAGAACCAATGTGATTAAGGGATTAAAGGTTGGCGCGGATGATTATGTCTCCAAACCCTTTGATTTAGATGTGTTACAAGCCAGATGCGATGCACTGATCAGAAGAAACAACCGCAGTATGGCTGGCGAAACCGTTCAATACTCGGACATTGTCGTGAATCTAAAGACTCGTGAAGCTAAGCGGCAGGATGTAACTCTTAACCTCAATCCTACAACATTTTCTTTGCTCGTGGTTCTCTGTCGACATGCGCCCAACCCTGTGAGTCGAAGGGAGCTAGCTCTGGAACTATGGCCTGACGGTAGCCTAAATGAGGGTGCATTGCGAAGCCATATTTATCAATTGCGCTCGCAAGTCGACTCTCCATTCAGTGGTGACTTGATAAAAACGGTGCCGAAACTAGGTTATCAGCTTTTGGAGGCGTGTAATGAACACTAATGCTGATACAGACAGCTTGAGATTGAGTAGTCGAACACTAGAAAGCCAGTTAAGTCGGTGGTTTGTTGTGTTGATGATCGTTTTTTCAGTTTTAGTGTCAATTTTGGTGCTGACAACCGTTCATCTCACAGAGGATCACTTGGCTGAGCAACAACTCACAATTGATGCCACATTAGCAGTAAATCAAATACGAGCGGGTAAAACAGGAATTCTATCCATTAATCCAGTGACTATTGCATACACATCCGAAGATTTAATACCCCAACCCTATCGTAGTCTTCTCGAAAATAAAGCCAGTTATTTAGGGGAGATAGGTTCAGTACTCGATCCACAAACTCATCGTGTTTGGAAACAACGAGTGAATGTTGGTGACGAGTGGTACGACTTAGTTTTATTGTCTGAAGCGGATAGCAAAGAGTTTAGCCATGATGATTTTGTGGTTCTTGCTTTTGGAATCATGGCCATTCTGCTTCTTACCGTAGTGTTTTTGTGGCGAATATACGTGTCGATTACCAGTTCATTGACCAAACCGCTTCACGATTTAACAAAACAGCTTCATCAGCAGGAAGATGATTTTGATAAACGAGGTTCGTCTGCAAAAATTACATTGTCGACCCAAGCGGTTGCTGAATTTACAGTGTTAACTGAACGACTCAATCAGTATCAAATTCGACTTCAAAAAGAAGCAAAACGAGAAGAAACTTTTGCTCGTTACGCAAGTCATGAATTGCGGACTCCTCTAACCATCATGTTTGGTGCCAACAGGCTTCTACAAAGAACAGAACTTGATAAGTTCCAAAATAAACAGATAGCTAGAATCGAACGGTCTGCGCAGCAGATGAAGCAAATAGTGGAAACGTTGTTAGCTTTAGTAAAGATGGAAAGGGAATCTGAAAACGGATTAAGAGAAAGCGCTTCAAATACCCCAGTGCGTCGCTCTACTTATTGTATTTCAAGAATAGAAATCCAAACCATTCTCGACTGGTTGGGGTGTGATAGTGCAAATAGTCCTGTAGAGATTGATATTGTTCAGCCGTTTCAATCATCCGTCAATGTTGAAGGCATGCAAATGATACTGCGTAATTTATTAGAAAATGCGCTTAAAGCCAGTGATGGTGCAACAGTTTATGTTTCAGTAAGTAAGTCCATGATCGAAGTAGTCGATCAAGGTAGTGATACATTGCTGACTGGAGAAGACAAAAGCGTTAAAACTCAAGACGGTTTTGGCTTGGGATTACAGATTGTAGAGAGTATATGCAGCAAGTATGGATTGCAGTTTGAGTTAGAACTCGCTAAACCTCCGCGCAGAGGAGGTTTAGCGAGGATAATTTCAACTAAAGATGGTGAGGCTTACATCAGCCATTTGGAAAAGAAGTCGACCATGTGTTTTTCAGCTTCTTCACCATCTGGGCAGTGACCCTCTTCTCCATAGTAGGCTATCTCGCTTTGTGTCGAGAGGTTGGCGGTAAACTGCATTTCTTTGGGTTCGACCACCATGTCGTCTTTGGTGTTTATTACCAATAAAGGCGTGTCGAACTCATGTTGGGTATACCCTCGTGAGCTTAACGCAAGAGGAATGGAGTAATCGCCATATGAATCGAGGTCTTCGATGTCTTTGACACCAATACGATAGCCATAAGACATGGCAGACATTCTGGGGGCATAGTGGAAGACTTCTGGCTCAAGCAAAACATTATTAACTACAGCGCAACGTGCAACGATGGCTTTTAAATCAGGATTTTGAATGGCGAAATGCATAAGAGGTACTCCACCTCCCGAAGAAGATAAGGCTCCAACTTTGTTCTTATCTAACCTTGAGTCGGTTTGGACGTAATTGTAGGCGGCGGTATGAGCCATGGCTTCATGCCCAATTTTGATAAAGCTCGAGCGATTTAGTCCGGCTCCGGGGATATCGAAGGTGATAACAGCAAACCCTTGCTCAATGTAACGTTCGATATCCGGTCGGTGTTCGGTAAGGATCTTATCGACACCACCTGTCATTAAGACCACTGGCGGGGTGTATGGAGTGATTGGAAGGTGAAGCAAGCCAGTGATGGAGTCTCCGGATTCACTGGGCATAGATACAAGCTCTACGTTCAGTTTGGGGTTAAGTTGCTCGGCTTTTAGGTAGGCATCCACTGATTGTTTAATCGCTTTGTGTTCGGCGTCGGAAAGATAATTTGGATACGCGGCAATTAAGAATAACGCGGAAACTTCTCGAAAATCTCGATAACTTTGCGCCGTTTTAAGTTTGCGTTCCGCTTCTTGAGAGAACTCGACAGTCCAACCGCCCGAACCAGAAACGTTGGGGTAATCGCGAAGTTCTTTTTGGTTGTCTATTTTGGCCAAGACTTCTCTGACAGTGCTTTTTTCAACGCCGAGTCGCTCCCAGTCGTTGATACGAACTTCGCGGAACCATTGAGCTTGGTCTTGTTCGAGTGCGGATTCTCCTCTGAAATCTTGATGATTGCCAAGGTTCGAGGGTGCGCGTACTCCTAAACATGCAGACAACAAGGTGGAGAAAAGCAAAACACTGCAAACTGCAGTGAAAGGTCGGTGACGGTCTAACATTTTAGCGTTCCTATTTTGTTAATAAGTCAGCCAGTACGCTAATCGAAAATAGGTGAAAAAAATGTCAACAACCGCTTCATAGACAGAGCAAAGAAACGGTGATTTATGGATTAATAACTTTGAAAGCTCGTAGCTTTAAAAATGAGTAACTTTGAAAATAGGTTTAGCCAATGTGTTTGCTATTGAGCACAATTTTGTCGATGGAGCACTTTCTGTCTTGTTCCAGTGCAAATTGAATGGCATTAAACACGTTACGAGCTGTCATTGCTCTTGAGTCAGCAGCATTGCGCTGTTCATTCCAGTCAGCTTCGATAAGAGGAGAGGGATTGTCGAAATTGTTTGGGTAAATAGCGATCACTCGGATGTCTTGCGGCGCGAGTCGAACTCTTAGACGATCCGCAAATGTAGACTGAGCAGCTTTTGCGGCACTAAATGCGTCATTGCTGGTCGGGTGACCGTCATTGGGTAAGCCGGCCGTGCTGTTAATAAAAACAACGTCGGCATTTACAGCACCGAGTAGAAACGGCAATAAATGTTTGGTTACCAACATGCTACCCGTTGCCGTTGAGTCGACAGCTTGAATGATTTCTTCATCAGAGCTGTCGAAAAATGCTTGATAGGGCCAGTAAGACGCATTGTGAATAAGAAGCTCGATGGTTTGTTGGTTTTGTTCAAGTTGCTTAGCAAGGTTGGAAATGTCCGCGGGTTCACTGAGGTCCAGCTGAAAGCACTGAATTTTGATATCACGGGATACTTGCTTAACGACCTCTGCCGTCTGCTGAGCTTTTTCGAGAGTTCTAGCAGTCAGGATAAGGTTTGCGTTGGATTTGGCGAATTGAATCGCCAGTGTCTGACCGAAGTCTGGGCTTGCACCTGTGATAAGTACAGTTTTATTAGTGTAATCCATGAAGATTGCCTCTGTTAGTTATGAAATTGGGGTAAGCCTAATTCCTAAACTGCGGTTGAGGTAAAGCGCTAATTACAAAATAATTTTTATTAAAAGGAGAAATTCCATGCGGTTATGTGTTCTCAGTTTATTGGTCTTGTTAGCTGGGTGCGGCTCGGTAGGCCCAATGCAAGATATTCGAGGTCCGATTGATACCCCTGTTTTTGATTCAATTGCGCTTGATATTGTCGATGAGCCAAATGGCCGTGTTCTTCACAAAGAGTATGTGGCTATGTATCGCGATGGGACCATTGTTCAATGGGGAACGTTTGTACTTACACAAAAAGGCGTGTTTTTGCTGAAATGGAATATCAATAGCTTTAACTACTCTAAACTTTTTGCGCTAGATATAGCGCAAATCGCCACAGTAAAACTAAGTAGTATCCCTTTGAATCAGCTAGAAATTGTGACAAAAACAGGTGAGGCGACCAGCTTTGCACTGCAAGGTGCGACATCGGTACAAAGTCAAATATTGAAACTGAAACGATGATTCTTGGCAGTGCGAATTAGCTAGCCGTCTCTGCCTCTATAGTAGAATCCGAGGAGCTGGGTAATTGCCATAAGGTGGTTCGATTGCGACCACCTCTCTTGGATTGATACATTGCCATGTCAGCGCGATTTAACATAGAACTCAAATCAACGGACTGCGTTGTACAGTAGCACCCAACACTGATGGTCGTATTACGGTCAATCCCTATGGCTTGAATGTTAAGTTTAGCGACTTGTGTTCTCAAAAGCTCACAATGCTGAATTGCGTGAGATTCACTTTCCGCTTCAAATAGAATGGCAAATTCTTCTCCCCCCATTCGAGCGAGTAAATCACTTTCTTTGGTGTATTTATTCAAGCTGTGTGCAACCGCATTGAGCACGTAGTCACCGCCTTCGTGCCCAAACTTGTCGTTGATGAGTTTGAATTTGTCGATATCAACTAAAATCGTCGCAAGCACTTTTTTATGCTCGAGAACAGAACGAATTTTATGTCGCGCCATTTCTTCAAATGCACGTCGGTTGTGCAGGCCAGTCAAGCTGTCGGTTCTCGCTTCTCTCTCAGCCGCAGCACGAGCCAGTTCTAGCTCTTTGGTTTTTTCTTTGACTTGCTTTTCTAGGTTTTCGGAGAAGTTTTCAAGGTGCTGTACGTGGGCGTCTCGGGCTTGATCCCGTTCTTTTCGTATATCGAGTACTTTTAGGCCCATGCTAAATGCCAATAGGCACATTTCTATCACGCCCCCAATTGCCCCAGTGTATAGAGTCAACGGTTTGTGTTCAACCAACCCAACTTGTCGCAAACCAAACTGAATTAAAATGGAAAACCCATAGATAAACCAAGCTATTGTGAACAGTTTCGCTTTAATGCTCTTGCGAATGCAAAGATATAAGGCCAGAAAAGGTACAGTCAACAAAATAGGGCCCGTTAGCATCATAAAGACACCTGCCGCCTCAGCGTATCCGAGTAACCCCAATATAACGGTAGTCGGCCCAAATGAAATCAACAATAGGTAGGTTTTGTCAGCAAAGGGAGCATGGGTTTTGAGTTTCAAAAAATCTCTAACAAAGGTCAAAGCGGCAAAATAGTAAATCCCACCCCAAAATGTTGCATTACCCACAGGAGCACCAGAAGCTTGAAACAAGAATGACCAATGTGCATCTAGGTTGAGCAATAGCATGCAGGAAGTAAATGTTAATGCAGAGTAGCTTAAGAAGCTGCGTTCTTTGACCGCAAAAAATATCATGAGCGCGAGAAATGAAAATATCAAAAACGCGGTATACGCACCGCCATATAGAAAGGTTTCTACCGTTTCATAACGAACAAAATCACGGGGTGTCCAAATTGCAAACTGGCTGAACAAGCCTCCAAACGTTGCTTGGATACGAGCATAAACAAAGACATTTTCTGTGTGTTCAACTTGAATTTGAAATGCAGGCCCTGGGTTTGGAAAAGGGCGTTCCCAATAAGGTGACTCACGATGGTAATGTTGACTAGTTAGTATCTTTTGTTGTGCTTCGTCAACGATAAAGATATCGATTTTGTACGGTCCCGGGTCGGTATGTTCCAGAATATAGTGAGATTGATTTTTGGAAGAGTTCGTCACTGAAAACCTCATCCAGACTGGATGAGTCAATACACCTCTAGAAACATCAGCTTGATGCGAAGTCCATTTCGAATGGTCGAACGCAAGTACATTTTCGATTTCGTAGTCGCCGTCTAAATCATGAAGTGTTTGATAGCTTAAGTCAGTGTTGGTGTTAGTCGCGAGGTCAATAGTGACGAGCTCTTGGGCTGAGCTTAGCCAAGACCATAACATCAAAACGGCAGTTAAGAGCGCCATTTTACAAATATGCATCCACTACTTCCTTGTAACACTTTGTATTGCTTGTAAAAAATCACTAGCCTTGTCTTGTTTTTAAGATTATGCAGTATCTTACTAACAAATCGTTTGCAATTATGACCTGTGCAGCCAGAGATAAAAAGGAAAAATATGAGATTAGTTCCAGATGAATTGGGATTTTACCATCCCGAAAATACGGAAGATGTTGTTGAGTTAATGAATTTTGCCGTGAAAAATAACAAGCAAGTTCGAACTTGTGGCGCCGCGCATAGTCAGAGCTGGGCAATTTATACTGATCCAGAAACGGATTCTCGCAACGTCACCAATCAAGAGCGTCCACCTGCTAATACCAATCAAATAAACGTGATTCTCAATCGTATGATGAGTTTTGAAATTGTTGATTTAGATAAAGGGTTGGTTAGAGCGGGGGCAGGGATCCACCTTGGATATGATCCTAGTGATGTGACAAGAACTTCGACCAAAGAAAACAGTTTGCTTCATCAGCTATGGGAGGTTGGGTTAACGGTATCGGAACTAGGTGGAATTATTCACCAAACTCTTGGTGGATTTATTTCTACGGGTTCTGCTGGGGGCTCGCTGAAGTACTCGTTCCAAGACAATATTCACGCTATGACTTTTGTAAACGGCAAAGGTGAAGTTGTAACGGTGAGCAGGGACGATCCTGACCAAGACATGTTTGAAGCTTCAATGGTCGCAATGGGGTTGTTTGGTATCCTAGTATCAGTCGACCTAGTGTGCGAACCTAGGTATAACATTGTTGGCCAAGAAGCGATCGTCTCTTATCAAGAGTGTCAGTTTGATTTTTTCGGCGAATCAAAAGAAAAACAATCACTTGAAGAGTTCATGCGCCAGATTGACTACGGTCGTGTGAATTGGTGGCCACAACCTGGAACAGAACGACTTATCCCGTGGCAAGCGCAAAGATTGCCCTGCATTGCAGGCTTCACTCCGTCACCTTATCAAGAGTTTACAAATTTTCCGCAAGTTGCTGAACCCATTATCAACGTGATCTACATGATTTTGGGCAATTATGAACAACCAGAGCGAATTCAAGGCTTGATAAAGGAAGCGTGTATAGATCTAAATGCGGCACTTGATGGGATTATTGGTAGGCATCTGGAAGAGCTAAACAAAAAACTACACCTCACTAAGATTATTGAGCTTCTTATTGCTGGTTTTTATGTAAAAGTGGAACAAATTGTTAAAGAAAATCAAGATAACATCCGTGACAATTTACCAGATATTTTGAGAACAGTGGTTGGTGCCTTCCAAGGTCTGGACAGTGAGAAGCTTGGAATGAACAAAGGTACCCCGCAAGTGTTCCAAGACCATGCTCCTTGGGGATTACCAATGGACAACCAAGCATCTGATTCATTGCTCGATATCGAGTTCTCCGAGCTTTGGTTTCCAATTGGCCGTACTAACGAAGTTGTGCAGATTTTAAGAGACTATTTTGAAGCACCAGGTTCCGACCAAGAAAAGCTGAAACGCACAGGTTTGTTTACCATTGAAGTTTACATGGCAAAAGCTTGCAAAGGCTGGATGGCAATGGGGCATACTGACGGTAACGATGAATGGGCAGAAGGCGCGTTCCGCTTTGAACCCTTGTGGTTTGTTGAGTTCTTGGAAGACCCTCAAAAGAAATTCTACCCGCAGTTCTGGAATCTATTCCGAGAGAAGAATATTCCGTTCCGTCTGCACTGGGGTAAGATGCTTCCAGACGTGACTAAAGGCGATCCGCTTGGTTGGGTAGAGTTTTTCAGAAACCAATATCCAAAGTGGGATGATTTCTTAAAAGTTCGCCAGCAGATGGATCCAAAGCAAGTGTTTGTGAGTCATTACTGGCGTAGCCAATTGGGAATTTCCTAGTCCCAAAAACCTCAAAAAAAGACAGGTCGCTAACATAGCGACCCGTCTTTACATGCCTTCTTTAACTATTTAATTGTATCGAAAGTTGGTCTATTTCAGCCTGCCACTCAGCTTGAAGCTTAGGCTTCTGAAATTTGGGTTTGCGAGCTAAGTCGTCAACCAATTTTTGTTCCAGTTCCAACAATCGTTCCAAAATCACATCTTCATTACTCAAACAGACCTCATTGGTAGAGTTCGCATCATTTCTTAAAGATAACGTCTCTCGCTCATCGTTAGATAACGTTCCAGAAAGACTTTGGTAGATAAAATCTAAGTCATGGTGCTCGCTAATTGCCTGATCGTGAATTAACCAAAAGCGATTACAGCTTTTTTCAATTAAGTCTCTATCATGGCTAACGATCATTGCCGCACCTTCAAATTGCTGAAGTGTTTCTGCAAGCTCTTCTTTGCCTTCTAGATCTAAGTGGTTGGTGGGTTCATCCAAAAAAAGAAGATGATAACGCGCGAGTGTTAGACCAATAAAGGTCAGTCTAGCCCGTTCACCACCACTCAGGCTTTCGACAAGCTGCGAGTGTCGAGAATACTCAAAACCTGCTGAAATTAACGCTAACTTACGCGTATCATTGTCGACTTGCGCAAAGTTGGTCAAAGCTTCATCTAAGGTTTGGTTATCCTTGACCATACTGAGCGATTGATCGTAATACCCTAGTTGGCATTTGGGGTGAAAAAAGCTTGTGCACTCGCGGTTAAAATCATGGAACAGCAATTTCAACAAGGTGGACTTGCCTGAACCGTTGGCTCCAAGAATGGCAACACGGTCGCCACTTTTTACGCGCATATTGTCGAACGTATAAAGACTTGGCGCGTCAGGCGCTGGTTTGACGTCTAGTTGATCTACTTCGATGACCCGATTGGCACTCATCGCAGAACCTGACAGTTTCAGCTTCCAGGGTGTACCAGTTGTTAACTCTGTTTGTTGCGATTCCAGCTTTTCTTTACGCGCTTGCATGGTTTTCGCTTTTCGAGCCAGATCTTCGTTATCGTAAACCTTGCCCCATACGGCTAAGCGTTTGGCGCTTTTTGCAATTCGGTCAATTTCTTTTTGCTCAGATTGATGCCTTTCCAAGTCGGTTTGATCACGTTCAAATAGTGCCTGACGAGCTAGGCTGCAGGGGAGCGCGAAGTTATGAACCGTTTTATCGCGCATGATCCAAGTATGACTGGTGACTCGGTCTAACAAACGTTGGTCATGTGAGACCAGTAAATAGGAACCACGCCATTGCTTGAGGAAGTTCTCAAGCCACAACAACGATGGCAAGTCTAAGTGGTTGCTTGGCTCATCAAGCATAAGTAGATCGGGTTCGCTAATGATTGCGCGGGCCAATAGCAAACGCATGTGTTGACCACCACTTAAAGCGGAGATAGGTAACTCTTGATCTGCAAGACTAAACCCCAATTCACTGAGAAGCGATTGTGCTCGCCAAATCTCCGTTGATTCAACTTTGTCTGATAGTGCATCTACTAATGAAAGTTGCTCTAAGGCTTCAGGTAGCTGCTGTTCGACATACGCAATATTGCAATGACGTGCCTTCGTCACCGAGCCAGAGTGCAAATCGGTTTGGCCGCTAAGCGTTTTAAGCAGTGTACTTTTGCCACAACCATTGTGGCCAATAAGACCAATCCGGTCGCCTTTTTGGATCGTTAAGCAAAGATCTTCGAACAGTGGGGTAGAAGCAGAGTGGTAAACAGAAAGTGATTGTGTAGTTAAAAATGTACTCATAATAAACTCAAGAATTTGTGGCGTAACAACGCCTTGTCTAGCTAGTTGCTGACAATAATCTTGAGCTCGAGTGAAGAACTCTATCGATATGTTAAAATTGAACGGTTTAACTAGTACTACTGATTGGAGCAATAGGCTCGAAGCTTTTTAGCTCGAAAGTAATTCAGTCGTTCAATTTGTTCATTCAATTCGTAAGGTTTCGCTCAAGCTGAGATTATCGCAGCGCGATTTCACAGATTCCTGAGCGAGTCTCTATACCAAAAGTGAGTGTGTGATTAACACGACACAAAGACATAGCGACCTCCTTTCTTAAGTTATTGATCAATGGCGCAGAGGATAAAGCGATCGATGCGATTTTTCAATACGTTAAGCGAGTACGATGCAAAAACAAAAAATGCCCCAAAGGGCATTTTTGAATTTATCAGTATCAGTGAGGTGATTACCTTTGTTTCATAAAAGCTACGGCGAGCCCTGAGGTAATAAATGTTGCGCCTGCGCCAATATTAAGGCCGTTGACAAAGCGTGGCCGATTTTGAAGCCAACCTGATAGCTGTGACGCAAAAACGCCCATTAGAGCAAAACCGATTGCGGTGAGCAGTGCAAACCATACACCGTAACCAATCATTTGAACGGTAACCGATCCCAGTTCAGGGTTTACAAATTGGGGAACGAAGGCGAGTACAAACATACCCGGTTTTGGGTTCAATGCTGCAGATAAGAACCCGGTCGTGAAAATAGTTTTAAGCGGTTGGCGCTTTGCGGGCTCTAATGTAAACAGGCTCTTAGAACGAAGCACTTTGATACCGAGCCAAATAAGGTATCCCGCACCAACAGTTTTAACAATGTAAAAAGCGAGTTCAGAAGTTTGAATTAACAAAGTTAAACCAAAGGTAGCCGCCATGACATGAAATAGAATTCCAGCACCAGATGAAAAACCAGAAACAATGGCAGCACTTCGTCCTTGGCTCAATCCACGTCCAATGGCCAACAAGTTGTCTGGTCCAGGTGAGATGACAAGTAGTAAACAAGCAAGGGAATAGGTTGCAAATACGTCGATGGGGAACATCCTTAATCTCCATGTTCTAGGTGAGTCTACCCATATATAATCAGGGCATTTTCCAAAAACTCAATCCTTAATTTTAATTTAAGCCGTAATGTTACTAGAACATTTCAGTTTCTGTTTTGCTTCCTAACTATATCTTTGCTTCAATAATTCAAAATATTTGAAGTGGGGCTGATTTATGCATCAACATTTGACCTTAGATGCGTTTAGAGCTTTAGATGCGATCGACAAAAAAGGCAGTTTTGCGGCCGCTGCCGAATCGCTGTACAAAGTGCCGTCTGCACTGACCTACACCATTAAAAAACTAGAACAAGATATGGGTGTTGAGCTGTTTGATCGCAGCAAACAACGCGCAAAGCTCACTCCTGCTGGAAAATTGGTGTTGGACCAAGGGCGAGAAATTTTAATGGCGACCAATCGACTAGCAGACTCAATCAAGCAACTAGAATCCGGCTGGGAAAGTGAAATAAGAATTGCACGTGACACAATTATTCCAAGAAAACCTTTGTTCGATAAAGTGAATGAATTTGGAACGCTAGAAAACAATGTTGATGTCACCCTGAGTGTCGAAGCTTTAGGTGGTGGCTGGGATGCGCTTCATAGTAAACGTGCAGATATTGTGATTGGTGCGTCGGGCGAGCTGCCAAAAGGCTTGTTCAAGACCCATAAAATTGGAGATGTTGAGTTTGTTTTTGTTGTAGCAGCTAACCATCCTTTAGCCAAAGTTGAACATATCATTGAAACAGAAGACCTCAGTGATTTTCCCTCTATTGTAGTTTCTGATACCTCACAATTATTACCAGTGAGGGATAGCGGTTTGTTTAGTAGCAAGCGTGTGATTCGGGTGAATACTATGGAATCAAAAATTGATGCTCAAGTACTTGGACTGGGAGTAGGATTTGTCCCCATGCATCTAGCTAAGCCGTATCTGGATTCTGGGAAGTTGGTGAATAAAGATTGTTCTATTCCTCGTCCTGCTCAGCCTTCTTACATCGCCTGGAGAAAAGGACAAGATGGCAAAGCATTCAATTGGTTTGTGGAACATTTATGTCAGGTGAATTGGCAATTAGATGTTTCTTAAATAATAAGTAGATCAAAGATTTACTTAGCCTCCCCTTGCATACTAGCGACGATGATGTAAATCCAAGAGTGACAACAATGGTCAAACGATATTTAGATTGCAGCGCTTCAGATATTTCTCAGCTTAAAGGAAAACAACTACTCGACTCCTTAAGGATGTGTGAGGGGAGAGTGGTAGTTAGCGAAACCATCGCCACCTTGCAACCGATGCTAGTTACTGTGACTAACGCCGAGTTGGCTGCCAGTCAAGGAGCCGACTTGCTTTTGTTGAATTTATTTGATGCTAAAAAGCCTCAGATAGCAGGGATGCCAAAAGAGTCAGAACCAGAACAATTGTTATCCCAGCTTAGTAAATTTACCGGCCGAGCCATTGGCGTCAACCTCGAAGCTGTAGACCCAAATTTTGACCAACAACACGATGAGTTTTGGCAAGTGTCTTCTGGACGCAGAGCAACAGGAAGCAATGCAAAATTACTTTATCAGATGGGTGCACGCTTCATCACAGTGACAGGCAATCCAGGTAATGGGGTCAGTAACGCGGCTATTTCCCACAGTTTATCCGATATTCGCGCTGAAACGGGTGATGATATGGTCCTTATCGCTGGGAAAATGCATGCTGCGGGCGTACTCCGTTCCGGTAGTCAACGAATTATCACCAAAGATGACGTCACCGAGTTTGTAGAAAGTGGTGCGAATATCATCCTCATCCCCGCTCCGGGCACTATTCAGGGGATTTCCGTTGAATACGCCACTGAGTTAGTCGACCATGCCCATGACCTCGGTGCTTTGGTGATGTCGGCGATTGGTACCTCACAAGAAGGCGCAACTCCGGAGACTATTCGTCAAATAGCATTGATGAGCAAAATGGCGGGTGTTGATTTACACCACATTGGCGATACTGGTGCGGCAATGGGGATCGCAACTCCTGAGAATATTCGCGAGTACAGCATTGCTATTCGCGGCGTTAGGCACACCTACGCTCGAATGGCACGCTCGGTTCTGCGTTAACTTACAAGTAGATTTAGCTGTGTTGTTTGATTACCAAGTCAAACCTAAACGAATCCGAGACCTTAATAGTCTCGGTGCAAAGAGTGAAGAAATGCTAGCAAGTGTCGGTATCGATTCTGTAGAGCAGTTTTTTCTCTACGATCCTTTTGATATCTATGTTCGTTTTGTAAACCAGCATAAACCTAACATGAATTTTCTGTATGCCTTGATAGGCGCACATCAAAATGTGTCTTGGTTAGAGGTGAAAAAAGAACAGAGAGAATCTATTTTGTATCGATTGGATGATTTGGGTTTGGCGCCAAGATAATTGCTGTGAAATTGAGACATTGTAAATGAAAAACATCTGCTATCTCGTAATAGCAGATGTTCTATCAGTGAAATCAGCGTTTGCCGAGTTCTTGGCGAACTATTTCAGTGCCTTTACTAAGCGCTTCGAGTTTTGCTCTTGCAAGTGAACGCGATAAAGGTGCCATACCGCAATTGGTAGACGGGTAAAGCTTGTCAGCATCGACATATTTAAGCGCTTCTCTTAGTGTGGCAGCGACTTCTTCCGGTGATTCCACTTCTTGAGTGGCAACGTCAATAGCGCCAACCATCACCTTTTTACCTCGAATCATTTCCAAAACTTCGAACGGAACTCTGCCGTTGTGGCACTCAAGTGAAATGATATCGATGCTAGACTTTTGAATCGCTGGAAATGTCTTTTCGTAATGACGCCACTCGGCTCCCAGTGTCTTTTTCCAGTCGGTATTGGCCTTAATACCATAGCCGTAGCAAATATGAACGGCGGTTTCGCACTTCAAACCTTCAACGGCTTTTTCTAACGCTTCAATTCCCCACTCAGTGACTTCATCTAAGAACACGTTAAATGCCGGTTCATCAAATTGAATGATGTCTACCCCTGCTGCTTCAAGCTCCTTGGCTTCTTGGTTTAGCGCTTTTGCAAACTCAAAAGCTAACGCTTTGCGATCTTGATAGTAATCGTCATAAAGCGTGTCAACCATTGTCATTGGACCGGGAAGTGCCCATTTTATTGGCTTATCGGTTTGAGAGCGCAAAAATTTGGCGTCTTCCACAAATACGGGTTTTTGGCGAGATACGGGGCCAACGACTCCCGGTACACTAGCATCGTATCGGTTGCGAATTCGCACCGTTTTTTTGTTTTCCCAGTCAACACCGCTTAAGTTTTCGATGAAAGTGGTCACAAAGTGTTGGCGAGTTTGCTCACCGTCACTAACAATATCAATACCAGAGAGCTGTTGCTCTTGCAGCGAGACTCGCAGTGCGTCTTGTTTACCATCGATAAGTGCTTGGCCTTCAAGTTTCCATGGTGACCAAAGTACTTCTGGCTCAGCTAACCAAGTTGGCTTAGGTAAGCTACCGGCGGTTGAAGTGGGCAATAAGGTCTTCATATTTTTAAAATTTCCTATTCTGTCTGACTTTCACTTTGGTTTATGCGTTTTTAGGGCGTGTTGACCTTTCGAGCTGATTTTTGCAGCAGTTTGTGGGTGCTTTATACAAGGCAGAGGCTTTGATGCGTAGTTGCTCTACTCGATAAGCTGATAACGCAGTAGAAAGTGACCACAATTGCTGCCCGAAGGGTACGTCCAAAAGCGTTTCACTCTTTGTTGAGAGGTGTTTTGCGTAGAATAACTAGGCTACAAACCTCTCGCCGCGATTGAAACGCTTTTGCTGCGTACAAAATTTAACCGCGAAAGGTCAACACGCCCTCGTAGTTGTTTGTTGCATAAACTGTTTCAGAGCCGTTTGATGAGGCTTTATAAAGTGGCTCTCAGCAAACTTTCCTTGTTCTTTCGCTAGACGACTTCGTTCTTCTCGGTCATAAACAATTTGGGTAAGTGAGTGGTCAGCGTTTTTTAAATTTGGCTTGTAAACCCTCCCTGCCACAGAATTGGCGTTGTATATCTCTGGGCGATAAATTTTCTGGAATGTTTCCATCGTACTTATCGTGCTAATCAACTCTAAATTGCTGTAATCATTTAATAAGTCGCCAAAGAAATAGAAAGCAAATGGCGCAGCACTGTTCGGTGGCATGAAATAGCGCACTTCTAAGCCCATCTTTCTGAAGTATTGCTCTGTCAAAGATGACTCATTAGGTTGGTATTCAAAGCCCAAAACTGGATGTTGATTATCAGTGCGGTAGTAGGTTTTGTTGTCAGAAACACTGAGACAAATCACAGGTAGCTTTTTGAAGTTGTTTTTGTAGGTATCTGAGCTGACAAAGTGCTTGAACAGTTGCCCGTGTAATTCACCAAAGTCAGATGGCACACTAAATTTCGTTTGGTCTTTGTTGTGATTCAGAAGAACAACACTGAAGTCGTAATCACGTACGTAAGAAGAAAAATTGTTGCCGACAATACCTTCAAAATGTTGGTTAGTTTGCTTGTCAAAGACACTGGTTTTTAGAATTTCTATCGATGGAAAAGCTTCTTGGCTATCGCCAAGTTTGATGTCAACAGAAACGATTTCGAGCTTAACGTTATAACGGTCACCAGTAGGGTTGTCCCAATGAGCCAATGCATTAAATCGACTGTCTACCATTTTTAAAGCATTTTGAAGGTTGGCTTGGCGATGCTCGCCTCTAGCTAAGTTTGCAAAATTTGTCGTTACGCGTGTATTTTCAGCGGGTTGATAATTTTCATCAAATTCAATGCTTTTGATAGCGAAGTTAAAATCATTACTCATAATTTTTGGTATCCAACTTTTAGTTTGAATTAGCCATCTGAACGTCACTAGTTGTGTTCGTTGCAAATTAGGTTCGTATTAACAAAACGTTTTTGATCTAGTTCGGTTATTTGGTTTTGTTATGGTTCTGATGGTTTTTATACCGAGAATGGAATATGAAGAAAAATGCTTTTGGTTCACATTGAACATGAAGAATCTTCATGTATAAGAAATGACTGAACGCAGGAAAATAGGATTGGTGAAGGACGAAGGGGATAGTGAACAAATGTTGGGTATGAAAACGACAAAGAAAAACTGGGCTTTGATAGCCCAGTTTTGAATCGTAAGGTATTGTTTTATTTAGCAGGGCAATGGAATTCGCCTTTCCAATCCCACTTGCGGTTCCATTTTTGCGGCGCCGAAAGGTTCAAAGAATCCTGAGCAGGGTTAACGCCTTTAGACCATTGTCTTGCTTGGTAAACATGACCCATATAAACAACTCGATCGTTCGAAGAATAAGGTACAGATTCGACCCAAACATCTGGTACGTCGTTGTTTTGTGTCAGCAATCGCCAAGTTGAGCTAGTCCCCGGTTTGGCTCTAGTCCACCATTTGGCCTCGTAAACTTTACCCTCGAATTGAACTTGCTGACCGCCATTGTATGCACCACTTTTCCATGCAGGGATACCCTCAAGAATCTGAGGATCTGGCTGTAAACAAGTGTTTGCAGGTTGAGATTCAAAGTAAACCCAACCTTCATTACCACAAGACCAAAGGCGTCCAGAATTCGCATCAAACATTGTCTTACCCAAATCTTGAGTAAAACGACACTCTCCACCGCCAGGTTTACCCTTTGTGAGCTCGAAGTTAGGAGCGGCATTAATGCCTGAAGAGAGTACAAGCCCAGAAATTAGCGCTGACATTGCAATTGATTTCATTATTAAGTGACCTTGGTTCATATTTTGATGGCGTGGATATTATTCTGTCTCCAAAGTGAGAACAAGGGCGATTCATCATTGAGATTCTTGAGTATTAAAAATGAGACAAAACTGCAACACATACAGTTCGGCTGCCTACGAAGATAAGGGTTTGGGAGTGAAAAATGCGAGTCTAGTTGGGCTGTATAGCCCAACTATGAAGAGATGCTTAAACAGAACAGATCGTTAGATTACCGACAACATGATGCGGCTTAGGTGCGATATATATCAACTAGTTCGTTGACTTACCCAAGAGCCATTTGAAGCCAAATACGTTGATCAGTGCTCCGGTAACAATCAACAAACCGCCCAGATAGGTCCACATGGTGGGGATTTCATTGAAGATCACAGCGCCTAAGATCGCAGAAAATACGATTTGTACATAGGAATAGGCTGACGCTTTACCTGCAGATTGAGTTTGCATGGCTTTGGTTAGCCCATATTGACCGACCTGCGTAAACACACCCACCAAAATCAGTAAACAACCCAACCATAAGTCTGGCATCACAAAATCATCGCCCATCATGAACAAAGAAACCGGGACTGCAATCATTGGAAAATAGAAAATAATGACCGAAGGATCTTCGCTTTTACTCAATTTGCGAACGATGACATAAGCAACAGAGCTGCCCAAAGCACCCAATAAGCCCATCGCAATACTAAACAAAGGTAAATGACTAGGTTGTGCCGAAGTTAGGGTTGGCTGAATCATCGCGACCAATCCTAGTAGGCTAAGAAGGATACAAATTGCTGTTGCTTTGCTGATGTTTTCCTTTAGGAGAAACACCGCTAGAAGTGCTGTGAAAACTGGGTGAACGTATTGGAGAATAGTGGCTTCTGCCATGGGCAGAGAGGTGACCGAATAATACACACACATCAGCGCTGCAGTGCCAATAGCCCCTCTAGCAAATAGCAGTGGCTTATTGTTACCCCATAGCGATATTCCTTTGCGCTTGACGTCCAAATAGCTAATCACCACAGAAACCACTGCGCGTGCTGCGACAATTTCAAATAGGGGAATGCCATGTTGACTGACGTATTTCACGCAAGCGGCCATTAACGCAAACCCTAAAGCTGAAAGAAGCGCGAAACGAACACCAACGGGTAATGATGAAGCCAAATTGTTAGACATGACGGGGATACAAGCGAGCAAAACTCAATGGTATCACATTGATTCAAATACGTTGTCTTGTATTCCAACAGGGAGAGAAAATTATTCTACATGTCAGATACTGTCGTGTTAGGCTTCAGCCTTTGGGACGTTATTGGTTGTATCCCTATGGAAAAAGTTCTTCTCAGCTCATGTCTTATGGGCAATAAAGTTCGTTACAACGCTAGTGCTTTGTCTATTGCTAAAGATGATATGGATTGGTTGAAAAACCATACGGCAATTCATCACTTTTGCCCCGAAGTTCAAGCTGGCATGCCAACCCCACGGCCTCCTGCAGAAATCATAGCCGGCAATGGTCTTAGTGTTTTAAAAAGCAATGCAGCGGTAAAGGGAGATAACGGGGTCGATGTAACCGACTTATTTGTCTTGGGTGCGAATAAAACTCTGGAGTTTTGTCAAAGACATGGCATTCGGTTTGCGATTATGGCCGAGTCTAGCCCATCTTGCGGAAGTTCCTCAATCTATGATGGTAGCTTTGGTGGCGTCAAAAAAGAAGGACAAGGAGTCACGGTTGCCTTGCTCGAAAAGAACGGAATTAAGGTGTTTAGCCAACATAATCTGTCTGAGTTGCGTTTGTTGATAAATGATAGTCAATAACCATAAAGTGAATGAAACAACATTTGTGTGAGGGACTTTCATGAAGCAGTCAATCGTTCATGTCGCTTTAGTCGTGAGAGATTACGATGAGGCACTAGATTTTTATGTGAACAAACTGAAGTTTGAGCTAATCGAAGATACCTACCAAGCTGAACAAGACAAACGTTGGGTGGTGGTTTCACCTCCGGGTTCGAACGGTGTGAGCTTATTGTTAGCCAAAGCGTCCAAGCCCGAGCAGATCGATTTCATTGGTAATCAGTCAGGCGGCAGAGTTTTTTTGTTTCTGAATACCGATGATTTCTGGCGGGATTATGATCGAATGCGCTGCGAAGGTATCGAATTTGTACGACCTCCCTCTGAACAAGATTACGGTACGGTAGCGGTCTTTAAAGATCTCTATGGCAACTTGTGGGACTTATTGCAGTTAAACTCAGACCATCCGATGTATGGGCGTTAGTTGTAGCTATAACCAAACTTTCAATAGCATCAAAACAATTTCTGACGTGATAGTTGCATTTCTGCATTTCTGCATTTCTGCACTTCTGCACTTCTGCATTTCAGAATTGAGGTAGTGCTAATGTTTTTGTCGGAGTGAAATAGGCTATAACAATCTTAACAAAAACCAATTTTCTTCTTGATGCGATGATCGAGAGCTAATTGTGCCCAATATGGAAGGAATGCCAATGAAAACACAGAGAATGATGGTTAACTTAATCAGCGACGATTTGGCTGCATCCAAATCCTTCTATCAAGAATTGTTTGGGTTTGAGGTTAAATCCGAAAGCGACTGGTTTGTCCAATTGGTAAGTGATTCCTGCTCAATTGAATTGGGTCTCATCGTTACTGGTCATGAAATCATTCCAAAAAATGTTAGTACTCAAGGAGCTGGTTTTTATCTTACCTTTGTAGTCCAGGATGTTCGAGTGACTCAAGAGGCCGTCAAATCCGGTGGGTATGAAATTATTCAGCAACCTGAATTGACTCCCTATGGTCAGCTCAGGATGCTGCTACGCTCCCCAGAAGGCTGTGTTATCGACGTATCGAGTCCTTTCGGTGATGCGCCAAACAAAAGGTTAGACGGGAGTTTTAATTCAGATTCTAATAACTGAATTGTTTTTTACTTCCGCTAACAGTTAGACAGTCCTGAATAAGTAGGCTGTAATTAAGCGAATCGAATGTGATATTGGGGATAGATAACGATGAAAACCATGACATGTAAGCAACTCGGCGGTGCGTGCGATTTAGCTTTCTCGGCAGAGACATTTGAAGATTTGGTTGAGCAAAGCAAACAACACGGTATGGAAATGTTTCAGCAACAAGATGTCACCCACTTAGCAGCCATGGCCGAAGTTCAACGTCTCATGCAAGACCCCAAAGCAATGCAAGCGTGGTACGAAAGCAAGAAACTAGAATTTGATAACCTGCCTAGCGACTAAAGCTTTTGGGTCTACTTTCTTTTTATTTATGAACCCATAGGACGCGGCTTATCGAAAAAGAAGCCTTGAGCCAGGTCGATGCCTATTTGCTGAGCGAGAGTTAGTTGAAGCTCAGTTTCTATGCCTTCGGCAAGAATTTTACCTCCGAATGCATGAACCGATCTTACAACGCGTTCTATTTCTAAAATGATTTGATCAGACTCTCCTAAGCGGCTAATCGTTGAAATACAAAGTTTGGTCACTTCTGGTTTTACGATATCTATGGTTTGCAAATCGAAAAAACCACACCCCACGTCATCTAGCCAAAACTCGTATCCATATGCTCTGTAGTCATCCATTTTGGCTTTTACTTCGTCCCATTCATCAACAGGTAGATGCTCGGTCAACTCGAGTTTGAGTAAGGATGGATTCGGGTAAGTTTTTAGCAATTGCTCAATACTCGAATCGAAAAGGAAGAATGGGGTGATGTTAAGCGTCAAAATAGGGTCTTTGTCGGTTAACTGGGTCAATTCGTTATGTTTAGTGAGGTGTGTTTGCAGCGCCGCTTTTTCTAGCTCTGCTTCGCGACCAAGTGCCAACGCTGTACCAAACAGCTTATCGGCAAAGTGCAATTTTGTCTCTAAAGGTCCGCGGATTAGAGCTTCATAACCAAAAAGCTGCTGTCTTTGGATGTCTCTAACGGACTGCCAAAATGGAACCAGTTGATTGTTCTTCAAGACTGAATCGAATTCTTGCTGCGAACTAGACTGTATAGAGGATATAGAACAATGTTGGGCAGATTGTACTTCACCAGTTGCATCGACAGAATCAAAAGGTTGTTTTTTAGAATTCACCTAACTTACCTATTTTTGGAACAAATTTTAAAAAGAAGTTTTAAGGTATCACCAAAGCGCCACTATAAAGCGGTTCTTAGTATGTTAATAGTCAATATTGATGTTTGACTTGTTCAATGAAACTGAATTAGAAGTTCGAGTGGTTAAGAGTGACATAACTTCTGTGCTTGAGTTATCGTTTTACTCACCATTAGAACTGCTTCGTACAAATCCGAGATGGAAAAACAAACTCTTAGAGAACTTATAGGTAAACGAGTTTTAGGCGTGCTAGGTACGTATACGGACGGCGCCGATAAAATGGACGTCTACATATGTGGCGTTGAAATACCAGACGAGACAAGTTTGAAGTTAAGCTTCCCCAAAGGCCATTCTCTTAAGGGCGGTCAACTGGTGACGTTGCATTTGGATAATCGCACCGGTGTTTCCGAGTACGATGCAGAGCTATCGGTTTATCGTCTGTCCTACAAGGCAGAGGTAAAGAGTATAGATAGTGATTTTACCGTTACCTTGGGGGCACTTGAATATCAGGTCTACTACGGAATATCAGCAGTTAAAAGCTATCAATCAGAAGATTATCAGTTCCCTCGTGATGATAGACCGACAATCTCTTTACCCAAGTCACCATTGACTCAGGTTCCAGCTATCGATGACGAGGAGCATGACAACAAAATTGGGGTGTTACTGACCTACGCAAATCGACAACCTCATACTACCGTGATGGCTTTTTTATCATCGGTGGATGATGACATCTTCTTCATTACCTTTCCAAGTACGTTTAAAGGGCAAGTACTGCAAAAAGACAATCGCTGTTATTTTGCCATTGACGGTAGAGCAACATTTACCTTTGAGCAGGCAATCGAGTGGAACTACAGCATCATTCGTGGCTCAGTGTTTCAGGTTCCCAAAGACACTGAGCTGTTTGGCCAAATTAGAGAACTGTTCATTACGAAAAATCCTTGGGAAATGGGATTCTTTAGCCATCCCGACATCGAAATGTACCATCTAAAAGCTGAACATGTTGTTTGTCCTAAAATGGCCGATTTTGAATAGTCTTGGAGATGTCTGTTAGCTGTTTGGCGACAGCTCTTGAACGCACTCGACGATGACATTGAACACTTCACGCATCCGTTTGGAAGTATGCAGTTCCCGATGACATACCACCCAAGCGTCGAGTTCGATAGGCGACTGTAACTGAGGAAATGCCGGTTTAAGCATGGGGTAGCTGCCGGCGATGTGGTCTGGTAGAAACCCTAGCCCTAATCCCAATCTCATCATTTCCACCTGAGACGCTTGGTTGTCAGTCAGCACAAAAAAGTTTTCTTCTGTCAGCCGCCAACCTCGTTGATTTAAGTACTGAATCATTCTCGGGTAATCTTCGACACCAATGATTTTTAGCTCTTCACAAGGTATTTCATCATCTGCGCTTAAGGTTTCGAGGTAACTATGGTGTCCATACAGCCTGATGGTTTCGCTAAATAGTTTTTTCACGATGAGATCCGGTTGTTCAGGTCGCTTGTACCGGATGGCGATATCGGCTTCTCGCTGACCAAGATTTGATAGCTGGTTTGAGACACGAATTTTTAGTCGCACCTTGGGTGCAGTTTCGGCTAAACGTTTAACGATGTGGGGAGCAAGGTAATGTCCATCCATTTCGGTGACGGCCAAAACAACTTCACCTTCAGCTTCTTGCTCATGGCCCGCAGCGGTCATGGCAATCTGGCGAGCAGATCCATACATATCTTCAACGTGGTCCAACAACGCGAGACCGCTGTCAGTAAGCTTTATCCCGCCTACTACGCGATCAAAAAGTACGAGGTTGAGCTCCTCTTCTAAAGCCGATATCTGTCGACCGACGGTTGGTTGTGTGCTGTTGAGTTTTCTCGCTGCAGCGGAGAGCGAGCCTTCTTTGGCAACGAATAAAAATGTTCTGGCGTAATTCCAATCGAACGAAAGGGCGTTTAAGTCCATGACTATACATTTTTGTATGGAGGTTAAACGTATTATGCCAATACCAATACAAAAAAGTATAGATACAATTTGTCTATCTACCCGGTTACGCTATTTGAGAAGGAAAAGACAATGCGAGTTATGGTTTTAGGATCAACCGGTGCTACTGGCAAGCACGTGGTCAATCACCTGCTTGAACAGGGTCACTTAGTCACTACTTTAGTGCGAAATGGCCAAGGTGCCGCAGTTGACCCGAATTTGACAGAGTTGACAGGTACCGCGCTCGACATGAATTTTGTCGACTTAGTGAGTCAGATTAGTGACTGCGATGCCGTGGTCAGTTGCCTGGGCCATAATCTGTCCTTTAAAGGTGTTTATGGCGGACCACGGAATTGGCTACAACTCACAATTGAAAAATTGGTAAAAGCTATTGAGGAAATTCAGTCAACGTCAGACAAAAAAGTTAAATTGATTTTGATGGGCAGCAGCGGAGTCAGTGTTAATCAAGAGATCACTAGCCTTGCACAACGTTCAGTTGTATTTTTGCTTCGTCATTTGCTACCACCTCATAAAGACAATGAACTGGCAGCACAAACTTTGTTAAACGCGGATTCAAATATTGAATGGTCGATTGTTCGCCCTGACGGGTTAGTGAATGAGACAAAAATATCTTTATATCAGGTATTTGCATCGCCTATTCGCAGTGCAATATTCAATGCGGGACAAGTTAGCCGAATAAATGTCGCCGATTTTATGGTGCAACTTGCAACCGACGAAACGCTTTGGCAGCAATGGAAGGGGCAGTGCCCGGTACTGTATTCGGAGCAGAGCGTTAAAGAAACCGCATTGAATCAAAACGGTGAGGTGGCTTAGTGTTGCGGTTTTTGATTGCTTTTTGGTTTCTTGTATTGGTTATTAATTGTGATTTGGTTTTTAATTCTGAAAATATTTGTAATTATGGTTACAAATATATTAATAGCTGGGCTGGTTCCTTATGCTATTAATTTGGTATTTCTAGACCGAAGCGAAATAAATAAATACAATTTTTAAGTCATTGTATTTAAAAGAAATAAAAAATATAAATGATAGATATATTAAATTCTGATGATTTACATCAATAACTTGTAAGTCGCTATCTGAAAAATAGGCGCTAGATAAGATTCTGATTTTTCATTTTTGGAGTAAGAATGTCTAGCGATAACCAGACTGAGTATCAAAAGAACAGACGACCGGCGTCATCGTTCTCTAAGCGTCAAGAATACCTTGAACACGAACTGGAGATTTCGGATTTCAAACGCTGGCGTATGCATTTACCTTTCCGTGATTTTGGAGTAGAACTAGAAGATTGGGTTCCTGCCCTCGCAGCGACTATCGGTAAAGTGGTCATGGTTACCGCAATGGTTGCCGCATTTGCAGCGCAGTTTGGCCTGTCGCCGGAATTTGTCGCTGAAAACGTGCGTTTCGAACTTCTTATTGCAGGTCTCCTTTTTGCCATATTTTTCTCTGCAATGCTCAACCCTAGAACGAACCTAGCTGGTACCCATGGCCCAATGATTCCGCTTATTCCGTTAATTGCGGCAGCCGGTGGCCACCCACTAGCACTTGGCATCATGGTTGGTGTATTCGGAATGCTGCTCAGTGTCTCCAAAGGCGGCTCTAAACTGGTTAAATTGACTGGTGAAGGTGTTCGTGGTGGCTTGCTGATATATCTAGGTGCGGTTGGCTTGATTGGTCAGTTGGGCAAATTTGAATCTTGGTCAGCGGCAAGCGGTTTTGATTCAGTTTCCTTTGCCGTTATCGTTGTTACTATTGTTTTATACGCGTATTTGGCGAAAGTGGAAAAGCGCTGGTTAGCGATTCCTCTTTGTTCGTTGATTGCCGGTATCGTGGCTTATGTGATGGGCGTTCCGTTTGAGTTCACCACCGAGCCGGGTCTTCCAAATATGAGCCCATTCTACTGGTGGGGTGAAGATACGGGTTGGCAGTTAGGCTGGCCAGAGTTTGACCACTACATTGCCGTTATCCCATTTGCTATTTTGGCGGTTGCAATGTGGTCTCCAGACTTCTTAGGTCACCGCGTATTCCAAGAACTCAACTACCCGAAAAAAGCCAAAAGTGCATTGATGGATGTTGATGACACTATGACGGTCTGTTCTGTGCGCCAAATCGTCGGTGCAGGTTTAGGTGGTGGTAACCTAGCGTCTTCATGGGGTACATACATGATCCCGGCGGCGATTGCCAAACGCCCGATTCCAGGTGGTGCATTGTTAACCGGTTTAATGTGTATCTTTGCAGCGGTTCTTGGTTATCCAATGGATTTGGCAATGTGGGAACCAGTTCTTCGTGTTGCACTTCTGGTGGGAGTATTCCTGCCGCTACTTGAAGCCGGTATGCAGATGGTTCGTAACGCTAGAAACGCGCAAAGTGCAGGTATTTGTATGTTTGCTTGTGCCCTAGTTAACCCAGTGTTTGGTTGGGCAATTGCAATGCTGCTTGATAACTCAGGTCTGATTGGTGATGCAGAACGTTCAAAATCTCTATCTCGTATTGACCGCCTTGCTATTCCATTGGCTGCGGTAACAGTATGTGTTGGCGCTCTTGCTGTAGTTGGACAGCTACCAGGTATTCCAAAACTACTGTAGTTAAACGTTCCAATTGCTATGTTTTTGTATAAGCGCCTAGTGAGGCGCTTTTTTTGTGCGCACTAAACCTAGGTTAATTTGTCAGTTAGTCAAAGGCGCTAATCTGGTCTCAGTCAAACAAAACAACAGTGCTAACGAGATGAATGAGGAGACAGCATGAATGTACAAACCTTACAGTATCTGGCGAAAATTAATCTTCAGTTTGAAACTCCATCTGAAGAATTTTTAACCGCAATGCACCAAAATCACCTGGCAAATTTTCCCTTTAGCAGCGTTGCTGTGTTGCTGAAAAATGAAATCAAAATTGATTCGGAAAGTGTGTTCAACAAAATCGTGGTTAACCAAATGGGAGGCTACTGCTTTGAGCAAAACAAATTGGCCTATGATGTCCTCACCGACCTTGGCTTTGACGTCGAGCTTAAGCTAGCGCGTGTAGTTTACAATCAGAATGTGGATAATCCGCGTACCCATCGAATTTCCATAGTCACCCTTGGAAGCCAAAAGTACCTATTTGATGTTGGTTTTGGTTTTATGGGGCCGAGCTGCCCGGTAAAAATCGAACTGGGATTGGAACAACAATTCTCCGACGGCCGTTTTAGAATAACAGAGATTGACGCTGGCAAATTGGCTCTACAAGTGTGGAAAAAAGCGGGCTTTTTTACCATATATACCTTTGATAACAATGTGTATACTGAAGCAGATTGCAAGGTTGCTAACTACTTTTCACATACCTTTCCGCAGGCAGCCTTTGTCAATAACCTAGTCGTGAGTGTAAAAAAATCTGAGCTTACTTATTCATTGCGAAACAGTGAGATAAGAGCGATTTCAGCCGCCGACGAAGTTGTTCACCGCATTGATAGCGCTTCAAATTTGCACAAGTGGCTGACCAACGTGTTTAACCTGTCAGTTGATCAAGCGGTGTGTGAGTTTTTGTTCAATCGATTTTGTCAGCCAAGCCTAGATCACGCTGAATAAGGTTACAAACACTACGAGCAAGCTTAGAGTACCAAGTTGTTATGGACTTAGCTGTAAGGAGATAAGAGTGTGGAGAAAACTGAACTAGAGCGCGAGTTATTGCAACGGTTGGGTGTTGAGCTGCCATACCCTCTTAAGCATTACGGAGTGAATAGTGAGGTCAAGTTCATTGCTAAGGGTGAAAATCTCGTAAGACAAGGGGATTGCGCGCCGGATATTTTCTATCTAAAAACAGGTCTCGTTCGTTATTGCAGCGTGACGGAAGATGGCAAAGATTACACCCAAGCTTTAACTATTGCTCCTGCTGTCGTTGGCTCAACGCGAGCCATGGTCAAAAAGTTGCCGAGTCTAGTGTCTATTGAAGCTTTGCAAGACACGCTTTGTTTGAGTATAAACTGGAAAGATTTGTATCAAGGATTAGCAAGTCAGCCCGGCTTTTATCCGGCCTACATTCAGATTCTCGAAAACCTGTTCATCCAAAAAGAAGAACGAGAGAACGACTTGGTTAAACTGAGCGCTGAGCAGCGCTACTTAAATTTCATCCATAACAACCCTGACCTTTTGAAACAAGTGCCACTGCAGTACATCGCATCGTTTATCGGTATAACGCCTGTGGCACTAAGTCGGATTCGAGCTAAGTTAAAACTCGGTCAAGTTTAAGGATCTAGAAACCGTGTATCGCGAGGGCAATGAACAGGCCAAAGTTTGCCAAAAAGCCAATCATGAAAAAGTAACTTCTTGGGCTTGGGTTTGTCTCAGTCGCAATCGCGTAGTAAAGGGCCATGTGCGCGAGTCGGGCAATGGCGTAAACCCAAACAAATATGGCCAAGGTTGTTGGATTCATTCCCGCCCAAATTGAAATCAATGCCGGGACGATAAATACCACCACATTCTCTAGCGAGTTAAGGTGCGTTCTATGGCTACGAAAAACGAACGACTCGTGGCTCAGTTGAGCGTCTACGATACCCGGCACATATTGGCCTTGTTTGCGGTGCGCAGCAGATGCCACGATTCCCTGAACAAAGATCGTAAACAAAATAACCCAAATTCCCCACATGGCGACTGTGTATTGCTCAAACATAACAAAATCTCTCCTTTTAAGTTGCGAGCATTTTAGTTGTGCGCAATGTAAATGTAAAGTGGCTTGTTGCAACGTTGAACAATAAAACAACTGAATCTGTTTACGAGCTTTGTCTTAGTTAGATCTTAATGAGTTGATTTTGCGAAAGCTGATCTCGTATTTTGGCTTCTTAAAAGTAGCGTTCCTATGGTCAATAGCAATCCACAAATCACCCAACTCATATGCGGTGAAAAGCTCTCACTGATGTAACCAAATCCAATAGACGCTGCGACACCACCTGAGGTAAAGAACACAGAATCTAGTGATAGTGCTTTGGCGCGATTTTTATCCTCAACACTCTGATTTATCAGCAAAGAATGAGAAGTGTTACCTAACATAAAGACCAGAATAAATAAGAAATATACGAACCAGAATAGAGCCAAATGTTCGACGAAAGTAATTACAATAAGTGTGATGCCAGCGATGAGTCTTGTGACCCAAATAAGGCGCTCATGATCACCTTGAAATAGATTTGCAGCTCTTGTGGCTAGCCACGAGGAAAGTGCATCAGCGGCAAAAAATGTAAAAGAGACCAATCCAAAAATCATCAAACTTTCGGTTTGGGTTAAGTAATTGTCCACCAACAGCTGCCAGTTGTTTTCTACTACGCTCAACGTCAGCCCAAACAACAAAGTGATGGCAAACAGCCTTTTTAACCTAAGCTGCAAGGAAAACTCGAACCTTGATTCATCGTCTAGGGAATTAAGATTTTGAGCCTTGCATTGTGAGGTTTTGGTATTGCTCGGAATCAACAATATCGTTAGAGGTATCATCAGAAAGAAGCCCGTTTTAATGACTGACAAATGTGTCGAGTACGCCGATGTAACCAACGATAAGCTTGATAATTTGGGAAGCAAGCCTGCTGAGAGTGAGCCTAATGCTAGTCCAACAGTCTGCGAGATAGACAGGTAGGCCAGCGCTTGATGAGAATTCACATCCCCTTCTGATTTTTGCCAACACTCGTAAAACAAAGCATCTATTGTCCCTGAATACATCGCTCTGGCGGCGCCTAATATTATTGCTGCAAAAACAATAATATGGAATTCACTGAACATCATGAGGCAAAGGTAGCCAACAGTGTTGAGTGCGGCAGAAAGTAGATAAATTGCACGCCTATCCCATTTATCTGACAGCGCTCCCAAGGGCACTTCTAACAGTGCAGTGGTAGCAGCCCATACTCCCATAATCCAACCTATTTCTGAGAGTGACAAACCGCGCTCGGTAAACATCAACACCAATATGGGTAAAAGAATCCCGACCAAAAACCAATGCAAGAACTGTTGCGAGCCGAAGCGAATTAAAAGCAAAATTTGAGTTGTCATAGTATAAAAAGAATCATAATTTGATCGCTTTTATAATATTCGGCGACAATTGTTGCCATGAAATAATAGAAAGTATCGTTTAACGACCTTATGGGTGACGATTTATGAGGCTAAGATGGATCTAAATAGCAATGGTCTAGATATCAATTTGTTAAATATGATCAAGCGCGAGTTGAAGCAAAAAGGGCTGGATTATCAATATGTGGCGAATCAACTGAAGGTTTCGCAGGTTACAGTAAAAAGGTTACTTAATGGCCAACAATCTATCGCACTAGAGCGATTGCAGGCATTTGCTCAGCTAATTGAATTACCATTGTCTGAGTTGATCCGTCGGGCGGAAGAAGAAAATCAAAGCATCCCAACTTTTACCTCTCAGCAAGATGCACTTTTTTGTCACAAGCCTGCATTGTTTACACTGTGGACAGCACTTTCAGAAGGTAAAACACTTTGCAGAATTCAACGGGAGAACAAACTAGAGCAATCCACGCTTTACTTGATGTGTCGTGAACTAGAGACGGTTGACCTGATTTCTCTGGGCCACAATGACATGGTCAAACTTACAGTACCTACACATACAGCGTTTGCTGTTGGCGCGAATTTTCCTATCTACTTTGTCGACAATGTTTTGTTGGGTCTGCATCAAAGAGTCAGAAATCTTCAAGTTAACGATAGTGACGCGTTTTTGGTTGATCTCAAGCTGGAATTGACACAACAAGAGTTTGAAGACTTAGCAAAAGAGCTGGATGAAAAAATGTTTGAGTTGTTGGCAGAAACGCAGCGGAGAAGAAAAAAAATCACCCAGCCAATATTTGAGTACACGTTTGGACTGATGGGAGCAAAAGGGGCATTTCACGGTGAGCTACCAGATATACATAACTATGTAGCGGATATGCCCCAAAAAAATTAGGACTAGATTAGCTCAGCTAACTCGTCGAGAGCTTTGTTGCGGTTAGTCTGAGCAACGTCTTCTCCCATGTTTAGTGCTTCAGCGTAGACAAAATCAACACTAGTGATCCCATAAAAACCAAGAATGGTTTTTAAATATGGAGTGATAGTGTCACTTTGTTGATTTTGGTGAATGCCACCACGGGTTGTGACGACAATGACTTTACGGTCACCGATCAGGCCTTTAGGGCCATTTTCGGTGTATTGGAATGTCACACCAGCACGAGCCATGATATCGAAGTAGTTTTTCAGTTGAGTTGGTATGCTGAAGTTATACATTGGAGCACCAATGACAACTGTTTCCGCGGCTGAAAGCTCTTTAATGAGTTCATCCGATAGCTTTTGAATGTTAACCAAGTTATCCGACAGGTTTTCCAATGGGGAATTAATCGCAGTCATAACATCAGTGTTAAGTTGAGGAACTGGCGAGCTCGCTAGATCGCGGACTACCACTTCTTTGTCTTTGACTATTTGATTAATGATTTGATTCGATTGAGAATTGTCGCCCAAAATACTTGATTTGATTACGAGTACGTTTGCCATGCTATATCCTTGTTTGTTCAATACTGCTGAGTGCTTGAAAACAAGTTTATGCAGGGCTTACAGATAATTAAATTGGAACGTTTTGACCAGATAGTTCAAAATTTTTGAACCTAACCTTGTGGTTGTTTTTCTATGTTGTTCTCAAGGTTAATTCTTGTTCCGAAGTACCAATCACCACTTTGTTTCGTCCCTGCGACTTAGCTAGATACAAAGCTTGATCAGCAATCTTAATACTGGAATCTAGGTTTGTGATGCCTAGGTTGGGATTAACACCGATACTTGCGGAAATGGATATCTCACTTTCTTCGTGTCGTACTTTCAATTGCTCAAGCTCAGACCTAAACGTGTCTAGCTTGTTGAGGAAAACCGACAAATCTCGTTGTAAAAAGACAACCAAAAATTCCTCACCTCCGTAACGGCATAGGATGGCATCTTCATCAAATTCCGCTTTAAGTTTCTGCGCAAACTCGTAGAGCACCTCATCTCCCAAAGCATGTCCATACTGGTCATTCAGTCTTTTGAAATAGTCGATATCAATAAGGGCAACCAGCGCTTTATTGTTGTATTTGGCCAGTACTTTCGGTACTTCCTCATTTAAAAACCGTCTGTTTCTCAACCCAGTTAATGCATCGTGTGAAGCTTTGTGAGAGTGCCACTCTATTTGACTAAAAAAGAGTAAGCACAGAATCGCGCCCAAAGAAAAAAAGCACAACAAGCTCTGTACCGTGTAGAGAGCGGTCAAATGATATTTTGGTGAGCTACCATATAGATAAATCAAACCAGGCAGCATGACAGCGAAAGTAATAACAACAGAATTCGCTGCAAGGATCCGTTCGCCAGTGGATGTAGATCGGTTGTTTTTGTGGGTCTTCCAAATGATGATGAGCAGTGGGACGACTGCTAACACGTAAAGCTGAACTCTCCAGCCATACTCAGCGGGGTAGAGCTTAAGGAAAAGTACTTGGACTAGCCCAAATAGGCAGGCAGTCACCACTGCCGCAACACTTTGACTTTGCGAGACTTTGTAGCCATACCAAATTCGTAAAGCAAACAAGTAGTAGCATACGGTCAGCCAGTACAAGACATTATTACCAAACACGGCGAAGGTTAGGTTTAACCACTCCCGAGTGACAGAAATAGCAAATGCAGTTGCCATGGCAAAGAAATAACATGCAAACCAAGTAGCACTTCGTTTTTTCTGATCTATCCAACTTTTTCTAATGATATAGAGAAACAGACAGGCCACTAAACAACATGTAACGTTGTTTAGCACTAGTGAAAACTTGAGAATCCCTATTTCTGTCATGATGTGTCGCGAAAATTGATAACTTTCCGCATGTTAAACAGCAAGTGGTAATAGGTCAAAGTGCAAAATAGCCTAACCTATGTCGTATCGGTTTATCGACATCAGCAACGATGAGATTGTTGCGGTAAACGGGCTGATTAGGTAAATGGTTGTCTAACTGACCGCGCTTAGGTACAACTCGGGTTCATGGAAAAAATACCCTTGGAACCACAGGTCTTGGTCTGCAAATAGACTTTTCAAAAGCAAATACTGATGGTGGCTTTCGACGCCTTCAACAATCACCTTCATACCCATGTTCTGGAAGGTTAGGACTAGATGGGCAAGGGCCGAGGGTTTATCTAATAGCGATAGCAGCGATTTATCCAACTTTACGATGGCTAGATTCGGGATAGCCATTGCCATATCGAAATTGGCTCGAGCGATGCCAAAGTCATCCAATGCTAAGGTGAGCCCCAGTTCGGCGTAGCGCTTTAACGCTTTTCTTACATGATGTTGCGACGTGTCACAATGCTCAGAAATCTCGAGCATGAGTTTGATTTCGGGATGATCAAAATGGAAGCGCCGTATTAACGAATACGTTTCTTGGCTTAGCAACTGCTCCGGCCCCAAGTTGATCGCATGATGCACATCAGGGTCTGACGAGCGGGATACTATGGTGTTAAGAGCCTGATCTAAGATCTGAATCAAGTGTCCGCGGTTCTTAACCTTGTTAAGAAGCGCTAAAGTCTTATCCTCTGCACTTTGAGCAGAGCTTTCACGAAGTAAGTATTCAAAACCAATCAGGTTTTGTTGTATGTCTACAATCCTTTGTATCGCGAAACTGTACATGAATGACTCACTGCCCAAGTTTAAAATTTCTGCTCATCGAGCCGAACTTTTCGCTTCAAGTATCGCTGACGCTACCTCTAGTTGCGACCCAAATCACTAAATTCAACAGTAGATTCTATCTAATGCATGAATTTACAATTTGAATGGTAAACCTTAGTTTTGCGGTTAAAGGTAGTTATAAAGTTTGAGTTCTTGGTCGGTATTCAGTACAAACGAGCGTGACTCTTGGGCTAACAGCTTTGTAGTTAGAATGCGCTAACTGTCACTTTTCGATAACCTTAATAAGCTATTTTATTTCATTGTTTTAGAGATAGTTACTCCCTTTTAAATGATTATTTGGTCAATTAATTCGGAGAAAAATGTGATTCGAGACTATAACTTTAGTGTGATTGTTTTTTGGGTTGTCGATTATGAGTAAACATTGGTTGTGGTTAAACCTTTGGTTCACCAGTTTTGTTGGGATTAGTTTTGAGTTGCCAGTTGCGATCGAGCAAGTTGCATATGACAAATACATCGAGTCTTTAGCGGAAAGAGATCCAGTTAGAGTTCAAGACTTCTCAAATATGGCGTCTCCGAGAACGTCAGTAGAGCTTATTTTGTTGCAACAAGCATTTGCATTAGGTGGGATTGACGTTGAACTCAAGTTTGTTTTTGGTCCTGCCGCTGAGCGATTAAAAAGGATGGCCTTGCGGCAAGATGACGTATATATGCTGGCGAACACCGTTTGGGACTCAGCCATTTCTAAAGATTTAGATAAACTATGGGTGAGTACACCGTTTATCGATAAGGGTGAGTATATGGTTGGTTTTTATACCATCTCTCATCGAAGTGACTTGCTAGCGAGCGACTACCAGTTTCAAGCTAACTTATTGCGTGGCGTGAGCAGTTCACAATGGGTTAGCGATTGGAGAACACTACAGGCACTGCCACTTGCCCAATTGCATGATGTCGCGTTGTGGAAGAATATGAAAGATATGGTTTCTAAAGGGCGGGCTGATTTTCTTTTGGCTCCGTTTCAACCGACTGAGAACATGAGTTTTGGCAAAGACGATGTATTCCTACCTTTAAACAACGTCAAAGTTGGGTTGGAAGGCTCACGGCATTTTGTAATATCTAAACAAGCTCCGAGAGCAAAAGAGCTGCACACTGCGCTTAATCAAGGACTAAATATTCTTAAAAGTAACGGCACCATTAAAAGAGCCCTGACAGAATCTGGCTTTTTTAATTCTAGAGTCGAAGATTGGCAGCTAGTGACACCGAACGGCTTAGTTAAAGAATAAAAAAAACAGGCGCTTACTCAAGCGCCTGTTTTTTTAAATTGTGAGGGGAAAGCTATTGGTCAATTTCTTTATTGCTTGTCGCAATTTTCGCAACGATACCGTAGTCAACCGCTTCTTGAGCAGTTAACCAAAAATCACGGTCGATATCGAGCATCACTTGTTCCATCTCTTTTCCTGTCGCATCAGAAATGACTTTCGCAATACGAGTTTTCATCTTGGCAATTTCATCCATTTGTATCTTTATGTCTGAAGCACTGCCTCTACCACCGCCTGATGGTTGGTGGATCATATAACGAGTATTTGGTAGTGAGTAGCGATTGTTTTTTTCTGCCGCTAGGTAAATGTGCGTACCTGCACTAGCTACGTACCCTGAACCAATCATGACAACAGGTGAAGAGATAAACTTAATCATATCGTGAATTGAGTCGCCAGCCTCAACGTGACCACCTTGAGAATTGATGAGGACAGTGATTGGATCATGGTTAACGGCATCAAGATAAGCCAGTTTACGAACCACTTCTTCTGCTTTCTTCTGGTTAATCTCACCAAAGATAAATACTTTGCGATGTTCTAATAGCGGATCGATCTGATGTTGATTGGTGTCCGTTGTTTTTTCGCTAGACGAATCACTCATTGTAGAGTCTCCGAGTTGGATATTTTGAAATGACTTTGCGTTAATAGCAAAAATCCGTGATAACTTTGATTTGGATGTTATCAAAGATATGCAATACGGCGTTTATTCGCAAGTCAAGGTATTGAATTGTGGTATCAAAATGGAGAGCCAAGCATGACAGATTTAAAACTTAGCTGTAAGTGTGGTTGTGTGACAGGCGAGGTCAGGGATATCAAACCGGGCCTGGGAAACCGCGTGATCTGTTATTGCAAAGATTGTCAGAGCTTTGCCTCAGAGCTTGGTAAAGTGGATGTACTGCTCAATCAATCTGGTGGCACGAGTATTTATCAAGTTCCTCCTTCTCACGTACACCTAAAATCCGGTTTAGAACACCTGAAATGTCTTCGACTGACTCAAAAAGGTCTTTATCGTTGGTACTGTGGCCGATGCGAAACACCGGTAGCGAATACGTTAAGTGCAACCTTTCCATTGATTGGGGTGCTACCTTCGTTTGTCGCTGAGAAAGAAGAGCTAGACCGACTTGAAGCGCCGATATACGGCTCATATTGCGTGGATGATGCAACAGCGCCGATCCCTCACGATATGCTAGGTGAGGGAAGAAAGTGGCGAGTTTCGCTTTTCGTTGTGACGAGTTTTCTCAAATGGAAACTGTTGGGTAAGAGTCACCCTAACCCATTCTACCAAGAGAGTGGGTTGGCTTTGACTAAACCGAGAATTGTCAGACGTTGACGTTACCTTGGCATCGAGTTACCAAGGATGAATACTGCCATTCCAGTTGAAAAACTGACCAGAATTCTCTTGGGTTAATGACTCGATCAGTGCTTTTATTCCTATTGCAGATTCATCAACTGTGATTTCCGCATCTTGACCGCCCATATCAGTTTTAACCCAGCCAGGGTGTACTGGGCAGACAATAATTCCTTGGTCAGACAGCTCTAAAGCCATCACCTGAAGCGCTTTATTCAGTGCAGCTTTAGACGTTCGATATCCAATAAAACCCGGAGATTGTCGGGTAAGCGCACCCATCTGGCTAGAAATTGCTACAACCCGAGGGCGATGAGATTTTTGCAGGTTTTTTAGCAAGGCTCGAGTGATCTCCAACGGAGAAATGGTATTGATCGCCAGTGTGTTGAGCCAGTCTTGGGTATCCAAAGTCAAAAAATCTTGCTCATCCGCACCTTTAACGCCGGCATTGTTCACCAGCACGTCGACAGTTTGGCCATCTAATGCGGATTGCAGTTCGATGATTGACTTGCTGTCGGTGACCTCTAACTCTATAAGCTTGATGTTTTGATGATCCGCTAGCGACTGAAGTTGAGCAGAAGGTTTACCACGGTAGGTCGCGATTACGGAATAATTACTGGCTGAAAACTGTTTTACCAGTTCTAAACCTATGCCTCGTGACGCCCCTGTGATCAGTACAGTTTCCATCTAAAATTCCCAGTTTAATTATGTTTTCATTACGTTACGTTAATAATGATACGTGGATCAATTCCCAACCAGGTATTTTCCTTTTGGTGGTTCTGCAATCAATACCATAGCCTCCTGCATCTTGTCCTTCGGGTAGGCAGCAAGACTGGCTTGATGGCTTTCTTTCGAATCCCAAACTTCCCAAACTACGATGGTTTTTGGATTCTCAATATCCCTGTACACGTCGCAGCTAATGCAGCCATCGCTGCCGCGAATATAGGAAGCCACCTGATCAAGAAAATCATGAAGTGTTTGTTCTTGCTGTTCGGCGGCAACAAATTCATTTAGACGTACTACTGACATAGTTGATCCTAGTGCTAATGAAAAATTCTATAGGTGACGAGTCTAGAGTTTTTAGTTTCTGTTTTCTCAGCGAAAACGCACAAAGTTGAACGCCACTGACACAGACTGTCAGTGGATGACAATTTTTGAATTGAAACATAAAAAAAGCTCCAAGTCGTCTTGGAGCTCTGTGTTGTCCAGTTAGTTTCGTTTAGAGATTCATCAAGCTTTCAATACTCTCTTCAAGACTTAAGCCCGAATAGGTTTTGATTTGATTTCCATCTTTTGCGTTGATGGTAATACCGCTGATATCTGAGGTGTCATGTTGCTCAATAACGCCTAATGATTGTTCAACAGAGTTGCAAGTAAGCACGCGATTGTTGCTTAGCACAATAGTGCAAGTTTGTAGATTCATAGCCAACATCCAAATAATATTTATAGTAATCCGAGCGTAAACGTTTGCGCTCAACAGCATAAAATTAGCCCAAATAAAGTCCGGAACGCAAGGCAAATTGCGCTCATAAGCACACTTATTTTTCAACCGTAAGGTAACTGTAAGTTACATAAGAAGTTTATTAGAACTCGCTATATGAACTTTGTGTGTATTGTTATTGGTCACCATTGAGTTCCGAAAATGGCTAGTGTTCCTTGTGGCTTAAGTTAAAATTGTTGCTAAATCTTCGAAGGCTGCTGGACTACTGATATGAAAGTTAATTGCCCACATACTCTTGAGCAATACCAAAAAGCGCGGATTTCTCGAGACAGCCGGTTTGATGGCCAGTTCTTTATCGCTGTGAAAACGACCCGAATATTTTGTCGCCCTGTTTGTCCTGCGAATTTGCCCAAAGAACAGAACGTTGAGTACTACGAAAACAAAGTCAGTGCTTTACAGGCTGGGTACAGGCCATGTCTGCGTTGTCGACCGGATAGTGCTCCCAATTCATTCGCTTGGAGAGGAAGTGAGACCACATTTTCGCGTGCGGTTAGACTGATTGATAGCGGTGCGATGAATAACGAGAGTGTTAACCAACTAAGCGAAAGGTTGGGTATTTCTGATAGGTATTTGCGAAAGCTGTTTGATGATCATTTATCAATGTCACCAAAACACTATGCAAACTACCAACGTTTATTGTTTGCCAAACAACTCCTTCACCATAGCGACTTGCCAATAACACAAATTGCTTTTGCCAGCGGATTTCAAAGTGTACGCCGTTTTAATGATGCGTTTAAAAAACACCTAGCGCTTACTCCGAGTCAAGTTCGCAACAAAAAAGTGGGTGGCGAAAATCTGGTCTTACTCAGGTATCGAGGAAACTACGATTGGCAACATATGATGGATTTTTTGGCGTTACGCAGCATAAATGGTGTGGAAACGGTTGAAAACGGAATCTATCGTCGGATTTTGTCGGAACCTGATATGACAGGGTGGTTTGAACTCTTTTATCTCAAAGCTGGACAAATTGGGTTGCGCTTTGAATTGAAGCAGGTGGCACAGCTACAGAATTTAATTAGTCGAGTTCGGCGTTTGTTTGACATTGATGCGAACATTGAACAGATAGAACGTGATTTAAGCAAAGTTAATAAGGATTTGGTTAAACGCTCTGGCATTCGTCTACCGGGTGTATGGAATTCCTGGGAGGCAGGGGTAAGAGCGGTACTTGGACAACAAGTTTCCATTAAAGCGGCTATAACGCATCTAAATGGCTTGGTAGAAAACGTTAATCAGCAATATTCGCAAAGCTGTTGTTTTCCTTCTGCACAACAAGTGGCAAAAGCGGACCTAGACTTTCTAAGAATGCCCAAGAGCCGGATTGAGACCTTAAAACGATTGGCTGAATTTTGTAGCGAAAACCCCTCAGCTGATCCTCAACAATGGTTGGAGTTAAAGGGTATTGGTCCTTGGACGGTAAATTATGCCAAGCTCAGGTCTCAGTCTGATCCTACTTTGTTGCTAGAAGGGGACCTTGTGGTGAAAAAAGCTCGCAAACATTTTCCAGAATTAACGAGTGAAAACGTCGCCCCTTGGGGAAGTTACGCCACTTTTCACCTTTGGAGTCATGCACAATGAATACACTTTACTATTTTGATCAGTTTCAAACTCGACTGGGCACGGTTATCGTTCAAACGAGTGATTTAGGGTTAACAGGGGTTTGGTTTGAAACTCAAACGACGCAGCCCACCGATTTGGGTAAACACAACTCACAACATCCCCACATCATTAAGGCTAAACAACAGCTCCAGGAATATTTTTCAAAGCAAAGGACGAGTTTTGACCTGGATTTGGCTCCAGAAGGGACTGAATTCCAAAAGCAAGTTTGGTCCGAGCTTACTCGAATTCCATTTGGCGAAAGCCGAAGTTATGCAGATTTGGCGCTGGCGATTGGTAATCCTAAAGCGGTGAGAGCGGTTGGGCTTGCCAATGGGAAAAACCCGATATCTATCATTGTGCCTTGTCATCGCGTAATCGGAAAATCAGGACGTTTAACAGGGTATGCAGGAGGACTGGAGCGAAAACAAAAGTTATTAGAATTAGAGTGTATTCCTTTTAAAATCTAGCCTTGTTTATTGTCATTATGACTGTCATTTTTGAAAATTAACTTATCGAACACTTGTTAACAAACGGAAACATTGGAATTGGAATCTCATTTGGATGGAGAGTTTTCTTGCAATAACGGCCAAACTGAGACTTTGATCAACTTCTGGCATTAAGCTTGCTTACTTAGCGTACATAGATAATGTTAACCCCGTGTTACCATGAACCTAAGGACACGAAATATGTAGTTCAGTAAGGAGCAACCATGAAACTAAATGTACTTAAAAGAGCGGGATTTATTGCTACCGCGACTCTGTTGCTCCTAGGTTGCTTTGACGACTCATTGGATAAAATGATCAACAAAGAAACGTACGCGCACCAGGGGACCTACGTCAACGACTACGACAAAGCGTCGTTAGTTTTCTCAAACGGTGAAGTTATTGTGAAGACCGAAGCCGGTGGTACGGTGCGCTCGTACAAGGTAGACGGAGATAGCTTGTTTATACAAGTAAGAAATAGCTCCAAAGAAACCCGCGAAGACATCGTAATGCGTATTCACGGAGAGGGTGAACTGCTCACCTGTAGTGCGTGCGCTCAGTATCAACTTGCGCCAGTTTGGACGTTAAGTTCAGATCTATAAGGCGAATAAACCCACATTCATCAGTAAATGAGCGGCAATACTTACAAAATAGCCGATTAGAATGACCGGCATCCACTTCAGGTGACCAAAAAAGGTATATTTGCCATGAGCTGCGCCCATTAAGGCGACACCTGCAGCGGAACCAATCGACAATAAACTGCCTCCTACACCTGCCGTCAATGTTACCAACAGCCAATTCCCTAATTCCATTTCAGGTTGCATGGTAAGGACGGCAAACATTACCGGGATGTTATCAACAATTGCGGACAAAATACCGACCATAACGTTAGCCCATACAGGGTTCCACTCGGTATACATAACGTGTGAGATTGCGTTTAGGTAGCCAAATAGACTTAGGCCACCAACACACATCACAACACCGTAAAAGAACAGCAAGGTGTCCCACTCGGCGTGTGAGATTCGTTTGAATACATCAAACGGAACCACAGAGCCAAGGCGTTTTAAGGCGTAGTCGTCACGATTTTGAATCGCGAGGTGCGCCTTCTTACACAGCGATTTTCTCAACGTTCTTCTGAGGAAATAAGCAAAAAACTGTAAGTAAGCGAGTCCCATCATCATGCCAATAACTGGCGGGAAGTGTAAAACGGCGTGGAAAGCCACTGCGGTTGAGATGGTGAGCAAAAACAAGGCAACAATGCGTTTAGCTCCGCGTTTCATCTCTACGTGCTGATGCAACACTTTTGGTTTGTCAGATGGAATAAAAAACGACATGATTAATGCCGGAACCAAATAGTTGAGCGACGACGGTAAAAACAACGGTAAGAACTGGCTGAAGGTAACATTTCCTGACTGCCAAACCATTAAAGTTGTTATGTCGCCGAAGGGACTGAACGCGCCACCTGCGTTTGCGGCAACCACGATATTCACACACGCTAAGTTGATAAATTTAGGGTGATCACCCGCAACCTTCATAACGACGGCGCACATGAGTAACGCGGTGGTCAAGTTGTCTGCAATTGGGCTAATAAAGAAACTCAGAATACCGGTTAGCCAAAATAAAGTCCGATAATCAAATCCTTTGCCTGTCATCCAAGCTTGCAATGCATCAAATAACCCGCGTTCTTCCATGGCACTTATGTATGTCATTGCGACTAAGAGAAATAGCAACAGCTCTGCATATTCTAGCAAGTTGTGCTCAAGTGCTGCCTTCGCAAGGTCAATTTGGCCGGATTGCTGAAATACAAACCCTATCATCGCCCATATCAAACCAGCCGCGAGTAAGACAGGCTTTGATTTTTTAAGTTGCAGATACTCTTCTAACACCACCACCACATAAGCAGCGACAAAAATAACGACAGCAATGTAACCGTAAATGGAATGCACCATGTTGGAAGTGGTTTGTGATGAGTCTGAAGCGAACGACAGAGATGGAAGACACAGTAGAAGTAAGAAGGCACTGAATTTAAACATATTTACTCGCTAACTTTGATTACATCCTAATGGTAGAAAACAAATTTGCTTGTATTGAAATATTTTGGAGTTTATTGATCTCGCTAACAAACTCGTTCTAGGCTAATCGAATTAAAAATGCAGAACATGCGACGTTTGATTACCAAGCTACGCCTCTTGTTGAAGGTAAACTGTGCGCTCGTTTACAAATTGAGCACTTTGTTTCGCTTTGTAACAGCTAAAAGTATACGGTTGTGTTTACTTTTTATATGAATGGAATCAGATAGATGAAAAGACTGTACTATAGCCTAGCAGTATTGGGTTTTTTGGGTCCCTATATTGCACTGTGGCCTTGGCTAGTGGCAAACGGATTAGACATCCCCTTGCTGATCAATGATGCGATGGAAAATCCAGTTGGTGCAATGGCTTGGGCGGATGTCGTAGTGGCAGCAATCGCCTTAATTGTTTTTGTTGTTGTAGATGGGAAGCGTAAAGGAATTAAAAAGTTGTGGCTGCCTATAGCTGGTACGTTTGTCGCTGGAGTTTCGTTAGGCCTGCCACTTTATTTGGCTTTAAGAGAATCACACACGTCATAATGAATAAAGCCCAGTGCACGCACTGGGCTTATTTAGACCCGTGGGGTTACATATCTGTTCCCATGTCGGCGTCACCAGAACCAGTCGAGCCAGGGATTATGACACTGTCAATAACATGAATTACGCCGTTAGATGCATCAACGTCTGTGGCGACCACGTTAGCGTTGTCGATCATTACGCCACCATTGGCCAGTGTGAATTCAACAAATTGTCCTTGCACTGTTTTTGCGCCTTTCAAGCCAACTACGTCTGATGCCATGCGTTCACCAGGGATCACATGATATGTGAGGACAGCAATTAGTTTGTCGCGATTCTCTGGCTTCAACAAGCTCTCTACTGTGCCCGCTGGTAGCTTTGCAAATGCCTCGTCTGTCGGAGCAAATACCGTAAATGGACCGTCGCCTTTGAGCGTTTCAACTAAGCCCGCTGCTTTAACCGCAGCTACCAAGGTATTGAATGAGCCGTTGCTGGCTGCAATATCAACGATATCCGGTCCCATTTCTTTCATGCTGTCCTTTTTCATACCATGCTCATGTGCATAGGTTGATGGAATAAAGGCAAGACCGATAAGTGCTACGAGTGAGCCAGTAATTACTTTCTTAAACATGTTGAATCCTTCCGATTGTGTAGACCGAATACGCCAAAATTTCGGTTGGTTTGTGAACAATGGTTGTTACGCCGACACGATCGTTTTGATCAGGAAAAATCAAACTTTTTTGCTCGAGTGACAGGGAATTCGTCTTAAGGTTTTGTTTATTAATAACAAAAATAGAAGAAAAAAATCTAGCGTCAATTTGAACACTAACAACTTCGAAGGCGTATTAAGAAATGGACAAATGGATGACAACTATGAAAAAAGCACTCTCTACACTTGAAAAGTACTTCTCAATTGATTTGTTGGTGATTCACTCGCTTGACCTATGCTTGTATCAAGCATCTGTAGAAGTAGATGGTCAGGAAATGATTGTGACAAACTCTGACGGCTCGCTATTGCGTACTCATTCTCTGCTTGAAATGCAAAAACTCACCAACAAACTAAACTATCAAAGAGCAGTCATGCGCCAACAAAGTGCGTACGATGAAATGGTAGGAGGCCCTGAAAAGAGCAGCCCAAATACATTAGAGATACCGCTCGTAGACAACAAACTGTACTAATCAAGAGGGTTCAAAATTAAAAGGTTTCGCGTCCCGCTAACTCAGAAAAGTCACACATTATCCGGTTTTGATAGGCTGGCCTGTTGCATAGCTCTTGATACCAACGCTCAACATTGTCCGGAAGCTCGATATTGAGCCCTTGTTCGGTCAATCTATATAGGGCGGCGCCAGCAGGTATATCTGCAAGAGTAATATTCTCACCACACAAATAGCGGCGGCCATCAATTTGTTGGTCGAGAAGAGATAAGCAGCGATTGACTGCAGTAATGGCATTGTCAATTCCAACCCAATCGCGCTTTGGTTCAGGAGTGCGGTAAAAGCTCCAAAATTTTTCCATAAACGCTGGTTGAAACGTCAGGTGTGACCAATCCATCCAACGGTCAATGATAGATCGCTGATAGATATCTTGTTTCCACCACAGGCTTTTGGAATCAAACTTAGCGGCCAAAAAGCGCAAAATTGCATGTGACTCCCAAACGGTTTGCTTATCCTCAACCCAGAGGGGGACTTTACCCATCGGGTTTAATGTTAGAAAGTTCGCCTCATCAAGACCACCAAATCGGCCGCCCAACTCGGTATGTTGGTAATTAAGCTCTAATTCATCTAGCAACCATTGTATTTTTTGAACGTTGAATGAAGTACTTCGACCGTATAAGTGTGCAACCGCCATATTTGTACTCTAGGTTAAGTTTGACGTTACGATAACGATAAATACGCCGGATTAGGTTGGGCTCAATCAGAAACCAAGAAATTGATACAAAAATGACAAAAAAAGCGAGCTCGGCCAAGCTCGCTTTCAACAGGAATATCCATTTTAGGAAAAATCTTTGACGTCGATGTCTTTCAATACGTCCTTGTTGCTTATATAGAGTTCCTAAACTGGATATAGTTCCAACTATTTTTGAATTTTTATCGACTGCTCATTGCTATAGCAATACCAGAACCAATAAATGTACCGCCCACCAAGCGGTTAAAGATTTTGACAAAGCTAGCCTTCTGAAACCAACCTACAAGTTGATGTCCAAATACCGCGTATGCCATGAAGCATAAAAACGATGAAAGACACGACATTAGGCTCAATACCACCGTTTGTAACACCATGTTTTGCGTAGTGTCGATAAATTGGGGAAATACCGCAGTAAAGAAGACTATTGCCTTGGGGTTGCCAGCGGTGATAAGTGCTCCTTGCCAGAATAAACGCCACACCGACTCATGCGTCGACGCGTTGCTACTATCATCACCTTCGACTTGCTGAGGAGTGGCTTTAATAAATTTCCAGCCCAAGTAAATCAAGTAAGCCGCACCAGCCCACTTAATAATGGCAAACACTAATTCTGATGCCATTAGTATTGCACCTAAGCCGACAAACGAAATTGTTGCCTGTATTAAAGTGACAACCGTGTTGCCCATTGCGGTAGATAAGCTGCGTTTAGCGCCATATTTCATACCATGAGTAAGGCCGAGCAACATGGTTGGACCGGGAATAATTGACACTAAAAAGACAGTAATGGCAAATGCGGAGATAATAGTGAACGTCACGGAATGATCCTTATATACGGCTTAGCCAACTTTTATATAGTTACATTGCTCAGAGGTCAACAAATGAAAGCGATTTGAAAGCCCGAACAATGAGGAAATGGAGCACATCAAATAGCTGCCTAATCTGTTTGAGATGCCGCGACAGGCGTGACTTTTTCGCAGACCTCAACAAAAAAAGAGGTGAGAGTTACCAATAGGTCATGAGGATGAGATTCAAGAATACCATGCTCTGCACTAAGAATTTCCTGACTATCCGCATCAATTATATTTGCCAAGGCGAGCATTTCTTGTCGTGAAAAAAGAAAATCGTCAGAACCGCGAATGAGCATGGTTTTACATCGAATCGCGTTGACATCATTATTGGGATAATTATTTGGGTTGGTATCGCACCACATCTGCTTAACTTGGTGAAACAAGGTAAAGAAATCAGGTTGCGGATTATCATTGTGATAACGTTCAATACTTGGCGCAAAGTGTTGCTTCCAATCGTCAATATTTAGGTTATTAAAAATCTCGCGAGCAGGGTCGGATTCTTGTAAACGCCAGTGCGAAGCAATCGCCGCTAGCTGTTTTACTTTTCCTTTAATCGCCATTCGATAACCCACAATCCCTCCATCACTAAATCCAATCCAGCAAGCTTCTTGTATGCTCAGTGATCTCAGCAGTGCTTCAACATCTCGTTGATATTGAAGATAAGACAAGTTGCCGTCTCCTAGTGTTGATTTACCATGGCCGCGTAAATCAAGATTAATGATTTGAAAGAAATGACAAAAATGGTTGGCAATGAAGTCCATATCCTGACAACTCCCAAGTCCACCGTGCACCAATATTAAGGTGGGTTTGTCGGAGTTGAGGTGGATTTGATAATGGATCTGAGCGCCTTCAAAAGCAAAATAGCGGCTGACTGGTTGGTAATTCATAATGACCTCTACAAAGTGAAGGTCATAATCTAACTCAATGTAATGACAGGAATTGTCAGGAGTCCCACTTAGCTATCTAGTTTGATGTGATACTTTTTGATGTACCAATAGCCCACTGGGATTTCGATAATCATATAAGTGAGAAAGGTGAACCAAAACCAATTAGTTTCTATGCCGAGCAGTGAGAATGGATAATTCAGACCCCAGTATTTGAATCCGACGACAGACAACGCAAAGGCAGTTGCGACCAAGTCAAACATGGAAAGCCTTTTAAAGCTATTACGTGCAACTTTGGGGTAGATCGAGATATACGCCACTAAAACAATGACTAAGTTTAAAACCAATACTGATATTTCGGCGCTCATAGTGTACTAATGAATGAATCTGAGTGGTGATAAACTGCCTGAGTTTTTAAGCGTTGGCAATGCCCATTAGGAATTTGGAGTGACACAACATGAAAAATTATCGCGTTGCGACCTTTAATCTGCGAAATTTTGCCTCGCCGTCACAGGTTTATTATGAGTCAAAGCAGTATGCAGATTGGCAGTTTCGAGACAAGAAACAGTGGATTGAACGTGTGTTAAAACACTCAGTCAACCCTGATGTGTTGGGGTTTCAAGAAGTATTTAATCCAAACGGTTTGGAGCGATTGTGTCAGCAAGTGATGGGGGAAGATGTTTCATTTACCACCGGAGGTGTGGTTCCGACCAAAGATGATTCAAGCAGTTATCGTAGGCCATGTGTCGCTTTCGCATCCTCAGCACCTTTCCTTACCGGTGAAGATGCGCCGAGAGCGATAGAAGACTTCCCAACGCAGGCAATATTGCCAGTTACCTTGTTTGGCGAACCCATCACTCAGTTTTCTCGCCATGTGTTACGCGTGGTGCTGGAGCTGGAAGACATCGGGAAAACCGTTTTCTATGTGGCTCATCTGAAATCTAAACGCCCCATGGTTGATGAGCTTGACGAAGAAAACATCGACTTTAAGGTACAAGCAAGATTGGTTTTAGAGGCGAATGCAGCGGGAAATGTGCTGTCGCTCCTACAAAGGGGAGCTGAGAGTACGGCTTTACGGTATTTAGTGTCCGAAGATCTTGAAAAAGGGTTACCGGTCGTGGTGCTCGGCGATCTGAACGATGGCTTAACCAGTGTTTCAACAAAAAACATTGCAGGCCAAACCCCCTATGCGGTCGGCAAAAAAGCCGATGGACGTGACTACACCTGGTGGCAAATGCACAATGAAGAAAAAGGCTTCATTTACGACCAACTGTTGTATTCGTCATTGGATTTAGTTCCTCACAAGTACCCAACACCCGGTTTGTATACTCATGAATTTCATGGTGATCATGAGTTGCTTGATCACATTCTGTTGTCCAATCACTTTAATAGTAAAAACCCAAGAGCGTTGGCTGAAGTGAAACGGTTGTTTATCTTGAATGACCACTTACAAGATTCAGAAAGCCAAGCCGATTTGCAATCTGACCACGGAATTTTGGTGGTACAGATTAGAGGGAAAGACTTCTATTTAGATAACGCTTAATTTCTTCTAGCAGAGGTTAGCGCTTCGAGCATGCCAAAGGTTAAGCCGTCGGGTACTCCACCTTTGAATTTTGCCAGCCCAGAGATATTGCTGAGGCATAAATAGCCACTTCGGTTTTCTGGATCCAGCAGCATTGAAGAGGTGAACCCTCCGGTTCCGCCATTGTGAAATAACAAATTTCGAGACGGTGATTTTGGAGATAAGTCGACATAGAGCCAGCCTAAGCCCATTTTGTCTTTTTTGTTTTCATGGGCAACTTGTTGTTGAAACTGACTGATTTTGTCAGCGGGATCTAGCGAAGCGGCGATAAACTTGACCATATCAATACAATTTGAAGTAACAGAGCCTGCGCCTTTCAAAGACGCTAAGTCCCAATTTTGTGTCGGTTTTCCTTTCCTATTGAGCCCTTGAACTAATTCACCCTTAAAGGCTTGGTAATCCGCTCCGCTTTGAGTCATTGCTAGCGGCTCAAAAATTTTTCGGGTAACTAGGTCTTCGAATGTCGTGCCGTACAATTTGCCGAGGGTATAGCCCAATAGCCCCACTCCGAGATTCGAATAGGCACAGGCAGGATTTTCTTTAGTTTTCAGCCGAGTAGCTAACGCATTAATCAAAGCTTGCTCATCAAACGATTGATAGGGGTTGTGTCTGTCTTTGAAAAGCGCTTTCCATACCAATCCATTGGGTAACGCTGGCAGACCGGATGTGTGAGTTGCCAATTGCCGAAACGTTATTGGTTTGGTTTCCTTTATTTTAAAGGGGAGCACCTCTTGAATCGGCTGTTCTAGATCGATTATGCCGCTCAAACAGGCTTCGGCTAAAAGTCGGCTAGTCATCACCTTGGTTATGGAGCCAATTTCGAAGCCAAAGGAATGGTTCTCAATGGCATCCAGCGCATTTGCGGTTTTGACGACACCATAGAAGCTTATGTCATCGTTGTTGATCTTTGCGAGAGCAAGTTGAGTTCCGGGATATAGTTTACTCGCCTGACTGTGGATGAGTTCAATTTCGTGCGAAGTGAATGAAGGGGGAGAGGTTAACTCAACCGATGACATCGATATACCTGTTTTATCAGAGTTTTTGTTCACATAACTGTACTCTGATATGCATCTAATTGGGGTGACGCTTTGTGACGTTTGGGTACTGTCTGAGACAGAGTGAAAAAGCTGCGGCCCAGCCCATTACCTTGTTAACTCAATCGAATGGTTGAATTGTGACCTTTAGGACGAACAGATCAACTTTTACACTCAGCCCCGATGCTAGCATCCAATTAGAAATTAAATTTGGAGCACGTCACCATGACTAAGAGTTTGTTATGCCCTATGTGTGATGAGTGGATTCCAGTTGTATCAATCACTCCTTACGAACAAAAACGAATTACCATATACACCGCAGTTTGCGAATGCTGCCATCAAGTGCTGTTTACTGCCGACGGTGTACGAGCCGAGCGCTTTACCTTGAATGGCGCGCTTAAAGCGGAGCACTACGATAGTCTTGAGGATAATCTCATTATTCTTTAGCTACCTATAAGTCTTGTACTTGCCAAGCTGGAAGCAATGTTTCATTGAGCCACTGTTGAGTGAGGTTGGTTGGAATATCAATTATGACATCTGGCACTATTCCAACATGATCGATTCCTTGACCGTTCGACCAGATTCGCTTCTGGCTTGGTATCGATAGGGTCCACGAGCTTTTGGGGATTTGGAAAGGTAGTGGGTCACCAAAATCTAATATTCCAGCCGAGCGAGTACCAAAGATACGTACTTTTGGTGAGCTGCGTAACGCGATTACTGTTTCTTCAGCAGTACTGGCGGTAGCCTGATCCATCAATACAAAAATTCTATCGAAATCTTGTGGTTGTGTATCGGGTTGGTACGTAAGGTCTGCTGGGACACTGTACGTCACTAGAGAGCCGGGATTTTTGCTCATATTATGAGTCAGCTTAGATAGAAACTTACTAATGGCCGGGAAAGGCAGTTGCTCAAGTTCAGCGAGTATCTTGCTGTATTGGTTAATGTTGTCTGTTGATGCTTTAACTTGCCATGTAGACGAGTAGCCACGGATGTTTAGCCATTCCAAAATAGGTAACATGGCAAAGAAACTGCCTCCGCCGTTACTTCGGAGGTCGATGACTAAGTTAGGCTTTGGGTTAGCGACACTGGACGCAATTAGCCGTTTTAATTGTTCCGTATATTGAAGCTCCAAACTCGCTATTCTAAGGACAGTAAACGCCTCATAAAACATGAGTCCAGTTGGGTGATTGATCCCTGATGTATTTTTTGAGTAGCTCGTTAATCTCAGATTATCTCGATAAAGGTGGAAGTGAGGGTCTTTCCAACTCTCAACAAAATCAACCAGAACCTGTTCGCAATTACGATCATCGGCTGCTTTTAAGTTAGGTTGGCTATTCTCTTCATCATGCGTGTAACCAGCATAATTTTCTCGTACTATGGTGTATGCACTTTCAATAAACTGGTCGCAGCTTTGAGCATCGACGTAGAAAGATATGAATACCCAAATGAGTGCTAACTTGGCTTTGAACATACCACTACAAACCTTTTTCTATGTCAGAAGTCCAATCTGGCTTTGATTCTTCGAATATATGCCGAACCGGCAAGCCAGAAACTGGAGTATCTAAAATACCGACTCGCAGTCTCAAGGTGTTTGGGGCATCTGTGTGTGCGCTGTAAAGTGGACTCGCACATTGTCTACAGTGCGCGCGCACCTTTTTAGGCGTTGACCGATATTCCTGAATAAACGCCTCTCCTTCAAACTTAGTTAGGTCTTGCCGAATTGGGCTAACAACTGCATAGGCTGTTCCATTGGCTTTTTGGCAGTCTTTACAATGGCAAACAACCAGTTCTTTGAGGTGTGCGCTGTAGGTCAGCTTCACCGCACCACATAAACACGAACCATGTAACATTTTACTTCCTTTCTGAGAACCACGAGTAAACCTAATTTATTCAGATGTTTAGTGCATTTGAAAGTATCAATTTGTAAAACTAAGTCTGCAGTAATTTTTGTGTTGATTCGAGCGTCTTCCATTGCCTGATTTCCTTAATCAGCCATTTGATTGCAGGGCTGTTATCTTTCCGTTTATGCCACGCTAAAGAAATAGGCGCAGGCTTTACTGACAAAGGGAGAGGAACCTCAACTAACTGATCTCGATGGATGGAGCTGCGAATCACGGTTTTGGGTAATGTCGCGATTAAATTAGATTGCAGTAACAAATCAATGGCAGATGAAAAGCTGTTTACCGTCATTGCTATTCGTCTTTTTTGCCCGAGCTCATTTAACGCACTGTCCACCGTACCTCTTGCATCACCAGATAACGATACAAAGAGGTGATCTGCTTGAGTGAAATGCTCCAGTGTTAAAATCTGGTTGCTGAGAGGGTGCGATTTTCTCATTGCACATGTGAAATGATTATCTAACAGAAACTCGCTGTGAATATGCGGGTGCTGGTCAGGAAAATAATCAAAAACCAAGTCGGTTTCTGCGGAGAGCAGCAATTGTTCGCCATTACCTTTAAAGGGAACGGCATGAATGTTTATAGCGTTTGCTCGATCTTCGATAACTTCTCTAATGTATGGCCAAAACACATGAGTAATTCCGTCAGTACACGCTACTCGAATGGTTGATGGCGTGTTGTTGGGATCAAATTCTGGTGTGAGCAGCTGTTGTTCTATTTGTTTGATTGGATTAGAAATTTGATTCCAAAGGTTGATTGCAAAAGGCGTTGGTTGGATACCTCGCCCTTGCTTTACGAACAGTGGATCTTGCCAATGGTGACGCATGCGGTTGATAGCTTTGGAAACGGATGGTTGTGTCATATTGAGTGTTTCCGCGGCGACAGACACCGAGCGCTCACGCATTACTGCATCAAAAATCACGATCAAATTTAAATCCAGTTTTGCCATGTGCGAGTCACACCTACAATTCATTCCCTAAAAGAATGTAGATTATATTGATTATGCATTTGAGGGAATAACAAAATTTTCGAATAATGATTTCCAAGTTAAAAACGCAAGCAAACAACTCAAGCAAACAACGCAAGCAAAGAATAAGGAATATCATTATGAAAGCAGCGTATATCAAAAACTACGGTGACCAATCTCAGCTAGTGGTTGGCGAACTACCAAAACCTCAAATTCAAGCGGGCCAAGTATTAGTGAAAACGGTGGCTTCTGGCGTTAACCCTGTTGATTATCATGTTCGCAACGGCTTGGTTAAAGACACAGGCATGCATCAGTTACCTCTCGTTTTAGGATGGGATGTAGCTGGTCTCGTGGAAGCCATTGGTGACAATGTGGAGCACATACAACCTGGTGACGCGGTTATGGCTTTTACCCCAATCAGCGAGCAAGGAACAAATTCTGAATACGTGGCCGTAGATGCAAGTTTGGTGGTTGGCAAACCTTCAGCAATGAGTTTTGTTGAGGCAGCGGGATTACCGTTGGCCGGGGTCACCGCTTTACAGGGTATAAATCAAGCTAATCTCGCGGCCGGTGACACTATCCTTATTCATGGAGCCGCCGGAGCAGTTGGGTCGTTTGCGGTACAAATTGCCAAAGCGAAGGGATTGAGAGTGGTTGCTACCGCCTCTAAATCAAAACACAATTACGTCAAAAGCTTCGGTGCAGATGAAGTATACAGCTACGACGATTCAAGATGGCAACAAGCCAATATTGCTAACGGTGCGCTTATGTCAGTGGATAATACTGATGTGTTAAAACGAACACTGAAAGCAACCAAAAACCAAGGATGGGTAATATCCACGTTCAGCGAAATTTCAGAGAAAGAGGCTGAGGAACATCAGGTGCACTTTGCTCGTATGTGGGTTCAGAATAGCGGCGAAGATCTCGCGGAACTTGTAAAACTGTATAAATCAGGTGATTTGGTCGTGCCAATTGATAGCATCTTCCCTCTAGAACAAGTTGTTCAAGCACATCAACGCAGTGAATCCCATCAAGCGGTCGGTAAAATTGTGTTGTCAGTTGACGCAACGTTCAAGTACTAAATGGCTTGGAAATTTAAGAGCGCAATCATGCGCTCTTAATCCGTTGCCTATCTTTTTATATCCACGATTTAATACGGGTGAATCCTATTTGTAGAAATTTGTAACCCACTGTTTTATATCAATATAAAAATGGACTTGATTCGATACAGTTTAAAAGCCTACTGGATTGAGCTAGGTAAACTATTGAGGTAAGAACATGAAATGGAAAATTCTAATAGGCTTTCTGGTCATTACGTTGGTTGCAGTGTTTTTGATTCTCCCTGAGCCTGAGCTTCCCGCTCCAACAGGGCGTTATACCGTTGGAGGAACGACCTTTGAATTGGCTGCAAAGCGCGATAATGATAATGAATTATGGATACAAGTTTCAGCTTGGTATCCCTCGTCGATAGACAACGCTACCAGACTATCTGCAGAAAAGAGCGACCAGCAAGGTGATAACCACCTTTATATGCCTTACATTTTTGATGAACTTGCTGTTGCGTTATCCGAACAACAGGGACTTCCGGTATTTCTATTTGAAGATATGCAGCGGTCAAATACGGTGGTAGATGCTGTTATTGCCGACGGCGCGTTTCCTGTACTAGTCTTCAATCATGGCTACGGTTCGTATCCAAAACAAAATATGACCCAGTTTGAGCAGCTCGCTAGCGAAGGTTACATTGTTCTCGCAATTGGTCACCCCGGTGATTCATTGGTAGTAAAACGACTGAATGGCGACATCATTAATCAAGTGCCCGAAGCCGTTATCCATGTTCTGAATGAAGAGGTCAAAGTGAACTTTTCTCAAGACCTCGAACAAATGGCGCAGGCGACAACAAGAGAGTCATGGCATCGCGCGTTATCTGACGTGCAAAAGAATCCGATCATGTATTCGGGTAATCAACGATTTAACAAGTGGGTTGCCAATACTCACGTTTTGCTCGACGCGTTAGACGACATCAATACTGGCAGCGTTGCTACTCCACTAGCAGGCCATTTAGACATCAACTCGGTCGGGATGTTTGGTCACTCTTTCGGTGGTGCAGTAGCGATTGCGGTTGCGAACAGCCGAACCGATATCAAAGCCGCCTTTAATTTAGATGGTCCCCAGTTCAACGCCAAACCTAATTTTACTCTAAGAACACCCTCTTGTTTTGCGTACGGAGACCAAAGTGACATTTTGCATCGCTCAGTCGATAGGTTGAACGACCAATTGGTAGCGGGCTCAGAATTAGCTTGCTCGGTGACATTCAAAGGGGCGGGTCACATGAATTTCAGCGATTTAACTTACAACCCTTATCTCACTTATATGGGCATCATTGGTGGTGGTGATGGTTATCAGATTGGGCAAGCGATCAACAAGGTTGTCAGTCAATTTTTTGATTCGCATGTTAAAGGTATTGAACAAGAGAGATTTGATAATTCTAAATTAATGAAAGTAAATATCTAGCGATAACTAGAACCACTTTTCAATCATTTACTTTGGAGGGTGGCATTCTGGAGCCATTCCGTGTAGTGTCGCCCAAACCAGATCCCAGCCACTAGAATGACTAGCATTTTCAATTGTTTTAACTGACACGCAATTACTCTGTATTTTGGTTTGAAATCGCTTTACAGTTGAACTCGGCACTACTTTATCATGACTACCAATGAAATGAATTTGCGGTAAGGTGGTCAGATTGTCCGAGAAATTTATCGGGTTTAGTGAATCTGACAGTGGGCTCACACCGTGATACTCCATAACGTGTTTATGATCGAGATTACCAGCGATAGTGCGCAATGAAGAAACATCCTCTCTGGTAGCCGCTAAAATAGCTGCTATTGCTCCACCACCAGAAAATCCAACTAAGTGAAATTGAACACCTTCAGTTTTGTTTGATATTTCATCTAATGCGTGATGATAGCTATTGACAACCTTTTGCGAAAATCTTGCTTTTGTCCAAAGTGAATTGTTGCATTGAGGTTTCAGAGACTCAGAGTAGTACTGACAAGGTCTTGCAAAGTAGATGACAGAGCTGCTTTTATCCAGTGCAGCCAATTTGAGACCGACAGGGTTAATTGGTGTGGGGTCAGGTGATACTGTTCTACGGTCAATCCATGCCAATCCGTCACCTTCAATGTAAACCACAATTTCATTAGGCTCAGGTCCAATTCGTTGAAAACTCGCTAGGGCCAAAGGTTGACTAGAAAGTATAGCGAATGTCATCTCTGATTGAGATGCGATTGACGATGCTGTTTGAAATCGTGAACCACTCATACTGCAGGCTTGAGTGGTCATGACTGCAACCAAAATGAATATATAACGGGTCAAACGTTAACTCTCCAGTAGTGCATTGATTCTAAAATGGTGCAGTAATCCATCTAGGTATTGTTCGACGAAAACCTTCAGGTCCGGATGCTCGTTTGAGATTGGTTGCCCGTTAAAGCTGAGGCTAATTTCGTTACTTCTTACCAGTAGTTCAACGGACGACTTCAGTTCACTTATCGTTCTTGAGCCATCGACTAACGGCAGTATTTTCCGTTGGTCGTCCGCAACGGTAACTACATCATGATATAAGTTGGGAACCAGATTGTTTGTTTTCGCAAACTCTCGCGTTGCCACACTGATACAAGGACGATTTGAAACTTGATCGGACACATTGACGTGTTGAGTTGAAATATTGACGATTCCCTTCAACAAGAAGTTAAGCAAATTCTGAGCTACTTCTGTTTTTAGCTCAGACTTATCAACTTTTTCAGTATATGAACTAACTCTCGCGGTTAACTGTTCTAGGTTAAGGCGTATTGGCAAAGCTTTAACTAGCTCAACCACGGCTAATGAAGCTGTTCTGCCTGATACGGTTGCGGTTTGTTCTCGATTACTAGGGTCTACCAAACAGACTTCATTTAAACCGGGTAGGCTACTTTCGTCAATTGGGTCTTTGAGTGCGTAAGTTAGAACAAAGTTTAAGCCATCAATTCGTTCAGGTGTTAAGTTTCGAACTGGTTCCTTTCCTTGTTTTACTAACAAAGACGAGCGAAAACGACGATTGTTTAAAAAATCTAAATACTGCTCTAGCTGCACCGTATCGGTAATAGCTTTAAGCGTATCGGATGCATGTTGTTTTTGATTACCAAGATACATGGCCGGTAACTCTACATCCGCTAAATAATCAAGTTTGTGAGAATGAGCTTTTTCAATAAATTGATGGAAATAGCATGGCTCGTTAAAAGATTCTAAGTGGTCATGTAGTAAATAGTTATCGTCGGCCTTTTGTAGCGTTTTTATTTCTGCCGTCATTAACTCTTTATATGCGCCAGCTCTAAACTGCATATTTTCAGAGACGAATTGTAGTATGTTACGTGCTTCTTTGACTTTGAAATTTGGATCGTCAAAGTCCTTAGTGTGGTAAAGCATCATATCTCGAACAGTTTTGACTGCGTTCCAACCAGGTAGTGTGTTGTAACTTACATATGCAATTCCAGATTCTGACAAATGGTGTTGGCAGACTTCCAAGATTCTCACTTGTACATCAGAAGGAACCCAAGAATAGACACCATGTACCAATATGTAGTCGAATTTCTTGTCGGCAAAGTCGTATTCTGTTATCGATGAAGCAATAAGCTCAACGTTTTTAAGTTGCATAGCGGTTGCACGATTGGCAGCCAGATCCACTTGCTTAGTAGACAAATCAATTCCGGTAAAAGTGGCATTGGGAAATTTTGCAGCAAGAGGCAATAGATTTCCGCCAGAAGCACAGCCTATTTCAAGTACTTTACAGTTTTCTATTTTCGGTGTTTCTAGAGAAAAAAGAGACGCAATAGCTGCTAGGCGTTCAGGAGAAGTTTGAGGATAGTTGTAACTTGGGTAAGGGGTTTCATCATAAGTTGTCATAGCCAATTCCATGTTGTAATGAAAAACCTCGGCGGTGACCCGCCGAGGTAAGTTACTGATAACTTATTTTGAGTCTAGAACTTAAATTTGGCCTCCAATGACAAAGAGTGTCCTGCATAGCCAGATTTGAGATCAGCGTCGTAGTTTAGACCTATTGACCACAAGCTAGTGTCGTATGCCAAGCCTAAGCCAATGTTTGTGCCAAACTGTTCTACTTCTGCACCTTCAACTCTAAAGGTAGAGCCACCACCAGTATATTTACCTGAAGCGGCTGCCTCATCACCAGAGAAGTCGTAAGACAATCCTAGTCTAGCAGAAGGAATAAAGTAGCCTTCTTCATCATCACCAAATCGACCATGGACTTTTGCACCTAAAGAGCCTACAAATGAATAGACGTCATCAGGGTTGGCGGCAATATTAAGGTTTCCAGCTCCGGTTTCTGTGTAGTCATCTGTATCAACTTGTGTATAGGCGATTCCCGCAGTAGGAGTAATGTATGAATCTTCTCCTATTTCCATTGGTAGCCCAGCACCTAACGCAAACATAAATTGGTTGGAATCGTAGCTAGCTTTTGCTTGACGATTAAGCCCGCCAAAATTAATGACACGAGATGAATCATTGTCGTTTCTAGCGAAACCTACTAGGCCTTCAACATAATAATCTTCTTCTGTGTGGTCAGCGTAGACAGTGAACTGATAGCTAGAGATATCTACTTGCGATTGGCCAGTACCCTTGCCGTCGACATCAGTATCTGAAATTGCGAAGGATACACCCACTCGCTTATTTTCTGAAACTGAGGTATCAAATCCGAACGCAATACCATAGGTATCTGCATCGAAGCCAGCATTAGTACCTTCGGTATCTTGAGATATCCAATTACCAAAAGGTTTGACCCAAGCAGCATTACTCATTCCTTCATCACCAGTAGCAATACCTGAAATACCGCCATATTGTTGATCAGCGCGTAGGTAAGCTAAACGATTAGAAGCGGCACTAAACACCTGTCCACCAGTACCGATCGCGGCTGTTGAACTTGCTCCTAGGGTGTCAGTTTGAATGGTTACTTGTTCAGCCGCTTTTTTCGCTTCAGTACCACCTGCATTTAATGCTGTGCTAAATGCGGTTAGTGCTTCTGTATCTCCGGACGCAAGTGCTTCGTTGGCTTCAGCAAGGGCTTCTGCCGTATCTTGCGAAATCCCTAGTTCTGATGCAGTAGAAGTCACTGATTTCGCAGCGGCTTCAACCTCTATGGCAGCACCATTTAGCTTAGCCGTATAATCGACTAAAGCAGTGTCTGATACGGTAATATGTCCAAGCTTAGTTGAGTCTCCATTAGCACTTGATAAAGTAATCGTGCCTGATTTAAAGGTAGTGGGTAGTTCTACAGTAACGCCATCTGCAGTTGTTAACGCAGTCGCATTAGTGAACACGGTCTCCCCGTCACTAACCCCTGTACCTAAAATTAGTTTTGAGCCAGCAGCCAATTCCAATGTGTCAGCAGTGTTACCATTCACATCAACTTGTACGATACCATCAATATCGAAAGTGGTTGTCGTAACTGCTTGGTTAAATATAGCTTTCTGATTTGCAGCGACTGCCACTTCAGTCACTTTTGTACCACCACCAATAGCACTAGTAAACGTAGCTCCTGCAGTATTTGTAACGGTAATGGTATTAGCACCATCAATAGCACCAGTAATAGTTTGAGCCGTGGCGCCACCATCAAATGTAATATTACCGCCAGCGATATTGAAAGAACCCGCGGTTGTGTTGCCAGCAAATGTTGCGTTGCTCGCACCAACTGTTACTGCTCCGGTAATAGAAGCTGTGCCATTCACATCTAGTGCTCCAGTACCTCCCACAGCACCAGCATGAGTTAAATTAGTAACAGTAGTTGCACCATTGAAAGTTAACGCGCCGGTAGCAGTAGAAGATACAGTTGTCGCTGTTAAGCCACCGGTAAATATGGCGTCACTATTACCTGATGCATTAAAGGTAGTAGATTTAACTGCCCCAGTGAAGGTTGCCGCGCCGCCAGTGGTATCAACTGTTACCTGTTTGAGCGAGTTGGTTGCACCTACTGTGCCAGAGACAAGCGTTACCGCTCCACCAGTTGCCCCAAAGACGAGAGTACCAACGCCATCCCCACCCGTAGTGTTATCAACAGCGCCAACGACTTTTTTACCAGCAGCCAAGGTAAGGTTACCATCGGCGCCAAAGTCTACTAATGCGGTAGTTACATCTTGCTTAGCGGTTATGGTCGCCGAGCCAGTAACATCTACTTTGGTCACAGCGTCGACGGCACCAGTGATCTCTGCAGTACCATTACCTGCGAATGTCAATGTTCTGGCATATACTGCACCACCAAAGCTCGATTTTGCACCCGATCCTGTATTGACTGTTACAGCCAACAGTTCATTATTGTCAGCACCAACAGCACCGCTGACCAATACTGTATCAGTTGTTGCTGTGGCAAAAGTAAGCGTACCGTGTCCGTCTGTATCATTTGAAACAGCACCTACGATTTTCTTGTTTGCAGCAATGTTGACTGTACCATCTGCACTAAACTCAAGGTCAGCGGTGGTTATGTCATCTGCAAGTGTAACGGTGGCCGCTGCTCCAACATCAAACTTGGTATCTGCTTCGACCGCGCCCCCAAAAGCAGCGGTACCGGTACCATTTACAGTAATAGTTTTGGAGTGAACGTTGCCACCAAATGCTGATGTAAAGCCGGCACCAGTATTTACTGTGGTAACTTTAAGTTCTTTATTTGTTGCGCCAAGGTTACCTGTTGCCAACGTCGCGTTAGCAGTAGCAGTTTCAAAGGTCACCGTACCTTGACCATCTGTATCTACGGAGACCGCACCCACTATGCCTTTGTTCGCGGCAAAGACTGCGGTACCGTCTGCACTAAACTCTAGGTTAGCAGTGGTTAAATTCCCGTCAAAATCAATTGTGCCTGCAGCACCTACGTCAAATTTGGTATCTGCATCAACGTCGCCATCAAACTTAGCCGTTCCGGTACCTAAAACGGTAATGGTATCTGCGTAGATTGCTCCACCAAAGGTAGAGGTTTGACCACCTGCAGTAGTAAGATTCAGAGCTTTTAGATCCAATGTTGCAGATCCGACACTACCACTAACCAGTGTCTTACTGGCTGTCGCTGTTGCGAATGTCAGTGTACCTTGGCCCGCTGAACTAGTCGTTACGTTACCAGTGATCGTTTTGTCTGCTGCTATTGTTACTAACCCGTCAGCAGTAAAGTTTAGAGCTGTATCAGCATCTACGTCTCCGCTAAATGCCGTAGTACCTACACCTCCAACATTAATGGTGTCAGAGAATACGTCACCAGCAAAAGTCGAAGTAATACCTGCGTTGGTCGTTACGTTGATCGCCTTCAAGTCGTTACCGCTAGTACCTATAGTAGAACTAGCCAAAGTGGTGTTAGTTGCCGTTGTGCCAAAAGTAATAGTACCTTGTCCCGTGCCTGTAGAAGTGACGGCACCAACTATCTTTTTATCTGCTGCTAAGGTAAGTGTTCCGTCAGCACCAAACTCAATAGGCGCAGCGATATCTGCTGAAGTGTTAACAGTAGCTGCGCCGGCAATAGCAAGTTTGGTCGCGGCGTCAATCGCACCGGATATTGCCGCTGTACCAGTACCATTTATTGTTAGTGTTTTGGCATAGACAGCGCCATCTATTGTGGATGTAACTCCTGCACCTGTGTTTACCGTAACTGCTTTCAGCTCGTTACCATCAGCACCAATTGCTCCATTGACAAGCGTAGTATTTGTCGTAGCTGTAGAAAAAACAAGAGAACCTTGACCATCTGTATCGGCTGAAACTGAGCCGATTATTTTCTTATTGGCGGCTAAAGTGACTGTGCCATCAGCACTAAACTCTAAGTCAGCAGTTGTTATATCTTCCGCTAAAGTAATAGTTGCCGCGGCACCTACATCAAATTTTGTATCTGCGTCTACCACACCATTGAATGCAGCGGTACCCGTACCCGTGATGGTGATTGTGTCTGCATAAACACCTCCACCAAGAGTAGAAGTTTTTCCCGCTCCGGTAATGACGTTAACTGCTTTTAGGTCAAGAGCGTTTGTTCCTATATCTCCGCTGACAATAGTTGTATCTGCGGTAGCTGCGGCGAAATCTAACGTACCTTGACCTGCACCACCTGTGGTTACAGAACCAACGATTTTCTTATCGGCAGCGATAGTAACCTTTGAGTCACCAGAAAAGTTAATTTTACCCGTGACATCCCCACTGAATGCTGTGATATCCGTATTGTCTACACCGGTAATATTGATATTAGTCGCGTTAACTGTGCCTCCAAAAGTAACAGTGTTTGCTGTACTGGTAACGTTAACGGTTGCTAGAGAATTTGTAGCACCTACATTTCCGCTCACCGCGGTGATTGCACCACCAGCTTGGTCTGCCACCGTTAGTATACCTTTACCGTCAGATCCTGAGGCGTTATCGATATTACCAGTAACTGCAGCTGTATTGTTAAGCGTTACAGTATCCCCAGCATTTTTTAGTGAAATCGTACCTGTACCTAGGTCAGCTGTTTCTTTAAGAGTAATTTTACTTACCGATGTACCATTGGTCGTTATATTGACAATGCCCGAGGTATTTGTAACGATTTTCCCCTCTACCGATAGGTTGACGGCATTAGTGTTCGCAGCATCTCCGTCCTGGCCTAATGTTAGGGTCAATGTTTTACCATCGGCAACATTTATTGAGCCATCAGCTGCGCCATCTGCATCAGCATTAAGCGTAATGGTTCCAGCCGCTCCACTATCTGAGTCAAAGACAAATAGTGTTGCTGTTCCATCGATATCAACAGTACCGGTTGTTTCACCAGTTGCACCATCGAAGGTCGTGTTTCCATTTGCATCTACTTCACCAAACACATTGTCAGCTGTGGCGTTCAAAGTAGTTGGTGAGGCTTCGGTAATGTCAGTTGCTGCGGCAGCACTACCACCAGCAATTGTTTCAACTGCACCGTATGCATTCCCGCTGACAGCCGCTGCTAACGCCAACAGAGACATGCTCGCGAGAGGCGTTTTTCTAAACGTTTTTTTGCTGAACTTTTTCATACTGTAAGACTCTCCTTACGTTGTCTTTATTGGTGCGCATACTCAGCAGTAGGCGAACCGTCCAGTGCAAATACACACCTCTCCCAAGTGCATAATTGCTAATTCAAAAATCTAAAGGTTTGAATAGGCTTTGGTGAAGCCAATTAATGAAGCTTCTAAGACTGTTGCTTCTTTGCTTCCCCATGCACGAAAGCCAACAAATAGTGACTGGCCTTTTTTAAACGTTTGAATTTGTTGGTCAGTCAGCTTAAGGCTTGCGTCACATCCTGACCGAGTGCATCGCAAGAACGGCAAATTCGTTTCAGGGCCTTTATCAACTTTAAAAACAAGGCCTGCAGGTAGGTCGACCCCTAAAGGAAGTTGTATTGTTAAGTGGGAATTGAGACTTTGAGATTCTTTCGTCGGCCTTTTAAGAACGTGAAGTGTTAATATCCGGTGCTGTTTAGTGTTGCCTTCCTCAGCTTTTGAGTTGGTTTGTAACATTAATTCTTGCGTGATTCTGCAGTCTTCTTTTTGTTCGTTACAAACCGTTTGCCAATATATTGAGTCTTTAGCGTGTGAGCCGTTTGAAAACCAAATTAGGGTTAACACACCAACCAAACTAAATAGTCTCAAGCCAAATTTCATTTTATCACCTGAATGTACTAGCCATACTTTTGATTATGATGTCGATATCAATGAATTAGATACGAGTAAAAGCGTAGTAGTCACATAGTTAGTTTGCACAGAGGAAATTGAAGATTTGGGGTTGTTTTGAACTAATGATCGAGGGAGAAGTCTGAATAACTTCTATCCCCAAGGTCAAGGATTAGTGATTAATGTTCTGTTTTACAATACGTTTATTTGAATAAAGCGGAGATTTAACTTGCTTGGAGTAATCTCTCATACAGATTTTGATGTTTGTTGTTTGTGTGATTTTGATCTCAAATATATTTTGAACCAATAACGCGTTTAGCAAGTGATTACATTCATTTAATAATTTCTTACTCTTACATCATTTCTGGCTTACCTAGAGTGGCATACACTTAGGGGAAACAATACTAAACATGGAGTAATACCATGCGTTACCAAATCAAAAATTTTTCTATAGCGGCTTTACTAGCCTTTGCTCTGGCGGGTTGTGAAGAAGCAAGTCAGGCGATAGATGATGCGCAAGCTGCGGCGAATCAAGCGGTAGATGGATTGCAATCTAAAATGGAATCACTGGATCTTGAATCGATCAATTTGGACCAGTTTGGTGAAGCGGCAGAAACTGCAACTGCTTTAGCGGCGTCAGTTCAAGAATTGGCAAATATGGAATTGTCTTCACCAGAAGCATTATTGGAAGTCTCTGACCGTATTTCCAATGCTTATAGCTGCTTGGTTGAGGCATCTTCTGCTGCGACTGCTGAAGGCATCATTGAGAAAATTACCGACTCAATCAATAATCCTGATTTAGTCTCTGCAATCGAAACGGCTGTTGAAAAAGCGGAAGACGCGCAGCAGTGTGTGATGTGATTTGCAAAAAAGACTAACCCACAAAAAGAAAAGCGCATGGTGAGTACCATGCGCTTTTTTAGTTAAAACCAGATTAGATAGAATTTGTTAAAGGGGGTACACCTTCTCGAATCGTTCCAGTACCAAGTTGGATTCTTGATTGAATTCCAAATTTAACTCTTTGGCGTATTTGGTAAAAAACGCCCAATGGGCATCGTACCACCACTGGTATGTTCCATCGCCTTCGCCCTCAGCTAGTGCAAATTCTTCAGTCACTTGATTAAAAGGACAAATTTCGACGTTGTTGGTTTTAATAATACAAACTGGTTTTTCATTCCAGTCCAAAACCACGGTGATTCTGCCTTCCACAGGTAGCGGTTCGTTTTCAGCAAACCACGCAGAATGAAGGCTACAGGTGGCGACTTTTTTACCTTGCATCACTAGCTCAGCACATGCATTGGCGTTGTATTCATCGGCGCAGAAGTACTCAGCTTCCACTTGTGGTATGGCTTCTCGTTCACGTTCTGAAAGAGTGGAAAGGTATTCTTGGTAAAAGGCGTCTTGTTCAGGTGTCATTGGTTCACTCGTTATTGTTTTCAATACCGTCGTTTGTGCTATTGGGTTAATACAAACTGAATTTCAAATCTGACTAGCTCAGAACCAAGGTTTTGATGGTTTGAGTTACTCCGTTTTCTTGGTTACTTGGCGCTTCGAAATTTGCTAATGCTTTGATGTCTGGATGAGCATTGGCCATCGCATAACTAAATTGCGTTTCGGCCAGCATTTCAACATCATTAAAATAGTCACCAAAGCTCATGCTTTGTTGTTTGTCAAAATCAAATACATTTTGGAGGTGTCGAATTGCCGTGCCTTTTGAGGCTTCAATGTGCATCAAATCGAGCCAAATCTTTGCGCTGACGACAACTTGATGTGTCTTGCCAAATTGCTCTGAAAGAGTCGGGTTAACGTGTTCTTCAGTGCCATTAAAGTTGAGAACTGCAACTTTGATGAAAGACTCTTCGACGTCGAGCAAATCATCGACGTGTTGCAGCTGATGATAGTAGTGACCGATCTCTTCTATCGCTTGTTCATCTTTGGTTTCGATGTAAGCGGACTTTTTGCCACATAACACGATGTGCGAATTAGGCAGTGTACGTGTCACTTCGATGATCTGATGAATTTCGTTAGTCGGGATTTCAGAACTATAAATTTCTTTACCCTTGTGCATCACTAAAGTGCCATTCTCAGCAATAAAGATCATCTCGTCTTTAATGGGTGCAAATACATCTATCAGACTGAAATATTGACGGCCTGATGCCGCGGCAAAAAGTACACCACGCTGTTTAAGCTCAGCAAATACCTCATAAAAGTCATTGGGTAGCTGTTTATTGTCGTTAAGCAGGGTGCCGTCCATGTCGGTGGCGATAAATCGAATGTCTGGTTTGTTCATTTTGAAGGTTCTACTCGGATGTTGTTTATCGTGCTTACGGCTCAATGATTATTTGGTCAATGGTCTGGGCATAACCTGAAACCAATACCTTTGAGATACTTCGGTATGAGCCTTCAATGACCGCACCAATTTCAGAGGCACATTTCATGGCCTTGCCTTGCTGGAACAAAAATCTATCGCCCAAATCCGGCCTATGTTTGACAAGATAACTCGCTAACGCACCACTGGCACTGCCCGTCGCGGATTCTTCATTAATATCGTAAAGCGGTGCAAAGTTACGACAGTTTGCCGTATAACCTGATTCTGAAAGCTCAAATATATGCAGCCCAACCACATTATGCTTTTTACTGAAGGCTTTAATAAGTGAAAAATCGGGCTTCACTTTATCTACTGTACCCAAAGGCAGTGCGACAATAACGTCGGCCAAACCGGTACTGACCACTTCAATAGGTAGCTTGGTGGAGACCAAAATCGACTCTTGAATGTTAAGTAAGGGCGCGATGTCGGCAAATTCAAAATATCCTGAGAACACTGGCAAAGCCTGTTCCATTGTAACTTTGCCGCATTCCTCTATGGTGACATTCAGTTTGCCAGCCTTGGTGATTTGAGAGTAACAGCCCGGCTGCAAAAGCCCTTGTTCGCGCAGAGTATGAAAAACCGATAGCGTCGCGTGGCCACAAAAATCGACTTCTTCCACTGGCGTAAAAAAGCGAACTTCAAAGTCGGCGTCGGCTAACGGATGGACAAACGCCGTTTCTGAATAACCGACTTGATTGGCGATGAATTGCATTTGCTCATCTGATAGATTTTTTGCGTTCAACACCACACCGGCTGGATTGCCACCCCGATTGTTGCAAACAAACGCGTTAATCCGATGGACGAGAACGGAAGTAAAAGTTGTGATAGCAATAAGCCTTTAATTTGCTTGTTTGGGTTAGGTATTGTAGCGATAAGCCATTACCTGAAGTAATGGCTTGACGTCAAAATTTGTTTAAAAAATACAGTGTTTGGCGAAGTCTTTGGCTTCATTGGCAGTCCAATCGCCTTTGGGTTTTTCTTTCATGTCGTCACACCAGGCTTCACTGCCCACTTCAGTACAGGCTGTAATAGACAAGGTTAACAATACAGCAGCGAATAAACGGTACATAACTCTTCCTTAGATAATGGTTTTTATAGTTTTATATCTCAGTCTGCTAAAGAGTCAAAGCGATCGTGTGTCAAAAAGTGGTCTATCTGATGAAGTGTTTTGCTGCTGTAAATAAGGCTAGTATGACTATTACGTAGCACGACGTGATCCGTCATACCTTCGATTTTGGTCTCTCGCACTGTAACAGTACCATCGCTTTCTTTACCTCTGCCCATTAACATAGGTCTAAAGCCGAGTGGAAGATTACCTGCAATACTGCCAAGCTTTTGTTCAAAACGCCAAGTGTTGTAGTGAGATTCTAAGCCGTATAGACGAGAGTTGCCGATAACGCCTCCCAAGCCCATTTGCTGAATTTTGGTCACAATTGAGGCGCCGCGCAGCGGTGAACCAATCGTGACGACGTGTGAGAGCTTTTTAATGTCAGGTTGGCGAGCGTCGAGATAGTGTTTACTCATTAACCCTCCAAGACTATGACCAATCAGGGCGTTAGCTTGAGACTTGTCTAAGGCTTCATCAATCTCTTCAAACAGCTGATTCTCATTGATATCAAGCGTGTTGTAACTCACCACCCGAGTTTGATAACCCAAACTCTTCAACTTTTGACTGAGTGGCTGCATAACCATGCCATGCATGTATAGTCCATGTAATATAACTAGATTCAAGCGGCTTACCTCTTACCTAGACAACTTGCTTATACCATAACACGATTTATACCGATGTCTTTGGGTGAGCTTCCATGGCGAGCTGTTTTAAGAACATCTGCATAAAGGCCTTACGTTTTTCGCCTTCAGTTCGTGCGCTTTGGGTATGCAGTGTGTCTACGATTTTAAACAACTTAATCCAGAAGTGGTCGATGGTGTATTGGTGGTCGTCTGGCTGGCGACGCTCACACAAAATATCTTCGATATCATACAGCTGACGTTCAAGTGCTGTGCCCACTTGGACTACGCGTGTCACACCAATCGCGCCAAGAGAATCGAGTCTATCCGCGTCTTGAACTACTTTGGCTTCTATCGTTTCAGCTGGAATGTTAGCACTAAAACTGTGTGCTACAATGGCATGATGGATTGCAGGTAACAGTTGGGAGTCATAACCAAGCGATGAAAGAAACTCAATTGCTTTATCAGCGGCGATTCTCGAACTGGTATGCCTTTGTGGATGATTTTTGGGGTGACTGAAGCAATCGTGCAAGTACGCCGCTGGAACCACAACGTCTAAATTGGCATTTTCGGCCTTGGCGATGACTTTCGCCATTTCAACGACCCGAGAAACGTGCAACGAATCATGTGCCGCATCGGTTTTCATTTCCTGACTTATGAAGACTTGCATCTGCTGTTCGTAATGCTTGTACATAACTTAGCTCTGGTTGAGTGTCTTAAGTCAGTTTAACCGCATTGTTTAAAAAACGTCTACAGCCTTCTAAGGAGAAGTCACTTAAAGGTTTTTTGCGACTTGCTGATAGTGCTGGATAAGCCGTTTGCAACCATAGGTTGGGGCAATCATATCTTGCGCACTGACAGTTAAGAAAAACTCCATCGGCCCAGTGAAGCGCTCTGGAAGGTGGCGGCAGCCCCATAACATCAGTTGCCTTACCCAATCTGGAACCTTAGTGATTTTTGCGGGTTTGTTTAATGCCTGAAAGGCTAGTTGGGTAATTTCTAAATGACTGAGTATGTCAGGCCCCCCCACGTTGATTTCAGTTTCGCAACTCTCGATGTGGCTGATGATAAATCGAGCCAAGTCATCGCCGTCAATTGGGTTGAGTTTCTGAGCTCCGTCGCCAAATAGAAAACCTCGGCCCGAGTGGGCGAGTTTCAGCGCTTCTTCCAGATCAGAGAAAAAGCCATTCGGGCGAACGACGCAAGGGCTCAAAGATGTACTGCTCAGGAGCCGCTGAGCAAACTTTTCTTTAGCTGCAAGTAGCCGAACTTGAGTAAAGCTTGGAGCGTTGAAAGCAGAGACGTATATGAACTTTGCGACGCCACTTTTTTCTGCTTGTTCAAGCAAATTAAGGTTGGCTTGGTAATCGACATCTTGATAGGTCAAACCATCTTTTTGCCGTGTGATCCCCACTGTCGAAATAATGAGATCAACATCTTGCATGCATGATGACAAGGTTTCTGGTTTGGTGACTTCCGCAACGATGATTTGCTCATCGTTTAGCCCCATTCTTTTCGCTTTGTCATGATTTCTTGCCAGAACGGCAAAGTTGGCCTTGTTCTCTAGTAAAACCTTAACCAAGTGCTGGCCCAAATAGCCAGTAGCGCCGGCAACCAATATCTTAGAGTTTGTCATAGCATGTACCTAGTATGGGGCAGATGCTATGACATTAACGCCATATGGAGTGCAACGCAATAAATATTGACCAATCGTCAATATGTGCCAATGTTATCGAACCAGCATGCTGCTGTTAAGACCGGACACCGAATTGGCGCCGCACAATATCATTGCGACTTGCATTTCTTTTTTGTACAGATCCAACAAGTTTTCGACACCCGCTTGGCCATGAGTCGCTAACGCATAAACAAATGAACGGCCCAACAAGGTTAGGTCTGCACCTAAAGACAACATACGCACCACGTCTAAGCCGTTGCGGATACCGGAATCGACTAGAATTTTGAGGTCACCTTTTACCGCGTCGGCAATAGCAGGAAGAGCACGAATTGTAGAAAGTACACCGTCTAATTGGCGACCTCCGTGATTTGAAACGACGATACCGTCTGCACCAAATTTGACGGCGTCTTTGGCATCTTCGGTATCCAAAATTCCTTTGATCACCATAGGGCCGTCCCAGAAATCACGAATCCATTCCAAGTCTTTCCAACTGATGGACGGGTCGAAGTTCGCGCCTAACCAACTGATGTAATCGGCCAAGTTAGTCGGTTCGCCGCGGTACTTTGAGATATTGCCTAAATCGTGTGGTTTGCCGAGCAATCCAACGTCGAGTGCCCACTGAGGATGGGTCATCGCTTGCATCACGCGGCGCACTGGCGCATTCGGGCCACTCATACCCGAGTGCATGTCACGGTAGCGCGCGCCGGGTACGGGCATATCAACGGTGAACACTAATGTAGTAACGCCAGCCGCTTTTGCTCGTTCTAGAACGTTTTTCATGAATCCGCGATCTTTCAGAACATACAGTTGAAACCACATTGGGCGTTGAATCGCAGGTGTTACTTCTTCAATAGGGCACACGGACACGGTAGACATGGTAAATGGAATGCCTTTGTTTTCAGCCGCTTTAGCCGCCTGTACTTCGCCTCGTCTTGCATACATACCCGTCAAACCGACCGGTGCAAGTGCGATTGGCAGATCAAGCTTTTCGCCAAAAATTTTGGTCCCTAAGTCTAAATCTGTCATGTTTTTGAGCACACGTTGGCGCAGCGCGATATCTGCTAAGTCTGAGGTGTTACGCTGCAGAGTATGCTCGCTGTACGAACCACCATCTAAGTAGTGGAACAAAAATGGAGGCAACTTTGACTTCGCCGCGCGGCGGTAATCGGTAGAGGCAGAAATGATCATAAGGGGTTCCAATATTTTATTACAGTAATATCATGGAGATACGCTTGTTCTTTGCGGTACCCTGTAAGTATTAGCCACGAAATAAAATCTCTTACAGGTTATTTGTCGACTTAGGAGTTCGTGCCGCTTAAAGACTAAAACGAACTGCTCATTTACTGCAATCTTGTTATCAATTTGTTAGAACTGTGAGCTTATCTATCTACTATTTGGCGATAAATAGAATCGATGAAATGAATTGTGTCTAAAAATGCCATAATAACTATAAGGACTTTATGATGGATTCTTTGAACCGCTTGTCTCTATATTTTAAAGAGCACTGCAATGTGACCGATTTGGAATTCGAGCAGCTAAGAAGCATTAGCTCTGTTGTTTGCTATCAAAAAAAGCAAGCTATTTTTCAACCTGGGGATTGTGTGTCTGAGTTAAGGTTTATTTCAGAGGGTATTGCCTGCCACTATTACATCAAGCCGGATGGTACGAGAAAAAACAAAGGTTTTCTGGAAACCGGCGATGTGGCCTCTAGCTTATCGTCAATGAAAACAGGGCAGCCAGCTCGATTTGGATGTGAGGCATTAACAGAGTTGACCGTATTGAGTATACCGGTGAAAAAATTTCAGCAGCTTGCGCAGCAAAACCCCAAATGGCTTCAAGTAAACTTGTTTTTGTTAACGAGGCTGGCGTTGAGAAAAGAAAGACGTGAAGCGGATTTACTCTTACAAACGCCGACCGAAAATTACCAGCAGTTTGTCGAGGAATACCCGCATTTAGTCGGGAAAATTGCCAACTATCACTTAGCGTCTTACCTTGGTATTTCCGAAGTGTCACTTTCTCGAATTCGGGCGAGATTGGGCATTCAAAACCCATATCACAAAGCGTAAGTCGCACGTAACGACAACACCAAATTAAAGGTTTTAACCGCTGTTAATGTATTACCAGAGATGGTGATTATCCTATCAATCTCAACTAAGGAGGTTGATATGAAAAAAAGAAATTTGACGGGAAAAACCATAGTAATTACCGGTGGCAGCTCTGGTATAGGGCTGGAATTGGCAAAACGCTTGGCAACGAAAAATACGGTAATAGCGGTAGGCCGCGATCCCCAAAAATTAGCGGGGATCGCTGAATTTGTCTCTGCGACATACGCGATGGATATTTCTGATCTTATCGAGCGAAAAGAGTTCTTTGATTGGCTGATAGAAAACTATCCCGCATTTGATACCTTGATAAACAATGCGGGTTGGACGAGTCTACATGCCATGGCAAACGTTCAATCTGATGTGCCTGATTATGCCTTAGAGCTTAAACACAATTTAGAAGCGCATATTGGCATGACATTAAATGCGCTCCCTTTGCTAAAAACACAACACCACAGTTCTATCATTAACGTGACCACTGGGCTGGTTTACAACCCAAAATCAATTATGCCTTTCTACTGCGCTGCGAAAGCAGGGTTACACAGCTTCACTAAGAGTCTTAGGGTTCAGCTTGCCAACTCAAACATTGAAGTGATCGAAGCAATGCCGCCGTTAGTTAATACTGAATTTCACAAGAACGGCCTACCTGAAACCGTTAAAGCACTGACAGCGGATAAAGCAGTCGAGAGTCTGGTTCAGGGATGGGAACGAGGACATCAAGAGATCCGCATTGGACTTTCGCGCATGGCCTATTTCTTAAGCCGATTTGCACCCAGCTTGGGGCTCAAGGTGGTGAATAAATAAGTCAACGCATGAGTATATAGAACATCGTACTAGTTTCCTTGCGAGATACATCACTTAGCTTCCAGAAAGTTTATAGATTTCTTGTGTTATTCTCATACCCAAATAATAAAAGTTATGAATAATTCTTGTACTAGGTGGTTAGGATATGGATAAAAGATTATTACTCACATCAATGTTTGCATTACTCGCTTCCGCTTGTGGTGGTGGGGGGGGCGGAGCTGATTCATCTGCAGCTTCCGGCTCGTCAAACATCTCCGGTATGGTGAATAAAGGAATTGTTGTCAACGCGGACGTGACATTATGTTCGAGTTTTAATTCAAATGGTTGTATTGAGAATTCTGGATTTGTTGGGGCAGGTATAACAGATGCGAATGGTAACTACTCGATTGACGGTGCACCTCAAAATATCCCGTTGTACGTTGTCGTATCTAAAAGAGATAACTCCACACTCATGACTTGTGATATTGAGCTTTGTACTAGTGCCAATAGTCCAATGCCTATTGCTCATGCGGACGTCGCCTTTGGCTCTACCTTTCCAGTTAAGGACGGATGGCAACTTACGTCTGTAATCCCTTCGGTTTCAGAAAGTAGTTCATCATTAAATGTGACTGCGGTAACTGACATAGCTGCAAAAACATCACTATCGCTTGCACAAGGACATGAGGTCGTATCGACCCAAATGATTGCAAATGCGGAGAAGGCAGTTCGTTCGGCTTTTGGGTTAAATACGGCGAAAAGTCTGTCTGAAATTCCGGTAGTAGATATTACTGATACCTCTTCAATTAACGGTGACACCGTTGATCAAGTTACTTTAGCTATGTCCATCCTATCTGCTTCACTGATGTCTAGCGACAGCTTTGATGCTAGTAGCATCGTAGAGTTCACCAACTCGGGGAAACTAACTGTAAAGCCTGCTAAGGTTCAGGAAATCCAGAATAAAGCCAAAGCATTGGTGGCAAGTGACAAAACAGATGCTGCATTGGCTCGTAGTAATACAGTTTTTGAGCATGTACCACCTGAGCAAGTCGATTTAGATTCAAGTGAAGAAGTTGTTAAAGCAAAGAATTTTGTAAAAAAGGTCCGCCGCTTTTACGACTCTGTTCGATTGAAGGAGAGTGATCTCAGAGAGGGAACTCATGCCTTCACAAAAGACGCAGAAAAAATCCTCAGCCTTAATAAGTCAAATGTTCAAGCAGTGCTACGAGACATTGAACGAGCCGCCAGAGCAATTCTATTGTATCAATTGGATTCAAACTCGGATCTTTCAGGTTTTAATGTAGAAAAGATTGAAGAAGGCGATGCTCTTAAGTTTACAGCAACGAAAACGTCTTCGTTACAGGATGGAGAAGTCATAACAACAGAAGTGGTTGCGAAAATCACTAATGACCTCAATGGCAATGGAAACCCAGATTGTTTTGGATCGGGTGAGTCATGTAATTTAGACTTGTCGGGTTCTGAAGTGATCGAACTGACCAGTGTTAAAAGTTCAATAAAAGAACTCAATGAAACATCTGTAATAGATCTTGTAGGAACTGGGGCAAGCACAATAGAAGATTTCCTTTTTAGAGAAGAAGAACAACCTATTCAAAATGGTATGTCGTCAACTGGTCTACTTTCTATCGGCGAAATATCGTTAGAACTATCTGACACAGAGATGACTATACACGCTAGAAATAATGAAGGAGAACTCAAGTTTGACGGAAATTTAAGTTTGACAATGAGTGACTTGAGAATAGATGTGGATGATGAGCAGCTTAATGTTAACTCTCAATTCAGTTCAAACAACACTATTGTCTCTACATTTGAAACAATGTTTATTGAAGTGGACGGGAAGTTTTCTAATGTCAATGACTACTCAGACTTTGAGTTTAAACTTTCGGTTGAAAACCCAAGAGGAGTTTCGCTGTCGGTAAATGAAAAAATTGATTATTTAGCTTATGAGAAAGTTGAAGTCGATACAGTTAGCTTTGAAACAGAAAATAAGTTCTTCAATGTAACGGCGGAATTAGAACTTTCTACCGACGCTATTAAAGCAGCTAATGAAAATGATTTTGCTTCTGTTTATCTTAAAATAGAACGAAGGTTATTTGATTCAGTAACTATAACAAGTACCGTAAAATATCTTGATGAGGAAATTATGGCGAAGACGTCAATTCCTACTGATTCGAGTATTAGAGAGTCCTCTAGTGTGGAGTTGTTTGACAACTCGGGTGTGCGAGTTTTATTAGAACGAGCAGAAGACAGCACTATTTCCGGAAAACTAGAGTCAAATAATACTCAAGTAGGCACTATTTCCGAACCGAATGGAATTCCTATTATTCGATATACCGATGGCTTCTTTGAATCGGTTCTATAATTGTTTAAGTTTGTTAAGGGGCTAAGCCCCTTTTTTTATGAAAAGAAAATTATCTATCTTAGCACTATTGCTTTTGGGAACTGAAATCCATGCCAATGAATTTTCCGTTTTCTCTAGGGCAACCGCTTTTGCATATGCAGAAAATAATGCAATTTATCATATATTCAAAGGAGGTAAGCAAGAGTTTGAAAATGCAAATTGGGCGTTTACATATAATCAAGTTTCCACTGGGTTAAACTACGGAAACTCTACAATAGAAGTTCTTTATCGTTACGATTGGTGGTTAACGTTTAGCGAAGATACGCTTAACTTATTTTCAGAAGCTTCTAATAAAGACAACATTCCTGTCGGAAAACTCTATGATCTTGCTTTGAAAACATCGCATTTTTCTGGGGCTGGAGTTAGGTTTTCTCATAAATTTGGTTTCGATTCTTTTGACTTAAAACCTTCATTATCATTGTTAAACGGTAACACTTTTATTGAAGGTGCCGGTAGTGGAACCGCAGCATTGAAAGGCCAATGCGCCAGTGACCCTACTTGCTATGTGGGAGAGGTACACCTAGAGCAACATTATACTAGGGACTATTTGTTAAAAAGGGCGATAGTCGAGCCTTATTCGAAGTATGGCTACAGCCTAGACATGGAACTGAGCTGGTTTTACAACGATCATATCGAAATAGCTTGGGAAGCCAGGGATTTGTATAGCCAAATTTTATGGAAAAATGCGCCTTACACTGAAATTACGGTCTCGGAACCAGACTTCTCTGCTGGAAAAGCGATCATGTCAGGGTTTGAAGGATATAGAGATTTTGTCCAAAAGCTGCCTTCAAAAAATACATTAGGTTTACATTGGCATATTGATTCTACACATCAAACTAAGGTTAAAGCATTTAGAATTTTGGAGCGGACTTTGTGGTCTGCTGAGTACGAATACTTAAGCGATCTTGGAAAATTAACAATCTCAGGATACCCGTCTCAAAAGGCAATAGGGTTAGAATTTCAATCTAAATGGGTTGAATTGGGTGTCAAAAGTGATAGTTTTGACTACAAAAAAGCCAACTTTCTAAAGCTCATTCTTGGAGTCAAAATACCATTTTAGTTTTGCCAGTTAGAGTTAATAGGTCTTAACTATGCTAAACATTGTTGAAATGCCAGCTTAACACGCTAGTATATTGTCACTTTTAAAGAAGAACTGATTGCTGATGTTATGCAATTGGTTCTTTTTGTTTTGTTTAGTCACAGAAGAGTTAATTACATAAAATGGAAAATAAAAACGCTTGGCAGCAAGTTATGCCAACAGAACAGTTTGAATTCATGAAGAAAGTTCTTGCTTCACCATCGCCAGTTGGTTTCGAAGCGGGTATGAGCTACGGTGTAATCAAGCCAGAATTTGAATCTTTCATGCCAGAAGGCTGGGCTGTACACCAATTTAAAGGCAACGCTGGTCTAGTATTTGACTCTCACCCAGGTCGCGATGACCTAGTAAGTGTAATGATTGTTGGTCATGCTGACAAAATCCGTATGCAAGTTCGTAAAATCGATAACGATGGCAAAGTATGGATCAATACAGACTCGTTTCTGCCAACAACATTGATTGGCCACGAAGTAAAAGTGTTCTGTCAAAAGCCGGGTGAACTTGGTCAATACAAAGTTATCGAAGGTTGTACTGTTGAGGCTTTGGGTGCAATTCACTTCTCAACACCTGCGCAGCGCACTGGTGAAAAGGGTATCAAGCCAGAGCAAATTTACCTAGAGCTACACACTCACGGTGAAGACCGCAAAGCACAAGTAGAAGCGCTTGGTTTGCGTCCGGGTGACCCAATTCTACTTGATCGTCCAATTAAGCGCGGTGTTTCTGAAGATACGTTCTACGGTGCTTACCTAGACAACGGCTTGGGCTGCTTCTCAGTAACTGAAGTTGCACGTATGTTGGCGGATGAAGGTCTAGACAACGTCCGTGTACTTTACACAATCGCCACTCATGAAGAAATTGGTCGTCTTGGTTCTATCCCTGTCGTTGGTGAGCTAAAGCCTGACGTATTGATTGCGACAGACGTAAACCACGATTACGAAGCAGCGCCGGGTATTGGGGCACGCAACATGAACCCGCTGAAAATGGGTGATGGCTTCACCATCGGCCGTGGTTCTGTAGTATCAGAGTTCTTAGTACAGTCACTTGAAAAAGTATGTGAAGAGCAGTCTATCCCTTACCAGCTTGATTTCTCAGGCCGCGATATGGGTACTGACGGTATGGCAGCAGTACTTGCAGGTGTAGACAGTGCAGCAATCACGATTGGTTACCCAATCCGCAACATGCACACTGCATCTGAATCAGCGCACACAGGTGACTTACTTGCGTCAATTCACGCTATCGCAGGTTTGATTCGTCAGTTCAATGAATTGAACGACGGAAAAGGCATCTCGCGCGATGACCTACGCAACGGTCACGTACGACTAGACCTTGCTTAATATCTCATCTCGATATTGCTTATAGTAAAAAGCGAGCCAAGATTTGGCTCGCTTTTATGTGTGTTTTCATCGACTGAAAATAATTAACTGCTCTAAATCGAAAATCGTTCAGCTTGGCGAGTAGGTTCAAAACTGGTGATTTGATAGTCTGCCAGCTCGTGCTTCCAAAATGGATCCTGTGCGAGGATTTTCTCAATCTCGCAGTAGGTTTCCGCTTTCGCTAGAATCACTCCACCATCTTTTTCGTGTTTAGGTCCAGACGCAAGGAAATGTCCGGAATCGTAGAACTTATCTAAAAACGCGTAATGTTCTTCTATATAAGGTAAAACTTGTTCTCGTGGAACAAGATACTTAAGCGTCACTACGAACATGATTACCTCAAAATCTCATGATTAGGTTTAGATAGACCGCAGCACAATCGGATGAATTTCAATCGATTAATTTTACTAGCTAAAAATTGGCGCGTCGTAATTTTCACCTTCATCGCTGTAAGCTGTCACTTTGGCGTCTTCAACCAATCCAGTCTCAGCAACCACTTGAGCTTCGAAAAAGTCTTGAATTTGTTTACGGTTACAATGAGCTTGAAGTGCCTCGGCACTTGACCAAATTTCGTTAAAACAAATCGAGTATTCACTGCGAGTTGCATTCGGGTGATCAATTTGTCGTGTAACCGTGTACTGCAAGCATCCTTCTTCGCGGTAGGTATCTGGTTCCAGTGCTTTGAGAACTTCAAACAATTCGGCTTCTTTGCCCGGCTTAGCTTTAAATTGAGCGAGTACATAAACTTTAGATGACATAAGTAACTAATCCTTAATTTGGTTCGTAACTGTCCCGGTAAGCACTAAAACACTGGTTTTAATCTTTTTGGCGCTTGTGTTTGGGTACGTAGTTGAGAATCGATATAGGTAGCGGCTTTCTAGGAGCAAAACCTTCAACTTCTCGTCGCTCAAGCAAATGACCTAATCGACTTTCTATCATACATAGATTTTTGAAATTGTCTTTGGAGACCAATGAAATCGCTTCACCTTTTGCATCAGCGCGTCCCGTTCGACCAATTCTATGAACATATTCGTCCGCCGGATAAGGCAAATCGTAATTCACTACACGCTCAAGGTTGTGGATATCGATACCCCTAGCTCCCACTCTGGTCGCAATCAGATACTGAATTTCACCTGATTTGAATTGCTCTAGTAAGGTTTGACGAATTTTTTGGCTGCGACCGCTGTGAAAGGCCTCAGCATGAATACCACGTTTTTCTAACTGAGACGCTAACTTAGCGGCACCGTGTTTGGTTTCGATAAAAATCAGTGCTTGTTGCCATTCAAGTGTCTTGATCAAGTGGCTTAGTAGCGCGGACTTCTGATCTTTGTCGACCGCTACCAACCACTGGTCAATATTGCTTTTGGATGCGCTGTGCTTAGCGATGACAATTTCTTTCGCATCATCAATCGCGGATTTTGCCAAGTCACGAACTGGGTTCGATAGGGTTGCAGAAAACAAGAGGTTCTGAACATTGTCCGGTAATCGAGCGATGATTTTATTGATGTCTTCAATAAAGCCCATGTCTAGCATGCGGTCAGCTTCATCGAGAACTAAAGTTTCCATCTCATCAAAGTGAATGGCACGTTGACCATAAAGGTCAATCAGACGTCCGGGCGTCGCGACGACTATATCTACTCCTTCGATGAGCTTTGCTTTTTGAGATTGAGAATCGACACCACCAAAAATAGCGACACTTTTAAGTTCAGTATTTTTTGCATACTGTTCTATTGAGAGGTTTACTTGTTCAGCAAGCTCGCGAGTCGGGGTCAAGATAAGCGCTCTGGCCCGTTTTTTCCGTTGTGTTTGACCATCTTGTAGGCGTTGTAATATCGGAAGCACAAAACTTGCTGTTTTCCCGGTTCCTGTGTGCGCCGCCGCAATTAGGTTGTCGCCATTGAGGGCAAGTGGAATTGCTTGGGTTTGAATTTTGGTCGGTTCTTTGTAACCGAGATCTTGTAGGGCGTTGGTTAAGGTTTGGCTCAACCCAAGTTTGGAAAACGACATATCACTACTCACAATATGAAAACATCAAGAACACAATTTGGCGCAGAGTCTAACACGCTAGCGCAATAATTATAGTGAACTGCGGAATAGAGAGATTTAGCTGGCCAGATTAGGATTGATAACTTTGTTGGTGGGATTGAAGACGCTGTCTCAACAGCCGATACAGCGCGAGAGCAAAAACAAGTGTCACTCCATATCCAATTGCGACTGCTAAATAGAGGTGCTCAAGACCAATAAAATACGCCCCCGTTGCCCCTAGAGTGACTCCCGTGACGTTACCAAGCTGTTGAGAGCGTTGCGCCATACCGATGGTACGTCCTTGCTCGTGCGCTTGCTTTGCCTTGGAGATCATAGTGAGTACAATCGGAGCAGTTCCTGCTAACAGTCCTCCCCAAATAAAGTAACCTGCCAGAAATATCCAGTAATCTCTAACCGAGCTAATCGATAGCGAGATAATTCCGCAGCTCACGATTACCCAAAGCAAGCGTTTCAACGATTGTTGCCAATTAAAATCACTAAACAGGTTGGCCCAAAAGCGTGCAAAACAGATAAACCCGACTGACCAAGCGCCATAAGCGAGCCCAATTTGCCAATATGGCACACTGAGAATTTGCTGCATGTAGTCACTGTAAACGGGAAGCACCTGCATTCGAGAAATCAAAAGCAGTGCCAATGTCAAAAACAAACCAGTGGTTAAGGTGCTCGCTATCGATGATGGAACAAAACCGCTAGACAAGTCTTCGCTTTGCTGGGGGGGATTGGTTGTATTCGATAGAGTTTGCTGGCTCTCTTTTGGCAAAAATACAATAGCCCAGCAAGCGCTGAATAAACAAACTAATGCAGTAAGGTAGTTGAGAGTCGCGAAACTGGTGAATTGGAAAATTGGTCCGCCCAACGTCGCGCCAACTAACGAACCTAAATTGGTGAAAGCCTGCAAGTAGGTAAACAGCTTTGCCTTGTCTTTGAATACGACACTGACCGCGCCATAAGCCTGAGCCGCGGCAATATAGCCTGCTCCAGCGCCTTGAATGAACCTCAGAGTTAGTACTGTCACCAAAGAGTCGCTCAATCCAATCAGTATTTGCGTAATGATAAGCACTGATATCGCGCGCACTAACATAGGTTTACGCCCGAACTTGTCGGCGAGTTTGCCCCACATGACACTGGTTAACGCGACACCCAACATAGGAAGTAGATATACCAAGACTAACGCCAGTGAATAGAACTCATTGCTATTAGTTAGCTCTCGCATGTAAAAGGGCCAGAAAGGACCAGTTAACTCAGTAGCAGAAATGGTCAGCAGTTGAACAAAAAACAGGTGATAAACGGCTTTAGGCATTTAGGCCATTCCTTCGACGTGTAGAAACTGGCCGGTTTCAATATCACCAGCAAGTCGACTTTTTACCTGGTAAACGTGCTCAATGAGCTGGGAGGTCAACACTTGGTGTGTGGGGCCATGAGCCGCCAGCCGACCTTGGTGCAGCACCATTACTTGGTCTGCGTATTGAAGTACATGATTGAGATCGTGCAGCACGACAAAAATTAGTAAGTTCTCTTTTCTTGCCAGATGTTGGATCAGATTAAGAACTTGAAACTGTCGATTCAAATCGAGCGCGCTGGTCGGTTCATCGAGTAATAAAATCTTTGGTGAGCGCACCAACGCCTGACCAAGACCGACAATTTGACGCTGTCCGCCACTCAACTCTGCCAAGCTAGAGGAGGCGAGAGATAAGATATCCAACTTAGTTAACGTATCATCGATGATCGCAAACTCTTGTTCTGACAAGCGCCATTTTGGTGAACGTTTAATGGCGAGAATCAGAGATTCATAGACAGTTAATGTCGGATTCACGTAGGTAAATTGCGGCGAGTAAACTAGATCGTCTATGGAGGCATTACCGTCAATCTCTATGCTCCCCGAGCCCGATATGTGCTTTACCATTCGTTTAAATAGCGTCGATTTACCCGTGCCGTTTGGGCCGATTAGCGCAACAACGTTGCTCGAAGTAAACGGTCCACACGTTATTTTAGAGAGGACCTGATTCTCTTTATAACCTGCGCCTACGTTTTGAAAACTAAGCTCTACCATAGTGACTTCTTACTGCGAATGATCAGAGAAATAAACACCGGCATGCCGATTAGCGAAGTGATAACCCCAATGGGGAATACCACGCCCGGTAATAATATTTTGCTCAGAACGGCAGATAACGAGAGGGTCAACGCGCCGACGAGCATGGCGCCGAGAAAGAAAAAACGCTGGTCTTCACCCAGAATCATGCGCGCAATGTGCGGGCCAACTAGCCCAATAAAGCCGATAGTGCCAACAAACGCTACCGGCAGTGCTGCGAGTAAACTTACACACAGTAAGGTACCAAGTCTGAGTTTGGCAACGTCGATACCAAAGCTTTGCGCTTTTTCGTCTCCCATTCGCATGGTGGTAAGTGCCCATGTGTTGCGGTAAAAATAAATGGGGACAACGGCTAGGGCAACGGCCACGATGGCTAAATTTTCCCACGTCGCCTTGGTTAAACTGCCCATAGTCCAAAACACGACGGCCGCTATTGCTTCGTCGGAAGAAAAAAACTGCAACAACGCGACCAGCGCGTTAAAGGTAAACACCAGCGCAATACCGAGCAATACAACGGTTTCAACACCGCCGCCTTTGCTACTACTGACTTTGTGAATCACAAATGACGCAAACATCGCCATTGCAAATGCATTTACTGGCACCAAATATTGACTGGGAATAGGTAAATTAAGATGCCCAATGGTAAACGCGAGTGCCGCACCAAAGCTTGCTGCGGCGGAAATTCCCAACGTGAATGGACCTGCGAGCGGGTTATTGAGCACGGTTTGCATTTGTGCACCGGCAGCGGCGAGCGAGGCTCCGACAACCACGGCCATTAGTGCGCTCGGTAATCGCAAATACCAAACTACGGCTTCGATCTGTGGGTTAACTCGTTCGGGTGCGAAAATGGCAATGGCCACTTCACCTATTGAATAGTTACCCGCACCAATAGACAAGTTGACTAATACCGATATCACAAGAGCCACAAACAGCCCACAGAGCCATAAGGTTTTGCGTTGAATTTGGGCGCAATATTGTAATCGCGCCAACGTCATATCAGTCATTTTTCAAACTTACCGCATAACCTGATTGGTATGCGAATGGCAAAAACTCTTGATAGAACTCAGCAAATGTTTGGTCTGGGTCTACGCCTTTCAGTTCATCACCGTGGAGCCAGTTAGCGATATGTTGCAACGCGATGAAGTCAAAAGAGCTCGTGTAGAAACCATGCCAGATAGCGTGGATATTTTTGTTAGAGACTGCGTCCGTGCCACGATAGCTAATTTTGTCAGTGTAGTAGTTCAGTTTATCTTTGGCTTCCGTTAGATTGGCGCCGTAACCGACAGGCACCCATTTTCCGTTAGGGACGTATGCGCTCCAATCTGCGGTAGTTAAGATGATGTGCTGTGGATTACTAGCAATGACTTGCTCTGGGTCGAGTTGTCCAAAAACGCCATCGATAAAATCGCTGCCGATGTGTTTACCACCCGCTTGTTCAACTAGTTTACCGAAATTTTCGTTGCCAAAAGTTAAACAGCAGTCTTCGCTGTAGCCGGCGATACGTTCAATAAAAACACTAGGTTTGTTATCGGATTGAACTAGTGCACTGAGCTGCGAAGCAACTTTATCAATTTGAGTCTGTCTGAACTCAACCAATTTTTGCGCGTTCGCAGTTTTACCAATCAAGTCACCTAGAATCTGATAGCTCTTAGCGATGTTAGTGTCAATATCGTGTCTGAAGTCGATGTAAACGACCTGAATCCCGAACTTTTCCAGTTTTGAGAGGACTTCTTGATGAGGCTGATTGCCTGCAGAAGTCACATTCACAACCAACACATCAGGGTTAAGCGTTACTACTTTTTCAATGTCATAGCTGTCAGAACCAAAGCGCCCTAAAGTTGGCAACTGCTCAAGTTTGTCGAAGTGTTCGATAAACTGTTGGTGGTTATATGGGTCAGACGCTTTCATATCGCCACGCCAACCAACAATTAGATCATCAGCGTTTTCGCCCGCAAGCGCAGAAACGATGTAAAACTGTCGGTCTTCGGTCAGGATCACTCGTTGAGCAGGTGCGTCTAACGTGATGGTTCTATCTAATACATCTTTGATTTCAAGTGCGTTAACTGAACTGGCAACAGCCAGAGAGAGCAGTGCAATAAGTCGTGAAGCAAACATAGGGCTACCAAATTGGTTAAAAAATGAGTGGCGATCCTATTTGATAACAATAACTATTACCAATAAATATATGTGACTAGATTCTTATTTTTACTTTCACGTTTTTTGCTTATGGGGTGGTAATGGTGATAAAGCTTCTTCGTTCCAAAAAAACTAAAGAGTGGGAAGATAGGCGTAATTTTAATGCGGTGAGGTCACCAGCCGAGAGTTAGGTGACCGAAGTTACATATCGAATTTAAATAGATTAATAGGTTTTACTTAACTCTTTACGCCATTCGGGTTGTTTGTCTTGAAACGCCCAATAGCTATCCATTTTGGCTATTTTGTTGTTTTCAAATTCAAAAAAGCTGGTGGCGTAAAAACTATCTTCACAGCTAGGGCTGGTGACATACACAACGCTGATCACTCGATTGGACGTAGTTTGTTCCAGCTCTCTGATTTCAAATGTCCAGTCATGCCCAAAAGCTTCGTTAACCGCGATAAACGCTTGCTTAGTCTCATAATATTCACGACTGGTTGGCCAATCGACAAACAAATTGTCAGTGAACAACGCTTCGCTCCCAGTGTAATCACCTTGGCTGAACTTATTCCAAAGTGTCCTAACCAGTTCAATTTGTGTCATGTTGAATCCCTCTTATGGTGTCAATCCATAGTAACCAAGCTTTAGTATTTCGATATTGTTTCAACACAAATTTGCGATGGAGTCAGTGTTCCCAAAGTGCCCAAATAGGCACCCAAAATCGATTCTAAGCTCGAAATTTCTCAACCAGTGACATTGGGAGACAAAACTGGACAATTCTAGAAAGTCTTTCGATAAAAAACTCAGTATAGTGTGACAATCAAAATGAAGCTGTCATGGACGATGGGAGTCGCAAGTGTTTTTCGTAAAAGTTCTAATCCAATTGGTCCTGATCCTTTTTCTCTGTTTGTTTCTTATTATTCGTTTTCTCTTGCCTAATATTGAACAAACGCTATTTAGTGACCAGTTCGCTCAGCTTATTTCCTATGACTCCGGTGGGACTATCGAACTTGTCTACCAAGAGTTTCTTCCTATGCCAACCGAAGAGTATCAGGCGCACCTTGTCGAATTACGTCAGCGGTTTGGTTTTGACGTGCAGATGGTTCCTAAGCAGGACATGTCGCCCTTGGCACAGGAAAAGTTAGATCAGTCAGGAGAATTTATTGATACCGAAAGCGTGTCGATTTATCGCCTTTTACCAGACGGAGAGCGAGTGCTCGGCTTTGTATACTTAGAGAAAGCGAGCCCTAACGTTATCTCTAACGCTCAGTGGCGCTCGCAGGGTGTGCTGTTCACTATTCAACGTATCTTGCGACAACTTCCTGAATCAGAATGGGGGGCAAAACTGTATCAACTCTCTCACTATTTTGACTTTAACTTGAGGTTAGTAGACATATCTTCAGTGTCGTTAGATGAGCGTCAAACACGCTACTTGTCGACAGGCAAAATTGCTTGGATTGAGCATGAAGATTCAGAGTTTTATGACACCTACTTCGATTATGCCTATTTGCGTGTGTCCCCAGATAGTAACAAAGTGATTAAAATCGGCTCTTATACTGAGAAATTTTTAGAAGCGGCTTATCCCATGTTGTATTCGATGTGGTTGTTGATTGCCGTGTTCTGTGTTCTGCCAGTGATTCTATGGCTATACCCAACTTGGAAATCGATTCGCAACTTAGACAAAGCTGCCGCACAGTTCGAGCACGGCGATTTTACCGCTCGAGCCAATGAAGTGTTCGGCAGTAACAGCAACAATTTTGTACGCGGTTTTAATCAAATGGCAAACCGCATCGAGTCCCTAATACTAATGAACAAGTCTTTGGTTAATTCGGTATCCCATGAGTTAAGAACACCTCTGTCTCGTATTGAGTTTGACTTAGAACTGGCGCGTTCAAGTCGATTAAAACCAGAGGAGCACGCAGCACTGGATCGCATCGAGAAGTCTTCACAAGACATCAATGACATGGTTGGTGAAATGCTAACCTACGCCAAATTTGAACGTGAGGTGCCAACAACTAGCTTCGTTCCGGTTAACATTTCTACGTGGTTGGATAAAGAGCAGCTAACTTGGCCGCCAAGTTCAGAGAAAATCAAAGTCATAGTTCAAAACTCAGACCCATCGGTCAGTTGGCATATCGATAAATATTACTTGGGCCGTGCGATCAGTAACCTAGTTTCCAATGCGATGAAATACGCGCAATCAACGGTGCAAATAACCATTTCCAAAACTGATGAAGGTCTCGCGATCTGTGTTGATGATGATGGTACAGGGGTTGATATCAGCTATAGAGAGCAAGTGTTTGAGCCGTTTTTCCGGTTGGATTCTAGCCGAAGCCGTGATTCTGGTGGCGCTGGTTTGGGGTTGGCAATTGTTAAACAAATCGTGGTCTGGCATAAAGGCGTGGTAAGAGTTGAAGACTCAAAGCTTGGTGGAGCTCGATTCAAAATATGTTTAAACAAGGAGGCGGCATGAGCGTAGGCGCTTCAATTTTGTTGGTAGAGGATGACTACGAATTGGCAAACTCCATTTGCGCGTATCTGAAATCTGAAAGCTTTAACGTAACTTTGGAGCGAGACGGACTTAATGCGGTTGAAACTATTGTTGAGCAGCAGCCAGACTTGGTTATCTTGGACCTAATGCTGCCTCATAAAGATGGACTGACGATTTGCCGTGAGGCGCGTCCGTATTATCAAGGTTACGTGTTAATGCTAACCGCCAAAGACGATGAAATCGACCAAATTGTCGGTTTAGAGGTAGGAGCAGATGACTATCTTTTAAAACCAATTAAGCCGCGACTGTTACTTGCAAAGATTAATGCGTTTTTGAGAAGAAAACCGGACGCGATTTTTGCTGAAAAACCCAGTGGTGATCTGCAATTTGGTGACTTGATAATCTCAGAGAAAGACCGAATTGCTATGCTGGATTCTGTTGAACTTGCATTGACTTCAGCTGAATTTGAACTGTTACTGTTACTGGCTCAACAAGCAGGTGAAGTTCTGTCTAGGGATGATATTGCAATGGCGCTGTCTGGCCAGCAACACGATGGGTTGGAGCGAACCATAGACAATAAAGTGAGTTCATTGAGAAGAAAAATAAACGATGACGCAAGAGCGCCGAGAAAAATAAAGACGATCCGCGGTAAGGGGTACGTTCTAATTCCTAGCGCCTTTTAAATATCGCACTAATGGAAAATCGCTGTTAAAACATGGGAGCTAATATGGAGATCTAAACCTGCTCAAAAGTGATTACACAAAATGCAATTTGACAAAGATCTCGATTCCATCCATGCCCCTCTTTTTCACGCCGTAAGAGAGTTGCTTATAGAAAAGCACTAACTCATTGAAACCAAGAAAACGCGTATTACGACATACTCTTATGCAGGCAGTGGGGTTTGTCATATGAGAACAACAAATTCAGGCGTCGATATTGGCTTTTTAAAAGGGTATTTATTAGAAGATCGCGATGCTCAGCTTAAAGGTAATGGTAAAAAGTTACGTGTGTTGTCATTGGCATCTTGTGATTTAGCGAATGCAGATTTAAGCTTGCCAGATTTGTTTGTTTCACAGGCTAAGGGCTTATGCCGACCTTAGCCTGAGCAATGCTTAAAGAAGTTACCTACAAGCCCCAAAGCTGTTTAAACGAACTGGCTTGTCGGCGAGACATTTCTATTTGCACTCCAGAGCTCGTTTGAATATCCAGAATGCCACCACTTCCAAGACTTATATCCGCGATATGATGAATGTTAACGATCCAACTGCGATTGGCTCTAAAAAAGGCATCATCTGGTAGTTTGTTTTCAAGTTGCGTTAAGTTTTTGTAGATACAAGGGGATTGGTTAACCAAATGAACTTTGCAGTAGTTACCTAGGGATTCAAACGCTTGTACATCCTTTAGTTTAATGAAATGGCATTTATTACCGTCTTTGACGAAAAAGTGGCTATCTAAATCAAGAGTTTTACTTATTGATGAACGGCACTTTTCTAAGGCAGTTTGTAGTCTTTGAATGGTTACGGGTTTAACCAAGTAGTCCAACGCATTGTATTCGAAAGACTTAAGAGCGAATTCATCGTAGGCAGTGACAAAAATGACTTGCGGACATACATCGAGTTGCTCTAGCAATTCAAAGCCATTGCCACCGGGCATATTAATATCAAGTAACAGCAGGTCTACATTTTCAGATTTAAGAGTATTCAAGGCTTGGTGAATATCTTCTGCCTCAAACAGATCACTCACACCTCCTATCTCCATCAATTGAGATTTGAGTTCTAGCCTTGCCAAACGGCTATCATCGACAATTAGTACATTCATTTTAGCTAGCCCTCTCAATAGGGAACATGAGCGTGGTAATAACGATCATATCATCACTGTTGATTTCTATGGATGCTCTTTGGCCGTATAAGAGCTTAAGCCGTTCTCTAATGTTACTAAGACCAATACCCAATGAAGGTTTGTTATTGTTGATAGTGTTTAGCGGATTACAGACAGTCACAATCACCATTGACGTGTCGTGGGTAATCGTCAGCAGTACTTTGTTTTTGTTTGAACTGGTATCAATGCCATGTTTGACGGCGTTTTCAATGATGAGCTGTAACATCATTCTAGGAACAAGAATTTGTTCATTAATCTGAATATCGAGCTTGTATTCAAATCGTTCACTTAGCCCTAAAGACACCAATTGCAGATAGCTTTCAACCATATTGATTTCCTCCGACAGCTTAACTTTATCGGTATCAATCGGTTTTAGGTTAAACCTGAGCAAATCAGCAAGCTGTGCTAATCCATCTCGTGCTTTGTTAGGGTCTTCCAGAATAAGCGCCCTTAGATCATTGATGGCGTTAAACAGAAAATGGGGGTTGAGTTGGTTGTTCAAGGTTTCGATTTGGCTCTTCAATAGTCTTTGTTTTGCATCTGTTAATTGACGAACTTTGATCACCGCAAAATAGAGGCTAGACCACAAGAAGCAGAAGAAAGTGACATTTGGAACGTTGCCAAACATGATTCGAATTGCAAAGTCGGCCGCTTGGTCTTCAGCTATTGGAAACGTTATTTCGAAGTGGGCCAGCAAAAAGACACAAACTGTTAAAACGAGTGATGAAACTAAGCCAATGGTAATACTAGAGACAACCAGATAAACAACCTGCTTAACATGCTGTTTAGGTGCAAAAAGTCGCTTAAAAATCAACCTAGACAAGTGCGTCAGTATGAAGGCCATTGTGAACAAAATGGCCGTGAAAAAAAGCTCTATGTAAATGACAAAGGGTTGCGTCAAAATCCAAATAGCAAACAATGTATAAACTAAAAACCAGCCCCCAATTTGTAGAGGCCAGTATTGAGTAAAGTAAGAGGTGTTGAACTTCATACTAGTTATTGAACATCTTTCTTCAGAGTTAGTGGAAAAGCATAACCTTGATTGAACACCCCTTGATATCCACCTTCTTTATAGCCGCCCGAATAATTGGCACCGATGATTTTCGACTCAAATGACAGTTGCTTCGCATCCATCACGACGTTCTCTAGCGGGATTCCATACGCTTCTTGAGCCGGGCTATTTAGAGAACCAAGGAGGTCATCCGCTAATACGGCAAGATTGAATTCCAAGGGGAGTACTGTGTCGCCACCAACGGCCAAATCGCCTTTCCAGATGCCTTCCATCTTCGCGATGTTCAATCTTTCTGTAGACAGAGGCTGCAAAGTGACTTCAACAGTTTTCTTTTTCTGATTAAAAGTACCGACCAGTACATCGTTGATGATTTCCCCAGAAAACGTCACATCTAAGGCCTCATCTTCGAACTTAACAAGACTACCATTCAGTTCGAAGTTAGATGGTTTTCTGCTAAACATCCCTTGAAGTGGGCTGTCTAGGGTAAGAGTATTGGATGATTCGTCAATATTGAGCCCAAGTACCAATGGAAATTGCTTGTCTAGTGGTAACAATCCACGCCACTTAACTTCTCCAGCCATTAGATTAATGCTAAAGGTTACGGCAATCAGTAATAGAATTTTTTTAAACATTATTTTTCCTCACTAAAATCTAATCGCAACATTAACTGGAACCAATAACTGAAGTGAATGAATTGTGGCTAACGGTCTAGATTCTATCTGAATGGTCGTAATGGTCCTAACCTTTATACCCAAGTGGCTTCAAGATGCAGGATTCAGCGCTACATATTCTGGTTCAGTTTAAGCATTGCTACCCAAAGGGCGAACGCATCGGATGGACAAGTCCTTTCCAAGTTCTCTGACGAAGAAATAAGCTTGTTAACTCTGGCTGAAACTCACATCTTAAGGTTACTTGGGAATAGTTAGGGCATATGCGGGCTAATTGCAGCATGTATTGCATCAAACATTACGGCAAACGTAGCAGCAAACAGTGCGTCAAATAATGCAGCAAACTAAAACCCCAAGATAGTCAGTTTGCCTTGGGCCAATCGATCAAGTTGACAGGCGATATCTAGACGTCGATTGACCGGAGTCTGATACAGGCTTTCCAGTTTGTCGAAGGTGGTTTCGACAAAGGTCAGTTTCTTTAACCGCAGGTTCTTGTGGCTATGATGATCTAAAAACGCTAAAGACGCTTTGGCCATTACTTGCTGACAGGTTTCCATCACGTACTTGCTTGGCTTCTTGAGCTTGACGACCTTCTGCAGATGGCCAACCGTGATGTCCTTGTTGGCTCGTGACAAAACACATGCGGCGTAGATGTCTAGTAAGACGACAGAGCGTAACCTCTGGGTTTCGGTATCTTCATAAATAGCCATAAAGCAGGGGAGTTTAGATTCATCGAAGCACTGTGCTTTGACAGCATGTGTTGCCAAGTCTTTGTCGACGACTCTTTTAAGTAACTCGTCTAGTTTACTTAGCTCTGGTAAAGCTAGCCCATCTGAGACCTCAGGAATGTCATCTAACAAGACCTCGCTCTGTTCAACACCTTGTACTAACGGCAATAGCTTTTCAAAAAGCTGTTCATCGTCGAATGGCTTATTAAGTACAAAGTTCGCGCCGGACTCAATCGCATCGTTAATCTGAGCCTCATCATCGACCGTGGTAATCATGCCTATTTGTGTAGATACGCCTTTGCGGCGAACGCGTTTGATAAGTTCAATACCGGATATTTCAGGCATGTTCCAATCGGTAAGCAAAATCTCAGGCTGCCATTCGTCAACCATCGATAAGGCTTCAATCGGGTTGTTGGTTTTCTTTATAGATAAATGACGATAGCCAAATTGCTCTAAAGAGCGTCGGACTATTTCTAACGTGGCCTTACTATCATCAACGACAAGTACTTTCACAATTTCGGTTTCTTGATTAATTTGTAATTAATGTAGTCCAAGATCTGAATTGCTGCCTACACTTAACAAGTTGTTTTGTTGGGGGAAATATGGACACTGAGAACCTTGTCTCTACTAAGTTATTGGAAATAATAGCATTTGATGTTGGCCTGCTGATTTTGGCAGGTTGGTTTGTAATCATGTGGCTGATTTTGACCGAGTTTCGAAAGTTCGCGGTTAAAGTCACCAAAGGCCACGGAAAAACAGACCATATGTTGTTAGAAGATTTTCATGATTCAATTAATTCTGCGCTTAATTTCAGCTCGGAAAATCGCAAAACTATTAACGCCTTGGCACGGGTACAAGAAAACCTTGAAAGCCAGTTATCGATCATTCAGGAGTCCGCAGCCGATAACTTGAGCCATGAAGACAAAGCAAAAATTGATGCATTGAACAACAAGTTAAAACAAGCACACCAATTGATTGAAAAGCTTGAGGGCGATCTAAGTACCAGTGTTAAACGTCTCAAAGCCACCAAAGAAAAACTCTATGCGCAATACGATAGTGCCGAAGCCCTCAAAAAAGAAAACCAAGAGCTGTCTGATAAGTTTGAACAGCTTGAAAACGAGTATATTCAGCTGTCTGACAACGGCAGACTGGGCGGAGACTCAGGAAATTTAGCTAACAACGAGCTTAAGAAAACGTTAGGCCAATACAAACGGAAAATGGACGAGCAGGATCAAGTGATCAAGCAGCTAATGGAACAGAATTCGTCTAGCGGAAATCAAGATATAAAATCGCTGGAGAAAAAGCTCGCTGCTGCAGAAAACAGCTTAAAAAATCTAGGGAAAGAAAAAGAGTTTGTTGAAGCCAAATATCTGGAATTGGCTAATAAGAACCAAGACAATTAAAATTGCTTCAAGTGGTTGATAAAAAAGCGGCTTAGGATTGATATTTATCGCCTTGCCCCCAATGTTTTAAGAAATCGCTATTTGGGAGTAAATATGACTTCTTTTTCTGATGTTTCTTTGTCAACTGAACGCTTTATCCTGAGACCCTTAATTCCAAATGACGCAGCATCGCTGTTTCAAATTTTCTCTGACGTTGATGTGATGCGTTACTGGAATACACCACCTTGGGCATCTATTGAGGTTGCCAGCCGTTTTATTGAAACATCTAAATACGAGCTTGAAGATAAAAGTTGTTTAACGCTCGCAATTGAAGATAAGTCAAACGGACAACTGGTAGGAAAATGCATGCTGTTTTCTTTTCATATTGGGTCTAAACGTGCAGAAATTGGCTTTGGAATTGCAAAGCAGTATTGGGGAGTTGGCGTTGTACCCGAAGTGGGCAATACATTGATCAAATTTGGCTTCCAAGAGCTGGGCTTGAGACGTATTGAAGCTGAAATCGACCCTGAAAATCGAGGGTCTGCATCAGTACTTAAAAAAATGGGCTTTAAAAAAGAAGGCTACTTAAGACAGCGCTGGGAGATAAATGGTCAGATTACTGACTCCGAGTTATACGGTTTATTGGCATCTGACTTGGTTCAGTCTTAGTGCCCAGCTTTAACCATATCGCGAATTTTTACTGCCTTTTCAAAGTGGTCTAATTGATGTTTTTGAATCCACCAAGTTGCTGCTTCCATCAGTAATTCCGGGTCATCATTTTTGTTGGCAAAGAATGCGTAAAAGGAGACACCCACGTTGTCGCCTTTTTGGTTAATCTTCTTTACGCAAACGTCGATTATTTTGGAACGGAGTGAATCACGCATAGCTTGTCTCAGTGAACTTTTTCATTAACAAAAGGGTGTTACACAGTAACGGTTTGTTGTGTATAGAACAAGTATTCCTTAGAGAGACGAGGCCTCGCTAGCGAGCTGTCCTAACTGAATTTATAAGCCGAGATAAAAAGCAAGCACTAAAGAAAACAGGCAAAATAACCACCGGAACACGTTTGAGTTTTGCTCCTGAGAATCACATAGTTTGATAAGCAGCATCGCGACGAGAACCATTTCACCGATAATCTGAATAGGAAATACAATCAAACCGTAAAAAATGCCGTATCCTGGAGCCAGCCCTGAGTTTTCACTATCCATTAGAGCACCGATAAATAGACAAAATGAAATGAATATTAGGTGGTTTAGTGTCAGTTGGGTTAAAACTCTGTTCATGTTCTGATACCCATTATTTGGTTACACTAAATATGCAAAAGGTTGAGCTTTGTTGTCGAAACTAGTGCAATTTGTTTCGAGGTCATTCTCGTTAATTTAAGAGATGTTCAAAGCCGTACACCATATTTTAGAAGCAGAACATATCGAGTCTGTGGATGGTTTCCAACAATGAATTTTTAAGGTTTATCTAGAGTGCTTGGTTAAGTAACGGCAGAAACTCAAGAATCAGAGTAGAGCAGGCTGAGAGAGAAAATTTGTGCCACCTGAAGGAGGATTTTTAGTGTGAACTCAGCTTTAGCACTTTCGGAAAATCCGGCGCCCGAGTTTGGCAAAGCCTAATGGCAATTACTCCCTCAATGTTTTGAATCATAAGTTGAGTTTTCGAGTGCTGCTCTGACTTCGGAGCGTGCGAAATTTCAGATATTTGCTCCAGCTTATATCCGAGACTTCGACGACCAATGTCGCCAAGAACCTCGGATATTGTAAATTCAATGAATTACTGAGATGTGTCTTGATGTGTTTTTTGGAAAAACTGCCAAGTTAATTTGGATATGTCTGAGATAATCTTGGTGTTGGTCGCGCTGCTTTCCATTGAATTGCTGACAAACACGCTCAAATAGTAATAGTCTCCATTAGGGAGAAAAACAATACCGATATCATTTTGTGCCCCAGTCAGCCCAACATTATTTTTGCCTGAATGCCCAGTTTTGTGAGCGATGGTAGTACCTTTTGGGAGCCCAGCTTTAATCGTGTTGCGGCCCGTTCTTGAGCGTTTCATGGTGTCCCAGAGAAACTTATGACTTTCAGCGGTTAGGATAAAGTCTCGGTTGGTATAGAATGAGCTGAGCGCTCGATTTGCGGCGTTGGCGGTTGTCCAATTTTGATATTGTCGATTCCAAACCTTTTGCATAGTCTCTTCATCGTGCACAATCGCAATGTCTGTAACACCATTTTGGTGGAAGAAGTCCTGTACATTGTTTGGTCCGCCTAACATCCTAAAAAGGACGTCACAGCCTACATTGTCACTCATGGCAACCGTGTACTCAATTATTTGAGCTAAAGATAACTCAGTACCATTTGGGTAGCGTTTTCGGATAGGACTCCACAGCCCATTGTCGAGATCGTCTGGCGTTATTTCAAACATATCGTCCAGCGACCATTTACCCTGATCAACTTGATGCAACACGGCTACGGCCAAATGATATTTGTAAACACTTTGCATCGGCAGAGGTGTATCCCCATTTACTGACACAATCTCTAACTCACTTTGCGTCCATATTGAGACCCCAACAGTTGCGTTTTTGTTTTCTAGGATTGATTCAATGTCAGATTGAAGAGTTTCAGGTTTTAGCATTTCGCCTTGGTTTGCAAAAGCTACCAGCGGAAAAATACTAAACAGAGCAACAGCAAATAACCTACATATCATGATGTTAACTTCTAATTGGTTGTCTAGTGGTAAACGTGACAAAAGGTGAGCTTAGACTATAAAGTCGACTTAAGCCGCAATTACAATATCAGACTTTACCTAGGATCGGGTAGTGATGGAATATGCTGTAGCTCGCAAGTTCTTACAGTCTAAGTGGAGCTTGTACTCTGCGATTGCCTAAGCTTGCCAGACTTTATTATCAGAAATAACCCGATTGATACTTCACCTATCTCAGTGAGCAAAAACATAATTTGAGTATCACTGAACGTTCCTGCGAGGTATGAACCTACGATTCTAAACACGATAAATGAAAAGAGGATAATGGTTGCCAGCACTGCTGGGTAAACCCATGTTTTGGTGAAATAGAACAATGCAGCAATGGAAACACCAATTCCGACCATCAAACTGCAGTAGATTAGAATAAAGGCGATTTTTCCATCAAAATCCACCGCATTTAGGCCTATTCTCGCCAATTTTTCATCGATATCCCAAAGCGCGTTAAAGCCTGAAACAACAAAATAACCTGACATGATGGTTACATACAACTTCCCGAAAAAATCTAACTTCATATAAAAGCTCAAACAGCTACTAATTGATCAAATTGATTTTTATAGTGCCATTATAAGCCGCTTTCGGCTAGTAAGATTTAGAATGACTTTGTAAGAAAAACTAATAACTTGACTTCGAATAGCAAGAGTCGATTTCGCGAAATTGAAAATAAAGACATAACAGCTCAAGACTATGAGCTGTTACATCTTGGAGCGGCTTACTAAGTTATAACTTGTGCCAACCTGAATATGGTTATCGACCGACCTTACTTCTCATAAGAAGAAGCAAAAAGTAGGTACCACCGATTATTGAAACCACAATACCCGCTGATACTTGTCCTGGATAGACCACATTCTGGCCTAGCCAATCTGAGAACATCATCAACGATGCGCCTGTGAAGCCGGCTATGACCATTTGGTCTTTGGCTCGCTTGGCTCCTAGCATCACCGCGACGTGCGGCGCGAGTAGTCCGATAAAGGATACCGGGCCCATGGTGGCCGTTACCGAAGCGCAGAGCATGGCAACCAATACAAGGAGTAACTTGAACCGTGAAGGTACATGGAGTCCTCGCGCTTGAGCGAATCCACGTCCACCTGAAATTAGTGTTAACCAGCGGTGAAGCGACAACGCCAACCCAGACAGCACAAGTGTGCAAACAAATAGAGTGATCGCCGAGTCTGCTTCTACTCGATACGTTGAGCCAGATAACCATGTGAGTAGTAGATAAGCAGTTTCATTACCTTGTGCGAGAATGAACTGAATAAGTGACTCAATAAGCGCCGTCAACGCAATACCAGTTAGTATCAGCATTCCCGGTGAATACTGATGTCGTCTCCCCAATAGAAGCAGTAGCGCTAATACTGCTAAACAGCCTGATAAAGCCAAGGAAAACTGCAGTTCAAACAAGGAAGTACCAAGTAACATCATACCAACCACAAGAAACAGACTGGCACCGGCCGATATGCCAAGAATGTCAGGACTGGCGAGTGGGTTGTAAATGATCCGCTGCAGTACAACACCAGCAACGGCTAACCCAAACCCGGCGCTAAACACCGTCATTATTCTCGGGTATTGTTGCCCCCAAACGAACTCAGTGGGTAACTGAATTGTCCATCCTGAAACGTGCCCAGTGTTGAAGACCAAGATACTCAAAATCAAGATCAGAAGAGTTGAAACAATCGCCACTGCCAAAGTGCTTGAACGAAATTTGATCGATGTGGCAGGCAGCGACAGACTTAATTGATCTTGAACCTTTAGTTTATTTCTAGCAAACCAGATTAAAACTGGAGCACCAATAAAAGCGGTGACGGTCCCGGAAGGTATCACACTGATTGAAATAGAATTGATCGCAACTGTGAGTGTATCAGTCGCCAACAGTAGACATGCACCCATTACCATGCTGGACCAAAGCTCGGCTTTTGGTGTTCTTGCACCTGCGTATCGAGCGATGTTCGGAGCTATGAGTCCGATAAAGCTGATAATACCTACTGTTGCTATGGCAGAAGATACCAACCACAGACCAAGAATGAGTAAACACGCAAAAGCTGGGATTAGGCTAAGCCCTCGAGCCGCGGCGTTTGTTTGTCCCAATCTCATTAACGCTAATATCCTGGGAGAAGCGAACAGGACTATCACAGCTAGTATGAGTTGTGGGTAAAGCCATTCAACTTGTTGCCACCCGTTTTGGGCAAGATCACCGGCGCCCCATATAAACAAGTCTTTCGCGTATTCATTGTTGAACAACGCAATTCCGGTAGCAATGGCGCCAAATAAGATGTTCACGGCCATACCAGCTAGAACAACTCGGAGCCCCGATAACTCTTTGAGCCCAACAATGGTGATCACCACGGCTAAACTCGTCATAGCGCCAATAAAGGGAATCAGGATTGAAGTGAATGCACTAGTAGGTGGTAGCCATACACCGGCGACAATCAAGGCTAGCCAAGCGCCAGAAGAAGTGCCCAGTGTGAGCGGTGATACTAGTGGATTTTGCGTCAGCTGTTGTAACAGACTGCCAACTAACCCCAAAACACCGCCCACCATCAAGGCAATCAGAACTCTGGGAAGGTGTGCCTCAGCAAACAGAATTTCCTCAAACTCGACAGGCGTAAAGTTAGATGCGAGCATCTGTAATAACACTGCCCATTGATGACCTAACGTTAACTCGCTGCCAATGTAGAAAGAGAGGGCGAGTAATGGCACCAAAAAGGCACTTAAGCGTATTGCTGCCATTTATTCACCCGAATTTGGAGCAAGCGCGACTAGGCTATTTGCCAAAGCTTCGGATACGTGAAGCAATGACATCGCACCGCCGTAATTCCATACTGGTTCTACCGAGTGCACATTGTTGTTTTTGACAAAGGGCATAGCATTCCACATTACGGATTTAGACAATTCGGCTTCTTGATTGAAAGGTTTGAAATACAGCGCCAGTCCATCTCCGATGCCATAGAGCTCTTTAACACGTTTCTGAGTAACGCCCCATTGTGTGCTCGGTTGAGGTAACGCCATTTCAAATCCAAGTAGATTGAGCGCTTCTTGCGTACTTGAATTATCGCCATAGAGGTAAATGGTGGTAGTACTAGCAAATCTGAAAGCCGCAACTTTAGGTTTGGTCTCGGGATAGAGTTTGTCCAACTTAGCTTTCATTGCATCAATTTTGGCGTACATCTCATCCACTTTTTGTTTGGCAACATCCGCCTTGGCTAGCGCGTGGCCGATTTGGTGAAAATGTTTGATCGAGCGTTCAACATTACCCGGTTCCTGCTTGTAAGTATGGTAATAAAGAACAGGAGCGATTTTTTCTAGGCGCTCAGTGAGGTCAACTTGGGGAGAGCCAATAATAATCACATCGGGTTTTAGCTGCTCAAGGCGCGCCATATTTGGTTCCATTCGCGTGCCTGAGTCTTCAACCGATTCTGGTACTTCCGGCTTTACCACCCATTGGTTGTACTCAGATATTTCAGGAATCGCGACAGGCGTAACGCCTAACTCTAAGACTTGCTCAGCGATATCCCAGTTAAGAGCGGCAACTCTAACCGGAACACTCGGTAGGGTTTGTTCTCCACGACTATCCTGAACCTTGATTTCGGCACTGACTTGAACAGTAAAAAACAATAGGGCGATCAGAGCATTTCTTAACATACGATGGCTACCTTGTGGTTGTGTATTGGGTGGTCGATAAGTGATACGGGGGTGTTGTAAAGCGCTGCTAAATTTTGCTCATCCAAAAGAAGTGAGTGTTTGCCCTGAAAGAGCACTCTTCCGTGTTTTAGAGCAATGACATGACTGGCATAACGCAGCGCCAAGTTGAGATCGTGAAGAATGACCACGACCCCTTTAGCGGATTCTTGGTTAAGTTTTTGAAGTAAGTTCATGACTTGATACTGATGCTGGACATCTAATGCAGATGTGGGTTCATCTAGAATCAAAAAATTGGACTGCTGGGCGAGCAACATGGCTATCCAAGCTCGCTGCTTTTCACCACCAGATAACTGGTCAGCGAGTTTATCCCCCATACTGTCTACATGCGTTTGCGTCATGGCATCATCGATGATTTGGTTATCGTCGCTGTTCCATTGACCAAAGACACCTCGCCAAGGGTAGCGGCCAAGCCGAACTAGCTCTCTTACGTTTAACCCGGCAACTTCAGGCAAATTTTGCGGTAGGTATGCCACCTCTTGTGCCAGTGATTTTGTTGAAAATGAGCGAATTGGTTGGTCATTGAGGTCAATGTAACCTTGTTCCGGTGCAAACTGTTTTGCCAGCAAATTCACTAAGGTGGATTTTCCTGAACCGTTATGACCCAAAACCACAGTGAAACCTTTGGGGTCAATGGTTAGACTGTCAATGTCTAGTATGGTTTTGTCATCTCTGATGACTTTGATTTGGCTAAGTTTATACATAAGATTTGCGATTAGTTTTTAAGTCTAGGGCAGTCTTCACATAAGGTGCCTTGGGTCGTTTTGAATACCAAACAACAGCTTTTTCTGACATATGAGATCATTGGGTTGTTACCTTCACTTCCTTTGTCTTGAATATTGGCGATTTGATCTAATGGCAGCTGAAATGCACTCAGCCACATGGCTGCATTTTGTCGAACGTCGTCCAAAGAAAGCGAAGGATCAAAAGATCTGAGCTTCATACAGCAATTAATAAGTGCATCAGCCAATAGGTGCATGACGAAACCGGGCCTACATCGGTATAGTTGGTCTAGTTGGATTCGGTAAAATTCAAACAATTCGCGTAACTGTTCGGCGGCTTTAGGTACAAGATCTCCAATTTCTCCGTGTTCATGAGACGCAGAAGCAAAACAAAAACCAGCAATGAAAGTGCCCATCTGGGACTGACCAAACTGGTGAAAATCAGGCAATGTTTTGAATCCATAGACACTGATAAAGGCAATGTATAGGGGCTGCCAAGTGGTTAGGTCCCAACATCGAGTGAGCCAATATGCATTGCCAGCTTCAGGATGTTCGTTCTTCAAACTAGTGTATAGCTGTTCGAAAAACGCTTCATTGCTGTGACCGAAACGCAGCATGGTATCATCGGGTTGATGTATCTTTCCTGTTAGGTAAGGTGACACTTGTTCACACGCGCTAAACAGGTGTTGGTGAAATGTATCTTGCACGCCAGATCATGGTCCTTCTTAAAAATAACGAAAGCAGTAGTTGTATGACATCCAGCTGCTTTCGTGTTTCGGTTAAAGTTAAAGCTCGAATTTGAAGTTCAACTCAACAGTTCTCTCTTGGCCATACCAGCAATGACTTTCGTTCCAACAGGTATAGGACTCAGAGTTGAATAGATTGTTGGCAACAAGATTGGCCGATGCACCTTGCAATGCTGAGCCAAATTGGCCTAGGTCGTAGCCCAGAGACATGTCTATTAGGGTGTACGCTTCGACTTTTCCTTTGTTGCGTTCGTTTGTGTCATTGAGAACAGCTTCACCGACGTAACGCACACCACCACCAACGCGCAAACCTTCTGCACTGCCGTCATTAACCAAGTAGTTCAACCAGAGGTTGGCCGCTTTTTCTGGTACAAAAACAGGTATCTGACCAACCTTGCTAATATCCCCATCCTTGGTAATTTCGGTATCCGTGTATGTGTAGTTAGCGATCACATTGAGGTTATCGCTGAGCATGGTGTTAGCTTCAAGTTCTAGACCTTGAGAGCGTATCTCGCCTAGTTGAGTATATGGGTCGGTTCCCGTGGCACGATATGCGACGTTTTCTTTGGTAATATGAAATAGCGCTGCGCTTGCCGTTGCATTTCCAGTAAAGGACTCATATTTAAGACCAGCTTCTATTTGTTTACCGATTTCAGGTTTTAAACTTTCTTGGTCTTTATTCGACGCGGCAATAGGTTGGAAGCTTGTTGCGAAATTTGTGAATGGAGAAATACCATTGTCGAATTTGTACAGTGCACCAACGCGGTAAGAAAAGTTATTGTGGCTAGTTGATGTGTTAATTTCGCCTTTGACTGGAGCTGGTAACACAACCCCTTGGTGTTTGTAGGTAGTATAATTGGATTCTAGTTTTGTTTTCACATGGTCATATCGGCCACCGGCTATGAATACCCAGTTTGTAAGCATCATTTGATCTTGGAAATAGACACCCAACTGATTCATTGAGACGTCTGCATTCGATATCGTGTCTGTAAAGAAGTTGCTTGGGTTTAGCGTGTTGTTATTTGGGTTATAAAGATTGATACTTGCAACATCACTAAATGGGGTATAACCAGCACTGCCTTTTAGTGTGCGGTAATCGACACCAAACAACAGATAGTGTTGCGAATTACCAATATCCATAAAACCGGCGAGTTGATTATCGACACTGATCCCCTTGGAATCTTCATCTGTACTGTAGGCTGTTCGAGTAAGGTTTCCGGATGTGGCATCAAATGCGCCACTAGCTGTCCCTGCCTGATAGAGCTCGGCGTCCATGTAACGGAAGTTTTGCAAAAAACTCCAATCGCTACTGAACTCGTGATTAAACTTATAGCCTGCCAACCAGAAATCGCGTTCCAAGGTGTTGTAGTTAACATCGCCGGCGAAGGTCGAACGGTCAATTTTCTTGCTTGGATCGGTTGCCGTAATACCCTCTAAAGGAATCGTGAGGTTATGGCCCAGAGCTGGGTCATTTTGGTAATAAAAGTTGAAATTGATGAAAGTACTGTCTGAGAGATACCAATCGAAGGAGGGGGCGAAAACGTAACGCTCTTCTTCTACATAATTAATTTGTGTGTCTGATTTTCTGCCTAATGCCACAATGCGATACGCAAAGCTATCGGATAACGCACCGGTAGTATCGATTGAGGTTTCCATTAGATTGTTGGTACCGGTTGCTACATTCAGTTTTGTACTTCGCTCTTGCTGTGGAGCTTTAGCAATGACATTAACCATACCACCCGGAGGCATAGTACCGTACAAAACCGAAGTCGGACCTTTAAAGATTTCTAACCTTTCAACAGCAGTAGGGTCAATTTGTGGCTGAACGTTCCATCCCGGTAAAATTGGTAGCATTAGGCCGTCATAGTAGTTGTCTGTTGAACCAAAACCGCGGATATTGACCCAGTTTTGCAGCACGACACCGCCACCTTTGTTCTCAGTGGATACTCCCGGTGCATATCGTAGTGCTTGCATTACAGATTTATTGCCACGTTGTTCAAGCTGTTCACTTTCGATAACGTTCAGCGTTTGTGGCGTTTCTATCGGTTCAAGTACCGTTTTGGTAGCGGTATTGCGATAGGTTTGACCAAACACCTGAATGGTTTCAGTTGCTTCTGTATCCGCAATTACCAACGGGGTGTAAGAAAAGGTCGCAGCAACCGCTAATGCAACAAGAGAGCAGCGCAGTGCAGGTTTGTGGGGTGTACGTTTCATTGATTCCTCAGCTATGTCCTTAAATCAGCCAAGTGTTCGCGCCAAGTTTTGAAAAGGTTTGCGAGTGGTCAAAATCGACCAGTTCTCCCACTAACGTCGGTGGTTTAACGCGCATTCTTTCTCTGCGAACACAAATGATAATGATTATCAGGCGTGAATCATATAGATTTCACTGAGGTGAAAATTAACAATTTGGTGCAACTCTCATTTAATTGAGTTCACTCTCAATAGTTTTTGATAATTGGGAACCAATATTCCATGTAAGAAGAGGCTGAGGTTGCGTTGAAGCGATGATCATACCGTTCAATCTCGTATCCATCGACACCTTGATAGCCGGAATCAGGCAACCAAAAAAGGATAAACCACTCGACCAAATCGCTAAGTTTTTCGATAGGTCCGTGCACGGGCAGTACTGCGTAGTCGTGTTTTGGAATAACGAGGGAACTGAGTTTACTTTTTACACTTTGGCCTATGGTTTCGGAATCTAACCCTGCCCAGTATTCGAGCCCATCTTCTCCCATAACACTATGAGTGACATCAATGACGCCCAGCTGCGGGGTTAAATATCGGACTTCTGGGTAGTTGGTATGAAGATCTTCCCAGATCTCGGGAACCTTTTGTTTGAAATCTGGTGTTTCCGCAAAGAGACCTTTAATAGGCTGTTTAACACCGTAAAGAGTTGAGGCTTCGCGATGCTCTATGCGGATTTGAAAGTAGTCGTTATCTGGCAGAAACTTCGGAGCGGATGCACTAGGTCGGACCAACGGAATCTTAATCCCCGTGCGATTCCCTTGTTGTCGATAAGCTCTAGGACTGAGCCCAAAGTGTTGTTTAAATGCGCGAGAAAAACTGATCTCCGAATTGAAGCCAAAGGCTAGCGCAATATCAACAATTCTATCTTGACTGATTAGCACCTGCTCAGCGGCGAGACTTAGCTTAATCTCTCGCACATATTGCGCCACGTTGAGCCCGGTTTTGGATTGAAATACCCGTTGTAACTGCCAGCGTGACCAGCAGCTTTGTTTTGACAAGTCTTCCAAAGTTAAAGGCTGGTCGACATTGCTATGGATATAGCTAAGTAGTTTCTCAATCCGATTGAGTGACGGGTCCAATAGGCTCAAAATAGTGTTCAATGACAGCAAACAGTATGCCGTCATCCTACCACAAACTACAGACTACTAAATAGTTGCTAAGACAAGCGGCGTGGTGCATTTGACTACTGACGGCTTAACAATAAGTTTGCACCAGACACTGCGAGAAAGCTGGCACAAACACGATTAAAACGTTTAATCATTTTTGGCTTAGTGAACCACTGCTTTAGATAGAGCCCGAATAAGGCATAGACCGATATTGCACCCATTTCCAATAACAAGAACACAGCGCCTAACACCAAAAATTGTTCATCAACATTTGCTGATACATCAACAAATTGTGGCAGGAACGCGGTAAAAATGAGTATCGCTTTAGGATTACCAGCAGCGAGCAAAAATTCTTGTTTAACTAAACTGAATCGATTTTGTGTATTACTAAGCTCAGTGACTGGATTTGACTCAGAGCACCACAAGTTAAAAGCAATCCACAATAGATAAGCAGCGCCTGCAATTTTAATCGTGAGGAACAGAGTCTCAGAAGCATAAAGAACCACAGCTAACCCGGACGCTGCCAACACAATCATTACAGAGAACGCGGCAATTCGACCCAGACCCGCAACGATTGCCGATTTAAAACCATAGCAACGTGCGTTATTCATTGACAATAGATTGTTTGGCCCTGGGGTAAGGTTTAGCGCAAAACATGCAGGTATAAACAATACCAATTTCCACAGTTCCATGTTTCCTCCAATTTTAGGCACTACTACTGCTGTAAGTTGCCTTCTGTTTACTGTTCTTGATGGGTACCTGAAACCAAACCGACTAAAAACTCAGACATTCTCTCTTTTTGATAATCTTCCATTGAGGTAAACAGTGCCGCTGCAGCGAGTAGGGTGATTGAAACGAAATAAAGTAGAAATTTCTTTAATGAAGCACTCACGTGAGTTCCCTATGAATTCAAACTGGCAAGAAGATTCACTCTAGAGTTATAAATGCCATATTTCAATAGGTTGCTACTTGTTTACTTATGCTACCTAAGTAGTGGAAGTAGCCCCAAAAGGAGACCAGAACAAGCTAGCAAAGATAATATCGAGCCCGAACGCACCAGGAACGTAACCGTAACTTCAGATCTATAGTCTGCAGCATACCCAGCTCCAGCGATGGGGAGCGCTCTACTAGCCCCTGTCACTGACGCAGCTGTTATTCCCAACCAAATAAGAAAAAAGCCGATAATGGAACCATAAGCCACCAGTATTCCGAAAAAAACAGGCAGATCAACCAGTGACCAGATAACCCCAAATATGGCCAGTGCCATTCCACATTGAACCGCCGTAGTGTGGCCAGACAGTGCCATTCGAGAATTTTTGACAACCGGTATTAGTGCTCCTTGTATCAGCCCAATTATAAATAAGCCAATTCCAGCAAAAATGAGGTGAGATCCAATTTGTGTGAGTTCTATCATACAGCCTCCCAACTATGCGTAAAGATAGAGGCAATAGGACTGTTCACATCCCCGTCCACATAAGGATTAAGCGATTCGTATTCATTTTGCTTGGTGCTACGGTTTAGCGTGATATTCATTGCTAATCTCCACAGTAAAAACACATGGTAGATAGCGAAATATCAAATTTCATTCACCTAGATTCATTTTTTAGTTTGCTCAAGGTTTGCGGTGCAACACCAAGATACGACGCGATATGATATGACTTAACCCGTTTAAATATATGAGGATATTCATCGATTAAGCGCTGATATCGTTGCGCCGCTGTTTCTGACATAAGTGAAAGTACGCGTTTGTATGTTGCAGAATAATAGGTGTTATGGATCCAGAGCCTAGTTAACGCAGACCATTTTTTGTCTTTAGACACAAAGTTATCTATCTGATTGAGCGACGCCACGTAAAACACCGAATCTTCCAGAACCTCAAAGCTAAGCATGGAGCCAGAATTCTCGTAAAAGCTAACACTGTCATCCATAAAATGGTTCAAGTCATGTTTACTTTTGCCGCGAAAATACAGTTGCCAGGTATGCTCTTTGCCATTGATATCGCTCAAGTAAGACCGCGCTAAACCACTTTTAATAAACCATATCTCGCTGAATACTTTACCAGCCTGATGGACGATAGTTCCCTTTTTGACGTGCTTTACCTCGAACAGTTTGCACGCTTCTGCCCATTCCTCATCACTAACAGGGATGTGATGCTCAATCATTTTTCGAAAATATTTCATAGAACTTAAAGCTGATAGTGTTGAAATGTAAGCATATCAACACTAAACAAATTTACTGATTATTGATAGCACGTGGAGCTGTCAATCTGGAAATCGGTTAGTGGTGTTCAAGCCCAAATCGACGTAAGCAATAATGTAGCCATACTCTTTGTTTGAGAGCTGGTTTGACTTAAACAATTGCGTTGCAATCTCGAACGTCCATTCTGTTCCTGCTGGTGGTTTAGGAATGGATAAATCTACTTCTAATAGAGATTTATTGATAACCCTGTGACCTTGATTTTCAGCTTTTCTTGCGCAGTAACTTAGAACATATTCAACCGCGTACTTGTCCACCGAAGGTTCGCCACTGTACTCTATCTTACAAGCTACAACCTTATCGCCTTGGGCCGTTATATACTCAAGCTCTCCGCGCGTAGTACAGGCAGACAACAAGCCCAAGCTTAGCAATGCAAATATGACTCTCAAATCAACTTACCCATGTTAATCACGCTTAAGCCGTTGCCTTTTTATTCAGGAAAACCTTCCAACTTGGCAACTTGTAATCCAGTTTTATGCCAGTTGGCTTGTTCTTTACAAAAAATCTGAGCATCAACCGCCTTTGATGGTTCTTCATTTAGAGAGCCAGCCGGGACAATCACGAATTTTTCACTTTGAGTCAAAAATGGCAAACTCGAACCACAATCCATACAAAATGCCTTAGAGAATGAACGTGTAGGGTGATCATAGCGTTTAACCTTGTTCTCCCCTTTAGTCCACTCGATGCTTGAAGGAGAAGTAAACAAATTCGAAGCATGAGCTGAACCAGTGAGCTTTCGGCACTGGTCGCAGTGACAAAAGAAGAACTTATCGAAGTTGTCTTTTAGTTTGAAGGTGACGCTTTCACAGCAACAGCCACCCGTAATTTCTGTATTCATTTGCAACCTCCATGTTGGTTAACTCTTTCTTAAACTCTTTTTTTACAGGTGTTTAGATATAGCAAATTAGGTATAACAATCTCGAGCAATGTTCATATAAGTTCAAACTTTGGACATGGCGTTCCCTGATGATATTTCATTTGCCAATTTTGACCAGTAAACGCCCAGATTGATGAACGTTTAGAAAACGCACTGACTTCACCCGACTCTGAAACCCATGCAGATTTGTATAGAAGTAACTGAACAGATGGCTCAAGAGCGATGCACTGGAATTCTTGAGAATGAATGTAACCACTTGACGGTTTTTCAGTTCGCATCATATCAAGGATAGAAGGGTAATCAAAACTCGATCCTGAGCGACCAACTTCCTTAAAAGTAGAATGAAGCAAGCGTTCCACTTCATCAACATTCTGCCTTATTTCATACTGATGTAAGGCAATTTCTTGCTCAATTAGTACTTCCATACAGTCTCCATTGTATCTATGGTTGAAGTAGCACCTTGTGCCATTGCCCATCGGTACTTTTGAAATGTTCACGCAGATGTAAGCGGCTTTCTTTAAATGTCAAAAACTCAATTGATAAAGGCTTTACTATGTAACCGCCCCAATTTTCTGGTTTCGGCAAGATATGACCTTTCATCCGTTCTTTTACATTATCAAATTTTGTTGTTAGTTCTGATTCTGAAGACAAAGGTTTACTCTGGTTAAAACTCATTGTCGTCAACTGAGCGTCCCTTGGACGCGTTTGCCAATACTTAATTGCTTCTTCTTCAGATATTTGCTCAGCCACGCCCACCGTGCGTATCTGAATCCCAATATGATCCCACCATAAAGCTATAGAAACTTTTGGGTTCCTACGAATATCGTTGCCTTTATTTGAATCAAGATATGTGCAAAATACCAAGCCAGATTTACTTACCGCTTTTAAATCGACAAAACGACTTTCAGGAAATCCGTCTTCATTTATTGTTGAAACGCACACTGCACTTTTTTGCTTGAGCGGTGTATTTAAAAGTGCCTGTTTCCATACGATATTAAATTTGTCTATTGGGTCTTCCATGTACAACATTTTCCTTTCAGATAAAACGCCAAGCTAAGCCACCACTTGATTTGAGCAGCTTTGTGCTCACGTCGCGTATAGCACAAAACGAGGGTAGTATTTAGGTATTGGGATAACGCAAAACTGTTACGTGGTTGCCTCGTAATTCATAATGTATTCGATCGCTTCTTGTTGAGATTCAAGGAGTATTTTGGGATTTTCAGCGCTCCAAAACGGAAGGTCCATTTCACTTAGAGCGGTGATATCCCCATGTAATAAATGGGCCAAGAAGCATATTTAGCTTCTTGAAAAAGCCTTGGTACTCATTTCTATATATAGCTTCCGCTTCCTCGACACTATCCGCGGTAATTATTGCTGCTTGCTCAACGAATCCCTGCGCTATTAACTCTTCTGACTCTTCTTTGTATCTGTTCGAATCAAGGTTTAGATACGTATATTCATCGTCTTTATTAAAAAATTTGAAATCCATCTCGTCACCTCGTTTTAGAGAAAATCACAAAACATGCCTTAAAACTCTAACCTAGAATCCGACAAATAGAGACTAGTCATACGTATTGTGCGAGTGAGACTAAACTATGGCGAAGCTCAATTAAATTATGGAAAAGACAATACGTTCATGGTCTTTCTCATCCTCTACTTTCAGTAAGACACCTTTGGAATTTGCTGCCTTTACCGCTTCAACTAATGCTTCTAGTTGTTCGCCATTCTCGTCAAACTTAGAGGCGATGCTTTTTGGCAGTACATTAACTAAAATCTTTATCAAACCACTAGACTGTTTTGCGTCGCAAACATGTTTTTTTTAGATCTCTCCACCAAATTGCCCAAGTAATTTGTTTAACTCAATGATTCATGGAGATTTTTTTGAACTGCTCGAAACTTAAAACTTCGCGAAAGGTGGATTGGCAAAGAGCTAAAGAAAGCGATGAACGTCCAACAAATTCAGAACCAAAAACACTAACTAGAAAATGGTATATAACCGCCAATTAAGGCATGAGGTACGCAATACGATGCTCCCGCAGACCACTTTACTCACTTAAATCAACGTATAGTAAAAATGCCACGCGTGCCGAATCACTCTTAATTGTTTAGCTATTTGCCCGTCTCAAAGCCTAGTGCTAACATTTGTACACACAAACTAGCAAAGGGATAAATCATGGACACTAGAATTCAATTTCGTGTTGATGAAGAAACAAAACGCCTAGCTCAACAAATGGCTGAGAGCCAAGGTCGCACTCTGAGTGACGCATGCCGTGAACTTACTGAGCAACTCGCTGAACAACAAAGAAAAACATTGTCTCACGATACATGGCTAACTGAACAAGTAAACCTAGCATTTGAGAAGTTTGACTCAGGAAACTCCGTTTTGGTTAAGCACCAAATTGCTAAATCTCGAATGGAAGAACGCAAAGCCAGAATCCGTAATCGAGGTAAGCAATGATTTTATGGGAAGAAGAGTCACTTGATGATCGTGAAAAAATCTTCGAGTTTCTTTATGACTTCAACCCTGATGCGGCAGAAAAAACTGACAACCTCATTGAAGTAAAAGTAGAACACTTGCTTGAACAGCCTTTAATTGGTGTACAACGAGATGGCATCCGTGGAAGATTACTCATTGTTCCTGAGATTTCGATGATTATCTCTTACTGGGTTGAGGGTGATATAATCCGAGTTATGCGTGTACTCCACCAGAAACAAAAATTCCCTACGGATCGATTGCTTCCTCTGGGGAACTAACGCCCAATTAAGGTGTGAAGCACGCACCACGACACTCAAGATAAACACCGTAAACACGAAACCCGACCCAAACCAAAATTGCCGAGCGTGCGGAATCACTCTTAAATGCTTGTATGGATAATAAGCACTCAAATCGGGTCAGGTGAAACCCAGACTTTAGCTGCAACTAAAATTCTTCTATCTGGTAGTTCGATTTAATGATGGCTCCTTTATCGAGAGACCGGTAACAAGTACGAACACCTGATAGAACTCCAAGCACCACACTAGAATAGTCTTCTGGGTCTCGAGCCCGCATTTGCAAGCAAGAGTTAGCTTGTTGTGAATACAAACACACTTCAAAACATTAATGTCGGCGTTGATACTGGCAAGTCACAACTAGACATTCATATCCGCCCTCTCGATATTTACTTTACTGTTCCAAACAACGAAAAAGTATCAATGAAGCGGTACGAACTATTGCCAAACATCGACCTAACCGCGTTGTCATCGAAGCCACAGGTCGGCTTGAGATGCCTTTTATATTCGCCTGTGATAAAGATAAGTTACCTTACGTCATTGCCAACCCATTGCATGTAAAAAGGTTCGCAGGAGCCATTGGACAAAGAGCTAAGAATGACCGCCTAGATGCCGCTCTCATTGCTCATTTTGGCGAAGCCATTCAACCTAAACAAACCAAATTAAAAAGTGAAAATACTCGATTAATGAGTAACTTAGTCACAAGGCGAAATCAACAGCTTTCCATGCAGACGATGAAAAGAAATCGACAACAAATCTTACCTCAGAGTTTAGCTTCTTCTATAAAACCAGTCTTGACCGTCCTTAAAAATCAAATCGTCAAAATAGAAGTAAAGATATCAAAACTCATCGATACCTGCCCTGAATATCAAGCTAAGAATGAGATACTACAGAGCATGCCAGGGATTGGAAAAATTGCATCCGCGTCTATCATCAGTAATGTTCCGGAACTCGGTTTCATCACCAATAAGCAAGCATCTTCTCTTATTGGTGTCGCTCCAATAACGAGAGAAAGTGGGCGCCTCAAAGGCAAACGGATGATACAAGGGGGACGCGCTCAAGTTCGTACAGTTTTATACATGGCAATGATGTCTGCCATCCAATGTAACCCCGTATTTAAGGCTACATATGAACGATTAGTTGCGGCAGGCATGCGGCAGGCAAACCGAAAAAAGTCGCAATCGTTGCCTGCATGAGAAAGATGGTGGTGATACTAAATTCAATGCTAAGGCACTTTGTTATGTGGGATAGCAATAGCGCTAAAAATTAGCGATTGACGCCATAGTCTCTTGTATGTTTATTTTTCCATGATTTTTTCAATTGTCAGGTAAAAAAGTTGAGTATTAGTTTTGTCTTCTGGCGATTCCGGCTCAATTTCATAAGGTAAACCACTCATAAACGCATTAAATCCTGGATATCGATTGTATTTTTCAAACAGCTGCGGTGTTTCTGAGAAATACTTTCCAATGGCATTTAACTTGTTCGATAGTGCATTTTTACCATCAGCAACATTTACTCTATTTCGATACTGGCTTAGTTTAGTTGCTGTTGCAGCCATTTCACTTGCAACATAATCATGCAAACGATTCATGTCACCAATCTCAATTAGTGTCTGGATATTTTTCAATGAATCCATCTTTTGAGATTCATTCTGAATCAATTGGACATATTTTTGGCTGTGATAATAGTTCATTAATTGATTATCCAGAGGCTCTTGATTCATATTAGCCAAACAATGCGAACTAATTAAACTGACACAAAAAACTCCATATTTTTGCATACTTGTCATAAAGTTACCCTATAAAAATAACGCCGCTAATCAGCCGCGCGGCTTTTTGCGTCGGCTGAATTAGCTTTGTTAGCTTATTTTGCAAACTCGTCAAATTCTCCCGCTTTAACGCCTTGTATAAAGGCATCCCATTCATCTGAAGTAAAATCCACAAATTCTGTTTTTGTATTTGTATTTGTAACTACAATCTTCCCTTCAAAAGCTGCCACACCTACACACGTTGGTTGATAATTAGCGGAAAAAGAGCTCTTTTTGAAATTTAAATCTTGTTTTTTCATTTGTCGTTCCTTTTTGTTTAGGTTTATTTTCAATGAATCAGGGCTACCCCTGATAGACAACAACTCTTTTCTTAATCTCTTGCGTTGCTCAAGCAAGAAGTTTGTCATGGAGATACAGCTATGTACTTGTTCATACGGAAACACCAGGATGTTAGAACCATCATATGTTTCGATAACACCCTCATTTTTTGATTCTTCTAAAGATTGCCAAATCAAATAGTGAGACAGTATTTCTTCATAATTAGTAGTATCTCTTTGATCTTTATAGTTGATGTTCTCTAAAAGAATAATTCTAATTTCTGAATTTAATGGGAGAAGAATTTTATTAACCGTAATGTCTCTAATTGTGCCTCTGGGGGCATTTGGAAGCAGTTTCTTTTCTGATTCTTCTGGGTAGGCTTCACTGCTCATTTTTTCATTGATATGCCTAGTAGAAACAAACCTCTCTGACAAAGGAAGATAAAATTTACTTAGTGCGTTATCTAACTCAGCTACCATCAAATCCAATATCTTTTCAGCTTCTGAAAGCCTTTTGTTCCGCACACTTTCCCAGCTACTCTTTACAAAATAAAAAGCGCCCGCAAGAAAAAAGCTCACTGCGGTTGTGTATCCTAGTTTCTCTAATATTTCGATCATGTCATTAAGCTAACGCCCGCTGCATGGGCAAAATTGGAGCGCAGCGGAAATTTTGTCCTGCATGGCTGCGCTTGTTAAGTGTTTACTTGGTGAATTTTGTCTCAATTACATCACCATTTTCTAAATTGACTTTGAGGTCGTAACCAGCGAACGACCCAGCATAAAGAGAACCATTTTTTACCCAAACATTAATTATGTAATCATGCTCCTGCTGTGTAGCTGGATTAACAACCCATAGCAATTTACCAAATGGTTCAAATGCCAATAGCTGGTTGGCGTATGGTTTTGGAGCATCTTCTTGAAGCAAAACAAGGAACACGCCTTCATAAGAAAACTCCCATCTTCTAGCTCCATCAGTATGTTTATACTCTGTTATTTCCATAGACACTTAACACTTACATTTGGTGCGCCACGACTTAGCCGCAGCGCACTCTGAATTTTTGAACCAAAACCGCGAGACTGTTTTGCGTCGCCAACATGTGCTTGTTAGACCTTGGCTCACAACTCAAAGCGGCTTGTCCACCTCACCAAGATGCCCAAAACATGCGCTTAACTCAATGATTAATTATGATATTTGCTGAACCGCTCGAAACCTAAAACTACGCGAAAGGTAGATTGGAAACGAGCCAAAGAAGGCAAGGGACGTTCAGCGAATACAGACACAAAAAGCACTAACTAAAAAATGGGGTATAACACTTACATTTGGTGCGCCCCGACTTAGCCGCAACACGCACTGAATTTTCAAACCAAAGCCGCCTGACTGTTTTGCGTCGCCAACATGTGCTTGTTAGACCTTGGTTCACAACTCAAAGCGGCTTGTCCACCTCACCAAGATGCCCAAAACATGCGCTTAACTCAATGATTAATTGTCAGCCCTAAACCACCGCCTTGGGCGGTGGTGATTTTTCTTTGGGGCTATTGCCCGAAGAAGTGCCCATGCTAGAAGTAAACCTCTTATTCACCACAAGTAAGAGGAAGCTAAAAACATGGGCGACTACAGAAGTTCATCACATGTATATTGGCGTTGCAAATACCACATAGTTTGGACGCCGAAGTACAGATTTAAGATCTTGAAAGGCAATGTTGGCAAGGAGCTTTACCGCTCTATCTACATTTTGTGCAATATGAAAGATTGTGAAGTCTTAGAGTTAAATGTTCAGCCAGATCATGTTCACCTGGTTGTGATAGTACCGCCAAAAGTTTCGATATCGACATTAATGGGGGTATTGAAAGGACGTTCAGCAATTCGATTGTTCAATAAATTTCCACATATAAGAAAAAAATTATGGGGAAATCATTTCTGGGCGAGAGGGTACTTTATTGACACTGTCGGTGTAAATGAAGAAATTATCAGGCGTTACGTAAGGCATCAAGACAAGAAAGACCAAGAATATGAGGCACAATTAGAGTTGAAGATAAACTAACCGCGCAGGAATGCCCCCTTCCAGGGGGCTGTAAACCAAAGCCGCCTTCTAAGAAGGCGGATTTTTACTATGATATTTGCTGAACCGCTCGAAACCTAAAACTACGCGAAAGGTAGATTGGAAACGAGCCAAAGAAGGCAAGGGACGTTCAGCGAATACAGACACAAAAAGCACTAACTAAAAAATGGGGTATAACACTTACATTTGGTGCGCCACGACCAAGCCGCAGCACACGCTAAATTTTTAAACCAAAACCGCCAGACTGTTTTGCGTCGCCAACATGTTTTAGTTATACGTTGACTCGCAACCCAAAGCGGCTTGTCCACCCAGCGGAGATATAGGGGTTGGAGTGTTTTTTAAGACTCAATCTTCATTTTTTTAAGTTTTCCAGTTAAATACATACCAGCTACTAAACAATACACGGCTAAGCCCCCTTCCATATATGGAGGAAACACTCCGATAGCAAAAACACCTAAATACTTTAAGGTTGCCATCAAGCCACAAAGTGGCGCTGCCATAAACAAGAGTTTCCGTTGTTTTTCTAATTTTCCTACTTTTTCCAGAGTCTCGTTATTCATTTACACGTCTCTATCAATTCAAACTAGGTATAACACTTACATTTGGCGCGCCACGACCAAGCCGCAACACATACTAAATTTTAAAACCAAAACCGCCAGACTGTTTTGCGTCGCCAACATGAATTAGTTATACGCTGGCTCACAACCTAAAGCGGTTTATCCGCCCCACCAAGATGCCCAAAACATTCGTTTAACTCAATGATTAGTGATGGTTTTTGCTGAACCGCTCGAAACCTAAAACTACGCGAAAGGTGGATTGGCAGTGAGCTAATGAGAGCGTTGAATTTACAACCAAAACCGATCCAAAAACATTAGACAAACAAATGGGCTATAATTATTTTGTTAAACGACAGCGTTGATCCGGGCTACCGGTATGCCTCGTAATCACCTGCCTGAAAGTAACAATCAGAGGCAATCCAGCTGTCGCTTTGAACAATTTGTTATGACATGACCAAAGTCACCAACACTTATGACTTTAATTCAACACCAGAAGAAACAACGTTTAAGACAAAAAGTCGAAGCCGAAGTATTGGGTATGGCTTCACCTTGAAGACCTTCAGGTGTTCCTATGAATCGCTCGCGTATTATTGGACGCCTGAAGCTCTTCAAGGCTAGCATGAAAAGACTCAATATTCGCCATTTTTGGCTCTTAGCTCAGAGCTATTTGGCAGCGTTCAATACATGACAGATTTCGTAGTTTCATCCACATTAGAGATTCGTCATGTCATAACAATTATTCAAAGACAAAATGTCCATATAATCCTTCCACAGGCATTGGTCTCGGCTTGTGGATACATAGGCGTAGAGTAACACTTAACTCATTGATAAAAAATATGAAAAGGCTAGGGTAGAGATATCAACTGTCTTATTTTAGACACACGTTTTAAAACAAAGTGGACATTGGTTAAATTTTTATCAGCATGTGCAAATATACAGTGCTTGAATGGGGGGATAATGAAGGTGTAGTAGATGACTTATGGCAAACATATTAGAAAGAACAAGAAGGGCACTTTGCCCTTCTTGAGGCAGGTAATTTTGCAGCTGCGGAATGCTTAGTGACGGGCTTCGAATTGCTCTAAAGAATTAACAATTTTGCCTGCCAATTCGTGGTTGTTACCAGATAGCTCAATCGAAGTTTTTGTGTCTTCTACAAGCTCTGTCATGCTTTGCTGTATGGCGTAAGAGTCTTCCAGCTGTGCATCAATACTAGTGATGACCGATTCAACCGACTGTTTGCTGTCTTGTGAAATAGCGATAAGTTCTTGCATGTCCGTCATGGTCTCGCCAGTTACATCGGAACTCAAAACTATGACTTCTTCCACTTCTTTCTGCTTTTCAAAGATTTGCTCTGAAACCTTAGAAATGGATGCCATTTCAACATCAATATTCTCAGCCGATTCATTAGCGGTATTGGCCAGCTTGCGTACTTCGTCTGCCACCACGGCAAAGCCACGGCCATATTCGCCTGCACGTGCTGCTTCAATAGCCGCGTTCAATGCAAGTAGGTTGGTTTGCGCTGCAATATCTTTGATTGAATCAACAAGCTGACTAACGTTTTTATTAATGCCTTCTAGCGATTCCAACAGCTCGCTGAACTGACAAATCTTCTCTTTAGACGATTCAATTTGTTCGGTTAGCGTGGTCAGTTTATCTATGGTTAACACCGCTGTTTCAGCGGTTTGGCTGGAGATTTTGTGGCTTTCACAAGACAGCGTTTTGATGTCTGAAGACTGTTGAATAAAGTGGTTGATACGCTCTTGGCTATCTTGGATAGACTCGTAACGGTTCTTAGATGCCTGATGAACGTTAGAGGCGTTACTGTGAATTTGCACTGCAAACCCGGCGGGGCTGTTGGTTTGAAATTCATTGAACTGGCGCTCAATTTGCTCTAATTGCTCTAATCTTGCTTTGTCGATTTCGACGGTATTTGCGTTCGATTTTTTAGAAAACAACTTCATGGTCACTTAACCTCTCGTAGTGACAAAGGGGTACATATCGTCGTTACATCCAATCTCGACAATATTGGGGTTCAATGCCCCTAGGTTTTTGGCGTTTTGTTAGTGTGCAATGTAACGGCCAAAAGTGTCCAGACTTTAATGGTTTATATTGGTTATTCAGCGTGGATCTCAGCCACAAAATTCTCGTTGTTGCGAATCGGCGCGACTAAGCTCAAATTGATGCAATTTATCGCGGTATTTGATACGCAAATTGTTTTGTATTGGCCTAGTGTTTAACAATAATAATGAAGAATTGGTTGGCTAACATGTACTGCATCGTTTACGAAAGCACAAGTACCACTCCGCACGTCGATACCGACATCAATAGTGTTTTGAATTCGAGTCGTCGCTTCAATCAACAAAACCAAGTGACAGGTATTCTGTTTTATTTTCGAAATCGGTTTTTTCAATATATCGAAGGCGAGAAGGACGTCATTGAATTTCTGTTTAACGAACGGATTAGTGTCGATACCAGGCACAATGAGATTCGCGTTCTGTGTCAAGGAGAGATAGAGCGTCGCCTTTACCCTGGCTGGGATATGAAATTCTGTTTTATGGACGATTTTGACGGCAACCTTAGCCAAGAGTTTGAACAAGTTTCAACTCAAAATGTGTCTAGTTTCATTCCATTGATGGAGGAGAGGATTACCTCGCTGAGCCTATGAATGCGCTGAACCGCAATTTGGATGGGTTTATTGAAGAGCACATCACTTCAATTAATGATTCTCCTAGTGGTGCAAATGATGGGTTGCAAAATGACGTGGACCTGAAGTTTTACCTTTGTGATCTGTGTTTCTTCTTCTTGGGAGGCAAAAAAACGGCCGACCTAGACACGCTTTACATCGCAAACTATGTCAGAAAGTATGGCGGCCAGTACACTCATATTCTCTACATTACGATTTCATTCTTAATTAAGTTGCTTGAATACCAAAAAACGTTTGATACTCATACCAATCGGGCGAATGAAGCCCGCTTGGTGATGATAATCACTTATATCATTCGTGCTCACATCGACATTGCCGCGAAAGACTATTTTAACGATAAGTTATCTGGGCTTTTCTCTCATAACTACCTTGCTCGTTTAGAGAGTGAATTACATATGAGTCTCAATCAGAGCCAAGCGGCGACGGTGGTGTTTTTTGATTTGGACAACTTTAAACAAATCAATGACAAGATGGGGCATACCTTCGGCAACATGGTGTTAAGACAGTTTTCAGAGGCTTTGTTAGAGTCGACTCGCCCTGAAGACATTTGTATTCGATATGGCGGAGACGAGTTTGTCGTGGTGTTTAAAACCAGTGGTGACAATGTCTATGCTGAATTGCTGCGTCAGTTAAAACGCAATCCCAGAGTTCGATCGTTAAATATTGAGTTCAGCAGCGGTCACTCTAAAGGTTTGATAAGAGAGCATACTCTATCTGAATTGATTGAGATGGCCGATCAATTGATGTATCGAGAAAAAGCGTTGAAAAAATGCAGTCGATGACACGTCAGCCTTAACTTAAAGTCGCAATCGAGTCTCTATCAATCAACTCAGGTTTTAGAACCACGTGATGTTCTGCCGATTCTTTAAACAACTCCACAAGCATATCTGCGGCGATATGGCCCATTTCAATGATGGGCTGGCGCACTGTGGTTAGGGCAGGGTACATGAGTCTGGCATGAAAGTTATCATCGTAACCAATTACGGAGATATCTTCCGGAATGCGAATATTGGCTTCTCTCAGTGCTTGATACGCACCGGCGGCCATTTCATCGTCTCCAGCACAAATTGCGGTAAATTGGGTGTTATTCGCGAGTAAAGATTTAGTGAGTTCATAGCCCGACGTATCGCTGTACTCTCCGTAAACCACATGGCAGTTGGACTTATCTAATTTGGCTTCTGCAACCGCATTCCAAAAACCCTCTAGACGCGCACGGCCATCGCGAAAGTGCTGCGGACCGGCAAGGTGTACAATGTGCTGATGACCACGATCAATGAGGTGTCTTGCCGCAAAATAACCGCCGAGTGTATTGTCTACTCGAACCGAGCTAGAGCTGACCGGAATATCTTCGCGACCAATCAATACAATGGGAATGTTATTTACGTTGAGTTGGTTTATCTCTTCAGCAGAAATATCGCTTTCAAGAAACAACACCAGCGCGTCACATCGTCGGTCGATTAATGATTCAACGGCTTTCAGCTCTTTGTCTTTTTGACCAAAGCCGCTGGCCACAATGAGGTCTTTTTCGATATTTTGAAAAACGTTCTGCACGCCTTTTAGTAGCTGTGCATAAAACGGGCTCGATAAATCAACCACCACCACGCCAATCATATCGGAGCGATTGCTTTTAAGGCTGCGTGCCACGTTGTTTGGCCGGTAACCCAGTTGTTCAATCGCGGCTTCCACCTTGGCGCGTGCTTTGGCAGACACACTGCCGTTACCCGCAACCACACGAGAAACGGTAGATTTTGAAACGCCTGCCAGCTGCGATACTTGTTTAATGGTTACCATTGGGCCAAATTTGTCTCATTTGATGTGCTAGAACCGAGCATCCTAGCAATATTATTGTGTATTTATTGAGTAATAGCCCTCAATAATGTGATGTTAAGCATGTCTAGCTTTCCGTTCATTGAAGCTTACTTGACTGCTATGGCGAGTAGCAGCCAGGCAACATGCGGAATCCATTGTTCGCTCCAACGCCACGAGTGCATTGGATCGTCCGTGGCGGCAAAATCAATACCGGATTCGTCTTTAAAACCTGAGGTGATACCGTTACACACGCCACCTCGAATGCTCTTATGGTCGGGGTCATAGGCGGCTGGGTTATTCCTTCCTTGCCCATCCATCATGCACATGTCCATGGGATTTAAGCCCAAGACCCAGTTGATCTGGGCGCAGGCATAGCTTTCAATCTCAGGCAGTGCTCTGCCTTTGGATTTGAAATGCTGATTTAGCATCGTGAAGGCACAGCTCAATGAAGCCAAACGAGCATTTTCACCTTGCCACCAGTAGCCAGATTCGTTGTGATGTGGATAGAAGAACGCCGGTTTTCGTTCGCCGTTGACATTTTGGTGATATTGGCGAGCGTAAAGGAATGGATTGTGAACCTGTTGGCCAATCTCAAGGTAGAACTCAGCTTGTTTTAGCAGCGCCAGTTCGGTTTTCTGCTGCTGTTCTAGGTTGGTCACGCCAATCTCAATTGCGCGTAATAGAGCGACAATTGGCAACCCTTCCTCTGCAGCATGGAAGTATGGACGGCTTTTGTCGTCAGCTCTTAGCCAGCCAGATAATGTTGAATCATCGCTAACTCTTGCGATTAGGCTTTCGAGACGCGTTTTTGCCGCCACTAAATACAAGTTGTCGTGAGTAATCGCATACAATTCAGTTGCGGCGAGTAGGGCACAATAGTCATCAATGATGTTTTCTTTGCCATCGTCCAAGTAATGCAAATTATGCTCTTCAAGGTGTTGGAATCCCTTCATAGCAGCCGCCAGATATTGCTCTGAACTGAACTCGCCACCTTGTTTGTGTGTGGAAGCGCGCGCTAATGCGGCAATCGCAATCCCACCACCTTGGCGATAACCGGCTTGCCAACGTTGATTTTTGTGTCCTTGTTGAGTTTGATAACTACAGATGTAGCGCATGCTCGGGTCGTGGCTCCAGTTATCAAATACGGTGGTGTAAAAGTAACCCGCCTCGTCTTGCATCCTTATTAAAAAATCCGCGCCGTACAGTGCTTCTTGCTGTATTTGATTACTTAGCTCATCACCAAAAGTGGCCTGACTGTCTAACGCGTGCAGTAGGTTCCACACCACCATTGGCGTTTGCTGTGGATTCATGAAGTTGGCATAAGATAGGTGGCTTAAGTACTTACTAACATCTCCCGACGCGTCGTACCATCCACCGCGGACATCGACACGTTCATTGCGAGTATCGCCGAAAAAGGGGATAGCCTCGTCCGTCTCTTGATAGATACCCGTGCAACGCTGGTTTTGAAAATAGCTAAGGAGTTCAGAAACCGTTTGTGATTGAATCAGGTTAACGCCAATGTTGAATGGCTCTGAGCAAACCGTGTCGTTCTCTGTTTCGGCTTCAATAACGTATTGGCCTTCTTGGTTTACTGTACTGAAGTCAATATGAGCAAATTGGCCCAGCTGCCAGTTGTCGATCGAATCGGATGTTTCGACCAATCCGTTGTGAATTTCAATATGCTGCCCGTTTTCTAACTTGAGGACGCGAAACGTTTTTGCCGAGGTACCCGTAAGCGTTTGTAACACCGCGGTTTTGGGCTGGTCTAAGTCATAACCTAAATGATTGATCAACAATTTGTTCATGGTAGTCAAAGAGCGAACTCTTCCTCAGTTAGCTTGGGAATGAAAGGGTGAAGTACTCGCTCAACGCTTCGAAAAACTTGCAAGGTTGAGCGAGTTGTTGTGAGAAGAATTAATCGGCGGTTTCCAACTGCTTCTCTTTGTTGATTGGAGCTTCAACGTCTAGTTTTGATTCGGAAACAAATGATGCAGATTCCACAGATTCAGCAACCAAAGGTTTCAGTGGTGTTGGCTCCTGAGATTCAAACTCGCGAATGAAGTGGTCAGGCTCCACCTCTACCACGCGCATCGCTTCATCATTTTTAAGTTTTTCTTGGAATCGACAGTTTTTCCAAAGCTCTCTTAATGGACTTTGCCCTTCTTTTAAACGCTCCGAAATTGGACGATCAGGATCAGGAATCGACTCCAATAGCAGTCTGGTATAAGGGTGGTGAGGGTTGGTCGTAACTTTGGTGCTGTCGCCCCATTCCACTATCGTGCCCGAATACAGTACCGCGGTTTCTTCGGCAAAATAGCGCGCGGTTGCAATATCATGGGTGATATACAAAAACGCAATATTGAGTTCATCTTTTAGTCGTTGCAGCAGGTTCAAAATACCCGTTCGCAGAGACACATCGAGCATTGATGTCGGCTCATCAGCAAGAATAATGTCTGGCTCAATTGCCAAAACTCGCGCTATTGCCACACGCTGCCTTTGTCCGCCACTTAGCTCGTGCGGGTAGCGATCAGCCATTTCTTCTGCCGGAGACAGGCCCACCAATTCGAGCAACTGGTAAATTCGTGCTTGGTTTTGTTGCTTAGTGCGTTCAGGGAAATGAATCTCCAGTGGGCGCAGTAAGTGGTAACCAATTGTCAGAGTCGGGTTTAACGATGAGAACGGGTCTTGGAAAATCATCTGTACCGCTTTTTGGTACTCACGCTTTTGCTTAGACGATTTGATGTTCCAAACGTTTTCGCCCTTGTACAAAATCTCTCCGTTAGTGGGTTGGTAAACCTTAGAGAGAATACGCGCACAAGTACTTTTACCACTGCCTGATTCGCCTACCAAGGCAAGGGCACGCCCGCGTCGTAGTTTGAATGAGACCTCGTTGAGCGCTTTGAACTTCTTGCTTTTAAACAAACCAGCACGTGTTTTGAATTGCTTGGTTACACCACTTAATTCAAGCACGGGCGTATCTTGACGCTCTTGGTCAGTAATAGTGCTCAGTGTTGAACCGCTGGCTTTGTTTAGTGACAAGAACGCACTGCCTAGCTTACGGGTGTAGTCGTGTTGCGGGTTAACCCAGATTTGGTCAGCCTTGGCAACTTCTAACAAAACACCTTCTTTCATCACACCAATGCGATCGGCAAACTCTGCCATCATGCTCAAATCATGGCTGATGAAGAGAACAGAAAAGCCAAATTGCTCTTTGAGCTCAAAAATCTTCTGAATGATGTCTCGTTGAACCACAACATCAAGAGCCGTAGTGGGCTCATCCATGATGATCAGCTTCGGCTCAAGTACTAGTGCTAACGCAATACCAATACGCTGGCGCATACCACCACTGAACTGATGCGGGAACTCGTGGATGCGCTCTGGGTCGATACCAACCAGTTCTAACAACTCTTTGGCGCGAGCCAATGCTTGTTTTTCAGTGACGTTTCGGTGCGCCAGAATCGCATCACAAATTTGTTCCGCTATTGAAATAACGGGATTGAGCGAGTCCATGGCACTTTGGAATACCATACTGGTCTGCGCCCAGCGATACGCATTGAGTTCATTTTGATTGAGCTTTAAAACGTCTTGCCCTTGGAACAAGATTTCGCCGCCACTGATTAAACCAGGCAAGGATGTCAATCGAGAGATGGCAAATGCGATAGTACTTTTACCACAGCCAGATTCCCCAGCCAGACCAAAAACTTCACCCGGAGCAATGGAAAAACTGACGTTTTTCACCGCCGCGACAATGTCCGTTTGACTTATATAGTGAATACAAAGGTCTTTGACTTCTAAAACAGGAGTTGAATTATTCATATGCTGCAATACCTCGCTGTTTCAAGAATGCGCGAACTTTTTTGCTGTTTTTCTTAGTAGAAAGTTGTGGGTTAGTGATTTGGTCAATCGAGAAGTTAATCAAAACCAAAGAAGCGCCGGTCCACATAATGGCTGCCGCTGGTGGCAGTAGTTCCCACCATGCGCCATAGCTGATGGCTTCGTTACTTTCTGCCCAGAACAGCATGGTGCCCCAAGTTACGGCACTTGGGTCACCGATACCGATAAACTCTAGGCCGGCTTCGGCCAAAATTGCCCAGATGGTGCCTATTACAAATCCACCCACAGTGAGTGAAAGTAGGTTAGGGAAAATCTGAATTAAGATGATGCGCAGTTTGCTTTCACCCATTAACTCAGCAGCAGTAATAAATTCTTTGGTTTTTATGGTCATGGTTTGGGCGCGAAGCACCCGAGCTGACCAAGCCCAGCCCGTGAAGGCGAATACCAAGCCAATGACAAACGGACTGGCCCCTCCATCAAAGAAACTGGCAAGTACGATGATCAGTGGCAGCCCGGGTATGACTAGCATGACGTTGGTGAAGAAACTCAATACTTCGTCTGTCTTGCCTCCCATGTAGCCTGCTGAAACGCCAATTAAGATAGCGATACTGACCGACAGAATACTGGCCACAAAACCGACGGTTAACGAGGTTCTTCCCCCGTACAAGAGTTGGCTATAGACATCTTTACCCATACGCGTCGTGCCTAAGTAGTGCTCGGCACTTGGTGGCTCGTGCATTCCGCCTGCTCGACGACCGGGATCATGAGGAGCTAATACTGGTGCCATAAGTGACGCTGTCACAACGGTGAGCAGCATGATAAGCCCAATCACACCTTTTTTGTCTAAGAAAAACACTCGCAAAGGAGCGGGTAGCCAAGTTAGTCTTGGTTTGCGATCGAGTTTAAGATCGTGTTTTAGTTGTTCAATACTCATTTTGCACCTGCATAGCGAAGACGAGGATCTAGAAGAACGTTGAGAAGATCCGAAATTAGGTTAGCAATCAGTACACATGACGTGACGAGCAATAACTGACTTTGAATAAACGAGTAGTCACGGGCTTCTATAGCGGCTAGCGAGAACTTACCGAGACCGGGGTAGTTGAAGACAACTTCAATGATGTAGGCACCACCCAGCATATAGCCAAACTGCAATGCCAAAGAAGTAATTTGAGGTAGCAGCGCGTTACGTGCAGCGTAGCGGTATTTAATGCGTCGTTCGCTCAACCCTTTGGCACGCGCCATCGTAATAAACTCTTGGTTAAGCAAGTTGATCATGGTGTTACGCATGCCTAAGTGCCAGTTACCAATACCAACAATGATGATGGTGGCAAGTGGCACGACGGCGTGGTAGCCGACGTTGGAGATGTACTCCCATGTCCAGCCGGGCACTAACATTGGGTCATGGGCGCGGCCTAGCGGGAACCATTCCAAATGGAAACACACCGAATAGAAAAGTAGCAGAGCAATAACTGGCTGCGAGAAAGCATAAAGCATCACGTTGAATGGTGTGAAAAACGCATCAAAAGGCTGGCCTTGGCCCCAAGCAGCGCGAATCCCCATGAACATACCAAAGCAAAAACAGATGGTAATCGCGATGCCCATAAGGAATAGCGTCCAACCCGCCGCGTAGAATAGTGTTTCACTTACCGGGGCTGGGAAGTTGGTGGTAGATACACCAAAATCGCCTTGGAATATTTTGCCTAAATAGCGTAGGTACTGGTCCCAAAGGGTACCGTCCATGCCATAGGCTTTTTTGATTAGCTCAAGAGACTCTTGGCTCATCTTACCTTGCAAGCTGACGAACAAATGCGTAGCGGGATCGCCGGGCATTAAACGTGGCAGCAAAAAGTTAAGTGTAATCGCGACCCAAAATGCACTCAGGTAAAACCCAAGTCTGGTCAAAATAAATTTCATAACGACAACTCCGTAGAAAGTTACGGTTTAATCAAATTGAAAGTTGTGGCGGCCCGAAGACCGCCAAACTAATTGGAACTCAATATCGTGGAGTTATTTCTTAGGTTTTAGGTTAAGCACGTGTGCCCAACGCTCTGGGTAACCACCGTGAACCATAGGTCTTAGGTAAGGATTTTCTGGTGTAACCCAACCTTCAAAGCGAGCGGTGCTGTATTGGTACCAACCTGGTGCTGCATAAAGCGTAATGATTGGTAGATTTTCAGCCACTAACTCGTGAACGCGTGCTAGGTGCTTCTTCTGCATCGCTTGGTCAGCAGTTTGGGTGAATTGGTCTAGCTTTTGTTTTACTTCTGGCAGTTCAAATCTATGTAGTGCTTGAAGTGTGACCGCGCCTTCTTTCATATCTGAAGGGTTGAAGTAGTCGTTGTACGTACCCCAAGGAACAGCATTGACGTGGTTCCACGCGTAATATACGTCCATGTCACCGCGTGGCACGGTCTCAAACCAAGCGTTCGCATCTGGTGTGTGCGGCATGGCATTTACGCCAATGTCTTTCATGTTCTCAGAGATCTGCATTGCGCCATTTACCCAGTCAGTCCAACCGCTAGGGACAGAGATCTTAAACTTAATTGGGTCGCCGTTTGGCATGTCGCGCCAGCCGTCACCGTCTTTATCGACAATGCCCGCATCATCTAGGATTTTCTTCGCTAGATCTGGGTTGTACTCCATCAGGTATTTGTACTGCTCTAGATTTTCTGAGTCGTACCAGCTCTTGTAGAGCTCCGAACTGCCGATTGGGTAGTGAACTTCTGCAGCAGCGCCTTGGGTGGCGAAATCACGCAGATCTTGGCGGTTAATCGCCACACTCATCGCACGACGGAATTCAAGGTTGTTAAATGGTGCTTTGGTGGTATTGAGCTGTAGATTGATGGTTCCTGCAGATGAGTACCAGAACTTAGTGTCTTTGCTCTTAGACGTGTATGCTTTGGTATTTAGGATACCTACACCCATCCAGTCAATGTCACCCACGGCACCAGCTGCTTGAGCTTGAGCATTACCAGAGTATTGTGGGAATTTTAGACAGTTAACTTGTGGCAAGTTAGGCTGCCAGTAGGCTTCGTTTTTACAAATGCGGATCAGGTTTGGTGAGAAGTGCGCAATGTTTGTGAACGGACCCGTTGCCACTGGATTTTCGTTACGGTGATTCACAGGATCTTTAATGTCTTTCCAGATGTGTTCTGGTAACGGATAAACTGAACCTAAGCCTAAGTATGCCAGTGCGTTGCCTTTTTCTAAGTCAATTTGAACGCGGTAATCGTCTAATTTTTTAACACCGATTACATTACCTTTGCCGGTTTCTGCATCGTACCAATGCAGGCCGCGAATATTGTACGTCGGGTGCTCTTTCTTAAGTTGCATGGTAAATACAACGTCGTCAGCATTGAAGTCTTCACCATCGGACCACTTCACACCTTTGCGTAGGTTGAATACCACGCTCTTGAGATCTTCGCCAATTTCATAGCTGGTGGCGAGAACTGGAATGGGGTTATCGGCGTTTGCGATGTTTGGAATCCACAACGGCTCATAGATAAAGTCTGTCGCAAAGAAGTGGCCGACTGCATCGTTGTACGGGTTGAAGTTTTTGACATGAGCGTCAACCAAGTTAACCACAAGCGACAAGTCGTGATCGTCTGCTTGCGCTGCTCCACCAAACATTAAGCCGCTTGCCACTAGGCAGCCAACTATCTTATTGAATTTCATTTCGTGCTCCTTGATAAAGTTAAGAACACCCAAGACTTCTTGCCGCACCCTAAACCCCACCGGTAGCCACAAGGATTCACGATTCTAATCAGTAATTTATCAGTTTGATTTCGTCGTGAAACTCGAATTGGGAACGTTCCCATTTTTAATTGGTGCCGAAAAAAAGATCAATCCATCTTCCAGATATTGAGATTTGGCTCAAAAAATAACCGCGTTCATAGCGTGTTTATTTGACCTGTTAGACAAAGCGAATTTGTCCGTTATCAGAGACAATTACTTGCAAAAAATAGCCAAGAAGGAGAACAGACAGAGCTAATTAGAGTGAACTGACTTCACGATTTGACTTCTCATATGACTAAAAACTCGACTTGTGGTTATGGGATAAGTAGCGTATGCGGCAACTTGGAGCTGAGCGCTCCAAACGCTTGCGCCTAGCGCTGAAAATTCGCTAAGCAAACAATAACAAGTGTGTTAGTCGCACATAGAAAGTAGCCAAAATAGGATAGACAGAGTGAAAAAGCAGATAGTCATGATGTTGGCTTTAGTTGCAGCATTCCCAACCGTTGCCAATACTTGTCAGTTGGCGCTCACAACTGATTTACCAGAACAGTTGATAGCCAAAGGCGCCGTATTTCAGGTCGATTTTGACCGTACGCCAGTTAGTGAATCACAGAGTATTTGTATCGACGACAAGGATTTGGTGTCTAAGCATAAGTTTGAAAGTGTCGAAGTGAGTGTCATGCTCCCTACGACTGAAATTCCAATTGAGCTGTACCGAGCGTCGATTCACAACCAAACCCGCTCTACGAAAATTAACGCAACCACGCATATCGCGACTATTTTGTGTCCGCGGTTTTGTGGGTTTTACGAATATGAAAAATTGCTTAACCACCCAGAAGTCCAAGCGGTTGCCAAGCTATATCAAGCAAAAATTGAAAATGACCCAAGTGCAACAGCCACAAGGGAAGGCAATTTTGCGGTATTGAGAGACATAATGCCGGCTGTGGAACACTTGGAGTTTAATGACAGAGCTGGTGCCGAACAGTTCCCAGCTATGGCGCCGGAAGATTTTGAGCATCATGTCGATCGATATTCAGGTGCTTGGAATCATTTTCATAGAGAGTCATTTTACATCAATAAGTTTTCTGAAGATTTTAGAGAAACCAACCGAGCCGATAAATCCTTCGCCCATTTAACGAACCAAGAGCGCAAACAACGAACCAAAGCAGTGGTAACACAGCTCAAAGACATTCTAAATTCCAATAAATCATGGTCCCAAACGGGAACTGCAATCGAGGATGCCAAACATATGGCATCCAAGATGGGTGATGACTATGTTCAGCATTTGGTGACACTGATGGATCAGTCATATCAAAAAGTCGATACTGAATATCAGGCATTTTTTACTGATTCCCACACGCCATTTAGTGAGCTAACGGACAAGTCTTTATCCTTTGAACAGGTACTGGCCTATTGGAGTCACTATGCTTACAACTATTCGAAAGACAAAAAAGAATTCAGCGCATTGTTTAGTGAGCATTATCGACGCAACGTGGTGAGCACCTTGATCAAAGATAAGCAGCGGGATCGTGCATTGAGCGGCTTAATGACCTTGTCTTATATTGCTGGTTCAATGAACACGCAACGCGGATTTCGTAAAACCATGCATGAATATGACAGTGTAAACGTGATAAAGACTGCTGGAAGATACAGCTTTAAAGATCGGTTTGAGAAAATTGACTTCGTTTACGAAAATGGAGCTTGGCGCTTGGATGATGTACTAAAAATATCCAGACCCGGTGAATCTCTGTCGAACTAGCTGTCCCGTCCTGATATAGGTTGACACTTTTGGTTAAAACGCTCGGTGAACTTCATCGGGCGTTTTGTAATTTAAAGCTGTATGTGGTCTCTGTTCATTATAGAGTTTTACCGACTCGGCAACCATTTTCTTTGCTTCATTCAAGTCATTCGGCTTACTCAGTAAGTACTCCATCTTTAAGATGCCGTTCACTCTTTCTGCTAGAGCGTTTTGATAACAATCATATCCATCTGTCATAGAGCACCTCACATGATATTTTCTGTGTAATGACTGATATTCCTCAGCGCAGTATTGAATACCTCTATCAGAGTGATGAATAAGCTCACCCTCGTAGCGTCGATTTTTCAAGGCCTTCAGGAACGCGCGCTTCACTGTTTGTGTCTTCATATTGTCATCGAGATGATACCCAACTATCTTCCTTGAGTAGGCATCGGTGATTAAACTGAGATAGGTATTTCCTGTTTGCGTTGCCAAGTAAGTAATATCAGCGACCCACAGCTGCTCCGGTTTCGTTGGAACCATGCCTTCTTTGATGCAGTTTGGATGGCAGTGAAACCGATGATGGCTGTTGGTTGTTCGATGATAAGCCCTACGATTGGGGACCAATAGACGGTGTTGTTTTAGCAAACAGAACAAATGGTCCCGTCCTACATCAATGTTATGTTGACTGAGTAAGTGTTTGAGCTTGCGAGTTCCCAAGCGAGGATGTTGAATCCGTTGCTCTTTGACGAACCCAATGACAGACTGCTCTTTCCGAATTCGCTGACGCTCTGACGTACAACGTTTATAAAATGCCTGCCGAGTAATGCCAATAAACTGACAAGCTTTCGTCACTGTGAGTCTTTTGAGCGTTTTTTCCTTAATAACTCGGCTTTGCGCTTCTTTGAGATTCGAACTCCAAAATCTCTATCCATGACTTTTACGACCGCTTCAAAGAAGTCCGCTTTCAGTTGAGTTTCCTCAAGTTGTTGTTCGAGTTCTTTTATTCGTTGTTCAGGAGTATGAGCAGAAGGAGAATCAGACATATCATTACCTACTGTGTTTGGTTTCTCTATTCCTTTAGACCAATTTAGACGACCGTGCTTACGAAGCCAAACCAAGACCGTGGACCGACCTTGGATTCCATATCGCTCTTGGGCTTGTATATAGGTCATTTCTCCTTTTTCTACTTGGTCAACAACCGCCAATTTAAAGGCAAGAGAATAATCTCGCTGGGTTCGTTTACTTGTTGATTTCATGACACTCTCCAATTTCATGTTGGGAATGTGTCAACCTTATTTAGGACGGTACAAGCCATCAAAAAAAGCCGCTCACTGAGCGGCTTTTTACACTGTAAACTCACTTAGCTAGTATACGCTGGTAGATATACAAATACTGGGCGCTTAGCGGGTTGTGTTTCAATGGCTATGCGGAAGACAAAAAATGACTAATAGCTACCTTTTAGTTACTACGTTTTTACTTTACATCACTTAGCGTAAACTCAGTTTGTTGGCCCAATTTTTTGGCACGTTGAATTTCATAAACATAGTCACTTTGAGAGATCAGTTCTACTTGGGGAAGAGTGTAATCTTTGCCGAGATCTCTAACGACAACTTGTCGAACATTGTTCACTCTATCTGTGTCAATTAAGTAAGTTCTCCCCGCCTCCAGTGTTACGTTCATTAACGCCTCATAATAGGTTGTGGTTGTTAAGGTATAGCCGCTGGAAGAAAAAGAACTCGAATCGGGCTCTTTTGACAAAACCAACGCAGTGTCTCCAGCTTTTACATAATGAACTTTCTGAAGTCTCGGCGTTTCGACGCCATTTGTCTCTGTTAGCCACAGATATGGTATCCACACTTCAGCTAATTGTTCATCCATTTGTTGTTGCTCGGTTTTTAGATGAAATGTTGGATTTGACGATGAGCAAGCAGTTAATACAACAGCGAGAAAAGTTGCGGTGACAAACATTGAATAGGTCTTCATATATGGCCCTAAAGTACTGAGAATTTAAATTTATCGATTATTTTGAGGTTGGTTTTAGCAATCAATACTGAAATATAAAAACTATCTATTAGCTCGCAGACTTACATATTGTGTAGAGAATAACCGATAGTTACATGTTAACTAGGTCGAGATTTGGTTTTCTATAACGCAAACAAGGGGTAAGTGTGATTAACAACAAAACGTTGATTTGTCTGGGTATGGTGTCTGTATTAGCCGGTTGTTCAGTGGGTTATGATGAACCTGAATCTGGACCAACAGCGACTATCGAATATCAAAATTCTGGTTCAAAATGGTTGAATATTGCTTATTATGAAGAGTCGTATCAGTGTAAAGGACGTAGGGTTTCTGGAGATATTCGGAAAGGAAATAGTGAAACTCATACAGTAAGGGCGAGTGGGCCACTTACACTTCAATATATTTACACTGAACATGCTTTGGACGAAAATAAGTGCTTAGTGAATCTTAGGTTCTCTCCCGAGAAAGATCATGCTTACAAGCTGATTGCAGGGGACGCAGCAAACTCTTGCAATTGGCAATTAACGGATGTTACGCGGCCAAGTAATCCTAGACCTATTGAGTTGCAAGAAATTGAATGGGTGACTGGCTATGATGAAGAATCACGTTTTTGTGTAGAGTAGTAAATAGTAAAACGATACAACGCTTCACAATGTGGAGTGTTGTATATCATATTGGATGACTAGCTGTCCGCCTCTGCAAATTGCTTTAACCTTTCCCCCTCAAATCGGAAGTATTCTTTCTCCTGGATGTGGGTTGCACCAATGGCTCGGTAAAATTCTCCAGCCTTGGGATTAGTCGTCTCTGCGGTCCAATCGAGGCGTAAGCAATCCCAGTTCACAGCTAGCTTGGCTAAGTGCTGCATAAGGCCAATGCCTACTCCTTGTCCTCTTGCCGCCGAAGCCACAAACAAATCTTTAATGAAGAGTTGGCCGGATAACCTTGGTGCTGGATACAAAACGGAATACGTTGCCAACCCCAACACGGTTTCATCATCATAAGCGGCGATGACCTTGACACCAGAATGTTCAGCAAACAATCGTTGCATCAAGTACTGATCGATTTCTTTATCACTCGCCACGTTAACACCAAAGTAATAACGCTCCATCTCTTTGAAAATACTCGACAGTTTTATGGCTTCGGACTGGTTGACGGTTTGAATTTGCATCATCGCCCCTTGATTAAACGACTGTATTGTAAAGACTCTACTAGAATATAAGACAGGCAGTGACTAGGCATGCAGTATTGTGTGATTGGGGCAGTTCAAAAAGTGAGAGACTGAACTAGCAGTTCAGTCTCGAGGGTTTATTGGCACAACTATCTGTGGCTCGATGAGTAAATCAGCGCTTGTTCGAAACAGTCATTAGAGTCCGAGTCTATGATGTCTAGGTCGTCATTCAGGTTGGACACTTCCACCCAATTTGCGTTTTCATAGGCAATGGCAAGGTCTAGGATCGAGCGCAACGTATTGTCTTGGCCAAGTAAGGCAAGCTCAACATCTTCTTCAAGCGGGATACTGCCAACAATGTTGTCAAACGTGGTATCAAATAGCGCGTCAAGCAGAGACAACAAGCCAACCAAAAATGCTTGTGATTGATTGACGGCTGTAGAGGTTTTTTGCGCTATTAATTCGCAAAAACGCGCTCGTTGAATAGAGAGTAAGTGTAAAGACTCTGACTTTTCTTCGCACACCGATGCAATGACCACCAATGATATTAGCTTCCTAAGCTTGTCTTCACCCAAGAAGGCAAATGCCTGCCCTAAAGATTCAATTTGGCTGACAATGTTTGCTGAATTCACATACCGCAATAGTTTGTAGGACAACGATACATCTGTAGCAAAGTGTTTTTCAATTGAACGGTAATTCAAAGGGCGCTGCGCGAGTTCTTGGCACAACTCGACGACCGCTCGTTGCGTGGGTGAAATCGTGGTGGTTTTCAGTACTTCCGGCTTACTGAAGAAGTAGCCTTGGAAATAGTGAAAGCCAAGGTCATGAGCGTGCATAAAGTCTTGATGGGTTTCAACTCGTTCGGCGAGAAATCGGATTTTACTGTCACTGAGTTTGTAGACAAAGTTGCCAACTTTTTCGAGAGGCAATCGTTGAATGTCAAACTTGATGATGTCGATGTAGGGCAAAAAATCGCGCCATTCCGGTGTCGGTATGAAATCGTCGAGCGCTATAGTGTAACCATCAGATTTTAACGAACGAATGGCGTTAAGCAACTTGGGTGTAGGCGGACAATCCTCTAGAACTTCGATGACTACTTTATCTGCAGGCAACAAGCCTGGTAATAAGTTGATCATGCTTTTATAGGGGAAATTTACAAAGCCTAATCGATTGTCCAAGATTGAATCTGAGTCGTGAAAAAACTGATCGGCAATCAATCGACTTGTCGCTTGGTCAGGATCGATATTAGGAAAAGCGTTGTTTTCGCCATCTCTAAACAATAATTCATAGCCAAAGATTTCTTTGTTGCGGTCAAGGATAGGTTGCCTTGCTACAAACGCAGAGCTCATAGTACGTCTTCCTCTAGATATTCATGCGGTTTATGGTTTTTTGTGCTTTTTGTAGGAGCGCATGAAAAAATTTGAAAAAGCTTATCAAAACGTTGTTTTAACCAGTATGCAAAAAACGAAAACTTATTATTAATTATATAAATAATGAGATGTTGCCCCAGAATGTGCCAGTGGATTCGTGCCTTTATTTTTTGTGGTCGTAACAATGGCACAAGAATCTTTGTGTAACTCAGACATTGAATAAATTGACAAATCTGAATGTTCACTCTCGGATTAGACATGAATATTCATTGGCGAAAGTGCCGTTGGAAGCCGGATAAGTTGAAGGTTAGCGAGTTTAGATTCACAAACTGAATGTCATTTAGTGGGTTCAACATTTTGAGATTGATAGCGACTTATTGAGCGATGAAGAGAAGCACTTTTAAACCGTCACCAGTTCTTAATGTACCTTTCGGTTTGCGTTCAATTTCTACACGTGATTTAAACGAGCTGACCAAATTTACCTCAGATTACAACCGAGGGTACACCCAGTTAACTCCCGGGGATGCGAGCTTTGAGTTTACAGATTACTTTTTCCAAGGCATTCGAGTTTTAAATGAGTCTCACACGACGGGGTGTTTTACGGAAGGTGTTCCAAGACCCGATACGCTGTCCATTGCTCTTGTCTCTTCTCCTAAAAGCCAAGGGAAAATTTTTGGTCAACATAATTTGTACGACAATTTTTTTCATATTTCGCGGCAGGCTTGGGAAGCAAATTTTTTGTCTGAAGTGAAGGGTATGACCGTCGTTTTTAATGTGGACGACTTTCATCGAAAACTATCTCAGCTCAAACACATAGACATGCCAATGAAGTGGCGAACCAGTGATGTGCGAGGGACGCACCCTGAATCCTTGAAACAGCTTCGCTCAACCTTGGCTACAGTATCTTCAAACTTATCAAATTCACCGTCTCTAGTCGGTCATCATATGGTGACAAAGTTATGGTCTGACCGATTATTTGATGCTGTATTGCAAAGCTTTATTCCCTCTCAAACCGGCGTAAAAGAGTCTAAAATTCAATTTCAAAAGACCCATGGCGTGCAAAAGGCATTAGATTACATCAGAGAAAATGCCCAGAATCTGCCCGCTATGCACGAGCTGTGCGCGGTTTCGGGTTTAAGTGAGCGCAATTTGCAATACGGCTTTAGAGATAGGATCGGGGTGTCTCCAATGCAATTTTCCAAGCTTTATCGACTCAATCAAGTAAAAAAAGAGCTCTCAATATGTGATGCTAAATTCACTCAAGTATCTCACGTTGCAATGCAGTGGGGCTTTTTTGAGCTTGGCCGCTTTTCTGGTGATTACAAAAAGTTGTTTGGCGAGCTGCCTTCACAAACCTTAAAAAAAGGATGACAATGTTGAAGCAGGGATTGTACGGTCTACAAACCCTAGTTACATCCTGTTTTTTTCACGCGCCCTGGCGAAATGTCTTGTGATCTCGATTCAGTATTTGGCGTTTTTGAATCAAAATCAAAGATTTGAGATAACTGTGACGCGCTCCCATAAGTTGTTTTGCCAACATTTAACAAATATGAAATCAAACCAATAATATAAAGCAGATTGCATACGATAAACGACGCTGGGTAAAACAATGAAGCTCTCCAACACTTTGATGACAGTAGGCGTATTTGTCTCAACGATCATCAGTGTTTCGGCACAGTCTAAAGTCATCTTCAGTGAAGATTTTGAACAGCAACCCGAATGGGTTGCTGGGCTATTTAGGGCGGTCGGGCAGAGACCACATGGAAACATAGCTCCGCCCAATTGGAGTGTGATTCGAACTGACCCCGCCTATGCTCCGTCAATGGGTGATGACGATCGCCATGAATCAATCGAAATTGGCGCTTTTCCTGGCAAAGCGCGGTCTGGACAAAAGTCTGTGGTGTTCTACCGCGACGCCAAATCCACTCCAAATTGGAAATGGTGGTCAGACGGAATTTTGGCAAAGCGTCTCGATCGAGAGTACCGACAAATCTACGCCTCGTTTTACATTAAATGGGCGCCAGATAGTGAGCACCCTAAATCCTTGTCCAAAATATTTCGAATTCTTCACTCTTGGGGCGAGGGTTACGAGATTTTTAGAGGCTTTCGAGATGGCTTTAATGGCCCGATTGCTGGCTGGAACTACGTGCATAACGATTATGGATTGAGAAACACAATCTGGATGCGCGGCTATCCACCTTGGGAACACTATTATTTTGACAGTGAACCGATCCGCAGTTTGCCACGAGAGATGTTGAGCGGCGACATGAGCCTTAATTTTGACAACAACATTCGTGATCTCAATAACGACCGAAAAGTCGACAATCCCAATACTAAATTGTATGGCATGTTGTCTGGAAAACTCATTCCAGAAGGCGGGGCTCACGGCATGATTCACCCCACAGAGTTTTTTGGCGACAGCAGTAAAACCGGTTGGCGCAAAATGGAATTCTTCGTAAAGATGAACTCAGCTCCCGGCGCAACCGATGGGATTTACGAGCAGTGGATTGATGGCCAATTGGTTTTTGCCAATTATCGCATTCCCTGGATGGGGCGAGATGCTAAAAAAATGGTGGGTTGGAACGCGGTTAAACTTGGCGGCAACGATTATATTGACAAAAGGATACCTGACTCTCGCCGTTATGAGGATTGGTATGCCATTGACGATCTGGTGGTTATGTCTGCTCATCCGATTACGCCTATGCCACCAAAGACGTTCCGAGTAAAACCTTTGCGGCCCCGAGTGAGGCAGTAATATGGTTCCTCAGTGCTTTTTGACCCATAGAAAGCTGCGGGGTAGAAGTCCAATTTGTTTGCTGGTGAGTGTATTGGTCGGTTTAGTTGGATGCAATACCAGCGAGTCAGAGGAAGAAAGTACGGCAGTTACTACTCAATCGGGCTGTAATCTCGTTGGTGGAACACTGAGAAACCAAGAACAGCAAACTCGAGTGCGCTATTTATCGCCAACGGTAACGAGTGGCGGCAGTTGTCTCAGCCAGACACAATCGAGACAATGTGAGAACGGGTCGCTTTCGAGCTGGTCTGGGGACTATCTGTATTCTTCATGCCAAACTGTCTCTGCAAACACCAGTTCATTTCCGCTTTGGCAAATGTCGCAATTGGAGTATTTGGGTGGTTTTCGCTTGTCATCCGCTCGATTTGGTGATTCTGACCACCCTAATTTGAATTATTCCCCGGCGGTGATCGCCTTTAACGCAGACAATCAGTCTTTGTTTATCGTTGGGCATGATTACGAGCAAGGCATTGCTGAGTTTGCCATCCCTTCCATAGTGAACAGCCGAAATCCGAGTGACTTTGTGGTGGGTGACACGGCTCTGCAAAACTTTGCTCCTTTCCACAAAACCGCACGCGTTGACACAGGAATTGAGCACTATTTTAAAGTGACCGGTATGCTGCAATTAAATGGCCAGCTTATCGTGAATTACATGAACTGGTATGACGCTGGTGGAGGAGAAACGGATACATCAGTTCGGTTTGTTGCGGCTAATGACCTTGCCACGACGCCGATTTATGGTCCATATCAATTGCAAGGTGCAGCGCACGCATCGGGCTGGATTACCGAGATACCAGCAGAATGGCAAGCCGAGCTAGGCGGAACCCATATCGCGGGCCACGCGCACGGCTCCATACACAGTCGTCTTTCTATGGGGCCTTCAGCATTTGTATGGTCTCCGGAAGCGAGCATGATGACCAAAACCCAAGGTGAAATCGAAACCACGGCTTTGCTGGATTTTCCGCTAACAAGGGCAAAATTCTTGCACGATACAAACTTATACCCAGATCTTGCTGTGAATACCGAAGCCATTCTCTATAACCACGACCGACAAAACCAGCTATGGACTTCTATTAGTGAAGCGGCATTTGGCATGATCATTCCGGGAACCAACACTTATCTCACCATAGGCAGTTCCGGTGGGCATGAATCGGGCATCGGATACAAAGCCACGCAAACTAACGGCAATGTGTGCGGTGGCCCTTGTAGTTTTGACCCTAGCGATAATTACGGTTACTACTGGTTGTGGCAAGTCACTGACCTGATCAAGGTGAAAAACGGGGAAATGCAACCCTGGGAAGTAAGGCCTTATGACTACGGCAAGTTTGACAGCTTAGGGTTTGATAACATCAAAGGCGGTGCGTATAACGCGCAAACGGGTGAACTATACATCGCCATCAAAAATGCAGACCGTCTGACCAATTATGCCCGTCCTCCGCTTTTCCTTGTCTATCAATTGCATCCACCGGGAGTTTAGCAATGAGAAAATTCCAATTAGTGTTAGTTTGTCTTAGCTCTGTTTATCTTTTGGCTTGTGGTGGTGAGGGTGGAGACTCAGCGAGTCCAAGTGCTGCGGTTGAAGTGGAAAGCTATCAACTGGATTGGGAAATGCCCGATACGCGTGTTGATGGCTCAGCGTTAATGGCTCAAGACGTGGCGGGTTATCGAGTCCGCTGGACCAATCAAACTACCGGCGCGACGGGAGAGATCGCAGTCGCGGGTACCGAAACGGGCTGGCAGTTTGATTTGCCTGTTGGTGAATACCAATTCGAAATAGCCAGTGAAGACAGCAACGGCAGGTTAAGTGAGTATGTCACCGCAAACTAGCAGGGCTGCAACCTGTTTACGTAACAACACTATTCAACTTACTCTGAGGGCGAGGGGCGACAATATAACCTTGTCGGTCTGCCAACTTTTCCATGGGCGAGAAAGGCGTTCAACAATCGACGTTCCACCAGTTTGTCTAAATAGCGTCTAGCGGTGCTTTTACTGACATTGAGTTGAAGAGCGACCTCGGCAGATGACAATTCTGTATGACCATGAGGGAACAGGGATAACAATTCCTTGGTTAAGAACTCATCAACGTGTTCTGAAGCTTTAGTATGCTGATTTAACACATCATCCAGTTGATGTTGTTGGAACTTACTGTGTTGGGTGAGCGCCAGTTTGTATTCTTTGAATCGCTTAATCGATTCGGTCAATCGTTGATAGTTTATGGGCTTAACCAAGTAGTCGAAAGCACCGCGAATCAATGCGGTATTGATGGTTCCGGCATCGTTGGCTGCGGTAACGATAATACTGCGAATGGGTTTGGCGTCCGCTAACCAATGAAGAACCAAATCAATGCCCAGTCCGTCTGGCAAAAAGTTGTCGACCAACGCGAGGTCAATGTCGACAAATTGAGTCATGTCCTTCGCTTGTTGAATGGTTGTGGCAATCCCGACCACTTCGCAGTTTTGAATGTTCCCGACGAAGTGAGCGTGCATCTCAGCCAATTGACAATCGTCTTCTACAATGAGGATCTTCATAGGTACGTCTCCTTGGGAACATAAAGGGTGAACGCGGTTTCTTTCTCATCCGAGTCCAGCTCCATATAGCCATCGCACGAATTTAAAATGGTTTGCACCAAATACAAACCAATCCCGCGTTCGGACGCGTTGCCTGCTGTGTTCAGCTTAGTGCTCATCCCAATTTCAGTGAGTTTACAAAGCTCGCGCGAGATTTTGGGGCCATTATTGGTCACTTGCAAACGCAGTTCATTTGGCAGTTCAGAGAGTTCAATCGAGATTTTTCGAGGCCGGAAGTCGGTTATCTCGGTAACCGCATCAAGACTGTTGTCCAGTAAATTGCCAACCATGGCGCACAATTGGACTGAGGAAAGTCTGCTTGGTAGCGGGAACCAATCGCTATCAATGCGCAACGTCATATCCGCTTTTAGTTCCTCTGCACGCTGTAATTTTGCCAGCAATAATGCCGATAGCTCAGGTTGATGTTTCAAAGGTTTGAGTAATTCGAGCTCTTTTTGCGACTGCTCTGAGAGCGCCAGTGTCATCTCAAGCGCTTTATCAGATTTGCCCATCTGCAGCAGGCCACCAATGGTGGAGAGCTTGTTGCGATGCTCGTGACGCGCAACGCGTAACCCATCAACATACTGGCTGACTTGGCTTAGTGTTTCCGAGAGCTTTTGCAGTTCGTGCTGTTTGCGTATGGTAAAAACCACACCGCTGTTTTCACCTTCCAAAGACACTTTAGTGATGACAAGATTCAGTCCATTGCTCTCTACCAACTTATCAGTAAAGTCAGGCTTTGTTAGCAGTTGCGGCAGTTGAGGAAAGGCAAGCTGGTTAGTTTGAATTGGTAACGCGATGTCATCTCCGAGCTGAAACATTTTCCTCGCCGAAGCGTTTATCAAATAGATGTTCTGTCGTTTATCGGTGGCAATGATGCCTTCATTCGCACCCGCTAACACGGCTTTGTGGGTATCTAGAGATTGTTTAAGTTGCCAAGGCTCTAAGTTTTGCATTTCCGACTTTACCGCATCAGTGATTCGCTTAACCAGCCAACTCGATAAAAACAGCAACACAGCACCGACGATTAGCAGCGATTGAATGCGTTCGAACGTCCAAATCGACAAGGTGTCCAGCAGGTAGCCCACTTTGATCATACCCACAACCCTATTGTCGATCACAATAGGAGCAATGTAGCGGACCGATGGACCCATTGACCCGACACTCGTCGACAGATAGCTTTCCCCCGATTCTAGTGCGGCTTGGATATCGCCACCGACAACCGGCAGACCAACTCGCTCAGAGATAGGGTGTGCCAATCGAATACCATTTTTGTCACTAACAGTGATGAAATCAGCATCCGACACCTGTTGAACGTTGGCAACCCAGTCTGCGATTTGCTCGGTGTTTTGCTGTTGGAAAAACGCTAACAACTCAGGTTGAATCGCTAATTGCTTGGCCTGTACTTCGGCGCGTTTGGCAATTTGTTGATTGAGAGTATGGTCGAGTTGGTAAGCACTGTAACCCCACCAAAAAAAGGCGCCACTCCCTAAAAGCAAAAACAACTTCCATCTCAGCAGCCGGGTAAAACTCTGAGGAATAAACGGAGTGATAAACATGGAAACTCGCCAAACGACAGAAAAGCCAAATCCAAGTTTAATGGAATTTGAATCAATGGCGAAGCGAAGCACTATGTAGCATGACGAGGGTCATACGAGTGAATTAAATGATTTTTATTGATTGGAATGGGCCTTATCTCATGCTCGTTTCAAGCGGAACTTATCCGTGATTACAACTTTAAAAAGACAAAGCTCAATAGTGAAATCAGTTTGATTTTAGACAGGTTTTACGCACAAAAAGCACGCGATTCTGGGTTCAGAGTAGAGCAAACCTCAGTGGTTTGTTTGCGATTTGAAACTAGGAGAGGCACATGTTTTCACCGACCAATTTAAAATTACTGTCCTTAGTTATCATTGGCGTCTTGATTTGGTTCAGCCCTATACCCGAAGGATTAGAGCCACAAGCATGGCAAATGATGACGATTTTTGTGGTTACCGTTCTGAGCTTAATATTGGCACCGTTACCCTTAGGTGCGATGGCCTTAGCGGGATTGGCAGCCGCGACCTTGCTTGACGTGTTACCAATTCGAACTGCGTTAACCGGTTTTGCCCACCCAACGATATGGATGATTGCGGCGGCCTTTTTTATATCTCGTGGATTTATTAGCACTGGGTTTGGGCGCCGAGTCGGTTACTGGTTTATTTCTAAGCTCGGTCATAATTCGCTAGGTTTGGCGTACGGTCTAGTACTGACGGATTTGCTGTTCGCACCGGCCACACCAAGCACTACGGCGCGTTGCGGTGGTATTATTTCGCCTTTGTTCCGCTCGGTCGCCAACGCGTATGATTCGGACCCTGCCAAAGGAACCGAAAACAAGATCGGTGCGTTCTTAGTACAGTGTATTTTCCAATGTAACGCGATTACGTGTGCCATGTTCTTAACGTCGATGGCGGGTAACCCACTGGCGGCAAATTTTGCTAAAGAGCAAGGCGTGGAGATCACTTGGGGCGGATGGGCATTAGCGGCGATTGTACCGGGAGCACTGTGTCTATTTTTAATTCCTCTAGTCATGTATGTGGTATTCCCGCCAGAGCTGAAAAGCACACCAGAAATGCGTCAAATCGCCAAAGATAAATTGGTAGAAATGGGTAAAATGACGCGCGATGAATGGATGGTATGTGCCACCTTTATCGGTATGGTGTCGTTGTGGGTACTTGGTCCAACGCTTGGCATTCATTCCACAGTTACCGCACTGCTTGGTTTAGTGTTCTTGCTGTTTACTCGCACAATTCAATGGGACGCCGTTCTCAATGAGAAAGAAGCTTGGCACACCATAGTGTGGTTTGCGGTATTGGTAATGATGGCGGCACAGCTAAACAAACTGGGTTTCATCGGTTGGTTTGGTGAGACAATCAGTGAATCGCTATCAGGCTTTGGCTGGTTGACGACCTTGGCAATCTTGCTGTTGGTTTACTATTACAGTCACTACTTTATGGCCAGTGCAATGGCGCACATCAGCGCGATGTACGCGGCGTTTCTTGCAATTGCCATTGCAGCCGGTGCGCCACCAATGCTAGCGGCCATCGTGTTGGGTATTTTTAGTAACTTATATATGGCGACCACGCACTATTCATCGGGACCCGCGCCTATTTTGTTTGGTGCGGGTTTCCACTCTCTACAAAGCTGGTGGAAAATTGGATTCGTGTTCTCACTGATAGTAATTCCAGTATTCATCTTTGCGGGTGGTGCTTGGTGGAAACTCCTAGGAATGTGGTAGTGCACGAATCCTTTTAGCCTGCGAATAGGACATTGTGTTTCCCAATACAGTTATCCTCGATAACCATACCCCAAGGCATGGCTAAGAATGCAACTGTTCCCGCTAGTGATTATTCACTAGTGGGCTTTTTGATTTTCCAATTCGTGCGCAAAAACAGACCGACATTCTAAGTCACTTGGGTATACAATTAATTTTTCTTTGTCGAATCGATAAAAACATTTAATTTCAATCGTTCGCGGATATGCCATATAGTCGCCTCATTGGTGAGTTTGCTCATTGTTGAAAGTCGCAAACACGTTTTTGGAGAACAGATGAATCAGATAAGGCGCACTGGACACAAAGCTCTGGTGCTAGTTGAAGATATAGGTCTTGCGGTTATCGCGATTTTAACCGTTGTTGCCATGGGGTATGAAGTTGTCGCCATGGTGCAAAAAATGCGAGTCACTTTGGCGGATTTGCTATTGCTTTTTATCTATCTAGAAGTGCTTGCCATGGTTGGGCTTTATCTGAAGTCGGGGCGCCTACCTGTCAGAATGCCTCTTTACATCGTGATTGTGGCGTTAGCGCGTTACATGATTCTAGATATGAAGAACTTAGACACCTATCGCATGTTGGGTTTGTCTGTTGCTATGTTGGTCATTGCTGTTTCCATTCTAGTCATTCGCTTCGGCCATAAAAAGTACCCCTATCGTGAATCAGATAAGGGCTTGTAGAACTCTTAATTTGAAAATGGGTTGCGAGAAATTGTCGCTGCATGACGGCTTTTTATAGCATTCCATTGATGCGGTGCTATAGTGTCGGCAATTGTCTGATTTTGATGAGTAACGATGTTTCAAGATAACCCACTACTTGCCCAATTAAAGCAACAGATTCAGGAAACCCTGCCAAAAAAAGAAGGCACAATCAAAGCCACTGAAAAGGGTTTTGGTTTTTTGGAAGTAGACAGTAAAACCAGCTACTTCATCCCGCCTCCTTATATGAAGAAGTGTTTACACGGTGACAAAGTCTCTGCCTTCATCCGTACCGAAAAAGATCGTGAAGTCGCTGAGCCCGACGAGCTTTTGGAGCAGTCGCTAACGCGTTTTATTGGCCGAGTGAAAATGTTCAAAGGTAACCTCAATGTGGTGCCAGATATTCCTCAGCTGAAAAAACTGTCTTTCAAAGCCAAAACTCGCAAAGGACTAAAACCCAACGAGTTGGCGGAAGGCGACTGGGTAGTGGCTCACTTAACGCGTCACCCATTAAAAGGGGATAACACGTTTTTTGTTGAAATCAGTGAAAAAATCACCGATGCCGATGACAAGATTGCACCTTGGTGGGTAACGCTCGCTCAAAACGATTTACCTAATTGTGAACCTGCCGGTTTAGTCGAAGGTGAAGAATGGCAAATCAAAGATGATGTTGATCTCAAACGCCGCGATCTAACTGATTTACCGTTTGTCACCATAGATGGCGCGTCAACCAAAGATATGGACGATGCATTACACGCGGTTCAGCACGACGATGGCAGCTTTACCTTATCCATCGCTATTGCTGATCCGACGTCCTATATCTTGCCTGAAGATGACATGGACAAAGTTGCTCGTGAGCGTGGCTTTACCATTTACCTGCCGGGTCGCAACATCCCAATGTTGCCAAGAGATTTGGCTGACGATCTATGTTCACTGATTCAAGATGAGCAAAGGCCGGCACTATGTTGTCAGGTTACCATCGCGAAAGATGGTGTGATCGGTGATGATATCGAATTTTTCGCAGCTCACATCCGTTCCCATGCTCGTCTGGTGTACGACCAGGTTTCGGATTGGCTTGAACAAGGTCAGTGTCCCGATTGGCAACCGAACGAAATTATTGCCACCGTGGTACGTGACCTCAATGCTATGAGTCAATCACGTGCAAAATGGCGAGAAGAAAATGCAGTGGTGTTCCCTGACCGACCAGATTATCGCTTTGAATTGAGCGAAGATAACGATGTAGTGGCTATTCACGCGGACAAACGTCGTACAGCCAATCGTTTAGTTGAAGAAGCCATGATTACCGCCAATATCTGTGCGGGTAGAGTGCTGCAATCTAGCCTTGCTCAAGGTGTGTTTAATACCCATGCAGGCATCAAAGCTGAAAAACTGAACGACGTGATGGAGATTGTCAATGCAGAAGCTGACACGCCTTTTGAAGCCGAGAAAATAGCGACATTAGAAGGCTTTGCCGAGTTAAGACGTTGGCTAGCAACTCGTGAAACCAGTTATCTTGATAACCGAATTCGTAAACATCAAGCGTACAGTGAAATTGGCAACCAAGCACTGCCGCATTTTGCTATGGGGCTAGATGTGTACGCTACCTGGACCTCACCGATCCGCAAATACGGTGACATGATCAACCATCGCTTGTTAAAAGCGCATATCTTAGGCAAAGAATCGGTTCAAACGGCAGATGACAGTGTGGGTGAAGAGTTGGCGCTGCATCGCAAGCACCATAAGTTTGCTGAACGACACGTTTCAGACTGGTTGTATGCTCGCACCTTGGAAAAAGAGGTCGCAAACCAGACGGTGTTCACCGCCGAAATCTTTGATATCAACCGTCCAGGTATGCGAGTTCGCTTGCTGGAAAATGGCGCCACAGCGTTTGTTCCTGGGGCGCTAATTATGGATAACCGCGAACGCATTGAACTTAATGGCGAGCAGGGTACGGTTAGCGTTGATAAAAACGTCGAGTTTAAATTAGGTGACACCCTTGAGGTGGTGCTTTCAGACGTTAACTTGGAAAATCGCAATTTGGTTGCGAAACCTACAAAGACGTTTGCCAATGAGCCGGAAACCTCGCAAGAGGATTCAACGAGTTAATCGATGCGATTGGTATAAACGAAAAAGCGGCTCAATAAAGCCGCTTTTTTACTATTCTATGTTTACGATGCCGTGTTTACTATGCCGCGCCTATTATTCCATGTCTGGAAGCATCTGTGACTCTTCGGTTACGAATCGCGATTCCAGAACATCGCTTTTGGGTCTTTACTCACTTCGCGCATAATGGCCGTCAAATCCTGGCTATTGGGAAGGTAAGGGTAGGGTTGCCAAGACTCTACCGATGATTTCTCGGAATTTGTCTCCGTTTCAGGGATACTTAATTGCCAAGTTTGTTGCTCCGCATCCCATTTGACTCTTGCCACTAAAGACTCGTAAAGGCAGTGATTTGAATCTAGCAAGAAGTGCTCTTTGTAAAAGCACACACCTTCTTGAAGCGATTCAAAACACGCTTTTCCCATTTCAGTCGGTAGGCTCTGGTTGCGTTGCGAACACACTTGCCTTGCTCGACTTTCTACCTGTTTTTGCAACAAGCTGACTAGTGCCATGTTTCATCCTTGTTGACAGAAACCAACATTAGTAGTGATCCGTAGAGTGTAGGTCTCTAAACCTTATTTGTATGTTCATGTGTTCACATTACTGTCATCTGACCGACATATTCTGTTACCGATTTATCACTATTAGTACGGAGTCCTTTATGTTTCGTGTCACTTTGGCACTGATGGCCATGTCATTTTCAGGCTTTTTTTCACTTTTTATTGCGAGCGCTCACGCGGATGAAGTTCATGTTGCGGGGTCAACTTCAGTTGCTCGTTTGATGGATGTATTAGCAGAACAATATAATCAAGAGCACCCCAAAGATTATGTCGCAGTGCAAGGTGTGGGGTCGACCGCGGGGGTGACATTGGTTAAAAAGCGAGTCGCCGACATCGGTATGAGCTCGCGCTATTTGACCGAGAGTGAACAAGACCAATCAATGTCTGTACATATTGCCGCATTTGATGGCTTGGCCGTTGTTGTTAACAATGCAAACCCAGTATCAAATGTGACGCGAGAGCAGTTATTCGATATCTACAAAGGCAAGTTAACCAATTGGAAGCAACTTGGTGGGCCAGATCTAAAAATAGCGGTCGTAACTCGTGAAGCATCTTCAGGATCGCGTTACAGCTTTGAAAGCTTGTTAGGGTTAACCAAAGTGGTGAATGAACGACTGGTCTCTGATATCAATCCCAATAACTTGGTGGTGAACAGTAACTCAATGGTGAAAACCATCGTTAACCACAATAAACAAGCGATAGGGTTTGTATCATATGGTTCCGTGGATAAGTCGGTGAAAGCAATCAATTTTGAAGGTGTTAAAGCAAGCAGTGAAACCATAGAGAATGGTCAATATGAACTGGCTCGCCCCTTTTTGATTTTCTATCTAACAGACAGCTTGTCTGAGTCTGCTGACAAATTTGTTCAGTTTTTAAAGTCGTCACAAGTAGATACTGTGATCACTGAGTATGGGTACACACCAGCTCAGTAGAGAATGGCCGAAAAACAAAGCCGCTTAGAAAAGCGGCTTTTATCTTGGATATGGATCGCTATGTTCGAGTTTGTGTTAGAAACGCAGACGAATAACAGACGAGACAATCGCAGCAGGGCGTTTTACCCCTTCAATTTCGATAGTGATCTCTCGTTCCACTTCTAGTCCTTTGCGAACTGGTGTGATTTTTGACAACACACTTTTGGCTCGAATTCGGTCTCCGGCTTTAACCGGATAAGGAAAACGAACCTGATTTAGACCGATATTGACAATCATTCTAGCCGTCGGAAAAAGTGGTTTGTCTGGGTCAACACTGTCAGTCAATTTAGGTAACAGCGCTAACGTTAAAAAGCCATGAGCAATAGTAGATTTAAAAGGGGACTCTTTTTTGGCTCTTTCTGGGTCGGTATGCAGCCATTGGCAATCTTCTGTAACATTACCAAATTCATTGATTCGTTGTTGGCTAACATCAATCCAGTCGCCAACGTGAATAACTTGTCCTATCTGTGGCTGTAACTCTTCCAACAGCTGCTGGGCCTTTTCCGGCAAGACGATTGGTTTTTCTGGCACCACGTCTTCATTAACGGCAGGACCTTGCAGTGCTCTAAAACGTGCGAACAAAGATTGGCTGTTTGCCTTATCTAGAATGCCGTCAATATAGCTGCGCATGGTCGGAGACATCCATTGCACAAAATCCGGGTGGTTTTTAAAACCACTTTCGACTCTGTGTCTGAACAAATCTACAACTTTCATAAACAACCTCAGTATTCTTCAGCAGAACAATTACTCAGATATCCCATCTGTAGCTATGGAGCTTGAGCTATCAACCCGATGCTCTTTCCTAACCCCTTAAAAACTCGCTAATTTTGAGCTACTTCACATTGGTGTGCAACAACTTTCTGGCGTACACCCGTTATCTGAAATGTTATTAATTCTTTATATACAATGCCTTATGAATAAAACACTATTTTATTGATGTTTACATTCTAGATTAAATACTTAAAGTATTTTGTGACTAACTGTGTCAGTTAGCGACCAAAACGGCAAAAACTTGAGTCAATTTACAACAATAGCCCGTTAAACTAACGAGAATTAAGCAATAGTCACACCAGAATTAGTACTTTCTTTCTGCGCATATCGTAAGGCAACACGTTTTGCATCACATTTCTATTTCAGTATCTCTTTTTCATGGCGTTAAAGTACGCTCGCATTTGCGTTATTTTTCCGTTCTAGTCTACGCTTATTACACACGGAGTTAGTAAACTTATGATTTATTTCATAGATATTTGTTGCATATTTTTTGGTGTAGAGGGGACAGATGCCTCAAACTGAGATCAAAGTTCTAGTCGTAGATGATGACGAGTTTATGCTCAAAGCTACGGGGCGATTACTCAGAAGGATAAGACCTGACTGGCAAATTTTCACGGTCAGTGATCCTAAGCAGTGGTTAGACAATGTCGAAGAAAACGATTATGAACCTGATTTAGTGCTAAGCGATTTCCTCATGCCAGAAATCAAAGGTGACGAGCTTTTACTTGAAGTTAAAACTAAGTTTCCTCAGACATTGCGGGCACTGATAACAGGTGATACCTCAAGTACGGTGCCTAATTATGCGAAGTCCTGTTCTCATTTTCTTATACCTAAACCGTTCACAGAATTAGATTTCACTTCTGTTCTAGAGAGTGTTGAACGATTAAAAAAAATGCCTTTTAGCGAAAGATGCCGTATTGAGCTAGCCGGAATAGAAGAACTTCCAGTATTGCCGAACATCGTGAAAAAACTAAGGCGTACGTTAGATGACTCTGATTCAACTGTTTTAGATGTAGCGGAACTAGTCAAGACGGAACCGGCATTGGTAGCAAAAATTATTCAGATGTCCAATTCCACGTATTTTGGTTTTGAATCGATAACATACTCATTAGAGATAGCTATTAATCGTTTGGGCGTCAAGGTCATCGAATCATTGGCCTTAGCTATGCTATCAAATCGGACCTATGAGAACATCAGCGAACTGAAACACGATGAAATCGTAAGTCGTTATCTAACGTATGCAAATTTAAGTGTTTCGTTTGCGGAACAACTAAACATTAAAGGCGAGCACCTTCAACGAATTTATCTTTCTTGTATGTTGAGTGTCCTTGGAGAGCTGACTCTTATGGAAATGGGGGCTTCGGAAGAAAACACCCATCATTTCATTTCACTGGAGCAAGGAAAAAGCGACGTGTTTATTGTTGCCAGCTACGTGCTGATATTGTGGGGTTATGACATGCTGGTTGCGGAAGCTGTTCTTGACATAAGTACTGACGAAATTGGAGAAGAATCTCTTTCCGAGGGAATAATAATACGTCTGTGTATTGGGTGGGTCGATGCTTTAGCAAAAGGTGACTTAGACAATTACAGTAACAAAATCGGCCCATTCTATTCAGAGCATTTAAAGGCAGCGTATGAAAATACGCTGCGGTAGAACGAGGATTTTCAATGACCTTATCTGTAGCTGTAGTTGACGATTCAAAGATGTCTCGCAAGACAGTCATCAATGCGCTTCCAGAAGCATGGTTAAATGACGTAAGCGAGGCAAAAAATGGAGAAGAAGCAATCGCTTTATTCATGAATGGAAAAGCAGATGTCATGTTTCTTGATCTTACCATGCCAGTAATGGACGGATTCCAAGTTCTGGAATTGTTAAATTCGCGAAAAGCGAGGAACTTTGTTTTTGTGATAAGCGCAGATATTCAACCCCATTCTCAGAAAAGGGTAATGGAGCTAGGCGCCACTCGTTTTTTACAAAAGCCACTTCAAAAAGACGAGCTTTCCTCTGTGTTAAGAGAGGTAGGTTTGATATGACCCCTAGTTTTAGCGAAGACCACGAAGATTATCTTCGAGAGTTCCTCAATATTTCAATGGGTAAAGCGGCAAGTAAGCTTGCATGCGTCTTAGACGACCCTGTGACTTTAACTGTTCCAGAAGTGACATTGGCTTCGTATACGGAGTTTTCCAGAATTCTAGATGAAACGAATAGATTCCATTACACGCAGCAGTCTTTTTTTGGTGAAATGAGTGGAGAAGTGCTAACTCTACTGCAAAAGGACGGAGCAGAGATCTTAACACGCGACATGTGGAAGTTGTTTGATGAGCAAAATACAGATAACGCATTAGTTCAGGAAACTTTGTTAGAGATCTCCAACATATTGTCCGGAGCTAGTCTCAAGGGACTGTGTGAGCAGCTTAATCTTAAAACAAAAATCCAGTCTCCAACGATGTTTTTCCCGGATAGAACAAATATCCCAGAAAATAAGTGGGAAAACTCTTTGTTACTAAAAGTCTCTTTTTTCATCGATTCGGCCAAATTTGAATCCAGAACGGTAGTTTGTTTTGCAAATAATGGACTAGTTCAGCTTCTAAATATCTTGGATGAGTTCTTAGAGGAGTAGTGCAATGAAATCCCGATTATTATTTTCAGACATCCTCAATCAACTCTCTTTTGCTCTATGTATAGTGAAAAAAAACTATCAAATAGTGATGGTAAATGAGAGTTTTACCAATCGAATGTTCGATGTTAAGGAGAAAATAGTCGGTCAAAACTTGATAGAGCTTTTCTCTTCTTCTGGTGATTTCTTAAAAAGAAAAATAGACACAGTTTTTATTATTGAATCTCCCACTTTTTCTTCATGGCAACAAAATCCCCATGTTTTACCAATCAAGACAGCACGACCTGTCTCTGGCCTTGAAGAGGAGATGTTTCAAGACCTCGAGTTTATCCCAGTTCACAGTGAAAATGGCCAGCTGGAACACGTATGTATCTGTATCTATGATTCAACCAACACTGCAACACAGACACTCGAATTAAAACGGTTATCAGAAGAACTAGCGTCTGAACACAGTGAACTAGAGCGGGCCTTAAAAAATTTAAAGTCTACCCAATCGCAACTTTTACAGTCTGAAAAGCTCGCATCCATAGGACAGTTATCAGCTGGTATTGCTCATGAGATTAATAACCCGATTGGTTTTATTACTTCTAATATGCAAACCCTTGATAATTATTTCGAAAAGTTCAAATCCGTAGTTTCTGACTACCAAAAATTAATTGAAGAATCTGAAAGTAAACGTTTGATTGAAAAGTCAAATGGGTTAAGTACACAATATCAAATTGAATTTCTCATCGAAGATGTTTCAGACCTAATATCAGAATCGCTGGAGGGTTCTGATCGAGTAATGAAGATAGTTCGAAATTTGAAAGAATTCTCGCATCTGGACAACTCTGGGTGGAAGAATTCCAATGTCATATCTGGTATGGAGTCGACAATAAAGATTATTAGCAATGAACTTAAATATAAAGCAAAACTTGTAAAGGAGTACGATGAGAGCATTCCGGAGATATATTGCCAGCCTATGCAATTAAATCAGGTTTTTCTAAATTTATTGGTTAATGCTAGCCAAGCAATAAAAGATGAGGGCACGATAACTATCCGCGTCGCTAAAAGAGACGAGTCAAACCTTGCTATTTCGATTGAAGACAACGGGGAAGGTATTCCTTCAAAATTGATAGAAAAGATATTCGATCCCTTTTTCACCACTAAACCTGTTGGTACCGGAACTGGTCTAGGTTTGTCAGTGTCCTATGGAATAATCAAAGAGCATAGTGGCGAAATTACCGTTGAAAGCGAATTGGGAAAAGGCACTAAATTTACAATAAGCCTACCTATGAAACTACAAGAGCATTTTGATGAGTAATAGCTTAAATATGAAAAATTTCCCTAGTTACTTCGAACTATGGACAATTTTTTCAAAAATAGCTGACAATCCAAATAACGGACAACTGATTAGTACTGGTAATTTATGTTGAAATTTGCGGAGATACTTGTTGTTGACGATGAGATCAGTATTACTAGAGCTCTCAAAAGAGAATTCAGGGGCTTGGTTTCTGCATGTTATTGTGCGAACAGTGTTGGGGAAGCGTTTGAGATTCTTGCTACGCATCGTGTAAACGTTGTTATTACAGATTATAGGATGCCTGGCGAAACTGGGGTTTCTTTCCTGATGGAATTGCAAAAAAAATACCCCGACATAGTAGCACTTATGATTTCCGGCCAGGCAGATATAAACGACGTGGCGAAAACAATTAATTCAGGAATGTTAAAAAAATATATTGCTAAGCCGTGGAACAAAACCGAACTTCACTCACAAATATCTGACCTATTGACAGAGCAAAAAAGGTCTGATGGCAGCGACTGGCTCACGGGCTTTGGTTGTTGGTCCGAATACAAAAAGTCGATACAGGGCCTTTATAAAGACAAAATTGACTTTGTAACAATGGTTGTAGATATCAATGGTATGGATCGCATCAACACCAATTATTCTTGCATTGAAGGTAATAATGTTCTCCAGCGATTTGCGTGTCAACTTGAAGGGATTACAGATGCGAAATGGTACAGACTCGAGAGCAAATTCTATAGTTTTTTGAGCATTGACTATGATTCGTACTTACGTCTACTTGCCGTTTCCGCAACTCTCAAACTAGGATTCTTATTCAATGATGAGGTAGTTAATGCCCGAGTGATTATAACTACCTCGCAAGAGCCAGAATCAAACGCAATATTTGGCACAAAACAATGGAAGGAAAATACGGTTCAAGTCATGGAAAACGTATTTCTAGATATAAACGCCACCAAAAAGGAGCCTATTGAAGATTTTCGTTTATTGTGTAACTTAGTAAAAGACATCGAAACACAGAACTTTCAGGCTTTTTTTCAACCTCAATTAGACCTAAATACAAACTCAATAGAAACTTGTGAGGCTCTGGTGAGAAGAAAAAATAGCCAAGGTGATTTTGATAGTCCAATATTGTTTTTGGCTGATATTGAAAGGTTCAAGCTACTTGATAAACTCACAGAACTAATGATTAGACAAGTTTTTTCATTGTTGAACTCGTTGATTGATATTGGACAACCAATTACAGTGAGTATCAATATTACAGCCAAGCAACTTGAGTCGGGATATATATATGACCTACTCAAAAAATACTCTAAAGACTTAGAAAATGTGATCGAATTATTGGAGTTAGAATTAGTAGAGACTGACAAAGTAGAAGATTTTGAATTGGCCGCCAAGCGAATAGAAGAAGTCAAGTCCTTGGGTGTCACTTTTGCTCTTGATGATTTCGGTACAGGCTTTTCAGGCTTCGAATCTCTACTTGAACTCCCTTTTGACGTGGTGAAGATAGACGGAAGGTTTATCAGTGCTATAGGGAAAAACGTCTCTGATGAAGTCATTCTTGGTTCAATAACGAGCAGCGCTAAATCGCTAAGAAAGCTGATAGTAGCCGAGTGGGTTGAGCAACCTAGTCAAATTGAGTTTCTAAAACAAAAAAAATGTGATCGTATACAAGGCTACATAGTAAGTCCGCCTTTAGAAAGGGAAGCGTTTGTTAACTTTTTAACTTGCCCAGAATAGGAGCAGTGGTTCAATGAATGAGCAAGATGCTAAAAGTGGTGTTTCTGGTGAAAACCAATCTTCCGAGCAAATTAACGACATAGAACAAGATAGCAAACTAAAACTAGTATTAGTTGATGATGAAAGTGATGTTCTTAAAGCCCTCACTAGGGTCCTTCGTTTTGATTATGAAATTGAATCATTTACGGAAGGCTCTATCGCATTAGATTATCTCCAGAGCCACGAAGCACAAATTATTATCTCAGACATGCGAATGCCATCAATGGACGGTGCTGAATTTTTATCCCGAGCCAGAGAGTTGAGACCCGATGCCATACGTTTTTTGCTCACGGGCTACAGTGACATGGAATCGACTATTCGTGCCGTTAATGAAGGGCGTATATATACATATTTGGCAAAGCCTTGGGACAATGATGCACTCAAAGAGACCCTTTCAAAAGCTTCTGAACTATACCTCCTGAAAAAGGAGAAAAAAGCGCTTACTAACGAGCTTGAAGCAAAAAATCGAGACCTTGAGTTACTAAACAATAGTCTTGAAGAGAAAGTAAAAGAGAGAACTTACTCTATACAAAAAATGAATAAGCATCTCCAAGCACTACTCAAAAATAGGAATCAGACTCTAAAAGACATAGTTTCTACCTTACTTGCAATAATTCAACATAGAACCGGTCTGCCCGCTGACCATACAGAGCGAATAGCTGAGATCAGTAAAGCAGTAGCAGTTAGATTGGAGTTGGGCAGTAAAGAAGTGACGCAGGTCTATTTAGCGGGACTAATACATGAAATTGGATTAATTGGGGATGTAGATTCACGGCACGATATCGTTACAAATGAAGAGGGTGAACAAGTGCTACGCACCCCGCCCTCTAATCCTCAGCTAGGTGCTCAAATCATTAGTCAAATAAAGCGGTTTCAACCATTGGTTTCCATAATAGAACATCAAGATGAAAACTTTGATGGCACCGGAAAGCCCGGACACCTGAAAAATGAAGACATTCCCATTGGTGCTAGAATCATCAGGGTTGTGAAAAACTACGATTATTTTGTCTCTTGTAGCTACAATCCATCGAGAATGAAACCGGCCAGTGCACTAAGCTATATCAGACAAAAGTCACGTGAACTGTACGATCCCAACGTAGTAAAAGCTTTTGAGAGTGTTGTCGACAAGGATCTCGCTGAGCTAGAAATAGATGCATGTATTAGTTTGGATGAAGTGAAACCTGGAATGACGTTAAAACAAGATCTTCATATGCCAAATGGGGCGATTATGCTAACCGCAGGGCATAGTCTTAACCACTCAGAAATTGAGAAGTTACGTGAGCTCGAAAAAGAGAGCAGTGTTCCAATCGCCATTTTTGTTTGAGGGTCACTTTGAAAGAATATGATGAAGAATTACTGGGCTTTAACCCAGAACATATCGCGAGTCTAGTTGGTGAAGAGGTCGTTCCTGAACTACTCAACGACTATTTAGGTATTCTCGAAAAAGTACTTAGTCTTGATGTAACTGAATCCCAGGTAGTTACAGAAGAAATTATTATGGCTCTTCACACGCTCAAATCATCCAGCCTAATGATTGGAGCACTTAGCATTGGGTATACGGTAAAAAGAGTTGAGCGACACTGCGGTGCAGTGGGGGCAGAAATCGACAAGCTTTGGCTGGGGCGGTTCAGTGTATTAGTCCGAGAACTTAATGAGTTAAAAAAGAACATTAAACTGTTTTTGCAAACTGTTTAGTTTGTTTTTCTTTACTGTCGGTAAGCAACCAGACAGTTGCAACCGCTCCTCCTTGTTTGTTGTTTCGAACTTGTATATCTCCGCCGTGATGACGAGCGATGTCATAGGCGTAGGTAAGACCGAGACCCATGCCTTCACCCACTTTTAATGTGGTGAAAAATGGATCAAAGATTTGTTTGCTATGTTCACTTACGATGCCAATACCAGAATCTTTTATTTGCACCAAGACGATATCATTCTGAGTTGATGCTGCGAGTTTAATATCGTGATGCGGAGTGTCAGTTTTATACTGACAGGCCTGAACTGCATTTTTCAGCAATTCAGAAAATAAAGTCACCAGCTCTGTTTCTATCCCCCATACTGATGCTTGTTGATTAATAGAAGGTAGTAGAGTGACTTTGATGTGTTTTGGAGGAGCAACAACATTGATGGCTTTGGCGATAACATCAAAGAGCTCAACTTTAACAAACTCATCGCGTGCCACTGTAGTGCGGCTGGAGTAGTGCTGTAGTGCACTGACCACTTTAATCACACGTTCAACCGCACCCTGTATATCTCGTAAACTGTCACTCAGATCTTCATTGACATAATCAAAATGGTTCGCTTTTTGCCAGTTAAGAAACTGACTGACTTCTGCATTATCTGGGTGGGTTTTCAAAATTTTATTCGTGCGTTCAACAAACTGGCGAAGGAGTTGTTCATACTCAACACAGCCTTGAACGTTACTTTTTACTGCCCCGATAGGGTTGTTGATTTCGTGCGCCACTCCTGCGGCCATGGTACCAATGGACGCCATCTTTTCTGATTCAACCAACTTATCTTGAGTGGTTTTTAGCTCGTTATTGGTTTGGGTTAAACGCTCATTGGTGGATTGTAAATCTTGAGTCCGTTGAAGGACCTTATCTTCCAACGATTCATTGGCATCAAGTAATTGCGTCTGGAAATAACGCGCCTGACTTTCTGAATACCTTAGGTTTTCAACCATATTTGCAAACGCTTGAGACACCACTGCCAATTCATCTTTACCTTCGCTATTGAGTTTGATTTCTCGCTCACCTTGAGCGATGGCATCTGCGGCGTTTTTTAACTCACTCAAGCGCTTAGTTAAGTATGCGCCCAAGAAGTAGGAAAAAAGTGCCACCAATAGCATTTCGCCAACGACAATAAAGGCGCTCCATTTTTTTGCCGCATCGATTTGAGCATTAAGACGACTCATGTCAAAGCCAATCCATACGTGGCCAAATACTACATCGGACTCGCTAATTGGCGCGTACACATCATAAACGCCGTCGAAAACGTTACTCGCTGATTTTTCTAGAATTTCTGGTTGAAAAACGCTAGGTAACTGACCTGAGTCAGACATGGTTTGCTCATTGCTGTCTAGCACCGATACGTACACCACATCGTTGTTGGTCATGAGCTCAGTGGTGAATGACTCAATGGTGGCAAGGTCAAATGACAAAACAGCATTTTTTACCGTGGATGAGAACAATTTTACGGTGGAATCGGCTCGTTGATCTAAGCCTTCATAGTTGGTGGTCTGTAGGTAGTTCAATGTTAGGCTCAATAATATGGCCAGCAACACTGCCTCAATACAGGCCACCCCTAAGATTGTTTTAAGCCGCAGTGACACAAGGTTCCTACTGTTCTAATAACTTATCAAGCAAGGTAATGTTCAACGAGCGAACATCGTCCCAATCCGAATTAACGGCTTGTTCAATTCCGGCGAAATTGATTCGTTTCAGCAGCGTTTTTCCTTGCTCAGACTGTTCTAAATTAACCAACGCCGTTTGCACAGAACGTGAAATGTCGCTGGGCAAATCCGGGTGTGTGGCAAATGCATGTGGCGTGTAGCCCGGTGTTTTCCACAATATCCGCAGTTGCTCTCTGACCTCTGGGTTGGTGTTGTTAAAGGTGCGCTCAATACCACCTCCCGCAAGTGCAAATCCCTTGGCAACATTGAGATAAACAGAATCGTGTGATGACACATAATTTGGGGCGAATGGGATTCCCTCGTTGGTCAAATAGGATCTAGGGATAACACTTGCAGCGAATGCGGCAGGTGAAGGGAAAGCGAGTTGGCTATTTATTAGTCCATCCAAGCTATCTAATTGTGAGTCAGCTTTGACGACAATGATTCCGTGGATCTTTTTGTCTTTTTGTTTGGCTATGGCGTTATAGCCTGGTTTTTGATGAAACACCGTGTAGTGATAAGGATTCATGTAAGCGATGTCGTATTCACCCGCCAGAACTCGCTTTTCAAACTCTGGAATATCTTTGGCAGTTCTAAATACAATTTCATGACCTGTTTGCTTGGATAACTCGGAAAGTAACGGCCCCCAATTCTTTGCCAATGTGATTGCTGACTGCTGAGGTACGATGCCAAATGTTAACTGTTTAGCTTGTAGTGTCAGTACCACACCCCAAAAGGTGATAAACAAGATTGCCAGCCTGCCTAACGTCTTTGCCATTATTGTTTCTCCGCGATGGTAGTTGTCTCTTAAGCTTAGAAGACACGCGGATGTTTTCCATCAAAGTGACTGAAAACGTAACAAAAAAGTCATTTATTTGCTCTAGGTAGGCTGTGAGCAAGACAAACAAAAATAAAAGGGAAACGTATGCAAATCCGTTTCCCTTAAAATTAGATTGGTTACTAAAGGGTATGTTGTGGATAGACCCAAGGGCACGCGAGCCTCGGATGTGTCTCAACATAGCCGTCAAATCGATACACTGACGATAGCAGCTCTTGATTAATGATCTGTTGAGGTAAACCTTGTGAATAAATTTCGCCGTCTCGAAGCACCACAATATTGTCAGAATATTGTGAAGCAAGATTCAAATCATGAAGTACGACGACCACGCAGCAATTGTGCTGTTTGGCCATGGTATGGGCTAATGCCAGCGTTTGGTGTTGGTGCGCCAAATCGAGAGCCGAGGTTGGTTCATCTAACATCAAGATTCGTCGTTCTTGTCCCTGATGAAGTTGGACTAGCACCCTAGCTAAGTGGACTCTCTGCTTTTCACCCCCAGATAGAGACAAGAAGTTTCTCGACCTCAGATGCCAGACGTCGCACTGGACCATGTAATCTTGAACTATTTGATCAAGCTCTGATTTGGCGAGGTTGAGCGGCAGTCCTCCCATTCTTGCCACTTCACTTGCTAAAAAAGGAAAGTTCAACGTGCTGCTTTGCGGCAACATCGCCAAATGCTTAGCCAACTCATGAGTTTTCCAGTGGGGAATGGGCGTGTTAAATAGACTGACTTGGTCCAGATAACCATATTCTCCCGCGAGGGCTTTGAGTAAGGTACTTTTCCCAGCGCCATTGGGACCAATTAGGCTAGTCAGCTCACCTGAATTGAATGAAACCGACACCGACTTGAGTATCGTTTTACTTTCAAACTCAATGGATACCGACTCTGCACAAAGCGCCACTTGACTAGTCATATCAGTTTTCCTCTTTGCTGGGCGAGCAAATATAAGAAGAAAGGTGCGCCAATCAACGCAGTTAGAATACCAACTGGTAATTCTGCTGGCGCAACCACTACTCGAGCTAAAATATCTGCAAATGTAAGGAGTGCCGCGCCTAGAATGGCTGAAAAAGGAATCACTATTCTATGATCAGGTCCGCACATTAATCTCACCAAATGCGGCACGACCAAGCCGATAAACCCGATCATCCCGGCAATACTGACCGTTACCCCAACTCCAATGGCAACGGCAATAATCAGATGTCGTTTTAGTTTCTGAACATTGACGCCTAAGTGTCTGGCTTCGGGCTCTCCTAAAAGAAGTGCATTTAACGCATCAGCTTGGCGATAGAAAAACACCACCAATATTACTAAGAATAGATAGGAGAGCGCGATACTATCCCAAGTTGCACCGCCAACAGAGCCCATAGTCCACAATGACAAACGACGCAGCATTTCATCATTGGCTAAGTAATTGAGGTAACCCATTGCAGCTCCGGTTAACGCACCAACCGCCACCCCTGCAAGCAACATAACCATGACAGATGTACCGTGACGGCTTGTCCCTAAGCGATAGACCAAAATAGTGGTCAGCGCGCCGCCGACAAACGCAAAAACCGGTAACGCTGTTAGCTTCATCAAAATAGGGTAACTGCTGACTAAGCCTTCAAAAACGACAATGGCTAGTCCTGCACCCAGAGCGGCTCCTGAGGAAACACCGATTATTCCCGGGTCAGCCAGCGGGTTGCGAAACAAGCCTTGAGTCACTGTGCCGCAGGTGGCCAGAATGGCTCCAATACTTAAGCAAAGTAAGGTTCTCGGCAGCCTAATTTCGTACAGAATCAAATGCTCATGCGCTGGGATTTCAACAGCTGCGCCGAGTAATCGACGCAGTTCACCGAATACATTGACACTGGCTTGCCCAAACGTGACAGAGCTAATCGCCAAAATGACAACGATTGAAATCAGAACGCTCAGAACCAGGGTCGAGTTGACTCGAGTTGTCATAAAAAGCCTATTGATAAAGGAGCTCGGCCAAACGTTCAGCTTCGTTTAAGCTGCTTAGGCCAAATCCGCCAACCAGTGCACCAGAATTGACGGTGTAAATCGCATTTTGCTTGCCAGCAGTTGTTGATGCGATGGCAGGGATCTTTTTGACGATAGCCTCTTTGGTGCCAAAGTCTTTTAAGTTTCTTGCACTCACAAAAATCACATCCGGATTCATTTCGATCAACGCTTCATTTGAAATGGGTTTGTAAGATTCGAAATGGGCGGCCGTTGGGTTGAGGCCACCAACTAGGTCAATAATGGCGTCAGGAGTTGTGTTATTTCCTGCAGTGACTGTTGGTCTTCCTTCGTGGGATATCACAAATAAAATGGTTGGCTGCTGCGTTGCTTTGGACGCGAGTTTTTTAATTTTTTTAGTCTGCTCGTTGATTCGGTTAGAAATTTGGTTGGCGACTTGGTCGTTTTTAAAGATTTGATTCAGTTTCGAGACGCTGTTTAGTAGTCCCTCAACACTGTACTCTTCATTAACCTTGGTGACAGTGACACCGGCTTGCTGCACGGTTTCAAGTGTTGAGTCAGGCCCCATTTCTTTTGACCCAATCAAATGGTTCGGCCCCATTGCTAATATGCCTTCTGCGGCAAGAGCTCGGTGGTAGCCCACTTTTGGAAGTGACTCAACGGCAGGAAAGCGACTGGTCACATCGACGGCGACAAGCGATTTTTTTTCCTCAAACGCGACGACCAGCTCAGTCACGGCGGCGCCTACACTGACTACTCGGTTTTCACTTGCTGCGTTGCTACCAAAACTTAATGTGGTTAGCGCGACAACGCCAACAGATAAGACCCATTTCAACATGTTTTGTTCATTCCTTAATAAAGCGAGCTAATTTTTCATAAACTGCGGACACTGTGTTGCGTTCGCCAAAAAAGGCACGATCTCTCTATTAATTGATATCGAGATTACGCACGAATTCTTGTTATATACCGTGCCAGATTCAAAAATCCGCAAGATATTATTGAAAAATATTATCATTTGCAAATGGCTTTATCAGCTATTATTATGCGTCGAAATAGACAACTGTATTGCAATATTAATAATTGCGATATTTTGTTCCATTAAAACAATTTTTAAATGTGCCTCTTCGGTGTGTACAAAAATCACAAGCAGTAATGAAGGAAAAGTAAATGTCAGATTTTGCAGTAAGAGTAGAAGATCTACTGATCAACTCCCCGATGTTAATGGCCAGCGAAATTGCCGAGCAGTTGGGCGCGTCAGAACAACAAGTTGTGGCAGCGTTTCCCCAAGAGATGGCACTGATGTTGGATGGAGAGCATGCCCAAACCCTACTTACTGCGCTGGCATCCTTTGGCACTGTAACCACGATTGTTCAACTGGCTGGTTCAGTATTCGAATTTAAAGGTGCCATACCCGAAGGCAAACTAGGACGTGGTTATTACAATTTGTTTGGTCAAGCGGATGAAATGCATGGCCATATTTTGCTATCCAACATTAAACATGTGGCGCTGGTCAGCAAGCCATTTAGAGGCAAAGAAAGCCACTATGTCGGTTTTTTTGATGCAGATGGCAGCAACATTTTTAAAGTATACTTAGGCCGTGACGACAAACATCAGTTGCTCGCTGATCAGGTCACCAAGTTTAAGGCGTTAGTTAGCGAGTTTCGTCAAAATAAGGAAAGTTAAATGGACAACGAAGTAAAAAAGGAACGGCTTCAAGGGCGTTTGGGACCAGAAATCAAAGAGTTTCGAGAGAAGTGCAAAACGCTGCAGCTGGCAACCATTGATAGCGAAGGTCGACCTAATGTGAGCTATGCGCCATTTGTCCAGAATGAAAATGGCTATTTCGTCCTAATTTCAGAAATCGCACGTCACGCTAGAAACTTACAAAGCAATCCGAATGTTTCAATCATGATGGTGGAAGACGAGAGCAACTGTAAGCAAATTTACGCGAGAACACGATTAACCTTTGATGCCCAAGCCAACATCATTGCCCGTGATTCAGAACTGTGGGCGGCTGTCATTGCACAACTGCGCGCTCGTTTTGGTGAAATCATTGATGGCTTGAGTCAGTTAGACGATTTCATCCTATTTAACTTAAAACCAGAGCAAGGCTTATTTGTGAAAGGTTTTGGTCAAGCCTATCGCGTGTCGGGTGAAAACATGGTGGACTTTGTGCATCTTGAGCAAGGGCATAGACCCGTTGCCAATGCCAGTTAGGGCTGAAGCTCTTTACTAGAAGGGGCGCAACCTAAATATTGCAGTAAAACATAGTGGCTCTCATGATTGAGGGCCACTTTTCTAAATAAATCTGCAAACGTATCGTCGCCGCCAAAACACTTGTTGATGTATTGGTTAATTTCTGTCGCAGAATACCCTTCTACATACATCGTTCTCACCCATTGATACTCAACGGATTTGCGATCGCTTAACGTCGGTTCAGCTAAAGTGATTGGCGTCTGTGACACGTGTGACTCGGGGTTGCAATTGATTGCGTTTGATTAAACCAAGTCAATGTTAAAAAACGATGACAGCTAATCTTACTTAAACAAATCAATGTGCATTTGCATCTCAGCGCCTATTTGCTTTCGCATATCGACAAGCTTCAATGCGGATTCTTGAAGTTTAATGTCTTTGTCGTTGGTGGGAGTCCAAGTTGGCACCTCTGTTGGCTTACCATTTTCATCTACCGCAACCATAATGACGATGCAATGTGTTGTCAGGGCGCTCTCCATGATTTTTGGGTCGCTAGCTTTAACATCGATTGCAATGTGCATGGACGACTTCCCGGTAAGGATTATCTTGCCAGTCACTTCTACTAGTTGGCCTACCAATATGGGCGCGACAAATCTTATTCCACCCGCATAAGCCGTAATGCAATATTTACCGCTCCAAGCAGCCGCGCAGGCGTAAGCCGCAAGGTCAATCCATTTCATAACCGCACCGCCGTGCACTTTACCACCAAAGTTGACATCACTGGGTTCTGCCAAAAAGCGCAGCGTCATTTCACGTTGTTGGCCCATAACACTCATCTCTTAATAACCTTACTTTCAGTTTAGATAATAAAAAGCCGCATGGAACAACTGCGGCTTATTTATTGGTTTATAGGTGGTTTGTTATGTCAATCTCATCGATCTCTATGCTTTTGGGTAAGTAGGGAAGCGAACATTGAGCATCTGTTCCATACAGTGAACCACTTGGCAGCTATACCCAAATTCATTGTCGTACCAAATGTACAGAACGCAGCGATTTCCCTCTGCAATCGTCGCGGCTCCGTCAACCACACCCGCAAATCGGGAGCCAACCAAATCCGATGAAACCACTTCGGTTGATTCTGTGTAATCCACTTGTCCTGATAGACTTGAGCACAGGGCTGTGTCTCTCAAGAAGGCATTGAGCGATTGTTTGTCGCACTCGTTGTCCAAGTTTAAGTTGGCAATGGCCATAGAGACGTTTGGCGTTGGAACACGAATAGCGTTACCCGTTAATTTCCCCGCCATTTCGGGGAGGGCTTTGGATACTGCTTTAGCCGCTCCTGTCGAAGTAAGAACCATATTGAGCGATGCGCTGCGCCCTCGGCGCTCTCCCGAATGGAAGTTGTCGATCAGATTTTGATCGTTTGTGTAAGAGTGTACGGTCTCGATGTGGCCAGAAGTAATGCCATACTTATCATTGATGGCTTTAAGCACAGGGGTGATGGCATTGGTGGTACAACTGGCTGCGGAGATAATGGTGTCGTCAGTTTCGATCACATCATGATTAACGCCAAATACCACATTTTTGATGTCGCCTTTGCCGGGCGCGGTCAATAGCACCTTGGCTGCACCTGACGCGCTTAAATGACGAGACAAGCCTTCGGAGTCACGCCACACCCCGGTATTGTCGACGACAAGCGCATTCTCAATACCGTACTCTGTGTAGTCCACGTCTTCGGGTTGATTAGCATAAATGATCTGAATGTAATTTCCATTGGCGATGATGGCTTGTCTTTCGTGGTCGACGACTATGCTGCCATTGAACTGACCGTGTACCGAATCTCTGCGCAGTAGACTCGCGCGTTTCTCTAGGTCGCCATCTCTACCGCCGCGAACCACAATGGCGCGAAGACGTAACGGGTAGCCGGAGCCTGACTTTTCCACCAATAAACGGGTCAGAAGGCGGCCAATACGTCCAAACCCGTACAAAACCACATCTCTAGGCTCGACGATTTGCTGTTGTGTTTGAGCTTCTACTAACGCGGTATGTAAGTAATCATTCAGTGCGACATCATCATCGTGATTGGCCCAATATCCCTGTGCAAGCAAACCAACATCAATTCGAGATGCACCAAGCGACATCTTGGCTAATAACTCCACTATTGGAGCCGTATGTTTAACTGTAATGGCCGGGCCTTGGTGGTGTTTTGATAAACGATGAGACTTAATGACATCGATTGTGGCAGCATTTATAAGCGTTTTGCCAAACATTAGGGTTTCGATACCGTGGTCGCGATAAAGTTGACCGATGATTGGTGAGATTCTTTCCGCAATCGATTGGCTGGTTTGCCATTCTTGTAAATGAGTTTCGGGGCTCATGTTAGACACTTTCCTTTCACGTAGTTTTGGGGTGCCCTTAATAATGTCAGTGCTAATGCACCGGTAGTTGAAGCGGCTGGGCTACCGCGAGCGGAATCATACGAAGTAAGGGCTTATTCTCCTAAGAAAAATAACTGGCCATCTAGCAGTGAGTTGACACAAATATGGTGGACACTTTTTTCGAGAGAACAGGGCTAATTGAGGGTGATTTCCCAAAATGCGACTGGTTATTTTGCGTAGTAAAATGCTTAACCTCGCATTGGTGAGTCCTTGGAGTGAAAATTGAATAAACATTAAGTGATTAAAATCACAATTATGTTTTAGGTTTGGTTGTTTTATGACCGCTAAAGGTGGTAGTTAACTTGGGACTTAAATATTGAGCCAGCCATTTCCGATTTGCATCGTTTAAAACCGCTGAGAGAATTAGTTTCCGCTTCGAAATTGGGAGATTGATCCCACATTATAAATCAAGCCAAAAACTGAAAATTATCGCAATTGAGACAATTGTGATGTATTTGTCATTAAGCCATACTGAATTTTCATAGGCTTAGGATTCGTCTTAAAACGGGCAAAAAATAAACCACTATTTTCGTGTTTTTATGAAAATGGTTGCTAATCGTAATGACTACTATTATTGCATTGAAAGCGTAATTGAGGGTCTGCGATGCTGGCACTTAGTAAACTATCGATGAAAACTCGGTTATTGGTACTTGGGCTATTACCCGTGTTGGTTATCATTGGTCTGTTCACCGTATTTGTCAGTGGACACTTAAAACAGATAAATAGCCAAAAAGCCTATCAGACCCAGCTAAATGTCGCGTTATACATGGCGCCTTATTCGCACCAGATATTCGAGGCATTAGCAAAAAACACTCGCTCTTTTGATGCGCGAACATCTATCGATATGGTACACACAACGGGCCAATCTATTATCGATACTCTCGAAAACCATACGCAGATTGAAAATCGTATTCCGTTGACAACCACGATGAGTCAAATGATCGAATTGGAAGGGCTGTTATCTTCGACTACTCCTTCTAGTGTCTATTCTGACTCTAGCCAAGTTGTTTCTTTACTGTCCAACATTCAAACCAACCTCAGACAATTAGGCGCTGGCAATCGTGACATTCAAATGCATACAGCAATGGATGCACTATACGACTTACAACTGCTGAATTTCTATCAAGAAGTTGAGGCATTTTCACTTTTACAGTTCAAGACCTTAGGTTCAGATTCTGACCAACTCAAACAGCGCATGTCTCAGGTTAAGGAACGTCAACAGATCTATCAAGAGAAGATAACGGCCGCTGCCTCAACCTACCAGCCCGTCGTTGACCTAAAAAAGGTTTTTAATAATCAGACTTTTACCAGGGCAGACAGGTTGCATGATCAATGGCGTAAGTGGCAAGTGACGGGCAATGGGCTATTTGAGGTTAATAGTTATCTGCAAGCCATGCAGCAGCGAAATCAATTACTAAGAAGTGTATTGAGCCAAACCGCGGATAGCTTGCTAAGTATCAGTGATGCTAGATTGACTGAGCTTAAACAACAACTTTGGTTGGCGTGTGGCGCTATACTCGGACTATTGGCTGCTATGGCCTCGTGGTTCTACGGGATTTTCCAGCGGATTTGCCAAAAATTATCAGAGACGTTGTCTGCACTGGAAAGCATTCGAGATGAGAAGGGAGTGGCGCTGACATCGCCCGACGGTAACGACGAATTTACTCAATTTTCTAACAACTTAAATCAGATCATTAAAAAGCAGGTAGAACATCAAAAGAAACTGCTTGATGCCAAAGAAGAAGCGATATCAGCCAATAAAGCCAAAAGTATGTTTTTGGCTAATATGTCTCACGAGATTCGCACGCCACTAAATGGCATCATTGGCATGACAGAAATTTTATCTGAAAGCCATTTAAATCAAAGCCAAAAGGATGTCTTGTCGGACATCGACGCGTCTTCGCATTCTTTGCTGCTGCTAATTAATGACATTCTGGATCTGTCAAAAATTGAATCGGGTAACCTAACCCTAACGCCATACGACATCGATTTAAGAGAAACCGTATTTGAGTCTATGAATATGGTGAATAGTCGTGCGATCAAGAACCACAATGAACTGACTGTGGAGATTTCTTCAAGTATGCCTTCCATGGTCTACGTGGACGAGTTCAGATTTAAGCAAGTATTGATGAACTTACTTAGCAACGCTGTCAAATTTACGCAGGATGGACGGATTGCGGTTGAGCTTGAATATATCAGCGCCCATGGCAGCAGCTGGTTGAACTGTTCGGTGACCGACACGGGGGTGGGGATCGCTAGACACAAGCTGGATCATATTTTTGAACCCTTCATTCAGGAAGACGGTAGCATTACTCGCGAGTTTGGTGGAACAGGTCTAGGTTTGACGATTTGCAAACAAATCATAGATTTAATGGATGGCGAGATTCATGTCGAAAGTACACGAGGCTTAGGCAGTTGCTTTAGTTTCAAAATCCCGTTGCAAGCTTCCGCGATGCAGCCTGTAAAACCGGATTTGCCTGGACACGCGCTTATCATTGCTAATTCAACACAGTATCTTGGTCTGATTGAGCAGGAGTGTAAAAAGCTCAAGCTAGGCTATACAGTCTACAGTCATACTCAAAAGGCTCTGCAACATGGGTCAAATGTCGATATCGTGTTCTACTGCAAAACCGATAAGTATTCGTCTAAGAAAGACCTACCTGAGGTGCAGCAAACCTTTGTGGGTGTGGAAATCGTAGCACTTCAACACCACCTGTACGTGTCGACTGAAATTGAGTCTTTGGTTTCTGCATCGTTATCGCTGCCCATTCTGGGTAACCGATTTGAGAGCACGGTACGCCGATTTTTTGCCAATCAGCCGAGTCAACGTGCCTATCATGAGCCAGAAGTTGATGTTCCTAGTTCTCAAGACGAGACGGACAAGCAGCACATTTTGATTGTCGAAGACAATCTAATGAATCAAAAGATCGCCAGCTTTCATCTGCGTAAAGCCGGTGTTGAGTACAAGATAGTGAGCAATGGTAAAGAAGCGGTGGATGCGGTGACATCTGGCAAGCAATACAGTGCAATATTAATGGACTGTATGATGCCGATAATGGATGGGTTAACTGCAACGCGACTGATTCGTGAATGGGAACGAAAAAATCAAAGGGACCACGTTCCAATCATCGCGTTGACTGCAAGCGTGTTAGAGAAAGACGTCAAAAACTGTTTTGACGCCGGTATGGATGCTTATTTACCTAAACCCTATAAGTCACATCAGCTGTTTGACACCTTCAATCAACTGCAAGTCGAGGTGTAAAAACATAGCGTTAGAAAGGGCGATTTAGGTATAGGGCCAAACTCGAAATCTGAAATCGATTTAGCCTCTAGCGTCAGTTTGGCGCAATTCGTCCAAGGCAAGCCAGTTAACGGATACCTTGGCTTGCTCAAACATGTCTTGGCTCACTTGAATTTTGTCTCCCCATCTAGACAAAAAATCGTCTGATTGCTCAGGGCAGTGGACTGTTGCTATTCCAGTTTGAATAATCTTAGCGGCGCAGTTGGGGCAGGGAAAGTGAGTGACCCAAATCTCACAACCGTCTAAATCCCTTTTGGCAAAGAGGATAGCGTTTTCTTCTGCATGCAGAGTCTTTAGGTATTTCATTTCGCGGTCATCAACATCAGCACTGTCAGAAATTCCATGAGGATAACCATTAAACCCAACAGAAACGATGCGGTTTTGCTTAGTGATCACTGCACCTACTTGAGTTGAAGGGTCTTTACTCCAAGAAGCGACTAATTCAGCCATTTGATAGAAGCGGCGTTCCCACTTGGTTGTCATCGTGTTGTCCTAAGTTTGATATCGTCGAAATCATACCTGATCAGAAGATAAAAAAAAGGCCAATCACAAAAGGGTGATTGGCCGTTATCTTTGTGAACAAAGAGGTTCACTAACAACGTCAGTTGGCTAGGTGACCCTCGGCTTAGAAGGGTCAATATCAGTAAAGCATGATGTGTGCCATGTTTTATATCGTTATATTTCCTATGGTTTGTGAAATACTGGAATAGAGGTCACGCATTTTGCGTCTATTCTTGATTGCAAAATGCAATGACCTTGCGTTTTGCAATTTCTATGAGCTTGTTACTTGGAATTCTTTTCTACCAAACCAGCGCTTCCAAGGCATAGAGAGCAAAGCAAAAATGATGATTGCGTATAAGGCTGCCCAACCTATAGATAGCAATACACCTAAACAAAGCACTATGGAGAGCACAGCGAGCAGTTTAGCCCAACCCGAGAGAAGCTTGTAAGCTGCAACCATCGCCAGCAAATAAATCACCACGAACACGCCATTGGCGAGAGCGAGGTAGTGTTCCACATCTATAGTGAACAACACACCAGCTAAACACGACACCCAAACGACAATGCATACTATTAAAGTGGCATTTAGTGGCACACCGCGTCTCGTGACATTGGCAACTGCGGATTGAGGTTTGTGCGTCCTTGCTTGCGACCAAATCATACGAGACAGACTTTGGGTATAGAGATTTAGACTGGCAAAACACGCGGCAAAACCAACGAGACTAATTCCCCAAGATAAACCTTCGCCAAACAACTGTGTTGTGAGCCACGGGATAGACTGGTTATCAAAGTAGGGGCTACCGTAGGCAGAAAAATGCAACACTATAGTTGAGCAAGCGTAGTAGGTTAGGCCCGCCAACAAACACCCAACAACTATTGCAATCGGAAAGTCTCTGGATGGGTTTTTGAACTCTTCTCCCATATGGGCAAAGGCTTCGATGCCTACAAAGCACCAGAACATAATGGCGAGTGAGGCTCCAATTGGCACTATGGCGTCAGAACTTAATTGCGGTAAGGGGATGGAAAGGGGCTCAAATCCTGCTTTCCACAACATGGCCACCACTAAAACGATAATGGCAAGCGCAATAAGCGTTTGCAGTCTACCTGAAGACTTTGCTCCCATAGCATTAACGCCGAGCAAAATTGCGATGGTTACGACTTGCGCCCAAATTAACGAGTCGGATAGTGGTGGGAGCAGTTGTTGCAAAAAACCTGCGGTTAAATTTATCGCGGCGGGAACACCAACTGGTAATACACTGAGAAACAGCCAAGCAACACTGCTTTCTAAACGTGAATTAAAAGCTTGTTTTACAAAATACGCAGTACCTCCAGCGTTTGGGTAACGTTTGCCGAGAATGGCAAAGGTGATGGCGATAGGGCAAATCGCCACAAACAATACTAACCAGGCCCATAATGAGAAAGTTTGACCGACACCCGCCGCAATGGCGGGTACCATAAACAAGCCTGTGCCCAACAGGGTGGTTGATAACTGCGCGATGCCAGAGATCAAACCAATTTCTTTTTTTAATTCAGCCATGAACTTTCCTACTTAAAACACTTTTTGCCAAAACAGAACTGGATCGGACTCATTGTTAAATGGTGCAGTTTCACCGACAAAGCCGTACTTGCGGTAAGCACCTTGTGCTTGAGTATTGCTTGCAAGGACCTCTAGCGTGAGTTTGCAAGCGCCTAAGCTCAAAGCAAACGCTTCGACTTGGCTCAATATTGACTGCGCAATTCCATGCCCTCGGTAGCCGTCCAAAACCACGACATCATGCAAGTTAACCACCGATGCTGCTTTAAACGTAGAGAACGTTTCAAATACATTGATGAGGCCTACCGGATTGTCGTCAATAAACGCAATAAAGCTATGAGCAAAAGGTCTAAGAGCCAATTGTTGTATCAATCGAGTGGTGACGTCAGGAGTAAGCTTCTTACCGCCACCAGCGGGAGCCAGTGCATATGCATCCATCAACAACAAAATGGCGCGTTGATGACTGGGATTAGAATAGTCTGCTTTGACGACCTGTACATTTTCGCATAAGGCAAGCTCAGAAGTCGAAGACTCAGAAACGGAAGATTGGGTGAATGTGCTCATAACGTTACTCCATGTTTTAACACTTGCCTGTCCAACAAAACCTTGAACAGTTCTGCAATTTAATGACTACAGATTACGTTCAAACCTGAGAGTAAGTCACTGCGCAATTCGTCACTCTTTGAGTGAAAAAGTGACTATAGTTTTTGAGTGTTTAGTCAAAATGACTACAGCCAGAGGGAATTTATTTGGTTGAGTAAATGCGAGTTAGTTTTCCTGCTGGAAAAACCCTCACTCATAACCGAAGGTTAAGTGAATGGAGTTTAGAATAAACGAATTCAATCCAGATACCGAGAGATCAAAGAATCAAAAATTCCTTTTTCTTCACTCTCAGCCAAGCATTCATCAAATTTGATCAGAAAGGGAATCATGTTAAGAGTTTTGGCAAATGCTAAGTGCTTCGTATCACTCTTAAAGGGTTTCGGTAAGATTGAAAAATCCTGCTCAGATAATCTTGAAGTTGCATTTACAATCCGACGAAGACCATATTGTCCGGGACCTATCAGGGCGACATCAATTCTCCCTTTCTTCACCATATCCAATCCGTCGGCCTGATTCGAAAATTCGTGTAAAGTAAAAACACCACGCGCTACGGCGTTGTCAAACTTGTCACCGTACGAGGTGCCTCTTGAAACCGCGACGGATTTGCCGGTTAAATCTGAAATGCTAGAGTAATCGAATTCGCTACCAGCTTTGACTACAATCATCAAGTCTCCAACAAATAGGGCACGTGAGTAGTCGTATCTCTTTAATCTTTCAGAGCTAACTGAAAAGCCAATAATGCCTCCTTCGCCTTTGTTCGCTTGTCGTACTAAACGCGCCCAGGGGCCGGTATTTACGACATAATTTACCTTCATGGTATCTAAACACCATCGTGTTATGTCCACAATAAAGCCTTTCGCTTCACCATCTTCTTCGTAATATTTTGGTCTTCCATCATGATCCGCTAATATTATGAGGTTATCTGACGCAAGTACCTGAAGAGAAATAACTAGTCCTAATGAAACGATGATGGTTTTGTAATCCATAGTGAAACCTTATCGATTATTGTGAGGCTGGTTGCTAATTGTTTGGGCTATCTTCCTTCTCTAGTATCGCTTCGACTTTTTTCTTGTTGCGGGCTCTGCCCAGTTTGCTTTGGCTTAAACTGACTAACTCGTCTTAAAGCGAGACAGCAAGAAAACCCGAGTGGGTATATGGAAATGCTCCTCAAAAGTCAGATTTCGCAAATCAAATACGTTTGAAGGGAGTTCTTATTTAATTATTATTAATAATGTCATTAGTGCAAGGTTAATGACCAATCGTTATATAAAGGTCATTTCTAGCTCCACATTGTCTATCTAATGCACCTCAGTTTTCTTCTTTCGTACCTCTTAAATTCGCTATTCGAGGTTTTTAGCCGTTGTTTGACACCTGCCAAGCGTGCTTCAACCAACATCGTTTTCGTGTGATTTTTTGGCCAAATCTTTCGGGAAGCATTTGTGGTCAATTTTTACAGCGTTATCAGCTCATCGAGTAAAGTGACTACATTTCAGGGCCTCTACCTTGTATTAGCAACCACAAAAAGCTGCAAAAATTATCTCGAAAGGCTAACACGGCCTAGTTAATCAATTGTCAACTAGGTTAAAATTCCGGTTTGAGCTGGGATGCAGTAAGAAAACAAACAATGGACAAATTTGACCAGCATTTAATTGCGATTCTAAAAAACGATGCGCGTACGCCAATCAGTGAGCTTTCTAGACAAATTAACTTGTCGCGAACCGCCGTGACTGCACGACTTAAGCGTTTGGAACAAAGTGGTGTAATTATGGGTTATCAGGTGTTGTTAAAGCCTGAGAAGCCAAAAGATGTGGCAGTGAGTGTGTATTTTGCACTCAAGTATGACACGTCAAACTCAGAGAGAAAATGCGATTTTTACGCTGAGCGAGTAAAACAGATTCCAGAAATTATTTGGAGTCATTCGATCAGTGGTGAGACCGATATGATGCTGTTCGCTGAAGCACCGTCCATGACACGAGTGGACGAGATTCGAGAAGAGCTGTCTCGAATTCCTGAAATTCGCCAAGTAGTGACGCACACAGTATTGCGAGAGCTATTTAACAACCGAAAAGACAACCAATAAAAACAATTGATTATGTTAGATAAAGTGAATTTGAACTTGCTGCGCTCTCTACACGTCCTTCTGGACGAGTGTCATGTATCGCGAGCGGCGGAACGTTTGCACATTACTCAATCAGCGATGAGCCGTCAGCTAGCACAATTGCGCGAACTGACAGGCGATGCCCTCTTGGTGAGAGATGGCAACGGGTTGATACCAACAGAAAAGGGAAAAGCGCTACAAAGTAAGTTGGCGATCCTGCTAAAAGATTTTGAGAGTTTGTTTGAAGACGCTACCTTCGAGCCATCAAGGCTAAAAACAGAATACGTTTTTTCATCTAGCGACTATGTCGCTCAGTACATACTCCCCTATGCAGTGAAAGATTTTAGTGAACAATCGCCGTTACTCAGTTTGAATTATCGACTTTGGCAACCTTCACATATTGATGGGCTCGGAGACAATGGCATCCATGCAGTAACAACGGTGTTACCTGAGCCTCCTGATAACTTGGATTACATCGCATTGGGCAGTGACAAGTCCGTATGTTTGATGGCAAACACTCATCCGCTCGTTGATAAAGACAATATGACCGTCAGCGATATATGCCGATACCCTCATTTGAAAGTGTCGGGAGGGGGCGATAAAGATAAAAGCGCTGACAAGGCACTGCGCAGAATTGGGGTGATTCGAAGAATTGCTTTGGCGGTACCGTTTTTCTCATCTGCACTTAAAGTACTGTCAGATTCAGACTACTTGATGTTGGTACCTGAACACATTGCCAAGAATCTTGCCGAAGACTACGGGCTGACTTATCGACCGCTTCCAGTAGAAACCCCATCTCACCAATATTGGATGCTCTGGCACCCTAGATATACGAATGATTCTGCACATCAATGGGTTAGAGATATTATTCTTAAGGCAATGCATACCTCCCCCTATTCGATAGGAATGATTTCAAGTAATCACGAATAGTTATTGATATTCTCAAAAATAATGACTAACGTATCCGTAATTTTTCATTGTGGGTACGTAACATGACGTTAACCATTTGGTTGTCCCTCTTTTCGATTTGCCTACTCGGAGCTATGTCTCCAGGACCAAGTTTGGCCATTGTGGTCAAGCATGCTTTGGCCGGTGGAAGACTGAATGGGTTAGTAACGGCTTGGAGTCACGCTCTGGGCATCGGGATTTATGCACTGATCACCATTTTGGGGCTGGCTGTATTGTTCCAACAATACCCTTTGGTCTTTAAATGCATCACTTATGCAGGTGCGGCTTACTTGGCATATCTGGGTGTTAGGGCGATCAGTTCTAAAGGTGGCATCGCCGCCAAATTGGAAGCGGGTGAGCCCGTTCCACTTTGGCAATCGGCCAGAGAAGGCTTCTTGATTTCGATTCTCAGTCCTAAAATCGTTTTATTCTTTTTGGCCTTGTTTAGTCAATTTGTGTCTATGTCTGATTCATTTACCTCAAAGCTATTGATCGTTGGTACACCACTGATTGTTGATGGGTTATGGTATACCTTAGTAACTTTGGTTCTGTTATCACCAAAGTTTATCGAGCATATTAAAGCCAAAGCAGTGTGGATAGACCGAGTTAGTGGGTTAGCGCTTATATTTCTGGCCCTGCGTGTTGTAATTACAGCTTAAACAGCAAACCAAATATAAAAAGAAAGGAAGTATAGAATGATTCGTTTAGCGACAATAGGATCTGGTTGGATTTGCGACCAGTTCATAGAAGCTGCCAAGCTCAGTGGTGAATTTGAACTAAAGGCGGTTTACTCAAGAACTGAGGAAAAAGCTAAAACTTACGCAGCAAAGCATTCAGCGGAACTTTATTTTACTGACGTTGACGTATTAGCGGAAAGTAACGAAATTGATGCAGTATACGTTGCCAGCCCTAATGTTCTGCACGCATCGCAAGCCAAACGATTGTTAGAATCTGGCAAACACGTGATTTGTGAAAAACCCATGGCAACCAGAAAGTCAGACGTTATTGAGCTTTTTGAAGTGGCAGAGCAAAACCGGGTTGTATTATTTGAAGCCTTTGTGAGCCCTTATTTGCCTAATTTTAAACTGCTTAAAGAGCGGATGGCAGAGATAGGCACACTTCATAAAGCTTATATTACCTATTGTCAGTACTCTTCCAAATACCCGGCGTTGCTTGCCGGTGAGCTGCCTAATATCTTCAACCCAGCTATGGGCACTGGTTCGATAATGGACATTGGCTACTACTGCGTGGGTGCCGCGGCTGAGTTGTTTGGTGAGCCTCTATCACTGCAGGCATCAGCCAATTTATTGCCAACGGGTGTCGATGGTAACGGTTCAGTCATCCTTAACTATGAAGGGTTTGATGTTGTGCTCACTCACGCCAAAACTCATGATTCATACCTTGCTAGTGAGTTCCAAGGCGAAGACGGCACCATTCAGGTCCCATTAATTTCCCTTGCGAGTGGTTTGGATTTTTATCCCAAAGGCCAGGAGAAACAAGATTGGTCAGTGGAACAGCATTTGAATCCAATGTATTACGAAGCGCTTGCGTTTGCTGAGCAGGTCAAAAATGGGACGATTGATGCAAATGACAAGACGAGAACCCTGATTATTGCTAGTCTCCTCGATGAAATTCGTCGTCAAACTGGGGTCAAGTTCCCATTTGATGCCGAGTAATAATCCTACTTGTTGTATTGGAGAATCGCATGCAAGCACAAGTCACATGGTCAAATGATTTTGTTTTTCAAGGTGAAACTACGTCTGGCCAAACCGTACAGATGGATGGCGACGGTGGTAAAACTGGTCCTAGCCCAATGGAAATGGTGTTAATGGCTGCTGGTGGATGTTCGTCGGTTGATGTGATAGATGGTTTGAAATCCGCCAATCAAAACGCTTCTGGGTGTGTCGCTAAGCTGACAACTGAGCGCAGGGAACAGGCTCCAAAACTGTTTACCGCGATTAATATTCACTTTGAGATAAGTGGTGAAGATTTGGACTCTAAAATAGTAGAGCAGGTGACGGCAGACTCATTGCAAAAATACTGCTCGGTTTGTTTAATGTTGGGTGAGGGCGTTAAGATGACTCACTCTTGGGCGATCGTCTGATTCCAAAACTAAGCGCTAAGCCGGGGAGAACCTCGGCTTTTTTGTATTTGTGCAAGCTTTCAATCTAATATCGACCAAGGTGGAATAGGAAATTCCTCCACTGAGTGCGATTCTCCCTCTACAGTAAAATAATCAACGAGTTATAAATGGACTTAGCGTTGTTGGCACTAGCCGGTGTGGTAAGTGGCATACTCAATTCAATTGCCGGTGGCGGCAGCTTCATTTCATTTCCAGCATTGATGTGGGCCGGTCTTCCTCCTGTGGTTGCCAACGCAACCAACACTTTCGCAGTGAGCGCTGGCTACGTGAGTGGCGCAATCGGATTTAAGGATACACTCAAACAAAGCTCTGAGAATTCCAAAACCTACATTGCTCTCAGTACTCTCGGCGGCATTATTGGTGCTTTTCTACTGGTTTATGTGCCCGCTGATGTATTTGAATCCTTGATTCCGTGGTTGTTACTGATCGCCACTTTGCTTTTTGCGTTCCCCAAACAGCTTACCCTGTGTTTTGACCGAATATTTGGCAGCAAAAACAATGAGCCTGGGCGTCCCAAATTATTTAGTATCTGGGGTAAGTTGGGTTTGGTTATTGTTAGTGCCTATGGGGGCTACTTCAACGCAGGTTTAGGCGTAATTGTGTTGGGTTATCTGGCAATTATTGGGCATCAGCACATCCACATAATGAATGGAATTAAGCTGTTGGTGTCTTCGGCAGTGGCGCTCATTGCGGTAGTGATATTTGCGACTATGGGGTACATCGACTGGGTTAAAGGTGGAGTCGTACTTATCGGGGCATTGATCGGTGGCTTTATTGCGGCGAAATATTCTCAGAAGCTCTCACTTAACTTAGTTAGAAACTTTGTACTTACATCTAGCGTGTTACTAACGGGATATTTCTTTTACGATGTTTACGCTTAGTGGTTTTGATAGCGGCTATTCTAGTTTGAATCAAAAAGGGAGGCGTTATAGCCTCCATTGCGGACAATTTAGGACCAGGTAATCCGCTAGCTCACCGTTATAAACTAAACCAAGGCTCAACAAGGCTTTGTAATTTTGGTGATAACGGGAGGGAAACCCTCCCATCCAATAAAGAACGTTGGAGCTTGGTTAGAACTTGTAGTTCAGACTCGCCATAAAGTTAACTGGTGGAGCGTACATGTTAAATGTTGTGGGACCCGCAACTCGGTTGTAGTATTTTTCATCTGTTAGGTTGTAAACATTCAGAGCGGAGCTGAGCTTATCGCTGATTTCGTAACGGATGGCAGCGCCATAAACTGTGACCGGGTTTTGGTTGTTATCAACACCGCGACCAACAAATTCAACTTCGCTGGTGTAAGTAGCACCAAAGCCAACGTGTAAGCCATCAACTAGGCTAGCTAAATGATAGTCCGACCACAGGTTGACAGTATCAGAAGGTATCATGCCCAATCTGGCATTTTCAGGCCCGAATACTTCATTGATATCGATATGGCTATATCCGAGCATTGCCATCCAGTTTTCAGTGATTTCACCCATTACCTCTAGTTCGAAACCATTGACCTCGACCTTACCGCCAGCAAGATTATTTCTCATTGCGTCTTGGTAAACTCGGTTTTCGTCGGTCAGTTGAAATACAGATACTCGGCTGTTTAGCATATCGCCGAACAAGCTCGACTTAAGCCCAACTTCGAACTGCTGCCCTTCTCTTGGGTCAAACATTTTGCCGTTAGAGTCAGTTTCTGTCTGAGGCTTGAATACTTCAGAATAGCTCAAGTAAGCGGTATGAGCGTGAGTGAGTTCAAACAATATACCCGCATAAGGGGTAAACGTAGCGTCTTCACTTTTTGAGTAATCAGTACCTGTCGCATTATCGATATCCGTTTTGTGCCAACTTAGACGAGCACCAGTAATAATGGTGAGGGGTTCAAATAGTCTCCAAGATCCTTTTGCATACAATCCAAATTCGCGAGATAGCGAATTGTCTGGTGTGCCTAAATCAGCGTTGGGCTTACTAATCGCACCCGGATTATGAGTGTATAGGTTACCATTTTGAAGAGGGTAATTTATTGGGTTTCCAAATCTATCGGCATCCCAGAGATCGGCACGTTCGCTATCGTAGTTTTTGAAATCAGCACCGGCAACGAACTCACTTACATTCCCAAAGAACTTAAAGGTTTGACTGTAATTCGTGTCCAATGAAAGGCTTTTGAAACCACCTTTTTGACCATAATAGGTCATAGTGATTGCACCATCATTTCCAACACGTGAGTTAGTAATCGCCTGCTCACTGTCGTAGTTATGATCAACGTAGCGGAAAGAGAACTGACCAACACCGCCATTTTCAAATCGGTGTTTAAGTGATGAACCAAAATCTAGGGTGTCCGACTCAAATAGGTCCCAGCTACTGCCAAGGAATGTTGATACATCTACATCAAGCAGCTCGCCATCAGCCCCCACAGGTAGGCCACTGTATGGCGTCAGTTCTTTCGTGTTATAAAGGAGGTAAGTAGAAAGCAGCGTATTTTCGGACAGATCTGCATCCACAACGGCATATAAATTGTTGTTTAAGTTGTCGTTATCTTTTACATGATTGCGGATTTGGCCGTTAGAAGCCACGACACGAGCTCTTACAGTGCCAGAGTCACTGAGAGAGCCAGAGATATCTCCTTCAACATAATGACGGTTCCAAGAACCATACTTTGCCGTAGCTGAACCTTGGAATTCTTCTGTCGGCTTTTTCAATACTATATTCACAATGCCACCAAGTTCACTGGTACTGTTAAACAGCCCAGAAGGACCTCGCATGATTTCGACTCGATCTACTGCGGCAAGTGAAGGTAAGTTTCCTTGAATACTACTCATTGGAGAAGGTAATCCGTTGACATTCAGTTCATCATATTCGTAACCACGTGAAAATATTGATGAACGACCGCTGTCATTTGATTGTGTGACTAAGGCAGGAGTGTTTTTTGCTAAGTCATCAAGTGCGACAAAATTTCTTTCTTCGATGTAATCATTGGTCAATACCGTTACTGACTGTGGGATGTCCCGTAAATCAGCGGGTGTCTTTGTACCAACTGTTGCTGAATCGACTGCATAACCTCCAGTTTCTTCTGATGAAGCCATGTCATACAGTGCATTGCCGTAAACTGTGATTTTTTCATCACTTTCTTGTGCGTTGATGGCGGTCGCAGTAAGCGCTGTACTGAGTGCAACTGCAAGCGTTGAAGGTTTGAGGGGAATACTTAGGTAACTCAAATCTGACTCCTACTACTAAAATGAGAACTATTTGCATTATCAAAAATCGTTGTGCACTATAGCAGCGGTGTTCAGGGACGTTTTCTGCGTTCTAACCAATTTTTTTTGCGAACTGGTCAGTTGAGGTTCTAATTGTTTATTCGAAATGGTAACTATCAAAATGCCGAAAAAACTATCTTTAGGAATTTTGTGGGTAAAGTCGATGACGTGACTCTTCCTTCAGGGGTGATTTACCACAATAAAGATATTGTTCGAACTAAGTCAGTGAGTTATGAAAGCCAACTAAGCCCAACAGTGATCATTGCGGTACCCTTAGAAGGACAATATGGACTGAATTATGGTGGTGGCTTTGATTTGCCAAATCCCAGTTATCGAAACAATTCCCAAATTGAAGCGCACTCCATAGTGCTTGACCAGACTTGTGACATTAAGGGTAGTGCTTTTGAAGGTGTACGGAATCGTAGTACTGTAATTATGCTTGACCATTCTTGGATAGATAAGCAGCTAGATGATGAGAATGGTCAAATTATAGATAGCTTTCTTAACAAGCACTTGAACACTCGATCTTGGCGGTTAGGCAGCTCTTTAGGTAATTTGGTTGAAACAATGAACTCTTATGAAGGCAACGGCCACTCTGATACCTTAATGAAAGAGGGAGTGTCTTTGGCATTATGGGAATCGTTAGTCGAAAACCTAGATAAACCTGAAAGTAAGCGACATCGCTCGGTTACGAATAAATCAGAACGGCTTAAGCTGTTACTTGATTCTGATTTGGCAGACAATATGCCGCTAACTGAAATTGCAGCTGAATTGAACATGAGTGTTTCATCTTTACAGCGAACGGCGAGTAAAGAGTTAGGAATCAGCATCGTGAAATACTTGCGGGTGAAAAACCTATCTAAAGCAAAATTTGCGATTGAAGAACAAGGTGCGTCGGTTTCTGAAGCTGCGTATATAGCGGGTTACGATCATTGTTCAAATTTTATTACCGCATTTAAACGTACTTTTGGTACCTCGCCAGGTCGTTCACTCTCTTCAAGAAACTAACTAATCATCCAAAATAAAACAGCGCCCCTAAGGGCGCTGTTTTTAAAGCTAATATTCAGCTAATTATGCAAATTACTTACTTCAGAAGGCCTGCTTCTTTGTAGTATTTAGCTGCACCTGGGTGAAGAGGAGCAGAAAGACCGTCAGAAATCATTTCTTCTTTCTTCAGGTTAGCGAATGCTGGGTGTAGTTTCTTAAACGTATCGAAGTTTTCGAATACTGACTTCACTACGTGGTAGATAACGTCTTCTGGAACGCTAGTTGAAGATACAAATGTTGCACCAACACCGAACGTAGCAGTATCTGCGTCGTTACCGTTGTACATACCGCCTGGTACTGTTGCTGTACGGTAGAAGCTGTTTGCATCGATGATACCGTCAACTTTTTCGCCAGCTACAGTTACGATTACGCTATCACAAGAAGTCGTTGCTTCTTTGATTGCACCTGATGGGTGACCTACAACGTAAACCATAGCGTCAATCTTGTTATCACAAAGTGCTTTAGACTGCTCAGCAGCTTTTAGCTCAGAAACAAGTTTGAAGTCATCGTTAGTCCAACCGTAAGCTTCCATTAGCACTTCCATTGTACCGCGCTGACCAGAGCCAGGGTTACCAATGTTTACGCGCTTGCCTTTTAGGTCTTCAAAAGTTTTGATTCCTGAGTCTGCACGAGCTACAACTGTGAACGGTTCTGGGTGAACAGAGAATACCGCACGAAGCTCTTTGAATGCACCTTGCTCTGCGAATTTGCTCGTACCATTGTAACCGTGGTACTGCCAATCAGACTGAGCGATACCCATATCTAGCTCACCAGCACGAATCGTGTTGATGTTGTAGATTGAACCACCAGTACTTTCAACTGAACAGCGAATGCCGTGCTCTGAACGGTTTTTGTTCACTAGGCGACAGATAGAACCACCCGTTGGGTAGTAAACACCAGTAACACCACCAGTACCGATAGTAACGAAAGTGTTAGCTTGCGCGCCAAAAGAGGTAAGAGCTAGCAAAGATGCTGTACCAGCAGCAGTGACCATTGATTTTAAATGTTTCATGATCCTTCCTTTGTTTTATTGTGACTATAGTTATTCCTATTGAAAACACGTCGGTTTAAGCTGCAATTGCTCCCTAAACTTAGTCGTTTCCAGCGGGCGTATGTTAAGTGATTGAAAAATTTCAAGCAATGACAGCACCTGAGATCTGTTATCGGACGCAAAGTTACCGTATTTGTCCTTGATATTATTTTCGAATCCTATTCTTACATCGCCACCCAACAATGCCGCCGTTGCTAAGCATTGAAATTCACGTTTCCCAAAAGCGCAAAGCGCCCATCGACAGGGAAGTTTATCCAGCCCGACCTTCAGAAACGGTATGATTTCATTAGGGTTAGACTCAAGATCTGTGTTGTGTCTTCCTAGAACAATCAGCAGGTGATGATTGTAGTTTGGTAGCCACCCCTCACTTACATAGTGATAGTAGGTTTCTAGCTCCTTCGCACTGTAAATAATATATTGTGACAAAATGTTGTGATCTGCGACCCAGTGAAAAAACTCGCTCGCGTTTTCAATCGAATCTTTATTGGGGATGAGTTCTCGCAGCGCAAAAGAAGCGGCTTCCGGTTTTAAGGCTTTGACCAGCGCCATTTGCTGTTCGGGTTGATACATACCGACTGCTTCGGTTGTCATTTGAACCAACAAGGTGTCACCAACGCGCTGCTTAACGGCTTGATAAGCTGCCTGGTTGTCAGATATTTCAAGAGAATGGCGACCACTTGAATCTCTGGCGTGCAAATGAATCATGGCTGCACCAGCTTTCTGGCACTGCTCAGCTTCAATTGCCAGCTGCTCTGGAGTAATAGGAAGTTTAGGATGGTGCTGTTGTGTTAAACGTGCACCATTTGGAGCAACGATAATACCTGGGTCTAAATCAGCATTCGTGTCAGCAAGGTATCCATTTTGTAAGAGCTTATCTAACATTTAGCACCTCATCCGTGACTTGTTGAATGGTCACGGTTAACAATTCGACAATGGTTTGCAATTCAAGTTCAGTCGAAATGTAGTGTGGCGCCAGTAATATGTGGCAGCCCGACTTACCATCAATGGTGCCGGACATTGGGTAAATCATTAAGCCGTTACGCATAGCTTTTTGCTTAAGTTGTTTATCTAGCTGTAATGAAGATGGAAAAGCTTGTTTGGTCAGTTTATCTTGAACTAATTCAATACCAACAAACAAACCGCGACCTCTTATATCACCCACATAGGGATTGTTATCCAAAGCGGTGTGAAGTAATTCATGCAGCACGATTCCTTTCGTTCGACATCGCTCAATCAGCTGATTAGCCTCAATAAAGTCAAGAGTTGCGACGGCGGCAGCACACGCAGCGGGGTGGGCCATAAAGGTATGCCCATGTTGGAAGAAACCGGAGCCAGAGTGTAATGCATCGTACACTTTGTCATTCACCATAACGGCACCAATTGGTTGATAGCCGGCTGCTAAGCCTTTGGCTAGGGTAACCATGTCAGGCACAATATCATCTTGTTCAAAAGCAAAAAAAGTTCCGGTTCGACCTACGCCGCACATAACTTCATCAAGAATGAGCAACACGTCATGTTTATCGCATATTTCTCGGATTCGCTTAAAGTAAATCGCATTTGCAGGTATGCACCCGGCGGTGGCGCCAACGATAGGTTCAGCAACAAAACCGGCAACGTTTTCTGCACCCAGCTCAATTATCTTTTGCTCTAACTCGTTAGCGGCACGTAGCGAATACGCCTCAATGGTTTCATCACTTTGTTTGAAGCGATACGGATAGAATGCCGTGATGTGATGACTTGGCATCAAAATGGGATCAAATGGAACTTTTCGCCATTGGTTTCCACCGACTGCCAACGCGCCAAGGGTATTGCCGTGATAGCTTTGCTTGCGCGCGATAAACAGAGATTTAGAGGTTTGCCCTCGTTCCCAGAAGTACTGTCTTGCCATTTTTAATGCAGACTCAACCGCTTCTGAGCCGCCAGAGACTAGATAAACATGATTGAAGTTCTCTGGTGCAAAGTCACATAGTTTAGATGCCAATGTTTCTGCTGCTGATGTGGTGAAAAAGCCACTGTGTGCGTAGGGAAGAGTAGTGAGTTGCTCTTGTATCGCAGCTTTAACACTTTGATTATTGTGTCCAATATTTGAAACTGCAGCTCCGCCACAGGCATCAATATATTGATTTTTATGTTGGTCGATAATGTAGATGCCATCTCCTGAGACAGCGTGTGTCGGGGTGACATGGCAATGGCGATGCAGAATGTTACTCATCGGATGTACTCTTATAACGGCTGGTTAAACTGACTATAAGATGGCTTCCGAACGAATAAGATTCGAGCAAAAATGCGTCACCATGACGCATTTTTTGGTGTGCTAGTGATTGGTGTTTCTTGCGCTGATAATTGTTATATATATTAGTAGCTTGCTGGCTATTTGTGTAACCAGCTCAATAGATTTGTTTGGGTGTCAATCGAAGGAGGATTTTGCAAATCTTTGGAGCAATCGTAACCAAGCTCTTGAGCCACTTTCACCAATCGCTGCCGCTCGATTTCTCGTTCGTCTATTTCACTCGATTGACGGTTTGGGTTTTGAATCTCCTCTGAAGTTGTTAACGACTGAGGGACAAAGGTAAAAAACTGCATATAAGGTCTCCAATTTCAAAAGAAAGTTGAAGCCAATTTAACGTTTGAAATTCAGGCGCTTTATGCGCCAGTAGTTATTATTTTAAGTTGCTAACGTATATTGATTATAACATCAATTAAGCAACTTGCTGAATATTGCGTGGTAAAAACTCACGCAGGTGAACGATTCTTGTAAAACTCTGCGTGATCGAGGGTATAGTCGCTAATCAGTTCTAGCCTGATATCTGCAGTATGAAGTTGATGCGGTGTTTTACCATAAACATAAGCATCAAAGGTTTCACCCGATTCCAGACAACGTACCTGAATGATGACACGGCGATATCCATCGGCTTCGGTCACGCGTTCAAGATCGTCAAGTACAGCAAGCGCATTGCTATCAACATCAAATACTTGGCCGTGGACCTTGTAACCTTGTCCAGCAGAGATAACCATCCAAGGAGCATGACGTTCTCCGACCAAATAAAGTGGATAACGTTCGCTGGTTTCAAACCCTTTTCTAAAACGCTTTCCGGCGTTTTTGTGAAAGTTAGGAAATCCTTCTTTTAGAGTGCCAAAAACAAATACCTTATCCATGGTCATCCTTTCAGTTATTAGAGTAATTTAGGTATAACTCTGCGTTAAGCCGAATTATAGACCCTATCACCAAGTTATCTTTTATTACAAGTTGTCCTTTAGTAATTGAATCCAAGAGCTGCAACAATTGATGGCTAGTGACGTATAGAAGTTCAATTGATATGGTTACGCCTGTGGCCAAGATTTTGGGAGAAGTGATGTCATACGAAAACTCAGGGGTTAAACGATTAGGTAAAGGTTTTTGGTTTGCCTTTTGGGCCATTGCTATGTTTCTGTTTTATCAGTATTTCGATGACAAGTTAGAACGTCAGTACAATCCCAACCAGACTATTCAAACTCAACAGGGTGCGCAGCCATCGATCGTATTGCGACAAAACCGTCAAGGTCACTACGTCATGACGGGCAAAATCAATGGTCAAGAGGTGATCTTTATGCTGGATACCGGTGCAACCTCTGTCGCGATCCCTGAGCAAGTGGCTGACCGACTTAACCTACCAAAAGGTCAACGCTATTTGGTGAGTACCGCCAACGGTACCACTCACGCTTACGATACTAATCTCGACTCTTTAGCGATGGGACCGATCGAGTTATACAACGTCGATGCGGCAATCACTCCGGGGTTACAAGGGGAGGGTATTTTGTTGGGTATGAGCGCACTACGCCAATTGGATTTTACCCAAACCCGCGATCAACTGGTGTTAACGCTTAGACCTTAAATCAAAATACCTTAAGCAAATAACTCTGACGAAATACCCTTAGGCAAATACCACTTGTGCCCAACGTGCCAGCCCGGCGGTGACTGAGCCGAAGTAGTTACCGCTTGCCAATGGAACATGGGGCACCGCCTGTTGAACCGCTTCACGCAGAACGTTTGACCGCGCCGAACCACCGGTAATATAGATAACATCAGGTGTGGTCTGCGCTTGGTTTATTGCTTCTTTTACTAGATTTACCATTTTGAGTTGCGGTTCCACTATCGCTTCTCTCATCTGTGATTCAGATACTTCGATGGACAAAGATTCGTTTTCGAGAACAATCGCGACTAATGCCTTCTGCTTGGAACTAAGCTGAATTTTCGCGTTTTCAGAGTGACTGACTAAACTGTGCCCCAGAGTACGTTGGTAGACCTCAAGTAGCCTTTCAAGTTTTTCTGGTTCAACTGCTTCTTGTTGTAATCGTTTGAGTTCTTTCAAATTATTCAATTGATAGAAGTCATTTTGCGCTTCAAGATTGTTAATGGCAATGGGATTCCAAAATTGGGTAACCGGCGCAGTTAACCCATTTTTGAGCGCGCTATTTAGTCCAAAAGGTGTCATTAAAGTTTTAAACGCGAGAGAAATATCCAAATCGTTACCACCAACTCTTTGCCCGCTGTGTGCTAGCAAACAGCCTTCACGGTTGAGTTTACCTTGCCATTTTGGTCCCATTTCGATTATTGAGCAGTCGGTAGTACCACCGCCTATATCAACTACGAGTACTTTTTTGTTTTCGCTTAAGGTTGATTCGTAATCCAATCCAGCGGCGACTGGTTCAAACTGAAACTCGACTTGTTTAAAGCCAGCACGGGTAGCCGCTCTCTGTAGAATATTTTGGGCCTGTGAGTTCGACAATTCACCGCCCCGACCATGAAAATTGATTGGTCTGCCTATCATGGCTTGAGTAATGTCTTGATTTAGTCGACTTTCTGCTTGAGACTTAATGCGGTACATCATTGAGCACACCAAATCTTCAAAAAACTGTAACTGTGTATCGTGTAGGCCGGTGGCCCCTAAAAAAGACTTTGGCGATTTGACGTAATACACCTCTCGCGGGTCATCGAGGTACAACTCCAGTGCTGCGCGACCAAAGACAAGGTCATCTCTATGTAAATCGACACCCTCATCTTGGTTTCTGGCAATTGCTCGACGTAAACACTGTTCACCTAATGAATCGAGGGGCTTTATTTGGCTGTGTCGAAACAAATGTTCAGCGATAGACTCGCGAGTAGGGGCCGCTACGGTTGACGGCAAATAAACATTGCTGCCTTCAAGCTCGATAAGCTCTGGTTGACCATTTAACATTGCGGCAACTGAGCAGTTTGCCGTGCCGTAATCAAAACCTATGAACATATTCAACCTCACCACCTGCGAAAAAAAGGTCGGAGATACTATCTAACTCTATGAACAAAAGCCATAAATTTTATTGAATGGCAAAAATCAAAGAAGGCAACCGGTTAGGTTGCCTTCGTTATTAACTTGATTGGAGTCGTTAACCTCTTCCTCTACCGCCGCCATTACCGCCGCCATTACCGCCGCCATTACCGCCGCCATTACCGCCGCCGTTACCGCCGCCGTTACCGCCGCCGTTACCGCCGCCGTTACCGCCACCGTTACCACCGCCGTTACCACTATTAGTGTTACCACCGCGACGATCAGACGCAGGAGCAGCAGGCTCGTCTTCATCGTCCCGGCCGAGTTGTAGCTCACCGGTACCATTACCTGGATTTGAGTACTTTGGATGAGCAGCCAACTCTTCCTCTGTCACCACACCATCGCGATCTCTATCAAATGATGCAAAAGCGCTTAAGTTGTTTGTTTGCCCAGACTCCTGTTCGCTGTTTTCCTCTCCATTTTCGCCTTCATCACTTTTAGCCGCTGATCTAAACGCGTCAAATTCATCAGGTGTAACCTCACCATCACCATTTGTATCCAACTCACCAAAGTCGGGCGGTGTTTTACTTCCCGGATTTACTTCTTCAATAACGTCATCTTCTCCAGTATCGTCGTCCACCTCTTGGCTAATAGCCGAAAGTGGCGCTACTGAAACCGTGAAACAAAACAATAAACAGAGTGATTTGTGCATGACTGTTTCCTCAAACGTTAAATTTGCTCTTGGATTAAGTGTAGCTTGTTATTGATAAAAAACTCACTCCAATAAAATGGCTAACGAATCAGCGTGAAAAAATTTAGATGAACTCAGTAAAAATTTGAGTTTTAGCCGTTGATTAAACCAAAATTCTAATCTTCTTCTACACTTGAGAAAGGTAATGGGCTAGGTATGGAATAAAATGGAAATAATAAGCAGATTGAGCGTATCCAAACGGCTGATGTTAATTCTGGGTGTTGTTATTGCTGTGATGACTTTCATAGCCGCTGATGTGGTGGTCATCCTAGAGCAAAACAAACAAGATGGGACCGTCATCAACGTTGCGGGTCGACAACGAATGTTGACCAAAAAGTTTGCCAGTGAAGTCATGCTGTCCGTTTATGAAGGGCACAAATCTCAGCATGCAGCTCTGAACTATGACAACACCATTAAACTGTATGAGATGTCGTTGGCGGCATTGAAAAACGGTGGTGGTTCGTTCAGTGATTTGCCGATGAAAAATGCCATCACGCTCGCTGATACCGAAGACCAAAAGTTCAAATCAATGTTGTTGGAAGTGGAATCGCTTTGGAACAAGCAAAAGGCTTTGGCATTTGCCATGCTGGACTTCAAAGAAAAACCACCAGAGCAGCAAGTCGATGAATTTATGTTGGCCAATCATCAAACCTTAGTTGCGATGCATAAAGCGGTGTTGTATTACGCGGGCGTCTCAGTGGAAAACATTACATCGCTAGAGAAGACAGTGGCATCGACATCGTTAGTCGGTATCATCGTTATCCTGATTTTCTCCATGTTCATTAAGCGCAGCATAGTCCAGCCTCTTGAATTCTTGGTCAAAACCAGCCAAAAAACTGGCGAAGGCGATTTGGAAGACGACCACGAAATCGACAAACTGGTCAACGACAGTGAAATTGGCGTGCTGGCTAGAAATATTCAGATGATGCGCCACTCTTTGAGTTCAGTGGTCAAAGGTTTAAAGACCAGTGCCGACACTATCGGTCAGTTGTCCGCGCAAGTGGGTGACCTCTCTAAAGAAGTGAACTCTACTCACGACGAAGAGCAGCAAAAATACCAAGCCATTATGCAAATTTCTGACAACTTGGTACATTCATTTGAGCGTGTAGCTTCTGTGGTAGAGCAGACCGTAAACTCGGCTCAGGAAAATCAAACCAATGCCGATAATGGTTTAACGACAGTCGACCAAAATCTGAAAGCGGTAGATAACGCGGCAAGTGAATCTCAAAAGGTTTCTGAAAACATTGAACAACTCAGCTCGGTCGCGCAGCAGGTTTACAACATTATAGATGTGATTCAAGGTATTGCTGAGCAAACCAATTTGCTTGCACTCAATGCTGCGATAGAAGCCGCGCGTGCTGGTGAACAAGGTCGCGGTTTTGCGGTGGTTGCCGATGAAGTAAGGACACTCGCGAGCCGAACCAATGAATCAACGGAAGAAATCAGTGGTCTATTGTCTAGCTTGACTGAACGGGTGGAAAGTGCAGTGAAATCGGCCGAATTACTGCAAAAAGAAGTTGAGGTAAGCCGAGAAAGAAGTAAAGAGACCGCCTCAAATATCGAGATGATTTCGGCGTCAGTCGGGACAACTGTTACCCAGCAAAACGAAGTGTCATCGTTAATCAATGAGCAAGTTACAGCAATTCAAGAACTCAGAGACGCTCAAGAGTTTCTATCACAAATGCTAGCCAATTCGAGTCAGAAAATTATGGACAGCTCGAAGATATCGAAAGACATGAGCCAAATGGCAGGTGGTATTAAATCCACATTAGATAAGTTTAGCCATGCCAATTAAGTCGTAAGTAGACTACAGAAAGAACCGGCCGCCTGCCGGTTCATTTTTGTCTAACATCCCGTTGGAATTAACTCCCATCACGTCGGTGAACTGATGCGGGTTTAATCGAATGTCAAAGTCATTCCGACACCCACTTCTTGGACGTTTTGAACCTGGGAAAGCTTAATTTTATACTCAAGGCTAGTACAGTGACTTGGGTGTATCTTATGAAACGTCTGGTTTTTAAAGTACTCTAGCGTTCCTTTTGCCTGATTTTCGGTGGGTTCCAAAAGGTGAAAGCCGCCAATCACATCCACTAACCTTTGGTCTTGGCAAACTGACTTAGCGTATTCGATAATATTGCAGATTCCAGCATGAGAGCATCCTGTTATGATGACCAAGCCTTCTTGTGCCTTGTATGCTAGGGCACTGTCATCTAGTACGGTGTCTGAGATCATCTTACCGTGACACTCACAGTGTCCTATTTCTTCGCGTCCTTCGAAGTCATTGTTTCTTGGTATCTCACCAAGGAATACAAGGTTTTCTGTTAACCATTGTGGTTCATTCGTGAGTCGCAATTCAAAACTTCGACCCGCTTGCTCTTTTGTGACAGGTGAACCTATGTCTTCACCATAGTAGTCCTTGTGGGCGAAGGCAGAAGTATGGGCGACCATCACAGGATCTTTATGTGGCAAACCGAATGTTTTTGCTTCTGCTAGTTTCTTGGTTAGATGCGGTATTCCCCCTGTGTGGTCATTGTGACCATGTGACAATACTAGGCAATCCAAATCCAATAGTGTTTCACCCAGTTTTTGAGCATTTTCGATGAAGACATCTGAGTATCCGGTGTCAAACAGGATTTTTTTGTCACCGTCGAGAATTAGGTATGACACCCCCGGTTCCGCCAAAAAATATCGGTCAATAATGGTGTTGTTATCTACTAGTACTTTTAATTCCATATACCACTTAAAAATGAAGTTTATTTATCTTTGAGAAAAGCGATTAGTGTTCACTAGAACAGTGACTTAGAGCATATGCTCCTAAATCTACCAAATCACGGCTTAGAATGCTTCATTTTTAGGGCTGCTTATTTGAAACGTGTACCGAGTCGATTGGAGCTTAAGGCTTTGCTTGATAACGCGCTAAGAACATTTGGCAAGTCTCTGAAACTAACTTGCTCTTCTTTTCTTCCGTTAAGCCGGGTTTTAGGTGCATCATTTGCGGATACATGACATTGCCTTTAATTACCGCGTGCAGCTGCTCTTTAGCAAAGTCCACGTCGATATTTACCAGCTTATTGTCAGCGACGGCAGCGTCAATCCAGCGAAAAAGCGCAGTTTGATGATTGGCAAATTTGGCCAGTTCTTCTTGCATTAGACTGGGTTCTTTGAACAAGTAGTCACAGGCGACACGAGCCAAATCGATGTATTGTTGAGAGGACAAAAAGTCGATTTCCTGTTTTAACAAGCTTTGTAATTGTGACTCTAGTGACGTTTGATTGCAGTAATCATAGTGGTTATCGACGAGCGCTCGGCGCCACAATTCACCTAGCAGGAAAATCACTAGATGTTCTTTAGATTCAAAGTGATTGTATATGGTACGTTTAGAGACACCCGCGTGCTTGGCCAGTTTATCCATACTGGTGCCCTGAACACCATTAAGAGCGAAAGCTTCAATCGCGGCTTCAATTATCGCGATGCGTTTTTTTTGTGTAAGGGTGAGTTTGTTTTCCACTGTGCAATATAAGTTGTCGTATCAAGCCTAGTCGTATTGTGCCAAAAACCTCAAGATGTGTCTTATTTTGAGCGTGAATTATCGGGTTTTATGCAGATTGAAGTTCGGTTACGCCCAAAATGGCAACCTGATTTCTCCCTTGGTATTTGGCTTGGTATAACGCTTGGTCCGCCAAGGATATTAAGTGCTTAATGTCATTTCCCGCTTGATTCGATAATCCAATGCTCACTGTGTAGTGAATTTGCTGATGTAGACTTTCCGTTGTTGAGTCTAGATCTAACGGTACAGGTTGTTTTTCGACGATCGCTCGAAATTGTTCGAGCTTATCGGCGAGCAAGGCTGTGTTGTGTTCTGGGCTGAGAATGATAAATTCTTCTCCGCCATAGCGACTGACTATTTCACCATTAGTAAAAGTCTGGTTTAGCAAGGTAGCAAAATGTACTAATACTTGGTCACCGTTCAAATGCCCGTATGTGTCATTGAGTCGCTTAAAATGATCTAAATCCAGTATCGCGACATTAAAAGACAGCTCACGGCCTCTAACTCGTTTTTCAGCTTCAGTAAAAAAGTAACGCCGGTTGAATAGATTGGTAAGTGGATCGCGAACCGAACGATCGTACTGGCATTCAACTTGGTACAAAAAGAACAAAGATAACACTGACGCGAGCGACAAAAACAGCACTAAGCTTTGCAGCGTGATAATTGAACTGGTGTGGTAAAACGGCTTGAGTTCAATGAAATACGACAAGTAGGGGATGTAATTCGCTAAACAATACACCAGAGTGTTGATTAGAAGTAGCCGTTCGCCAGCTAGATTAAATCGAGTGACTTTTATGCTTTCAATGAGGAGCAAAACGATAATCGGAGTGACAGAAAGTGGATACAAAATGGCACGTAAATTATAGTCCTCTGGTGTATAAATGTAGTTGTAGGCTTGAACTAGAGTGACCGAAACGAGTGTTACAGCGCAATACACAATCCATACTTTGGATGTTTTTAACCGATACCAAGATCTAATGGCAAAGTGATAGCACATCAGGGCAAAGACGTAAAAAGTGGTGTTAACGACAACAGCGATGCCTTCATGAATCCAATGTCGACTTACTGACATTGCGAAGCCAAGTCCGATAAAAAGGAAAAACGCGCTAAACCACGCACCAGATAGCGTTTGTCGATGGGTTCTTTCTCTACCTCGAATCAGAATAAAAACTGTGCAAGCAATTAAACTACACACTATATTATTCATAATGATAGAGAGCTTAATAAAGCTCAGCTCGTGCATGAAGATTGACTAGTCACTTTTGTCGTTTTGTTAACGGAATTATAGTCCGATAACGGCAATGGGACGTTATTATACGGGGAATTCTAGTAACCTTCAGCTTCAAATGTAGTGATAGCGTTAGCAAAGGCTGCTATACTCCAGCGCCTTTTATTTTGGAACCCACTGCCATGACTATTAAATCTGAAATTCAGCGACTCAAAAGTCGTCTCGATCGTTGTCAACACAAGCTGAATGCAGCACAAGCTCGTGGTGATTCCCCAATGATTACTCAGTTTACCGATGAGTTAGACAAGTTGAACAAAAAACTTCGTCAACTAGAAGGCAAGCAAAGTTACGATCTAAACAAAGAAAGAAAAGCACTACTTGATATGCCATTCTCGCGCGAAATCACCAAACAAGAGCAAGCGGATATGGGTAAGCTTAAAAAATCAGTGCGCGGTTTGGTCGTAGTTCACCCTCTTACCAAATTGGGTAAAGAGCTGAGACTAGAAGCTGTGACTGGATTCGCTCCTAAAAAATTCTAATTTTATCTGACGGCCGTCGATAAGATAAATAGCTCATCAGAGATAAAGAAGCCCCTATGCAATCATATTGCATAGGGGCTTGTTTTTCCTTAATTAAATTCTCGCGCAGATGTACTCAAACCGAGCTTTTGACGTGAAATAGGCTGGCTCCCATGCCAACAAAAAGACCACCGCTAATTCTGTGGAACCATTTTATCTTATTGGTATTGCTAAAGAATCCTTTGGCTTTAGTCGCCATGAATCCATAACTAAATAAAGATAAGAATGAAAACGCCATAAAGATCCCAGTCATTAACGAAAACTGAGGCATAATGGGCTGAGTTGTATCCAAGAACTGTGGAAACAAAGCGGCAAAAAAGATAATGGGTTTAGGGTTGGTTACTGCAACGAACAGTCCTTCGTGAAAATACTTCACGGTCGACTTTGGGGTTTTGAGCTCAGCGTTTATTTCGTCGGGCGATGATGGCGTGGTCAAAAATAACCGGATGCCTAGATAGATCAAATAACAGGCCCCCACTACTTTAACTGCAGTAAACAATGGGGCAGAAGCTAGCAGTATGGCACTCAGTCCGCTGATAGAAAGGGACGATAGGACAAGCAGCCCAATAATGTTTCCCAATGCCGAAGCGACCACATACTTTATGCCGTGCATGGCTCCGTTGTACATAGACAAAAACACGGCAGGGCCAGGGCTGATAATGTAGAAAAATGAAATCAGACAGTAGATTAGCAGAGTATCAATATTCACAACTCCTCCTTGAATTGGAAACGTACATTTCTGTAGCGCTAGATGCACCTAATAACGTTCTCACTTGATAACTCTAAATATAACGCCAGCCTAAGCTGTTTTCAATTGCTTCACTTCTTTGTCAAAGACCTAGAAATGACTTGTCATTACCTTGCTCTGCTGTTTTGGGGTCGAGATGCTTCAGAATATGTAGCTCTATATTCCATATCTTGAATTTACTTGGGGATATTGGTTCGAAACTTTCGATGTTCTCTATCAAAGTCGACGGTTTAAAGCTGTAGAGTCAATTGGTAAAACTAATAAAACAATAGAACCTATAAAAACGATTGTGCTAGAACTAATAGAGCCCCAGCTGGCTAATCGAAGTTAAAAAATATCAGGGAAAGATATGTCAGATAGAAAAGTACTGGTACTTTATGCGCACCCAGCGTCAGAACGCAGTGAAGTTAACTCAGTTTTGGTGAGTAAAATTGGCGAACTTCCATTTGTTACCTTGGTTGACCTATATGCCGAATACCCAAATTATCATATTGATATCGACAAGGAACAAAAACGACTGAAAGACCATGATGTCATAGTGTTCCAGTTTCCACTCTATTGGTACTCGACGCCTGCAATATTGAAAGAATGGCAAGATCTGGTTCTCGAATATGGCTTCGCCTATGGTCATGATGGTATTGAACTAAAGGGTAAGCATTTTCTCTGTGCCATTACTGCCGGTGGTAAAGAGGATGCCTACCGTTCGGAAGGTTACAACCATTTTACGATTAGAGAGTTGCTACAACCGCTTGAACAGATGGCAAATCTCACTGGAATGATATATCTGCCACCATTTGCTCTGTTTGGTGCAAGAACGGCGTTAGAGGAAGATCGAGTTGGACAGCATTCTGAAGACTATGTAAACGTTCTCGAAGCCCTAAATGATTCATCGGTCGACCTAAACAGCTATGTTGATTTACCTTTGATGCCAAAAAAGTCTGATGTATCGGGAGCATTTGAGTTATGACAGTTTATTTTCTGCAAGCTTTTATCTACTTGGTTGCGGCCGTTATCGCCGTACCTATTGCAAAGCGATTAGGTCTTGGCTCGGTTCTAGGCTATTTAATAGCAGGTGTCGTTATCGGGCCGATTATTGGATTGGTTGGTGATGAAACGGTCAAAATTCAGCACTTCGCGGAATTTGGTGTCGTCATGATGTTGTTCTTAGTAGGGCTAGAGCTAGAGCCTAAAATGCTGTGGAACATGAAGCACAAACTACTTGGTTTGGGCGGATTACAAGTTGGTCTAACTGCGGCGTCAGTGACGGCGATTTCGTTCAGTCTGGGATTAGACCTGCAACTTTCAATCGCGATAGGTTTAATATTCTCGCTGTCTTCTACTGCAATTGTTTTGCAAACGCTCAATGAAAAAGGATTAACCAAGTCAGAAGGCGGCAAAAACGCGTTCTCGGTTTTGCTTTTTCAAGACATTGCTGTCATCCCTATGTTGGCCTTTATTCCGTTACTCGCGATTCCTGAATTAATGGAAGCAGCGAAGAACCTGGAAACCAGCGCAGATCACCATGAAAACCTCAGTCTAGTAGCTGGATTGCCGGGCTGGGTTTACGGTTTAGTAATTACGGGTTCTATCATTGGCTTAGTTGTCGCGGGTCATTACCTTAGTCGTCCGCTATTTAAGTTTGTTGCGTCGTCAGGCCTGCGTGAAATATTTACCGCAACTGCATTGATGTTAGTGATGGGTATTGCTGCATTAATGGGATTGATTGGCTTATCTCCGGCCCTTGGCGCTTTCTTAGCTGGAGTTGTGCTGGCAAATAGTGAATTTAGGCATGAGCTTGAATCCAATATTGAGCCGTTTAAAGGTCTGTTGCTGGGGCTGTTTTTCATTACCGTAGGCGCGGGGATAGACTTTCAACTATTGATTGCCGAAGTTGATGTTATTCTTGCTGCCACGATTGGTGTAATTCTGCTAAAAGCTCTAATTTTATTTCTGCTAGCCCTTATCTTTCGAATCAAGGGAAGTGATAGGTGGTTGTTTACGCTCAGCTTGGCTCAGGCAGGTGAATTTGGCTTCGTTTTACTGAGTTTCTCAAGCCAGAACCATGTCCTCCCTCAAGCACTTTCCCAGACTTTGGCTATGGTCGTCGCTTTGTCTATGTTCCTGACTCCTGGTTTATTTATCTTTTTTGATAAGGTGATTTTGCCTCGATTTACCAGTAAATCGAATGACAGAGAACCCGATCAAATCGAAGAAACAGGTACAGTAATCGTTGCTGGTGCCGGTCGTTTTGGTCAGATTGTAAACCGACTATTAGTATTGAATGGCGTAAAAACCGTGGTGCTTGATCAAGATTCTTCTCAAGTAGATACATTAAGAAAATTCAAAGCCAAAGCGTATTTTGGCGATGCTTCTAAACCAGACTTGCTACATACGGCTGGCATTGAAGACGCATCAATGCTGGTTGTGGCAATCGACAACAGAGAGGTTGGAGTTGAGCTGGTGAAGTACGTGAAACATAGCTACCCCAAGGTGAAAGTCTTAGCTAGAGCCTTTGACCGTGGCCATGGTTACCAACTGCGTCAAGCCGGTGCGGATGTCATTGAATCAGAGACCTATCACTCAGCATTAGAACTCGGAGCTTCAGCGCTTCGAGAGTCCGGAGTTCATCCATTTACTGTTGAGCAGCAAAAGACCTCATTCTTACATGTTGAACGTGAGCAATCTGACAAGCTTTATCAGGGCTGGCTTGATGAATCTTCTGGCGATGAACGTTTTGATAATAACTATAGAAAGCTATTCAGTGAACTTGAAGAGCTATTAAAACAGCGTATTGCTAAGAGTCGATCTTCCGAAGAGTCACGATTTGAAAGGGGCTGGACGCCTCCTCCTAAGGGTTACGCTGACAAACTCGATGATTAGTTCTGAAGTAGATAGAGTCATTTCGAACGAGGTGGCTCAAATTTCTATCTTTGTCGATTGAGTTCAAATGAGTAAAACCCCCAAAGGGCGGAGTAGTGTCTGACTTTTCCTATATTTCCTTCTGACATTGCTTTACTCAGTTCAACTGTTAGTTCGGCAATAGCGTTTGAATTGGGATGAGAGGGGGCCTTGTTAGCGGGTGTGAATAGAAGATCAGTTGCATTGTCATCAAATACGGTATTTTGGTGTTGTGAACTCGAATCTGTATAGCGTTTGTCAATCATAAGCCCCTCCCAACGACTATCAGTAGAAAAAACGGTAAACCGAATTTTGTGGTCGACCAAATTGCAACTGAATGCATTTACATTTAAATGTAGCACATGTTAACTAAGTGTTAATTATGCGCTATGGTCGATGTTCACAAAGCCATTGCCTATGTCTTGCGGAGCGTCAGTTATGGTTCTAATGTATGAAAAATAGACAGAATTTACCAACTAGTTGGTTGGGATTTCGTTAGCCTGAAGTATTTACTACCAATAACTAACGTATTCTCGTCCAGAGGAGAGAAGTGGTAATGACACAAACAAATTCAAATGCATTGGGGCAAAAATATACCCTTCCTGAAGACTCTAAATTGAATCGTGACAATTTTGTATTTGGTGTTGCAACGTCAGCTTATCAAATAGAAGGAGGGGCGGCTTTAGGTGGTCGGACACCTTCGATTTGGGATACATTTTGTCGCCAGCCCGGAGCTGTAGATAACCAAGAAAATGGTGACGTTGCATGCGACCACTACCACCTGTGGAAACAAGACATTCAACTGATTAAAGAGCTGGGCGTTGATGCTTACCGGTTTTCCATGTCTTGGTCGCGAATTATACCAAGAGAAGGTGAAGTTAATCGGGAAGGCCTGCTGTTTTACAAAAACATTATAGATGAATGCCATAAAAATGGGCTAAAGGTCTTTGTCACACTCTACCATTGGGACCTACCTCAGTATTTGGAAGACAAAGGGGGCTGGCTCAATCGCGAAACTGCTTATAAATTTCAACATTATGCGTCTGTGGTAAGTGAATTTTTTGGCGATGACATCGACTCCTACGCGACGCTCAATGAACCATTTTGTGCCGCTTACATGGGCTATCGATATGGCATTCATGCACCAGGGATAAAAGGCGAGCAAAGCGGATTTTTGGCCTCTCACCATCTTATGTTGGCTCACGGCTTAGGCGTAAAAGCCATCAGAAAACACGTCTCTACTTCGGACGTTGGTTGCGTGTTTAACGCAACGCCGGCTTACCCTGATTCTGCTAAAGATAGACATGCCGCAAGTTACCACAACGCTGAGGACCACTTTTGGTTTATTGACCCAGCTTTGTTAGGTCGTTACCCACCAGAGGTTCTGAAAAACCTAAAATCCCACCAGCCAATGATATTGCAGGGTGATTTGGAGATCATTAATCAACCACTCGATTTTATGGGGCTCAATTTTTACACGCGCACAGTGGTTAAGTACGACGCCGAAGGTGATATCACGGATGTACCTCAACCCCAAGCCGAACATACATATATTGGCTGGGAAATCTTCCCACAGGCGCTGACCGACCTCTTGCTCAATCTAAAATCTCGTTATCCGAATTTGCCACCCATTTACATAACTGAAAATGGTGCTGCTGGTGAGGATGAAAAAGTAGGGGAGATAGTAGAAGACGAGCAGCGAGTTCGCTATTTCCAGCAACATTTAACCGCAGTTGATAATGCAATAGAGCAGGGTGTCGACATTCGCGGCTACTTTGCGTGGAGTTTGATGGACAACTTTGAATGGTCGTTTGGATATACTCAGCGTTTTGGCATTGTCCATGTGGATTTTGAAACCCAGAAACGCACGCTTAAACGCAGCGCGATTTGTTATCAAGAGTTCTTAAAAAAACGAAGTAAGTCAGGTAAGTAATCTGTGTTTCTAGAGAGTTAGCATTGAACGCTAACTCTCTGCTTGCCTATACATAACTAGTTAGTCAGTGACAACAAGTTGGATTTGAACTCATCGACACAATATTCAGCGGCCAGCTGTAGTTCAGTTTTGAGTAACTGAGCATCATTCGCTAGCAACTGATCGTAAGTTGGTGAACTTGCGGTTTCTTCTGGAAAACGTCGACATTCTCCTTCGGCAATTACACTTTGTGTTTGCGTGTCGACGAGGCGCAGATTGGCCGCGTATTGCACACTGTAGTTACTGTAGTTTGTAACGAAATGACCGAACTTCCAAACCGTGGTCTCAATATCTAACACCAAGTCACTCGCAGCATGAGTTTCTGAAATCTTACTGGTGCTAGTCGTGTCAATAGTTGGAAAACCATCCGATTTTATCGAGTAACCAAATTGGCCAGACAACGCATCTTTTAACTGGGTCTTAATATAATTGGCTGGGTCTTCTATTTGATGCTCTTGGACCAACTCGTTACCTGCAGAGACCATACCAAATACACCAATTACTCCCAACATTCCTTTGCCAGCGGTTTGAGCCATAAAGTCTGGCTTTTCTCGATTGGTGACGGATATTGACTGATAGTTCTTTTCGGTGAGTTGTTGGCTTGTTATTGGTAAATGTGTGGTGCTTGAACACCCAGCCATCAGACCAAAAAGCGGTAGAGCGAGTAAAATCTTTTTCACGTTAACGTCCTTATGCAGTGCAAATGTCTTTTGAGCAAATCTACATAACGAGCTGAAAAAAAGAATCAAAACACAGAAGCTTTCCGTGTGATAACGCAATTTAAGGTTTCGTTACAAAAGTACTAGTGACGCCGGTGGTAGGTCAGCTAACAAAATCCACGCCCTAGGTATTAATTTCCTTCCAAAATCGGTTGAGGACATCGCGACTCGCTTGTAGTTGCTCGATCTTCTCGTTCGTTTTGGCTATTTCAGTTTGCAAAACTAAACGTAATTCGTCACAGGGTTCGAATATCGGATGGTCGCCTCGAATACATGGAAGAAACTGCAAAATGGTATCAAGTGTCATGCCTGCCGAATTGAGCAGTTTGATCCGATTTATGATAAGCACATCGTTTTCTGTGTAATAGCGATAACCGGATGTATCTCGCCGAGGAGAGAGAAGCTTTTGCTCTTCGTAATATCTAAGCATTCTTATGCTAACGTCGGTTAATTGTGAAAGTTGCCCAATCTTCATTTTATCTCTTGACCCTAACAGTACTGTCAGACTTTATGCTAACTCTCCAACGCAAACGACGCAATTTGGAGCGCGCTAAATGAATGTTGAAAGTCACACACCGATGAAAGATTTATCTAACAATGGCTTAAAAAGATATTGGCTTAATGGAATTGAAGTAAACAATGATGTTTTGAACGAGAGGGCGTTTGCTGGATTTGCTCACTTTACCTCTTTTCAAGTAAGGCAAAGTAAAGTTAAGGGCTGGGATTTGCACCTAGAAAGACTACGGAGCGCATCACTAGAGTTGTTTGGAAAGGCCCTGTCCGATTCTACGATTACCGAGCAACTGCAAACAACACTGGAAAACTCAAATAAAAATATGTCAGTTTCAATTGTCGTTTTTCCACAAGGTGGGGAGTTTACAAAAGACAGCTTAAACAGCCGACTCCAGTTGTTGATAAAAACTGATGGACCTACGTCGGGTCCGACCGGCCCATTGTCGCTGAAGTCGTTTGAACATCAACGTCCTATGCCGCACGTCAAACATGTTGGTGAGGTTGGTAAAACGTTTTACCTCCACCAAGCGGTAAAACAAGGCTTTGATGATGCTGTTTTTGTAGATACTAACGACCGAATTAGTGAAGCAAGTATCTGGAACTTAGCATTTTGGGATGGAACAAATGTGATTTGGCCTAGGGCCAATATACTTAATGGCACTATGCAAAGCCTCGTCAAGCGCAAGCTGGATGAGTGTGGCGCACCTTATCAAATTCGAGATGTGTCAGTTTCTGATTTAGAAAGTTATGAGGGTGCCGTCGTCATGAACTCGTGGTCTCCAGCAATCGCGATCAGCAAAATTGACGATTGCTCTTTCTCGCGTTCAGACAAGCTTGAAGCACGCCTAAAGCGTGCCTATGAATCAGAACCTTACCTAACAATTGGCTAACGCAAATAAAAAAATTATTTTGAAGTTCGTGACGTTTCAATCAAAGCTCAAAACAGCTAATTAGATCCCACAAAATTCGGAAATAGTTGTAACGCATTGAATTAAAGCTGGTCTAGTTGTGTCCTTTCTATTGGCAATGTCAAACGAACTCAATTAAACGAGGTTGATGAAGATTCCACGCGTAATTGTGTGGCGCAGGAATCTTTTTTTCTCGTCGCTATTAGTCTATGTCTTATATGTGTAACTCGAAGCATATGTGATAAGAATGACGATATCCAAAAAGATTAAGTCTGTTTATTTGTACACCACATTTATTGTGTTGACGATGATATCCGCTATCTCATGGCAGGCAAATCAAACGCTAAAACAGAGCCAATATCGTCACATTGAGAATGAAGCTCAATTGCTGATGACGCTCATCGAAAGAAATCTATTTGAACGTGTGAATGATGTTCAAGCTTTTCCTTCTTCACTGGGAGAAATATCTGAAGAGCGCACCCTTGCGTATGCTGCCTCTAGCGTTCAGATGCAGAAAAACCTAAACAGCTTTGTTGAAAACTACAAAGTGTACCGACGGATCATTGTATTGGATAACTCTGGACGTATCTTGGCACACAGCACAAGAAACGCCAAAGGAAAGACGTTACAGACGTTGGCCATCACCGCTGATGAAGTTGCAAACAGTGAATGGTTTCAGGCGCTTATGGCTCATCAGGGGATTGGCCGCCAAAGGACTGGAGATACATTTGTAGTGGGACCTGAGCGAGGGTTAATCGATCAGCTCGATAAAAGTTACGATATGCTTTACGGACGAGTACTGTATGACATAGAAGGACGAACGGTCGGCGCGTGGGTAAATGTAGTCGATTTTTCTGTGGTTGAAGACCTAGTACAGCAAGAGCATCACAAACTCGCCGAGTCAGGGTGGCCGAACGCGTCAATTAACATTATAGATTCCACTGGTCACCTGATTAGCGCTTACGATCCGTTAGGGCAGGTGCAATCGACTTATAGTCGTGATTTTGATGTCCTTCAGCAGCAATATACGTTACCTCAAGAGTTGGTGACCTCTATGGTCGCAGGACTATCCGGAGCTGAAGTCTTTTTAAAGCGAGGTAAAGAGCTACTTGCTGGGTATGCTCATAGTCAACCCATACATGACTACCCTGGTATGGGCTGGTCGGTACTACTCAGTGTTCCCTCGCAATCTGCTTTTAAAGCCTCAGATTCGTTGATTCAACAAGTTGTATTTGTGTGTTTAATCGCCATTCTGATGACGCTGGTCGCGACCACTATTTTGTCCAAAACAATTATCACTCCTTTGTCGAGTCTTACTCGCGACATTTGGAAGATACTCGGAATCGATAAGCCTGATGATGTTCAGCAGTTGAGTGAGATTGATAGTATCGAGTTGGCTATCTCACGCACTGAAGACAAGATTAAAGGTTTAACTGAAGACAACCAGACCCTAGTTGAGCGCAGTCATTCTTTGAACTTGATGAAACGTGCGATGGACGCTCTCAATATTGGTGTAGCGATAAGCGATCCGAATCAAACTGACAATCCAATCGTTTATGTGAATCGCGCGTTTGAAAGGAACACGGGGTACTTTAGTGAAGAAATTGTCGGTAAGAATTGTCGGGTACTACAAGGACAAGATACAGAGCAAGCCGGACTTGATGTTATTCGGCTATCTATTCGAGACGGTAAGGCGTGTTCTGTAAAAGTACGCAATTACAAAAAAGATGGCGGTTTGTTTTACAACAACCTTCACCTCGCCCCAATCTATCAGGAGGATGGTTCAGTTTCCCACTACATCGGCGCTCAAATTGATATCACCGAAGATAAAAGACAGCTCGACAAACAGACGACCCAACTAGAAAACAAAATCCATGAAGTGTCGAAGCAGAGCAAAGAATCAGAGAGTCGTCTACGAGCCGTATTTGACACTGCACTAGATGGAACCGTAATAGTCAGTGATACCGGGCGTATTATTGATACCAACCGCTCGTTTGAAATCATTTTTGGGGTTCAGCGGAGTACTATAGTCGGTCGCAGTATTGATTGCGTTCTGCCAAGATATTTATTCACAGATCCGGAAACAGAAATTAACCCACTGATTGTTAGCGACCATTCATCCGTTGGGCAAATTCAGGAGTCATTAGGCATTCATCGCCTCGGCCGTCAGTTTCCCGTCGAAGTCTCGGTGGGTCGAATCAAGGTAGGAGACAACACTGCTTACGTTGGAATGGTCAGGGATATTACAGAACAGGTCGCCACAAGAGAACGAGAACAACTTTTCGAAAAAGAACGTGAAGAATTGCTTCGCGGAATTAAGTTGGCCTCTGATGCGGGTGGAGTGTGTAACTGGACCTTCGATTTAGCTTCAAATGAACTCACCTGGGACGATGGAATGTACGCTATGTACGACGTGCCTCCTGGTGAGGATGTGAACTACGAAACATGGCGCAGTCGAGTACATCCAGCCGATTTGGATGAAGCAGAAAAAAACCTAAACCAATCAATTGAAAACAAACAGAGTTTTCAGTCGGTATTTAGAATCCTCGTTAAGGAAAAATCTGAGTTGCGTTGGGTAAGGGCCGCCGCCGATGTAATCACGGATGAAGAGACTCACACGGTTAGAATGTACGGAACCAATATTGATATTACCGAGGAAAGGCTGACTCAAATTGAGCTAGAAAAAGAAAGTAAAGCCGCCAACCAGGCAAGCCAAGCAAAATCCAGGTTTTTAGCCACCATGAGTCACGAAATTCGCACGCCTATGAACGGTGTCGTAGGCTTGGTTGATCTCCTCAAAGATACCGCGTTATCGCCCGAACAGTTTCGCATGGTGTCAACGATTCGCGATTCCTCGTTCTCACTTCTCGAAATCATCAATGACATTTTGGACTTTTCCAAAATTGAAGCCGGGCAGATGGAGATCGAGCTGAGCGAGCACAATGTGTTAGATGTCATTGAAAATACCGTCGAGTCTCTAAGGATGACAGCACTCAACAAAGGGCTTTGTTTGTACATTGAACATGATTTCAATTGTCCCAAAGCTATGCTGGTGGATTCCGTCAAGATTCGACAGGTGCTAATGAATTTGCTCGGTAATGCCATTAAATTTACTGACTCTGAGTATCAACAGGGCAGTGTCATTGTTAAAACCGAATATGACTCCACAGATCTTTCTTTTACCTTCTCTGTAATTGACAACGGCATCGGGATGACCATCGAGCAAATGAGTCAGCTATTTTTACCGTTTACTCAAGCTGACTCGTCAACGACGCGAAAATTTGGTGGCACAGGGCTGGGTTTATCAATAACCAAGTCTTTGATCGAAATAATGCATGGTGCCATTGATATCGATAGTGAACCCGGGCAAGGCAGTCGTTTTAGCGTGAGAATTCCCGTCGATTTGACGCGAGAAGAAATACCGTATTATGACCTGGCTGATTTGCCGAAAGGAGTTGAGCTCAACATCATCGACGACGAACTGGCTCGTATTATAGAGCAAAGCCTGACTACGCTTGGTGTAAAAGTTTGGAATAAAGAAGAAAAGAATGGGGAAACGCAAAGTGATTCGATTTTAATTACCGATTGCGCCTCTGGCTTAGGCATGAGTGAAAGAAGCACACTTCATTTGGTAAGACATTACTCCGAAGATACCGACCAGTACAAAAACGAAAGTACAGTACTCGCTTATCCGTTAAGGCCCACTGAGTTGATTTCCAATCTATTGCAGTTGAGTGGAATGACGTTGGCTGAAGCTAATGTTGAACTGTTTGACAGCTCGATAGACACACAAGACATGTTATTCCCAGACGATGTAACCGTGCTGTGCGCCGAAGATCAACCCACCAATCAATTAGTGTTGTCAGGGCAACTCAAGCGGCTAGGTTTGAAATATGAGATGAAAGATAACGGGGTACAGGCGTATGAAGCGTGGAGATCAGGCAATTACCCTATCATTCTTACGGACTGCCACATGCCAGAAATGGATGGCTTTGAACTTACCAAAAAAATAAGAGAGTCAGAGGCGAGTATGAGTGCCGCCGAGACCATCATTATTGCTATCACGGCTAATGCAATATCCGGCGAAGCGGAAAATTGCAAACAACAGGGTATGAATGATTACATTCCAAAGCCTGTTGAACTAGATACGCTGAAATCAGTGTTGTTCCCTTGGCTTCAATCAATGTCGAAAACAAGTGAAAAATTATTGAATAATGACGAAAATCAGCCGCCAAAAAGCCTTGAATCAAAACAGACACTTGAACCTGCCAAAGACTGGCTTGAACTGGATACGTTACGTTCGATTGTAGGTATCGATGACGAAGAGCTGTTTAAAGATGTGCTGTCAGTATTTTGGGAAAGTATGCTCTCTGACATGTGTAAGCTTGAAACTGCTATTGAAAATCAAGACTGTGAACTGGTGAGAAAGTTAGCACACGGCATTAAAGGCTCCGCCGCATCCAGTGGCTTACCGAGATTCTCTCTGCTTTGGAAGGAGATTGAGATCAATCATCAAGATCTCAGGGTGGTTGAAGAGACGTTAACAGAGGCCAAAAGTGCGTTGCTTGAAGTGGAGCAAGAGTTAGAGAACATGGGTATTAAAACGGATATCGAGACGCGAACTCTGATTTCAGTCTAGGGTTGGTTGGCAAAAATAGGGAACGGTTATGTATCACTTTTCAAAACTGAGCGTTGTTGTCTATTACGACTCCAATGAAGTATTGGACATCATCGAACAGATCTTACAGCCACTATTCAGTAACTTATACAAAGTCAACGTTGCCGATGGGCAAGAATCGTTAATTAGTGTGGTCAAACAACAACATGAATCTGTTCTGCATATCTACGCCTTCGAATCTCCAAAGAAATCTCATGAACTGCGTCAACTATTTTTGAAACATAAGGCCGTTAAGCCCCTTCTAGAGCTACCACAAGAATCACTGATTTTGTGTGCCAAATCCGAGAGAAGCCAAGCGTTTGAATACTGCAAAAACAATGAATTTTACAACTACGAAACGATTAAACCTGTTTATGACGTAGGAAGGGTGAGACTTTCGGTTCAAAGAATTGCTGAGTATGTACTTTTGAAACTGGCGATTAAAAGCGTTGAGTTAGAAAAAACAGCTATGATTCAGGATATTGAATCTAGCCATGTCGAACTAGACCAAATCAAGGTTGAACTGGGGCTTCAAAAATCTCAAGCAGACATATTGTTAGACCAACTCTCTCCTACATTACGAGACAAGATTAAGTCAGTCTCCCGAGAACAATGGGATCAAGCATTTTCGAATATCGTCAGTGAGTTTGATGAAAAAACCAAACAAGCGGTTGATGGTATTCTTTCAGATGTCACCATTCAGCCCGAAATAGAAGCGATCAAAACGAGCAATGCTTCTGCGTTTAATCGGATCTCTAAAGCCATCGAGAAATCCAAGCCGCCTCTTAACAATACAAAACCGCTGGTTCTGATAGCCGACGATCAACCTGTGATGCTTAAGATTATTGCCTCAATTCTAGAGCCAAAAGGCTTTAAAGTGGAGAAAGCCAATAACGGTGCCGAGGCGTTGTTAAAAGCAAAGTTAATGGAGCCAAGAGTCATTCTACTGGATATTGATATGCCGGTAATGGATGGTTTTAGAACTTTAGATGCGCTGAAAAAGCTCGATCAAACGGAACAAATTCCAGTGATCATGCTGACCAGTCATTCAGACAAAAATATGTTCAAAGACTGTGTGACCTCCGGCGCACAAGACTACATTGTTAAACCGACTAATGCCGATACCTTATTGACTAAAATAAGCAATGCAATCGATATTGTGCACCCGTGACTTCAAGCCTAGTTTACTTTGAAAAAAACTTTCGGTACTCGCTAGGCGTTAGGCTGATGGCCTTTTTAAACACTCTACGCAGCGCATTCTCATCATTGTAACCGCAAGCACTGACAATCTGACCAAAGGTTAAGTTGGTGGTCTTTAGCAGCATTTGACAGCGTTCGATTCGCGAACGTTGAATGTACTTTTGCGGAGTCTGTCCTAAATAGTCTTGAAAGCGTCGAATTAAGGTGCGACTGCTCATTGCCATATGGCTGGCAAGTTCTTCAATAGTAAACGGCTTAGCTAGATTTTCGTGAATCCACTTTTCTGCTTGGTGGAGAGGATTCGAGGCGTCAACATCAATGGATTGATGATTGCTGCTCCCTTGAATTAAAAGGGTTCGAGCAAACTGCTCACCACAGATTTGGTCAAAAAACTGTTGGCAGTGTTGATACCAGTTAGAGGTGGACACCATTTTTTTTCGGCCAGAATTTTCCGTGTGTTTGATGGGCTCGATTAATCGATTGATCACGCTGTCATTGGTAACCAATGCTGAAAAATGTTCGGCCCTTTGGGATACCCACTGGTAAACGGATTTAAGCTGTGTAGATTCCTTGCTATCCAATTGCGGGTTGATGTGAAAAAACAAAGCCCCACTTTCCACACTACTTTCTAATTTAGCATTTGCGTTTAATATAACGCCATTGGAGCAGACAATAGGCTGCCCCAAAGGTGTTACTAACGAGACATCAAACGGTGTTAACTGAATACTTTTCTGTGCAGAGCGATTGATATTGGCAAACATATCGAGCGGCTGCATTACGGCGCTGGCAAGGCAGCCATCATACCCCACAACATTGATTTGATAGGCCATTCTCAATAGTTCCAATTTGTCCGATTTAGCTGGAAGTTTGGCAGATTTAGCTCAGGTCGACAACCAGTGCCAAAGCTAAACTGTCCATCTGATTAAGAAGTAGTGGATAGTTGGATTATTTATGAAAAAACGAATAGTTGTGACCGGTCTTGGCGTTGTTAGCCCAATTGGTAACGATGTACAAACCGCGTGGGAGAACTGCAAAAACGGTGTTTCTGGAATCACAGAAGTGACTCGCTTCGACGCGAGCGAACTCAAAACACGAATAGCCGGCGAAGTAAAAGGATTTGAGCTGCCTGACATCGTGCCGAAAAAAGACGCAAAAAAAATGGATATTTTTATCCAATATGCGATTGAGGCTACTCGTCAAGCGGTGCAAGACGCGGAGCTGGAAATCAACGATGGTAATGCCGAGCAAATTGGGGTCTCGCTAGGTATAGGAATTGGCGGGCAAACCACGATAGAGAGCAATACATTAATGGTTGAGGAACGCGGAGTAGGACGCCTCTCGCCATTTTTCATTCCTGCCATTTTGCCTAATATGGCTGCAGGGCAAATTTCTCTTATCTTTGGTACAAAAAACTACAATGCAGTGACGTTATCGGCTTGCGCATCCTCAACCCAAGCCATTGGTGACGCTATGCGAATTATAGAAAGAGGCGACGCAAAAGTGATGCTGGCTGGCGGTTCAGAAGGTTCTCTTACCAAGTTATGTATGGCTGGATTTGCGGCCATGAAAGCCATGACAACCAACAATGAAAACCCGGAAGGCGCCAGCCGACCTTATGATAAAAATCGCGATGGTTTTGTGTTCGCTGAAGGTTCAGCAATTCTTGTTTTAGAAGAGCTAGAACACGCACAAGAAAGAGGTGCTCACATTTATTGTGAACTCGCGGGTTATGGCTATAGCTCAGACTCGTTTCATATCTCTTCTCCTACCGTTGAGGGGCAAGCAAGGGCTCTAAAGATGGCGTTGAAAGATGCCAATATGGCGGCTGAAGAAATTGATTATGTCAACACACATGCGACTTCGACGCCTGCTGGCGATATCAATGAACTCGAGGCAGTGAAGTCAGTTTTAGGCGAACATGCAAACAAGGTATCAATCAGCAGTACCAAATCCATGACTGGACATTTGCTTGGCGCAGCTGGCGCGATAGAGACCTTGTTGACGATTAAAGCGATACAAGATGGTTTTGTACCGCCAACAATCAATATTGAAGAGCTAGATCCGGATTGCGATTTGGATGTCACCCCGAACGTGGGCAAAGCGCGCAAAATTTCAGGGGCGCTGAACAATAACTTTGGCTTTGGCGGCACCAATGCTTGCCTCGCACTTAAGGCATTTTCTAATTAATTTGCCCGCACATGTCGCGCAAGTATGCGCGACACTTCTGAGAGCACTTGTGGCTGCTTGCGGTATGCCCACAAACGTTCTCTCGCGGCTCGGCCGGATTCCTCAACGTCAACGATTGGGTTCGGGTAGTCTTTAGCCTGTGAAACCTTGTACATCAAAGATTCCATAGGGCTGATTTCCCATGGTGTATGAATAAACTCGTTCGGCAAGTTGCCAAGTTCTGGAACCCAGCGCCGGATAAAGTTTCCATCTGCGTCATGTTCTATGGAGTTTTTGATTGGGTTGTAAATCCTGATGGTGTTAATGCCTGTAACGCCAGCTTGCATTTGAAATTGGGCGTAATGAATACCGGGTTCGAAGTCGAGGAACAGCCGAGCCAAATGATGCACGCCGCAGCGCCAATCGATATTTAAGTGGTGACACAAAAAGCTCACCAACATGGAGCGCATTCGGAAGTTAATATAACCAGTTTTAATCAAACATCGCATACACGCATCAATGATGGGAATACCGGTAGTACCTTGCTTCCAAGCTTCAAGGTCTTTCTGACTTTCTGTGTGGTCGCGGTACTCATAGCCCAAATAACCTCGGTTTATTGGCCGGTGCTCAATGTCATGTTCACTTTCGAATTTTTGAATAAAATGACAGTGCCAATGAAAACGTGAAGACAAGGCACTTAACGCCCGCCGATATCCCTTCAGATGCCAGTTTTGCAGCAAAATTTGATAAACCTGCCTTATCGAGAGGTTGCCCCAAGCGAGGTAAGGTGAAAGGCGAGAGCAGCTTTCTTGGGCAAGTTGTGGCTTAGAGATGTGCTTTTGGTAGCTCTGACCACGTCCCTCGTAAAAAGAGGATAAGACTTGCCTTGCTGTCGTTTCTCCGCCTTTTTGAAAATTGGGTTCGTCATGTTGCCATGTTTCTGGGATGGAGGGGTGAAAGCCAGCAATAGGAATATTGACCAGTTGGGTGAGGTCAACTTCGACCATGGGTGCACGCATCACTTTTGACCAGTTTTTGTCCCAATTGTCTCGGTCTTTTGCTCCACGGATGACACCTGCATAGGGTGTTTCTTGCCAAATTACGTTGTTTCGCTGGCACCAAGCTTGAACTTGCTTGTCTCGTTCAAATGTCACACCAATACCGACTTCTTGGTGAGAATACAGTGCATGAATTGGATGTAATTGGGTAATATGGTCCAGCACATCTATCATGTCGCCAATGACGATCTCGATACGAGCGCCATGCTCCTGCAAGGTTTTGTTCATATCCTGCAGAGATTGCCAGACGAAACGCCAGTGCCTTTCATCATAGTGCGCGTCGTCCAGCAGCATAGGTTCGAAAACATAAAGTAGAGTGGTTGGTCTTCCTGTATCTATTGCGTCTGCCAGTGGCTGGTGGTCAGCCAATCTGAGATCGCGTTTAAACCAGACAAGGTTGATGGCTTGGGTCATCTTGAGCGATATTGCGTTTGTTTGTATTGGGTTTAGCAATAACCGCGACCAATGTCGAACGTCCGCAGCTTGAGATGTTTGGTTTTTCGACCTGCCACTCTAGCTCGCCAAACTTTAAAAGAGCCTGGCTTCAGTTGGGACCTCATAAAGTCAACTAACTGTGAATGATTGACCTGATAATTGTGAAAAATGGTATCGAAAGCAGTTCTATCTTCCCAAGCCATCTCGATGACGCGGGATTGCTCGTCTTGGCTTAGCAGGTTTAGCGGGTTGCGTTTTGTCACCACAATAACTCTTGGTATCTGTATTTTTACAAAGCCTTACGCGACTCATGTCGGTTACGATCACATCCAATCGAATTTACACTTGGGACAATTGAGCCAAATTTCACTTTCGCCCGTAAAAACTCTCAAATAACACAGTATTTTAGAAGTCATGTCCGCAGGTATTTATTGGTTCACGAACGATCTTAGGGTTGAAGACAATTTAGCGCTTCGTAGAGCCATCCAAACAGAAAACCACCTCTGCTGTATCTACATCATCGATGAAGCACAGTTGTCTCCTAACCGATATCAACTCACGCCTTTGGGGCGTCACCGGCAACGGTTTTTAATGCAATCTTTGGCTGAGTTGGAACAAGCTCTCATTGCACACGGGCAGCGATTGCAGGTTTTTGTTGGCAAAACGGAGCAGGTATTTAAGTCACTATTGAAAGACAAAAACATCGCACGAATTCATGCGAGTGAGAATGCTGGCTGGAATGAAAAGCAGATTATCGATTGGTTAGATCAGAGTGAACGTGTCCAGATAACTCTGTCGCACACCCACACCTTGTACGAGCCAGAAGATCTGCCTTTTGACATTTCTGACTTGCCGGAGACTTTTAGCAAATTCCGAAACAAGGTCGAAAAGAAAAAGTTGGCTCCCAAAGAGTTAATCGTCACTCCCCTTACTTGGCCTGAGCCCTACGACTCAGAAATTATAAAAGCCGCAGCGATGAAGAGTTGGCAAAAAAATACGTTCCCGGACATCGAAAATAGTCAGGCGTCAGAATCCGGCTTCACAGGCGGGTGGCTTGCAGCAGAGCGACACCTTGAGCGCTACTTGTCGAGTAAAGCCGCCTCTAGCTATAAGTTGACGCGAAATGCGCTAGACGATTGGCAATCGTCGACCAAGTTTTCTCCTTGGCTATCCAACGGCAGCCTTTCGGCTTCGCGTGTCATTAGGGAAATTGAGCACTATGAGAGAAAATACGGGGCCAACGATTCTACTTATTGGATCAAATTTGAGCTTTTGTGGCGTGAGTACTTCCAATGGTACAGCCACAAATATGGTCGTTCATTATTTAAGTTTTCGGGTATTAGTGAGCGAAAACCGCTGACATCCTTTTACTCACATCGATTCAAACAATGGTGTCATGGAGAAACCGCCTATCCCATAGTTAATGCCTGTATGAAACAGCTAAACGCCACTGGATATATGTCCAACCGAGGTAGACAATTGGCGGCAAGTTGCTTGATTCACGAATTGCAACTCGACTGGCGTTATGGTGCGGCCTACTTTGAGCAACAACTGGTGGACTATGATGTGGCAAGTAACTGGGGCAATTGGCAGTACTTGGCTGGGGTAGGGGCAGACCCTAGAGGAAGCCGTCAATTTAACCTAGAAAAACAGACCCAGCTCTATGACCCAGAAGGAGAGTTTATCGAGCGATGGGATGGCGTCAGCGATATGAGCAAATCTCAAGATGCGGTCGATTATGTCGATTGGCCCATTCGTGGGTAACATGGTTTAGGTAGCAAAGCTCGGGTAGCAAATCTAGAGTAGAAAGTCGTAAGTAGAAAGTCATGGTCCATAAAAAACTAAAACTTGAAACTAAAGTTTGTCTCACTTGCCAGAGACCGTTCTCATGGCGTAAAAAATGGGAAAAAAACTGGAATGAAGTTAAGTACTGCTCCAAGCGGTGCCGAGGTCAAAAACCTGCCAATGGTGCACTTAGGTGAAAGGTACCTTGTTGCTTTTTATCCAGCTATTTCATAACAGCATTTATGAGGGACCAGCACCACAGTGATGGCAGGTTTCCGGCACAAGGATTTTGCCAAATAGGCCAACACGAACACCATAGGCTTTACCGCAATTCGAACAGGCTAATGAGCTGAGCTTCACGTGCCCATATAAGATACTTCCAGTTAGACCAATCAGAAGAAATATCAGCCCTACTGGCATCAAAACCAGACCGAAGATTAAAACGGTTACGCAAGCAAGCGCGACTTTATAAACTATTCGTTTAGCTTGTAATCTCATCCGCTGCATTCTTTTTGTTATTTAGTTCGATAAGTGTCGGTTCGATGACAACGTTGGTTGGAAACCAAAGTTCTGCCCAACGTTCGCGTTTTACGTCTGCAGGCATAAGCCTTGGAGATACCCGTTTGCTTGCGCCCAAGGTTTGCTGGCCTTCAAATAGAGAGGCAACGACAGCACCGTAGGTAGCGCCTTTTGTTGTGTAGGTTACCGTTACAACTTGTTTACAGCTATCACATTGCAGGAAGTTGGCTTGTCGAGAACCTTGCTTTAGCTTGTTTAGTGGCTCAGCAGTCCGAATACTCAGAGCGCCGTTTGGGTGTGAAAGATAAGACAACTTATGATATTGACAAAATCGGCAATCGCATTCTCTGGGGGACATCGAAGCGATGTCGGAGGGAAGTGTCATCGTTAGCGTAACCTTGCCGCATGTACACTGAGCTGAATAATTCATACAACAGTTACCTCTTGCAGTCTGTGTCTGACGAGAATAAAGGCTCTGAAGAGTGAAAAAAATACTTGGTCACACACTGTCCACTAAATCCGCAAATTCCGCGTGTCAGCTCACGACAACTCCAAAAATAGCGACATATTCATCATTAAAAGTCTGATGTAGCATCGAGCTCGTCGAAGCCTTGTCTGAAGGTCAGTTAACTCTCGTTGAAGCTAGCATCTTGAGGTTACTCGGGTATATAATCGCCGCGCTTAACAGTTACCTTTGCTTGTGGACAAACTCAATGATCGCTAAAAACCAATTAAAATTAATACGAGCTCTTGGGCAAAAAAAACAGCGTAAAGCGCAGAATTTGTTTTTAGTTCAGGGTGAAAAAAACGTATTGGAGTTGGCTTCGAGTGATCTAACAACTCGCGCAATTTTTGCGACCAGTGAATTCTTGCAGCAGCATCGTCAGGCTCTAGACGGTTTTGAATGTACTCAAGCTAGTATGGACGAACTGACGAAAGTCAGTACGCTGGTCAGCAACAACGCCGCAATAGCCATTGTTGATATCCCTGAGTCGTCATTACCAGAACCGAAAGGCTGGGTAATTGCGCTGGATGGTGTATCTGATCCGGGTAACTTAGGAACGATAATTCGCGTAGCCGATTGGTATGGTATCAAACATATTGTTGCCAGCCATGATTGTGCGGATCCGTTTAGCCCTAAAACTGTCAGTGCGACCATGGGAAGCTTTGCGCGAGTGTCTGTGGTTCAAACAGATTTGCCGGAATTCCTAAAACAAGTCGAATTACCAATATACGGCGCGTTTCTTGATGGAACCAGTGTGCACTCGACTCAATTTGAGGATCAAGGCATCTTGCTAATGGGGAGTGAATCTCACGGTATTAGAGAGCAGGCAGAAACGTGTGTGACCGATAAGATTACCATTCCTGCTTTTGGCCAAGCCGAGTCACTGAATGTTGCCATGGCGACGGGAATTATTCTGGATAATATTCGCCGATAATGGGCCTGGACCCATTATCTTGAATGTTTAGCTTTCTCTGTAAACAAGGAGCTCGCCCTTTCCGACGGGTACAAGTGATGTAGACAGGTTATCCTGTCTTTCTACCCATTGAATAAAGCTTTCTAATTCGTGGGCATGTGATGTTGCATTGTCACACACCAATAGCCCCCCTGGTTTTAAAATTTCAAATAGGTTTGGTGCTAAATCGACATATTGAGTTCGGTCAGCATCGAGGAAGATGAAATCGACACTGTGGTCGAAATCTTCCAATACTTCTTCAGCATCTCCTTGAATGTGCTCGACGCGGCTCGATAAGTTCACTTTGTCGAGGTTGTCTTTCGCTTGCTGAATTTTTAAAGCGTCATGTTCGATAGTAAAAATACATCCTCTAGAGGGTAACGCATCGGCTAGCCAAATCGTTGAATAACCATTGGAAGTTCCAATTTCAAGCACATATTGTGCTTTGATTGCTTTAACCAGTACTGATAAAAACTCGCCAGTATCACGAGTGATGTTTAAGTACTTTTTTGATTTGTCAGTTTGTCGTGCATCGTTGATTTCTCCGAGTTGTTCCAGTTCTTCCAATACACGATCAAATTGCATACCGCCTCCGATAAAGTGAATGTATTGAGATAAGTCGAAGATTAACAGTCTAGGGTGTCCTAGCTACAACGTGGGGGCTCGGCTGTTATCATTAACAGACAAATTTGACTTAACTCTGTATTAAGCCGTTAATTTAACAGATCTGAAACAACTATGTATACAAGAGAATGCCAGCCCAGCATTCTCTTCTGTTCGGAGGTAGAAATCGCGACGGTAAAAGCCATCGTTGGGGGCTAACAGTTTACTGTAAGTAAATACGCGGATTTGCGAGTCCCCATAGCGTGTAAAGTTCAGGAAAGATCAGTTCTGAATGCTCTTCCATTTCACCAACCGTTACAGCTTGACCTGATTGTTGTCCAAACAACACCACTTCTTGTCCAGCAAGAACACCTTTGACTTGAGTAACGTCTACCATAGTGGTGTTCATCGAGGTTTTTCCAACCACTGGGGCGCGTTGACCATTAACCACCACCCAAGCGCGATTGCCCATTTTCCTCGGATAGCCATCGGAGTAACCAACCGGCAGGTTGGCCAACACGGAGTCTTTCTGAGTCACAAAGCTACTGTCGTATCCGACCGGCGTATTTTTTGGCACATTGTGCAATGACGCGACTCGGGTCTTAAAAGAGACGATGGATGGAAACTCTGGATTGGTGGGAAGATCCCCATAAATAACACCTCCGGGTCTTACCATGTCCAATTGTGATTCAGGAACATTAAGTGAAGCGTAGGAGTTGGCGACATGGAGCATCACATCGTCCCGTTTGATGGCTGAATTGGCAAATAGCCAATCAGTATTTTCAGTGAAAGAGTTCAGTTTCGCTTTGACTTCATCCGCATCGTAGTTGGGAAAGTGAGTCATGATACCGACAACCTTGATATCTGAGTTATCCGCTAGATTAAGTACCTCCTCTTTACCCTGTTGATTGGACATATCCAGACCATTTCGTGACATGCCACCGTCATTGAGGGCTAAGTGTACTTTAATGGGTTTACCAAGGTTGAGATCGCTGATCGCATTTGCCTGAGCCACACTGCCAACGAGTTCTTCGATGTCAAATTGAGTTGCCGCTTGAATTTCATGGATATTGGCGGAACGCACTCTGATAAGTTGGCCTGTGAAACCACTGTCACGAACTTGCTTGGCTTCGCCGTTACTCGCGACAGCAATACATTCCACACCCAGTTCTAACACGGCCGGCATCAGGCCCAAAATACCATTTCCGTAAGCGTCGGCTTTCATCACCATGCATACTTTAGTCCCCGCCTTTATCTGCTCGCTAAATTGATGAAAGTTGCTCTTAAATTGAGCCAAATTAACTTCGAGCCAAGCATTACTGCGCGTGGCTTGCGCGAGTGCTGGAATTTCTGAATTTAAATTCAATGGGGCGGCGTGAGTGGTTGCGATTCCCCAAATAACGGAAGATACGGCAATGGATAAAACGGCAATCTTTGTTTTCATAACATAACCCTATGGTGCGACTAACTTACCTTTAATTAAGCTTAAACTGGCCAGTGGATTTTTGGAGTTCTGCCGACATATTCGCGAGCTCTCTGCAGGTTGATGCCGTTTGTTGAGAACTATCAGATACTTCTGACGCAGAATGGTCGATGGCATCTATGTTGTTGAGCAGTTCTTCTGCCACCTTGTCTTGTTCCTTACAGGCAATCGCAATTTGTGCACCCATATCAGAAATGGTCGCAATGGCCTCTTCGATGGATGTCATTCGTTGTTGGGATTGCTCGCCTTGCTCAACACAATCTTCCATTTTTGTTCTCGATTGCTCAGTGGTCTCTTTTGCTTCGAGGGCGAGTGATTGTAACTTGGCTATGATATCTGTGATTTCACTGGTGGAATCTTGTGTACGGCCCGCTAATGTCCGTACCTCGTCTGCAACCACAGCAAACCCTCTTCCAGACTCACCAGCGCGCGCAGCTTCTATTGCCGCATTGAGCGCTAACAAATTAGTTTGATCAGCAATATCGCGAATTACGTCAACAATGACGTTGATCTGATTAGACTGTTGTTCAAGTTCCAGAACTTTGTCGCCCGCTTCTCCAATGGTGGTGGCGACGTCTTGAATAGAATTAACCATAGATTGAGTAGTGCGCGCACCCGTTTTGACTTGTTGGTTAGCATCTTCAACGCGCTCGGCACTGATATCTGTGTTGCTAGCCACTTCAGCAACGGTGGCTTTCATTTCAGTCATCGCAGATGCCACGTTGGTGACTTGCGCTTTTTGAGCCTGCGTTTCGCTTGCTGAGCGGTCAGACGCTTGGCTCATATTTTGAACTGACGTCCCGAGGTTATCGACCACGCCTGAAATGTTGGCAATGAGACCTTTAAGGTTTGATTGCATGGTGTCTGATGCGTCAGCTAACATACCAATTTCGTCACTACCAATCTTTGAACGGTCGATTGACTCAGATAGATCGCCTCGAGCAATTGCGTTGGATTGTTTAACAATTGCATTGAGCGGAACACTGATGAGTCGGGTGAGAAATGCAGTCATGACGAACATGAGAACGACAATAAGAATATTAGCCACCATTAACCAAGTGTTTAGCCCAGTCACCGCCGACAAGATCGTCGCCTTGTTGTCGTCCATTGCGCCTTTTAAGATACCGACTAGAATCCCAATATCTTTCTCAACACTTTGAAAATCCTCTAGCGACTGACCTAAAATTGGATAGGCACGCGCTTTGTCTAAGGCTAAAATCGCGTCGTTGAATTCATCCATGTTGGTTAGATAATTGTCCCAACGAACGGAAAGGCGTTTGAATGTTTCTTCTTCTTCACCCGGCCAAACGGTTTTTCCGTAGGCAGCAAGTTTTTCATTGATTTCTGCCCTCATGCCCTCATTGACCGCAACACTTTTTTTGATGTCGTCGATGTCACTCATAGCAAACACCGCAAACTGCGCTCGTCGCCAAAGCGACATTTGATCTCGAATTGCATCAACACTTTCGACTGCTGGTAGGGTATCGTCCGTAAAATTCAGTAATTCTCCCTTGATACGCTTCATTTCTAGCAACATAAATGCCCCGTAGGCAATATTGATTACCGCGATTGTTATGAAGGCGAACGCAATCTTTTTTCGTATCGATAGGTTCTTAAATTGCATAAATCCCAACCTCTTTGGTATTCATCACGATCACCAAGGGTCAAGAAACACGCTCAAAGAGCACGATCTACAACCTCGTCTAAGGAGAGAGTACCTTTAAGACGACAACTTTAGTGATTCATTACTCAATTAAGATAGAAGAGATATGGCAGTTCTGCGAGAAACCGCAGAGCAGTTTTACAAACGCCCTGATAACGATTTTGTAACTAGAGGCTTAACGGACGAAGACAGATTGGCTGGACAGGCTCGTGATGTTCTAATTAGCTTTGAGGCCACGGACGCTGACTTTCCGCGTCAATCCAAGCTTGTACCCAATCAGGTACCTCTTGTTTAAAATCATGGTCGCCAAATTTATCGAGCACTTCAGTAGCAGGCACTAATCCTTGTTTAGACACGGCGCAGACTTTCATCAGTGCAGAAGAGCAAATTTTTCCTTCGCGATGTGTTTCTTGTAAAAAGTAAAACCAGCGGCCATCGTGACACAGCATTTGAGTGGTCATAGTGAATTTGGCCATAAATGGAATACGGCGTCGATAGCGGATACTAGAACCACCCACTGCCACTCCCCATTTGTGTTGTTTCATTAAATCAATAAAACCTACGCGATGGCAGTAGTCCCAGCGTCCTAATTCCATATAGGTGAAATAACGCGCGTTGTTAAGTTCAAAAAACAAATCGATGTCGGTAATACCCGCTCGACATTCCATGATACTTGCTTGATGAAGGTCGATTTTTGAACGCCTTTTGGCTTTAAACATGGTGAGTGAAAACTTGAGGAGTGGGTACATTAAGCAAGCCTTATGTCTGTAAAACATAGATTTATTGGGTTGACTTTTCCCTATAGTAGCGAGCTCGTGAGTGTATTAGTAGTACCACTCAACGAGCTCGTGATGTTACGCATTAAGCCTATTACTTAGGTAGGATTTACTTTCGAATTCGGAAAGAACTCGGCCCAGATTATCCAATATGCACCAGCTTTGACCGTTTCCACTCGTTCCAGTTTTCCAACGTCAGACTCGCCGAAAAAATCGACTTTTGAAACGTCCGAATTATGCGGGTTGTAAAAGATACCCAGACTTTCGTAATCTTGGTCATAATTAACTACGATAGCTTGTCCACCGACTTCGACGTTGATTGGTTTTCGGAAGGATTGAACAAACTCTTCAGTGTAGACGACGTAGTCATCGTTAACGTTAAAGCCCCAAATCTTCTCTTTGGCTGGTAAACGTTTGTCATTGTATGAAACGGTGGGAAAGGTCGGGTCTTCATTTTTTGCTTGATAGTCAACGGCGTGATTGAAGATAAAATCCATGAGGGGATCGTAAATGGCCAAGAAAGGATTTTCCAAAAAAGTAGGTCGAATGTCGCTAGCGATATAGTCATTTATGAACACTTCACCGTTTGGATAAGCTTGCTTAAAGCGTTCAAATGGCATTCGAAAAGTCGGCCATTGTTGCATACTTGCTTCTCTCTGCTGAACCACATCCCGCTCTTTTTTGCCCCAAAGCTGTTGAATGGGTTCGTCACTATTTTTGTCCCACAATATGAGGTTGTTGTGAAGCTGAGTAATTGGGGCGAGATCAACGGCTTTCCCTTCAATATAAGGCGAAAATGCCATGCCTAGATTGGTTAAACCACAGTAGGTCATGACAACGTGGTTACCTTGCCATTCACCGTTTCCAGCGACATGTGGCCTTAACATATGTCGATCAGAGTGAGCCCTAGCATTCCCGTTGACCTCAAATACGATTACGCTTTCCTCTGGTGATAAATAGTGACTCGCTTCATCAATTGATACGAATTGGCCATCGTGCATTCTTTCTCGCATCATCAAGTGTGGATTTAACATGCCGCTAAACATGTTGAACATGATGATCGTTAAAGCGCCATAGAACAGTAATCCACTCGATGAAACAAGTTTGCTAAAACGCATGATTGACACGATGGTAATGCAACATAGTGTTGTATAAGTTAACGGCCATCGGTTGTACCAGACCCACATCGTAGTTGAACGTTCAGACTGTACTATCCATTGACTGATATCAGCGAGGTCCTTGAAAATAACAAAACTAATAATTAATGCGGCACACAAAGTGAGCCAGTAAATAACGGTTAAGGGTGAAGGGTATCGACTGGGCATAATCATTCTCCTTTATGAGTTAAAAATGACTATGATTTATCGAGTGTTTTATTTAAATACACGCTCGTGGAATGCACTGTTTTACTAAGTGGAACAATTACACTTTGTTTTCCAATTTGTGCACACCTTTGTGAAGATTTAAGCGAATTTCTTCGAGTAATGTTGAGATACGTTTTGGGATAAATCGTCGTGATGGGTACAAGCTATAAACGGGAAGCGTAAATGCTGTCTCACTCGGTGCAAACTCAACAAGTGTGCCATCCGCAAGATAATCCGCCACACAGAATTTTGGTAAACAGGTGATTGCCAAACCTGATTTTGCCAGCTCTGCCAGAACATTAACTGAATCTGAACGACAAAGTATATTCACCGGTTGCTCTGGCAATTTTTCATTCCAAAGATAATCGCTAGAGGTCAGTTGCCTTAATAGCGCAAACTTGTTTTCTGGTAAGTGTTGAGTCGTTTCTAAACTGGGCGCATGGTAAAATCCGATTTGTAAACTACCGACGGGATGTGCGATAAGCGATGAATCGGGCTGTTCACCAATAGCAATATGTAAATCGTAGCGGCAGTTGGCGTCGTTTGGTCGCCAATTTACGCTGCTACGAAGTTCAAGTGACAGTTCCGGGTACCGTTTACAAAATTCAGTGATATAAGTTCTGTTGATGTCAAAAAGTAAATCCGGTCCATAAATGACTAGTGTTCCAGCAAACCCATCGTTAAACGACGCAATCTCGTCGCGTGTTTTCTCTGCTTCCCAAAGTAAATCACAACTTCGTTGATAAAACCTTTGTCCTACATCGGTAAGCGTAACCTTACGAGTGGTCCGGTCCAAAAGCCGAGTACGTAGGTCGTTTTCCAAATTTCGGATTCTACGGCTTAAGGTCGATTTAGGAATGTCATAATGGTCAGCTGCTTTGGTGAAACTCTTCTGCTTAACTACCTCTACAAAGAGGGATACATCTTCCAAATTCATAGTAATTTCCTAATATGCGGAGCGCGAAAAAGCGTGATTCACTGTGTTTTAGTTTTTGTACTCTCGCTAGAGAGGGTACTTGCAGAATAGCGGTAGAGTTGTGTGGAATGATGCACAGTAGTTACTTCATATACCCGCGAAGAAACACCTCACCGGTTCGATTGCCAGTGCCTTTCTCAACAACAATTAATACATTACTCGAAAATACTGAAACAACAATCAAATTTAACTAATTGTTTAATAATAGAAATAGGGATAAGATTCGCGTCCCTAAATCAGGGATTTAACTTGGAGTCCAATGCCCCAGAATTAAGGTAACGGTAAAGGTCACGCTCAGCCAGTTAGCCCCATTCAACAGTTTGAAAAAACTCGTCATACGTAAACCATTTTCAATGAGTTGCAGTCCGTGTCGGTATGACTCCCAATGATGACTATCAGAGGGAAACAATGAAACGCATAAACATAATTGGTACTAGTGGTAGCGGTAAGTCTACCTTTGGGAAAAGCCTTGCAGAAAAGCTCGGTTGTCGATATCTCGAGATGGATGATATTTACTGGTTACCAGAGTGGCAACAACCCAGTGATACAGAATTTTTTACTAAGCTTCGCAAAGAGCTGGTCGGGGATTCTTGGGTTTTAGACGGAAACTACAACCGTACCGTTCCAATCAAATGGCAGGACGTTGATGTCGTCATTTGGCTCGACTACTCCTTTCTTCGCACTTTGACTCAGGTAGTACATCGCACCTTTAAGCGTTGTATTACACGGGAAGAACTTTGGAAAGGGACGGGCAATTTTGAAACCTTTTCAAAAGCACTGTTTTCTAAAGATTCTATTATCTTATGGATGATTACAAATCATGCAAAAAATAGAAAACGTTATGAAGCCGTAATGAAAAAAGCTGAGTTTCAACATATCCAGTTTGTTCGACTTAGAAGCCCGAAACACGCTAATGATTATCTCAAAGCTGTCAAACGAATCTAGCCCGGGAGTAATGGGGTAATCCCCTGATCATAACGGGTCTAAAAAGGTGCTCGTATTTCTCGATTTTTGGAATACGAGCGCGTTACGCATTAGCTAAATGACTCATATAAAAAATCAAACTTAGCCGTCACTTTATTTTGCGGAGTACACCAGTAAACAGGCTCACAAGTCTGATTACACGGACTACACTTAAACCGAACTGGTGAATAAAACAATAATCCCAAAATTGAAGGCTTAAAATGAAAACGTCCAAACGGTTTGGTGTTTTTACAATCCCCATAATGATGTTGTTTGTTTTTTTTCTTGGCGGATGTTTTGAACAAACAACAGACAACCCCAGCCTCACAAAAGTACGAGTTGCGGTCTCGCAAACACCACTGAGCAGCCCATTTTTCATCGCCGAACAGCAAGATTTTTTTAAAGGCCACGGTATTGATGTAGAAATTGTCCCCTGTAGAGGAGGGGTGAACTGCGCCAAGTTACTGCAGAAAGGTGACGTTGATTATGCAACCGCATCGGAGACGGTTGCGCTTTTTCATACTCACAAGTATGGCAACGTTAAGATTCTGAGCAATTTTGTTCGCAGTGCGCGAGACCTAAGACTGCTGGCTTTGTTGCAATCAGGTATTAAATCGATTAATGACTTAAGCGGTAAACGAGTTGGAATCGTGCAATCCAGCTCAAGCGAGTTTTATTTTGACCTAGTCTTGATAGCCAGTGCCATGCACAACATCGTTCTGGAACGCGTCTATCTTCAACCAGATCGAATGGTCGAGGCACTACATAATGGTGAAGTTGACGCCATTTCAGTGTGGGAGCCCTACGGTTACCAAGTCTACAAGTCAAGTAAGCACCCTGCGGTAGAGTTGGGATTTGAAGGTATTTATGAGCTCTATTTTAATGTTCTGAGGTTGACTGACTCAGACCTCACTCAACAACAGCATCTTGCCTTATTGAAAGGGTTAAGGGACGGCATAGATTGGATTACGGAAAATCCCTCCGCTAGTCAGAAAATCGTCTCATCAGTTTTAAATTTGACGGAGGAACAGCTTAAGTGGAACTGGGGAAATTACAATTTTCAACTTTCCAATGACTATTCGCTAACGGCTAACCTACAAATGCAAGCGAGATGGGCGTCGAGCCGAAATATACTTGAAGGCCCTCCAGTGGATGTGCGACCACTAGTTGAAGATGACTTTTTTTCGAAGTTGCAGGACTAAGGAAACCGTATGAAGCGCTCGCTGATATCAAAAATGATGTTGATGCTTGCTCTAAGTATTGCTGTTACCTGTGGGGTGATGTACGCCATCTATAGTCTCTATGTTCAGCACGAAAACGCCTCTTTGAACCAGAAAAAAATTAATGCAGTTCAAGCGGAACTCAATGCACTCCAAGGACAAATTAGGACGTTTTTTGACTACTATGATGAAGCGAGCTTGGAGAGTGTGTTCTTGCAACATCGCTCGCTCTCAAGCAAATTAAACGCACTCCCTTCTACCGTTCAAACCGAAAATAACAGCTTGCATAGTTTTAATACGCAAGTAGGCAACTTACTTGCTCGCGAACAACGTTTTTTAGTGGACCAAAAGCTCAGACCGTTTGCACTTAAAGATGTGCAGCAACGACATTTTTTACTCGGTGCTAGGTACAATGTTCTTATTCAGAATATGTCTGAAGTATTAACAACGCTCAATGCCAAGCAGTTAGCGTCAAAGAAGGAAAAGACGCTATCGGTTTTCAAATTGGTTGCAGGCACGCTGATTATGTTTTCTCTTGGACTTACCGCTACAGCATTGGTCACCCTCAGTTCATTTAGCAAAGGTTCGGTCAAATTTATAGAAGCGATGCAAAAGGTAAAGGAGCGAGACTTTGAACATCGAATAGATGTTGAAAAGCTCGACCATGAGTTGCAATCACTCTCTATTACCTTTAACTCAATGTGCGAAGAGCTCGAGCAAAGTGTTTATACCAAGGCCGAACTCCAACAAGAAGTGGACAAAAAAACACAACAGTTGATTCGGCTCTCTGAGCTCGACCCTTTGACGGGTTTGTTAAATCGGCGTGCATTTTATTTATCTTTGGAGTCCGTTGCGTGTCGCGATGACGACGACACAACTGGGCTGCTTTTGGTCTTTATTGACTTGGATGGTTTTAAAGCGATAAACGATCAATTTGGGCATCAAGCGGGAGATGCGGTTCTAATAGAAATCTCGGACCGTCTGAAAGAATTAAGTGAAGAACAAGACTTACTTTGTCGCTATGGCGGAGATGAATTTGTCTTTGCTAAACGCATCAAAGAGGGGCAATTTCAAGCTCACCAGATGGAAAAGAAAATCAAAGAAGTCATCACCAAACCTATTAATGCGGAATCCCAAGCCTTATTTGTCTCTGGCAGTGTGGGCTCAGCTTACTACTCCAGCCAAAAACACTCTATAAAAGACATCATTGCTCAGGCAGACAAAGCCATGTATCGCGATAAAAAAGCTAACAAGGCAAGAATTAAAAATTAACTTGTAGAAACGCATCCAGTGTGGAGTAAAAAGATATGCCTTTCTGGCATAAAAAGCCACCTGTATCTACACTCAAATGGGTTGTTGATGTCTTCGAAGTAAAAGGTCGTTCCATGGAAAAAGTCATGATAAGCAGAAAACAAATTTCTGTTGAGTCGCCAATGATTGCAAATGAAATTTTTGATTTTTGTGTCTATTGCAGCTTGTTCGGGAGTATTGACTCGGCTCGTATGGAGTCGATAACAGTCAAATTAACTAACATGATAGAGAATTCTGAATATGATTTTGTGATTCTCGACCTTGCCAATGTAGATGGTATTGATACCGCTGTGTCTCAACAGCTGGTCAAGCTTGCTGACACATTAGTTTTGGTTGGTGTAGTACCCATTTTTTGCGGTTTGAGAGGAATCATAGCGAGGACTATGGTTGATGTAGGTGTGGAACTTGGCAAGCACCAACTTACACGAGATATGAAAGCGGCAATCAGAATAGTGTTTGAGAAATCAGGATATGAACTAACCAAAGTTACCTAAGTGGATATTGAGCTCGACCGACAAAAGAACTTTGTTTTAAACGTTCATGACGAAAGTGATGTGTATAGGACGGCATCGTTTTGTAAAGATTTTGCAAGAGAAGTGGGGTTCGATGAATATCGCGGAGCCATGTTGTCTTGCAGTGTATCTGAGCTTTGCACAAACGCGGTTAAATACGCCAAGCAAGGGCAAGTTTCTATCCATTTTTGCAACCACACTAAAGACGTTGTGGTGACGGTTACCGACTCCGGCCCGGGAATAGCTAACTTTGAACTCGCTAAAACGGACGGATTTTCAACGTCATCTGAACCGAGTCTGGGGATGGGTCTCGGTGCCGTGATGCGATTTGCAGACCAGTTTGTTGTAAACCAAAACGATGGCTCTGGTTTGTCGATAACAATAAGAAAGAAACTTAACTATTGAGGGGCCTACTATGTCTAGAAGCCTTAAAAGCAGCGCGAGCTAGAACCCATGACAAACATCGAAACCCATGTCGATATCACAGAAGGCAATTTGCTAACGAGTGTGTTAGGAAAAATACAGGACGGTCTTATTGTAATTGGCCGGAATGAGCAAATCATGCTTGTTAACGATGTGGCGTTAGACTTCCTTGAGCAAAGCGTTGGCGAGACCAATTTTATTGACCAAGGGTACCAAACACTTTTCACCAACTTCCCCGTTGTGCAATCAATTGTTTCAGATCTGATTCAACGAACGAGTATTGAACAAATAGAAGACATTAACCAGGTAGTTGATGGGTTGCAGTTTCGTTTTAGTCAGTTAAATTACGGTCTGTTGGTTAACTTATCTCGCAGCCAGGCTACTAACGATTATCGTGCCCGAGACCCAGTTACCGGTTTAATGAATCGAGTTAACTTTGATGGTTTGAATCGAACGGCTGTCGACAGCGATGCCTTCCCTGTGTCTTTTTTATTGATAGATTTGGACGATTTTTCTGCCGTGAACAGCAGGTTTGGCCTTGAGCTTGCCGATCAAGTTTTAAAGCTGTTTGCCACTTTTGTCTCTACTCGCGTCCTCAAAGAGGCAATGTGCGCGCGATTTGGAGGCAATCAAATTATCGTGGTCGTTAATCGATGCAATGTTATTCAAGCGCAGGAGTGTGCGGAGGACTTGAGGCAGCGAATTGAGAGAAAAGTCTACCGGATAGGCAATTTTAACATTTCACTCACTGCGTCAATTGGGGTAACCGAGTGTTCGGAACCAGAGCACTATGTTTATGATGAGCAGGTTTCGAATTTAAACGCGGCTCTGTCGATTGCTAAAGCGAATGGTAAAAATCAAACACAAACCTTCGAAGCTTCAAATCAGAATTTTGGTTCTTATCGCAACAACTTGGAGTGGTTTGATCGCATTAAATATGGGATAGAACGCAACCGATTTGTTCTTTATCAGCAAAAAATAGCCTCGATACAGGCCAATCGCCCCGACTACAAAGAAATTCTTGTTAGATACCGAAGTACCCAAGGCAAGTTCGTATCTCCCGACCAATTTATTCCCGCTGCCGAGCGCAGTGGGCTAATGCCCGTACTCGATAGACATATTGTTAATTTAGCTTTCCAAGCGCTCAGCCTAGAAAGGAGTGCCAAGGCATCAATTAACTTGAGTGGAGAAACCATTTCTGAAAAAAACTTCATGGGCTTTTTGCAAAACGAAGTAAGAAGGTACAACGTTAGTCCTCAGAATATTATTTTTGAAATTACCGAAACCCTTGCCATTAAAAGCTTCAAAGAAACACAAGAATGGATAAAAAAGATAAGAGACATCGGTTTTCGGATAGCGTTGGACGACTTCGGTGTCGGCCATTCCAGTTTTTCTTACCTAAAAAACTTACCGGTCGATGTCATCAAAATAGATGGCTCATTTGTAAGAGAGGTTAATCAAGACCCATTGTGCCGAGACATCGTTGCGTCTATGTCCAAAATTGGAAAGTCAATGGGTGCTGAAGTTGTTGCTGAATACGTTGAAGACAAGCAAATCCTCAACACAATCAGAGAATTAGGGATCGATTACGCTCAAGGTTATTTCGTTGGTAAACCAGAACTATACTGGGAGATAAAGCAGTAGTGGCTATTCAAACCTTTGCTACCGAGAACCACCATGAAATGAAAGAGCTTTTGAACTCAATTGGAACGTGCATAGGCGTTTTTGAGTTTCAGACTGCTGACCGACGTTTTAATCTTATTAGCGCCAATCGTGAGTTCGAATCTGTTCTCGGAAAGAGTATTCCTAGCTGTATTGGTAACAGCCTAGAAATATTGTTTGAGCGCTACATACAGCAACCTTTTCGAGATGCACTCAACGATTGCCTTCAAAAAAATGAAGCAATTGAACGTGAGATCACAATTGAACAATACGGCGATTGCCGCTGGTGGCGTTTTATTATGTCACCTATTTCCACGACGATGGACTCGAACCCACGGATTATGGTTACTGGGATAGAGACTACTGAAAAAAAACGACTTGCAATCGAATTAGAGCGCAGTAAAGAAAGGTTCGAAGCCCTAGTGGAATCCGCTTATGACGGGATCATTAGTATCGACAGCGAGTTCAATATCTGTTTGATCAACTCAGCCGCGAGAGAGATATTTGAACTCGGTGATGAGAATGTTATTGGCCGGTCGATCCACACTCTTATGCCGGAGCGATATAGGGAAGCGCATCCCAAATATCTTAACGGGTTTAAACAATCCGAAATTAGGTCGAGGTCGATGCAATCGCGAACTACCGTCGTTGGTATGCGGAGCGATGGCTCTGAGTTTCCGATAGAAGTAACGATTTCTAAGATCAATGTGTCAGGAAACCTTGAGATGACGGCCGTATTTAGAGATATCTCAGAAAGACACCGATTAATGGAGGAGCTGTCAAAAGCCGCAACCAGTGATTCGTTGACAGGTCTCTCGAATCGACGAGCTTTGGGTCTAATAACAGCTCACGAGTTTGCGAGATGCGAACGATTTGGTGCCGACCTATCTATTGTGCTCATCGACTTAGACGATTTCAAAGTAGTGAATGATGAGTATGGTCACCCAGTGGGTGACCAAGTTTTAATTGAATTTTCAAATATATTGAAGGAAAACGTCCGTTCCTGTGACTATATTTTTAGGTGGGGAGGAGAAGAATTTTTAGTCATTCTTCCTGAAACCACGACAGATGGTGCTAAACGCTGGGCGGAGAAAGTTCGATTAACGGTCCAATCGCACGAGTTTGACAACCCCCTGAGTCGATTAAAGATAACGGCTTCTTTTGGAATTAGTTCGAATCAAACAGGAAACAACTTTGAGCAGATGTTCAGCGATGTTGACAATCGCCTCTACACCGCCAAGCGGAATGGCAAAAACCAAGTTGCTTAAGGATAAGTTCTATGTCCGAACCTAGCGAGCAAATTGTACACTCGATTTTGATCGTGGATGATAACGCTGTGGTTCGTCAGACACTGAAAATTTGCCTGCAAAGTTTGGGTGTTCAAAATCTCTATGAGGCTGAACATGGTGAACACGCTAAACAGTTGATCGAAGAACACGACTTCGCCGCGATCATCTGCGACCTAAATATGCCAGTCAGCGACGGTCTAGAGGTCTTGTTTTATCTAAATAGTATTCGATACAAAGGGCATGTGGTACTCATCAGCGGTGAAGAAAGAGAAATACTGATTTCAACGTTTGATCTAGCAGGTTTGTATCAGCTGAATATTTTGGGGTGTATAGAAAAACCAGTTTCTGCCGCCAGTCTAAATGAAATATTACTTGGTCCATTAAAAAGCCAGCCTCGAAAAAAATCTGAGAATCAAACCAATCGACGACTTATATTCCACAATGACTTACAACGACTTCTAGGCCAAGATTGCCTTGAGCCTTTCTTTCAACCGCAAATTTGCAACAAAACTGGCAAGGTGCACGGCATAGAAGTACTTGCGAGAATATTGGATGGCGATGTTGTGATCAGCCCTGATCAATTTATCCAAGTCGCGGAATCCGATGTCAACATGATAAAGACTCTGACTGAAAAATTGATTAAAAAAACGCTGGTCTATTTGTCGAAAGACTTGGATTTTTTCAAAAACTTTTACATCGCATTTAATATTTCTGCTTCGGTATTGGGCTCGCGCAACTTTCCATATTGGTTGGATAAAGTGGTAAAGCAGCACGGGTTTGACCCGCAAAAAATCGTTAGTGAGCTAACTGAAACCGCTGTTGTGGAGGACAACTTGCTTATCCACACGCAGTTGCTTCGCTTGAGAATGATGGGTTTTGTCGTTTCTATTGATGATTTTGGCACTGGCTATTCATCTTTATCTCAAATTCACGCACTGCCATTCAATGAGTTAAAAATTGACAAAAGCTTTGTAATGGATTGTTTAAACAATCGGAAATCACGAGCCGTATTAGAGCAAAGTATTAGACTGGCAAAAGCGCTAAATATTAGTGTGGTGGCCGAAGGCGTTGAGACCCAGGAGATTGCAAACCTTTTAACCAAGCTTGAGTGTGACTTTAACCAAGGCTTTTTGTATTCCAAGCCCTTACCTTATCAAGCTTTACTCGACTACCTTAACGAAAACAAGGTCGTGTAATGAAGCTGTCGACCAAACTTCCTTTATTGTTTCTCTTTGTCGCCTTGCTGATGCTCTTAGCGACGGTTTACGTTTCTTACTCTGGGAAAACAAACTTAAAATCGGCGACTACAGGAAGTATTGAACGAGAAGCAACGCTATTAATTCGATTGATAGAAAGAAACCTATTCGAACGATACCATGATGCTCAAGCGTTTAGAGGCTCACTTCCTCCCGTTGATTCGATTGATTTTTCATCTGTTGCCGCGAGTAAATATCAAACCGAAAAGTTAGACGGTTTTATTTCCAATTACAAAGTCTACCGCAAAATTCTCATCACCGACTTAGATGGCAACATCATCAATCAAAGCACCATTAATGCCAACGGTAAAGTACTAGAGAAGGTTCAACTAAGCCGCGAAGCACTAAACGCAAAAGAATGGTACCAAGCTGCCGCCAACGGTGTGGTTTTAGATCCAAAGGTTCCGGACAGTAGCTATGTAATTGGCCCAGAACGAGCGTTGATCGACGACAAGGCCAACAGCTATGACATGGTGTTTGCATCTTTAATCAGAGATGAGTTTGGCACACCATTAGGGCTTTGGATTAACATTGTCGATTTTGAAGTTGTCGAGAGTATTGTTGCAGAAACTTATGAGTTGTTGGCGGACCGAGGGTTTGTTAGCTCTGAACTTACCATTCTCGATAAGGATGGCTTGATCATTGTTGACTATGATCCAGTGGGTCAATCAGAGCCCATTTACGAGCGAGATTTTGAGGTGCTGGGCAATCTAAACCTCGCTCTCAATGGGGTTGAAGGCGCACGCTTGGCCATTGCTGGTCTTTCTGGGTCGAATATATCTCGGCATTTCAGAAAACAAGTGGACCAAGTGACAGGGTTTGCGCATTCCGACGGTGCTTACGACTATAAGGGGCTTGGTTGGTCAGCCCTAATTCGGGTCGAAGAAAAAGAGGCATTTAGTGCCGCCGATCAATTGTTTCAGTACTCGTTGCTGTTGGCCGCTTTTTCAGTGCTCGTGATTTTAGCCATTGCCTTCTACCTCGCTCGGTTCATTTCTAGACCAATCGAAATGTTGTCGGTTTCAATCCGAAAACTTGCTGATGGAGGGAAAGAAGTTGTTATTCCTAAGCTAGGTTCGAGCAAAGAGATTTCAGAGATATCAAATGAGTTGACACGATTGCGTGACATAGTTGTGGAACGGGAAAATTTGTCCAAGTTGACCGACGAACAACAGTTCAAACTCGACATTCAAAGTAAGGCGATCGACAGTACCGCAACCGGCATCATTGTGACAGATGAAACTAAAGCCGACTCGCCTATTGTTTTTACCAACCGAGCATTTGAACGCATGTCCGGTTATACCCAAGAAGAGGTCTTGGGGAAAAACTGTCGTTTTCTTCAAGGTGAAGATCGCGAACAACGCGACCTTGAAACGTTAAAAAATGCCATCGATAAGCGAATGTCTTGCTCTGTTGTGCTTAGAAACTACAGAAAAGACGGAACTCTGTTTTTCAATAACTTACGAATCGACCCCGTATTCTCGCAAGGGGGTACGCTAACTCAGTACATTGGGGTTTTGACGGATATCACTGAGCTGGTCAACAAAGAAAACGCCAGTAAAAGGGTATTGGAAGAGGAAATTCAAAATAGAACGCTGCAACTAAGTGAATCTGAAGGGCGTATGCGTACTGTGTTCGATACTGCCCTTGATGGCACGGCGATAATCGACCAACAAGGCAAAGTCGTCGATGCGAATCGAGTCTTGGAAAAAATATTTGGCTACAAGCGCGATGAACTCATTGGCAAAAACATTAATTGTTTGATGCCTAGCTATCAAGCTGAAAAGCACGACCAATATTTAACTAGCTATATGGAGTCCGGAGACAAAAAGTTAATTGGGACTCCGAGACAGTTAATAGGTCTACGCAAAGATAACCTCGAAATTCCAATCGAGGTTTCAGTCGGGGAGATGTGGGATAGTGGCAAACAGTACTTTGTCGGCATGGTCAAAGATGTATCCCATCAAAAAGAAAATGAAAAACGCGAAGCTAAATTACAACGAGAGCTGAAAGAGCGAGAAGTCATTTACCGGACCGCTTTTGATCAAGCTGCCGTTGGAATATGCCGACTTTCCAAGGAAACCGAATTTCTTGAGGTCAATGAACGATTGTGTGAACTTCTTGGCTTCTCGGATGCCGAGCTTATGCAGACCAACTTTTTGTCACACATACATGAAAGTGCAGAACACGCCGTGCAGTCTGAGTTCGCACGTATTTCAAATCTAGAGCACTCCAACTTTAGTTTGGACCTTGTGCTCAAAAATCGTCCCGAGAACTGGGTGTCAGTTTCCGCCTCTTCGGTGATGGACGAAGCGAGTGGTCAAGCCAAGTATTTTGTCGTCGCGGTACAAGACATAACCGCAAGTAAAAATGTAGAGATTGAGTTAAGAGAGGAACAAGTCGCCAATCAACAATTGATACTTGGCATGAAGATAGCTTCTGATGCAGCCAATATTTGTAATTGGGCGATTGATATAGACACAGGTAAGGTTACTTGGGATAGCAATATGTACGCCCTATATGGGATTCCGAGGGACCAAAAACTGTACTTAGAGGATTGGAAAAAACTGATCCATGTCGATGACTTATCTGAAGCCATGTTCGGTTTGGACAAAGCAATTTACGACAGAAGCTCGTTTGATGTGGAATACCGGATAATTAATCGAATGACTGGATTAATTCATTGGGTCAAGTCTTCCGGCGATGTCGCGCTGAACAATGAGACTGGAAGAAACGAAGTCTTTGGCGTACATATCGACATATCTGAGGTCAAAGAATCCCAAATTGCGTTGGAAAGGGAGTCTCGCTTGGCGAGACAAGCCAATGAGGCGAAATCTCGGTTTTTAGCGACCATGAGTCATGAAATTCGTACTCCGATGAATGGCGTGATCGGTATGATTGATTTGCTTCGAGATACCTCCTTAACCGACGACCAATTACAGATGGTTTCAACGATAAGAGATTCTTCGTTTTCCTTACTTACCATCATCAATGACATCTTAGACTTTTCCAAAATTGAAGCAGGAAAGTTGGAGTTAGAGGTCGTAGAAACCGACGTAATCGCACTTCTTGAAAGCACCGTCGACCTTATTTGGACAGATGCTTACAACAAAAACGTAGATGTTTACCTCTATGTTTCCAAAGACGTACCTGAACGAGTAAATCTTGATCCTGTGAGAACTAAGCAATTGGTACTCAATATTATTGGTAATGCGGTTAAATTCAGTAATCAGGGATCAAAGCGAGGTTGCGTCAAAATTCGTTTGGATTTTGAAAGTAGAAACTCTGAATTGAAGGTTTCCATTCAGGACAATGGGATCGGAATGACGAAAGAGCAGTTGTTTAAACTGTTCAAACCTTTCTCTCAAGCTGACAATACCACAACCAGAAGGTTTGGTGGGACTGGCCTTGGTTTAAGTATCACCAAATCTCTCATCGAGAAAATGAATGGCGATATTGATGTCCAAAGTACATTTGGGCAGGGAACTAAGTTTTTATTGACTATTCCAACACAAGTTATTCCATTCGAGCCGAGTGCGAAAAACTACAATTTTGATAACTGTATATTTGAGTTCAGTTTTGATGATATTGAGCTTCATAACCTAGTTAACTATACGCTTGCGAACCGAAATGCACTGCGCAATCACCCAGTCGAAAGCGAAGCACAGGTTATAGAAATTACCAATCGGATAGAAGACTTCGAGCAAGATACCGACAAAAAAGTGCTCTACTTATCTACTCACAATATTTCTGGAATAAATCAACTTAAAAGTAATATTCAAATATTACTTTGCCGCCCTTTTAAACTCCGAGAGTTTTTGTACAAACTAGCAATTTTGACTGGGCAAGAAAGTCCGGAAATTAATTGGAATGGCATATTAAAATCTAGCGAAAGCCAAGAAGCGAGTGAAAACGATAAAGCGCAAGCAGAGCAATTCACACTGTTATGTGCTGAAGACAATGAAACGAATCGACTGGTATTGTCTGAGCAGCTTAAGAAACTTGGTTACAAATTTGACATAGTGGAAGATGGTCAGCAGGCATTTGAACTTTGGCAGGAGAGAGACTTTGACCTGATTTTAACCGATTGCCATATGCCGGTGATGGACGGTTTTGAACTCACTAAGAATATTAGAGAACAAGAGCAAGATGTTGAGCGGAATAAAATACCGATTATCGCTATTACCGCTAATGCATTAGTCGGTGAGTCAGAAAACTGCATCGCTGCTGGTATGGACGATTATATAGCGAAACCGGTTGATTTTAAGAGGCTGAAATCGGTATTGAAAAAATACCTGAGCGGAGAAAAGAGCTGTCCGATACTTGATGAACATACCAAAGTCGACGAAGTAATAAACGATATTGCTGACTCTGAATACACCGACGATGGACTTGCCGTTTTAAGCTTAGAGCATTTGGCAGAAGTGATTGGAACCGAAGATAGAGATTTGTTTAAGACGGTTCTATCGCTATTTTGGGAAAGTATCGAGAGAGATACGCATCAAATTAATGCGGCGATCGAAATGCAAGATACGACCGAAATTAAGAATATCGCTCATGCTGCAAAAGGTTCATCACGTTCCAGTGGGGCGTTGGCGATGGGAGCTGTGATGGAGGAAATTGAAAAACATAGCTCAGATATCGAAATGCTTAGAAAATATACAAGTAAATCAGATTTAGCTTTAAAAGAACTAAAAGAGAAGCTTAGCTCTGAAGGCTTTATAGACGAAAATTAAGTCTTATTTTGGAGGGGATTTAGGTGAAATCGATGATCAATGTTCATACAAGGATATATGTTTTTCATAACTCTCCAGAGAACTACGATAATATAAAAAACATTGTTGAGCACAGTTTTTTAGATGTGCATTCAATTAACATTGATAAGGAACAAAGTGAATTTATAAAGTCGATCTCTGATGAGTATACGTGTTCAATTAATGTCTATCTGTTCGATAATCCCGAAGAGGCAGAAGCATTAATAAAGCTTTTTGAATCGCATGACTCTTTGTCAAAGTTCAATAAAAAACCGCAGTTTAATTTGCTGCTTTGTGAAAAAACCTTCAGAGAAAAAGCATACGAGCTATGTCTAAGTGATGTTTTTTATAGTTATGAGACCATCAAGCCAATCTATGACAACAATAAGCTTAAATTAGTTTTTAGAAGGTTGTCAGAAGAACTGCTTGAGAAAATCAAACTAGAAAATGAGAAGGAAAACAACAAGTCGTTGAGTGAGGAAACGGATTCTTTTTTGAAAGAATTAGAGCAATTGGGCGTGTCTATTACCCCGGAAAAAGAGCAACTAATAAAAAAAATCAACGCAGTGGCCACCCCAATGCAAGTACTCGCTAATTCCATTGAAGAAAGTGATTTGGTTGAAGCAGTAAATCGCTTGCTTGAATCAGCTGAACGGAATACTGGCACTCAACTAAAGAGTTTTAAAGCGCTAACAACACAATTGGGTGATTGCAGTCATCAGACTGATGCGGTGATTAGTGGCATCAGTAACACTCTGTCAAATATGCAATCGACTTATGCTCGACCGTCAGAATCCATATTGATAGCTGAAGATCAGAAGGTCATGCAACAAATCATAGTGTCTATTGTCGAGCCCAAAGGATATAAAGTGGAATTAGCGAGCAATGGTGCTGAGGCGCTCATGAAAGCCAAGGTGTCTTTTCCTAGCTTGATTCTTTTGGATCTTGATATGCCAATCATGGATGGTCTAAATGCTTTAAAGGCACTTAAAGGCATCGAGGAAACTAAAGGAATACCGGTCATTATGCTCACCAGTCATTCCGACAAAAATATAATACACAACTGTATCGCCGAAGGTGCGGTAGATTACGTAGTCAAGCCGACAAAAGCTACGACACTATTAGAAAAAATCAAAAAAGCGATTCAGCAAAGCGCCACACCTTAAGTACTTTTTTTATCTTAGGTAATTTAGGTCACGAGATGGCCGGCTCACCTTATTCAAGTTTTTGCGCAAACTCCGCTACAACTTGCGATAGCCCATGTGGATTGTCCCAAGCCATTGAATGGCCAGCATTTGGTATCGTAAACACTTCAATTCCCTGTTTCGATAGTTCTTGATGATCTGGGTCGGGCAGTGATTGGTCACCAAATACGAAGGCTCTAGGGACTTCAAGTGAGTAAAAAATCTCACGCCAACTCGGACTAACTCCTTCAACTAACGAAACGGCGGTTCGGTGAATCGCCAACGGGGAGCTGACAGACATTGAGGCCGCCCAGTGGCTGTTACCCGCACGCTTGGTCATTTGAACCAATTTGTGATGCCCCGATGTTACATACTCCTCCTCAGTGTAAGCGGCGATTTTTTTACTGAAAAAGCCTCCGCCAGAATCTAAGTTTGCTTCGGTTAGAATGATTCCAGACAACTTGTCCTGGATTTGTTTTGCCAAACTTAGTGCCACTGCTCCTCCCATGCTATGGGCGAACAGAAAAACTCTGTCAAAACCGAGATGGGTGATGAGCTGTTTTATGGAATTGGCGTGGCTTTCTATTTGATAGTCGTAATCTGCTGGTTTGTCGCTATAACCCGACCCAAGAAGATCAACAAGTATACGACGATGGCCACAAAGCTCGTCCATACTGACTATTTCTGGATAGTCATAACTCGCGGTACAGCCCAATCCGTGAATAAAGATAATGGGCATTTTCTCACCGGGTAAATCTAAATAGCGAAGTTTTGAGTTTAGGGTAGGGATGTCGAATTCTTTCACAGGCTTACTGAGCTTCTTCTTTTGTTTGATTTTTGGGGTTAGGGCTTTCTTTTGCTAATTCGTACACCAAAGCACCTGATATTAGTATGAAACAATAGACCATAATCTCTGGAACAAATGCCGTGTTTAATGCCATCTGGGCAATCTTGTCCACTTCTCCGCTCACAGTAAAAGGGTAAACCATCTTGAAGACGTACAAAATTACTAGTACTAAGACGTTAACACTGGCCAAATAAAGCAGTTTACGTGCTCTTTTGGAGACATTTAATTTGAGTTTATAGGGCAAATACAAATACAGCCAAATTGGAACTGTTACAGTCAGCAGAATCAATATAGCTAATGCGGTTGAAACCAAAAGATTGAGCATATGTATATGATGTATTTCGTTACCAGTGTTTCTAAGCCTACCTTAGCTGGTGGATACTGACCTATTTTAAATCAATTTGTTAGAGAGATTTCATGCACTTGAATAATTTTGCTTGAACTCAAGAAACAAAAAGGGCGCTAATAAGCGCCCTTTGATGTTTTAGACTGTGTAGATTACACGTCGTAAGTCGTTGATGCCGTATCGCCGCCTGTACCAGTCCAGTTAGTGTGGAAAAATTCACCACGTGGACGGTCAGTACGCTCGTAAGTGTGAGCACCGAAGTAGTCACGTTGAGCTTGAAGTAGGTTAGCTGGCAGACGAGCTGTTGTGTAACCGTCTAGGAAAGATAGTGCAGAAATCGTACATGGCATTGGGATACCAGACTCTAGAGATTTCGCTGCTACTTTACGCCATGCCGCTAGGCTGCCTTGTAGGATGTTTTTGAAGTACTCATCAGAACCTAGGAATGCGATGTCTGGGTTTGCTTCGTACGCGTCACGGATGTTGCCTAGGAATGCAGAGCGGATGATACAACCACCACGCCACATTAGCGCTACGTTACCGTAGTTTAGGTCCCAACCGTTCTCGTTAGATGCTTCGCGCATTAGCATGAAGCCTTGAGCGTAAGAAATGATCTTAGAAGCCAGTAGTGCTTGACGTAGTGCGTCAACCCACTCTTGCTTGTCGCCTTCAACAGGTGTGATTGTCTTGCCGAACAGAGATTCAGCTTCAACACGTTGATCTTTAAGAGCAGATAGGCAACGAGAGAATACAGACTCAGAGATAAGCGTTAGAGGAATACCTAGGTCTAGTGCGTTGATACCAGTCCATTTACCCGTACCTTTCTGGCCTGCAGTGTCTAGGATCTTCTCAACGAGTGGTTCACCGTCTTCATCTTTGTAGCCAAGGATGTCAGCAGTGATTTCTACTAGGTAGCTGTCTAGCTCAGTTTTGTTCCAGTCAGCAAATACAGCCTGCATTTCGTCAGCAGACATGCCAAGGCCGTCTTTCATGAACTGGTAAGCTTCAGTGATAAGCTGCATGTCACCGTATTCGATACCGTTGTGTACCATCTTAACGAAGTGGCCAGCACCGTCGTTACCAACCCAGTCACAACAAGGCTCACCCGCGTCAGTTTTGGCAGAAATGCCTTGGAAGATAGGCTTAACCGCTTCCCAAGCTTCAGCTGCGCCGCCTGGCATGATAGAAGGTCCAAAACGTGCACCTTCTTCACCACCAGATACACCAGTACCGATGAAGTGAATGCCTTTTTCACGGCAATGAACAACACGACGGTTAGTATCTGGGTAGTTAGTGTTACCACCGTCAATAATGATGTCGCCTTCGTCTAGCAAAGGAATTAGGTTGTCAATAAAGGTATCAACTACTGAACCTGCACGAACCATAAGCATGACTTTACGAGGTGTCTCTAGCTTCTCTACTAGCTCTTCAAGAGAGTATGCACCAACAATGTTAGTGCCTTTCGCTGGGCCTTCAAGAAACTCGTCTACTTTTGCCGCAGTACGGTTGTGTGCCACAACTTTGAAGCCGTGGTCGTTCATGTTTAGAATTAGGTTTTGACCCATTACCGCTAGGCCAACTACACCAATATCGCCTTTCATTTTTTGTTCTCCAATACTGTATTTAACTAAGCCAATCGCGATTAAGCGATTTTAGCGGCTGCGTCTGAATCTAAATACCACTCGGTTTCGCCTGCTAGTGATTTGATTTTGGCAGCAGGGTAAGGCAGAGCCTCAGCCGGAGTAGTGTGAATTTCGTTTACGATTTCAACTTTGCCCGCACCTAATACTAGGTAACTAACGCGTTTAGCCGCTTGCAAAACTTTAGCTGTTTTAGAAACGCGAATCTGTCCTGACTCTGGGTGCGAAGCCAGAACTGACAAGTTGTCATCGTTGTAATCGGTTTGACCCGGGAATAGCGATGCCGTGTGGCCATCCGCTCCAACACCTAGCAGAATCCAATCAAAAACAGGCACGCCATTTTCTGTTGGAATCACCGCCGCCATTTCGTCAGCGAATCGTTTCGCTTCCGCTTCTGGAACTTCTTCACCACGAATGCGATGAATGTTTGCTGCTGGGATGTCGATTTGGCTAAACAACAATGTATTGGCTTCGCCATAGTTACTTTCAGCATCTGTCGGCGCTACACAGCGTTCGTCTCCCCACCAGAAATGCAGGTTTTGCCATTGAATACTGGTGTTGTATGGAGCTTGGGCTAAAAGGGAAAACAGCTTCTTCGGCGTACTACCGCCAGACAGAGAGATGTGAACCGGTGTGCCAAGTTCGCTGTAGCTTTGTAGAGAGTCAGCTAGGTCAACGACAACCTTATCTGCGTTCTCAAAGATTTTCGCGTTAATCATAGTTCGCAATAGTCCGTGTCAGCTAAGTTTTTACAAGGGAATCGCCAGTCGCGACCATCGCGCTCTAGCAATTGATCCGCTTCTTTTGGTCCCCAAGTACCACATGCGTAACCAAACAACGCTTGCGGATCTTGTTTGAAATCTAGGATTGGTTGAACGTACTGCCAACACGCTTCAACGGCATCACTGCGCGCAAACAAAGTGGCGTCGCCGTTCAAGGCATCTAGCAACAGACGCTCGTAAGCGGTAAGCATTTGAACTTCTTCCAAAGACGCATAGTGGAAGTTCATTTTTACTTCCTTGGCGTGGAAACCAGCGCCGGGCTCTTTAAGACCAAAGCTCATCTGGATACCTTCATCCGGTTGGATGCGGATAACCAACTTGTTTTCAGGTGCATTCTGTCCAAATACTGGGTGAGGAGTGCGTTTGAAGTGAATAACAACTTCAGTAACACGAGTTGGTAGACGCTTACCCGTTCTTACATAGAAAGGTACGCCGTTCCAGCGCCAGTTATTGATGTAGGCTTTCAAACCAACGTAGGTTTCGGTACGTGAATCATCTGCTACACCCGGCTCTTCACGGTAACCCGGAAGGAATTGACCGCGCACGTCTGATGCCGTGTATTGACCTAGTACTAGGTTATTTCGCAAGTCGTGCTCTTCAAGGGGTTTCAAGCACTGAAGTACCTTAACCACTTCATCACGCATTGAGTCAGCATTAATCTGCGCTGGTGGCTCCATGCCCACTAGCGCAAGTACTTGCAACAGGTGGTTTTGGAACATATCTCGAACTGCGCCAGAGCCGTCGTAGTATCCGCCGCGTCCTTCGACACCTAAGAACTCAGCACCTGTGATTTCAACATAATCGATGAAGTTACGATTCCACAGTGGTTCAAACATCGCGTTTGAGAAGCGGAACACAAGTAAGTTCTGAACCGTTTCTTTACCAAGGTAGTGGTCAATGCGGTAAATTTGATGCTCTTGGAAATACTCGTGGATCTCTTTATCTAGCTTCTGGGCTGAATCGAGGTCGTATCCGAACGGCTTTTCGATAATGAGGCGCTTCCAACCATCGTCTTCTTTGTTAAGGCCATGCTCAGAGAGTGCAGCAGGGATAACACTGTAAAGACTTGGCGGAGTAGAAAGGTAGAAGAGCGTATTGCGTTGTTCAAACTGGTACTGGTCGGCGATTGCGTCCAAACGGGTTACCAGCTTGCTGTAATCTTGTGTATCTGAGGTGTTAATCGCTTGGTAATGAACGTGGTTCATAAACGCTTCTAACACAGCAGGTTCAGTTTGCTCAAGCTCCTGCATGCTTTTTACAAGTTTCTCTCGGTAGCTCTCATCACTGTATTCAGTGCGGCTCACGCCAAGAATGGCAAACGTTTTAGGTAATTGATCACTCGCGTACAAATGGTAAAGCGCGGGTATCAACTTGCGATACGTTAAGTCTCCCGAAGCACCAAAAATAACGATGCTGCTGTTTTCTGGTATGACCATCTTCTTTCCTTTAAGAACGAGGCATTAAGGGCAAATACAACAATGAACTGTTCGCTGTTCATCATGCATTGGCAAAACTATAACTGCTCTATGGCGAGTTTATGTTTCAATGAAGTTTACTTTAGTTGAGCCTTCTTTAACTTGCTGACTAAAAACCGTGTTATTGCTTTTTTGCAATGGCGGAAAAAGTCAGCTGTCGGGCCCGTTTATCGACATTTCGATAAGCTAGCGTGATTTACTCACAAGGCATAATTGCGATTGTCTATCAATTTGATAGGCAAAACCTCTGAATGCCAAAACTGAAGAAAACTTTCATTTCGGGGTCGTATTGTCCACAAGAATTTGACACACATCAACTATTCCTGACGTAATCGATTAAATAATTATCGAAAAATTGAATTGAAATTTAAATTAATTTATTAAAAACAATTAGATAGGTGGTATTTGTATTTAAAAAGAAAGTTAGTGCTCATTCTGTAAGCGAGTCATTTTAATGTCAGACTTTTGTATTGGATAAAAAACTCAAGCCAGCAAATAATCTTGTGGCAAACGATAAACTGCAAAATGCATCACTGCTGGCCCACATTAATGAGAATGAATATCATTTCTTTGAAATTTGAGAGGAAACCGTTTGCGAGGTGAATCAGAACAAAAAGTACCGCCGAAATACGTTGCAAAAATTACATCATTTTCGTCTAAGGCCTTACTAATTGTTATAAATTTTCAGCGATTTGGGAAGGAAAGGGTCAGAGGATTGCATAGTGAATAGTGGTTTTTTGCGAACTGGCGGACAAATGATCTGTCCGCCATATCTAATTTTGCCAATCGCGGCCAACTATTACATGCTGGCAGCAACCTTGGCGGCAAGCGCAGCGTTGTTGAGCACCAATTGAATATTAGAGGCCAAGCTATTTCCAGCCGTTTTTTCAGCAACTTTTGCCAATAAGAATGGGGTCGAATCCTTACCTTTAATACCTTGCTGTTCCATTTCGTCGACCGCGTTAGCTATGACTGCATCGATTTCGGCTTTGTTCATAGCAAATTCTTCAGGAATCGGGTTGGCAATGATGGCACCGCCCTGCAAGCCTAGTTGCCATTTAGTGTTTAATGCAGTCGCAATCTCTTGTGGTGTATCAAGTTGATAGTCGACACCAAACTCACTTTCACGAGTATAAAACGCTGGCAATACAGAGGTTTGGTAGCCAATCACAGGCACGCCGTGAGTTTCCAAGTATTCTAGAGTAAGGCCAATATCGAGTATGGATTTTGCTCCGGCGCAGACAACCGCTACATTAGTATTGGCAAGTTCCTGCAGGTCTGCCGAGACGTCATAGCTTGTTTCAGCACCGCGATGTACTCCACCGATTCCACCAGTCGCGAAAACCTTAACACCCGCCATTGCAGCTAAGATCATTGTCGATGCAACTGTGGTTGCTCCATCTTTTTTACCGGCAACAATGAAAGGGATATCACGTCGGCTAGTCTTAATGACATCTTGGCCCGCCTTACCAAGGTATTCGATTTCTGACTCAGTCATACCAACTTTTAGGCGACCTTTAAGAATTGAAATGGTCGCGGGTACAGCGCCGTTGTCTCTGACGGTTTGCTCCACTTTTAGTGCAGTTTCAACGTTTTGAGGGTAGGGCATTCCATGCGAAATGATGGTCGACTCGAGTGCGACCACTGGTTGACCGTTGTCGATCGCTTGCTTAACTTCGGGGGAAATATCTAGGTATTGATTTAAATCGAACTGGCTCATTGGGTTGTCTCCATCATTTTTACTACGGATGATTGGGAAAAATTAGGGTTAATTGTTGCGACATCGCTCAATGCGACGGCAGATGCTGCCAATGCAAACTGACCTGCCTCTTGGCCTTCGATATCGTTTAGATAGCAGTGCGCTAACGCCGCGATAAATGCGTCGCCGGCGCCATTAGTATTTATAACGTCGGCTTTTCGAGGCGTTAGATACGTTTGCTGATCGGCATTTTGGATTATGATTCCGTCTGCTCCGAGACTGAGATAGGTATTCGCTACCCCAAGTTCAGTTAGTGTTGCCGCTAATTGATGAGGCTCCGTATCTTCGTCGAAAGATGCATCTTGGATCTGACTTTGGATTAAAGCGACGGCTTCAATTTGGTTAGGTTTAATAGTGTGGATCTGTGCAAGGTAGGGCGCAAATTTAGTGGCCTTGGCTACCGAGACCGTATCAACAAAAATTGGTTTGTTACTGAACTGGCTAAATAGATATTCCAGCACTTCTTCTGATAAGTTGGCGTCTAACACTAGCACTTGGCATTGCCTAATCAGTCCTTCATGCTCCTTTATTTCACTGACTGTGAGACGGGAAAGAATCGACATGTCAGACACGGCCATTTGCATCTCGCCTTTGTCATCAACAACCGACAAATAGCTCGAGGTCTTGGCATCTTCTAGTTCTAGTACCTTACTTGTATTAACACCAGCTGCCGCGGTTTGCTCTAAAATTTGCAGCCCCTGATGATCTTTGCCAACCGCGCTAATTAGGTAAGTTTCATTACCCAATCTGGCGAGGTTTTCTGCGATGTTTCTTGCAACCCCACCTGGCGAGGTATGGATCTCTCCCGGTAGAGAATCGTTGCTATGAAATGAAGTGTGTGGTCGACCTAATATGTCCATGTTGCAACCGCCAATCACGACGGCGTAAGGGTTGTCAGCGAGCAAGTAGCCTTTGCCAAGGATGACGCCTTTGTTGATCATATTCATGATATGGCCAGCCACCGCAGAGCGACTAATGTCTAGCCGTTCTGCAAGTTCTTTCTGAGAGATAAGCGGGTCTAGTTTTAATAGTTCCCAAATTTGTTTTTCACGTTTTGTCATAGTCTTCCAAGCCAAATAAAACAAGAAAGCAAACTTATGTTTGTTTAACTAACATAAGTTAGATTACTCGCTTGTTGGCAAAAGGCAATAACAGTCGCACTGCATGTGTGTGCATTTGTGAGCGGGGTGGAAAAGTTCACAAATTTAATAGGCTAAAAACACGATAGTAAGGTTCTTTACTTTGATTTTGCGGAGCTTTGACAGTGTATTAGTGCTAACGAACTAGTCTTTGATTTTCCGCTACTGCTTCAAAGGCATATTTCACTGACGGCCACAAAACAGTGTGTATAGGTCCAACAAATTGAAGTGTTTTTACTTTTAACGAGAATTGGAATCATGGTAAAGAAGATCACCTATGGATTGGCAATCACCGCATTGTTAATAGTCGCTCTTTGGCTATTGAGTCGTTCTAAGGACTTTCAACTGTTTGGTGACATTGTCTCAAGAGTCGAAACAAAAGATAAAGTCGTCGCTTTGACCTTTGATGATGGTCCTTGGAATTCGCATGATACTAAGCAAGTTCTGGAAACACTTAAACGGCATGATGTTAAAGCGACGTTCTATCTGAATGGCAGTGGCATAGAATCCAACTTCCAAGCGACGCAAGACATAGTTAAAGGTGGACACGAAATCGGGAATCACGGTTATTCTCATGATCGACTCGTGTTTAAAAGTTTAGAAACGATAACACGTGAAATTGACTCTACCAGTGAGTTAATCCGCTCAGCTGGCTATCTAGGCGAACTCACATTTCGTCCGCCTTATGGCAAAAAATTATTTGTCTTGCCTTACTACTTAGATAAGCAAAACATGACGTCGATAACCTGGGATGTTGAACCAGAGAAAAATGCCGACGACATAAATAGTGCCGCGTCAATTGCACACCACGCCATTGTTAATACAAAACCGGGCTCGATTATCCTATTGCATCCGATGGGCAGTCAGAATGAAAAAACTAGACTGTCCATCGCAGCGATTATAGAAAATCTAAAACAACTGGGTTTTGAGTTCGTAACAGTCTCTGAATTGCTGGAACGGCAAACTTAATTGCTGACTAGAGTTCGTCAGCTTTTTCAAGTTCTTGTTCCCACAGTGATGCCCAATCACGTAACGGGTCCAGTGTTGCCATCAAATCTCGACCTAACTGGGTCAAGGTATACCCATCTTCCGATGTTTGAATCAGTCTCGCCTCATTTAGCTGCTTAATACGATTATTGAGCACAGATGGCGACATCGAGTCACATCGTTCCTGTAATGCCCTAAAACTTAGTGGTTTGGACTTAAGTTCCCACAAGATTCTCATATTCCACTTTTTACCGAGTAGGTCAAAGACCGCCATAATGGCGACGCCAGAGCTCGAGCCGCGAACGGCCTGTTTGGGTAGGGGTGTTTTCATATTTATTGCGCTACTAAAAAAGTAGCGATATAGTTTGCTACGGAATTAGTAGCAATTTATCTATTTAGACAAGAAAAAGCGAGGATTAGATGTTTTTAGTTGATATGAGTTTTGTAGATATGAATAAGGTGACGGAAAGTCTTACTACCGAACATAGACGTTATTTATCAAAGCAATATGAGGCTGGAGAACTGATGTTTGGTGGCAGAAAAGAGCCAAGGTCTGGCGGCATTTTGATATCAAAACACAGCAGCAAAAGCGATTTGATAGGATTACTGGACGCAGACCCTTTTGTGACGAGCGGCGCGGCAACCTATAGCATCACTGAGTTTGTACCCGTTATGTCGTCTGATGAGTATTCACATTTGCTAGCTTAAGCAATTAAATTAAAAGGGAGTCATTGAATACGACTCCCGATTAAATTAGTTTTTTGCGACCTTTACGCGAATCTTACTTTTGTCGACAACAGTATGATTTAAAGCTTGCAGCGCTGCTTTGGCTTCGTCGTCATTAGGCATTTCCAAAAACGCAAACCCCTTGGACAGACCTGTTTCTTGGTCTAATACTAGATTACATGTTGTAACCTGACCGTGCGCTGTGAAAAGAACACGAATGTCTTGCTCAGTCGTGGTTCTCGATAGATTGCGAACTAAAAGTTTCATAAATTTTGCCTAGAAAAAATAACGGCGAGATTGTCTCAGCAATTGTGTTGAGAACCAAGAGGAGTTTTCGTTTTTAGAACACCTTTAGAAGGTTTAATTGAGAATGATTAGCTTTTAATATTCTAGTTGTTAAGTTATCGTTCAGGGGATTGACGTTATCTGAGTTATTACATTTTGCCATCCGCAGCCCAAATTTTAATTAGAGAGACTCAAGCGCTCTCCAAGTCATTAAATGGCTTTATCGGTCACAACCATTCTATGTTGGTGAGCCAGTCACAGGATCAAGATCTGCACGCAAATCAGTTGTACCAATTCTGGAAGCAATCTTATCCAGAAGCGGGCACAGCATATTGGTTAACACGAAGCTGGTCGCTGATTGCCTGGCAAGGAATATACCTAGCACTGATTGCTACCTATCGAACTAAGCAACAAGTAAAGCTAAGCCAGTTAACACTATTGGGCGATCGCCAACTAGGAATGGCGAATGGCTACCTTGTTCAAGAGTCTATGGTTCAAAAGCATACCGATAACACGAACGTCGCAATAAAAGCCAACGGTCGAGAACTTAAATGTTTTATTGAGCGTTATTACAAGTGGTATTCGCAAACGCGCCGAATTCAGAAAGGCTTGGTTGACATGCTACTGGCAGACGCAGTCATTGCAATTATGGTTAAGTACCAAGAGCTGTTTATAACTAATGGAAACAACAACGTTGATTTGAGAAATTTTGACTTACCCTCTCACGCAAAGCACTGGCTTTTAGCGATGGAATTAAACCTCAAGCCCCTTGCCAATATCGAGTTTGACTCAAGACTCAAACGTTGGCGTTTTGTGAGAATATCCTGCTGTATGCACTTTAAGCGAGCAGACGGCAGTTTGTGCGCCAATTGCCCAAAGCTAAAATAACGAGTAGAAATATTGATTCGAAACGCAGACTCGGCAGATTTAATTCCACTTGCTGATTTGATTCACCGAGCTTGGAAAACGGACCTGATGGATTTACTCGGCGAAAGTGATCGAGAGGTTGTCAATGAGGATTGGTTTAAGCGCTTGTTGAAACAAGACATAAGCTGCCAGAATAGACTCGCATTGGTCGCTATAGAAAATGAGGTTATTCAAGGCTACGCGTGCGGCAGAATGAGAGAGGATGATAATCTCCGAGCGGAAGTGTTCGGTCTCTATGTTGATCCCATGTATCAAGGCCGTGGAGTAGGCAGTAAACTAATGGCGACGTTGCATCAACATTTTGCGCAACTAGGTTACCAAGAAAGCGTTATTTGTACTTTTCGAGGTGCGTCCAATAATGCGTTTTACCAACAAAAAGCCCCGGTTACTCATTTCAACCGAGATATCGTGATAAATGGTTCAACCTACTCAGGCATTGGTTACGTGTATTCGCTGCTAACCTAAACGAAAAATAGCGAGTAGATAACCACTCGCCTTTCGAATTGCTAGTTCTTGTAGCTGCGTTTGGGCTAGGGGTTTGTTGAAGAATGCAATACCGATTCATTAAGTTGGGCTCGCAGAGAGTTAGCCTGGTACTCGGTTCTTGCTAAACCCAGCTTTTGTAGCTTTGGTACTAGCTGGTCAAAAAAGAGATTGACCGACTTCATACTGCCATTGGGTACTGCGATAAAGCCATCACAAGCGCCTGCCTGATGTCGGTTGACGATGTCGTCGACAGCGTCATCCACGGTGCCTACCACACGCCAGTGTGCTGAACCGTTTACTTCCGGCCTTTGTAAAAACGCTTCAATACTTGGGTTTTCTCGTTCAATAAAAGACATCATAAGGTCAGCGTGAGTCTGACTGTAGGATTTAAACTCCGGGTTGTAAAAATCATTGGTAGTGAGTTTATGTTGTCTTGGCCATTGTCTTAAATCGGTACCCAATAGTTTTTGGATGTAATCGAATTTGCGCTCATCACTTTGGCCTTCTTGAGTTCGCAGATAAATGGCTTCTGCTTCCTCTCTAGTCTCAGCCAAATATAGGCTTAAGCCAGGTAGTACTTTGAGATCTGAGGCGTGCCTTGCGGCTAATTCTGTATTTGCTGATAACTCTTGCTTGAGCTTAATACCGGATTGGATATCTGGGTTGGCTGCAAAGGTAACATTGGCATGTTTCGCGGCAAATTTTTTACCTGGACCGCTTGCGCCCGCTTGGAAAAAGGCCGGATAACCGCTGGCGTGACAGGTGAGGTTTAAAGGGCCTTTGACAGTGAAATGCTCACCGCTATGAGAGATGGCTTGTATTTTGGCAGGGTCAGCGAATTGGTTCGACGCTTTATCTATGAGCAGTGCGTCGTGCGGGTAACTGTCCCACAGCTTTTTCACTACATTCACAAATTCTTCGGCTTTTTGATAACGGTCTTCAGAAGACGTTGCCGCTGTTTGTCCAAAATTGTCATGGCCACTTAAACCAGTAACTATGTTCCAGCCGGCTCTGCCATTCGATAGCCATTGCAAGCTCATTAGTTGTCTGGCTACGGTATAAGGAGAATCAAAGCTGGTAGACGCCGTGGCTACTAATCCAATATGGTTAGTATGGCTTGCGATCATTGAAAGCAACGTAAACGGATCGAAACCGTTAAAGCTTGGCTCATTGGCTGCCATTTGGGGCTCAAGAAATAAAACGTCGGGGCGAAAAACGAAGTCCAATTTTGCCTGCTCGGCCCTAAGAGCCAAGTCTAGATAGAGGTTGGGGTCTAGAAAGTTCTCAGCTTGGCTGTCCTCTCTTGTCCAGGCGTGTTTAGTTAACCAACTAGCGCCTAGGGCGAGACCGATTACTATGCGACGATTAGAGGTCGGTTTGGTGTCGTTTTGATTACATTCAGCGTTTGAAAGCAAATTATTGTCCAATTACAAAGGCGACATACAAGAATGCATGTCGCCATTCATCAAGGACGAGAATAATAGCGCATCAATGCGATTGATTAACATTAAGATTTATTAATTGAAGCTGTGCACGTCGGCAAACTCTTTTTCGTGAGTCAAATACGGTTCAATGTCCCGAGTTAAAAGGGGCTTAGAGTAAAGGTAGCCTTGAACAACTGAGCAGCCCATGTCATTTACTTCGATAAGCTCGTCGATAGTTTCCACCCCTTCAGCAATGACTTTTAGCTCAAGACTTTTGGCAAGATCAATGATGGCCTGAGTGATGATTTGTTTGTCTGGCAGCAATTGAACGTCGCTCACAAACGAACGATCGATTTTGAGTTTGTTAATTGGGAATCGACTCAAGTAGGCTAGGTTAGAATAACCAGTACCAAAATCATCAATACTTAAAGTGATGCCCAAACGTCGAACGCGACAAAAGGTATTAAACAGTTTTTCTTCATCTTTCATTAACAAAGATTCAGTGATTTCAAGCTCAAGTAATTCGCCAGGTACTTGGTAGTGCTCGAGTTTGTTTTTGATATCGTCAATAAAGTGATGTTGTTGGAATTGTAACCCTGATACGTTGACCGAAACTGGCACAGTGGTGTAGCCCGCTTTCAACCATTGTGAAATCTGGGATATGACGATGTCTAGGACCTGCATGCCAAGTTCGATGATCATTCCCGATTGCTCGGCAAATGGGATAAATTCGTTCGGGCCAACTTCGCCACTGTCTGGGTCTTTCCAGCGCACAAGCGCTTCCATTGAAACCAACTCGCCAGTGTCGCTATTAACCATAGGTTGGTAACGCACAATGAATTCATTCTGGTCCAGTGCACGCTTAAGGCGTTTTTCTAACGAAAGTTGGTGCATGGCTAAACCAGAGAAGGACTCAGAGAACAGCTTGTAGCCATGTTTGCCCGATTTTTTGGCTTGATACATGGCAATATCGGAGTTTTTCAGCAAGTCGACAACATTGGTTCCGTGCTTTGGAAAAAGACAGACACCTAAAGAAAGCGACAGTTCAAGTTCAAATTCGCCAAGTAATGTTGGTGCCGCGATTACTTCGATCAGTTGTTGGCACCAATTCGAGATAGATAATTCATCCATTTCTTGATCAACGACGATGACAAACTCATCGCCACTTAATCGGAATACTTCGCCGCGAGAGCCAACGTAACGAGAGAAGGATTCAGCAGCAACTTTTAGTACTTCATCACCAACGCGATGCCCCATCGAATCATTGATTAACTTGAAATTATCGAGGTCGGCAAAAGCTACGGCGAAAGGGTGGTTGTGCTTTATTTTTTCCTCGAGTCGCTGCTCAAGTGATAAACGATTCCTGAGTTTGGTTAACGCATCGTGATGGGCCAGGTAATCAAGTTGAATTTCGGCCTGCTTGCGAGTGCTAATGTCTTTTGCTGTACCCACGGTGCCGACTATTTTCCCATGACTAATCACGGGAACCTTGATTAGTTCAATCCAAGTTTTACTACCGTCTACTTTCGGTGCTAAAAACTCTTTATGCAGGGTTTTACCTGTCTCCATTACCCACTGATCATCTTTTTGATACTCCAACGCATCTTGCTCACGCGACAAATCAAAGTCCGTTTTGCCAATAATAGCGGCTTGGCTGGTATTAAAAGCGAGCTCAAATTGCTTGTTTATCGCGAGAAATTTACCAGTTTCGTCTTTAATCCAAGCGAGATCTGGCAAGCTGTCTAACAGAGCTTGATAGCGCTGCGAGATCTCTCGCCATTCAGTGGATTCTTGTTGCAAGTTGTTGGTGCTTTGCTCAAGTTCTTGAATCCGTTGTTGCAGCGATACAATGTGTTGGTCGATAAAGCGAAAGGCGATATGCAGAATAGCAAGAGCGGCAACCGTCACCATGAGTACTAAATATACAGGTGTGCTTGTTTCCACAATCGCATAAATAGCAGATAGCAAAGCGATAATAAGAGCTATGCCGGATACGCCGCGCATTGCTTTTGAGTGAGTAATTTTCAAATCGGCTCCAGAAAAATGACAGCAAAAGCCTAAATGAGAAACCGTTATAATTTTATTTGTCAGCTGGTTCTCTTTCTCGATGATCCGTTAATTCAGATTCTTTTACCGAGAGATATAACACGCACACTCTAACGTTAATGACTCAATTATAATTAAGTATGCAATGTATTTCACTAACAATTTTGTTAGAAAAGTGAGCGAATGTAGTTTTTGACGATTTTAATGTGCTCTTCGCTATCGACGAAATCAATTTGTGACGGCTCCAAAAAGCGTTCTGCATAAACGGCGTAAATATCGCGTTCTAAGAAAAGTAAATAGAGCTTGGGATCGACATGGCCCGTTGTCGCCATATTGGTCATGATATGAATACACTCAGACAGTTTTTTGGCTTTTTTGTAAGGTCTATCTGTTGATGTCAGTGCTTCAAATACATCTGCAATGGCCATTGCACGTGCCGGAATAGTCAACTCGTCTTCGTTTAAACCTCTTGGATATCCTTTTCCATCCACTCGCTCGTGATGGCCTCCGGCTATGTCTGGTGTGTTCTTAAGATGTTCTGGATAGGGTAGACGATTAAGCATATTGATGGTTTGGATGATGTGGTCATTGATGATGAATCGCTCTTCATCATTCAGTGTCCCCTTCTGGATCGATAGGTTGTACAGCTCCCCTCGGTTGTATTTTAGAGCCTTGGGTTGCAGAACAAACTCTTCTTGCCACATGGCTTTAGGGTTTTCGCTGCTATCCCATTGAACAAAATGTACCGGTTTGTCGGAAATCAATGGTTCCATCGTTGGCAATTCAACCGGATCAGACGCGCGTTCTTTTTCTACCCAAGAGACACCAAGTTGGTCATCCAAAGTCCGTCGCCATTGGTAACTTGCTATTTGTTGTAATCTTTGTTGGTCTTTATCCTCCATAAACTCACTACCGAGATTACATTGGGCGACAAATTCGAAGTCCTCGTCCAATTGACGCAGCTTATTCATCATATGGTTGTAGGAACAAGCTTCTTCTTCGCCTTCACTGACACGCTGCCAATGCTCTTTTTCTTCCGTCACTTTCAGTAATTCAAATCGCATGCGAATTTCGTGGATGCGATCGTAAATAGTCTCGAGCTTAGTCGCTTTATCAATGACATATTCAGGCGTGGTTACTTTGCCGCAGTCATGCAACCAAGAGGCGAGTTTTAACTCTTCCCATTCGAGTTCATTCATCGCGAATAATGGGTAATATTGATTGTCTGATTCTGCCGCCTCTGTGAGCAATTGAGTTAGAACCGGAACGCGCTGACAGTGGCTACCGGTATAGGGAGACTTGGTATCAATGGACGAGGCGATGAGCTCAATAAAGGCATTTAACATGTCTTTTTGTTGCTGCATTCTATCTATGTTTTCTTTTGCGATTTCGGCGAAGCTAAGCAGCTCTTTCAAAAATGCGTGTTTATCGCTTTGCTCTTTGGTGATTTCTCTCTCATAGCCCAGTAGCAAAATACCAACCAAGCGTTGTTCACGGTTAAGTAATGGGAATAGATAGACATCCGAGTTGTAAAGATAATCGAGGTGCTTAGAAAGCGCGTTATCGGTTCGATTCAAATGAACGATTTGACCTTTTTTGAGATCATCACTAAGCCAAGCGGTCTCTCGCAAAAACTGATTGATTTCAATTTTGAATGGGATAATGGCGTGATTCGCGGCGGTGATAAATTCTTGTTGTTCACCAGAATGCACGAACAACTTAATGGTCTCTGCCCTAGTCACTAAGTAGCTTTGATGGGTAATGGTTTTAGCCAGTACATTGAAATCTTGATTGCTGGTGGCCTCCCGTAGAAGACGAAGCAAGTCGTGCAGAGTGTGCTCCATCAGTTCCATGGAATCGGTTAAGTCCGATACCTCTTTCATCACTGTTTTGGGGTAGCGAGTTTTCTTAAAATCAAATCTGGCGATGTTTTCAGACAAGGCAACCAGATTTTTTAGCGGTGTAGCTAGTCGAATACCGACAAACCAAACCAGGGCAAACCCGAGGAATAAGGTCGTCGATACCACCCATATTTGTCGATCTCGCATTGCCAGCGCATCGGCAAAAACAGTGTCTTCCGAAATCGCTTCAAGCAACATCAGAGTAACGTTTTCACCGAGTTCAACTTTCGTTGAGCTCAATGCCCAAGTATTGCCATTGACTAGCGTCACGCTGTTTTTGGCTCCAGACGAGAGCTGGACTTCAATATTGGAGAAAATCGGATACTCGCTGAGGTCTTTAATTGTCTTGATGCTGTTTGATGCCTGCGAATCTTCCCAAATTCCAGCTTGGCCGATGATTCTTCCCTGAGCGTCGACAAGTGCAACTTTTGATTCTTCATGGGATTTCAACGATTCAATGGCATCACTAATAGAGTTAAGCGAGTAATCCGCACCCACAACAAACGAATAATCGTAGCTTCGTTTTGAAAAGGTGATTCCAAGTTCGTCCAAGCCGTAAAATTTGTACGGTTCGGTGAGATTCGCTCCTGTACTTTTTAATGCCAGTTGATACCAAGGCCGATTTCTAGGGTCGTACTGAGATACTTTTTCCGAGGTAACCGTTTCAAGTAACGACAAGTTACCCGAATAAAAGGTTTTACTTGATACGTGTCCTGGTTGGCTGCGTTGGATGACATATTGCGCTCCGCGAGGGGCGGAAAAGTACTTTTTCATCTGAGGTGAATTGACAGGCGCAATAAGGGTGAAGTTGCCGAACTTGTCGCCGACGTACACAGAAAGTACGCCTTGCTGGCTCTGGAAAAGTTCAGCAAAAGGTGCCAAGACAACATTGTCGGCAATGGTCTGAGAGTCGGGTTCAACGAAAGGTCGACTGACCATAAAGTCTAGTGCGGTCAAGACAGGAGAAACTTGTTGATAAAAGGTAGATTCAAGGGCTTGGCTGTTCTGTTCTTCAAGCTTCTGGAATGTCGAGTCAAGCATCGCCTGAGTGTGACTATAGCTGACATAAATAAGCGCAGCCCCCATCAATGCTGTGAGGACTAAAAACAGGGTAGTGATGTGAATACTGAGCGAATAATGCTTCTTTTTCATTTTGAGCCTATCGACAAATTACCTAATAAGTATTGGTCAATATCACTACTATGCAAAAAAACTCATTAAACTATCTGCAATATATTGATAATAATGTGAATAAAGATTTTACAGGGGTGTGCCTAGATAAAGGCTGTCCTATGGAGCGACGGCACCACCTAACTTTAGGTCACTTGGCCATTTTGTGATGCGATTACCACCCAAAAAGATGTTGCCATCTACCGTCATTGTGTCTGGAAATGTGGTGACACCAGATCCGCCAAGGTAAAGGTCACCTTCCACGACTAGGCCATTGGGCAGATCGGTCAATGGTGTTCTGATCACACTTAAGTCACCTTTAACCTTGAATCTTGGTGGTAGTTGCTCGAGCGGGGTATCGGTGAAATTGATAAAGCCACCAACCTCGATCCCAACGGGCCAACGCTTAACCTTAGAACCCAAAAAATTTGCATAGCCACGTATCTTGGTTCCACTGGGAACTTTATCCAAAAGACTATTGCTGGCATCGAGACTACCATTGACGACCAATTGTTGAGGGAGCTTTTTAATTGCTGTTTTAGAGATGTTCAGGTTGCCTTGAATTTCGGTTCCGTTGGCCAGTGACGTATAAGGCTTGTTGCGTAAATCTAGATTACCGTAGTTATCGAGATGATTAAGCATTCGATAGTAATCAAGCGGCTCTGCGTAACTAACAGGGCAAAGTAGTGCAAAAATGAGCACTGTTTTTATGATCCTATTCATACTGCATCACTTGTCGAAACCGTTTAGAGAGTATACAAAAAGTGGAAGCAAATGGCTTCCACTTTGTACCCACGTGACCTCAAGATAAAGGACTCAGAGCCTCGTGTCTTGAGGTTATTTGGGTATCTAGCATCGAGGGAAAAGGGAGAATTAGCGGTTGAGCGAGCGCGTTTTAAGTTCAAAAATCAATTTTTCCGCACTTACGTCAAACTGAAAACGAATGGTCGCCGATTGGCCATCATCAGCGTAGACGCATTCTTGTTTTACTTCAGCGTTAACCTGTTGTGCAGCATCCTGATATTGCGCGATCAAAGCGTCTAATGATTCACGATTCTCGCCGAATACAGAAACTTCAGAAACGTCATCACCTTCTTTGATGATAAAGCCTATTTCACCAGCACAACCACACGCTTCGCAGACTTGGTTTTCTTGGAGTTTGTCAGTCATCATAATTCCTTACCTAAATAAGGGTGATAGTAACGCCATCTGTTATTTGCCTCAATACTCAATGACAATAGTGAAGTGACTTCTAGATACACGACGCAGAGCTCTAAGTTGGGTATTTTACTTTTTACTATTGCAACTGATTCTATGAACTAGTACAGAATAACTATCCGCTTGAAAGTGAAAACTAATCTTTATTGGGCAGTATATATTTACTCTGATTATAAATTGACCAATAAAAAGCTATTTGTAACACATTGAAATAATTAAATAGTTTGTTTGTTGTGAGATTTGTCAAAAAAACAACCAACAGTATATTGTTCTGTAGATGAATACCTATTCGTGATGTTGATATCTCATGGTAATTGTTGGAACATCGTGCCGCTAATTTCAAAACTATAAATAAATTATTCGTTATTGCGGTAGACGCAAACGATTGGCTAGTCATATGTTCAGTTGGCGATACATAACGATGAGAGTTAGTACGCTTTGTTAAAGCGGAAGGGCTCGAACTCGCCCTGATAGATAAGCATGAGAAATTAGTGAGTGATATTAAATTCGCATCAACAATATATAAGTACACCAAATCATGCCAAAACGTAGTAAAGAAGACACGGTAGTGACGATCAACACCATAATGGATGCAGTAGTCGATCAGCTGTTGACCATTGGTTATGACCGCATGTCTTACACCACTTTAAGTAAGCAAACTGGAATTTCCAGAACAGGAATTAGTCATCATTTTCCCAAGAAATCGGATTTCACGGATGCTCTTGATGACCGAATCATCGAAATGTTTATCAAAGAACTCTCGCATCAGCCTGATGTGCAGTCTTTTAAAACCAGTTGGTTGCGTTCGTTAGAATTGCCTGAGTTTCAGTCGACATTGAAGTTGATTGTTCATCACATTGTTGCCGTTGAGAAAGCGCAAAAGTTCGCGCTTACCGCGCTAACGCGACTTTATGAATTGGTTACCGAAAAATTTGGTAAGGAAAGTCATAAAGAGTTGGAGTGGTTGCTTGGCTATTCTATTGTTAAGTTAACGCACTGAAAACTGGTTGACACTTGAGGCGTATCGACTAGATACGCCTCAAAATCCTCATCTCCATAACCTAAATATTCTCAACTCCGTTCCTCTTTAAACTCGTTGCAACACCATCACTTTGCTAGCAAAAAGTGCCTTTGTAGACTAAACGTTAATACAAGTCTTAGTTTTGCAGTATTCTGTACTCGTTATCTGATACACTAAAACATATTAGATAGTACTCATATACATCAAGGTGCTTAAATGTCCTTTCCAGTCCTCATTTGTGATGACTCTGCGCTAGCGCGCAAACAAATGGCACGTTCATTACCTGAATCTCTCGGTGCCGACATTACCTTCGCCGTTCATGGTTTAGATGCGTTAGAGCAATTGTCTAAACAAGAATTTAAATTAATGTTCTTAGACTTAACCATGCCTGAACTGGACGGTTTTGGTACGTTAGATGCGATTCAAGAACGCGGAATCAATATCAAAGTGGTCGTGGTTTCGGGAGACATCCAGCCTAAAGCCAAAGAAAGAGTCATGGCCTCGGGTGCCCTTGATTTTATCCAAAAGCCCATTGATCAAGACCATCTAAAGCGCGTTCTTAGAGAAGTCGTGCAATCAGAAGAACGTCCGACGACCATCACCAGAACCTCGGTTGAACTGCCGGTACTGAAGCGTCGTGACATCTATATGGAAGTTGCCAACGTCTCAATTGGTCAGGCTGCCGATGCCTTAGCGCGACACTTCGATGTGTTTGTTCACTTACCCTTACCTAACGTCAACATCCTTGAAGTGACTGAGCTACACATGGCGCTGCGTGACTTGGCCGATAATGACCAAGTCTCTGGCGTTTGTCAGGGCTTTAGCGGAGAAGGTATTGCTGGTGAGGCGTTGGTCCTACTCAGTGATTCCAGTGTTGCCGATTTAAAGAAACTGATGAAAGTGCCGGCGGAAAGTGAAGAACTCGAAGAGCTCGAACTCTTGATGGATGTGTCCAACATCTTGGTGGGGTCATTCTTAAATGGTTTGGGTAAACAGGCAGAGGTCAGATTCTTTCAGAGCTCGCCAGTTTTGTTAGGCCAACACATTTCAATCGACTCGGTGATTGAGACAACAACAGGTTCATTCAGTAAAACCATGACTTTTGAAGTCAGCTATAACATTGATGGTACTTCTATACGCTGTGATTTATTGTTTATGTTTGTTGATGAATCCTTACCTTTATTGGATAACAAACTGTCGTACTTGATGGAGGACTTTTAATGAATTCTGTAGGTTTACCCGCCGAGTTTGAACAGTTTCATTGGATGGTCGATATGGTGCAAAATGTCGATCTGGGGTTGATCGTCATTAACCGCGATTATGAAGTACAACTGTGGAACGGATTCATGACCCACCACAGTGGTAAACAGTCCCACGACGCCATTGGTCAATCACTATTTGATTTGTTTCCAGAGATTCCTAAAGATTGGTTCATCCTAAAAACCAAACCTGTCTATGACTTAGGCTGTCGCAGCTTTATTACTTGGCAACAAAGACCGTATCTATTTCGTTGCCGCAATGTTAGACCCATTACTCAGCAAGCCGACTTTATGTACCAAAACGTCACATTGAATCCAATGAGAACACCAACGGGCGAAATTAAGTCGCTGTTTATGTCTATTCAAGATGCCACTTCGGAAGCCTTGATTTCAAAAGGACATCATTCCACCGAAGTGTAGGCCCTAACTCGAATGAAATTTGGTCTTGAGATTACATGGCTATCAGCAAGTAAAGGTATTACAAAGAATTTATGGAGCCACTGACTCAAAACGCTTGGATACCCCTATATACCAGTGAACAAATCAGATTGGGTGAGGCGGAAGCCGCCAGCCAACTGGGCATAGAGATGTTTGAGTTGATGGAACGAGCGGGCTTGTCGGCGTTTCAATCACTTCAACGTCATTATCCTGATGTGAACAAACTGCTTGTGGTGTGTGGCTCAGGAAACAACGGTGGCGATGGTTATGTCTTGGCGCATCTAGCGCAACAGGCGGGTTACCAAGTTCAGGTATTCCACATAGGTGACGCGCAATCGGTAACGGGTGATACGGCCAAAGCGAGAAGCTCGTACCAGGGGATTGTTATTGAATTATATGACTCCGAAAGCCCTTGGAGCATGTTGATAGAAGAACTTGAACGCGCCGAATTGATTATCGATGCCATTTTGGGAACAGGGTTGAGTGGGCCAGTCCGTGAGTTGGCTCGACGCGCTATCGAAGATATCAACTGCGCTAATGCTCCAGTACTGTCGCTAGACTTGCCGTCCGGTTTAGCCAGTGACACAGGAGAAAGCTTAGTGGCGACCGTTATTGCTGATCGAAGTGTAAGTTTTGTTGGCTACAAACAGGGATGCTTTACTGGGCAAGCGAGGGACTTCTGTGGTTGTCTCGAACTGCAAGACTTGCAAATCGGTCAGGTATTTTATGAGTTAAACCCAGCCGCTTCTTTTGCTGGTGATGCAAATACAGTACTAGAAAGTCTGCCTAAGCGGCCAGCCTCGGGCCATAAAGGGAAAAATGGTAGAGCGTTAGTGGTTGGAGGCGACCGAGGGATGAGTGGCGCACTTTGCCTTGCGGTTGAGGCGGCATTGCGTTCTGGGGCTGGTTTAGTCGCGGCTCAAACCGACAATTCCTCAATCACTCCTACACTGGCTAGGTGTCCAGAAGCCATGGTAGCAAGTTGGGATGACATTAAAGATTTTATCAGCCGTTTAGAATGGGCAAAAGCGGTCGCAATTGGACCGGGCTTGGGGCTTGGATACGACTCACAGCGCTTGTTTGATCTGGTTTGTGAACACAGCATCGCCAAAGTATTTGACGCTGATGCATTAACTTTGCTGTCTTATGTACCCACTTATCGCGATGATTGGATCTTAACTCCGCACCCAGGTGAAGCTGCGCGTTTACTCGGTATGGCAGTTAGTGAAGTCGAAGCGGACCGCTTTTTTGCTGTGAGGGCGATTCAACGTCGTTACGGAGGTGTCGTGGTACTAAAAGGTGCGGGGACCTTGGTTTACGATGGCAAAGCCATGCGTGTGTGTACATTGGGCAATGCCGGTATGGCGGTTGGTGGAATGGGCGATGTGTTGACCGGAATTATAGTGAGTTTACTGGCGCAAGGTTTGTCGCTTTCCGATGCAGCCTGGACGGGGGTGGTTCTGCACAGCCAAGCGGCAGATGACAATACCGAGATATTTGGCCAGATTGGCTTAAGGGCAAGCGACGTTGCTCAGCAAGTTAGGCAGACCATTAATGCTTTACATAAACGTAAAACCCTAGGGGCTGGGTGTTAGCAGTTCTAGTTCCTTTGATTGCAACTGGCCTTACGACGGAATGCCACCGAAACAAGACAGGCTGCTGTGTTTCGGTGGGTTGTTAATGACGCCAAAATGAGGTTTATTCGGCTGTCGAGTCCAAATACGCTTTCAAAGAGATACTGGTCCATGCACGAGTCGTCGCGAGGTATCTCGCTTGCGAATCAAGAATTTTCTTTGCTAGCTCATCGTTGGCTGCCTGGCTTTCCAACAACTCTTGGTTGGATGCTTTAAGGGCTTCAATCACCTCCACTGGGAACTGGCGTACTTTCACATCAGGAAAATCTTGTGACATGCTCTGCCAGCTGTGGGCGTTGGCATGCAGAGATTCCGTATGCATGTCGTAAGCTATTAAGCGAAAAGCGGTTTCCAAAATTAGCTTGAGATCGTCCGGTAGCTCTTGCCATAGCTTTTTGTTAACCAGAAATTGGCTCTCAGAGCCTGGCTCGTGCCACGCTGTGTAGTAGTAAGGTGCCACTTTAGGGAAACCGAGACGCAAATCAAACGCCGGGCCAGCAAATTCTGCGGCATCAATAACACCGCGTTCCAGCGCAGTGTACATTTCACCTGGGGCGATATTAACAGGGCTTGCGCCAACGTTCGCGAGAATCTCCCCAGCAAAGCCCGGAATACGGATTTTTAGACCTTTTAGATCGTCCAGAGAGTTAATTTCTTTTTTAAACCAACCGCCCATTTGAATGTCAGAATTTCCACCCGGGAACGAAAGCAAATTGTACGGTTCATATACGGACTGCATTAGCTCCATACCACCACCGTGGTAGAACCAAGCGTATTGTTCGGTGGTCATCATGCCAAATGGCATTGATGAAAAATACAGTGTATTGGGTACTTTACCTTTCCAAAAATAGGAGCTGGAATGCCCTAAGTCGTATTGTCCCGAACGCACAAGGTCAAAGACGCCAAATGGTGATTTGTGTTTGTTGGCCGAATCCACGCGAATTTGCAGGCGGCCATTCGAAAGCTGCTCAGCAAGTTTGGCCATGTTGCGAGTCGCATCACCAAGAATTGGCGTGTTAGGCCCCCATGTTTCCGCCAATTTTAGTTTAAATATTTTTTGTTCTGACTCGCTTGCTTGAACCATGCCCAAAGTACATCCGAGTATAGATGTGGCTAGCAAGAGTTTGTTTAATAGCTTCATTGATACCTCCATGTGAAATCATGAACATATCGAGGTTTTTGTCGAACATCCACTAGACCTAAGTGGTATGCCCAAGTGACCTCAATACGCAGGGTTCAGAGCAACATATCAATGCCTTGTCTGATGACTAGTTAAGTCTCGCTGAACCCAGCATCTTTAGGTCATTTGGGTATATAGCTAATTTTTGAGATCATGGTGCTATCGATACAACGGTTGAACAAGTCGCAAAACGTACTTAAATGTTGTTCAACTTCCTGACTCCAGTTGAAGCCAAAGTTGATTCTTACGCAATCATTGTATAGCTCACGCGTGCTAAACATTGAACCAACTCTAACCGCAACTCGCGCTTCTCTGCACAGCTCTGCTAGTTTATCTGAGAGTAGCCTTGGGTGCTGAATCCAAAGCACCATCCCGCCTTTAGGTTGAGATATACGGGTTCCTTTAGGTAGGCGTTCGGCAAGGTAGTTTAAGTATTGATTTTTATTGTGAGTGAGTTGCAGACGCTTTGTTTTTAACGCTCTAGCGTAATTTCCTGAGTCGATTAAATCAGCAACGGCTAACTGCGTATGAGCATTAACCCCCATAGAAGAAGTATGTGCTTTGGCAAGGTATTGCATTAAAAAGCGGCCCGGTTTACACCATCCAAGACGCAAGCTTGGCGATAACGTCTTTGAAATCGAACCACACCAGATAACATAGCCGTCATGGTCAAAGTAGCTGGTCGGCAAAGTTAAGTGTGTACTATGTCCAAGTTCTAGATAAACGTCGTCTTCGACAATCGGAGTTTGATAGGTTTTGGCTAGCTGGGCCAAGCGCTGTTTTTGTTGGTTAGAGAAGGTGAGGCTGGTCGGGTTAATAAAGCTGCTACTCAGCAAAACCGCATTTACCGTACCGGATGCCAAATTGCGTTCAAGCTGTTCCAAGTTCAAGCCATCTTGGTCACAAGGAATTTCTAGCGCTTTGAGTTGTAGTTGAGCGAGCAAATCGAGCAAACCAGAAAAACATGGCGAGGTGATGGCAACCACATCACCGGCTTGAGTGACGGTTTCCAATGCGGTTTTAACCGCCGAAATGCAACCGTGGGTGATAACGAGATCTTTTTCGTTAATCGGAAAATTTTGCTTGCTAAAGTGATGAGCTAACGCTCGACGCAGTGGTAACTCACCTTGTACATCTGGATAGCGATCAAAAGCCAAATGCAAGCGTTTAGCAGATCTCCGGAGTGACTTTTGTAACCAATCCGTCTCTTGTTCCGTAATTTCTGCCAGAGACGTTCCCAGTGGCCCTGCTAAGTTTTGCGAAGCAAAGAGTCGCGTTGGAATTTCAGTGACATTGGCGCTAAATGTTTGCGTGGTTGGGGTTTCAAGTTGAAGTGTTTGAGTGGTAACAAAAAAGCCGGATTGCGGTTTACTTTCAATAATGCCCAGTGACTCTAATTCATCATATCCGTTAACTGCCGTACTGACACTAACTTGATATTGGCGTGCAAGGTTTCTCAGTGAGGGTAGCTTGTCACCAGCCTTTAATTCTCCACGTTCAATTTTCTGGGTGATGTCTTCCACCAAATTTAGATATTTTGCCAAACTGTATTGCTCTAATTTCAATATTCTGTATCTGTACTGATTTTGTCTCACGCTAAATAATTTGTCTACTAGCAAACGGACACTTGGAGTACAAATTATGAAAGCAAAAGATGCGCTAATTCTCTATAGCGTGATGGCGTTATGGGGCTTTAACTACATCATTATTCAGTTGGGTGTAAACAATACGGACCCTTGGGTATTGATAGCAGGACGATTTGTTTTCGCCGCATTTCCATTGGTGTTTTTTGTCAAAAAGCCCGATGTTCTTTGGGTTTACCTACTTGCTTACGGGTTTTTTTTTGGAACCGGAGTATGGGGTATGGCTACTGCCGCCATTGGAACTGGTATTGCAAGCGGCTTGGCCTCGGTTTTAATGAAACTTAACGTAATTTTCACCATTGCGGCAGGCATGTTCTTTTTCAAAGAACGATTAACACTGAGTCGATGGATTGGCGTATTAATCGGAGTGTGTGGCTTTACTATTTTGCTATTGAGTACCGAAGGACAGATCAATACCACTGGATTGGTTTATATTTTGATCTCAACGCTTTCTTGGGCACTGGTGGGCGTCATTGTTAAAAAGGCCAAAGCGAAAAGTGTGTTTGCATTTAGTGTATGGGGTATGGCATTTGCGCCGATTCCGCTGATTTGTATTGTGCTTGCGACCAATGGCACTAGCTATTTGATTGACCAAGTCGTTTCGTTAAACCAAAACGCATGGTTATCAATTTTGTTCCAAGCTTATCCAACCACAATACTGGGGTATTGGGTCTGGAACAAAATGTTGTCAAAATACCCAATTTCCATGGTGGCACCCGCTACTCTGTTGACGCCAGTGGTTAGTTGTATCTGCAGCTATTGGTTTTTCGGTGAGGTCTTTACTCAAATGCAGATTATCTCAAGCGTGTTATTTGTTATTGGCGTCGTGTTAATGACCGGAATGGTCACGATTCCGCTAACAAGACGGAAACGTTTAAAAGAAAAAGCGGCCGCGAGCTGAGTTGTAAAAATAAGAGGTCGAATTCGACCTCTTTTTGGATCTGAAACAGCAAAATTTCCCTTGCTGTAAACGTTCGCTCGAAAGCTCAGAACTTTCTAAACAATCAACTCATTACCGCTGCTTTGCTGGTCAACTAAAATCGAGTGAATGCTGTTGAGTGTTGTATCGGAAATGTTCCCCAAAGCTTCCTTGGTTAAAAATGCTTGATGCCCAGTAAACAGGACGTTGTGACATGCCGATAAGCGACGGAAAACGTCATCTACAATCACATCAGACGATTTGTCTTTGAAAAATAGCTCTTTTTCTTGCTCATAAACGTCCAATCCAAGTGCGCCAATACGACCTGATTTGAGAGCATCAATTGCTGCGACGGAATCAAGCAGTTCTCCACGGCTGGTGTTAATGATCATAACGCCATCTTTCATTTGCTCAAAAGCATCCGCATCAAGCAGATGGAAATTCTCCGGCGTCATAGGGCAATGGAGCGTGACAATGTCACTATTTTTAAATAACGTTGCTTTGTCCACATACTGACAGCCAAGGTCGATCGCGTCCTGACTCGGGTAGGGATCATGACACAGAATTTCCATACCAAGGCCCTGAAGGATACGAATCGTCGCCAAACCGATTTTGCCGGTACCAATCACACCTGCAGTTTTGCCATGGAAATTGAAGCCCACCAAACCATGTAATGCAAAGTTGGCATCGCGAGTGCGCTGATAGGCTTTGTGAAGTTTGCGGTTCAGCGTCATCATTAAACCCACGGTATGCTCTGCTACCGATTCTGGGGAATACGCAGGAACCCGAACGACTTGTAGACCAAGGGATTTTGCAGCGGCTAAATCCACTCGGTCGTAACCTGCGCAGCGCATTGCAACTAATTTAACACCGTGTTGAGCAAGCGCTTCTAACACAGGAGCGGAAAGGTCATCGTTAACAAAAGCACAAACGGCCTGACAACCAGCTGCAAGTTGGGCGGTCTTAGTGGTTAACTGGAAATCATGGAAGTGTAACTCTAAACTGTCGAAGTGATTGGATTGCTTGAACGACTGTTCGTCATATGGCATTGAGCTAAAAAAAGCGACGTGAATCATGGCTAAGCCCTTGTAATAAAATAACTGCTGACATTGAACCGCGTTTACAACTGAAAATAAACCATGAATGAGTTGTGGATACTAGGTTTCACTAGTGTGATAGACGTTTATGTGGGTATCGCGGCTAATGGGAAAGAGATAATGTGTGGACGACTGAATGTAATAGACAACCCTTTAGCTCAACAAGTATTTGAGCAATTAGGTTTGGAGCTCAAGCTCGAGTCCAATGCTGACTTGTGTCCAACCCAAGCAGTGAAAGGATTTACGCAGCGCGCTGGAACCGATTCAATCTCAGCGAACTATCAGCAACAATCCTTTTCTTGGGGTGTTAAACCCCATTGGGCGAAAAAGGTGATCATTAATGCGCAAAGTGAATCTGTCGACATTAAGCCTACGTTTAAACAAGGATTTTTCACCAATCGAGTCATTATTCCGTGTTCTGGTTGGTATGAATGGGCAACTCAAGGTGAAACTAAGACAAAATACTTGTTCCACAATGATAACCAACAACCACTGTACCTAGCGGCGATTGGACTTGATCAAGGCGACAAAGCGGTGATTCTGATGACGCAAGCTAATACGCAGTGCGCAGACTACCACCATAGAATGCCCTTAGTTCTAAATTCGGAACAAGTACCAATGTGGTTAAATCAATCCTACCAAGCGGCGTATCCTTTGTTAGATAGCCAGTATCACCAAGAATTGATGATCGAGGCTGCGTCTTAAAGATTAAGACAGCAAGCCTCGCAAATTAGCTACGGACTAACAGTAAGCTCTTGCCGCTCGACCCGAACTACTTACTACAAACTGCTGCACGTAGGCAGGAATATAAGCCGATTGGCCTTTTGACAAGGTCAAAGATTCACCAGATTCTGTCTCAAGGTTTAACTCACCATCGATCGCAAACCAAATTTCTGGTTGTCCACCTTGCACAGAGAAATTAACAGCGTTTTGTATAACGGCGAACTTAAAGTCGTTAACGGGTACTTCAAAAATACACTCGGGGTCTGTACCCTTGGGTTCGGTTAATAACTGTTCAAAAGGTTTTGGTTCAAAAGAAGTGCAAGCAATGAGTTCATTCACATCCATGTACTTGGGAGTTAAGCCTGCTCGCAACACGTTATCGGAGTTGGCCATAATTTCCAGGCCCGTTCCATGAATATAGGCATGTGGCGTATTGGCATCCAAAAACATGGCTTGGTTGGGTTCAAGTGTGATCACGTTGAGAAGAAGTGGTGAAAACAGCCCAATATCACCTGGATACTGATTGGCAAGACTCAGGATAATAGAGCCTAACTCTGTCTCTCGCTTTTCAGCTGCGACAGTAAGTAACTGCTCGACGGCTTGATCTCTTACATCGCCGTCTAGCTGTAATAGTTGTTCGAACAGGCTTTTTAGGTTGTCAGAGTTTGGTTGTTCAATAAACGCTTTAGTCACCGTTTGAATTTTGGGTACCGAATATTCATGTAAATTCTCAACAATTTCAGAAAAGCTGCGAAAGCCATTCATTGCTTGATACGGGGTCAAAGCGTAAACCAACTCTGGCTTATGATTGGGATCTTTGTAATTACGATTGCTTGCGGACCTTTCGATGCCAGCAGATTCTTCTTTTTCGAATCCTAATTCTGCTTGCGTCTTGTTCGGATGAACTTGAATTGATAGCGCTTTCTCAGCCGCGAGAACTTTAAACAAGTAGGGCAGTTCCCCAAACTGAGTGAATACACGTTTTGATAAATGGTGCTCAGGGTTGGCGCCAATGAGTTCAGAAAGTAATACAGATTGACCCTCTAAATGAGTACGTGAGCAGCCATTTGGGTGTGCTCCCATCCACAACTCGGCTTGTGGTTTGTTTTCGTTGTTGTCAAAGCCAAACAGGGTGGACATGGCGTCGGTACTTCCCCACGCATAGTCTTGTATAAGGTTATCTAATAGGAAAAAGCTCTGAGATTGAATTTGATTGTTGGACATGTAGGGTCTCGATAAATATATAATTATTATAAATTAAATAGAGAAAGCCACATGATAACACTCAGACCCTTAGATGCGAAAGTAAGCAATGATGTAATCAATCAGTTGAATAAATTATCAATTTCCGAGGCACAATTGCCTTATGTCGGAACCATAGAGCAAGTGAAGCAATGCATCACTGATTCTGTTTCGATGAACCTCATACTTGCGGAAGAACAAGTTGTAGGCGTTTTTTTGTTGGATGAGGGTTATTACCAAGACTATAAGTTTGCCAGTGACACGGACGTCGGTTTTAGGGCCTTTTTCATCGACCAACATCACCAAGGTCGTGGCTATGCGAAACAGGCATTGTTGCAATTACCTGAATACGTTAAAGCAAGATGTCCTCGTGCAGATTCACTGGTACTGACAGTTAATTGTAAAAATGAGATTGCCTATTCCCTATACCTCCGCTGCGGCTTTTTAGAAGCAAAAGAAAAATACCATGGCGGGCCTTTTGGACCACAACATATAATGCGTTTAGCCCTTCCTTAAAAATTAGTGCAAAAGTTTATTTCCTCCGTCATCTAAAAATCAGTTGGTTGAATTTAACGACTAATCAATAAGGATAATTTTCTTTGTTTTTATTAATAAGTTCACATTTATCAACGTTTTTATTGCTACGTTTAAAAGGCGAATCATTGAGTAGTGTCGGCTAATCACAAAGTTAACCTAAGAATTAACTTTCTCGGGCTTGGCTTGGTTCTGCAAGGCGTTACTAACAATAATCCAACGACTAGAACGTTGGCTGGGGAAGAAAATTATGATTATTCAAACACTTGGCTTGGCGTCAATACGCGGGCGAGCTTGGGCCATATTGATTCTATTTGCTGTCGGTTTAATTGGTAACACGATTCTTGGGGCCGTCAATACCCGAGATGCAATGCATGAAAACTATCAACGCGGTGTTAAAAACTTAGTCACCAGCGGGCTGAATATTGTCACACATTTCCACGGTAAGTTTTTAGCGGGCGAAATGACTGAAGATGAAGCCAAACAGCGCGCGATTGATGCAGTTCAAGGCATGAAGTATGACAACGGAAACTACGTATTTATGGCCGGCCCAGATGGAACTCAGTTTGCTGGTCTAGAAAGGTTGATTGGCAAAAATATAATGCCGGTCAAAGATGCGGAAGGGTTTGAATTTGTAAAAGAGCTCTACAAAGTTGCCAAACAGGGTGGTGGTTACGTTCACTACAAATGGAACACTTCCGATCCAAGCGTGTTTGAGCCTAAAACCAGTTACGCCACCCAGTTTCAACCCTGGGGCTGGATGATAGGTAGCGGTATTAATATGGAAGCTTTGGCCGCTGATATACAAAAAGCTGAACTTACTTTGGCTGGTAATACAGTTGTCATTTTGGGGCTTTTAGCCGTCATCGTAGCTTATTTCATCAAAACCATTACTTCTCCTTTGAAGAAGACCGTTACTGCAATGAAAGAGTTGTCGCAGGGCGAAGGGGATCTAACCCAACGATTAGAAGAGGTTGGAACCAGTGAGACTGTGTATTTGGCGCGTTACTTCAATCAGTTCTTAAGTTCTATCCAACAAATTATGTTGGGTATAAGCGACGCCGGTAATCAAGTGTCTTCGGCTTCAAACCAGTTGACCACCTCGGTACATGAGATCGACCGCAACTTGAACCAGCAGCAAAATGATGTCGACCAACTGGCAACGGCGATGACAGAGATGCTAGCGACTGTAGAGGAAGTAGCAGGGCGCACGGTAGAAGCCAACGACGCTAGTAAACAAGCCGCGACAGAAACTAGCGGCAGTCGCGCCATCATGCAGCAAAATGTGCAAGGTGCTGATGAGTTAGCTGCAGAGATTGAGCAAACCAGCGGAATTGTTGAGAAACTAGCCAGTGATGCCAGAAACGTCGATACCGTGTTAGAAGTAATACGTGGTGTGGCTGAGCAAACTAACTTGTTGGCACTTAATGCAGCAATCGAGGCAGCGCGAGCAGGCGAGCAGGGTCGCGGTTTTGCAGTCGTGGCAGATGAAGTTAGAACCTTATCCCAACGCACTCAAGAATCGACTTTAGAAATCCAAAACATCGTCGAGAAACTTCAGCTAGGCGCAGAAGAAGTGGTCAAAGTAATGGAGCGTAGTTCTGATAAGGCGACTAACGCGTCGACCTTATCGACCAATGCGGGTGAAGCGCTGGATCGAATCAATAACGAAGTGCAAACCATCGAGGAAATGAATCAACACATCGCGGCAGCCGCGGAAGAACAAACGGTAACGGTTAACGACATCAACCGCAATGTGGTCAGCATGCGAGATATGTCTGTGTCAGTTGCTGAAGAGTCAAGCCAAATGGCGAGCGCGAGTGTTGAGTTGACTAAGGTTTCTGAAGGGTTAATGACAACCATTAATCGATTTAAACTCGCTTAGTCATCCCAACTTTCTAGTTTCCCTTGTAAAGGCCAGTACTTGAGGTACTGGCCTTTTTTTATCGCTCTGGTTAAAATCGCCCCCTTTTTCCAACGGCGACTTAGTCATGATCTCTGCACCACACTTGCGCACTACCGTGCATCCCAAATTAGCCAATCTTGAGCAGCTTTCTAAAAGGCACCGTCAAGCCGCAAGAGCCATTGCCGTGCGTGGTGAAGACGTGTTGTTAGTTTTTACTGAACGCTATCAGGATTTTAGTTTTCCCGGTGGTGGCGTTGATGAAGGTGAAAACATTGAACAGGCACTTGTGCGAGAACTGCTAGAAGAAACGGGAGCTCAGCAAGTTACCGACTTAGCGCCTTACGGAATTTATGAAGAGTTCTGGCCTTGGTGGAAAGATGATGCTGACGTATTACATATGTTTTCGTATTACTACACCTGTTCGGTGATAGGAGAGTTGGGTGAGACTCAGTTAGAAGACTATGAAATCAAAAATGGTATGTCAGCACGTTGGGTTAACATTCATCAAGCCATTGCCCACAATGAAAACACGATAGCAACAAGCGAGAAAAAAGGGCTGAGCATCGAGCGCGAAACTTACGTGTTGAAATGTATTGCCAACGAAATACTCTCCGCTAACTATCAAGTCGCCTAGCACTGAGTTAATCGACGCAGAATGCAATAAATCTACCACCTCTCAGCATGAGAGGTGGTAGGAAAAAACTAATCTAGATTTACCGCTGTTCCACTCACTGAAACCATCAACATTCCATTGGTTTGTCCTAGAACTTCATAATCAATATCGATCCCGACAATAGCATCGGCGTGCAGGTCGCGTGCTTTTTGCTCAAGTTCATTAAAAGCAATTTCACGGGCGTTGGCCATTTCGCGCTCGTAAGTTCCGGAGCGGCCGCCAACTAAGTCTCGAATTCCGGCAAACATGTCCTTAAACAAGTTTGCGCCAAGAATAGCTTCACCTGTGATTACACCTTTGTATGCCGTAATGTTTCTGCCTTCGATATTTTGAGTGGTCGTTACAATCATTAACGTTTCCTTTTTAGTTAACCTGAACAGTATTCAAGAATCCGATTTCGCACAATATAGCGAAGTTGTACAACGTAATTGGCCTTATGTCGCGAGTTTCTTAACCAATAGAACATGCAGGTCAAAGAAATTTATCTATACTTTTACAAGTAGTTGATTTATTAGTGTAATGAAAGATTGTTTGCTTTTGATGAACACTTCTCACATTAGTTTGTTAAACGAGGGTGTTTTGAACAGCTAAATGGACTCTAAAAACAAAAAGCGCCGTATAACAAGTAGCTAAAAAAAGGCGCTACGAGAAAGTGTAAGGAGACAGGAATGGTAAAAAGGACAGGGCTAGGTTTTAGCCTAGCGTGTGTTTTAGCGAGTTTTTCTGCTACGGCAACCGTAATTGAAACCACTCGAATCGTTGGATTCGGAGAAGCTAAGTACGCTGAAGACTTTAAGCATTTTGATTACGTTAACCCAGATGCCCCTAAATTCGGTCATGTAACGTATTCTGCGACAGGCACATTCGACAGCTTCAACCGTTTTGCCTCGCGAGGAGATGCCGCTCAAGACACCGTTTCTATATACGACCCGTTGTTTGTTTCCCCGTCTGATGAGATTGACAGCTATTATCCGCTCATCGCTGAGCGCGCTCGTTACAAAGACGATTATTCCTGGATGGAAATCGACATCAACCCGAATGCTCGATTTCACGATGGCAAACCTATTACTGCGCACGATGTTGAATTTACCCACCAGAAGTTTTGGGACCAAGGGGTGTCGTTTTACAAAACGATTTACAAAGACGTCAAATCCGTTAAGGCGCTCAATGATAAAACCGTTCGAATTGAGTTAAACAAACCCGATAGAGAAGTCCTGTTGCGGTTTGCTAAAGGTACCGTCGTACTTCCTACCCATTACTGGCAAGACAAGGATTTTTCCGAACCACTGACCACGCCGCCGTTAGGGAGTAGCGCATACAAGATTACTGATTACAAAATGGGCCAGTCAGTAACTTACGAATTGGTGGAAGACTATTGGGCGAAAGATTTGCCGGTTAACGTCGGCAGAAACAATTTTAAGTCTTACAGCTACGATTACTATCGCGATCAGACAGTACAGCTCGAGGCATTTAAAGCCGGTGAGTTTGATGTGCGCATCGAGAATGTCGCCAAGTTCTGGGCTAATTCGTATACCGGCGTGAACTTTGATAAGGGCTATATCAAAAAAGAAGAGATTGGCCACGAAATGCCAGCGCGTATGCAGTCCTTCACCTTTAATGTTCAAAAAGACGTATTTAGTGACCCTCGTGTTCGAGAAGCCGTCAACTATGGGATGGACTTTGAATGGATGAACAAGAACTTGTTCTATAGCCAATATGCACGATTGCGTAGCCATTTCCAGAATACACCTTACGAAGCTAAAGGTTTACCGAGTCCTGAAGAGTTGGCAATTCTAGACCCATTTAAAGATCAATTGCCAGAGCGTGTGTTTACCGAGGAATTCCAGCCCAATGTGACCGATGGTTCTGGCCGTATCCGAGGTGAAATGCGTAAGGCAATCGCCATTTTGAAAGAGGCTGGGTGGGAGCTTAAAGATAAGGTGATGACCAATGTCGAAACGGGAGAGCCGTTAACGTTTGAGTTGCTTGCTTATCAACCGACGACTGAACGCATCGCTATTCCAATGCAAAAGAACTTAAAGCGCATGGGAATTGATATGAAAATTCGAATTATCGATTCAACACAGTTTTTGAAACGTATGCGTGACTTGGACTACGACATGGTCGCTCAGGGTTACTCGACGAATGTGTATCCTAGTCCGTCACTTCAACAGGTTTGGCATTCTGATTTCATCGACTCTACCTATAACCGAGCTGGCGTCAAAAACCCAGTGATTGATTCCTTGGTTGAGCAAATAGTCAAAAATCAGCAAAACCCAGAGCAACTGATTCATCTAGGTCGCGCATTAGACCGCGTGCTGCAATGGAACTTCTTTGTCGTGCCCAATTGGTTCTCAAATACGCACCGTGTTGCGACGTGGGATAAGTTTGAGCGTCCTGCGATTAAGCCTAAATACGGTTTAGGAACCGATACCTGGTGGGTGTCAGAAGAAAAAGCGGCAAAATTACCAGAAAAACGTCGATAACGCGTTAGCAGAGGGCGAGCTGAACAATCGCCCTCTACCATTTCGGACTCAACTCAATCGGCAGTAAAGGATTGATATGACTGCTTATATCCTGAGAAGACTGTTGCTGGTTATCCCTACGCTTTGGGCCATCATAACCATCAACTTTTTTATCATTCAGATCGCGCCAGGTGGGCCAGTAGAGCAAGCCATTGCTCAAGCTCAAGGTATGTCTTCCGGCATTATGGATCGCTTTACCGGTGGTGGGAGCGAGGTGTCATCGGATACTGAACTTCCGGATGATTCAAGCGCAACTGGCTACAAAGGTTCACGTGGAATGGACCCAGAAGTTGTGGCACAAATTCGACAGCAGTTTGGCTTTGATAAACCTTTGTTCGAGCGCTACACCGAAATGTTGGTTAACTACATGCAATTTGAGTTTGGAGAAAGCCTGTTTCGCGGTGGCAATGTCATCGACTTGATTGTTGATCGGCTTCCTGTATCTGTGTCTCTAGGCTTATGGAGCACGCTGATCATCTATTTTATTTCAATTCCCCTAGGTATCGTCAAAGCTATTCACCATGGATCGCGATTTGATATTTGGACTAGTGGTGTGGTGATTGTCGGTTATGCGATACCCGGATTTCTGTTTGCAATAATCCTGATCATTGTGTTCGCAAGTGGCAATTATCTAGATTGGTTTCCTTTGCGAGGGTTGGTCTCTTCAGATTTTGAAACCTTGAATTGGTGGCAGAAAATCGTCGACTATTTCTGGCATTTGACGCTCCCGATATTAGCGATGGTAATTGGTGGTTTTGCCACGCTGACTATGCTGACCAAAAACTCGTTTTTGGATGAAATAAACAAGCAATATGTGGTGACCGCGCGAGCTAAAGGATTAGATGAGCGTAGCATTTTGTACAAGCACGTATTTCGTAATGCCATGTTAATCATTATTGCCGGCTTTCCGGGCGCGTTTATCGCGATTTTCTTTACCGGTTCGATGCTAATTGAAGTCATGTTTTCTCTAGAGGGTATTGGCTTACTAGGGTTTGAATCTACTATTCAGCGTGATTATCCGGTTGTCTTTAGCTCTTTGTACATAATGACGCTGTTGGGACTAATTTTGAGCATTATTTCTGACCTAACCTATATGTGGGTTGACCCCCGAATTGATTTTGAGGCTCGCTGATATGGGATTGTTCGCTATGCGTGCCAAACATGTAAACCCACTGAACCAAGAGCGTTGGGCACGGTTTAAAGCAAATAAGCGTGGTTGGTGGTCGTTGTGGATCTTTTCAATTATTTTCTTATTAACTCTGTTCGCTGAATTGATAGCCAATGATAAGCCTTTGTGGGTCAAATACGATGGTGACTGGTATTTCCCAGTGGCAGTGGCTTATGCAGAAACGGAATTTGGTGGTGAATTTGAAACTGAAGCCGATTACACCGACCCCTACGTAATCGAATTGATTGAAGAAAAAGGCAGTTTAGTTTGGCCGCCGATTCGATTTAGTTACGATACGATTAACTACGATATGAGTGCTTCAGCACCTTCTCCGCCTGATGACGTCAATCTACTCGGAACTGACGACAAAGGACGTGACGTATTAGCTCGGATTATTTACGGATTTCGAATTAGCGTATTGTTTGGCTTTGTACTCACTGTCGTGTCGAGTGTCATTGGCGTCGCGGTAGGAGCGAGTCAAGGGTACTACGGTGGATGGCTAGATCTATTAGGGCAGCGATTTATTGAAGTTTGGTCAGGGATGCCAACACTGTTTTTGTTAATTATTTTGTCCAGTTTTATTGAGCCTAACTTTTGGTGGTTACTGGGAATCATGGTGTTGTTTAGCTGGATGGGTCTGGTTGGCGTGGTTAGAGCCGAATTTCTCAGATGTCGCAACTTTGATTATGTCAAAGCAGCTCATGCGCTAGGGGTGAATGATAGTCGAATCATGCTGCGCCATATGCTGCCGAACGCCATGGTAGCATCATTGACCATGATGCCCTTTATCCTCTCGGGCTCTGTGACGACATTGACATCACTGGACTTTCTCGGATTTGGATTACCTGTTGGGTCGCCTTCGTTAGGTGAGTTGCTGGCACAAGGCAAAGCCAATTTACAAGCACCTTGGCTAGGACTGTCCGCGTTTGTGGTTCTATCTTCGATGCTGACATTGTTAGTCTTTATCGGTGAAGCGGTTCGAGATGCTTTTGATCCGAACCAATATGGAGGTGCGCGATGAACACTCCTATTCTGTCGATCAATGATTTGTCTATTGGGTTTGGGCGCAAAGGTCAGGTTAGAACGGTCACTCAAGGTGTGTCACTAGAGATACACAAGGGTGAAACACTGGCACTAGTCGGTGAAAGTGGCTCGGGTAAATCGGTTACTGCAAATTCAATTTTACGTTTGCTGCCCAAAGGCTCTAGTCACTTCCTTGCTGGTAAGATTCAATTTGATGACACCAACCTAGTTAGCTGTTCAGAAAGAGTGATGCGCGGCGTTCGCGGTGGTCGAATAGGCATGATTTTCCAAGAGCCGATGGTTTCACTTAATCCATTGCATCGAATCGGAAAACAGCTGGTTGAAGTGGTATCAATACACCGTGGATTGCGACAAAACCGAGCCGAAGCATTAGCCCTAGAGTGGCTGGAAAAAGTGGGTATTCGTCACCCAGCACAAAAACTTAAATCCTATCCTCACGAGCTTTCAGGCGGCGAGCGACAGCGAGTGATGATAGCAATGGCGCTGATTAATGAGCCAGAACTCTTGATTGCCGATGAGCCCACCACAGCTTTGGATGTTTCAGTTCAAGCGCAGATACTCGATTTATTGAAGGATCTACAGCAAGAATTGGGTATGGCTATGCTGTTTATCACTCATGATCTCAGTATTGTTCGACGCATTGCTGACCGTGTTGCCGTAATGAAACAGGGTGAGCTGGTGGAAACCGGCGATACGGAACAGATTTTTACGCATCCCGAGCACGCGTATACTCGCCAGCTGATTGACTCAGACCCTAAAGGTTTACCAGTTGAGTTGTCTGAACACGTCGAGCCACTTCTTGAACTTGAAAACCTGAAAGTTTGGTTTCCAATTACAGGCGGCCTTTTTAAACGAACCGTAGGTTATGTTAAAGCGGTTACGGATATGAATTTTCAGCTTATGGCGGGCCAATCCATTGGTTTAGTCGGGGAAAGTGGTTCCGGTAAATCCACGACAGGTATGGCAGTACTTAGACTGGTCAATTCAGAAGGTGGAATTCGCTATCAAGGTAGCAGTATCCAAAGCCTAGACAGAAAAGCTATGCTGCCGTATCGCAGCAAGATGCAGGTTGTGTTTCAAGACCCGTTTTCTGCCCTTAACCCAAGAATGTCGGTGGCTCAAGTCATTGGCGAAGGGTTACGTGTCCATCAAACACTCGAAGAAGACCAGATTGACGAGCAAATTTGCTCCGTAATGCGAGAAGTTGAATTGGATCCCGAGACAAGGCATCGCTACCCCAATGAATTTTCGGGTGGTCAAAGACAACGAATTGCCATTGCTCGTGCGTTAATTCTAAAGCCAGAATTTATCTTGCTTGATGAGCCAACCTCGTCTCTGGATAGAACCGTGCAGTCACAAGTATTAGAGCTGCTAAAAGATTTACAACGACGTTATCAATTGACTTATTTGTTTATCAGTCACGACCTGAACGTCGTTAAATCATTGTGTCATCACACGATCGTTATGAAGCAAGGTGTTGTTGTGGAAAGCGGTGAAACTCAAAAGTTGTTCTCATCACCTGAGCACGAGTACACAAAAGAGTTGGTTAATTTGTCCGCATTGTAAGCTGCTGTGAATGTAATGGGTTTAACGATTAAGCCACATTGCGAAATGGCTGGTGGATTTGGTTTCTACCAGCCAATTTTGCTTGATAGAGCAAGCTGTCGGCGTTTTTGATTGCTTGCGGTACCGTTTGCAAAATAGGGACAACACCGCCAGAAATGGTGACCTTTGGTTGTTGAGTATATTGCTCAATGTCCTCACGTATGCGTTCACAGACCGATTTTGCAGTACTAGGGCAATCCGTTTTTACAATAACCAAAAATTCTTCACCACCGATTCGAAACGCATAGTCGGTAAATCGAATTCGGCTCTTTATAATGCTTGCGACACGCTTAATGACTTGGTCTCCCACATCATGCCCATATGTGTCATTCACTCTCTTGAAATGGTCGATGTCGAGCACACAGACATAGAATTGACCGTTACTTAAGCTTTGGTTGCTGACTTTGTTTAAATAGTGTCGGTTGTAGAGCCCCGAAAGTTCATCTAAGTAGGAGATTTCACTAAGCTGTTTCTTTTCCTGACGAATTTTGTAGACGTAGTAAGACCCGCCAATTGATAGAGCGACCAAAATCATAATGACGTAGAAATATTCCGGCACCAGTTCATTTTTATGTAGTCGTTGCAGAACTAACCATTCCTTTCCATAGATGTTGCCAATATTGCGATAAATAAAGACGTAATCATCGTCACTGACCATCCCGTGAGTCTTATCCGTTCTTTGCAGTTGCAGGAATGCGTTGGGGTAGTAGGCGGAGAAATTTGTACCTCTCTCAAGATCAGGGATACTTGTGGGCATCATCATGCCTTCCGCCGAGATGATGTAAGTATTATGATCCGATGTCTTGTTAAATGCGCCCAGATTTACTTCGACCACTAGATACCCTGTATCTTTCTGTTCTCTTTCAATAGGAATAAATTCAACAAACAATCCTCGGGTAGGCAGGTAGATCACTTCAAAGTGTTTAGGATGGCGTGATGAAATGGCGTCACGTTGAAAAAGAGTATCTATAAGTCCGGAGTATTTGTGGTTGTCGTCCAATGGGATGGTCAGAATTTCTATATTGGTCACAAGGGTTTGCTGATAGAGCAGATGACGAATTAAGTCGTTAAAAGTAGAAGGGTCAGATTCGTAATTTTTGGCTAACTGACTTTGCGCCAGTGCGCTGTAACTGGCTACGATTTCACGCCGTTGCTCGATTGACTCTGCGACCGTTTGCAATTGATTGGCAATGTCGTTTTGCTTTCGATCTTTTATCATATTCATTGGCGTGTTGATGGCCAGTATGACAATGATGGTGAGCAACAAACAACGCATCTCGATGTTATTGGAAGAACTCACAACTTTTGAGTAGTGCAGTAACATGTGGTGAATCAAAGGTTAATCTTGGAACCAGTGTAAAGGTGACATTGATTCCAGACCATAGGTCACGGATTAAGCTTTTATGACATTAGGTATCAGTTTGACCTTGCTCACGCTCGTTTTGTAAACAAAGACTAAACGCACCAAAACATAACGAGGTTTCTATTAATCGAGAAGGTGGAAATTAATCAAACTTATAGCGAAAGCTGGCTGATGTTGAACATCAACCAACCCAGATTAGACGTCCGTATATTGACTGGCGCTAGCCACAGAAAGTGGTTTTGAGAACCAATAGCCTTGTAGGTAAGACGCGCCCATACTAATAAAGCGCTTTTGCATATCGGCGCTTTCGATACCTTCAATGACTATGTCTACGTTGTGCTCTCTGCACAATTGAGTGACGAATCTAAGGTATTCGTAGGTAGCAGGGTTATTTAGGCACTTCCACGCCATACTTTTGTCGATTTTGATCTGTTGCAACGGTAAATCAAAGAAGCTGTGCAAAGAGCTATAGCCTGCACCGAAGTCATCCAGCGAGAGTAAGAAGCCGTATTCAGACAGCTTTTGCAACTGGTTGATGGCGCTCTGATTGCCATCGAGAATAATGGTTTCGGTTAACTCTAATACAATGCTCTTAGTTGGAATTGCCATCATATCGGCAATGCTTTTCACTTTGTCAGGGAACTGGCTATTAAGGAGCTGAAGCACTGACACGTTTACGTTTACACGCGCATTAGACTTGTTGTGTTTACGATAAACCTGAATAAATTCGCAGGCCTTGGTAAAAACCAAATAGCCTAAATCGACAATAAAACCTTTTTGCTCGGCAACAGAGATAAACTCATCTGGATAAATCTCGCCCCATTGTTTACTGCGCCAACGAACAAGAGCTTCAAAACTCGCGATCTTGTTGCTGCTTGCACATACTATGGGTTGAAATTTAACTGAAATCGCATCTTCATCGATGGCTTGACGCAGTCCACGCTCAATAAAAAAGAATCTGTCGACTTTTTGTTTGGTATCACCCGCGTAAAAACGCATGTCAGATGCCGCATGGCTATCTGCGAACTGACAAGTTTTTTCAGCGATTCGCAATAGCTCGTCTGAAGACAGGTTTTTATCGAAGTTTGGATAGATACCGAGCTTGATGTTTTTGCCATACAAAATGTCATTCTCAGCAACCGCTTTGCGATAACTGTGAACAATCTGCTCCCCAAGTGCAGAAAGCTCTCCCACAGAAGAGTGGCCTTGCAACAAGACGACAAAGTTGTCTGTGTGGACTCGATAAATGTCAATGAAATCGTCTGAGAAAGACTTGAGAGAACGGACAAAATAATGAACCAAATCCTGCAGCACATTTTGTCCGTAGAGATTCACGAAAGATTTAACACCGTCAATCTGGATGTAGACCAGAGAATAGTCAGAGGAGCCAGTATGAACTTGATTCTCGATATCACTATTGAGTTTGATTAGATTTGGCAAGCCGGAAAACGAATCCACATAAACGGCTTTGGCAATATCGCGTTCCTTCTGTCGTTTCTCAGTAATATTTACATGCCAACCCAAGAGTACATAGGTTGCGTTGTATTCAACGGTAACCGCGTTACCTTCAATCCAATCGTAACTGCCATCTTGTTTTCTCACGCGAAACTCATAAGTGAGCACCTTACCTTTCTGAGCAAAATGCTCTTTCACGCGAGAGGCCATCATGTCAACGTCTGATGGGTGAAGCAGAGACATCCAATTGTTCAAACGGCATTGAGAATTTTCGATACCAAACTTTTGGTAGAAATGCTGGTTGTGAAGGAAAACAGTATCTTCATCGACAAGATAAAAGAAGCCGTCATTCAAAAGGTCTGGCAACTGATCAAACTTGTCTTCAATTAACCCAAGAAGTTGGGCTCGGGATATCAAGTGAGGGGAAACTTTCGCTACTGAATCATCGCTGCGCTCGTCATTAACGACGAGAGACAAATGAGCAATAGGTAGCGTAAACGGCGTTTCTTGACTCATGTATTATCAATCAACCCTACTGACTAGTAGGTATTTCCTATAGTTATCTTTATATGTCGAATCTAACACGGACTCTAGCACTTTTACATTAAAGTCTTGTGACCGAGTACACTAAACGGTGGGATTATCGACAACTATCTAAACAAACATTGATTGAGTTCACTTTTGATGTGAAACGAGTTAATTATTGCGATCAATTTTTAGCTCTGTGAAGCCGGTATTGGCATCAAAAGAGCGTGTGAACTCATGGTTATGCATCTTGATTAATATTAGCTCGGCCGTTGTATCTATTATATTTTTTTCGAGTAAGTGGCCGCCTATAATTTGGCCGCTTTGGTCAGAAAAGCTGGCATGACAATGTATGTGGTTAGGCGTGAGAGTCGCTTGGCAGGAAACAATTTCATACGGCCTTTCTAGTGTTAATGTCGAGTTTGCACCGGCTAAACGTAAGTTTATCTGGCTGACACTTCCAACACACGATGCAATGTAACCAGCTTTGATTTCATGCTTTATTACTAGTTGCTGTAATGAGTGTTTTAAGTCGTCGCCCTGAATCAACCTGACTGCGATATGTTCTATAACTTCCATGAATTATTGTCTCAAATTTTGTTTACTGTTTGGGCTTTTCGTTTTCAATTAATGTGAACAGAGCTTGTAAGCTGTCGTCTAAATCTTGAAAACGTTTCGCTTTGCCTAGAACGCGTATTCCCTGCATATGAGTTAATGTCATAGAGGCGAGAGCATTTGCTGTTGGCTGCTCTCTAATTTCAGCTTTGTTTTGCGCAGTATTGAACGCTTGTTTCAACAGAGTAGAAATGGTTTCAAATAAGACGTTGCCTTGTTGGAAGACATAATTGTCGTTCGATGCGTGTTCTACTATGGCATTTTGAACAAAACAACCATGGGAACTGTCTCGTTGTTTCGCTGCAAACTTGTCTAAAAATGCTTTGATATCTTGCCAGCTGGCCTCTGGGCTGCGCAAAGCGTCGAGGCTTGGAAACGAAACTGAAGTTAAGTAGTTATCCAAGGCCAAGTAATAGAGTGCTTGTTTATCGCCGTATGTGTTGTACAAACTGAACCGGTTAATACCCAGTTCTTCAACCAGATCTGAAATAGAGGTATTGGCATATCCCTTACGCCAAAATAGCTCCATTGCGACTTGGAGTTTTTCTTGTTTGTCAAAATTTGCTTTTCTTGCCATGAAATTCTTGACTGCTCGTTTAGTTATTGCGTATTTTAATCTGAACGATCGTTCAGTAAAAGTGTAAAGTGAGTATCTAGAATGAAATTACATCAAACTTCGGCAACGCCTAGTTGCAAACGCGTGACGATTTTCGCGAAAGAGTTAGGTCTAACACTCGATAGTGTCGAATTAGACGTGAGAGCGGGTGATAACCTGTCCAGTGAATTCCTATCCAAGGCACCAAATGGTCGTGTTCCTTTGCTGGAACTCGATGATGGCAATTATGTATCGGAATCTGTCGCCATTTGTCGCTACTTAGATGAAGTGACAGACAATGACTTGTACTTATTCGGCCGTACTGCCTTGCAAAAAGCGCAAGTTGAAATGTGGCATCGCATTGTTGAGCTGCAAGGGTTGTTTGTTGCGTTTCAAGCGTTTCGTAATATCTCTGGCGTTTACAAAGACCGCGAGAACTGTGTTGAGGACTGGGGTTTGGAATCAAAGAGTAGGGTAGAACAGTTTTTGCCAGTACTGGAATCTCGCCTAGCAAACTCGCCATATGTTGCGGGAGATAATTACAGTATTGCCGATATTAGCGCAGCGATTTTCATTATTGTGTGTAAAAACGCGTTGCAATTGGACGTTCTGTCAAACAATCCGAATATTAAAAAGTGGTTTGAAGGCGTAACTGCCAGAGCAGCCTTTAATTAGTTTTATATCAATTGCTAAAAGTGACTATATGTAGTTAAAAACCTGCAACTAGCAGGTTTTTTCTTCTATCTAACCTCGAACCCATTAAAACTTGCTCACCTATCTCTATGATATCAAAGTAATAACCTAACAAATCGGGTGACATCTCTTTAATTGTAAATGATAATGACGCGCATTTTTATTTTGGAGAAGGTTACTATGAAGTCGTCAGTTGCGTTCATTTCAGGCTTATCACTAGCCGCTAGTACTATTGCGTTTACGGTAAATGCAGACCAAGTTGAAATTGAACATTCTTTGGGTAAAACGCTTGTTGAAAGCAACCCTCAACGTGTTGTGGTTTTAGGAGTTGGTCCGCTAGACATTTTGGATAGCCTTGGGGTAGACCCAGTCGCGGTGACTAAAGTAAGTCAGCTACCAGAGTACCTACATAAATACAAAGCTGATCAATACATTGCTGCAGGTAGCTTGTTTGAACCAGATTTCGAAAAAATCTTTACTAGTAAACCTGATTTGATTGTCGCCGGACCTCGTAGTGCGTCGCATTACAAAGAGCTTACTGAGATTGCACCGACTATTGTCGTAGGTGCAGGCCGCAACCAAAGTTACTGGGATGCCACTCAGGAACAATGGCGAAAGCTAGGGCGTGTATTTGAGCAGCAAGATTTTGTAGAGCGCAAAATCTCTGAATTAGACGCTGAATTCAAAGCGATCAGAGATTACAACCAAAGCAACAAAGTTGACGCTTTAACCGTGATGAGTTCTGGTGGCAACGTCACTACATTTGGTGCGCAATCTCGATTCTCTGTTATTTACAAAGATTTCGGATTTAAAGAAACGGTGGAAGGCATTAAACCTTCTCGTCATGGTGATGCGATTTCTTATGAATTTATTCAGCAATCTAACCCATCTACTCTGCTGATCCTCGATCGTGATGCGATTGCAAACCCGGGTACTAGCGACGTTAAGACTGCGTTTGACAACGATCTTGTCCACGCAACAAAAGCACATAAGCAAAACAGCGTGGCATATTTGGATGCCAAAGCTTGGTACTTGACCATTTCTGGTATTACCGCGACCGAAACCATGGTCGAAGATGTAAAAGGTGCTTTGAACCTTAAATAAGTCTTAAGTTAAACCAACTTCCTCGCCAACGTTATCGTTGGCGAGTGTTCAACTGGGGTTTACGTTGAAAAAACTGATGTTTGTGCTGGTTTGCGTGAGTTTTGGTTCCTTATTTATAGGTGTTGGGAATCTGTCACTTAGCCAACTGATTGCGGCTGACTCGCAAGCTTGGAATCTGCTTGTCACTAGCCGTATTCCAAGATTGTTATCCATCATTCTTGCTGGTGCAGGTCTAAGTATCGCTGGACTGATTATGCAGCAAATTAGTCAAAATCGATTTGCTGCACCCTCCACGGCTGGCACCGTCGAATGCGCCATGTTTGGTTATGTACTGAGCTTGGTGGTTTTTGGTCACACTCAATCACTTTGGCTCATTTTTGCTTGTGCCATTGCGGGTACTTTCCTGTTTGTGACTTTTATTCACCGACTGCAATTTAAAAACGCCATATTAGTGCCTCTGATTGGCATTGTGTTTGGTAATGTAGTTGAATCCATGGCGACTTTTATTGCCTACAAATATGAGGCTGTTCAGAGCCTTACCTCATGGACGGTCGCCAATTTTTCCAACATTTTGAAAGGTGATTACGAGCTTCTCTATATCGCCTTTCCAATCTCTGTCTTGAGTTATTTATTTGCTACCCGAATTTCTACCGCGGGAATGGGAAAAGACTTTGCGACCAACTTGGGCGTTAACTACACCCAAGTGGTCATGCTCGGCGTCGCGTTAGTGTCCGTTATGACAGCCACTGTGGTCATGATTGTTGGGCAGTTGCCTTTCCTTGGACTTATCGTACCCAACCTAGTGACTTACTTTTGCGGAGATAACCTTAAGAGAAATATTCCGTTGACCGCCGTCTACGGTGCGTTGATGGTACTAGTGTGTGATTTGCTCAGCCGTGTTGTGATCTATCCGTATGAGTTGCCAGTGTCTATGACGATCAGTGTCGTTGGTGGCTTGGTGTTTATTGGCTTGATTCTGAAAGGTAATAAACATGCGTGATACACATAAACTGATGATACTAGCCGCGATCAGTCTCGTGTTTGCTTTTTTGTTCATTGGGATAGGCTTAAATGCTGATAACTATGAATACTTTCTATCAAGACGAGTTCCCAAAGTTGTCGCTATGGTTCTAGCGGGTATTGCGATTGGTCAGGCTGCTATGGTGTTTCAAACCATCACAGCCAATCGAATTTTAACGCCGAGTATCATGGGATTTGATTCGCTCTACTTACTAACTCAAGTCTTAGTGGTGTTCATATTTGGTGGCTTGAGTAGTTTTGCGATTAATGCCTATTGGAACTTCACGCTATCCACTGCCGTGATGCTTCTGTTTTCCTTTGTGCTGTTCGTTTTTTACTTCAGAAAGCAAGGCCGCAATATTATGACCTTATTGCTGCTTGGCGTGATATTGGGACAACTGTTTTACAACGCAGCAACACTCCTGATTGTAATGTTAGATCCTAATGAATTCAGCACAGTCCAAGATAAGATGTTTGCCAGTTTTAATAACATCAATGTTGATTTGGTTTACTTATGCAGTCCGGTGCTTTTGGTGTGCTGTTATTTGCTGTATCGATTAAATCGTATCTTAGATGTGTTTTGGTTAGACAAAGACAACGCTACCAGTCTTGGGGTTGATGTGGAACGCATTTCGCTCTATGTAATGTTGCTCAGTTCAGTATTGATAGCCATTTCAACCGCACTGATTGGCCCAATCATGTTTTTTGGCCTGTTGGTTACTAACCTGACACGGGAGTGGTTAAGGACATACCAGCATAAATTTTTGTTGATTGGCGTGTCATTGTTATCTATCGCGACCTTGTTAGTTGGCCAGTGGATCGTTGAAAACCTATTTCAATTTTCTACCACACTCAGTGTCATCATCAATTTTGCTGGTGGCTTGTATTTCTTGTGGATGTTGATGAAAAACCGGATTACCTAAAAATGATTGAAATTAAAAGTCTAACCAAACGCTTTGGTAATCAACTTGTGGTTGATAATGCCGATTCTCAGTTCGAGAAGGGTAAGGTGACTTCGATAATTGGCCCTAATGGTGCTGGCAAAAGTACATTACTTTCGATGGCTAGCCGTCTTGTAAAACGCGATCACGGCGAAGTGTATATTGATTGCAAGGAAATTGGTGAGTGGGACACTAAGGCGTTGGCAAAACGACTAGCGGTGCTACGTCAAGCTAATGTCATTTCGATGCGCTTCACGGTCCGAGAGATGGTCGCTTTTGGTCGCTTCCCTTATTCACAAGGCAATCACAGTGACGAAGATGAAAGGAAGATTGATCAGGCGATCGAATATCTGGATCTGGTTGCGATTCAACATCGTTTTCTCGATGAGTTAAGTGGTGGGCAAAGACAGCTAGCTTTCATTGCCATGGTGTTGGCTCAAGATACCGACTATGTCTTTCTCGACGAACCGCTTAATAACCTAGACATTAAGCACTCCTTACAAATCATGCGCAACATCCAGCGCATGGCGAGAGAAATGAATAAAGCGGTTGTCATTGTGATTCACGACATCAATTTTGCGGCCAGTTATTCGGATATCATCATTGCGCTGAAAAAAGGTAAAGTCGTCGTGCAAGGCAGCGTGGAGCAAGTCATTGACGAAGCGATACTTGAATCTATCTACGAAACGCCTTTTACAGTACTGGAAATGGGTGACAAACGATTGTGTACCTATTACTAAGTTTGACTAATAGCCTAGTGTGAATACTTCTGAAGAGTGGCGTTAACCGTCACTCTTCTTTGGTTAGCTCATCCATTATTGGACAATGGCTGCTTGAGTCTCCGGGACAAGCTGCAATCCAATCAGACAAATGCTTTTCAATTTGCTGTAGCTCTACTATCCGTTGTCTTACTTCTGCTTGTTTCGCTATCGCTTTTTGTTTGACCTCTCGGCTTTGAAACTCAGAGTTCTGCCACAAGTCGACTAATTCTTTACATTCCGCCAACGAAAACCCAGCATTTTTAGCACGTGCTATCACTCGCAATGCCTGAATGTGTTTTTCACCATATTGGCGATACCCAGCGTCGGTGCGAGACGGAGCTGGAATCATATTTTTGTCTTCATATAATCGAATCGACTTACTCGACAGCCCGGTTAGTTTAGCAACTTGCCCTATGTTCATTGTCAAACCTCAATTCTTTGTTGTTCGACAACTTAGCATGACTAAATCCAATGCAAAACTAAGAGTACAGGTATATCAGTGGATTTCGAATATTTCACGACGAATTTTGGTTAAGACGGGTATCTTTCAGGCCGTGAAATAAATAGGTAGTTGCTTGAGATCAACAAACATTGGATTAACTGATTAGATAGCTAAAAAATTGTTGAATGCATAAACTATTTTTTAATAATGGTTGTTAGTTGAGTCTCTTAACCCCATAAAGGGAAGTTCATATGCCACAACCGTCTATCTCGCAACCTCTTGTTCTTGTTATTAACTCTGGAAGTTCATCACTGAAATTTGCTGTGGTTGAGCCAGAATCCGGCAACTCAATTATCACCGGCTTAGGGGAGTGTTTTGGATTACCCCAAGCTAGTTTCACCTACAAACTCGATGGTGAAAAAATCCAAGTCTCTTTGAATGGTGATTCCGATCCTCACTTGCAAACCGTTGAAAAAATCGTTGAATTGGTGAAAGAAAACGGCTGGCAAACGGCATTGGTCGCTGTGGGACATCGCGTTGTACACGGTGGAGAAAAGTTCACTGAAACCGTCAAGTTAGACTCTGAGATTGTTGAGCAAATTGCGGAATTGTCGAGTTTGGCACCGTTGCACAACCCTGCAGGCGTAAAAGGTATCAAAGCTGCGATGAGCGCCTTTGCTGAGCTACCACAGTTCGCTGTCTTTGATACCGCGTTCCACCAAAGCATGCCGGAAAAAGCATTTAGAGAGGCGGTTCCTCAAGCTCTATATCAAGAAATGGGCATTAGACGTTACGGATTCCATGGAACTAGTCACTATTTTGTCAGTCGCGAGTCCGCTAAGTTGCTCAATCAAGATGTTGAATCACTTAAGCAGATTACCGTTCACCTTGGCAATGGCGCGTCAATATGTGCGGTCAAGGAAGGTAAGTCAGTTGATACTTCGATGGGCTTCACACCACTCGCTGGCTTGATGATGGGGACTCGAAGCGGTGACTTGGATCCCGGGATTATCGAGTTCTTGTTTGACAAGGGTTGGTCTAAATATGACATCTTTACGACATTAAATAAGAAGTCCGGCATTCTGGGTGTGTTTGGGCCGTCTTCTGATGCTAGAGATCTATTGCAAGGTGTTGAGGAGGGTGACAAGAATGCTCAACTCGCGGTCGATATTTTCTGTTACCGTATAGCAAAATACATTGCCAGCTATTTGGTGTCTCTAGGTGGCCTAGATGCAATCGTATTTACCGGTGGCATCGGAGAAAATGCCGCACCGATTCGCAGTCAAATTATTCGTGAGTTGTCTGCACTAGGATTTGTTGAAAATGAGCAATGCAATCTAGATGCCCGCTTCGGTCAAAGTGGCGTGATTGGTCAATCTGAACTGCTCAACGCAAAATTAGTTGTGGTGCCAACAGATGAAGAGCTGGTTATTGCGAGACAATCTTTAGCCTTGTCTCAATAAAGCTTTAAACTTGATATTCTGGAGCCGGCGTTTGCTGGCTCTTGTTGTTTCTATCGAGAGCAAAAGCCCGAACTCTGATAGACAACAAACATTCACAAACTTGTCTCACAAGCCCGTTTAAAGTGTCTTACGCTTGTTATGGCCATTTTTCAAAAACTGCTGTTGAAGAAAAATGAAGCAAGCTTGAGAAATGGGTGTCAGTGGTCGAGCGCGAAAGTGAGCCAATAACGCGGATGGCTACGTTTTTACTTTTTGAATTTAATAATATTTGAAGCCAAGAATTAAGGGTAACATCATGTTTAATCAGAAAATATGTATTGTGACAGGAGCCGCTCAAGGGATCGGCAAGGCCATAACACAACGTTTCGCGGAACAAAATGCTCAGGCGGTTTATGCGCTCGATATGAATTCAGAAACGCTCAAGAACGCTTTTGAGGGTACTGACAATGTTATTCCTGTTGTCGTCGATATGTGTGACAGACAAGCAGTTGCCGAGCTGATTACAAGAATAAGCAAGGACTACGGGCGAGTTGATGTGCTTGTTAACAATGCTGGAATCACGCGAGATGCTCTGCTTGAAAGAATGACAGAGCAAGAATGGGATGCAGTAATCGATGTTAACTTAAAAGGTGTGTTTAACATTACGCAAGCTGTAGCCCCGATAATGGTCGAGAATGGTAAGGGATCTATTGTAACTATGTCCTCTGTTGTTGGTACTGATGGCAATATCGGACAAACCAATTATGCGGCGACCAAAGGTGGTGTGATTGCCATGACAAAAAGTTGGGCCAAAGAATTATCACGCAAGGGGGCACAAGTAAGAGCAAACTGTGTTGCGCCAGGCTTTATCGAAACTCCTATGACTCAAGACCTGCCTGAAAAAGTACTGGATATGATGAAAGCCAAAACTCCACTAGGCAGAATGGGAACGCCAGAAGACATAACCAATGCGGTAGAGTTTTTAGCCAGTGACAAATCCAGTTTCATCACGGGCCAAGTCTTAAAAGTCGACGGTGGTTTGGTGTTGTAAAAACCAGTACTTCCAACCCAAGTGCTTCAACGGTACTTGGGTTTACCTATCATACTGTTTATCCCAATTTATACTTGAGTTTTGATATCGACGTTAAAACGCCATTTGTGGCCTTTTTCCCGTCATTTACTATTGACTTGTGATGTAAAAAGAATAAAGTCTAGCGCTTAATTTTGGCAGTGAGTCCAATGCTTGTTTGACTCATGCCAGATTCAAATTTGCGTTACCAATAAGAGATACCGTCAATGTCACCACTCACCACTCAGCGTTTGTCTGCTGATAATCCAGAACACGTCAAAATAGCTGGAGATCTGCTGAAAGCAGGGGAGTTGGTTGCCATTCCAACAGAGACGGTTTACGGGCTTGCTGCTGATGCCTCCAATCCGGAAGCGGTAAAAAAGATTTTTGCTGCTAAAAATCGGCCGGCAGATCACCCGCTCATTGTGCACATACCAACCGTTGATCATCTGTCACGTTGGGCGAGTACCATCCCTAGTTGGGTATCACCATTAGCTGATGAGTTTTGGCCCGGACCGCTGACAATGATATTTGACAAGTGTGAGCATGCTTCTGATGTGGTAACCGGTGGATTATCTTCGGTTGGGGTGCGTATCCCAAGCCATCCAGTTTTGTTGGAGCTACTTAAAGAATTTGATATTGCGGTTGCCGCGCCTTCGGCGAATCCCTATCAAAAGCTAAGCCCAACCACAGCGGAGCAAGTGCTGGCTGGTTTAGATGGTAAGATTGCCGCAGTTCTTGATGGCGGTTCCTGCAGCGTTGGTACCGAGTCTACCATATTGAAAGTACTTGAAGACCGCGCTGAAGTACTGCGTTGTGGACCACTATCTGCAGGACAATTGCAGCCATTTTTGGATGTGCCGGTTAAAACCTTAGTGTCTCATGAACAAGCGGTTTCAGGTAACAAAAAGGTACACTATCAACCCAATGCCAAGGTGATGTTGGTATCAACTGAAAAGTTGAAATCGGACTTAAACAACTTGCCTGATGGTGTGGGTTTGTTGACTTACAGCGATTCCTTCATAGTCGATAACCCAGCCACTCATATCAACTTACCAAGTCAGCATCAGGGTTATCGACAAGGTTTGTATAACGCACTGCATCGATTAGATTCAGGTTCTGTTAGGCAAATCTGGGTCGAACAACCTCCAAATGATCCAAGCTGGCTCGACATGATTGACCGACTGAGTAGAGCTTCCGCTTAACTTGTTTTTCGATTATCCGATGGTAATCAAGTGAGATTAAACCAAACCTTGGCTGTTTTGGTTTAATGACGTCTTCTGGTTACGCGGGTTTTATGGTGGCTGGGAGGTCACTGTTCCTTTTAGAGCTAACTCGTCTAATCACACCAGCCCGTCAATCTAGAAACTCAAATCGTATGTCTTCGGTTTATTTGTTTCGAACCCAACTTCGTTATATCCAGAATTCTATAGCCCGTGATTTAACGCAATAACAACTATACTAATTTTATCAATTTCATAAAATTTTCACTAAGGTCTAACAATTATGGCAAAGCGAAATCAAAGCATCATCGATGAAGAAGTGATCTTTAGTGAAGAACTGGTCTCGACAACGGATAAACGCGGAGTGATCACCTACGCCAATCAAGCCTTTGTCAATGTATCTGGCTACAGCCAAGAAGAACTTATTCGTAAAAACCACAATTTAGTGCGTCATCCCGACATGCCAAAAGCGGCATTCAAAGACTTATGGGATAACATCAGTAAAGGTAAATCTTGGCGCGGGGCCGTAAAAAACCGGTGTAAAGACGGACGCTATTATTGGGTAGACGCCTTTGTTACTCCAATCGTTCAGGGTAATGATATTGTCGGATTCCAGTCCGTAAGAAAACCATTAGACCAAGAAACAAAACGCAAAGCGGAACACTTATACAGAAAAGTTAATCGCGGCAAGTCTCCAGTTTCAATTTGGAGCAAGTTTAATCTACGTGTTCTTTGTTACTTGGTGATTTCTATAGCGCTAGCCATCGCGAGCTCGAGTGCGTGGTGGTTGAGTTTAGTTCTCGTTGTATTGCCTGTCGGTGTTTTCTGGGCAGAACTACGGCAAGCCATCGTTTCATCCGACAGCTTACGTAGAGATTACGATAGTGTATCTCGTTTAGTGTACAGCGGCGCAGCACCCTTTAGCGTTGCCAACTTCCACTTAAAAATCGCGGATGGAAAAATTCATACCATACTCAAGCGGGTCAGCGATCAAGCTGCGCAGCTTCAGTCCAATGTAGAAGTGCTACAAAACGCCGCCGATCAGACGCAAAAAGGCGTCCAACAAGAAAATCAGTCTATTAAGAATGTGTTGGATTCGCTAGAACACATGACGAACTCGGTTGACTCGGTCAATGAGCACGCGAACCATACCGGAGAGCAGGTAACCCAAGCCGCACACCTGTGTGAAGCAACGGTGGCGAGAATCGATCAAACCAAACAATCGATAGATGCTTTGCATGAGCAAATAGACAATTCACGGCAAAGTTCCAATGAGCTGTCAAAAGAAGCTAACGGTATTGTTAGCACTATGACGGAGATTTCTGGTATCGCAGAGCAAACCAATCTGCTTGCACTAAACGCAGCGATAGAAGCGGCGCGTGCGGGTGAGTACGGTAGAGGATTTGCGGTAGTTGCTGATGAAGTAAGAAACTTATCATCGAGAACCAACACTGCCGCAGAGAACATACAGCAATCCCTTCAAGGTATGTTAGCAACACTAAAACAATGGGAACATACTATGAGTAAGCAGGCGGAAACGGCAGAAAACTCTGTTTCTGATGCGGCTTTATCTCAACAAAGCATTCAAGAAGTTCTGTCCCTTATCGATGAAGTCAAGCAATCTGCACGGTCTATCTGTACAGCGACGGAAGAACAAGCAAATCAATCTCAGTCGGTTCGGGAACAGCTCGAAACCGTGGCAAATTTGTCTCAGAGCAACGAAGATCGCGCGGATGTGGTTCTCGAACAATCTACCGACATCGCGACCAAGTCTGAATCATTAGCGGCACTCAGTACCACATTCCGCTGATGTAGACAGATAAGCCGAACATTGAATTACGCATAATAATGAGACCAATATCACAAAGTTTTTAATTGCGTCTACACTCATATGTATAACGACAAGTGTTTTGGAACGACTGTCTTTCCAAATAAATACTGAAAATTAAAGAGACACTTAAGGAAGCCTGATGAAAATTGCCAATAAAATTGTAATCGTTTGCATTGGTTTGAGTGCGATTGCGACCGTTGCTACTGGCACTAGCGCAATGCTGCAATCCATCACACTATCCGAAGAAGCGATCGAACGCCGTGCGATTAGCCAGCTGATCTCAGTGAAGGAAGTCAAAAAGAAAGAGGTTGAAGGCTATCTAGATCATATTCGCAAGCAAGTTGTTACACTATCTGATGACAACGGAACCAAAGATGCGATGAACTACTTTTCTCAAGCCTTTGGTAGCTATGACGTAGCGGGAGTCAAAAATGATGATATTGATGTGCTGCAAAGCTATTACAAAAACGAATTTGGTAATAAGTACAAACAGTTGAACCTCGGCAAAGGTGCCAATGAAGGTAGCCTATTTTCAAGTTTGTCACCTATAGGTAAAGCGTTACAGGCACGATACATTGCGGTCAATGACAACGAATTAGGAAGTAAACACCTATTAGACTTTGATTCACTCAACAATTACTACGATGTTGTCCATGGGACTTATCACCCGAGTTTGAGAAAATTTGTCGACGAATTTGGTTACTACGATTTGTTTCTCGTTGATCCAAGCGGCAATGTGGTTTATTCCGTGTTTAAAGAACTCGACTACGCTACTAACTTAAAAGATGGGTCTTATCGTAACACCGGTTTGGCAAAAGCGTTTAATGGTGCGATGAAAGCCCAGAAAGACGACTACTACGTCGAAGACTTTAGCCCATATCTTCCTTCCTACGAGGCGGCTGCTTCTTTTATTTCTTCACCAATCGTCAGCAATGAGTCAATTGTCGGCGTGTTAATTTTCCAAATGCCGGTTAGCCGCATCAACAGCATGATGATGTTTGAAGGAGAACCAACCCAAGCCGGGATGGGCGAAACAGGAGAAGCTTATTTAGTGGGGACGGATGGGCTAATGCGCAACCAATCCCGTTTCATGGAGGACAGCAAAGATTCTTATCTATCTGCATTGAAAGAAAATGGAGTAAGTCAAAACATCATTCAGCTGCTGAACAATACCGATTCAACGGTTGGGACACTGCCTGTTCAATCTGAAGTGATAGACCGGGCCAAAACAACTCAATCTGGATCTATGAAATCCAAAAATTATCTGGGTCGCGAAGTATTAACGGCGTTTGGACGGATAGAAGTGTTGGGCCTTAACTGGGTCATAGTCGCTGATATGGAAAGCCATGAGGCGTTAATCGATGTGAAAAGACTCGAAAATAAAATGTTGCTGGTAATTAGCATAGTTATCGGGCTAGTCGTGGTACTTGCCGGGTTGCTTTCGTTTCTTCTCGCGCGAAGTGTTTCTAAACCAATCCAAGCTGCAGTTGATAAAGTTACCGCGATTACTGCTCAACAAGATGTTTCAGGCCGTCTAGATATTAAATCTAAAGATGAACTTGGTGATCTTGCCAATGCTTTTAATGGCTTGCTCGACCGCGTTCAAGAGCTACTAGTTCAAACATCCACAACGACCGAACAGTTAAATCAGAATTCAAATCTAATCCGTGGCAATGTCTCAGGAGTTAGAAGCTCGGTTGAAGACCAAGGTAAGAAGACTGAGCATGTTGCCATTTCTATCGGGCAGATGACGGATTCAATCAGTCAGGTGGCTAGTGCCGCCAACAATGCCGCCGAGCATGTCAAAGCAGCTAATCAAATTGGGCATGAAAGTTTGAATGTAGGCAGTGATCTGGGAGGGACAATTTCATCCTTGGATGAACAAATGCGGGTAGCCGTTGAAGCCATTGAACGGTTGAGAAATGAAAGCGATTCGATTGGTGAAGTTCTTGATGTGATTCAAGGTATCGCCGAACAGACCAATTTGCTTGCGTTGAACGCTGCTATTGAAGCAGCAAGAGCGGGGGAGCAAGGACGGGGATTTGCTGTGGTAGCTGATGAAGTTAGGTCACTAGCGGGCCGGACCCAAGATTCAACGGAAGAGATTCGCAGCAAAATTGAATCTTTGCAGAAAGAAACCAACTTCGTCTTTTCATCTATTGAGACGGCGAGTAACTCTCTAAATAATGGTGTCGAAGCGTGCAGCAAAAACACGGATATGCTTAATCGAATTGTGACGATGTTAGACGACATGAATCAAATGACGTTGCAGATTGCCGATTCCGCCGACCAACAGAGAGTTGTGACAACCGAAATTCAAGCTAGCGTTGAATCCATCGCAGAGGCAGGAAAGCAAGTTGATGTTGAGGTCAATGGCGTAGAGTCATCAATGAAAGAACTCACCAGTCAATCTGACAAATTGACGAGAAATATTGGTGAATTTAAATACTAGTATGCCGAAGTGACCTGAAGATACGGGATTTAGAGCTCCGTCTTTAAGTCATTTGGGTTTATCTAGTGGTTATGAGTAGGTCCAGTTGCTAACTGAAATTCATGATTGAAGCACTGGACCTGACAGGTGAAATCAAGATTTGTTGATAGCGTCTTCTTCAGCGATTTGTCGCCGAGCCACTCGGATTGACATGACCCAAATGGCAATAATTCCAAAAGGGATTAACGCCGCTGTCCATTCAACCCAATAAAGACCAGCGTATTGTTTGGCCAGTATTAAGTGGCTAAAGACCAAAAGTCCGGCAACAACTAGTGCACCGCCAATAAGATAGAGCTCTGTTTTGATTCTAGTTTTCATTTCAACCTACTGGATAAATTTTAACTAGTACAAACTACCGATGAACAGACTCGAAAACTAGAACAGATCAGGGGGCATTAACTAGAACAGTGCTTTTTGATCAATTTGCCGAGTGTTGCTAACGCGCTCAATCTGTCAGAGGTAAGTTCATGAGAAGTATTTAGTCGAATAGCATTGTTATGTTGTCTATCCACGGAAAACAAACTGCCTGGTGCAATTGCTATTTGGTGACTCAAACAATCTCGATACAACAGGTCGGCATTAATCTTATTACTAAGCTGAACCCAAACGAAATAGCCGCCAACGTGTTGCTGGAGCGAAAAGAGTTCGCGAGGGAACAACTCGATGATCGCTTTTGTGTGAAGATGCTTTCGCTCCGCCAATATCGTTCTAAGCTTTTTTAAGTGCAGCTCGTAGTTTTGGTAAGTCAGATAGTCTGCAATCCCCATTTGAGTTGGCATACTGCTAGATAGGGTCAACATGAGCTGGAGCTTTTGTATCGCCAAATGGTGTTTAGATGCGACTACCCAACCGACACGAAAACCAGGCGAAAGGCATTTTGAAAAAGAGCCACACAGTAAAGAAAGCGATTTTTTGTGTAGAAAAGCTCGCAACGGCTTGGGTTTTTGCTCGCCGTCATACAATTCACTGTATACATCATCTTCGACTAACGCGACGTCGTTGGTTTCGGCTATTTGTGCCAGCAACGATTTCTTCTCATCTGAAAGCGTCACGCCAGTTGGATTTTGCATATTAGGCATTAACCAAGCGACTTTTATGGGCAATTCCTGGCAAGCTTGTTGAAAGGCTGAAATGTCGATGCCTGTTTTTGGATCAGTCGGAATTTCCACCGCTTTCAGATTAAGTTTTTCAATAGCTTGCAGTGCTCCATAAAAAGTAGGACTTTCGATAGCCACTAAGTCACCTGGCTTCGTCAGTGCTGCTAGGCTGAGGTTTAGCGCTTCCATCGCCCCTGAAGTTATGACAATTTCATCCGGGTTTACATCAACCCCACAACGTTGATAGCGCTGTGAAATCATTCGGCGCAACGACTCGTTTCCTGGCGGCATGTGCAGTACAACTGACTTATCTGTAATCGTCTTACTGGCGTTGGCAAGGCTTTTGGCTAGGTCTCGGTGTGGAAATAATGATGGGTCAGGCAGGGCAGGTGCGAATTGCTCTAGCTTTGGGTCTTTTCCTTGTTGAATGAAGTCAAACAATTGATCGTTGATAGCAACTTTGTGTGATGAAAACTCGTTAAAAGCAGTGAGTTTTGGATCGAACTCTAGCTGTGAGTTAACAAAATAACCTGACTGCGGTTTCGACCGAACTAGGCCGTGGCTTTCCAACCATTGGTACGCTTGTAGTGTGGTCGTCAAACTGGTTTGATAACGTTTTGCACTGCTGCGAACCGAAGGGATTTTGTCGCCGCTTCGCCATACACCATTAAGTATTTGTTGCTCAATATCATGAGCAATTTTGTGAAATTTGGCCATTAAAACAGTTGGATAGTGGTTAACGTATAATAGTTTACACGTTTAATTTGTAGGGTTTTTGATTGGCGTGAGGTTTCTTGTGTCTACGCACAAAAATATCTACCAATCGTCTGTTTTAAATCGTTCCTATAGAGCGTGGTGGTTACTGCTAGCTTGATGCCTAATTTAGCGATATTCTTACCGCGTTTTATTTGGAATAGATAAGGTAAAAAATGGAATTAGCTGCATTTTTAGAACTCGTAAAAACTAGCCCAGACAAAGTGACGTTTGCGCAGACCATTTCGGTTATAGAAAGCCACTACGAGTTTAGCGAAACCGCTTTCCGCAACGGTGACTGCGAGAATGGCGCGGGGCAAAACAATGGCTCGTGCAAAATCTTTGCTTTTGCTCAACTCAATCAATTGGATGAACAAGCAACGTTATCACTGTTTGGAGACTACTATCGAGTTGATGTATTGGGAAATCCAGAAGGTGAAGATCACCAAAATATTCGTAACTTTATTCAACACGGCTGGTCAGGCATTTCTTTTCAGGGCAGTGCGTTAGCTCGCAAATAGTGTTAAGTATTTCAAATGAAAAGGCTGGTATAACCCAGCCTTTTGTTTGCTAGTTTTATAGACTTGATTCAGGGGTTTTAGCTTTCCGATGGGCCAGAGAATCCATAATCTTTCTTCTTTCCTTATCACTAAGGTGTTTCCAATTACGGATTTCATCCATTGTTCTAAAGCATCCCGGGCAACTCCCATCTACGTTCTTACAAGCTGATATACACGGACTGATCACACTACTTCTCTCTTATGGTTTTTGGCGCCGACCTTAACGACAGGAAAAGCAAAACGCAAGTCACTTGGTGGCCTACTTTGTAACTATCTTTGGACGCTAACTTAAACTATTCTCAATAGCATTAGAAAATCAGCCGTGAATGACTTATGAATTATCTCGCGCACTTGCATATTGCGGACAGAAGTAACTCAGATTTATGTGGCAATTTGCTAGGTGATTTTGTCAGAGGTAAGCCGGATGGGAAGTTCGAGCTTGACGTTGTTCGCGGTATCTATCTACATCGATTTGTTGATGGTTATACCGATCAACATCAACAAGTACTTTCACTCAAATCCGTTTTTCCCAAGCCGTTACGTCGGTTTGCACCTATTGCCCTCGACGTGTTTTGGGACCATGTGTTAGCCAGTCGATGGGACCAATTCGACGAAAGAGCCTTAGAACAGTTTAACCAACATGCTCTGACAACGTGTATTCAAAACGCAACAAATCAAATGCCATCTCGGTTTCATCATGTATTGGAGGCCATGGTGACAGGTAATTGGCTGGCCTCTTATATCCAGCTAGACAACTGCTTTTATGCGATAGAACGAATCGCCCAGAGAAGCGCTAAATTGAATCCACTCGCTGAATGCGTCACACACATTGACAACGAATACCAAGCGTTATCTGAGTGTTTTGCTGATCTTTATAAAGACGTTTTACTCAATAGCAAAATTAAACAAAATGAGTTGTTAAGTCACTGTTTTACAGACTAGCGCAACCTTCCTACCTCAAAATCTCATTGTGAAGTAACGAACTTAGAATTTTTGTTCGGGCAGCGCTGTAACCTTCAAATATTAATTGAGAAATTTGACAAATGTTCAAATGTCTCTCCTATTTGGAAAAAGTTAGGATGTGAAAATAACATTAGACTAAAGTCTAGTGTGTGAAATGGCCCATATTTAATAATACATTTATAAATAAATTGCCTATGCGTATGATATTTATTTAGATAATTAAAAATTCACAAAATATAAAATCAGACAGATATATTGATAATAAGATAACTGGAATTTCTTATTTGACTAAAGAACTAATCTTTGATGCCAATGAAACTTTAGCTTAATTAATTCTTCATGTGAGGTCACTGAGTAGAAAATTAATGTAACACTCAAATCACTCATTAACATTCACAAATCTCTTTATAAACATTTGCTTACCAAATGTAGGTGATTAAAAGGTTACTATAAGTGGCTGTTCTTCCGTGTGCGTACAAAGCGATAACATAGAATTAACATTACAACTTTGGTGTGAGCAATATCAAATATGCTTGTTTTGTTCCAAAAATAATTTGAATTGTAACAAAAGCCGATTAGTTTTTATTTACAGAAAGAGTCGAAATATATCGACCATGTTTTTTTAAATCTTTCCATCGGGAAAGAATATTTTTGCTGTCATGAACGGAGTCATAAATGAAAAAGGTCGCTTTGATCACTGGATCAAAAGGCGGAATAGGTTCTGCTATTTCCTCTCAGCTAGTTAACGATGGTTACCGAGTAATTGCTACATATTTTACCGGCAACCATGATTGTGCAAAAAACTGGTTTGACGAAAAAGGGTTTACCGAAGATCAAGTTCGATTATTTGAACTAGATGTAACGAATACCCAGGAGTGCGCAGACAAACTTGCCGCGCTTCTCCAAGAAGAAGGTACTGTTGACGTTATTATCAATAACGCCGGCATCACACGTGATGGTGTGTTCAAGAAGATGGTACCCGATGCATGGAAAGAGGTCATTGATACCAACCTAAACAGCATGTTCAACGTTACGCAACCTTTGTTCGCAGCAATGTGTGAAAAGGGAAATGGTCGCGTGGTGAACATCTCTTCAGTTAACGGTCTTAAAGGTCAGTTCGGCCAGACCAATTATGCTGCAGCAAAAGCAGGCATGATTGGTTTTTCTAAAGCATTGGCGTTTGAAGGTGCGAAATCTGGTGTGACGGTCAACGTTGTTGCTCCGGGGTACACGCTAACACCTATGGTCGAAGAAATGCGACCTGAAGTCCTAGATTCCATTAAAGAAACCATTCCAATGAAACGCCTTGCTCAACCAGAAGAAATTGCTAAAGCGGTCTCTTACTTGGTTAGCGATGCTGGAGCCTATGTCACAGGAGAAACTCTCTCTGTGAACGGCGGCTTGTACATGAACTAAGGAGTGAGTGATGGAAAAAGTTTATCTAGTTGCTGCTAAACGTACACCTATTGGTTCATTTGGTGGCTCTCTAAAAAATTCAAAGGCTGGTGAACTTGGCGCAGTTGCGATCAAAGCGGCGTTGGAACAGTCTGGTCTATCGCCTGAGAATGTTGACGAAGTGATCGTTGGCAATGTTATTTCATCTGGACAAGGAATGAACGTTGGCAGACAAGCCGCTATCTTTGCTGGTGTGCCAGAGCATGTACCGGCTTACACCGTGAACATGGTTTGCGGTAGCGGAATGAAAACGGTCATGGATGCGGTGAGTCATATTCGTGCTGGCGATGCTGGCGTTGTTGTGGCGGCAGGCGTTGAAGTAATGTCGCAAATTCCATTTGTGGTTCCAGCTTCAATTCGTGATGGCAACAAAATGGGCAACATGACACTCACCGATTTGATGATTAACGACGGCTTAACCGATGTCTTTAATGCGTATCACATGGGTGTTACGGCTGAAAATGTCGCAAAAGATGTGGGCATTGATAGAGCGGCGCAAGATGAATATGCACTCTCAAGCCAACAAAAAGCAGTTGCTGCGATAGAAGCCGGACGATTCAAAGATGAAATCGCGCCGGTACAAGTTAAGCAACGCCGTGAAACGGTGACATTCGACACTGATGAGTACCCTAAAGCGAATGCGACTTTAGAAGGTTTGCAAAAACTACGCACTGCATTTGATAAAGAAGGTTCAGTAACGGCTGGTAATGCTTCTGGAATCAATGATGGTGCTAGCGCGGTGATAGTTGCTAGCGAAGCGGCGGTTAAGCAATTTGGTTTAACACCATTGGTTGAAATTGTGGGTTACGCCCAGTCTGGTTTGGATCCCAAGCTTATGGGTCTTGGTCCTGTAAATGCCGTAACTCAAGCTCTGACAAAAGCCCAGATTACAGAATCTGATATCGATGTTTACGAGCTAAATGAAGCATTTGCCGCTCAAGCACTAGGTGTGATTCACCGTTTGGCGGAGCAACATCAAACCAGTCCAGATGCGATAAAAGCACGAGCCAACTTTAATGGTGGCGCAATTGCGCTAGGTCATCCGCTTGGAGCATCAGGAAACCGAATTTTGGTCACACTCGTTCACGAGTTGATGCGCCAAGGTAAAGAATATGGAGCAGCCTCCCTATGCGTGGGTGGTGGTATGGGTACTGCTGTCATTGTTAAGTCTGTCAACTAATTGAATTTTAAACGCTATTTAGGAGCATGAATCATGTACACGGATTTCTTCAAAACTTTTAACGACCAAACTGAAAAAACTCTAGAACCATATGTGAAGTTCAACAAGCTAGTTGCGAAAAACGTTGAAACGTTAACCGAGCTTCAGTTGAGTGCAGTGCGTACATACAGTGATATGGGTTTGGCTCAAATCAAAGCTGCAACTGATGTTCGCGACCCTAGCTCACTCACTTCTTTTAGCTCTCAACAAATGACTGTGATCTCTAAACTCGCTCAACAGATGATGGATGACAGCAACAAGCTACAATCTATAGCGAAAGAGTTTAAAGACGATTTTGAGAAGCTAGCTTCGGAAAACGTAAAAGCAGTGACACCTGCATAAAAAGTCCTACCTTATTAGCCGCTCACTTTGGGCGGCTTTTCCGAATTTAGGAGTGAAGAATTATGTTTCAGCACTTGTTTTCGGACTACCTTGTTAATCTCCAAGAAACCAATCACAAGTGGTGGGAAGAACTGGAAAAAAACAGGGCTGTCATGAACTCACCACTCAATAAAGCCATGCAAGAAGTCAATTTTGAAGACTCGGCAAAGTTGCTTGAGAGTGCGAGTAAACAACCTGCCTCTATGTTGAAAATGCAAAGCCAATGGTGGCAGCAACAACTTAACATTTGGCAAAATACTGTTTTAGCTGGCAACAAAGAATGTCTTGTAAAAGCTGAAAAAGGTGACAAACGTTTTTCTGATGATTCATGGAAAGAAGAAGCCTTTTATAGCTTTATAAAACAATCCTATTTGTTGTTTTGTCAGACCTATCTGCAAACAATCGACAACGCCGAAGGCTTAGACGAAAAGTCGAGAGAGCGTTTGTCGTTCTTTTCACGTCAGGCTTTAAATGCGGTATCGCCAAGTAATTTTATTAGTACTAATCCAGAGTTGCTTAAGCTAACGATCGAACAAAATGGTGAAAACCTACTTGCCGGTCTCGAGCAATTACGAGAAGACGTTGAGAGCAGCGCCGACATACTCAAGATTCGCATGACCAATAACAATGCGTTTCGTTTAGGTGATGATGTAGCCAATACGGTTGGTGACGTGGTCTACAAGAATGAATTGTTTGAGTTGATTCAATACAAGCCACTCACTGAAAAAGTGAACGCAACACCATTGCTGATTGTTCCGCCATTTATCAACAAATACTACATCTTAGACCTTCGTGAGAAAAACTCGATGGTTCGTTGGTTGATAGAGCAAGGTCATACCGTGTTTATGATGTCTTGGCGCAATCCAGGTGTAGAACAGCGAAATGTAGAGTTCGGTGATTATGTTACTGATGGCGTTGCAAAGGCAGTGACTGCTATTGAAGATATCACGGGTCAAGAGCAGATCAATGCTGCAGGTTACTGTATTGGCGGTACTGTACTGGCGGCAACCGTTGCATACTATGCTGCGAAACGCATGAAAAAACGCATCAAGAGCGCTTCATTCTTTACGACCTTGCTTGATTTTGAACAGCCGGGTGAAGTTGGCGCCTACATTAATGAAACCATCGTTAATGCCATTGTCGCGCAAAATGAAGCTCGCGGGTATATGGATGGTCGCTCGTTGAGTGTGACATTTAGCTTGTTGCGCGAAAATAGTCTGTACTGGAACTACTACGTCGACAATTATCTCAAAGGTCATAGTCCAGTAGATTTTGATTTGCTGTATTGGAACAGTGATAGCACCAATGTCTCGGCGGCAACCCATAACTTTATGCTGCAAGAACTGTATCTACAAAACAAGTTGGTTCAGGATAAAGGGGTCAAGATTGGTGGTGTTTGGATTGATTTAAACAAAATCAAAATACCGAGCTACTTTATCTCCACCAAAGAAGACCACATTGCATTGTGGCAAGGGACCTATCGCGGTGCATTGAACACGGGCGGTAACAAGACCTTCGTACTCGGTGAATCTGGCCATATTGCAGGTATTGTTAATCACCCAGCAAAAGGCAAGTACGGTTTTTGGACCAACGACAATTTGGACGACAGTGCAGATGAATGGTTGGGCAATGCAGAACACCATGAAGGGTCTTGGTGGACGCATTGGAATGAGTGGTTACTTGGCTTTAACCCTAAAGACCAAGTAGAGCCTTATTCTCAAGGTAATGAATCTCACCCAATCCTTGGCCCAGCGCCAGGTGATTATGTGAAACAAGTGTTACCGATAGAAGCCGTACCGCAACAGAAACCCGAGCCGGAAGAAGCTACGGCTTAGTTCGGTATTCTCTGGTTAAATAGACCATTCAATAAAGTCAGGCAAAGCCTGACTTTATTTTTGTGTTCTAAACCCGCTGAATATTAACTTCTACCCAGCACTCGAGCTAGACAACTAGTTGGGTTTTGCGGCCAACATTTCTTGCAAGCCACCAGCGTTGTGCACCTGACTAAACCCGTTTTCTAACAACCACGCTTGCGCTCTACCTGAACGAGCTCCAGATCGACAATAGACAACGATAGGTTGAGCTCTGTCTAGCGCATCACTAAGCTGAGCAATGTCTTGAACCGGTAAGTTAATTGCACCGTCGAGGTGTTTTTCTGAAAATTCTTGGAAAGTACGAACATCAACCAATACCGCCCCGTTTTCAACCCATTGCCAACCAATATCTGCACGGTCATTCGCCAGCGCCAAACGTGGAAGGAAGAGAATGAACGCAATTAGAGCAATCTCGATTGATAACCTGATGTTAGCTGGACTGAAGAATGCTTGTTTCAATTTGATTTCCTTTACAATGAAAGCCTTTTAAAATTATAGTCGCGTGGCGACCACAAATGACTAGGTCAACACGCCCCATAAGACATCACCAAATTTTTCATGAAATCACTTTTGCTATTTTTTCGACCGCTGACTGCGTTTTGGAAATGAGGTCCGTAGCAGTTTTGAAGCCTTTTGCTAGTTGACTGACATCGGCGCTCGCGGCATCAGTTGCATCTACTAGATCTTGCAATGCAGAGAGTGCTTCTTTTAATTGTGGAGTTCCCTCCTGTAAAGAGGCCAATGCCAATTGCTGTGCTTGGTCGTCCAATACGTCTCGTTGCTCCGCAAGTTGGTCGGCGATATCGTCATCTAAACAGACTTGGATCAAGTCATTTAGCTTGCGAATAGCAGCATCAAGTTCAACCAGTTGTGTCATCGCACATAATCCTTTTTTAATTGGAAACGAAGCTACTCAGATGTCGTTAAGCTTTGACGAAGAGACTTAGATTTCTCTACAGCTTCTCTTACCAGCGAAAGTTGTTGCTTTAACGAATGACTACTAAGTGCATTTTGTGAAGCTAAGTTAGTTAATTCTTGGTGGGCCTTGCGAATATTGTCGATGGCTTCTGAAGATGCTTTTATTGACTCATCGACGTTTAGCATCGCAGTGTAGACGTGATAAATTTTGTTTAAAGATTTACGTCTTTGATGATAATTCATCTTCTCAGAGCGTTTATTAAAATCTCTAATCAGCCCCGTCATTTCGGTGTGCTTGATTGTTTTTAGGCGTTTTGCAATCACACCTTGATTAAACTCATCCACAATCACATTTGATATTTCCTGTATGTGTGAGTTGGACTGAATCACGATATGTTTCAATGCTTTTTGCCGTTTGTATTCAGTAACACTATTTCCAATGGCTGCGAAGGTTTGGGCAATAGAAGCATTGGTTGCTTCACTTACTAAAACGTCATCTGTTTTCTTTAATGATTTATAGGATTGGTTTGCACCCTGCAGACCATCAAATAGCGCAATTGAAGCCGCATCAAGATCATATGCATTGCCGGCAGTCGCCAGTTTTCCAAGTGCATCTCCATATTGAGCAAGCGCTTGATTGGCTCTAAAAAGGGCAAGGTCTTTTTCTGAATCAGTTTTGAGTATTTTTTCTTGAATAGCGTCAAAGTTAGAAGTAGTGACTAGCTGATGCCGCTGCGCAAGCTTGACCAGTTCATTATCCACAGATGCTGAATTGAATTCTTGTATAACAGATTCCACTTCCACCGTCGCTTGCTTTGCTGCTTCTGAAAACGCTGAGACATCGTGCGGCGGTACGCTGGAACAGCCGGCCATCATGATAGAAAGTAGAATGAAAGAAAATGTACTTTTCACAGCGAACCTTTTTGATAGATTTACATATTGTTCCAGATTACAAAATAGATAAATCGTCTTGCAAAGCTTAACCACGCTAAACGCGACTAAGGTATTGTTTTTCCTAATTACTAGTCTATTTTTGGCAGTAAAGTAAGGGAACTGTATTTAGTTACTGGTTGAGCTCGTCAGTGCCAAACGAGCTGCCAAGAACAAAAAAACGCCACCGAGAAGCCCATCGACATGCTTGTTTTCAGTTAATGCGTTGCCCATTTTCGAGCCTAATAAAGCGAAGAAAAATGCGAGCCCGACGTTGATCAGTAGCGCGATTATGGTTAGTACGCTACCTAATACCAAAATTTGGTTGGTGTAAGGTAGGTGGTTTACCGTGAACTGTGGCAAAAATAGGCTAAAAAACATGAGTGCTTTTGGGTTCGCTAGATTATTTAACAAACCTTTAAAAACTAATGACCGTCTGTCTAAAGTATTGCAAGCAGTGGTTCGATCATTGCTCAGTTTGTTTTGTTTAATGGCTTTTAGCCAATGCCTAACACAAGTAATCCCTAACCAAGACAAATAGGTGATACCTAACCATTTAACCAAGGTCGCAATTAGTGGGATGGTTTGCATGAGCATTCCAAGCCCAAATGCAACCAGAGCTGTTTGAACCAATGCAGCTAATGCAATGCCAAGCGAAATATAGATGCCGTGGCGAGCGCCTTTGGTTGATGAATAGGTTGAAATTAAAAGTAAGTCGGGACCAGGAGAAATAACTAAAATGATACAGGCAGGAACAAATAGGATTAGGGTTGACCAGTCAAGCATTTGAAAACCTTCGCGGAAAACAAAATTCTACTCTTTACTACTATTTGTTGGCAAGATGTAAATTATCTGTTTAGATGCACGTTATACTTACAATTTACTTGTCTTGCCATGTCTCTCGAAAGTCTATTCGCCTTGTTTGGCGCAATGTTTGTCATTGGATTGATTCCCGGTCCAGGTGTATTTGCATTAACTAGCACTACGTTAAGCCGAGGGGTTAAGCACGCACTATTGATGATAATCGGTCTTACTTTGGCTGATTATGTGTTTATCATTCTCGCTGTGTTGGGTTTGAGCGCGGTCGCGAGCGCAATGGGTGAAGCTTTTATTCTCGTAAAGTACTTGTGTGCCGCTTATCTGATCTGGATGGGATGGAAAATGTGGCGTTCAAATCCCTCACAAGTTGCAGAAGATGCCAGTGTTCAAAAGCGAGCAGCATTACTTGGAGGGTTTGTCATTACCATGAGCAACCCTAAAGCGATTCTGTTTTATGTTGCCTTGTTTCCTGCATTTGTAGATGTCACCACAATAACGGTTCTCGAAATAGGATTGGTTATGCTGACAGCGACACTAGCTTTTGGAACGGTAAATCTGTCTTACGTTTGGGTTGCTTCAAAAGCCCGAAATTACGTGATGTCAAACAATAAGATGGCACTGGTTAATCGAATCTCAGCAGGCATCATGGCTCTTACCGGAACGACGATAGCGTTGAGAGATTAAATGATAGTTAGAAAAGCGACATTGAGTGATTTAGATACGTTGGTTCACTTCACGGCTCAAGAAGCCATTGAAGCGGAAAGTTTGCAAAAGATACCAGAAACATTGGAAATCGGAATCAAAACAGCCCTTCTAGACTCGAGTATTGCGATGTATTGGGTGTTACAGGATTCATCTAACAATGTGATTGGCAGCGTTTCTTCACTGAAAGAATGGAGTGATTGGAATGCTGGCTATTATTGGTGGATACAAAGTATGTACATTGTCCCTGAACAAAGGGGAAAAGGACTTATGCATTTACTCCTTAACGCGGTTAAAAAGCAGATGGTAAATGATGGTGGATTAGAGCTTCGACTTTATGTCCACAAAGACAATACCGCCGCCCAAAAGGCGTATCAAAAGTTTGGTTTTAACCAGTCTGACTATTTGATCATGCGCGACAACTCCTAAGCGATTCACCAAATAAAAACTTCCTTTGCTAAATTTTTATCGGTGAACTTTGTCAGTCGTCAGAAGTCCTACAAATGAATCAATGAAAACGGACGGCTTATATGCTCTACCAAAACTGGAAACAACTGACTTTTTTTGTAATCGGTATGGCTGTTATTGCGGGTTGCAGTGACAGAGGGTTGTATGAATCGGGCAAGTCAATGCGGGTAAAAGAGTGTGAGAGCATAGTGGTAAACGAAGAAAGACAAGCCTGCTTCGCTGAAGCGGAGCAGACTTATCATGAATACAAAACCAAAACGTCAGATACTGAATACTAATTGACTTAGTAAAACTTAGTGTTGTTCGGTAATTTCAGTAATGATTTCAGCGAGTTTTTTTGGTTGAGTCAACATGGGTAAATGACCGGATTGAACAGAGAAAACATCTTTGACGTTCCATTGGTTGGCGATTTTTAGTTGGCTTGCCAACGACACAATTTTATCTTTGTTGGCGAAGACATAATATTTATCGATTGATTGAATCAATTCGTCATTAGTGCTGATTTTACCTTCGCCAATTAAAGCAGGCTCATCCAAACCATTTTCTTCCAACCATCGTCTTTGCTGCTTAACCGCGTCTTGAGCAAAGACATCAGCAAATTTATCGGTGTCGACAACTTCCATTCGGTATCCTTCTTTGTTGTAGTGAAGACCTGCTGACATGTAACTGTCTCCATCTTTTTTACTTAAAATCTCAAACGGTGTGGTGCCGTGATTTGGCGCCAACGCCGTTACGTAGGTGATCGATTCGGGTAAGTTAGCTTGGCAAAAATCAAGTGCTTGGTTGACGATTGCCCCTCCCTGACTGTGTGCAACAAAGTGGTAGGGCTGTTCAAGTTTTGCCGCATAATCACATAGTGCCTGACTACTCGAGTCCAAAGTAATGCTCTTCGCATCAACTGTCGAATCCCGACCGGGTAAATTAATGGCGCTCGAATCAACATGATCCGGTAAGTTTTTAATCACAGCAGCCCATGAACTAGCATCGAAATGTGCACCATGTACAAATATTACGTGGTGCTTTTGCTCAGCGTTGGCCGAGGTACTGAATGCAAATGAGGCAGAAATTAGTGCTAAAGAAAGGCTAAGTTTATTGGTGGTTTTCATCGTGTTCTCCTATTGAAGTTCACGATTAGTTTTTAATCCTATGGTTCGTCTGGCAAAGCAAAAGATTAAAATTATTATCAAATTTAGTCAGAAAGTTCTCAAATAAATTCAAATACCAACACAAATGTCGTAATTGGGTCGTTATAATCAAAATTACTCTTAAGCCGTGAGTGGTTTTAATGCACTTTAATTTCGGAAAATATCGTTTTGATAATCAGCAGCTCATCTTAACTTTTGACCAAGACCAGATAGAGATGCGCCATAAGCTTAAACAACTTTTGCAATTGTTTTTGCTCAGCGAAGGTAAACCTCTAACTAAAGCAACTATCCTGCAATCAATTTGGCCGCAAGGTGAATACCGGGAACGTTCACTTTCCCAAAGTATTTTAGAGTTGAGAAAGCTTCTCGGAGATTCCGCGCAAGACCCGAAATTCATTCGCACGATTCCAGGGGAAGGGTATCAATGGATCATTGAGACTGAAAAAGTAGACATTCCCGAATCCGTCACTTCAGGTTTTATTTCTAAGAGGCTAATGTGGATTGCAATGGTTTGTCTGTTTTCGTTGATAGCAGTTCTTTCCGCGACCTTGTATTCCAATAATGTAAAGCAACGTTTTTCCTTTGATGACAGCAAACCTTTGAAAATAGCCATCAGCCCTTTTGTGAATTTAACTGCCGACAAAGGTCTGCAGTGGATTGAATACGGCCTTAGTGACATGCTGGCCGTTGATTTAGGTCAGTTTAAGCAGATAAGCACCCACAAGTTACAATCTTTATCTGAAAAAGAGGAAGTGTTCGACCATGGAGCCGATGTTTTGATTTCGGTCTCTGTGGATTGGGATGGAGAAAAATACCAGTTGAGTGCTCAAATGCAAGCGAGTGATGGTACGTCCAGCATAGTCAAATATACCGTTCAAGATCTTGCGTATGAGATGCCTAACATCGCATCTTTTATCCATAGAAAGTTAAGACCAAATACACAGCAATATGACTTGGACTTATATGATTTAGAAGTCGCCGCTATGCACGAATATGCCAAAGGCAAACACGCAAAAATGGTACATGGTTGCACCTTGGCACAGCATTACTTCGCAGCCTCAATGGTACTCGACCAACGACACAAATGGAGTCAGTTTCAGTATGCCACTTGTCTTTTAGAACTTAACCAATTTGAGGAGGCTGAAAAGCAGCTGATTTCTTTGTCCACAGAAGAAGCCTTGAGTCTTCGTTTAGCTTCGCAACTAGCTCTTACTGAACTCTATCTGGTTCAAGGGGCTATGGTCGAAGCAAAAGCAGTTTATGTTGAGTTGCCCCATTCGAAAATCCAGAGTTTGAATAGAGAAATTAATTTCCGTTACAACCGATTAACGAAGCTCATAGAGGCGAATTAAACGATAAATACACCCTAGGTAGCCTTAGCGATTTCGGCTTCAAATCACGAAATTCCAGTTAAAACGACATTTGTTTCTGTCGCAAATACCTTATTCATCCCAAAGCATTTATCTAGCTGGATTTAGTTTAGGTCGTATAAAGACGCGAGTGAAATAGTGGCCTATTTTTAACGGCTAACGTCTTGAATCTGTTGTTGCAAAAGACACGATTCATAATTGGCGGTTCAAATGGGTTGTGATGCCCCCAAACTCAATGGTCTAGGTAATTACATGGATTGTAATTTCAAAAATAACACGATGATTGTTAGTTTCGATCAGACAACGGCTAGTGATGACGAACAGTTAACAGCTGAATCTAACGTCGGTTTGGTGCAGCTGCTGCATTTATCTCTCGGTGGTATGTTGAGTAAAGAGCACGTACATTATCATGATGTACTTGGCACTCACTCTGTCTACTATGGCGCTTCAATTCCGCATTTAGACACCTTAAACGAAGCTGGTGATTCAACAAATATTGTCAATGTAGAGTCAGTATGGTCTATGTTTCAGCAACACGTTTACAAACATGGTTACCCTTCAAAGCTGTTAATCATTGGAATCAACTCTGCAGCGATGTTTGCGAGACGGTTTGCCAATGTGGTGAGTAATCGCTGTCCGAGGAATAGTGTAGAAATATTTGAAATAGCGTTAGATTCAGTGGGTAACCAATTGCTTTCAGGGGCAAAAGACGGACGAATATCAGATGCGGCACTTCTTTTTCATCAAAGCAGCTCATTGCCTAGCAAAGTGAAAAAAGCACTACACCTGATAACGCTCAGCGATAAGGGAAAAGAATTCCAGCCAACGTTAGTTAGTAAAGATGAGCGCATCGAGGAATTGCTGTTCACGAGTCTGAGAACCGCTTCTGGTACCGCAATCATCCCAGTACGAGAGCAAATGGAATATATCTCGAAATGGATTAAAGGTCATATGGGCTTATCTATTTTAAATTTGCAGCAGTTGCTTGCGGAACCCTCTGTCAACGAGGATTCCCAACACCTACCAACTATCACTCAAATGTCTGCCAGCGACCTGATTCAATGAAGACAAACTAAAAGCTAACTTTGAGTTATCTCACAAATGCATATCGTTGTGCTTTTCATCAATAAATGTGGTGTTAATATATCTTCAAAATAATGAAGATTAAAATAAAGCACTCAAGCAATGGATTTTATAAGCCGAGAAGGCTCCGCTGTCATTAACGTCGCTCGCTATTTATTGACGACCAAGGTTGGAGATAGAAGCAAAACCATAGATACACTCTCGAAGGAAATAGGTGTATCGATTGGATTTGTGCAAAAAGCAATGGCGACGCTAGAAGAACAATCTGCAGTACGGCTTTCTCGACAGGGGAGAAATGGCACGTTTATCGAGTTTTTGGATGAACCAAAACTGGTCAAGCTTGCCGGTATCGCGCACATGGTGGTAGCGATGCCATTGCCCTATATCAAGCATTACGAAGGCCTCGCGAGTGGAATCAAAAACCAACTGGCTGAGTTTCCTGTCTTCTTTGCCCACATGCGTGGTGCGAATGTCAGAGCCGAGTGTCTTAGTTCAGGGACTTATGATGTGGCGATAATGTCTAAATTAGCCGCGTCGCAAGTTGGCGACGGACTAGTAGAAGCCATCGGCTTAGGTGCGGGTTCTTATTCGGCACCACATGAACTCATTTATCGTGAAGGTGAATACGAGACCATTAAGCGAATTGGTGTAGACAGAACTTCTCCCGATCAGCGGGTTTTAACTGAACTGCTTTGCAAAGACTGGGATGTGGATCTGGTGGACATTCGCTATAACGAAGCGATTGAGCTTTTAGAATCCAGAGCGATAGATGCGACGGTGTGGCTTCCTGAAGCCGCCGATATGGATAAACATGGTTTTGCCACCATTTCACTAGAAAGATTTGAGCAATGTGCGGCAGCATCTGAAGCTGTATTGCTGGTAAACAAAGACCGCCAACACATAAAAAATGTCTTAATTAAGGCCATTAACATTGATGGCGTGAGAACACACCAGCAACAAGTTGTAAACGGAGAGATTCTACCGAGTTACTGAGTTCAGTTCAGGTAGACCCAAATGGGGGACCAATGGAAGAAAGATTATCAATGCTAAAAAGCGCTGGTGTGATCAGTGAACGAAGCTATCTTGCTTCACTTAAAGCATTAACGATTTTGCGTAAACGTTTTAATGTAAATGATGACAACGAACAGTTTCAAATGCTTGTCACCCATCTTGCTAGAGCGGCCGATCGCGTTCACAACAATGAGCAGGTTGAACAAGGGTTAGACCAAGAAATTTGGCAAGAAATTGTAGAAGATGACATTTACCCAGAACTACAGAAACTCAATCAAACGGTATTAGCGTGTTTTGATGTCACTGAAATCAGCGCGGAAGAAAATAGCTTTTTGATGAGTAACTTATTCTCGATTTACTACGCCACGCTTGAAGAAGCGTAGGAGCAACTACTATGAGCCATATTGATCCATCTGGTTACACCTACTGCCACGAGCATTTGCACATCGATTTGTCACCCCAAAAAGGAAACATCGATTGTAAACTTGACCAATTTGAGTTGGTTCAGCAAGAAATGCGTGAACTAAAAGAATTGGGAGTCGCAAACATTATTGAAGTGACCAATTCTTTTATGGGTCGAAATCCTCAATATATTGAAGAAATAATTCAAACCACGGGTATGAATGTTTTGATGTCGACCGGCCATTACATCGAAGGGTTCTTCCCGCCTGAAGTTGAAACTGAGAACGCACAACAACTAGCCAATCGAATGATTCAAGAGATCGAGGTTGGTTTTGAGGGAACAAATTTAAAAGCGTCTTTGATTGGCGAAATTGGCAGTAGTGAAGGCAAATTTACCGATCTAGAGAAAAAGGTGTTTGAAGCGGGCGTTATTGCTCATTTTGAAACAGGGCGTCCGATCTCAACGCACCAGTCTATGAGTACCATGGGTCGACAACAGGTCGAGTTTTTCAAAAAGTTCAATGTCAACTTAGAAAACGTCACCATAGGCCATTGCGACTTAAAAGATAATGTTGATGAAGTGATTTGGCTCGCCGATCAAGGTTGCTACGTTCAGTTCGACACCATAGGCAAACACAGTTATTTCCCAGACAGCAAACGAATCGACATGTTACTCGCACTTAAAGAACGAGGCTTGTTAGATCGCGTGATGCTGTCAATGGATATTACTCGCCGCTCACACCTCAAAGCGAACGGCGGCTTAGGTTTCAGTTTTCTTGTTACTGATTTCTTACCTCAGTTAAGAGCGGTAGGTTTTAGCGAGCAAGAAATAGACACCATGATGACACATAACCCCTACACATTATTTAAATAGGCATATTATGAAAAAAATAGCGATAGCTGGCCTACAGCGCGAACAAATCAAGGAGCAAATTGAAAACACCGCTCCTGGTGCGTTTGAAATTCACATCCTCAATGACATGGACGCGGCCATGAAGGTTAAATCAGGGGAGCTTGATTACTACATCGGTTGCTGTAACACCGGTGCTGGTGCCGCTCTGTCTATGGCCATTGCCATCATTGGCTTTGACAAAAGCTGTACCATCGCCAAACCATCAATCCGAGCAAAAGAAGATGAAGTGAAAGGCTTTATTGACGAAGGACGTGTGGCATTTGGTTTGTCCGTTGAACACGTTGAACACGCAGTTCCAATGCTTGCTCAATCGCTTGCAGAAGCAGTAGCAAGTTAATTGTTGAGGTAACGAATTATGGATTTTATGAACTTAGGTCTCGTTGCACTCTTGTGTGCAATGACAGCACTAATTGCCAATATGAGTGCGGCGGTATTCCACGACGGTATTCGCCCCATTTTGCCTCAGTTATTTGAAGGTAATATGACTCGACGAGACGCAGGATCAGTTGCATTCGGCTTGTCTATCGGCTTTGTAGCGTCAGTGGGTATTTCTTTCACACTTTCTACTGGGTTACTTAACCCTTGGCTACTTTTCTTGCCAACTGACATCTTAGGCGTACTTATTGGAAGTCGCATTCTTGCTGCACTTGCTGGCGCGGTATGGGGTATCCTAGTTGTCACGTCGCTAACCGCAGTCAACACGGTACTTACTGGTCTACCTATTGACGCATTAGGTGCTTTAGGTGAGCTAGGCACGCCAGTTATGTCTGCCTTTGCGTTGTTCCCACTATTGGCAATCTTGTACCAGTTCGGTTGGAAAGCGGGTGCAGTTGCCGCAGTCGTTGTACTTCTTTCACGTCTGCTAACCATCAAATTTACCGGCATCTACCCAGAATCTATTCAGATTTTTGTTGGTATGGTAATGCTGATTGCCATCGCCATTCGCAAAGACTTGTCAGACCGCGCCGCAGGTATTTCACCGCCAGATATGTCGGGTATGCACAGTATTTTTGACGAGCGCACTAAGCGTATTGTTAAGCACTTGCCGTTCTTAGCGGTAACGGGCGCATTAATCGCTGCAGTATCTAACGCTGGTATCTTTGCAGGCTCAGAAGTCTCTATTTATGCATTAGCTGATGCCTATGAGTTGACGGATGAAGCGGCTAAAGACTCTGCGCTTCAGCAGGTTGCGCTTAGTGAGTTTATGCGCGGCTTAGGTTTTGTTCCACTCATCGCTACTACCGCTCTAGCAACAGGTGTGTATGGCGTTGTCGGTATGACCTTTGTTTTCGTCGTCGGGTACTTAGCTCCAAATGTACCTGTCGCGGCAATATTGGGTGCTATTACTATTGTGGTTGAAGTCTTCTTACTACGTAGTGTTGGCCGCGTGCTAGAAAACTTCCCATCAATCCGCAATGCGTCAGACAATATTCGTAACTCAATGAATACATTGATGGAATTTGCACTACTCATCGGTGGTGTACTAGCAGTAATGAAAATGGGTTCCACAACCGGATTCACAGTATTCGCAATGTTGTACTTCTTGAATGAAGTTATGGGCCGTCCGGTTCTTAAGATTGCGGCACCAGCAGTTGCTGCGATTCTGACAGGTGTCATCCTGAATATCTTGTACGTACTGAACTTGTTCAGCATGTAATTTTAAAAGGTGTCGACCACCCCCTAGATTCACCGGTCGACACCGCTTTTTTGGAAGTCGTTATGTTTTTGAACGCATTACTCGAGCACAACTCAGCACTGGTCAATGCTGCATTTCAACTACATCAGACCGGTCAGTTGCTCCCTGATACTTATATTGTCGACCTCGACGCGTTTGATGAAAACGCACAACAATTAAAACAAGCTGCCGTTGAGTCTGACATCAAGCTTTATGCGATGACCAAGCAATTTGGACGCAATCCATTCTTGGCTAGACGCTTATTAGAAAAACACGATTTTGATGGCATTGTTTGCGTAGATTTTAAGGAAGCAAGGCTATTCCACCAGCACGGGATTCCTATTGCTCATATCGGTCACTTAGTTCAACCACCTCAAGCCATGATTCGCGAAGTGGTTGAAGAAATTCAGCCAGAAGTGATAACCGTAACCAGCATTAAGACTGCCAAAGAGATTGGTGAGGCCGCAACGCGTTTTGGTCGCACCCAAGCGGTTTTACTGAAATTCTATCGCGATGATGACATGTTGTATGTCAATCAAGAATCCGGATTCCCGCTCAATGATTTGGTTTCAGTTGTGACGGAAATTGAGCAAATTTCCGGTTTGACCATTGCAGGCGTCACGCACTTTCCTTGTTTCTTGATTGCTGGTGAAGAAGCCAAAACAACACCCAACGCCGAGACGCTTAAACTGGCGGTAAATGGACTAAAAGCAATGGGCTACAAGCCTTGGCATATTAACGTACCTTCACTTAACTGCGTGAAAACCATTCCACATATTGCTGACTTGGGTGGAACGCATGCCGAGCCGGGACATGCTCTAACAGGTACCACGCCATACAACGCGTTGATGGAAGCACAGCCGGAGAAAATTGCCTTAATTTATCTTTCGGAAGTGTCACACCAGTTTGAGCAACATTGTTATTGCTTTGGTGGAGGTTATTACCGAAGAGGTAACTTATCCCACGCTTTGGTTCAAACTCATGCTTTGGAACGCACACAAGAACAGGTCGCTGTGTTTAATGACGACCCTAGCTCTATTGACTACCACTTGCGTCTTGAGAAAAAACTGCCTGTTGGTTCACCGGTTATCATGGCATGTCGAACACAAGTTTTTGTGACTCGCAGTGATTTAGCCATTGTCGAAGGGATTCAAAGCGGCAAACCTGAATTAATTGGTCTTTATGATGCAGTTGGAACACAACTTAGTATGAGGTCGTGACATGGCGAGATTTATTGTTGTGGTGCTTGATGGCTTTGGTATTGGTGAAATGCCTGATGTACCAAGCGTTAGGCCTCAAGATATTGGTTCGCATACTGCAGCCAAATTACTTAATCATTTTCCCCTTAAATCTTTACCCGTTCTAGAAAAGCTTGGCCTGATTAATCTAGTTAGCAATACTCAGTCGGTAATGGTCAAAAATGACAACGCGAATACGGGTGTTGCTGAGCTAGCACATGAAGGTGGCGATACCTTTATGGGCCATCAGGAAATCATGGGTACTCGTCCGGAGAGCCCGTTAGTTAAGCCTTTTCAAGAATCAATTGACGATATTGAGACCGCGCTAAAAGAGAACCATATTGTGGTGCGCCGCCACACAGTACAAGGGCTGTCAGTGCTGGTGGTCGAAGAGTCTTTAGTAATAGGTGACAACTTAGAGGCGGACCTTGGGCAGGTTTACAACATGTGTGCGAATTTTGAGGCGATCGCCTTTGAACATGTGAAAACCATCGCCGATATTGTCCGTTCGGCGAATCCTGTCGGTCGAAACATCGCATTTGGCGGTCATATCGGGACGACAGAGCGAATTCTTTCGGCTCTTGAAGTCAAACCTGATCAATCGGGCAAACCAGCATACATAGGAACTAATACACCCGATACGGGGGTGTATGAAAACGGTTTTCAGGTAGTGCACTTAGGTTATGGCGTAAATCACCTGACCCAAATTCCGCATCTGCTAAACCAAGTTGATGTAAAAACCTATCTGTATGGAAAAGTGGCGGATATTGTTCGCAATGACGAAGGTGTGTCGTACAAATCATTGGTCGATACCGATACCTTATTTTCTCTGCTTCACAAAGACTTATCAGAACAAAAACATGGGTTCTTTTGCCTGAATGTTCAGGAAACCGATTTGTCTGGTCATCAGCAAGATCCCAAACGTTATTGGAACGTTTTAGAGCGTTCCGATTTGGGGCTAGGTCAAGTGGTGGAAATGCTTGAAGAAAATGATGTGCTGTTGGTCATGGCCGATCACGGTAACGATCCGTTTATTGGGCATACCAAACATACCAGAGAGCAAGTGCCATTAATGGTATTCAAACATGGATTAAATGGTGTTGAGATTGGCAGACGTGAAACTATGTCGGACGTCGGCGCCACGGTTGCCGACTTCTTCAATTCGGCCAAGCCAGAAAATGGCACATCTTTTTTGGATAAGCTCAGCTAACAAGATATATGCCCAAGTAACTTCAAGATGCAGAATTCAGAGCTACATATTCTGGTTCAGTTCAAGGAAGAGAACGCAGGGGAATGACGAGTCCTTTCCAAGTTCTTTGACGACGAAATGAGACAGAATATGAGCTCCCAAGGGCGAGTTTAACTAGGCTTCATACTGCG